>CAWJBH010000004.1:0-679355 GCA_963841125.1 uncultured Acidobacteriaceae bacterium
GAAGGCATGTACTAAGAACGGCTGCTAGCTACTAGCTCTTAGCTTCTAGCTTGGATCAAAGGCCCTGCTCGCGAGAGTGGGGCCTTTTTATCGTGCCCTGGGGAGCGATTGTGCCGCGCGGAATAATTTGTGGTTATATCCGGATGGGAGCAAGAAGGGAGCGATGTTTGAGAAGTTTCGCGAGGCTTGGTGGCTGATGATGGGGAGAAAGTGAAAGCGGAGCGTCAGCTCGGAGCTTCGTCGTGGTGCAGATCCTTCTGCGGTTTGACGGTGTCGATGGCATTGATTATGATCGAAGTGCGGGGTGGAGCAGTCTGGTAGCTCGTTGGGCTCATAACCCAAAGGTCGGTGGTTCAAATCCACCCCCCGCAACCAAATCTAAGCCCTCTAGAACCCGCCTAAAACAGCGGGTTTTTCTTTTGGTTACCAAAGATAGCTAGATTTTGTGCTAAATTTGCGCTACCGTGGGTGAATGAAACACACACTTTACCTGCTCACTCTAGCCGCCGCGATGCTGGTAAGCCCGGCATTCGCACAGACCAATCCCGCCGTACAACAGGCCATTAGCACCGTGCCGCTCATTCGCGCACAGATGAATGACCCGGATTCCTTCGTGCTCCTCAGTGTGGAACAGACCAAGCCAACCAAGAGGGCCAACGCTTTCATTGAGGGCGCGTATAACCTCTGCTACGTGTTCCGCTCACGTAATGCGATGGGCGGCTACGGGTCCCCGGAGGTTGCCCTCCAGCTTTGGTCCTTCAAGAAAGCAGAGAACAACGGAAAACTGGAATTCATCGGAACAACGGAAGATGCGAAGTACGGCGCGGGGCACGGGCAATGTGAGGCTAAGAACCTAGCCACAGACCTTACCGCAGAAGTGCTGGCGGGTCTGGGGACCAAGTGAGCACCACGCCGCTAATCACGATCTTTGTCCGGCACGCGGCAGACTGCAAGTACGCCGGGGACGAATTCTCCAAGCGCTGTAATTGCCGCAAGCATTTCCGCTGGACCCAAGGCGGCAAGCAGCATAGGCGCAAGGCGGGCACGCGGTCATGGGCGGAGGCAGAAGAGAACAAGCGCCGCCTGGAGGACCAATTAGCCGGGCGCAAGCCGGACCCAGACGAAGAGAAGCACACGCCCGTTGAAGATGCCGTGAAACTGATTCATGGCCGCAAAGAAAAACGACGGTTTGGAGACGCCTTCCCTAGCCAAGCTACAAAAGAGCGTGGACCGCATCCAAGCATTCTGTGAAAAAGCGGGAATCTTCTACCTGGAGGATGTGGACCTGACGCATATCTCTACGTGGCCCTGGACGGACTTCTTTAAGACCACGCACGCGCTCCGCAATAATCAATCGCGGGTGAAGTCCTTCTTTCGCTATTTTGAAAACGCCGGAGTGCTGCCCAAGAATCCCACGAAGGCTTGGAAGAGCATCAAGGGAAAAACGGAGCAAGTGTCTGGCTTCACAGCGGAAGAATACGCACAGATCCTCAAGGCGATTCCCCTATGCGGATGGTCTAAAGAGATGGAGCGCAAGATGCGGGCACTTGTACAGCTCATGCGCTTCGCCGGGCTTGCCATGATTGACGCTTGCTGCCTGGAGCGGTCGCATATCCAACACGCAAAGGGACAATACCGAATCCACTTGCGGTCCCGGCAGAAGACATCCAAGAAAGCGCATCTCCAGCCTATTGATAACGTAGTCCCGCCCGAAGTCGGTAAGGAACTTCTAGCTGTGCTGAACGGAAACCCGCGTTACGTATTCTGGAATTACGCCGGGGATGGCCCAGCATCCGATGAGGAGAAGCGGGCCGTCTCAGAGAAGTATTTCCAGCGGTACATGCGGACCTTGCTTGATAAGGCGGCCTTGCCGAACGCGACTAGCCATAAATTCCGCCACACGCTAGCTATTGAGATGATTCGGCACGGTGCCAGCTTTGAGGACGTGGCCGCTACACTCGGAAACACAGTGGCCGTTGTCGCCAAGTTCTACTCGCATGAGTGGGGTAAAGTGCGCCAACACAAGACGGACGCAGCCATCAAAGCCGCGTGGTGAATCACTTCTGGCAAGAGTCCTTTGCGGCTTGCAAGTCAACGGTCTGGGTGCTCGGGTACAACTACGACCTTGGTAGATTTCTTTTCTAGTTTTTGCATGTCCTTCGCTGTGTACTGGTCCTTGATATCAGACGTTGGTACGTTCATGGAGTCAATGTAAAGGAAGCAGGAGCGCGTACCGTGGCACTCTCCCCCAGCATCTAGCCTCATTGAGCCTTTTCCTGTGCGAACTATAACGCACGGCTTGGCGGCATGATCTTGAGCACCCGCCGACAGAGCGAGCGCGAGGACTGGCAACGCTAGTCTAAGTGCCTTTTTCATCTGTTCCCTTCGGAGCAAGCTTGCTAGGCCGGTTACTTAATTTTCTACGCCAACGCGGAAACCTATCTGCGAGGACCACGGAGAGATTGTAACGCCAACCGGGAACACAGGACCGGGGACCGCACGTCACCCCTCACACGCTCCGGCATCCCCGGATTGGCGACGGCAATTATAGCGCGAGGCACGGCAGGGCGAATCGTCACCCGGCGCTGTTCGCCAGAAACTTACGCAATGGCCCCTCTACGAATTGGTTCGGCCTCCACCCTTTTACGAGCCGATCAACTAGGAAAGGATCAACCGCGCTGAGTCCCAAGCCTACAAGAGGATTCAGGGTTGCGGTCGCCGCTCCGAGCGCTGCAAATACCAGCCACCTGAGGGCCTTCGTTGGCAGCTTGTCTGCCCACTCCAGCCTGCTCATCTCCCTACAATATTCTTTGAGAAGGTCGGCACTTGGATCTTTGTCCTTTAGCCACCGTTTGAACCGAGCTGAGGCGTCTATCAACGCGAGCGATTCCTTCAATGTTCTGGCACCGCTATTAACAGATTCCCTGATTGCGCGTCCCTCTTCAAATACAACCTCCTGAAACGTTTCCGTCGCTTTCGTTTTTGCTCTTATGCCCGAGAAAATCTGACCCAATTTGCTGAACGCGATCAAGTCATTTTCCGGACGGGTCAAAAGATCGGCTTTCAGCTTGGCAGCGAAGTGAAGATCACTATTTACGTCTGGCAGGGTCACGAGCAATGATTCCGGAGTAACAGCACCCTCGGGTACGCTGGGATCGGCTTGGCGAACCAAGGCGTTGATTGCCGCGAAGTCAAGGTTGGTCTGAATTGAATACATCTCATTCTCTTTCTCAAACTGGAAAATAAGTGGTGAAGGGATTTCGTAGTTTGGGGCTTTCTCTTTGAGTAACACTCTCACGACTTCTTCAACAACGCGGTTGTTGCTCGCATCCTCTCTTGCAAGGTCCGGTATTGTTGCGTGGTGCCTGTCGGCCTTAATCACGCTAAAAAGACGCCTCGTCAATTTTTCCGCTCTATTTACATCCTTGATGGCGTCGCGTACCAGTTGAGGCAAGCGCTCCTCTAATGTGTTCTTGGGGGTGCTGACTAGCGCAAAGTTGTACCTGGGACTGTTCCCTTTGTGCGTCTTAAGGCATCCGGGCATGTTCTCCAAGTAGGTGAGAGTCAATACCTCGCGGTCTATGAGTTCTAGCAGGAAATCCGGGCCAGGCCCCGAAATGAGGTATTCCAACGTCCCTGAATCTGCCACGATGTGACTTTTTTGGTAGAAGACCAGTGTTTCCACTAGCAGACCGACATCTAGCGGCGCTCCTTGGTTCGTCGTCCTTCGTATACAGATTGCTTCCAGCATGGGTCTACCCTCTTATGCCCGTCGCAATTCACTTTCCGGGCCAGCGGCGGTCAATCTCCAGCATAATCTCTTCCGCCCATCGCACAGCGTCTGCAATGGCGGCCACGGTTGCCGGTACGCGCTTCCCGCTGTCGTACTGTGATAGCTTCCGAGCGGCTAGGATGCTCGCCGCAATCAACAGCACGCGCTTGCGGCCTTCGTCCACGATCCGAGTGTACACATTTCGCCTTGTGTTCGCCTAGCCCACTTAGCACGTCCAGTTAGCGAGTCCACTTAACACTATCATTCTACAGCACTTGTAGGCATTTAGTAACCAAATTCTAGGTGCCTAACGGTCCATTGACGGGCGGTCATCCAGTCGCTAAATTGCGTACATGGTCGGGAGGCCATAGGACATGAAAAAGATCAAAGCCGCACAGAAGCAACTAGATCGGGCATTGGCGAACCTGGACCGCGCCGCGAACTATCTTGAGGAAGCGGGACTCACGCCACAGGCGCACAACGTAGATGGAACGGCGGACTCGATTGAGGACATGCGGGAAACATTGGCGGCGTTGTGAGCGGCCAGCCCTCCCCATACTCGCCCGGCTACTTTTGTGGCCTGTATACCTGCACGTGAAAACCTGTCGTTTCCCCGAAGCTCTTGATCGTGTACGGCAACTTGTTGGCCGCGATGTATTTTGCCACGTAGCGGGCCACGGTGCGCCGGTTGGTAATCCGATATTTCCGCATTTCAGCCTCCGAGAAAAACACATCCACAGCCTCAGTAGGTTTTAGCCCCTGCTCCAGAGCATCCCGCAGCATTCCCCATTCCTTTGTTTTCTCGAACCGGGGAATTCTCCGTCGTGTGAGCTTAGGAGCTTTGGCTATGGTCGTTCGTGTAAAGGACATGGTATCGCGCCTCCTAAACGGGCTGCCACATAATACCATGAATTATTTTTATGTATGGTACTTGACAGATGGATTTATAAGATGTACGGTTACTAGAGACTTTAGTTAGGTGTCTAGATATATGGACTCGCACAATGGACGCTAGATTCCAACAGCTCGTATCCGACAGCCAGCTCCTCATTGCCATTACCGGCAATCAGGCACGGGACTGTTTTGAGTTGGCAATCTTCACAGGCTCGTTAAAGGAGCTAACAAAGCGTGCGGATTTTGTCGGACTGATTGGTCTTAAGGGATTCGTCCCTAAACTGGCGCTCGCTGTCGAATTGGATGAAACGGCGATGCAGGCGCTATGGCAAGTTTTTGCCCGGCTCATGGAGGGCGCGGTTGAGCGTGCTGAGTATTGGCTATCACATGACTTCGCCACGCCGCCCGCCGTGCAGACGAATTGAGTTTTGCTTGGGCCTTGGAGTGTCGGCCCTTGCAAGGGCGTGGATGGTTGCACCTTCGGGTGACTTTTCTTCCATCCCGCCCGTGAATTGAGTTTGCCGGATGTCCAACCGGCAATTGAGGGCGGCGGGGTCCACGTCCGGTCCTGCCGCCTGAACCTAAAGAAAGAAGGAACGAACAATGAACGCGCCAACACATCACCTTAACCCGCGAAGGCTCGGGAATATTTGGGCAATCACCCCGGAGAAACTGGCACAGATCGAGTCTTGCATTTGACGTGACCAACCGTGGGCGTCGGCGTCTTCGGCTGGGAAGCCGCCAAGCCTTCTGTCCAGGTGAAGGGACCCCACAAGATTGTCGTTATCCCGGTCCAGGGCGTGCTCACAAAGGACGGCCCATCGTGGCTAGGCAGTAGTTACGACAGCATCGCGGATGCGGCAGAGAAAGCAGCGGCAGACCCAAGCGTAAAACGCGTGGTCTTGTCCGTGGACTCGCCGGGCGGCGAAGTCACAGGGCTGCCGGAGACTGCCACCGTGCTCGCGCAAGTGGCAAAGGTTAAGCCCGTGTCATCCATTGTGGAAGGGATGGCCGCGTCTGCCGCGTATTGGCTTGCCAGTCAGTCCAGCGACGTGACGTTGACGCCGAGCGGCGAAGTTGGTTCCGTTGGCGTCCGCATGATGCACGTGCCGACGTTAGCAAGGCGCTAGATGACGCGGGTTACAAGGTGACAGAGCTGTACTCCGGCAACTTTAAGACGGAGTGGTCACCCTTCAAGCCTCTTTCGGATGAGGCAGTGGGAGACATGCACACTCGGCTAGACGCTGCCCACGATGATTTTCTAAACGCCGTTCGCAGTGGACGGGGTGACCGCGTGTCCACGGAGATGCGGCGTAACCGCATGGGCGAAGGGCGCATGTTCGGCGCGGATGCCGCGGCTAGTCACGGCTTGATAGACAAGATCCAGAGCGCCCGCGAGTTTTACAAGTCAATCGTGCCCGTCCAGGAAGATCCTGCCGCGCCTGCCCGTGACCGATACGGATTGCAGCGAGCACGCATTGACGTGGAGAAACGCAGACTTTAATGAGCTGCCCGCAAGGGCTTGCGCTAGCTCCCCGGATTCTCTGGGAATAACAGGCGCAAACAAAAATCGCACCTAGGAGAATTGTATGACCACCGTTTTAGTTGATCTGAAAGCCCAACACGCCGACGCCATAGCAAAAGCGGACGGCATTGTTGCAATGGCGGAGCGCCAGAAGCGCCCGCTAACCTCTTCTGAAACTACCGCCGTTAACAACGCCTTGGCGGAAGCCGACAGACTGAAAGCCCGGATGGGCACTACGGATGCGGACCGCATCTCTCACGTAAAGGACATGATCGCTCAGTTTCCCCGCACGCGGCTACATGGCACAAATCCCGAACGCGACGAGCGTCTAATACCAAACCGATTCTCGCGTGACTACTACAACGCGTTTCACGCTTGGCGTGGCAGTGGTGCGCCGCTAACCGCAGCCTTGTACGAAGGCGCGGCAGGCGACGGCGGGTATGCGGTGCCTATCCAGGTAGATAATTACATTGCGCCTCTCGCACCCACGGCGAGCGATATACGGTCCATTGCTACGGTAATCACAACCACCAAGGACCTTTTGCTTCCGACTACCGCGCCAACAGGTCTGCCCACTACTACCCAAACTGCGGAACTTGCGGGATTCATGCAGTCAACTCCCTCCTTGGGCCAAACGGCAGTGAAATCCTACCTGAACGCTCTCCTAGCTCCCGTCAGTTTGGAGTTGACCGAAGATGTCCCCGGTCTCGAAGCGTGGATGCGTGCCGTTGTCGAAGCGGCGCTCCTTCAACAAGAAGACGCACTTTTTATTTCCGGCTCGGGTTCGAGTGAAATCCAAGGATTAATTGGAAACGTCGGAGCCGGGATTTTCGCGGAGCCAGATGGAGGCAGCAACGCTGTTTCCTACGCAGGACTGAGCGCACTCTTGGGAGCAGTCAAGGCGAAGTATCTAGCCGGTTCGAGTTGGCTGATGTCCCAAAGCACAGCCATTGTGGTCCGCGCAGCTCTGGCATATAGCGGGGCCACGTTTGAGTGGACTCGGGATGCGTCTGGGGACCGCTTGTTTGGCTACAGAGTGGCTTACAGCTCCAGCATGGCAGCCGCCGCACGCGGTAACGCTCCCGTGCTGTTCGGCAATTTCGCCATGGGCTACTGCGTCGCGGATCGTGGCGGGCCTGCCGTGCGATTGAAAATCCTTGACCAGATGTTCGGAGTCAACGGAACGCTTTACTGGTTACTCTCGCGGCGGACGGATGCTCGGGTGTGGGTCCAGGAAGCAATTCAGCAATACAACGTAGCGGCTTCGTAAGTTTTGTGGGAGAACAATTCATCCCGTGTCAGACGGGCTGCTCATGGTTCCCACAACCCTTAGCTGGGTGAGTTTGCCATGAGCGGGATTCTGACTTTCTCCTAGTTGCCCGGCTCCGCGTAGGTGGGGAGCTTACAAAGAGCCGGGCGATTTGAAATGAGGGCAAATGGCAGACCTGGACCTAGAGATAGTGACCGAAATTGAAGGGCTGGACGAGTTGGAGGAAGCCTTTACCAACGGCTCAAAGCGTGCGGTTAAGAAGTTCCTTCGCCACGTAGAGATGGAGGCGTCCAAGCCGATTGTGGAAGCGGCCAAGCAGACCGCGCCGCGTCTCACGGGTGCCCTGCAAATGGATATACACCGTGAATCGAAGGTGAGCGATGGGGCGCTTACTTTGCGAATTGGCCCAAGCCGAGAAACGTTTTACGGATTGATTCAAGAGATGGGGGACGCTCATGTCCCGGCGCTGCATTGGCTGGAGAATGCGGCCCGCTCTGTGCAAGACGAAGTGCTTGAAAAATATTATGACGCCCTGACAGAAGGACTTAAAGACCTGAAAAAATGAAGATCACATTACCACGCGGGTTCACTGCGATTGTGGACGATGAGGACTATGTGCGAGTGGTGGCCGCCGGTCCCTGGCGTGCGACTGTGCAGGAAGGTTGCACCGTTTATGTAATTCGCCATGTGGGAAAGCCTGATGGAACACGGACAACGCAAAAACTCCACAGGTTCATTCTCGGCATAACAGACCCAAAGGTTTTTGTTGACCATCGCAACCGTAAGGGTCTGGACAACCGCAAGCTAAATCTCCGTGTTTGTAGCTATTCACAGAACGCGACGAACGCTAAGAAAAAAGGATCTTGGAAATCGACGAGTCAGTTTCGCGGCGTGTCTTGGAACAAGCAGAACAAGCGCTGGCATTCTCAAATACATATTAACGGCAAGCAGATTTACCTTGGCACATTCACAGATGAGCTAGAAGCGGCCCGCGCATACGACGTGGCTGCACGGAAACACTTCGGGGAGTTTGCCCGGACAAACATTCAGGAGAAAACGTTATGAGCAATCAAGTTTGGTCACTTTCGGTGGACCTACAGACCAAGACTGCAACTTTTTCCAGCGGCTTAGCGGACGCGGCGAGAAACGCCCGCTCCTCATTCAGCGAAATAAAAGCGGGCGCTGCCGACATGGGCCGTTCCACTTCCGGCTCAATGGGCGAAGCAAGACACGGAGTTATGCTTTTAGGGGAAGAGTTTGGCGTCCACCTTCCGCGTGGTCTGACAACCTTCATTGCATCTTTGGGACCTGTGGGGGCGGCAATGGAGATGGCTTTTCCATTTCTCGCCATTTTGGTAGGAGCTACGTTGCTCCTCAAGCACCTTGCCAAGTTGAAAGAGGAAGGGGAAAAACTCACAGGGTCTCAAATCCAACAAGCAATTCTCGAATGACCATGTTTCTCGCAAGCGTCTGCTCGGATGAGTCTTTGTGTGCCTCAACCAAACGCATCGCCAGCGATAGCCTTTGCAAACGGGCCAATGGCTCGTAGTAGTCCAAAGCGCGGTCTTGCGTCTGCGAGTGGAGGCGCAAGAAGAGTCCCGATACTAAGTTGATTACGCAGCCGGTCGCGGCGGAAATCGTTGACATGAACTTATCCGGCTGCGTGGGCCGAAAATAGAAAAGCCAGATGCCAGCAACAATGGTTGCGAAACCAACAAGCATGGAGAATTTCGCCCAACGAAAACTCGAACGCGCTTGCGATTGATTTATAGCGTAATACTCGCTCAGCCGCTTGAAGTCCAGGTTAAGGGCATCTTCTGGAGTCTGGCTCTTGTCAAACTGTTGTTCTGCCACTTCCCTCTCGGCGGATGCTTTGGCAGCGGGAAACACTAACTCGAAAGAAGGTCCTGAAACAGTCGCCATCCACAAGAGCCACGGCGCTACGAAGAGCCACGCTATCCACGATCCTTTTGGGATTCCCGGTACTGTAAACGCAAAGCTCACCACTAATAGCAGAAAAGCGATGACTCCAAGAACAGCCACAGCTCCCCGGCAAATAGGGTGCAGTCGAAGGAACTCCACAATTCCGTAGTACGCGACATCCCACTGTGAGCCTTGCAACGTCCACGTGAATCGCGCACGGGGCGGTGCTTGTGGGTTAGCCTGGACGGTAGACGTATCAGCGCTGGGCATTCGCCTCCCATCAACGCGAGCAGTTACTTCCCTTTCTGTACGCGGTGGAACTTCCCATTAAGGCCCTTGGCTTTGATATCGCCTTCGGGAGCATGTTCCTTAGCGTACTCCACGGCGTCCTTGTACGAATCCTCAATGGTGCTTGCGCGTTCCGCGTGTGGTTTCTTCACAGCCCATTTACCCTTTACCGGCTCAATAATGAACTCATCGTGTTTCCCCATTGCTCCCTCCCCTAAGAAAACCAGTGTACAACGCTCGGCATCGGGGTAACAGAACATCCGCGCGGCGTCAAAATTGAGTCTGTTATCATCTCTGGTATGGACGACATCTGCACATGCGGGCATCCGTTCTCAGCACACACCAAGGATGAACGCGGCGAACTTGCACGGCTCTTTAACAAGAGCGAGAACTGGGACTACAAGACAGACAAAGTGGTTGGCGAAGCTGGATGCACGCTTTGTGATTGCCACCACCCTAAGAAAAGTTAATCGCCATGAATGAACGCGAAGAGTACATGCTAGAAGCTTTGAAGGCTATTGCTTCTTTCGGGAAGGGCGAAACAGCGAGCACAGTCTTGCGCCCTTACATGGACGCACACAGGCTAAAGTGGAACAAGGACGAAGATGTCAAGACGTGGATTCAGCGGATAGCTGCGGATGCTATTGACCACGCACTCAAAACAGGCTGACAGCAGGCATCTTTGTGCTAATTTGTGCTACCGATGCTGCTCTCTGTGAATTGTGGAAGTTCTAGGTTACATAAGAATCTGTAACTTACACATTCTTAAGGCCGCGCAATGGTTCAAATCCACCCCCCGCAACCATGAACGCCACTGCCGAAATGCAGTGGCGTTCGCCTTTTGAAGAATCGTCAGTTCTCCAGGGTCTTGTCAGGGACGCCAACCAAGCCCAGCGCGGGATATTTCGTCTAGATGGGCCCAGGCAACCCGCCGTTAGACCACACCTCATCACCAGCGGCGTTCCGCTGTGACAGACGTGAGTCCAACAACTGCTTAGACGACTGCGATCATGTGCCGCTTCGCCAGCGCCTCAATTTCCGGCTCAGTCACTGCCGAGAGGTCTGCGCTTTCGGTGGCGATCACCCGTCGAGAAATTTCGGGATGATGGGTCTTCAAGTACTCATTCAAGAAGTCGGCGGCATTGCTTTTTCCGGTGGCGTGACCGATGAGGACAATCTCATTCGCCGGAGTGATATCTTTCGCGATCTCTTCATAAAACGAATTCTCTTCGGGCACGCGCTCGCCACGGTAGTGAGCCTCCTTTCGATGAATTAAATGATGATGGAAATGATAAGGATCGTAAGGCTGGACCTTGTGTTCGTCTGCCGGACGACTTCCACCGAAATCCTTATAAACGTGGGCGGCGTGGTGGTCGATGACGACTATCATCCGGCCGGGCTGGGCCGGTTCTTCTACTGGCGAACCTGATTTATTCGCATCCCGTCCGGCTTCCTTCAAGAACTTACGCAGCCGAGAAACTTCCTCGACGCCAAGATCGTGGGTGTGCGGCTTCTTGAAAAAGACGCGCTGGCCGCCGACGCGAAACACAAATTCGTCGTCTCCATGCGGTTGGAGCTCCCCAAGATGCTCGATCAGTTCGACGGCCTCGGCCCAACTTAGGTTATGTGGCAGCTTGCCGTTGAGAAGATTCTGATACAGCGATTCGAGGTGCTTACTCATGGTGCGTTCTCCTTCACAAACAATTCTAAACTCCAATAACATGCATGTAGAACGGCCACCATTAAGCCACGAGTGACGAGACTAAAACAACTGCACCTTGGTATCGATGTATCCAGTGTCCGGCCACCTCAGTCACGAAGGCACTGCAAGTCGATACGAAAGTATGGGCAATACCATCGTCCAATTGCGCGGACCATTTTGTTGTGGCCCAATGAACCCAATACCTGAGAGGCACGATGACGAAAACGACGAGCTTTCAAGCGGACATTCGGCCGTTATTTACGGAGCGAGATATTCGAGGCATGAGCAAGGCGTTCAACCTGGGAGGTTACGATGACGTCAAAAAGCACGCTGAGGCCATCTACGATCGCATTCGTGGAATCGGCGGCGCTGTAATGCCGCCCCCACCACCCAAGGGGGAAGGTCCCTGGCAGCAAGCCCGGATTGAACTATTCGCCAAGTGGATGGCGGACGGGTCTCAACCTTAGCTGGCCTTAAGCGCCCTGGGCTGCTTCTGAACTGTAGACGAGAACTGGCTCGTCATTGCCCACTTTCGATCAGGGTTTCGAAGGAAGGAATTCATGAAAGCAAACGTTACGTCCGCCTTCTCGGTTGCGGTCTTGGCGCTGGCGACCGCCATCCCTGGCTTGCGAATTTCCGCCGCCTCCAACCCGCAGGCCAAGTCCGGAGTAGACCGCCTCTATGTAATCGACTGCGGCGATGGCAGTGGGCCCGACGAATCGCGTTGGACACCGGGAGTCAATGTCGGAACGCCCGTCGGCTTTCCCGTCCACTGCTACCTTATCCACCACACCCAGGGTTGGGTTCTGTGGGACACGGGCATCGATGATGCTGTGGCGCAATTGCCTAATCACGAAGAGGTGTTTCATGAGTGGGGTCCTGGCACCGGCCCGATCTGGCGCAAACCAATAACGCTCGCGGCTCAGCTCGAAGAGATACACATCAAGCCCTCGGACATCAAACTGATGGCCGTGTCCCATAGCCACCCCGACCACGCAGGAAATATCGAAATGTTTCCCAACACGCTGATGCTGGTGCAGAGAGTCGAGTACGAATGGGCTGGAAGCCGGCAAGACACCGTCGGGTTTAACAAGAAGCATCCGGTAAAGCTTGTCAACGGCGACTACGATATCTTTGGCGACGGGAGCCTCGTGCTGCTCTCCACGCCGGGACACACGCCCGGCCACCAATCTTTGCTCGTGAGGCTCCCTAAAACTGGAGCGGTGATTCTAAGCGGCGATGTTGTGCATTTTCAGACAAGCTTCGAACATCGCTACGTCCCTGACAATAACTGGAACAAGCAGGCCTCGCTGCAGTCCATGGACAAGATTGCGGCGGTCATCGCGAAGGAACATGCGCAGCTCTGGATCAACCACGATCAGTCCCAAAGCGACTCGCAAAAGAAGTCGCCAGCATATTACGAATGATGCCATCTCCCCACTTGCCGAAGAGGACTGACCGGCGGGGTGGCGTGGATCAATTGTTTATGAATGGAAGCGGGACTCCTGGCGCACTTTGGAGGAAGCCGCGGACGATGAGCTATCTCATATTCAGGAAACAGGATTCGATTTCAAAAAGGAGAACAAATGACAACTAAAGGAAAAGTCCTGGTACTAGTCTCGAGCGGTCACGGCTTGCCCTTGAAAGATGGCAAGGTTTACAAGGGCGCTGGCTACTACCTCAACGAGCTGACGGTTCCGGTTCGCGCCCTGATGAAGGAGGGCTACGAAATCACCTTCGCCAACCCCAAAGGCAACACGCCGCAACTGGATGTCAATTCAGCGATAGCCCAGTTCTTCGGTGGGGACGAGGCTAAGCTTCAGGACTATCTAAAATTCCGCGACAGCCTGACTGGGCTCAAAAATCCAACTCGTATCTCGGATGTCATCGCATCAGGCCTGGATCAATATGACGCTGTTTTCGTCCCCGGCGGCCATGGCCCGATGATGGATCTTCTCGATGATCCCGACGCTGGCACCGTGATGAGACACTTTCATGAAACATCCAAGCCTACGGCAGTGCTCTGCCATGGCCCGATTTCACTACTCTCGGCTCTTCCGAATTCGAAGGAGGTGGTCGCCGCGCTGGCGGCGGGCGATGCCGCTGGAGCGCGGGCAAAGGCTCAAGGTTGGATCTATTCCGGATATAAGATGACTATCTTTTCGACAGCGGAAGAGCAGCAGCGGGAACCGCTTGAGATTGGTGGTAAGGTGCTCTTCTACCCGGACTTCGCCTTGCGTACGGCGGGCGGTGACGTAAGCGTGCTCGCTCCATGGTCGAGCTACGTCGTTCAAGATCGCGAGCTGATCTCAGGTCAGAACCCGTTCTCTGATGAAGCGCTTCTGAAACTTCTTCTACCGGCACTCGATGGGAAGAAGAAGTCGGTTTCAGCGGCATAAGAATCGGGGACGCCCGGAAAGAGCTAATTGAGAAGTGACAACACTTGGAGGGTGTAAATATCGATGACAAAGTACGCATAGAGGAGTGCTTGCAGTGCTCACGCTGGTGCGCTCAATGCCGTGCTGAGTCCACGGACCAAGATCCGATCATGATGAGGGACTGTATCCGGCTTTGTAACGAATGTCTTGAATTGTGCCGAACCTGCGTAACCCTACTTACGGGCAGTTCCGGATTCGCTCACCGGGTGTGCAGTATCTGTTCCGAGCTATGCTCAGCCTGTGCGGCAGAGTGTGGGAAATCCGAAGGTGAAACGATGAGGAAGTGTGCTCAAGCGTGCCGTCAATGCGCGGCTACATGCGCCGAGGTCGCACAAGCGGGGCCAATTCGGCGGGCTGCTGCATAAAATGAAAGTCAGGGCTGCCTTGCCCCGCCGCCCTGTGAGGGACGCATCCTGGGATTGCCCGCGAAGGACATAGGCACAAGTTCCAGCCTGTTTCGTCGATGACATTCTCCATATTCTTCCGGAATCAATCTTCCTAGTCCTGCAAACCTCATCCTTCCAGATTCCAGATTTCAGCTAAGGGCTGCCGTTACCGGTGGCGATTTTGCGGTTACTGTAGCCATGGACCCGTGAGGGGTTGCGGTTGGGATTCGCTTAACTGCACTGGAGTCAATCGCGTGACTTCAGTCACCATCCCCATTACAAAAGGCCAATAGTTTTTCGTTGCACTGTGGTGCTTTGACGGTGCTCGCGCCTCTACCTAGGATGAAGAATGCCGGCACTCTACAGGGGTGTCGGCGGTCCGTGCTCGCTGCATGCAGCATAGGCTTTAGAGTCAGTAATTTGGACAGGGTGGAAATCAGGGAAACGCAAGCGGGGCGTTACACGAAATCAAGTGGTCGTTGGTCGACAGGAATTATGGCATCGCGCAAACAAAGTGGCTTTTCATTGCTGGAATTGATGATCGCGATCAGCATTTCGCTGATCCTGGCGGGCGTTGTCACGGTTACGCTGCAGCCCACGTTCAATCAGCAGCAGGTCAACGACGCCTATAACACTACGTTGACGACATTACGCCGGGCCCGCGATCAAGCCGCCGCCGACATGCGGGTTTACGTAGTGAGCTTCGCCGCCCCTACAGCTGGGAACGGCGGAACCGTCAGCGTGACCCAAACTACGCCAGGCGGCACAGTCTTGTTCACGGCCACTCTGCCCCCGGCGGTCACGTATCACCTGGAACCGGGCCTGCCGAACACGACCGCTACCACGCCGGATGGTTTTGGCACAGCGACCAACATCTTTGATTTTGACCAGCCTCCGAGCAGCGCAGGCGGCGGCAACGTTATCTACTTCCAGCCGGACGGCAGCGCGCAGGACGCTCTCGGCAACGTCAACAATGGCGTGGTGTACCTGGGGATTCCGGGGCAAATGCCAACGCAACGGGCGGTCACTTTGTGGGGCTATACCGGCCGAATCCGGGGATGGCAGCTCTCCCAGGTGGGCGGAGTATGGACCTGGAGCCAACAATGATTATTAAGCGTTCTGCATCCTTGCGGCAAAGCGACCAGCGCGGCTTCTCGCTTCTGGAAGTGATGTTCGCCATGGTGATTCTGGCTGTCGGCATGCTGGCTGTGTTGGCCTCACTAGGCATCGCAATCGGCGCCAATGCGACTTCGCAAGAAGACATGATCGCCCGACAACTGGCTTCGGAGGCCATGGAGAGCATCTTCAACGCGCGCAACACTTCGCAGTTGGGTTTCACCGCGATCAACAACACCACGGCGGTTCCCCCCGGCGTTTTCCTGCCCGCCGCGCTGCAACCCAAATGCGCCGGGCCGGATGGGATTTTGGGCACGGTCGATGATGTGGCATGCACGACCGCTGCAGGAGTGATATGCCCTAACGCCGGAATCGAGTGCCTCACCGAACCGGGGCCGGACGGCATTGTGGGCACGGCCGACGATGTGATTGTCTCCCTGGCAAACTACACGCGTACGATCACGATCACGCCGCTGCTGGAAAACGGGACGACAGTCCCCACACTGGTTCTGGTCACTATCACCATTAATTACTCAGTCCCCAATCACTCCGGGGCCAAATCCTATGTACTTGAAGAAGAGATTTCGTCGTACCACTAGAAAGGGACAGATGCGGCGCGCACACAATTCGAGTCTCGGGTTCTCGCTGCTGGAACTGACGATCGCGGCTGCCATCGGAGCCGTACTTCTGGTCACGGCTGCCGACCTGTTCAGCCGGGCGATGCGGGCGAGCTGGGTCGCTTCGCAGAAGTCGGAACTGCAGCAGGACTTTCGCGCCGCCAGCAATCTGCTGCAACGCGACATCAGCATGGCTGGCGCAGGATCTTTGGGCCAGCAAGGGTTGTCGACCAGCGCCGTGGGATTGCCTGCAGGCACCGGAACTCTGCCGGTTTATCCCTGCAGCGGTCTCGTCACCTGCAGCTACATCAACAGCCTGCCTGTTGCCTATCCGACGACCACCGGCGTTCCCTATATCTACTCCATTATTCCCGGCCCGAACGTGGGAATCACGATTAACGCGGCCCAGGGCCCCACTGACATCATCACGGTGATCTCGGCCGACATCAGTCTGGCGCTGAACTGTTACAGTTCTTCCATCAACGCCGCGGCTACGCTTGTAACCTTCCAGCTGCCGAGCCCCTTACCGAGCACATGCATTCTACCGACCGGCACAGTGACGCCGCAGCCTTTGAACGCCGCTGTGATTGGCCTGCAACAAGGCGATATGATCTTGTGGGGCAACAACGGGGTGGGAGTGGTCACCGGCGCGGTTGCTGTTTGCGCTCCGACCGGCACCAACACCGCCTGTTTCACGGTACCTTTTGCCGCCACGGATCCAGGCCACATCAATCAGCCGGGCGCCGTCACGGGCAGCCTGTCACAGTTTGTTGGTCCAGGAGGTCCGGCCTCTACGGCGATTCCGGTCTCGGCGGTGCGCCTGCTGGCAGTCACTTACTATCTCGCGATTCCGCCGGCGACTGGTTTGCCCACGTTGATGCGCCTCCAGAGCGGAAAGGCTCCGGCTCCGGTGGCGGAAAACGTGGTTTATCTGAAGTTCAGCTACGACGTCTATGACGCGGGAGTGATCGACGCCAATCAGGCTACTCTCCCGGTGGGCACCAACCCCGGAATGATCACGAAAGTGAACATCGCGCACATGAGCATGCGCAGCCAGCAATCGAAATATACCGGAGTCGGCTATCAGGGTCTCGACCTGCAGACTTCAATCTCAGCCCGCAACCTGACTTCGCAGCAGGAGTATCCGATTCAGGGCTCAAGTTATTGATATGGAACTCATACCAGCGGAAGGAAAAAGGAAATCGTTCGGGAAAATGAGGAGAAACACGATGGCTAGCGCCAAAATCGGTTCACGAGGATTCACGCTGATCGCGTCCCTGTTGTTGACATTGCTTTTGTCGGGATTCGCTGTCGCGCTGCTCATGATGGTTAACACCGAGCAGAAAGTTGGCGCGGCCGATCTCAGCAACAACTACACCTATCGTGCCGCCGAAGGCGCGATGGAGAAGATGACGTCCGACTTGGCCAGCACGTTTCAGAATATTCAGGCGCCCACCGCCGCCCAGATTTGCGCCGTGAGCAATAACGCTCCCACCTGGGATCCGACCGTCAGCTATACGGCGGGCTATAACGTGACGCCAGTTACACCGGGAGCGCCGGATCCTGCACGGCGCCGCTGTCACCGGTCTGGGGCCCAATCCAGTCTGGGCCGGACGCGGGTCTGTATGCGCAGATTATCCCGGTCACTATGAACGTCACCGCGCAGCGGATTGTTGGCAACACTGAAACTGTGAGCATGACCCGCACGGCCGAAGTTGCGCTGATTCCGGTATTTCAGTTCGGCGTCTTCTGCGACGGCGATTGTTTCTTCGGCCGCAGCCCTAATCTCGGATTTGCGGGGCGCGTGCACACCAACGGCGATCTCTACCTGGGTGTGGCTGACGGCTACAACCTGGTTTTTGGAGACAAGATCAGCGCCTTCGGCAATGTGATCCGCGAACAGATGGATAACGGAGTCGCATCGGCCGGCAATGACAATGGCGGCACGGTGATGATTCCCACGACCAGCGGCGGCTGTTCCGTGCAAATGGCGAACGTGGGAGCGGCGGCGCCGAGCGCCACATGCGTCGACATTTCCACGACTCCTCTTGGCGCCACCAACGGCAGCGTCACCGGCGGCCATGGTTCGGGGCAGGTCGGTGCCTGGTTTAACGTTTCCGAGAACACATACAATTCGTACATCATTGATGGCAACGGCCCCGCCAGCCCCCCGCCGGCCGCTCCCACCGATGGGCCCAACGGCACTGGCGCCAATGATCTAATACTGCCCTTTGTAAATGGCACGACTCTTCCCTACCAGATTGTCCGACGCCCGCCACCGGGCGAAGCCACGACCTCGTTGCTGGGCGGATCTCGCTTAGCCAATGAAGCCCAGATTCGCATTCTGCTCAGCGACAAGGAAGCCGATCTGCACCTGCCCGGATGGAATGGAGACGCAACCCAGGACGTGGAATTGGCCAGCATGGTTCCACCCAGCGAATTCGTGAATACAGCTGGGCCGTTTGCGACAACAGGTGGAGCGCAGAGTGGAATCCTTGTCAACGGAAACACGTACTACTTTGGTGAAAGTGCTTGCGGCACGGGGTCGGTAGGCAACGGCTGCACACAGGGTGACGCCAACTTCGTATGGCCGCCGTGGGTTCCGGGCGGCGCTACTGCCGCGCACAGCGTAACCCAGGCCGAGTGGCCAATCATCAACGGCTGGCTGCTGGTAGAAGTTCTGAACTCCGGCACCGGCTTGTGGACCGGCGTCACCAAGGAGTGGCTGCAACTGGGCTTTGCCCGCGGGCTGCAAGTGCCCATGGCTCCTGGCAGTGCGGCGGGGCAAGCCACCAACACCATCGGCGCGACGGGAAGCAACTTTCTCGCGGACCATAAAAATGCGATTCTGTATTTCCAGATGACGGCGGATCGCGGCGGCAACGGAAGCGTCACATCTGCGGATGCGACAACCTTCACCTCCGTCTATCCAGGACTAGGATCAGTCACCACTACACCCTTGGTGAATTACGGCGGAAATTCGCAGTACAACTGGTACCCCATCAATCTTTATGATGCCCGCGAGGGAGAGAACAATGATTCGACCGGCTTCGCCGCTGGAACCGGGACGGTCAACGGCATCATGAATTGCGTCGAATTAGATGTGGGAAACCTAAGACGCTGGCTCCTCGGCCAGAGCGGTACTACGGGCAGCACTGTGAACTTCACCACCCAAAACGGTTATATCGTTTATTTCTCGGACCGCCGCGGCATGCAGTACGATCCCGTACACAGCCCAGCCACGCTGCTCGGCGCTTATGGCTTCGAGGATGTCGTCAACTATGCTGGCGGGGCGCCTTTCGCTCCGAACGGAACACTCGAACCATTCAACTACAACGGCGTTTCCCCCGAGGATGTGGAACAGTGGAGTGACGGGACGGTCACTACCTACGGCGCAAATACTGTAGGCGATGCCTTCGGAAGCCAAACGACTACCGATACCGACGTCACGCTTCCGCGCAACCCCTTCCGTCACCGGATTCAGACCTTCACCGTGGGCCGGGCCAACCGTGTCACGGGCGCACGCCACGGGTTGAAACTGGTGGATGCCTCACTGGGAAATCTGCCGACCATGCCGCCGGGGAACGCGTTCAATAATTGCGCGCAAACCGCGGCCAATCCGACCGCTTGCGGGGGTTTCACGGTCGGATCCGAGAACCCCGTCTACATTCAGGGAAATTACAACTCCAACTGCTATACGGCTGGCGGCTCCGACTGTACTCCGGGCAACGCCAACCTTGACCAAACCTGGAATGCTGGACCGGAGCCAATACATGCGGCTGCAGCCGTGATTGCGGACGCGGTTAGCGTCCTCTCCAACAACTGGGAGGATGCCGGCGCGCTCGGTGCACAGTATTCAGGCAGCTTGTTGAATCCAACCAACCCCGGCGGCCAAAGCTCTCCCGCTCAAACACCTAACAGAATCGCGGTCAGCACTTACTATCGCGTGGCTATTGCCGGAGGTAAGAATATCGCCTTCACTAACACGGCCCAAAACCCGGAATTCTCTTTCGGTATGGACGGCGGCATCCACAACTTCCTCCGCTTCCTAGAGGATTGGGGCGGCGTGGCGACTCAGCAAAACCTGAATTACAAAGGCTCTTTGGTCAGCCTTTACTACGCCACCTATGCAACGGGCACTTTCAAGTGCTGCAACACGGTGTACAACCCGCCGGCCCGTAATTACGTGTTCGACCCTTTGTTCGCTTTGCCTCAGAACCTGCCGCCCGGAACTCCGATGTTCCGCAACGTGGACAACCTGAGCTACCGGCAGAACCAGGTCGCACGAATCAACTAACTGCAACACGAAGAACGAAAACAAAGGACCCCGAGTAGCGGGGTCCTTTCGTTTTGCTGCTCAGCGTTTAACTATTTAGGTTTACTGCTGAAGGCTCGTCTCCGACTTGGGCGGCTTCTGCGTGACTTGCTGCGTGCCCGGGAGCTGCGAGCGATCCCACCCGCCGCCTAGGGCTTCGACCAACGCTACCGCGTAGACCATCTGTTGCACTTGAAGACCATTCAGCGTCTGCTGGTCGGCCAGCACTGTGGTCTGCGCAATCAGCACGTCGAGGTAGGAATCGACGCCGGTGTCGTATCGCGCCTGTTCGAGCTTGAGGTAGGTCTGCGCTGAATCCATGGCCTGCTGCTCTTGCTGAATCTCTTTGGACAGGATGCGAACTTCCGCAAGACCATCTTCCACCTGTTGAAATGCGGAAAGCACCGTCTGACGATAGGCGGCGAGATCCGCGTTGTAAGTCGCAGTGAATTGCTGGACGGTAGCGCGGCGCAGGCCAGCATCGAAGAGGGTCTCAGGGAGTGAGGCGCCGATGGACCAGAAGCGGCTCGGCCAGGTGAACCACCGATGGAACACGGAACTCTCGAAGCCACCCTCGGCGGTCAAAGTGAGGTTCGGATAATACGCGGCATAGGCGATGCCGATCGATGCGTTGGCTTCCGCCATGGTGCGCTCGGCGGCGGCAACGTCGGGCCTGCGCTCGAGCAACTCCGAGGGCACGCCGGCCGGAATCGGCGGCGGAGCTACGGTGAACGGCTTCACGGGAATGGAGAAATTGGTGGCGGCCTTGCCGATGAGAACGGCGATGGCGTGCTCGAACTGGGCGCGCGCTACTCCGACGTTGGTGGCGCCCGCTTGAGCGCTGCGCAACGTGGTTTCGGCCTGGACCACCGATATCTCGTCGTCGATGCCGGATTCATAGCGCGAACGCGTCAGATCGTAAGACTTCTGGTCCGCGGCAACGGTTTCGTCAAAGATTTGTTGCAACTGATCCTGGCCGCGAATCTCGAAAAAAAACTGTGCGAGGCTGGCCTGCTCGGTGAGACGCTCGTTCTCGAGATCGGCCGCGCTGACCTGTGCGGCGTACTGAGCCTGGCGGACCGTGTTGCGAACCTTGCCCCAAAGGTCGGGCTCCCAGGAAGCCTCGAGAGGCAGGGAGTAGAGCGTGCTTTGCAGTTGGGGAGTAGTTGCGCCGGTTCCGGTCGTGCTGGGAGTAGTCGACCCAACGTTCGCCGAGGCTCTCGAGTGGGTGACCGAAGGCGCAGCGGTTAGGGTGGGGAAATATTGCGAGCGGGCCTCGCGCACGATGGCGCGAGCTTCCATAAAGTTCTCGAAGAATTGTTTGATGTTCTGGTTGTTTATATCCAGTTGATCTTCGAGGGCATTCAGTTCGGGATCGTTGAAGATCTCCCACCACTTGCCACGGAGCTTGGCGTCGGCAGGCTGTGCAACTGTCCAGCCCTGGTCGTCTTTGGAATTGCCGGGAGATTCTTTGTACGCGGGAGCCGGCGCTTGCGGCTGAGGCGGGTGGTATTTCGGTCCGACAACGCAGCCCGATGAGATCAATAAGAGGGCGGCCGCACACAAACGAATGCAGCGGCGCCAAGGGTTTCGCATAACCATCTTCATAGAAGTCCTGCCTAGCGGCCACTCATCGTAGTCCAGCATGCTAAATTGCCTCCGGAAGTGGCGCGGGATGCACTGGTCTCCCTTGCAGTCGCAGCCGAAGCCGATCGAACTCAAGATAGACGACTGGCGTTGTATAGAGTGTGAGCAACTGGCTTAAGATCAGCCCGCCCACGATCGTGATGCCAAGAGGACGACGAAGTTCATAGCCGGTGCCTGTCCCCAGAGCCAACGGCAAAGCGCCTAACAGCGCGGCCATCGTCGTCATCAGGATGGGGCGGAAGCGCAACATGCAGGCTTCAAAAATCGCCTCGATCGGCCTCTTCCCCTCCTCGCGCTCTACTTGAAGAGCGAAATCGATCATCATGATGGCATTCTTCTTTACGATGCCGATCAGCAGAACAATGCCAATGATGGAAATGATATTCAGATCCTGCTTGAAGAGCATTAAGGCAAGCATTGCGCCTACGCTGGCCGAGGGCAGCGTCGAGATGATCGTCAGGGGATGGATCAGGCTTTCGTACAGAATGCCGAGGACGATGTACACCGCCAGCAGCGCTGTCGCGATCAGCACGGGTTCGGTGCCCAGAGATTGCTGGTAGGCCTGCAGCGTGCCGGCATAAAAACCCTGCAGCGACGAAGGCGTGCCCAGCCGCTTTTGCATCTGGCTGATCCTCAATGTGGCGTCGCTCAAAGATACGTTCGGGGCCAGGTTAAAGGACACCGTCACCGAGGGGAACAAACCCGTGTGGTTAATGGCGAGTGGAGTTGTATTGGCGTGGCCGTTTGCCACGGTGGTCAGCGGAATATTGCCGCCAGAGCTATGCAGGTAAATGTCTTTCAATCCTTCGGGGCTTTGCCAATATTGAGGAGCGACCTCGAGCACGACGTAGTACTGATTCAGCTGAGTGTAAATGATGGAGACTTCCGATTGGCCGAATGCGCCATACAACGTCGAATCCAGCGACTGTGCGGTGATACCGAGCTTTGCCGCGGTCACGCGATCATAGGCCATCAGCTCGTCAAGGCCGCCGTTCTGCTGATCTGAGCTCACGTCCTGCAAGCCGGGCAGGTGTTGCATTTCACCCAGGATGATCGGCCCCCACTTGGAAAGATCCTGCACGGTGTCAGATTGCAGCGTGTACTGATACATGGCATTGCTGGAACGGCCGCCGATGCGCAGGTCCTGAACGGCCTGAAGGTAGGCCGAGGCCACCGGCAGACGGTTCAATTGGGGGCGGAGGCGGTTGATGAGCTGGGCGGCACTGACGTCGCGCTCGTTCAGCGGCTTGAGTGCAACATAGAGAGAGCCGGTATTTGTGGCCCCTCCGCCGCCGGTAAACGCAATCACATTAGCAACCGCAGGATCTTTCTTGATTACTTCGCCGATCTGCCGAATGGAATTATCCATAGCCGGGAAGGATGAATCCTGGGGCCCGCGGACGCTGCCGGAGATTGCCCCTGTATCTTCCACGGGGAAAAAGCCTTTCGGTATTTTGATGATCAGCACCACGTTGAGCGCTATGGTGATGAAAAGCACGATGAGGGTTGGCGCAGGATGTTCGAGCACCCAACGCAGGCTGCCGCGATACAGGGACAGCACCCAGTCAAAGAATTTTTCGCTGGCCGTGTAGAGGCGCCCGTGCTTTTCCTTGCTTTCGTCCCTTAAAAGGTAGGCGCACATCATGGGCGTCGTGGTCAGCGAAATGATCATGGACACGAAGACGGCCGTCGATAGCGTGACGGCAAATTCGCGGAAGAGACGACCGACGATTCCGCCCATCATCAGAAGAGGAATAAAGACGGCGATCAGCGAAATGCTGATGGTGAAGACAGTGAACCCGATTTCTTCCGCGCCCTTCAGCGCCGCGGCGAAGGGCTTCATTCCCTCTTCCAGATGGCGCGCGATGTTCTCCATCACCACGATGGCATCGTCGACCACAAAGCCTGTGGCAATGGTCATGGCCATGAGCGAGAGGTTGTCCAGGGTATATCCGAGCAGATACATCACGGCGAACGTACCGACCAGCGAGACCGGCACGGCGACTGCTGGAATGAGCGTGGCGCGGCCGTTACGCAGAAAGACGAACACTACGACGATGACCAGGCCGATGGAGATCAGCAGCGTCCGCTCGACGTCACTGACCGAGGCGCGGATGGTGATGGTGCGATCAAGAACGATAGTTGTATCGATACCGAGCGGCAGGGATGCCTGGATATACGGAAGTTGCGCGCGTATGCGATCGACCGTGTTGATGATATTGGCGCCGGGCTGGCGGAAGATGATAACCGTAACCGAGCGCTTCCCGTTCAAATAGCCCGCAGCACGGACGTTCTGCACGGAGTCTGTCACTTGCGCGACGTCGGATAGACGAATGGCCGCGCCGTTCTTATACCCGACGACGAGCGGCTTGTAGTCGGCTGCAAGCGAGATCTGATCATTGGCGAGGATGTCGGCGGTGACATTGCCGTCAGTGATTTGGCCTTTGGCCAGGTCGGCGTTCTGCAGGCTCAATACAGATTGCAGATTGGCGAGGGTAAGTCCATAGCTGGCCAGTTGTGTGGGATTTGCATCCACACGCACGGAGGGCAATGCGCCGCCTCCGACCGCGACCTGCCCGACGCCTTGTATCTGCGATAACTTCTGCTCGAGAACCGTGGAAGCTTCGTCGTAAAGTTTCGCGGGACCGAATTTGTCGGAGGTCAGGCCGAGAATCATGATCGGCGAATCCGCGGGATTGACTTTGCGATAGGTTGGATTGCCCGGCAGGTTGGCGGGCAAATACGTTCGCGCAGCATTGATGGCGGCCTCGACATCGCGCGCGGCACCATCGATATCGCGGCTGAGGTCGAACTGAATGGTGACCGAGGTGCTTCCGAGCGTGCTCGAGGATGTCATCTCCGTCACGCCGGCAATATGACCGAACTGCCGCTCCAGGGGCGTGGCGACGGATGATGCCATAATCTCGGCGCTTGCTCCCGGCAGGCCTGCCCCGACTGAAATCGTCGGAAAGTCGACCTCCGGCAGAGGCGCGACCGGCAGCACCTCATAGGCAACAGCACCGGCAAGGGCAATTGCCACCGTGAGCAGCGTGGTAGCGACGGGTCGGCGAATGAAGGGTGCGGAGATGTTCATGCCGGCCCCGCCTGGGGCGCCTCTCCGGCTTCTACTCTTCTCGGTTCGCGGGCAAAGCGGTGCGCCAGATTATCGAAGAAAATGTAGATCACGGGCGTGGTGTATAGCGTGAGCGCCTGGCTCAGCAAGAGCCCGCCGACCATGGCAATGCCCAGCGGGCGGCGCAACTCCGAACCGAAACCACTCCCCAGGGCCAGCGGCAAGCCGCCGAGCAGCGCCGCCATCGTGGTCATCATGATGGGACGGAAGCGGAGCAGGCAGGCCTCGTAAATGGCATCGGTCGCGTTCTTTCCATGCTGCCGCTCGGCTTCGAGCGCGAAGTCGACCATCATGATGCCGTTCTTTTTCACGATTCCGATCAGCAGGACGATGCCGATGATCGCGACCACGCTTAAATCCTGATGAAAAAGGATCAACGCCAAGAAAGCGCCCACACCCGCCGAGGGCAGCGTAGAGAGAATCGTAATCGGGTGGATAAAGCTCTCGTACAAAACGCCCAGCACAATGTAGACGGTGACCAGCGCGGCAAGAATCAGTAAAGGCTCGTTAGAGAGCGAGTTCGTGAAGGACGCAGCAGTCCCCTGAAAACCGGCCTGCAGGCTGGGCGGCATGTGCATGTCTTTCTGCACCTTGTCTACTGCCGTAATGGCCTCGCCCAGCGCGGCATTCGACGCAAGATTGAACGACACGGTGATTGCCGGAAACTGACCCTGGTGCGTGATGGCGAGCGCTTCGGTCGTCTTCTCGAAGTGGGAGAAAGCGCTGAGCGGCACGGCATTGCTCATGACCGAACTTGTGGTTCCTGCGGAGTTGGCTCCCTTAGACGTAGATGTTGTGCCCGGCGAAAGTGCATTCGCAGGCGGAGCAAGAGTATTTGCAGACGGAGTGTACTGCGCTGAGGATGTAAGCGCATTGGATCCCGCGGCGGACGCTCCTGAAGATGCGAATGAGGTTGACGCTCCGGTGCCGGTTGCTCCCGCAGAGGCGTTCGATTGGATATAGAGGTGGTTCAGCTTGTTCGGATCCAGTTGAAACTGCGGCTGGCTCTCAAGAACAACGTGGTACTGATTTACCTGGGTATACATCGTGTTAATCTGCCGCTGGCCGAACGCGTCGTACAGCGTGTTGTCGATGGTGGACGGCGCGATGCCGAATCGCGAGGCCGTAACCCGGTCGATCACCAGAGATACGGCAAGCCCTCCGGTTTGCTGATCGGTGGCGACGTCTTCCAGTTCCGGCAACTGCTTCAGCCGGCTGACGAAGCGGTTGGTCCAGTCATTGAGCTCATTCGCATCGGGATCTTCGAGCGTGTACTGGTATTGCGTGCGGCTCACACGATCATCCACGGAAATGTTCTGCACCGGTTGCATGAACAGTTCTATGCCTTGAACCTGATCCAGTTTCGATTTGAGCCTGCGGATTACGTCGGAAGCGTTCATATGCCGCTGATCAAGCGGCTTTAGATTGATTGATATTCGACCGCTGTTCGTCGTGGTATTGGTTCCGTCCGCTCCGATGAACGATGAGAGGCTTTCGACGGCCGGATCATCCAGAATTACCTTGGCCAGCTCCTGCTGCTTCGCCGCCATGGCCTTCGAGCCAATCGTCTGTGGCGCCTGCGATATGCCCTGGATGACGCCTGTGTCCTGCACCGGGAAAAATCCTTTAGGGATAATGATGTAAAGGAAAATCGTAAGCAGCAGTGTGGCCAGCGCGACTAACAGCGTAATCGTCTGGAACTTAAGGACAAACTTCAGCGTCCGGCCGTAGAAGGCGATCATGTTTTCGAAGACGCGCTCCGAGGCTCGATAGATGCGACCCTGCTGTTCTTTGGGCTGGTGGCGCAGGATTCGCGCGCTCATCATGGGCGTGAGCGTAAGGGAGACAACCGCCGAAACGATGATGGTGACGGCGAGGGTCACAGCAAACTCGCGGAACAGGCGCCCCACCACGTCTCCCATGAATAACAATGGAATCAAGACCGCGATGAGCGATACGGTCAGCGAGAGAATGGTGAAGCCGATCTGCTCCGCACCCTTGAGCGCGGCTTCCATGGGAGGATCGCCGGCTTCGATGTAGCGCGCGATATTCTCGATCATCACGATGGCATCATCCACAACGAAGCCGGTGGAGATTGTGAGCGCCATCAGCGACAAGTTATCCAGGCTGTAACCGAGGATGTACATCGCCGCGAAAGTGCCGATCAGTGACAGCGGCACAGCCACGCTGGGGATGATCGTGGCATAGAGGCTTCGCAGGAAGAGGAAGATAACCAGCACGACCAGGCCGACCGTCAACAGCAATTCGAACTCAACGTCGGAAACGGATGCCTCGATGGCGGTCGTAAGGTCGGTGAGAGTGGTCACCTGAATGCCGGTGGGCAGGTTAGCTTGAAGCTGCGGCAACAATTGCTTGATGCTCTTGACCACGCTGATGGTGTTTGCACCGGGCTGGCGTTGGACGTTGAGAATCACGGCCGGGGTCTGGTTCATCCATGCGGCCTGATTATTGTTCTCCACGCCGTTCACGACGCCGGCTACGTCGGTCAGCATCACGGGCGCGCCGTTACGGTAGGCCACGACAACCTTCTTATAGTCGTCACTGGTTACAAGTTGATCGTTAGCGTCGATCTGGTAATCCTGGCGCGGCCCATCGAAGTTTCCTTTGGCTGCGTTCACGCTGGCCTGGGTCAGGGCGCTGCGCAGGTCTTCCATGTTGATGCCGTAGGATGACAGAGCCGCAGGATTGGCCTGGATGCGAACGGCGGGCTTCTGTCCGCCGCTGATGGTTACAAGGCCGACGCCGCTGAGCTGCGAGATCTTGGGCGCAAGGCGTGTATCCACGAGATCCTCGACTTGAGAAAGCGGCACGGAGCTTGAAGTAATGGCCAGGGTCAGCACCGGGGCATCGGCTGGATTGGTCTTACTGTAGATCGGCGGGGCGGGCAGAATGGAGGGCAACAAACTTTGCGATGCATTGATCGCCGACTGAACCTCTTCTTCAGCTACATCAATATTCAGAGTGAGGTTGAACTGCAGCACAATGACGGAAGTACCTCCCGAACTGGTGGAGGTCATCTGGCTCAAACCCTGGAGTTCGCCGAACTGGCGCTCGAGCGGCGCCGTCACGGTTGTCGCCATCACCGTCGGGCTGGCTCCTGGATAAAACGTAAGCACCTGGATGGTTGGATAATCGACTTCCGGCAGGGCGGAGACCGGCAGTTGAGTAAAGCCAACCAGACCGACCAGCAGGATTGCAGCCATCAGCAATGAGGTCGCGACGGGCCGCAAGATAAACGGGCGCGATGGACTCACGGGGTGGGGCTCCCGCTCGTGGTGGCTGGCGCAGGCTTACCCGCGGCCTTGTTCGCGACAGCGACTGCGGTATTCTCCTGCAATTTGTCGAAGCTGCTGTTGGCGACAACGTCGCCAGGGTTAATGCCGTCTACTTGAGTTAAGCCACCTTCCGTAACCCCAGGTTTTACGGTGCGCAGATGAGCAATATCGTTTTGAATCAAGTACACGAACGATGCCTGGCCATTTTGTTGAATGGCTGAAACTGGAACCAGAGTCACTCCCTGCAACGTGTTCACGAGCAGTCGTGTATTCACAAACTGGTTGGGGAAGAGCGCGTCATTCTTATTGTCGAAGACAGCTCGTGCTTTGACGGTCCCGGTCGTGGTGTCAATCTGGTTGTCGAGCGTCAAAAGCGTTCCGCTGGCAATCTTGGTTTGGGCAGTGCGGTCAAAGGCATCCACGCTGAGCTTGGCTTTCTTTTGCAGTCGAGCTTCGACGGGGCCGAGATCGTCTTCGGGAATGGTGAAAATCACGGTGATGGGCTGCATCTGCGTGATGACCGCCAGGGTTACGGTTCCCGCGGACTGCACTACGTTGCCCGGGTCCACCAGACGCAAGCCGACGCGGCCGGCAATCGGAGCAGTGATGTGGCAGAAGTCGACCTGGATCTGGTCAAATTGCACGGTTCCCTGATCGTTCTTTACTGTGCCTTCATCTTGCAGCACGAGCTTTTCCTGGTCGTCCAACAATTGCTTTTGGATCGCGTTGCGGGCCCAGGCTGCGCGATAGCGATCAAGATCC
This sequence comes from uncultured Acidobacteriaceae bacterium, assembly GCA_963841125.1. Classification (GTDB taxonomy): domain Bacteria; phylum Acidobacteriota; class Terriglobia; order Terriglobales; family Acidobacteriaceae; genus Sulfotelmatobacter. Next base: position 29,085 of record CAWJBH010000004.1, read on the forward strand.
ATTTGTGCCTGAGCGAGCAGACTCTGGTCCCGCTCCAGCACGCCTTGCGCCTGCAGCAGGGTCGCACGGAATGGACGCGAGTCGATGTCAACCAGCGGATCGCCCTTCTTGACTAGTTGACCCTCCTTGAAATGCACCCCTACGACCAGGCCGTTTACCTCGCTGGTAATCGAGGCGGTGTAGACCGGAGTAACCGTACCGATTTCGTCAAGGTAAACACCGATGTTGCCTTTCTGGGCGGTCGCGGTGGTAATGTTTATCTTTGGCGCAGCGGGCTTGGCTTTTTCTGGCCCTCTTCGTGGCGCCATAGCAAGACTGCGAACACGAGAAGAACCAACAACACAACCCCGATGACGATCCACAAAGTCTTATGACGATGAGTCTCCGACTCGTGAGCCGGGAGTTGATGGCCAGGGTCTGTGATGGGATGCTCACTCGTGTCAACGGTCAAAAGGGATCTCCTTTGTTGTGCCGGCTCCGAATTGCTCAGAATTATAGTCGACGAGACGGAAGTTCGATTCGCAATCGTGATGGCCGGTTGGCAGCGTCCGGCGCGTTTCCCGAACTGAGCCGTTGTTAGAACGCTTCCACAGGCCGACCGCAGAGCCGGTCAGGAACTGTGTTGGAGCGGACAGCATTCTTAAGCTAGGTTGCGACAAAAGATGCAGCCAAGGAAACTTACTTGGAATCTAAGTGTTTGTACATTTAGAACCCGTGAACGCGGGTTTTGTAAAGTTTTGCAGAGGGGGTTCAAGAACATGGCCATTTTTGGAGATACAGCAGGGGTTGCAAGGCCCCGGATGGGTACGCGGATTTTGGGTACCCTGTTGTCGCTGGCACTGGTGTTCGTGACTTCGCCTCAGAATCTTTGGGCTTATCAGGATCAGACTCCGGCAGCCACGGCGCAAGACGCAGCGGCCCCGGCGCAAGCTGCTGCTGCGGCGGCGCCTGCCTACACACAACAGACTGCCGAGCAACTGCAGCAGTTGGTAGCGCCAATTGCGCTGTATCCAGATTCGCTGGTGGCGCAGGTCCTGGCGGCGTCGACGTTTCCCGAGCAGGTCGTGCAGGCTGACAGATGGGTGCAAGCCCATCCTGACTTGAAGGGCGAGGACTTGGGCAAAGCTGTGGACCAGCAGTCCTGGGACCCGAGCGTCAAGGCGCTCGCGGCGTTTCCGTCCGTCCTGGGAAATATGGACAAGAATCTTTCCTGGACGTCTTCACTCGGCGACGCCTACTACAACCAGCAACAGGATGTTATGGATGCGGTGCAGGTGATGCGCAAGAAAGCGCAGGACGCCGGCAATCTCAAGACTACGCCGCAGCAAACCGTCGCGACGCAAGATTCCGACATCACAATTGCGCCTGCCGATCCCGATGAGGTTTACATCCCCGCATACAATCCGTGGCTGGTTTACGGATATCCGGTCGCGGCGTGGCCGGGATGGTATCCGTATCCTGGAATTTGGTTTGGTGGCCCGTATCTATCGTTCGGACTTGGCTTTGGAATCGGTTGGTGGGGAGGTTTCGGATGGGGATGGGGACATTGGGGATTCGATTGGCATAATCATTACGCCGTCTATAACCACGGTAGGTATTACTCCGGGAGCAGGACATTTTACAACCGGAGCAGTTTTGCCCGAGGCGGAGGCGTGCGAGGCGGAGCTTTCGACCGTGGGGGAGCAAGGCCCTTCGACGGAAACCGGCAAGCGGCCCGGGGATATGCAGCACCACGGGGCCAGAGCGGCGTACGATCAGGCGCCTTCAGCGGCTACGGCCATGGCGGACAGACGAGGAGCTTCTCATCGCGTGGGAGCGCTAGTTTTGGTGGCGGAGGCGCGCGTGGCGGAGGCGGATCGCGTGGCGGAGGCGGATCTCATGGCGGAGGCGGACGGCGGTAATTGAACCAGGTTGTCTTACAGCTTCGAGAATTTGAATTGGAGAGGTCATATGCAACGAACGAACCTGAACGTCGAGAAATATAATCGAGCCAATCTTCTCAACCTTGCTGGAGTTGCAATCCTTGTGACGGGGTGTTTGGCCATTCCGTCCGCTGCCCAACAACCGGGCCAGAAAACGTTTTCATCGCCGGAAGACGCCAGCCACACACTCGTGACGGCAGCTCAGAGCAACGACGAAAAGTCTATGCTCGCCATCCTGGGATCAGACGGAAAGCAAGTTGTTTCGTCCGGAGACGAGGCCGAGGACGCCGAGAGCCGCGCTAATTTCGTAATGAAATATCAGGAGATGCACCGCCTGGTGAAAGAACCCGATGGAACTACGGTGTTGTATATCGGTGCGGAGAACTGGCCCACGCCTATACCGCTGGTGAATAAGGGCAGTGCGTGGTATTTCGACACTGAGGCGGGCAAACAAGAAATCCTATATAGGCGCATCGGTCGGAATGAAATGTCGGCCATTCGTGTTTGTCAGGAGCTTGTAGCGGCGCAGAAGGAATACTCCGCAGACCACAACAACGAGTATGCCCAGAAGATCTTCAGCGAAGAAGGGCAGCACAATGGGCTTTACTGGAAAAATAGTGGCGATCACCTGAGCCCCATTGGACCGCTGGTGGCCGCAGCCGTTACTGAGAGATTTGCCAAGAACCGGGACAGCGCTGCGACGCCCTATCGCGGCTACTATTACCACGTCGTAACACATCAGGGGAAAGAGGCGCCAGGCGGCGCGAAAAGTTACATCGCTAACGGCAAAATGACGGGGGGATTTGCTTTCGTAGCCTATCCGGCGGAATACAGGTCATCCGGCGTTATGACCTTCGTCGTCAACGAGGATGGAGTTGTGTATCAAAAGGACCTCGGCAAGAAGACCGAAGTTCTCGCCAAAGCAATGAAGGACTACAACCCCAATTCCACCTGGCAAAAATCGGAAGAACAGCAGGAAGAGATCGCTGGCGAGCAGAAGACCAAATAAACGGATTCTGTCGCGTAGCTCACACGCTGAGAACTGGAATCGCCAGCGCGCAAATGATTGCGTAACCATGGATCCGCAGATTGCCGCCATAGGGGTAGCACTCGGTAACCAGCAAGTCCGCTTTGGTTTGCTTCACAGCCTGGCTCAGTACCTTCGGCACGTCACCGCTGCCGATGAATACGTCGGTCTTGACGCCTGCGTCCTTTTGAATGCGCGCGAGTTGCTGCGTGGCGTCGCTAACAAGTTGCTGTTTCCATCTTGGATTGACGTAGTTGCCACCCGGTCCCCAAAGCTCCACCGAGGCTGTCACGTGGGCAAGTGTAAGATGGGCGTTGAATTCGGCCGCTAGTTGCGCGGCCCACGACACCGCTCGTGGCTACGCTGGGTGAGGTCGACCGCGCACAAGAGATTGCGGATCGCAGACTCCGGCATTATTGGTTCTTCCAAGTGAGCGCCAGTCCAGACCGGGCACTCGGTCCCGTATAGAACTTTCCCTGTCACTGAACCCAGCAGAAACTGGTTAAAGGCAAAGCCATGGGACGGCATCATAATCAGGTCGGCTTTTTCCGCCGGGCCGTCTGCAAAATTGCTCTGACTGGCTCACCTCTCACCAATACACATCGAATGACGAGGCCTTGCGAGCTCGGAGCGGAGAGATCGATCCGGATTTTGTCCAGCTTCGCGTTTCTCAGCCTCGCCAAGCGTCGCAGCGAGCAAATCCCACCTGGAGAACTCGGGGCCATCCAGCGGGCACGCCGGCGGCATGGCTCTGCGCTGTCACGACATGGAGCATACAATCTCCGAATGGAAATGGTGGGCCAAAGTCGCTGCCTGATGAACCACGGGCAGCGAGGCATTCGGGAAATCAACCGGCAGAAGAATCTTCTTAATATTCAACATCGCGGTAGGTCCGCTTCATTCTGTCCCGAATCGTTTCAGGTCCTCCGGCCCATCCGCCAGCCTGACTGCCTCTTTGCCTTGGACCTGTTCCCGGATTTTTTCAACCACATCGGGATTGGCCAAGGTGGTGATGTCTCCAGTGTGCATGTTGTTGGAGATGCGCTGCGAGAACACGGCGCATGAGTTTGCCGGATCGCGTTTTCGGCATATCCGGGACGATCAGGATTCTTCGCGGACGCGCGATCTTGCCAATCATGGTTTCAATGGCCTTGTTAATCTTGTCCACAATCGCCGGGCTGGACTGTAAACCCGGCTGCAAAGCGATATAAACCTCCGGCACCCGGCCTTTGATTTCATCCACTACGGGCACTACCGCCGCTTCTGCCACCTCCGAAACCGTGAGGCAGGCAGACTCGATTTCCTTTGTGCCCAGGCGGTGGCCTGCCACGTTGATCACGTCATCCACGCGTCCCAGTATCCGGAAATACCCATCGGCGGCCAGCACCGCGCCATCGGCCGCAAAATATGGCCAGTCATGCCAGTCTTTGCTCTTGGGATCTTGCAGTATTTGCTGTAGTACTGTTTGACGAAGCGGTCGCGATCGCCCCAGATGGTTTGCATGATCCCAGGCCAGGGATTGCGGATGCAGATATTGCCCGCCTTGCCTGATCCCGCCGCAACTGGTTCGTTATTTTCGTCAATGATTATGGGATAAATTCCCGGCACGCCCGGGCCTGCGCTTCCCGGCTTCATGGGATCAATCGCGGGCTTCGTGCTACAGAGGAATCCTCCGTTTTCGGTTTGCCACCACGTGTCCACGATTACCGCCTCGCCTTTGCCCACCGTATCGTGATACCAGCGCCAGACCTCTGGCTCAATGGGCTCTCCCACGGTGGTCATGTGCTTGAAATGGTAGTTGTACCTGGAGGGTTCATCGTGACCAGACTTACGCAACATGCGAATCGCCGTGGGCGACGTGTGGAAGATGTTGACGTCCAGGCGCTCGGCGATTCTCCACACTCTTCCGGCATCAGGGAAAGTTGGCACGCCTTCGTAAAGCACGCTGGTAGCGGCTAGGGCGAGTGGACCGTACACAATATAGGAGTGACCCGTGATCCAGCCGATGTCGGCCATGCACCAATACACGTCTTCGGGATGAATGTCCTGAATGAACTTGGAAGTCGCGGTCACGTACGAGAGATAGCCTCCAGTGCGGTGCTGGCAACCTTTGGGCTTTCCAGTGCTGCCGCTGGTGTACATAAGAAACAGCGGCGCTTCCGCGTCCATGGGAACTGGAGGGACAATATCACCCGCGTATTTCGGGAGGATCTCGTCAACCCAGAAGTCGCGCCCCTTCATGAACGGCGAAACGGATGCATTCTGGCCAGCGTGCCGCCTCCAGATCATGACCTTGTCCACTGGCTGGCCTTCCTTCTTTGCTGTATCGAGCGCGATCTCGGAGGCGGCTTTGTGGTCGATCATTTTTCCATTGCGATAGTAACCATCCATGGTGATCAGGACGCGGCTGCCTGAATCGGCGGCGCGCATGCCGCAAGCTTCGCCACTGAAGCCTCCAAACACGACGGAGTGAATCACCCCTAAGCGCGCGCATGCCAGCATCGTGATGGGCAACTCAGGGACCATCGGCATGTGAATGGTGACGCGGTCTCCGCTCTTCAGACCGCAGAAATCGCGCAGCACCGCGGCGAATTCATTCACTCTCACGTACAGCTCGCGGTAAGTGACTGACACCGGTGCTTCACCTTCCGGTTCGGGCACAAAGATCAGTGCGGCTTTGTTCTTGTATTTCGCAAGGTGCCGGTCGACGCAGTTGTAAGAGGCGTTGAGCTTGCCGCCTACAAACCATTTCCAGAACGGCGGATCGCTGGTGTCGAGCGTGGTGTGCCAGTACTGGTCCCAGCTCAGAAGATCGGCGTACTCCCGAAAGCATTCCGGGAAGTTCTTTTCACTGAAGCGGTCCATGACGCTGGGGTCGGTGAGATTCGCCTGGCCGACAAACTTCGCGGAAGCATAGTAGTATTCTTCCTCGCGCCAGTGAACTGCGATCTGAGCTTCAGTAGCTTCACTTACTGCCGGTGGTTTCGGGCGCGTTTCCGCCATGTCGGTTACTCCCGGAATTGTTGAATTAGGACTTGCCCATACGAATTGCTGAAATATACCACGGGCAGGCAGGCATGTTCCGCGAGCGTTTCATCGTTGGCGATTACGCGCTCGCGGCGATGCTTGGCAGCGGCCGTAGAACTGAATCCGCGAGCCGAATTGATTCCTCTAGTCGGCCGCCGAAGCCTTTCCTCCGGCTTCATCCCAAATACGGTTGCCGTGCGTCTCTTTCAGCAGCAAACTTCCCACGATGAAAGTTATGCCGGCGACAATCATCGGGTAATAGAGGCCGGCATAGATATTGCCGGTTTCGGCAACGATGGCGAGGCCGATCAATGGCAGCAACCCACCAAACACGCCGTTGCCTATGTGATAGGGCAGAGAAAGCGACGTATAGCGAATCTTCGCCGGGAAAGCCTCAATCAAGTACGCGGCGATGGGACCATAAACCAGGCAAACATAGAGAACCTGAATGAGTATCAGGATCACTAACATAGTGGTATTGGGGGCTACCGCTTCCTTGACCGGGATCAAGGCGCCAGTCGCGTCCGTGGTCATTGCGGTGAGCCCGATCGCACCGGTAACTTTGTTCTTGGTGGACTTTACCGTGACCACGTGGTTGCCGGCCGCGCGCCTCCATAGCTTTGTAGATCGGGATGTAAGTCAGCACACCGAGCAGGCAGCCCGCCATCATAAGTTTCTTCCGCCCGATGCGGTCGGAGAGCGCTCCCACTACGGTGAAGAAGGGCATCCCGATGAGCAGTGCGATCGCGACCACGATGTTCGCGGTTTTAACATTCACTTTCAGAATGGTCTGCATATAGAACAGCGCGTAGAACTGTCCGGTGTACCAGATGACGCCCTGCCCCGCCGTTGCCCCGAAAAGGGAGATCAAAACCAGCTTCAGATTCGGCCACTTAGTAAAGGCGTCCTTCAGCGGTTGCGTGGAAGTCATTCCCGCCGCCTTGAGCTGGGCGAAGATCGGCGACTCCTTCATCTTCAGGCGGATGTAGAGCGAGATCAGTACCAGGACGATGGAGACCAGGAAGGGGATGCGCCAGCCATAAGCAGCGAAATCCTCTTTCGACATGGCGTTTTGAGTAACCAGAATCACAATCAGCGAGACGAAAAGTCCCAGCGTCGCCGTGATCTGGATGAAGCTGGTATAGAAGCCGCGCTTGTTGTCGGGAACATGCTCGCCCACATAAACTGCAGCGCCGCCATATTCTCCGCCCAGCGCCAGTCCCTGCAGAATGCGGATGCCAATCAGAATGATCGGGGCGAACCAGCCTGCGGTCTTGTATGAAGGCATCAAGCCGATGGCAAAGGTCGAAAAACCCATAATCGAAAGCGTTACCAGAAAGGCGTACTTGCGTCCTACCAGGTCGCCGATGCGGCCGAAGAACAACGCCCCGAAAGGCCGTACCAGAAAACCGACCGCGAAGGTCGCAAGATAGGCGATATAGGCGAATGTGTCGTTGCCCGGCGGATAGAACTTCAACGCCAGGATGGCCGCCAGGCTGCCGAAAATGTAGAAGTCGTACCACTCGATCATGGTGCCGACCGATGACGCCATGATTACTCGCCAGATGCTGTACTCTGCATTGCCACTTCCAGCCACTGCAGCATTCGCCATAACTTCCTCCATTTACCTGAAGTTCTTAGTCCTGGACATGCATTTTTCCTTGCAGTCTCAGGTACTACACGGCTTAAAGCACTATGCTACTCACGGCTCTTCCATACCCAATATGTTGCCCCTTATTCCTTCTGCAAAGCTGCGCTTACCGTCAATTCCGATCCGGCTGTGACCGTGAGATCCCGTTTCCACTGAGCGAAGCCGGGCATCGAAAAGACAACGACATGGGTCCCGGTAGCAAGCGGAATCTCGGACGGCGTACTGGCCAGGTACTTGCCGTCCACTACGATTTCCGCGCCGGGGGGTATCGAACTGAAACTACACCTTACTTTTTCCGCTGCTTTCTCGGGGGGAGCTTGCTGCGCCGCAATCACGGGCGGAGCGGCTGCGACAGGCACCGGGGAACTCTGCTGCGGGGACGCTGCCGCCGGAGCCGGCTGAGTTGCAAGTGGGGCCGCACTCGCCGGCGCACCATTCTTTCCGTCCGCGACCAGAGTGTACAGCTGCTTTCGCGCTTTGCCTTTGTCGCTTTCGTAGTACACGGTAATGCCGTGTTTCTCTCGTCTAGCATCAAAGCTTTCGCCCCTAGGCAATGGCGTGCAGCTGGAAAATCTCGATTCGATCGTGCAACTGATGCGGAACGGCGGATTATTGCCTTCTCGCACGAGCAAGATGCTCACCAGCGGCACGTTTGTACTGGAACGGCAATATGCGTCGAAAGTAAGTTGTTCGCAATTCTGCGGGACGCCGTTGTTGTCAGGAGTCGACTCTCGGGTTACAGAATCCAGAACAGTGATCCGAACCGTATCTTTCGGCGACGCATTCGCTACTATGGCCGCCAATAAGAGACCCGCTTGCAACGCCGCGATTTTACGCATACTCATCAAACCTACCCCTCTAAGCACTGCGGATGCATCTGCCGCATAGCGGGCTTTCCCAAATGATTCTGGAGGCTAGTCTCGCAGTTGCGGTACATCTTGCTCCCCCCCGGTGTGTCCCGCACAACAGCCTTGATGGAGCAGGTTTGGGAGGACACATTCACCTGCGGGCCATCGCCCGAATGGAAACCGTCCCCCCGCTCTTTGGTAGCCAGTGCCCTCAATCAGCACCGAACATTTCAGCGATCCCAACCGGGAGCCCCGGCGGGCCCGCTTTGGGCCCGCCGGGACCGTGGGTGGTTTAGAACGTAAAGATCGGCCCGAATTCAGTACGGTGATCCTGCCATTCGTTGGATGGTTGTCCGGCGATGGTGTATAGCGTGAGGTGGTCTTCCAAGCGAGTAGCGTAGACCGACTGCTCGAAGGCGAACGTGGCCCAGGTATTGAGTTTGTAGTACAGGGTTCCGATGGCGCTCTTGCCCATCAGAAGTGGCAATGGTGCCGCAATATTGGCATTGGCGGTGAATCCGGGATTATTCAAGTCCCGATCACTCACCTGGTCCTTGCCGACGGTGAAGTGAAGCTGCCAGCCCGCGTTGTGGCCTTTCGGGTCAGCATTAAACCAGCGGGAAAGCGGCAAACCAAGCTGGACGAATCCGCCAAACGCCCGGATAGGTCGCTGCGGAGCAACCACAGCGTCTCCGGTCGGGCATGCACCGGCAACAAGTGCGGCGGTGCAACCGAGGACGGCGTCACCGGCAGCAGCCAGCGGACCGCCATCCGCCGTGGTATACGGCCCCGATACGGCAGTCAGCCCGCCGGTATCGGTGGCGAAAGTATTGAGTTGGCCGCCCAGGTAGAAGCGCAAGTCGCCTCCGCGATATGCGGTTGCCACCAAGGTAAACCACCGTGTAGGTATTTGCGCCACGATTTGACCACCCCACATTGGGCTGGAAGCTTCAAAGCCTTTCGGAAAGGCAGACTCTAAGGAGCAAGCCAGCACGTTCGTGCCGCCATCGCAAAGGTAGGAGCTGTTGGGAACGATCGACGTGCGCCGGGAATGGAATCCAGCCAGGGCGATTTGCGCTGGTGCGACACCCGGGGCCCGGTCAATCTGGTAGCTCAACGCCGCTCTGCCTTCATACTCGGGACGATCGGCGTCGGCGCCTTCGCGTTCGCCTTGCCCGAGCTGGGCGGCGAGCCCGTTGCCGGCCGCGTCCCCGAGTTTCAGGATTTGACCTGAGCTGGGCATCATGACCCCGAATTGACCCTCGAGGTTGACATGGCGCTTCTTCTCCAGGGTCTGGATGAAGCCCACTCGCAGTTGTGGCGAACGGGTGTAAATATTGCCCCAAAATGCACCGTTGAACGTTGTTTCCACTATGTTCATCAGCGCGCCGGAGCCAAAAAGCGTCCAGTCCTGTCCACCTACGAAGAAAATGTCAGTGTTTTCGCTGGCATGGTAATCCATGCGGACGAAGGCCAAACGCAATTGCGGTTGACTGTTGCGAATCGAGGTGACGTCGCGGTTGTCGACTTCACTGAAGTTGCCTTCGAAATCGCCCTCGATCTTGCCAGTCAGCGTCAGGTTTTTTGAAATGTCCGGCCACTCGACGTTGAGCCCAAAACGGGTGGAGCGCGCCTTGACGTGGACTTCGGGATCCTGGGTTGGACCGGTGTTAAAGGTCGAGTTGCCTCCGGCGTTTAGCCATATGCCGGGAAACGGGAAGTCATCGCCATCGGGGTCACTGCTGTCTTGGGTGACCGTAGCCTTGATAAATCCGTAAGGAGCAAGAGTGATCGGACCAGCTTTTATTCCAGCCAAGCCACCGGCCTTGGGGGCGTCAACCGGAAACACACGGATCGGAGCAATCGCCGGCGCCACCGGACCTAGGGGAGCCCTCTCGCCCGCTACCCGCGAGGGAAGGGGTGGCTGCGGCTGGGTTTGGGTTTGCGCTTGCGACGAGGATTCCGAACCCGCCACCGAGGATGACACAGACTCCGGAGTCTCAACCGGCGCAGCCGCAGGCGCTGCGGGTTGTCCGATCGCAGGTGCTGCAGGTTGCGCCGCCGGGCTCGCAGCCACGGAGAGATCCGCTGCGCTCACTATTCCCTTGCGCGAGAGTGCTTCCACAAGAGCTTGAAACTGAGCGTTGGGCGCGGCATTTCGAATGGCGCTTGCCTCGTTGGGCGCCAGTACTCCCTTCATCACGAGCACGCCCAGCAATGCCGTGACATTTGCTTCTCCCGGGGTCGTGGCCAGGTTCGGGCTTGCCGCAGCGGGCGTGGCTTCCGCGCTGGTTGTGTTCGTTGAATTGTCTTTTGCTGTTTTTGCGTCGTTGCTTCCCGCGATGACGGGCACAGCCGTTATGGCCAGGATCAACAGGCTTGAAAACCAGTTTCTCAGCGTCGACATAGACGGTTCTCTCCTCTTTCTTACCCAGCTTCGGCACTGGGCACAAACATGGGCCGGAAAGCTATCCCACTTGTGCAAGCAATGTCAAGCGGATTTACGGAACTTTGCCTTGACGACATCCACCTCTGTGATACGATTGCGGCTTCCTCTCGCCTTTTAGCCGTAGGCTTGTCCAATCTCCTTCCCGGCAAGAGGTGCGGCCCGCCCTGTCACGTTGGGCCCGAAGCGCTTCAGAAGTAATCTACCAATCGTCACGGAAGACGCTCTTAGCGAAATGAAGATCGATTAGTCCAGGAAGATTCCCGTTTCGGGGTCGGTCGAGACTTTTGAGAGCTAAATTGACCATCCTTCAGTTGGGCAATGTTGAATAATGTTGATGTGCAACCCGAGAACCTCACCCAGAGACAGATCTTGTCAGTCCGTTGCCCGATGTGCCGGGCGCTACCGAAGGAGAGATGCACGCTCAGCACGGGGCACCCGTCCGCCAAGACGCATCTCGCCCGAAGTGCAGCCGCCGCCAAGGCTCCCCCGCCTGAGAACTCTGGTCGAGCGATCGTCCGAATCCTGATGAACGCTGCGAGCCGGGTCTTTCGACGCAAATAGCCGCGAGCTAAACTCTCACCTTTTCAAACCTCAGTCGGCTGACGGCGGCGAAGGGAGCACATCATAAAGAGGCTGCACCGGCCTGACTGCCGGATTCTCATCAGCCACCGACATTGCCAGAATGCGTATCCTGTCGTTATTCGGTAATGTAATCGTCCTCGCGCCCGCGGGCAGGTCAATCGGATACGCGAAGAGATAGGAATACCTGTAAGGGAGATTGTCACCCGCGGCGTTGTGATGGTGCGAGCAATACCATGCCAGGTCGGCGCGCTTGATGTAGCCCGGCTTGATGCCCGTCATCTGGCCGTAATCGTCTTGTGAAGTGTCCTTGGAAGTCCACTGACGGTCATCCCACTGACCGATGAATCCTCCCCAATCTTCAATATTGAGGTCGACCGAGGTGTTGCCCAGTTTAAACGTCGCTTTCTGATCCCCTTCCGCCGAAGCAGCCAGCACGTACACGCGGTTGTAATGCCCAACTGGCAGACTAATCGTCTGTCCTTTCGCGACAACGGCGTTGGGGACACCGGTCTGTGCTGAAGGGAGCTGAAATTGCACATCGTTGAACCTGATCTGAGCGGGGAGCATTTCTGCCGGCAGGGCATTGCCCTTGCCGTCAAATCCGCCCTGCGACTTCGTGCCGTCGTTGCTGGCAGTTGCTAAATCATAGCTCAAAGTTATCGACACGGAACGGACCGGCGCAACCCTGATTGGAGAATCAGCCAACTTGACGGCAAACGTTCGGGGCTGATACGCGGAGAATGAGGTAACCAGCGCACCCCCGTTCACAGGCGTGCTCGTGACCGGTTGCTCCTGGCCATTGACTTCGCGCGCGGCGGTGATCGCCCTGTCAAACGCTATTCGGACGTTTCGCTGCGGCTTGCCTTCCAACTCAACCAGCCGCACGATGATCTCATCGTTCTGCTCCGCTTTCTTCAGCGCCAGCACGCGAATCCTCGGATTGCTCACCTTGAGCATTGAATACTGCCGCCCCAGTGCGCCGGCGTGCTTTGAAACTTCAAAGGCAATGAGCGGGTCATTCAGACGCTGCGCCTGCCAGTCAGTCTGACTTTGGCGCCAGTCCGCAGCGTGCCCTGCGATGCCATAGACGAACTCGTGATGTCCGATATCCTGTGTGCCCTGGTCTGCATAACCTCCGCGCGTCCCAGGAGTGCGGATCAAAGTGAGCCGGATGGTGTGGTCGTTCGGCTTGTCCGATCCGTTCTTGCAATCAGTCAGGATGGTGGCGCCGAACTCACCGCTCATGTCGGTCAGATCAATCCACTGATGCGACGGCACTTCGAACTTCTTCGGCTCGGCGGTGGGACGTTCGATCGTACCAATGTCCCAGTTATAGGTGGCCATCTGATTCGAGGCTGCCAGCGGGAAAACTGCTTTCAGATTTGACTCTTTAGTGTTCCAGTCAATGACGTTTGCGAACTCTAAGCGCCTTCCCGCATCACCCGCCGAGAGCCTGATGGTCTGAACAAACCGAGAGCCTGCAGTCTCGCGCGAAACTTCAATTGCCACGCGAGCCGGACCATTTTCCACAACTCGGATTTTCGCCGGACCGCCGACGTAAAGCTTCGGCGGAGCCTGCTCCTGCTCCCAGTCCATGTTCCAGGCCGGCCAGTGCTCGGGATTATCGTAGGAGATGGCAAGCCGCGCGGGCGCGGCCAGCAGTTCCCTGCCCAGAGATTTGTCGAAAATACTGGCGACGTCCCCGGCGGCATTCAGTTTCACGTGGTAGTACTGGTTCTCAAGAGAGTCCTCCGACACCTTCATCCGGTACCTGTCGGGCGCGCCGGCGCCCGGCTGCACATCGTAAACCGCGTAACCGACCGATGGCACGTGCGCTGCAAAAATCACCTTGCCGTTTGAAATCTGCGCGGCGACCTCATTGCCATCCGGACCGATAACATGCACCGCTTTCGGCATTCCATCGGGAAAGTTCACACTGGCTTCCACCACGTCTTCGCGCGCAATATTCAAGGGATTGAAGACCACAACCGGAATCCCCTTCGTTTCCGTGTTCAGGGCCGCAGAAACGGTTTCCGTGGCGTTGTTCAGCACACCAGCGAACTGGTTCATCGCGATCACGTCGTCGTTCCAGGCGAACTCGTAAGACTTCGGTGTCGCGGTTCCGGCGGCAAGGTCGTGGAAGTGGCCGCCCATCACCAACGTCCAGGCATCATTCAATCGCTGCAGTGGATACGGCCGCGCCCCCAGCCATTCCGCGGCCAGAGAAGCTTTCTCGGCAGCATCGGCCAGCAATTCTTCTTTCCGCAGCCAGCGCTTCTGGTAAGCCTGGGAAGTCAGCGAACCGGCGGAATGGTTGGTCAACTCCATTTCACCTGTGTAGCGTGGAAGTCCGGCGGCCTGCGCGGGATTGATGTCGAGAAACATCTGCTCCGCATTCGCGGAAATCACGTGTAAGGGCCCGTCACCGACTTTTACCCCTGGCCACTCAGGATGCGGCTGTTGATCGAAAAGGAATTGCCCCTCTGGAGGCAGGCTGGTTGCGCCGTGGGTCACAATGGCTTCGAGGCGTTTCACGTAATCCTCGCGCGGAGCGCCGCCAATGTCACCGGTACCATAATAGTGATAGTCCGTGTAGAGCCCGCTGACTTTGCCGTTCTGCTCGACGCGCGCCGCCCAGTCTCTCTGATGCTGTTCTTGCGAACGATCCTGATCGATCCGTTTAAGCGCCGCCTGTTGGCTTTGAAGATGGATAGATTCCTCAATCGCGTTGGGATCAGATGCATGCCCGCTGCGCTGTTCCTGATCTAACTTCGTGCGCACTGCTTGCAACTTCTTTTGTACGTCCTGCAGTGCAGTGTCGAGCGGCAATGGAGGCAGCGGTTTGCTGAGATCGCTCTCTATGCCGCCGTCATAGGCGCCTGGATTCAACCCTGCCAGCACGCTTTCACCGTCCGGTCCAACCCACATGCCCACATTGAACGGCGTGCCTTCCGGCGTCTTCTCCAACGATTCCGGACCCCCGCCCGGCGCGGACGATCCCCACACCAGCTTTTGCGTCGAGAATCCCTTTACCCCAGAGTGCGCGAGAATGCTCGGCAGCGACGACGGGAACCCGAAGCAGTCGGGCAGCATGTATTCCGCGCTGGCGCGTCCCAGCTCTTTGCGGAACCAGTTATTACCGTAGAGAATTTGCCGGATGATGGCTTCAGCGCTGGGCGCGTTGACATCGCCCTCTTCCATGGACGATCCCGCAGGAAACCACCTTCCTTCATCGACGTACTTCTTCAGCCTCGCGAAGTCCGCAGGATAATATTCCTTCATGAAACGGTAGCGGTTGGCGCCGCTGAAGTTGAAGATGTAATGAGGATATTTGTCGATCAGTGTGAAATTGTCCTTCATCGTCTTCCGAAGATATTCGCTGATGACCTGGGGATACTCCCATCGCCATTCTGTGTCGAGGTGGGCGTAGCCGACGACATAAAGAGTTGGCTGCTTCGTTAAATCAGGCTTGTCGGCAATTTGAGCGCTGGCTGCAGCAAACAAAGTCAGGATGGCTATTGTGATCGCTACCGAAGTTCTGCGTAATCGCCCCATGGAAACGCTCCGCTCCATCGAAAATTCCACTTCGCAGTATCGTATGTTACATGACTGTTTAACGGTATCGCTCACAGTGGGATCGGCGTGTTTCCTGATACCCTCAATCTAGACATCAGGGAGTGACCAAGCCGTTGCCGCCGATCATTAATGCGCAGGAAATATCGAAATCCTTTGGAGCGAATCCGCTCTTCCAGAACATTTCCTTTACGGTTTCTGAGGGCGACCGTATCGGGTTGATCGGTCCGAACGGGTCCGGCAAATCAACTCTATTGCGGATTCTGGCAGGCGAGGTGAGTCCCGATAGCGGGGAAATTGCGGTCCGGAAACGAATTCGCCTCAGCTACATCGAGCAGGATTCGACATTCAAGCCCGGCGCGACCGTCCGCTCCGTCGCCCAGAGCGCGATGGAGCGAGCCGCTGTGCCGGAGTCAGAACGGGGCACTCGCTTCGCGGAGACTCTTGGCCGCGCAGGCTTTGAAAATCTGGAAGCGGAAGCGGCAACTTTGTCTGGCGGTTGGCAGAAACGGCTTGCCATCGTTGAGGCGCTGGTTCAGGGGCCTGATATTCTGCTGCTGGATGAACCTACAAATCATCTGGATCTGGCGGGAATCGAGTGGCTGGAGTCGCTTATTGGAAGCGGCAGCTTTCGCCTGCGTGGTGGTCAGTCACGACCGCTATTTTCTCGAAAATGTCGCCACCGAAATGGCGGAGCTGAACCGGACTTATCCCGACGGGTTGCTGCGTGTGTCGGGAAGCTACAGCCGCTTTCTGGAGAAGAAAGAAGAATTCCTGCATGCCCAATCGAAGCGACAGGAAGCTCTGGAAAATCTGGTTCATAAGGAGATCGAGTGGCTCCGACGCGGCGCGAAAGCGCGGACCAGAAAGTCGAAAGCGCGCATCGACAAAGCGGGCGAGTTAATGGGCGAACTTGCGGACCTGAACGCAAGAAGGCGGAGCGGAACTGCGCAGATCGATTTCTCTGCCACCGATCGAAAAACCAAGCGCCTGATCGAACTGGAAGACGTCTCCTGCGAGGTTGGAGGCCGCACTCTGTTTAGCGGCCTTAATTGCGTAATCACCGCCGGGATGAAGGTGGGGTTGGTGGGGCCGAACGGCAGCGGCAAGACGAGCTTGCTGCGACTGCTGCGCGGAGAAACTACGCCAACAAGCGGAGAGATTCACCGTGCCGATTGGCTGCGCATTGTTTATTTCGATCAGAGCCGCGAACTTGATCCCGATGTAACTCTGCGCCGTGCGCTCGCTCCGGAAGGCGATTCGGTGGTCTATCAGGACCGCATGATTCACGTGGCTTCGTGGGCGGCGAAGTTCTTGTTCGCCGGCGAGCAACTGAATCAACCCGTAGGCCGGCTTTCTGGCGGCGAACGGGCGCGAGTGCTGATCGCCCAGCTCATGCTGCAGCCCGCCGACGTTCTTCTGCTTGATGAACCTACCAACGATCTCGACATCCCGACACTGGACATTCTGGAAGAAAGCCTGCTGGAGTTTCGCGGCTCGCTCGTTCTGGTGACGCATGATCGCTACATGCTGGACCGCGTTTCGACCGTGGTTCTCGGGCTCGATGGACTGGGCGGCGCTGGCCTTTTCGCCGACTACTCGCAGTGGGAAGTCGTGGCAGGAAGAGCGCAGGCAATCTTCCCGGAGCGGAGCACGCATTGCAGGTCGGACCGCGGCCCCTGCGGAAAGCGTCGGGCAGCCGGGGAAAAAGAAGCTGTCTTATCTGGAAGCGCGCGAATATGACGCGATCGAGCAGCGCGTCGCCGATGCCGAACAGATGCTTCAGGCCAAGCGTGTCCCAGCTTGAGGATCCGGAGATTGTCAGCGATGGCCCGCGTCTGGTGGCTGCGCAGGCGGAGATGGAAAAAG
Organism: uncultured Acidobacteriaceae bacterium; assembly: GCA_963841125.1. Classification (GTDB taxonomy): domain Bacteria; phylum Acidobacteriota; class Terriglobia; order Terriglobales; family Acidobacteriaceae; genus Sulfotelmatobacter. The sequence goes on from CAWJBH010000004.1 coordinate 46,033, forward strand.
CTCAGGAAAGAGGTGGACACGCTTTACGCACGCTGGGCGGAGCTGGAGAAAAGAAGAAACTGAACTTCTCTCTCGTCTCGCGAGCGCTCAACGCGCCAGGCAGAAAGGCGATGATGGTGTTCTCCGCGAATTCCCGGCTCGCTCTTCGACTTTTCAGCAAGCCTGATTCTAGGTCGTCTGGATCGGGCGTTCATCTCGCAGGCGGCAATCTCCTCATCCGTTGCTCCGTGGTAGCAGAGTTCGCAAACTCCCAAGCCATCTTCGGAGCGGACCGGCGGTCCAAAAACGCGACAGGTCATGGGACGCGATTCGTAAAGTTCGCAGTTTCCTGTTTCAGGGTCCAGCGCCGGGCAAGGCTCGTCGTTCGCAAAATCAGTAAAGCGCACGCCGCCTCGTCGCCTTCGTCCAATACCCCGGTCACGGGATCACCCGGAAAGTCCGGCGACAGACGGGCTACCGATTCGCGAGCGCGCTCGCGTACGCTGTCAGCGCGCTGGGGTGCACGCTTTTCGAGATCGGCCAGGCCCGCCGCAAGCGCAGAGCATCGAGCTGATTGATGGGAAAAACTCCAATGCAGCACTGCGTGCACCCCGGGCGGCAGACCAGCCATTCGCCACTGCGGCGCGCGGCCTCGGTCAAGGCGGAGTCCACGATCTGAATCAGAACCTGGTCATTGGCGCGTGGAAGCTGAATTCGGCATAACAATCAATCAATCATATAGCTCGAGCAGCGCTCGTTTGGTTCAATCTTGTATGAGGATATTCAACCTCTCATATCCTCCCGTATATTGGAAATGGCGAGTCGCGAGACTTGCATTTGTGGCACAGCTCCGCGTAAGCAGTATGGTGCGAATGGCAGAACAACACTTCATCGGCGTAGATGTCGGCGGCACGAAAGTTGCGGCTGGTTTGGTGAACTCCAGTGGCGAAATCACTCACCGGGTTCAGGTCCCGATGCGCAGCTACGGACGCGAGCCGCCGGGCTTGGCTGCCGTGACTTCTGCGATAGACTCCGTGCGCGCGGCGGCCAATCCTGGTCCGAAATCGCCGGGTTTAATCTCTGGCATAGGAATCTGCGCTCCCGGCCCGCTCGATCCGCGAACCGGCATTGTGATTAATCCTCCGAATCTCCCGGCCTGGCGCAATTTCCCTCTGGCTGACTTAATATCGAAAGCATATCGCCTGCCGGTTCGAGTCGACAATGACGGCAATGCCGCAGCTTTGGCGGAAGCCTTGTGGGGTGCTGGCCATGGTTATCGCAATGTCTTCTGTGCCACAATCGGCACTGGCATCGGGACCGGGATTATGTTCGATGGCCGCATTTATCACGGCCGCACCGGAGCCGCAGCCGAGGGGGGTCACATCTCCATCGACTATCGCGGCCCGCGTTGTGGATGCGGCAAGCTGGGTTGTATCGAAGCTCTGGCATCCGGGCCAGCGATTGCTCGACGAGCCTCCGAACTAGATTGCTGCGGGCCGCGCGCTCTGCGATTCTGGAACAGGCCGGAGGCCAAGCTGGATCGCATCACCAGCGAGATGGTAGGTCGAGCCTTTCTGCCGGTGATTTGCTGGCGAAGGAGGTCTTACAGGATACGGTTATGTTTCTAACCGTGTGGCTGGGCAACATCGTGGACCTGATCGAGCCCGACGTGATGATTATTGGCGGGGGCGTAGCTTCTATGCTTCAACCGTTCTTCGGAGAAATACGCGACCGCCTCCCCAGTTGGAGTGTGAATTTGCGTTGCCAGGAAATTCCGCTGCTGGCAGCCCACTACGGCGCGGATGCAGGCATCGCCGGCGGTGCCGCGCTCTGTCGTGAAACGCAATTGGTATGATGCGCGGGTTCCGTGCCAATCCTTACTGATCATGGCCGCGTTTGAGTTTCACCTTGACTTTCGAAAGCAGGGATAGTACTTATGCAGTCCTTGAATGTCCGGGTGGCTTGGTGGTGGCCGCCTCTCTTTGTTAGACTCGGTGGGTTCAGTCCGGGTGGCAGGATAGCGGCTCGAAAAACCCCGGAATTTTCCCATGAGCGCAATGACCGAAAGTGCGACCGAAAAAGCGATGACCCAACCACTGGTTTTATTCCGTAAGCGGGCGACTTCTCTCCTGCGCGACTATGCCGAACTGATGAAGCTGCGCGTGACCACTCTGATCGTCATGACGGCGTGGTGCGGCTACTATTTCGGGGCGCAGAAAGCCGGAGTGTCGTCGCTGTCCTGGGGACTTTTCCACGCCTTGCTCGGAGTCGCGCTGGTTTCGAGCGGAACGGCGGCGTTGAATGAAGTGATGGAACACGAGGTGGACGGGCACATGCGCCGCACCGCGCAACGTCCACTGCCGGCGGGCCGCATGAGCCTGCTCCACGCCACCGTCGCCGGCCTTTTGGCAGCGGTGGGCGGGTCCATCTATTTGGCGGTTTTCGCGAATCCTCTGACCGGGCTGCTGACCTTCCTGACGTCGGTGGTATATCTCGCAGCTTATACGCCGTTGAAGCGGGTCTCCCCGATCTGCACCTTCGTAGGCGCTTTTCCGGGAGCGATGCCGGGGGTATTAGGTTGGACCGCCGCGCGCGGCCGGCTGGAGTGGGGCACGCTGATTCTGTTCGCGATCCTGTTTGTATGGCAGTTCCCGCATTTTTTCTCGATCGCGTGGCTCTACCGCGAAGATTATGCCAGCGGTGGAATTCGCATGTTGCCGGTGGTCGAAGAAGACGGACGGTCTACGGCGCGTCGGATCGTCTGCTATTCGCTGGTGTTAATTCCACTCAGCCTTTTGCCCAGCTTTTTCGGAATGGCTGGAAAGATATATCTGGTAGGAGCGGCGGTGCTGGGCATTGCGCTTTTCTATTTCGGTGCGCGGCTGGCGTTTCTTAAGCTCCCCATGCAGAGCCCGCGATCCAAAATGCTCGCTCGCCATGTGTTGCAAGCCACAGTGATCTATCTTCCGCTGCTGTTCGCGCTGATGATGGGCAATTCTTCACGGCCCTGAGGCGTCCGAACCTCTTCAACAGCGGAGTCTTACTTCAGCTCTTCTTCCCTTTCGCAGGCGGCACCAGCGCCACCGCAGCTTCGGTGGTGAGCAGGAGGAAAGTAAAACTCTCCTGCAGGTACAACCGGACAGTGTCGTCGGTATGGCTGAGATAGCCGATGGAAACGTCCTGGCCGATGTGCAGGTCGAAATCGCCGCCACGAGTGGTCAGCACAAAAGCGCCGGCAATGGCGGGCGCCCAGATGATTTGATCTTTGACCAACCGCTTGACGTGCTCCAGAACCGGGTATCCGTGGTCGCTGGTCTCGGCGAGCGCGGTGTAGGCGTCGGCGCCCAACAACACGGAGTAAGGGCCGTTGACACCGACGAGACGCAACTGGCTCAAGCTTTGGGCGATCGCGTCCGGATATTCGCGCACGTCGGCGGGGAGCGTCTTAATAGGATTGCTCGTTCCTTGACGGATGCCCCCGATGCCGGCGGCAGCATAGCCCTCGAATATGGCGGCGTCCTCGGCGAAAGCGATCTGCCGTGCTGCGTCCTTCGCCGGCTGCCAGTCCGAATCGTTCGCGCCACGCTCGACGTCGTCGATCGCATGGCGATCAAGATCGAATGGAACTCGCAACTCAACGAGTGCTTTCACCTCGCGCTGCCGCGCAACGATTCCTTTCGCCGGAGCCGTGATCGTCCGCAGGTGGCCGGTGCCGACGGCAGAAAGGTCGATGCCGGTCGGTCCCTGCACGTCGATAACGCGCCGTCCAGCGAGGTAGCGCTTCAACGTGCGCGAAGCTTCTTCTTCGATCTGAGCCCATGCCGAATCGGAAATGGGGGCAAGTTCGCGATGGAGATTATTCATGTCGTATGTCTCCTTTGAGTGATCCGATGCCGAGCGAACCATCGCGCACCGATGGTGCGGATGCAGTAGGTGAGGCCGCCGCCGGCGAGGCAGCAGCCTCTGCAACCACAGGTTCATCTTTGTTAATTTGGTCTTCCGTAGTTTGGTCTTGGGCGACACTCTGCAGAAATGTCGCCGAGGGCACGAAGAACAGATTTCCTGTGACAGCGCGACTGAAGTCGAGCAGACGGTCGTAGTTGCCGGGCGGCCGCCCGACGAACATGTTCTCGAGCATCTGCTCGATTGTACGAGGCGAACGGCTGTAGCCAATGAAATAGGTTCCAAATTCACCATACCCCGGCCGGCCGAAGGGCATGTTGTCGCGCAGAATCTTGATCTCTTTTCCGTTCTCGGCGATGGTGGTGAGCGCGCTATGCGCGGATGTTGGCTTGACTGAATCGTCCAGTTCAATATCGGAAAGCTTGGTGCGGCCGATAATGCGCTCCTGCGCTTCGGTGGAGAGTGCATTCCATGCCGCAAGATCGTGGAGATATTTCTGAACGATGACGTAGCTGCCCCCGGCAAAGCCGGCGTCCTCGTCACCGACCACTACCGCAGCGGCCGCGGCCTCGCCCCTGGGATTCTCCGTCCCGTCGACGAAACCCATAAGATCGCGGTCGTCGAAGTAACGGAAGCCCTGCACTTCATCTACCGGGGAAACGGCATTTCCAAGACGCGCCATAATCTGCGTAGCTAGTTCGAAGGATAGGTCCATACGCTTGGCGCGGATATGGAACAGCAGGTTGCCAGGCGTCGAGACAGCGTGGCGTGATCCGGAACGAATTTCCTGGAAGGTGTGCAACTCTGATGGCCGCGGTTGCCCAAAGAGGCGGTCCCAGACTTCGAATCCAAACCCCACAACGCAGGATAGTCCTCCCTCCAGGTCACGAAATTCCACCGCGCGCACCAGCGCGGCGAGGTCTCCGCAGAACGAGCGCAGAATAGCGCGGTTCTCAGAGCCCGGATTGAGCTTTGCGACCAGGAAGATCGCGGCGCGGGTAAGCGGCGCGGCTACTGCCTGCGCGAGAGCAGGCGATCTACGTGCCGCTTCGGGCGTGCTCATTGGATTGGGATCGGGCTCCATCGAGTATTGTCCTGGGTTAGTGCGGGAATTTCGCCGTTCGAAATATTACGCTAGCCTCGCATGTGAAGTCCGGACTGAAAGCTTACCATCGCCTGCCTGGGTCCACCAACCTCTCCGCATGCTGGATATTTGGAACGGGCTTCGTCTCGGCACGGTCAGCATCGTTCCGAATCGTCAGCCAGGCTACGGCGGAGCTTGCCAAAGATAGTCCCGCGCAAGCCAACATTACGATTCGAAATCCAAAGACAAATGCTTCCTTGACGGATTCCCTGATCGCGGCGCTGGCGCTGAGACTTAGACCAGGGGGAACTTGTAAAGTCGCGAGTTTGATCTTGTCCGCTTGCAGCTCCCCCAAAATAGCAGGCGATAGCAAAAGATGAGCCAGGCTGCGGTTCAGTCGGGACCCAAACGCTTTCACCATCACAATTCCAACGATTGCGACCGCAAGTACCCCGGCTACGCGCGCCACGGCGTTGTTAATTCCAGAAGCCGAGCCGACTCGGTCTTCACTTACCGAGTTCATAACCACGGTGGTAAGAGGAGCTACAGTAACCGCTGTCCCAACCCCCAGAACAACCACCGCTGGGAAAAATGTTTTCCAGTAGCTCCCTCCAACCGACGGCACTGCGAACAGGCCAAATCCACAAGCGACAACGACGGGACCAATGATCAACGGAATTCTCGGACCATAGCGGGCAACGAGTCCACCGGACCACCCAGATAGAAAGAACATGAGAAGAATCAACGGAAGGATGGCAGCACCAGCGCCTGTGGCGGAATAACCCTGAACTTGGATCAGATTCAGCGGGAACAAGAAAAAGAGAACTCCAGTTGCGGCGTACAGGAAAAGCGTAAGCAGGTTTGCACCACTGAAGCTGCGGGATTCGAACAGCGCCAGCGGGAGCATCGGAGAAGTGACATTAGCTTCGACAACCGCCAATGTGATAAGACACGCCGCTCCTATGATCAAACTCCCGAAGACTAGAGGATTTGTCCAACCCAGGTTGACCGATTCCATGAACCCGGCCACCAAGCCACCTAATCCAACGGTGGCAAGAAGCGCTCCTGACCAATCTATGCGGCCTGCGCCGGCCATGCGACTTTCCGGAATACGCCAGAGCGAAATGACTATAACCGCAACTGCGAACGGCAGATTAATGAAAAATACCCACCGCCACGACGCATGTTCAACCAGCCACCCGCCGAGAACCGGCCCAATGGCCGTAGTAATCGCGGTAAAGCCCGACCATGTGCCAATTGCGCGGCCACGACTCTTCTCGTCAAAAGACACGCTTATGATCGCCAGACTGCCGGGCACCAGGAGCGCAGCACCAACGCCTTGAACACTCCTCGCGATGACTAACTGATGAAGGTTCACAGCGCTGCCGCAAACTGCCGAAGCCGCGGTGAATATCGCTATACCGGATACGAATATCAGACGGCGCCCAAACAAGTCTCCGAGCGAACCTCCGACAAGAATCAGCGCGCCTAGAAACAGGCCGTAAGACTCGATCACCCATTGCACATCGACAACGCTGGCGTGAAAGTTGGCTTGGACCGCGGGTAGCGCAACGTTGACGACCGTGCCATCGATGAAAGCCATGCTCGAGCCAAGAATAGTCGCGACCAGTACCCAGATTCTCGCCTGTGCCCTGCAAGGCACTTCGGCGTCTCTTGATCGCATCACGGCTTCATCGCAAGGCGTTCTCATGTAGGCTATGGATGCCGCGCCGGGCGCATTAGGTTCTCGAGATAGACCGGCACTGAAGAGGAAACTCGGGGCACGCCATTCGAGTGGGGGATCCGAGATTCCTACGTCTTTTGGTAAACGCGCCGCATCACAGGACTATGCTTCAAAGTAGGGTCATCCTCCCAGATGGCGAATTCTTGAGTTGTCGGAGAACAGAATGGCTGGCACAACTGAAGTCTCGGCTGACATCCTGGCGCCGCTTACCGCCGACGAGTTGCGAAAGATCGATGCCTACTGGCATGCCTGCAATTACTTAGCGGCAGGAATGATCTATCTCCGCGCGAATGCTCTGCTTCGCGAGCCCTTGCGGCCGGAGCATATCAAGAACCGACTGCTTGGTCATTGGGGGTCGGATCCGGGACAGTCTTTGATTTGGGTTCACTTGAACCGTCTCATCAAGAAATATGACTTGAATGTTATGTACGTCTCGGGCCCCGGTCACGGCGCGCCGGCCACGCTGGCCAACTGTTACCTCGAAGGCCACTATTCCGAAATCTATCCCGACAAGAGTCGCGATGAAGCCGGCCTGCTCAAGTTCTTCCGGCAGTTTTCGTTTCCCGGCGGGATTGGCTCGCACTGTACCCCCGAGACACCTGGTTCAATTCACGAGGGCGGCGAGCTGGGCTATTCCATCTCTCATGCGTACGGAGCCGCATTCGACAATCCTGATCTCATCGTTGCTGTCGCTGTTGGAGACGGCGAAGCCGAGACCGGTCCGCTTGCCACCTCCTGGCATTCGAATAAGTTCCTGAATCCCATTCGCGATGGAGCTGTCCTTCCCGTGCTCCATCTCAACGGCTACAAGATCGCGAATCCCACAATCCTCGCACGCATTCCCCACGAAGAGTTGGAGGCGCTGCTGATCGGGTACGGCCACAAACCTTATTTCGTCGAGGGCGACGACCCGTCTGTGATGCATCAGAAAATGGCTTCGACGCTGGAGCAGTGCATCCTGGAGATTCGCTCGCTCCAGCAGCACGCCCGTTCAACCGGCGATGCCACGCGCCCCCGCTGGCCCATGATCGTACTTCGCTCCCCCAAGGGATGGACTGGACCGAAAGTGGTGAACGGCCACAAAGTGGAAGGTTCGTGGCGCGCACACCAGGTTCCAGTATCCGACCCAGCAACGAATAAGAAAGATCTGAAACTTGTCGAAGACTGGCTGCGCAGCTATAAGCCCGAAGATCTGTTCGATGCTAGTGGAACACTGAGACCAGAACTGCAGGAGCTTGCGCCTTCCGGGCTGCGCCGTATCTCGGCCAATCCCCACGCAAACGGCGGGTTGCTGCGAAAAGAGCTCGAACTGCCGGACTTTCGCGACTACGCCGTCGAGGTCAAAGCGCCGGGTTCAACCTACGCTCCACCCACCGACGTGCTCGCCCACTTTCTTGCCGAGGTGATGCGCCGTAACATGAGTTCCTTCCGCGTGTTTGGACCTGACGAGACCGCGTCCAACAAACTCACAGCCATCTACGCTGCTTCAAAGAAGACGTGGTTGGCCGAATTTATGCCGGAAGACGCCGATGGCGGCGAACTCGATGTCTCCGGGCGCGTGATGGAAATGTTGAGCGAGCATACGCTCGAAGGCTGGTTCGAAGGTTACGTTCTCACGGGTCGCCACGGCTTATTCTCCAGCTACGAAGCCTTCATCCACGTCATCGATTCCATGTTCAATCAGCACGCCAAATGGCTGGAAAAATCCAAGAAAGAGCTCAATTGGCGAGCCCCTGTGCCGTCGATCAACCTCCTCATTACATCTCTGGTTTGGCGGCAGGATCACAACGGCTTTACGCACCAGGATCCCGGATTTCTCGATGTGGTCACCAACAAGAGTCCCGATGTTGTGCGCATCTATTTACCGCCGGATGCAAACTGCCTGCTCAGTGTGACGGATCACTGTCTTCGGTCGCGGGATTACGTCAATGTCATCGTCGCAGATAAACAGGAGCATCTGCAATACCTCACTATGGAGGATGCAGTCACCCACTGCACCAAGGGCATCGGCATCTGGGATTGGGCATCCAGCGACAACGGTGAAGATCCCGACGCCGTAATGGCCTGTGCCGGCGACATTCCGACTATGGAGTCCCTGGCGGCAGTCGCAATCTTGAAGGAGCACTTCCCCGATTTGAAGATACGATTCGTCAACGTCGTGGATCTTTTCCGCCTCATGCCGGAGACTGAGCATCCCCATGGACTCTCCGATCGCGATTTCGATTCACTCTTCACCACCGACAAGCCGGTCATCTTCAACTTCCATTCCTATGCTTCGCTCATTCACAAACTCAGTTATCGCCGAAAAAATCACGACAATATACATGTGCGCGGATACAAGGAAAAGGGCAACATCAATACTCCGCTCGAACTCGCGATTCTCAATCAGATCGACCGCTTCGATTTAGCAATTGACGTCATTGACCGCGTCCCGCGTCTTAGCTCCGTCGGCGCCCACGTCAAGGAATGGCTGAAAGGTCAGATCATTGCGAGCGTTAACTACGCTCACGCCGAAGGCATCGACCAAGAAGAAATTCGAAACTGGAAGTGGCCGGGATAGGCATGGCGAACGAGTTGGCGAGAATAGACGGACCCATCCTGGCGCTCAACAGTGGCTCGTCTTCCCTGAAATTCGGCATCTACCAGCGGGGAGCAAAGGACGAACAGCCGCTGCTGATGGGGAGCGCCGATGGCATTGGGCGCGACAATGGATCCTTAGGCATTCGTTCCTCGGATGGAAAACCGCTCCTGCAGCACGAATGCATTCACGAGTCCCAGAGCGACGCGCTCAACGCTCTCGTTGCGGTAATACAGAAACATATCGACGCCGCACCCGTGGCTGTGGGTCACCGCGTGGTGCACGGCGGCCCCAATCTCCGCAAACACCAAATCATTACGCCGCATGTTCTGGATCAACTGCGCTCGGCAACGCACTTTGCCCCCTTGCATATCCCCCAGGCTTTATCGCTGATCGCTGCCGCACAATCGATCTTTCCTTCGGCCGCACAATTCGCCTGCTTCGACGACGCTTTTCACCAGACAATCCCCGAAGTCGCTTCGCATTTTCCGCTCCCGCAACGCTATTTCGACGAAGGCATCCGCCGCTATGGTTTCCACGGCATTTCTTACGAATCGCTGGTGCATCACTTCGGCGCAAAGCTTCCCCAACGAGCCATCTTCGCCCATCTCGGTAACGGATCGAGCCTCTGTGCGCTTCGTAACGGGGTATCGATCGATACTACGATGGGTCTCACTCCGACTGGCGGCATTCCAATGGGGACGCGCTCGGGCGACCTCGACCCCGGTGTCATTCTCTATTTGTTGCGCAATGAGAAGCTCGATGCCGACCGTCTGGAAAATCTGCTCAATCATCAATCCGGCCTTTTCGCTCTCTCATCCGGCGAGAGCGATGTGAAAATGCTGGAAGAACGGATCCAATCCGGCGACCCTAAAGCCTGCCTTGCATTGGACGTGTTTGCGGTCTCAGTACGAAAGACAATTGGAGCCTACATGGCTCTACTGGGAGGCGTGGACCTGCTTGTTTTCACGGGCGGCATCGGAGAGCACAGCCGCCGCATGCGATCTGCAGCAACCAACGGTCTCGACTCTCTTGGGCTGACCTCCGAGAAGATTCAGATTGTCGCTGCACAAGAAGAGCAACAGATCGCGCGCCTCTGCCGCGAGATTATGATCAAAACTTTCCCGTAAGTCGGCGGCTTGTTTCTTACTCTATCCGCACGCCCTCCGTGTTCCGTCCGACGCACAGAAGTATCAAATTAAATTGTGCCGCTCGAAAATGCTTGCAGTTAAAACCACGTTCCGTTGAGGTACTTTTTCAAGCACCCACACGCGATCGCACTGGTAACCTAATTATCGGGAACCCGAAGCGATGCTCACTTCGGAATGCTCAATAAGGCCCAATAATTCCGGCGATGGCGCGAGGCGCCGCCGGCGTGGCGGCATCTTTCGTGTCCAGCACATCCAGGTACTTGAGACCGGATCCGGTATTGAAGAGCACAACGGTATCGTCGGCGTCGAAGAACCCGCTGGCGAGGAGCTTCTGATAGGCGACAAGCGACGCGGCACCCTCGGGCGCGGCGAAGATTCCTTCCACCTTCGCCCAGTACCGAACAGCATCGAGAATTTCTGTGTCGGTAGCTGCGAGCGCGAGGCCTCCACTTTTTTTCAGGATGTCGAGGATCAGATAGTCGCCGTAGGGTTTCGGCACCCGCAAGCCCGAGGCCAGGGTGTAAGCATGCGGCCACATTTCCGCCACGGCCCGACCCTCATCCCATGCTTTAACAATCGGCGCGCATCCCGCTGATTGCACGCCGACCATATTCGGCCGTTCGGGACCGATGAAACCCAACTGTTCCATCTCGTCAAAAGCTTTCCACATGCCCAGCAGGCCGACGCCGCCGCCTGTGGGATAAATAATCCCCTGTGGAAGTTTCCACCCAAGTTGTTCAGCGACCTCGTAGCCCATCGTCTTCTTGCCTTCCACGCGGTAGGGCTCTTTGGTTGTCGAGACATCGAACCATCCTTCTCGTTTCCAGGACTCACTTTCCTTCAGCTCGGCGACTTTGCGGGCGCAGTCGGAGATGAGGCCGTCCACCAGAGTGACCTGTGCACCGTAGTAGTCGCATTCAATGCGATTCGCGGCGGGCACATCTTTCGGCATGAAGATGTGGGCTTCGATGCTGGCAGCGGCGGCGTAGGCAGCAAGGGCAGCCGCAGCGTTTCCGGCAGAGGGGATGGCCAGCTTTTTCAGGCTGAAATGGCGGGCCATGGTAACCGCGGCCGAGAGTCCGCGAGCTTTGAATGAGCCAGTGGGATTTAAGCCCTCGTCTTTGATAAAGACGTTTGGAAACTCGCGGCTGCGCAGCATGGGAGTAAAGCCTTCGCCGAGAGTAACCGGCGTGGCTTCGGGAAGTACCGCATCGTAACGCCACATGGTAGGAGCGAGCGGCAGCAAAGACGCCGGCGAAAAACTCTTCTTAATGCTCTCCAGATCGTAGCGCGCATAAAGGATGCCGCCATCTTTCGGGCAAACAGTTTGCGGACGGTCGGCGGGAAAATGCTCGCCGCAGCGAGTGCATTCGAGGTGAGTGAGACGTGGCACGGAGAAAGTTTAGCAGGTAGCGCCGGCACTTTGCCGACGGGCAACTACGGGAAGCCTGTGGCAGAGCGCTCAAACACCACCGTCACCTCGTCGCCGTAGATCGGCCGCCATCCCGCGGTTTCCGCCAGAATGTTAGTCAATGCGGAACCCTTGGGAACAAGCACACAGCGGGCCTGATGTTGCTGCAGAAAATCTTGCCAGCCTGGCTCCACGTGCATCATCTTCAAGTAAGACTTTAAGAATTCTTCGCCATAGAAATCATGGCGGTCGTCGACCACCATTCGTACTCGCGGATAAAGCCGGTAGATCAAATACCCGCCCCAATAATCCGGACTCACCAGCGGACCCTGCATACCCTGCTTCTCGAGATAATCCACAGCCTGCACTGGAAACCGTTTCGCATCGAAGTGGGCGTCCATCAGCAGCCTCGTGCCCAACTTGCCCCCGTGTACCGCGATCCAGCAGGTCACCACGACGGCCGCGATTGGCCACAGATGTCCACGCAAGCTCAACTCGGTCGTCCCCATTCGCTGAAGGAATGATGTGGAGAGCGGCTCGCGCCATCGAACTGAACCTGTCGCTGCAAGTCTTCCCATCTCCGACAACCATGGCCCAATCACGAGGATCAACAGCAGTGATGACACAGGAATGTTCCGAGACGCGTAGAGCCCCGCATACACCGCGAACAATATCACCAGGCCCTGGCTCGCGCTGGCCTCGCGTCTCTTCGCCGCCAGCGCCACCAAGGTCAGCATCAACAATCCTGCAAAACATTTCTGCGCCACATAATGAAAATTCGGAGACTGAAACTCATCAATGTGATCCATCAGAAAGCGATTCGAAAGATAACGGTAGATATGCACATGCAACTTGAAGCCGTAAGGATTCACCAAAGTCGCGGCTGCGCTCAAAACACCAGTCAGTGCCAGCGCCCGGATACGGCGCACAGCGCGGATCTTCTGCAAGGCATCGTCGAACCGATCTCCCTTCAGGCTGAACCACTGCCACACTGCCCCGACCCAGTAAATCGCGAGGAGGGCTAGGCCCACTAGAAACCCTCCATGGACATTCACCCACACCGCCATCAGCAGCGGCAACACCCACACTTGCCAAACATGCCGTGTTTTGATTGTTGAATGTTCGGGCGAATTTGAAACGGAACCAGCCTGTGTTTTTTCCTGCGAGTCCAAAATCCAGAACCACACCACCGTGAGCAACCAACTCATCACGTGCGGCCGCGCCTGAAAGTGAATCATCGCCGCCGAAGCCGCCAGCAGCACCAGGACCAATGCGACTAGAACGTTCGCACCCCGCTGCAACAGCAGACGGAATGTCCAGCCGAACAACGCCGCGATCATCAAAGCGGTGAGCAGCACCACGCCGTTCAGTCCGGCCGCACGATCAAGCCAGCCTGCAGCCACGTCGTACAACCACTCCCAGGCATACCAGGGCTGACCCGCAGTGACGGAGGCACTCATCGAGGAAAACGGATCGACGCGGGGAATCGTATGTGTCGCGAGAATCAGTTGTCCGGTGCGAATGTGCCAGCCGATTCCAGCATCGCCCAGCAGCCGCACCGAGAGCGTGGTGAGCGTCAGCAGGCCCAGCAACGCCAGGAAAATCAAATCGCTCGCCGACGGAACCAGCCAGCGCAGCCACGCCGGATTCGAGTCCTCAGCCAAACTTCTGGAGCCGATTGCCATCGCGCTGAATCTTATAGAGTAGGATGATGAACGGCAAGGCGACAGATCAAGCTGCATATCGGGTAGTGATCGTGGGTGCAGGCTTCGGTGGCCTGAGCGCCGCCCAGGCTTTGGCCCGAGCACCCGTAAGCATCACGGTCATCGATCGTAAGAATCATCACACCTTTCAGCCGCTGCTGTATCAGGTGGCTACCGCCGGTCTTTCCCCTGGCGAGATCGCGGCTCCCATCCGTTCGATTCTGCGCCATCACAAGAACGTCGAAGTGCTCATGGCCGAGGTCACCGGCTTCGATCTCGAACGCCGCGTGGTGCAAACATCTGCGCAAGACGATGTGCAACCAGACGCGCAAGACGATTATCAGGAAATTCCCTACGATTCTCTCATCGTCGCCGCCGGCGCCAGCCACGCCTATTTCGGCCATGATGAATGGCAAGCTTTCGCTCCCGGCCTCAAGACCATCGAGGACGCGCTCGAAATCCGCCGCCGCGTTTTGTTGGCATTTGAACTTGCCGAACGCCGCGCCTCTGCCGGCGAAGGTAACGATCCGCTGAATTTCGTGGTCGTCGGCGGCGGGCCCACCGGGGTAGAACTCGCCGGAACTCTCGCCGAAATCTGCCGTCACGCCCTCGCTCAGGATTTCCGCACCATCGATCCGCGCCGCGCCCGCATTCATCTTATCGAAGGCGGCCCGCACGTTCTCCCCGCCTATCCCGAAGACCTCTCGCGCAGCGCGCTTGAACAACTGCGGCGCCTCGGAGTTGAAGTGCTTACTTCAACCATGGCCACGAAGATCGAGCCCGGAGTAATTTACATGGGCGAAACAAGGATGGACGCCGCCGTCATCCTGTGGGCCGCAGGCGTAGCCGCGTCGCCGCTGGGCAAGAAGCTCGGTGTCCCGATAGACCGCGCCGGACGCGTGCTGGTAAATCCTGATCTCAGCCTTCCTAACCATCCCGAAGTTTTCGTCATCGGAGACCTGGCCGCCTTGAATGATAAATCGGGCAAGTTGCTTCCGGGCGTGGCGGCGGTCGCCATTCAGGAAGGCCGTTTCGTAGCCAAATTGATAACGAAGGAGATCAAATCGAGTGCCCCGTCCTTCCCACGTTCTGTGCGGGGGGGCGGGGGGGCTGACTTTCACTACCTGGACAAGGGCAGCCTGGCGACCATCGGACGCTCCGCCGCAATCGCCCAGTTCGGAAAGATTCACATATCCGGGTTCATCGCATGGCTGGCGTGGCTCTTCGTCCACATTCTTTTCCTGATTGGTTTTCAAAATCGCCTGTTGGTATTCATCCAGTGGGCGTGGTCCTATTTCACGTACGAACGCGGCGCGCGGCTGATCACCGGCAGCACCAGTCTTCCCGGCTGGAGCGCCTCGCACCCTGAAAATCCCAATGCCAGCGAGACCGAAGAAATGTCTGCTTTGAGTCACAAATAAGAGTAAAAATATTGCTATAGGCAGCCCATGCAACGCAATCGAATCTCGCGTCTTTTCGCCCTGGTTGCAATTCTGATCTTCAGTTCCATCTCTTCCGCCGAAGTCCTCAAGATCGTCGTCAACGACACCATCCAGCCCATCACCGAGGAATACATCGCACGCGCCATTGACGAAGCCCAGCGCCGCAACGATCAAGCCGTGTTGATCGAGATCACTACCCCCGGAGGGCTCGTCGAATCCACTCGACACATCATCGAGAAGATCACGAGTTCGCCGGTCCCTGTAATCCTCTATGTTGCGCCCACCGGCAGCCGCGCCGGCTCGGCTGGAATTTTTATCCTCGAAGCGGCCGATGTCGCGGCGATGGCTCCCGGCACCAACGCCGGAGCGGCGCATCCCGTCCTGCTCTTCGGTCCAACCCAGGTCAAGCCCGACGACGAGATGAAGCGCAAAATCGAGAATGATACCGCCGCTCTCATGCGCTCAGTTGCTTCCCGCCGCGGTCGCAATGTCGAGGTCGCCGAAAGTGCGGTGCTCGAATCCAAATCGTTCACCGAACAGGAAGCTCTTTCGCAGCACTTGATCGACTATGTAGCATCGAGCGAAGAAGATCTCTTTCGCCAGATCGGCAGCAAAAGCTTCAAACGCTTCAACGGACAGGAAGTCACCCTCAAACTTTCCGGCCAGCCCATCGAGCCTTTCGGCATGACGCTCAAGGAACAGATCCTCGACTATTTGATGGACCCGAACATCGCCTTCATCCTGCTCGCCATCGGCGCTCTCGCTCTCTACGCCGAGTTCAATCATCCCGGCGCGGTTGTTCCTGGGACCGTAGGCGTTGTGTTCATCCTGATTGCGGCCTTCGCCCTGAACCTGTTGCCCACGCGCTTTGCCGCGCTGGGCCTGATTCTCGCCGCCTTCGTGCTTTTCGCCGCCGAAGCCAAGTTCGCCAGCCACGGCGTCCTCACCATCGGCGGCATCGCGCTTCTCACGCTGGGCGGACTGCTCCTCGTCGATTCGCCCATCCCGGAAATGCGCGTCCACATCCTCACGGCCCTCGCCGTCAGCATTCCCCTCGGACTGATCACCGCGTTCCTGATGAGCATCGCCCTCAAAGCTCGGCGCAATAAGATGGTTTCCGGCGCTCAGGGCTTAATCGGCGAAACGGGAATCGCACAAACCGCTCTTTCTCCGGGCGGAAAAATCTTCGTCCACGGCGAACTCTGGAACGCCGTCTCCTCTACCGATTTGCCCGCCGGGCAATCCGTAGTCGTTCGTCGCATCGATGGCCTTCTGCTTCAGGTCGAACCGCTGGGTGCAACCCAAACGGCGGCAGTACCCGCCATTTCCCGATAACCAGCGCACGCGCACCAGCGCAAGCAACCGCCGAAATTCGAATTCCCCGCCCATCGCTCGTCCCTGCGTTACAATCCGCGATAGGAGTGTTCTTCGCTCCAGCCGTGAGGTACACATGGAAGTCTTTGGATTAGGATTCTTCGGCATTGCCGGCATCATCGTTATCCTTTATGTCTTAAGTTCAATCAAGATCCTGGCGGAGTACGAACGTGGCGTAATCTTCCGTCTCGGCCGCCTGTTGACTACTGCCAAGGGTCCAGGGATCGCGCTCGTATTTGTCCCACTCGACCGGATGGTGCGGGTTTCGCTTCGCCAGGAAGCGCTTGAAGTTCCGCCGCAGGACATCATCACCCGCGACAACGTTACGCTCAAAGTGAATGCGGTGATCTTTCTGCGCGTGATTGATCCCAACAAGGCGGTGAATGAAGTTTCCAACTACGTGTACCAGACTTCGCAGTTCGCCCAAACTACTCTGCGCTCCGTGCTCGGCGAACAGGAACTCGACGAACTGCTCGCCCACCGCGAAAAAATCAACTTGCGCCTGCAAAGCATTCTCGACCAGCACACCTCGCCGTGGGGAGTGAAAGTTACGAATGTCGAGGTGAAGCAGGTCGACATGCCGGAATCCATGCTGCGCGCGATGGCCAAGCAAGCCGAGGCCGAACGCGAAAAGCGTTCCAAGATCATTCATGCGGAGGGTGAATTCTCAGCCGCCCAGCGCCTGGTCGACGCCGCTCATCTGCTTGCCACCGAACCCGTCAGCGTCCAGCTTCGTTACTTGCAGACTTTGACCGAGATCGGCGTCGAGAAAAACACCACTGTGATCTTCCCCGTCCCCGTGGATTTTTTCTCGGGCCTCCAGAAGTTGCTGGCAAAGGGAGATGACAAGACTGCGGCATGAAGGTGGAAGAGCGGCGCTTCAGCGCCGCGTAAGGCGTTGCGACAAACAATGTGGGCTTTAGCCCCCGAGGTACATTGCTGTGGGTCCATCACAGGACACTGAAATCACCTTAGGCACCGCAAAGCTGCTCGGTCTCTTTTTCGGCCTGGTAATAGTCTGCGCCGTCTTCTTCGCGCTCGGCTACACGCTAGGCCGGAAATCAGACGCCGGACTCAACCCAAGCCCCGCTGCCCCCCTGCAAACCGCATCCAACGGCTTGAAGCCCGCCGGCTCGGCATCTCCTCAACCCGCGCCAGCGATGACTTTTTATAAGGCCGTCGAACAGAAGGACGCCAATCCGCAACTGACGCCCGCCAGCCCCGCAGCGGCCGGTCAAACGCCTTCATCGTCCGCCGGCGCAACGTCGTCCGGCACACCAGCGCAGACAGCCAATCCGCCGGATCCCATGGGCGTGCTCCCCACCGCCGGTTATTTCGTCCAGGTCGCCGCGGTCAGCAAGCAGGACGACGCCGAGGCCCTGGTCGACGCTCTCAAGAAGAAACAATATCCTGCTTTCGTCGCCAGCAATTCCACCACCGACAAGCTGTTTCGCGTGCAGGTCGGCCCCTTCGCTGACATCAAAGACGCCGAAGGTATGCGCTCCCGCCTCATCAACGATGGATATAATCCGATCCTGAAAAAGTAGAAAGTAAGAGCCAAAGAACCGAATCGACCTATGATGAAGCCTGACCCTCTGCTGAACCGCCGTGTCATCTTCAAGCTGCACGGCATGGACCCGCTCGACTCAACCATCCTCAAACAGGACGCCACCGGCTACTGGATCCGCGGCGGCACACTCGCTCCTCACCTCAACCAATCCAACTGCTCGCTGCCGGAGAGTGACGTGCGCTACCTCGAATTCACCCGCATCGAGTGGCTGCGAGCCCCACGCCAGCGGGCCTGAGAACTCATGTGGAGAATTTATGTGGGGACAGCCGCCCTCGGCTGTCCATCGAGCGCAGCTCGATCGGTTTCGCGTGCGGCGCCTCCGCCGCCGCAGCAGGAGCTCAAGACGGAGCATATTGACAACCGTCAATTTAACCGCTATTCCTAATCCCCATGACCTCTCCCACGACTCTCGACCACACTCTCCATGCCATTGCCGATCCCACGCGTCGCCGCATCCTCGGAGCCCTCAAACAACGCGGTCCAGTTTCAACCAGCGCCCCCGCTGTCGGAAAGTACGCCGGCCTTTGCGCCGGCGACATTGAAGAGCGCGTGCACCTTTCCCAACCGACCATCTCTCATCACATGGCGATCCTGACCAAGGCGGGCCTGGTCGACGCCGAGAAGCAAGGCCAATGGCGATGGTATCGCCGCAACGAGAAAGCTCTCCGCCGCCTCGTAAAGAACCTGCGCACACAGTTGTGATGGTTTCCTGTTGAGAATTGTCATCCTGAATTACAACTATCATCCTCAAATTACGGAATGACAGTTGTGTCAAGCGGGACGATAGTGGTGTCGGAGTTTGCGTCCGGAGATTTCTAGCTCGCGCCGGCTGCCGCCGCCTGCGTTTTTTGCAGCAAGCGTCTCGCCTGCGAAATCAGCTCCGCCACTTCGAAAGGCTTTACCAGGTAAGGTACGCTGTTCTCTTGCAGGAAGGCCCGTTCATCGCCCTGCTCCACACCGCTCGAGAACGTAAACAGCACGTGGTCCTGCATGTGCGAACAATTTTGTTTGAGCCAGAGATAGGCCTCTTTCGCGTTCCAGTCCGACGGCATTTTACCGCTCATGATCACTGCATCGAACGGCTCGGAAAGCAAACGCGTCTTCACGTCTTCGCTCCGGCTGGCCGTCACTACGTTGGCCCCGGCGCCGATCAGCACGTCACGCTCGAACTCCAGCACCGCTTCTTCCTCTTCCACTAGCAGCACTCGGCCTTGAATGGCACCCTGGCGCTTGGGCGGAGCCACCGGCGCTACTTCCACCACCGTTCCCGGCGACACTGCCATCGGCAGGCGCACTTCGATCACCGCTCCACCTTCCGAGCCATTGTGCGCGGTAATGTCACCGCCGTGTTCCTTAACAATCCCATAGCAGATGCTCAGACCCAGCCCCGTTCCCTTCCCAACGTTTTTCGTGGTATAGAACGGATCGAAAATTCTCTTGGGATCCTTGATCCCCGGGCCATCGTCTGCAAACTGCGCGCACACGTTGCTCTTCTCACAATAGACCCGGATCTTCAGCTTCCCGGCCCGTCCCGTCTCCAGCACGGCGTCAACCGCATTATTAATGATGTTCAGAAATACTTGCTCTAGCTGATGCGGATCGGCCACCACCAACGCCGCCTCCGCTCCCAGATCTTTTTCAACAACGATCTTGTTCACCTTCAAGTCGTAATCGCGCAGGGTCAGCGTTTCTTCCAACACCTTGCGGATGTCCACTTCCGATCGCTCTGGCTTCCTCTGGCGCGCGAACGAAAGCAGATTCTGCACCACCCGGTGAGTGCGCTGCGCCTGTTTGAACATCTTGCCTACATAGTCTTGCGCGCGCTCGTTCAATCCTTCACTCTCCAGGAGCTGCGCGTATCCGAGAATGGCGGTCAGCGGATTGTTCAACTCATGCGCCACGCCCGCAATCAGTTGCCCGACCGCCGACATTTTTTCGCTCTGCAGAAGTTGTTCCTGCGTGCGCCGCAGATCCTCATAGGCCTTGCAGGTCTCTTCATAGAGACGCACTTTCTCAATCGTAGTGGCCAACTGCCGGCTGATCGCCACCATCAGGTTCTCTTCCCCGGTGGAGTATTCGTACTCCGCCTGGCTGCGTAGCCCCATCATGCCAATCGGACTATCCTTGCCCCAGAACAGCACCCAGATCCACGCTCCGTCGCTGTCGGAACGGATGAAGTCCGCCACCGCTCCGGTGAGATGCGGCAGATACTCCGCCGTGATTACTTCGGCGCGCGACCGCATCACCAGATCTCCAAAGCCCTCGGCAAAACTGATCTCCGCGGGCCTCGATTTGTCGCGGCTGCGCGGTCCCCAGGCCGCTCGACGCCGGTATGTCGGCGCATCTGAATCCGAAAGGTACACCGCTCCGCTCTCCGCTCCGAACAACGAAACCACCTGCCGCAGTGTCAGGTTCAGGATCTCATCCAGATCGAAAGACTGCGTCGCAACTACTGCCATCGCGTTCAGCGCATTCAGTTCGCGATTCCGCCGGCGCATCTCGTCTTCGGCGCGCCGCTTCTCCGTCACGTCCAGAACAAAGCCCTGGTAACGCTCAACCCGCCCCGCCGCATCCCGCGTGGCGAAACTGCTCTCGGCTGCCAGCAACAGTGTTCCATTCTTGCGTCGCATGGTGACTTCAAAGTTGCGGACGTAATTCTGCTGGTCGATTTCCCGCCGGAAGGCATCCCTCTGGCCTGCATCCACTCGAATGTCTTCGTCCAGATTCAAAGCCAGCAATTCTTCCTGCTTTTCATACCCCAGCATATGCACAAACGCATCGTTGCAATCGAGCAAGCGGCCGCGGGGCGTGGCCACGTAGACGCCCTCCTGCACCTGGTCGAACAGCAGTCGGTACTTCTCTTCCGCCGACCGCCGCTCGGTAATGTCGCGAACGATGTGGATCGTTCCCTTCTTCTGGTTCCCTTGCTCGGCATACGAAGCAGTGGAAACCACGGAAAATCCGCCGAAGCACAGATCGGTCCCTTCGCTGATTTCCTCGCCCCCGCGCGCGCAGTAGGGGCATCCCGTCCACGGGCCTAGTCCATGCGGCAATACGGATTCGCAGGTGCTCCCGATCACGTCGGCTGATGCTAGTTGCAATTGCTCGAGCAAAATCTGGTTGGCTTTGATAATGCGAAATTCGGCGTCGTGCGCCAGGATGATATCGTGCACCGAGTCAAACGTATTCCTCCACTGCCGTTGCGAGCGCAAGGCCTGCTCCAGCAAACGGAAGTTCTCGATCGCGATCCCCAACTGCCGCCCACAAGTTTCCAGAAACTCCAGTTCCTCGGCGGTTAGTCTTCTCCCCCCGGCGTTTCCCAGAACCAGGCGTCCGATCGGCGCCTTTTTCCCCAGGACTGGCACCATTACAACGGAACGAAGTTTTTCCGCCTTCATTAGCCCCGCGTCTTCCGGGCTTGCTCCGCTCCTGTATGCAATCACGGGCTTGCCGCGCTCGAGCATCTGCGACACTTCCTCGGTTAGTTCCGCACAACCAGCCTCCCGCAAAAAGTCTTGAGAGACACCGACTGCATGCGTCGCCACCAGGTGCCCGCCCTCAATCAGGCGGAACCATGCCGCCTTGCTCTTGGTCAGGCGCCGCAGTTCTCCCAGTGCGTCTTCCATCATGCCGCCCTGTTGTTGAGCCAGCACAATACTCTCGGTCAAAGCCCGCAAGACCTTCAATCGCCGGCCTCGCGCGCGGGCTTCTCCAAACACAATCAGCAACATGCTCAGCCCCAAGAGCGCGTCCGCCGCTACAAACCTTCCTGTCGAAATTCCATTGGTGAACGGCGGCCAATTCAGGTGCTGTACCAGCAGACACGCAGCCAGCAACCACGCCCTCAATTCCCAGCGGCCCCTGCGCGCACGCAGCAGCGCAATCGCCGCAGTCAGTAAGATGATTCGGTAGGAAACTTCCAGGGCGACTCGCAAGGGCAGCGATTCCGGCCATAGCAGCACGCGCGCAACCGCAAAACCCGCTACGCATAAAGTGATCGCAGCCAACGGCGTCAGCAGATTCCGCTCCCGGATATACAGCAGGACCGCACCCGCAAACAACCCCATCGCAACCACGAACGCCGCCTGCTCCACCGCTGGAACAAAGCGCTCCGGAATCCGCATCGCGGCTCCGTGCAAGCCCGCGAACCGCGACGTCGCCAGGAACACCCAACCGGCCGTCCACACCAGCAGATATCGTTCCCGCAAGGCCGACAGCACCAGCAGCGACGCCCCCAGCACAAGCAGCACCGCCCACTCCCCGGCCTTCAGTCCGGCGAGTGCAGGCTGTGCAGTGCTGTTCCAAAACGACCAGAGCGAAGCGTTCATCTTAATTTCATTTCGGCTGTCATTCCGAACCGGGCGCCAAGCCCGGTGAGCAACCTGCTTCTGGGATCGCACATTCGGCGCGTTCTCCAGACGTAACAATGCCCTGCTTCTGGAATACCACGCTATGCCCCATTATCGATGCGCTTTCCGGACCTGAATGGTTACCTTCGGAACCTCACGGCTGGCGTAAAATCGCCGATAGTATATGAAACAGTCACGCTGAGACAGTTATGCCGGACCGAATTCTCGTAGTGGACGACGAAGAGGCAATCCGCGAGATTGTCTGCGCCATCCTTGCCGCCGCCGGCTATACCTGGAAGCAGGCCAGTTCCGGCATGGAGGCTCTCGCTCTTCTCAACTCCGGCGAAGTATTCGAACTCATGCTTTCCGATCTGATGATGGCCGACCTCGACGGCATTGGCCTGCTCGAACGCACCAAAGAAAAGTTTCCCGATATGCCGGTTGTGATGGTTACCGCTGTCCACGACATTTCCGTCGCGCTCGCCGCCATCCGCAACGGTGCCTACGACTACCTGCTCAAGCCGTTCGAGCGCGAACAGTTACTCAACGCCGTCGGCCGCGCTCTTGAGAATCGCCGTCTCAAAGTAGAGAACCGTACCTACCAAACCAATCTGGAATCTCTTGTCGAAGCCCGCACCGATCAACTTCAGCTCGCCATGGCTGATCTCGAACGCTCCTACGACATCACCCTGCAGGCCTTGGGCGACGCGCTCGACCTCAAAGACGCCGAAACCGAAGGCCACTCCCGCCGCGTTACCGCTTTCACGATTGCCATCGCCCGCGCCATGGGCGTGCCTCGCGAACAGATTCTCATCATCGCCCGCGGAGCCTTCCTCCACGACATCGGTAAAATGGCCATCCCTGACAACATCCTTCGCAAACCCGGAAAGCTCGATGACAATGAGCGCACGATCATGCGCGAGCACTGCTATCACGGCTACCAGATGCTCAAGAAGATTCCGTTCCTCACCGAAGCTTGCGACATTGTTTACTCCCACCAGGAACACTTCGACGGTTCCGGCTATCCCCGCGGCCTCAAGGGATCAGAAATTCCCCTGGGCGCGCGCATCTTCTCCGTCGCCGATACTCTCGACGCCATCATCTCCGACCGCCCTTATCGTCCTGCCAGAACTCTCACTGAGGCTCGCACAGAAATCCAGGCATGGGCCGGTCGCCAGTTCGATCCCGAGGTCGTCCAGGTTTTCCTGAAGATGCCCGACGACATCTTCGAAGACCTCCGCCGCGAAATCAACGCCCAGAGCTACCCCTTCAGCTATTCCGCCAGCGCCAAAGGCAACTAACCCAGAAGTAATCCAAACAGATCCGCAGATCGGTCGGGAAGGGCACGACCTCACAGGCTGCAGAAAAAACTGATAAATGCGTGTAGTACCGTGGAAGAGTGGCGCTTCAGCGCCGCGTAAAGCCTATAAAATCAGGCTGGCTTGAGCAGCTTCTTCAGTCGTACCAATAAAGATGCGCCATGGATCGCGGCTTCAGCCGCTGCGGTCAGCTTTTAATCTTCGTAATACGGCGTCTTTCCCACCACGTCGTGCTCTGCAAGACGCAGCACTTCCCCCGTTCTAACTGGTGATTAGTCCATACCTCGACCTACAATGAAACCGAACTGAACTCACCCGGAGGCACTCATGAAATCCCCGCTCGCTCTTCTTGTGCTCTGCATTCTCACCACCACGTCCTTCGCTCAGGAGCATCCCGCCGTCACCGCGCTTCCCAACTCCGTCTATGTTGGCGCCGACGGCAAGTTTGAATCCGCTCCCGACACCGCCGTAATACAGTTCAATATCTCGGTGCAGGACAACACTTCTCAAGCTGCCTATGATCACGCTTCGAAAGAAGCGGAGCAGGTCCGTCAGGTTCTCCGCGCGAACGGCATCGAGCCCAAAGCGGCAAATATCGGATTCCTCTCCGTTCAACCCGTGTACGAGTGGAAACCGAAACAAAAAGTCATCGGCTACCGCGTCACCACCGACGTCACCCTCAAGCTCAAGGATTTCTCCAAGATCGGAACCATTACCCAGCAACTCGCCGACGCCAACGTGAGCGAAACTCAGACTCTCAATTACACCCTGGAGAACATCGACGAAGCCAAGAACAAAGCAGTCGAAGACGCCTACCGCCGCGCCCGCAACTCCGCCGACGCGATTGCCCGCGCCAGCGGCCGCACTCTCGGAGAGCTTTCCTACGCCTCCGTCGATACCTTCGAAAATCAGCGCATTCCAGTCCCGCGCATGGGCCGCGCCATGGCCGCTATGGACAGAGCCGCTCCCGCGCCCACCGAGCAATTCACTCCGCAAGCGGTAACCGTAACCGCCCACGTAAACGCACTTTTCAATTTAAAGTGAATCCTGGAAAAGTTGAACTAAAAGGAAGATTTTGATTTTACTGACCACTGAACCACTGACCATGCTAGACCACGTGACCACTGTTTTACTGCGCCCTAGCCACGGCAATCCGCGCCGCATCCACTGTAATCGGTCGCTGAATCTCCATCTCAATCGACGTTCCCACATCCAGTCTCACATCGTTCCCGCGCTTCAATAGCGCCCATGCGATGCCTGCCGCCGCTCCCGCCCCCGCTCCGACCCGCGCACCATTCAACCCGCCCGTGGCCAGCCCTCCCGCCGTCGCGCCGGCTACGGTCCCATAGGCGCCACCCTTGGCGGCGTCTTCGATCTTCTTCCCAGTGTCTTTATCCTGCTGAATTGTTCCTTCCTCATCCTTCACCGACTTGTTGTCCGCGCCTGGCGTGTTCTCGACCGACCCCGGCAGCATCACGGTATATCCGCTGGGATAGATCATTGCCGTAAAGTGCATCAGGATCTCCGCCCGCCCATGCCCGTGCCCAGCGCGCTCAACGTGCGAAATCGTTCCCTGTATGAAAGATCCCGCCGGAATCACAATGCGGTTGTCCATCACAAACGGAAAAGCCGTCTCCGCGTAAACCGCATCTCCCTCGCGCGCATTCTTGGTCGAGATCGCCTGCTTCAGCGACAAAGGAATCTTCGTCCCCGCCGGAATCGTAACCTTATTCGGATCAGAAGTTATCGGCGGAGCAGGAGTAGATGCCGCAGTGGAGGGCGCAGCCGGAGTCTGCTCCGCATCCACGCTCGTCGAACTTGCATCCGCAGTCCGAGCGGAAGCATCCGGGGGCTTCGGCGCATCTGCCGTTTGCCCGAGCGCCATCCCTGAAATCAGAAAAAACGTCATTAATCCGCGCATCCGCACCTCCCCAAAGAAATGCTACCTCCTCGATCAGCTTGAGATTACCACGGCTTCGCCGATAGCATGCCGGGCGAGTTATCCCCAGAGCCGTGCAGCAGCTGAATACCGGCGGACGATCTACCGGTTCGCTTCTTTCGCGCGCCCATTGCGTGGCTTGTAACCCCGAGGAACCTCAAACAGAGCGGGGTCTGGCTCTGTGCGCGTGATCTGACCAACTCTCATCGTCACTGTTTCCGTGCGTGGGTCACTGTGCTTGATCATCAGGTTGATCCGGAGATCCTCTGAATACCAGTGCTCATCCGTAATAACGATCTCCTTACCCGTGCCACCACTCTCGGCCGCGATCGTCTGAGTCTGGCGGACCCCACGCGCTTGTATGCCTTCGATATCATGAATGCCGAGATCTTCTTCTTTCGTGAACTCGTTCTGTGGCAGGCCTTCGCCGGCCGGCGAAGCAAAGCGAATAGCAGGCGGCACCGTCGACGGCGGGTGATTGACTGTCTTCGTCCAGAAGGTCTTCTCCACCGGATTCATCATCGTAGAGATCCTGGTTTGTGGGTCGTACAGATGGATGCTTAGGATTGTGGGTGTATCGGTACTCGAAGCAGGAACTTGTACTCTCGCCTCATTGTGGATCCGGCCCCGACTGTCCCGGCCAATTTCCCGGATTGTCTTGAACTCGACGACGGAGCCATTACGCAGAACAACCGACCGTTCCACGTCCACCACCGCACTGAACGGAGAGTTGGGGATAGGCGTGACAAAAATTTCCGGACCGTCCTGGCCCAAGGCGCCCGGAACTGAAATCGCAACCGCCAGAACAACCAACAAGCACGCGCCAACTAGAGACAATCGCCAACGCACACGCACCTCCGGCGACATTCTTAGCGAAGAGGATACTCCGGGTGCCTCAGCCTGGCAAGATGTCAGCCCGTGGCCGTCAAGCCGCGTCGACTACCCGAAAGCTTTGACTAATAAATCAAATACTTCTTCCGCACCACCTCAAACCCCTCCAACTCCTCCTGCCAATCCTGAGCAATCCGCCGCGGATCCTTCCCCGCCACCAGCCCCTCATAAGCCGCCTGATTCACAAGCAACTCGGCCATGCGCTCCATCTTGAAATCCGCCGGATATAATTTTCGCAAAGCCGCGGCCAATTCGATTCCCAACTCCGGCGCATCCAGCGCATTCCGCTCCGTCACAACAATATTCACACCCTCACACTTCAGCCCCGAGTAATTACTCGATGCAGGCGTAAAAGTAACTGGCACAAACCGGATCCCCGCAATCCCGCGCCCATTCAAATAAGCGGCCAGCTCCCTGCTCTTGATCCAAGGCGCACCCACCACTTCAAACGGAGTATCTGTCCCCCGCCCCACTGAAACATTCGTGCCCTCAATCAAAGCCACGCCAGGATACAAAGCCGACTCCGTCACGCTCCGTAAATTCGGCGAAGGATTCACCCAACCAAGTCCCGTGGAATCGAACCAATCCCCGCGCTGCCAGCCCTGCATCGGCACGACGGTAAGTCTGGCATTAATTTTCCGCTCGGCGTTGAACATCTTCGCCAGTTCGCCCAAGGTCATGCCATGCCGCACCGGCAGCGTCCAGTAATTCGTAAAGCTTTCGTGCCCCGCATCCGCCACCGGACCCTGCACAAACGACCCCGTAATCGGATCAGGCCGGTCCAGCACAATCACCTCAACTCCAGCCGCAGCCGCTGCTTCCAAAAAATATCCCAGCGTAGTCTCGTAAGTATAAAATCGCACGCCCGCATCCTGAATATCGATCACCACCGCATCCAATGACTTCATAACATCCGCCGCCGGCCGCCGCGCCGCGTCCGTAGCCCCATACACGCTATAGACCGGAACTCCCGTAGCCGCATCCTTCGAATTCCCAACATCGGTCGTGTCCAGCGTTCCAGTAACCCCATGCTCCGGACTGAAGATCGCATCAAGCGAAATTCCTGCAGCCCCAGCCAGCACATCAATCGTCCGCCGCCCGCTCAAGTCCACTCCCGTCTGATTAGTAACCAGCCCAGTCTTCGCGTGGAGCGGGCGCCCCCGCCCGCTGCCTCCCGCCGCCTGCAGCACATCAAACCCATGCTCCTCCAAAACATCAATCCCATTCTTCACGCTGCCGTTGCGTGTGCCCATCCGCCGCGCCGCGCTCTGCGCCTCGTTGTAGCCGGTAATGCTCTCCCAGCGCAAACTTTCCTTCTCACTCGTAGTCAAGGGCAAAGCCGCCGCCACCGCCGTCGCCACTTTCGATCGCAACGCAATCGCATTCCCTTTCCCGCGAGGATGCACGGCATTCGTCAGCAGTATGATGTAGCTCCGCGTAGTCGGATCGATCCACATCGATGTTCCAGTAAACCCCGTATGTCCAAACCCTCCCACCGGCAAGAGATCCCCGCGATTCGACGAATACGGAGAATCAATATCCCACCCAAACCCTCGCAACACCGGAGCCGACGGAGGCTGCTCCGGCCGCGTCATCTTCTCTACCGACAGCGCCGACAAAATCCCGTCACCCCCACTCAGCAAGGCCTGCGCAAATTTAGCCAGATCGTCCCCTGTAGAAAAAAGCCCGGCTTGCCCAGCCACGCCGCCCATCCGCCGCACCGTAGGATCATGCACCACCCCCCGCAGCATGTGCTCCTTCTCGTCATACTGCGTCGGCGCGATCTTTTCGATCCATCCGGCCCGCGCCGCCAGCGGAGGCATATACCGCGTCCGCATCATCTTCAGTGGCACAAAAATATGCCGCACCGAATACTCATCCAGCGCCTCGCCCGAAACCCGCTCCACCAGCGCACCCAGCACAATAAAATTAATGTCGCTATAGGAAAACCTCGAGCCCGGCGGATCAACCGGCGTCTCCGCAAACGCCATCCGGTAAGCCGTTTCCTTCCCTTCCCACGCCGTTTTCAAATCCAGATCTGGCGCCAGCCCCGAATAGTGCGTCAAGAGTTGACGCACCGTGATGTCTTCTTTGCCATTCTGCGCAAACTCCGGCAAATATTTCGCCACCGGATCATTCAGCCGCACCTTGCCCCGTTCCACCAACTGCATCACCGCCGTCGTAGTAACAATCACTTTCGTCAACGAGGCGACATCAAACACCGTATCCAGAGTCATCACTTCGCGCCGCGGCTCCAAAGCCCGCGATCCATAAGCCTTTCGATAGATCACGCTCCCGTCGTGGCCAACAATCAAAACAGCCCCAGGAATCATTCCCTCAGAAACTGCACTCTGGATAACCGCATCAACCGCAGGCAGCGCAAGAGCACGTGTAGGAACAACGCCAGCCGGTGTGAAAACAGCCACGGCAAGTGTGGGGACAGCCGCCCTCGGCTGTCCATCCGGGCGCAGCCCGGATTTCTCGACAGCGCTACTCCTGTGGCTCGTCGCAGTCAGACACCACAGCAAGACAGTTCGCCCAAATAACGAATTTGCTTGAAAAGACAGGATGCTCTGACTCTACACAACCCCCACAGCATGACTCAAGAAACTCAAGTAAGGGGGTGCCCTTTATGCCATATCATGGATATCTCAATGTGACTTCTCGATGCCCTCGCCACATTCTTCATCCCCGCTTCTCGAATCCTACGAGCATCAGGACCAAGTCTTCGCTCAAGCATTCTCCACCTTGCAGGAAGCCATCGCCCAAAAAGCCTTCCCAGCCGCCTCCGTAGCCGTCACGCATCACGGACGCCTGGTAGCCCTGAAAGCCATGGGAACGCTCATCTACGACGAAATCAAATCGGGTGCCCCATCCTTCTCGCGTTCTTCGCGAGAGGATGGGGATTTTGCCGGCCGGCGGTCTAAATCAAATGTGGCTGCCCCAGTTCTCGCGTCGTTTGCGAGAACTGGGATTTCCGCCGTCAATCCCTCCACACTCTTCGACATAGCCTCCCTGACAAAAGTCGTCGCCACCACACCGATGGCCATGCTCCTCTACGAACGCGGTCTCTTGGATCTAGACGCCCCCGTCTCCGCAATCGTCCCTGAATTCATCCAGGACGCCGCAAAAGATCCCCGCCGCCAGGAAGTGACCGTCCGCATGTTGCTCTGCCACTCCTCGGGCCTGCCCGCATACGAAAAGCTATATCTCAAAGCCAGCGCCCGCGCCGAACTCCTTCACGCCGCCTTCACCACTCCGCTAGCCGCAAATCCCGCTACCCAAGCCGTATACAGCGACATCGGATTCATAATCCTCGGCATAGCCCTCGAACGCGTCGCCGACGAATCCCTCGACCGCTTCTGCCAGCGCGAAATCTTCTCCCCGCTAGCCATGACGAACACAACATTCAATCCCCCGCTAGAAATCCGCGCAAAGATCCCTCCCACCGCCGACGAACGAGACAAAACAAAATGTGGCACGGGCGCCCCCGCCCGCGAAATGCTGAAAGCACAACCATCGCAAAGCGCAAGCCACCACAGCACCTTCCGCCAAAGAATCATCCAAGGCGAAGTCCACGACGAAAACGCCTTCATCCTAGGCGGCGTAGCCCCACAAGCCGGACTGTTCTCCACCGCCGGAGACCTGGCCAAATTCGCCCAAGCCATGCTCAACCCAAGCCAACCCATCCTCCGCCACGAAACCGTAGCTCTCTTCACCACCCGCGAACCCGCGCCCCAAGGCACATCCCGAGCCCTGGGCTGGGACACGCCCTCCACCCCATCGCAATCCGGAAAATATTTCTCGCCGCAATCCTTCGGCCACCTCGGCTACACCGGAACCTCTCTCTGGATCGACCCCATCAGTCAGCTCTCGATCACTCTACTAACCAACCGAACCTGGCCCGACTGCTCCAACCAAGCCATAAAACAAGTAAGGCCGGAATTCCACGACGCAGTAATCGAGTCCCTAAAACAATCAAGCTAGAGCGCATAGATTGGAAAGCCCGCGCCGCAGCTGTGGACTTTCCTTAATGAACCTTAGTGCCCTTCGTGGTGAAAGGTCTTGCAAATCAATCAGCACCCAGCAGTTAGAATGAAAAAGCTCCCGAAAGGCTCGAACTTGAAACCATCCCCACTTAGCCGCCTCCGCACCGAGCAACCCAACCAGGCCGCCAACGAACTCGACCGTAAGTCTGCTCTCGATATAGCCCAACTCATCAACGCTGAAGACGCCACCGTCGCCCCGGCCGTAACTCGCGCCCTGCCCCAGATCGCCCGCGCCATCGATCTAGTCACCGCCGCCCTACGCAGCGGCGGACGCCTCATCTACGTCGGTGCCGGAACCAGCGGCCGCATCGCCGCCCTCGACGCCGTCGAATGCCAGCCCACCTTCAACACCGACCGCGTCCACTTCATCATCGCCGGAGGCGCAAAAGCTCTATCCTCCGCCTCCGAAATCAGTGAAGACGACTCCAAAGCCGGCCGCCAGGAAATGTCCCGCCACAAGCCGACGAAAAACGACGTAGTCCTCGGTATAGCTTCCAGCGGACGCACTCCCTTCACCGTCGCCGCCATCGCCGAAGCCCGCCGCCGCGGCGCTCACACGATTGCCCTAACCTGCAATCCCAACTCCCCGCTCGAACGTGCCGCTCATTTCGCCATCGTCACTCAGGTCGGCCCCGAAGTCTTAGCCGGATCTTCGCGCATGAAGGCCGGCACCTCCCACAAAATGGTTCTCAACACCATCTCCACCGCAGCCATGACTCGCCTCGGTTACGTCTACGGCAACCTCATGGTCAACGTCGCCCCAAAAAACGAAAAGCTCCTCCAGCGCGCCGTAGGAATTCTCGAGCAAGCCACCGGAGCCACGCACGAATCCGCCAGTCGCGCTCTAAAAGCATCAGGCAACCGCACTCCGGTAGCCCTCGTAATGCTGGCCGCAGCGGTAACCCGCCCCCAAGCCGTAGCTGCCCTAAAGAAAGCAAAAGGCAACGCCCGCCAAGCGATCGCGATAGCGTCCGCCCCCGTCGCTTTCGCCTCTTTCATGGAAGGTGTCGAAGACTTGCCGCCCCAGGATCGCGAGCCCTGATGCCGCGCTACATGTTGCACGCGCAAGGAGGAACCGGCCCCCTGCAGTGTCATCCTGAGCGGAGTGCCGTCCGCGAAGCGGACGGCAACGCAGTCAAGGATCTCGATAGTGCTTGCGGCCATCTGAGTCGCGTCAAGGCGTGCCCACGATGCTTCGCCGGCACAACGCACTGTGGTACCATCTGCGCGACTACAAATCGAGAGGAGTTGTCGCGGGGTGTGGGCATTTGAGCAGGCGGATGACTGTAGATCCGGAGGTTTTCCGTAGGGCGATCGGCGAAGCTTCTCGGGCACGCTGAACGTGGGTAGCCAGATGCGTGAGGATCAGGGAGGAGGGCCGAATACGCGGCGCAGAATATAAACGAGCCTGGCAGGACCTTCGTGGATCGAGCGGTGCAGAATCAACGAAATCCCGGCATAGTAGGGATCAGGCCCTCGACCTCGCAACGGGCCGTTGTTGGTCATGGCGATAACATTGGAACAGCGTGCGCCAGAGAGTATTCCAAACGTTAGCAGGTATGCATTCAGATATCAACGTCGTTCAAATAATAATAACTGCGCAACTGACCGACATGAACATCGAGGGAAGAGTTGTCGCGGGGTGTGGGCATTTCAGCAGGCGGATGACTGCTTATCCGGAGGTTTTCCGTAGGGCGATCGGCGAAGTCTTCCCCGGCACGCTGAACGTGGAAGTAGCCAGATGCGTGAGGATCAGGGAGGAGGGCCGAATACGCGGCGCAGAGATAAACGAGCCTGGGCAGGACCTTCTGATCGAGCGGTGCAGAATCAACGAAATCCCGGCATATAGGATCAGGCCCCTCGACCTCGCAACGGGCGGCGGTGGCCATGGCGATAACATTCTGGAAATAGCGTGCGCCGAAAAGATTCCAAATGCCAGCCCCGGCACTGCGGTCAAGATCACGCTGTTTAGGGATGAGATTGACAATCTCTAACCCCTCGTTTGGACTATCCTCGAGCGCGGCTTGGAACTAAGTGGAGGAATGTATGACACGGACCCCAGCAAGGATCGCGTGGACGCTGGCAGCGACGTTGCTGCTCGTCACGGGCTCATCGTCTGCGAGTATTTCAGCAAAAAATCTCAGGAATCAATGCACAAGCAAGCTCACCTCCAATAGCGACAGCCAGCAGCAGGCTCTTTCCGGCGCAGAAACGTCATTTAAGCTTGGCTACTGCGGCGGGTACATTGCAGGGTTCATGGACGCGAACGAGAACATTCGTGATGGGGTCTCCGTGAAACAGATTGAAGACGCGTTTCTGCAATACCTCGAGAGGGTAGGAGGAAGAGAAATTGTGATGGGGTTGTGAAAAGTTGGTTTGGGCGCATCCCGCGGAGGAAAACTCCACGGCATGGTGGATATTGGAAGCATCTTCGCGTGCAGCTGGACTGACTCATAAGAAGTAGTCATGCAGCCTCAAGAACTCCCGAGTTACTACTCGGTCGCCACCACCAGCCCCGCACCCTCCCAATTACCCACCCCCACTCCAATTCCCACTAAAATAACTCCAGGACTCCCAATGGATAAGCTAGTAATCCGCGGCGGCGAACCCCTACTCGGCACCGTCCGCGTAAGCGGAGCAAAAAACGCCGCCCTTCCCTGCATGGCCGCCGCTCTACTCACCGACGAGCCAGTCATCCTCGAAAACATTCCGCAAGTCCGCGACATTCAAACCACCCGCAACCTCTTAGCGGCCATGGGAGCCGAAGTCGAACTGGGCTACGGACGTGCCCACCACCGCACCACCCTCCACTGCAAAAATCTCACCAGCCCCGAAGCCTCCTACGAATTAGTAAAGACCATGCGCGCTTCCACCCTGGTCCTCGGGCCGCTGGTGGCCCGCTGCGGTCGCGCCCGCGTCTCTCTCCCTGGCGGCTGCGCCATAGGCCAGCGTCCCATCGACCTCCACATCAAAGGTCTCGAACTCCTCGGCGCAAAAATCACCCAACACCACGGTTACGTGGAAGCCACGGCCACCCGCCTTCGCGGCGCTGAAATCGTTTTCGACAAAATCACCGTCACCGGAACCGAAGACCTCCTGATGGCCGCCACTCTAGCCGAAGGCGAAACCATTCTTCAGAATGCGGCACGCGAACCAGAAGTCGCCGACCTGGCCGCCCTGCTGAATAAAATGGGAGCCAAAATCACGGGCGCAGGCACACCCACCATCCGCATAAAAGGTGTCAGCAAACTGAAAGGCGCGAAGCATCGCATCATCCCCGACCGCATCGAGGCCGGAACCTTCATCATCGCCGGAGCCTTAACCGGCGGCGACCTCAACATCGCCGGATGCGATCCCACTCACCTCGGCGCAGTCCTCAGCAAGCTCAAGCAAGCCGGCGTCAAAACCAAATCCACCGCCACCTCCGTCCGCGTCATGGGAGACAATCCCTTCACCGCCTCCGACCTCAACACCGAAGAATACCCGGGCTTCCCCACCGACATGCAGGCGCAGTTCCTGGCCCTAGCCACCCAGGCCGAAGGCACCAGCATCATCACCGAAAATATTTTCGAGAATCGCTTCATGCACGCGCAGGAATTAGTCCGCATGGGAGCGAACATAAAAATCGAAGGCCGCCGCGCCGTAGTAGTAGGAAAAACCCAGCTAAGCGCCGCCGCCGTCCTCGCTTCCGACCTCCGAGCCAGCGCCTCATTAGTCTTAGCCGCCCTGGTCGCCGATGGCGAAACCATAATCGACCGCGTCTACCACATCGACCGAGGCTACGAAAAAATAGAAGAAAAACTAAAAGCAGTAGGAGCCCAAATAAAACGCATAGGCAACATGCTCCCCTAGTATTTGACTTATGTGGGGACGGCCGCCTCGGCCGTCCAGCCAAGCGCAGCGAGGCGCATGCAAGTGTAGAGCGGGCGCCCCCGCCCGCTGCCTTTGACTTTGACTTTGCCTTTGCCTTTGTCTTTGCCTTTGTCTTTAGATTTTGACTGACCCTCAATCCACCGACCGCACATCCTCCGGCAACGCCAGAACCAACATGCATTCCCCCGCACTGCAACGAACCGTCCCCCGCCGCAAAATCTTCACCGGACTGTCATCCGGAACCCTCTGGCTATACTTCACACCGCGAAGCGCATCCCCAACTTCCTTCATCCCCTCGCTTCCACTAACAAACTTCACATCTTCAATGGTCACCCCCGCAGCGCCCGTCCCCCCGAGTAACAGGAAGAAATCGGCGTGCCCATCCTGCTTGCCACTCTTGAACTTCACCGTGCGTCCCTGCTCGAACTCATCCCGATATTTCGCCACCAGCGTGTCCACCTTGTCGTCGCCACCCGCCACTGCGGCCAATCGGCCCCGGGTCCCCAATTCCGGACTGCGCCCGCTCAAAGCCAAGGCATACCAGTGCGCCGCTCCCTCTTTATCGCCACTCTTTTCGCTGATCTGCCCCATGTGGTCGCCTTCTTCGCCACTCTGGCCCAACTCCCATGCGGGGGAAACATACTTCTTCGCCACATCTGGATGGCCTTCCGCAAACGCCACCCATCCCAGCGTGTCCCAATAGTTCGCCACATCGTAGGTCAACGGGAGATCTGCTTGCTTCATTTGATCCAAGGTCAAATTCCGCAGCCGCGTCGCCGTAGATGACACGGCCGACTCCGCATACCGCCGCGCCACATCAAGATGCACACTCTTCTCCGCCAAGCGGTAAGCAATGTTA
Organism: uncultured Acidobacteriaceae bacterium; assembly: GCA_963841125.1. Classification (GTDB taxonomy): domain Bacteria; phylum Acidobacteriota; class Terriglobia; order Terriglobales; family Acidobacteriaceae; genus Sulfotelmatobacter. The sequence continues at coordinate 81,251 of CAWJBH010000004.1, forward strand.
TTCCACACAGCCGGCCGCGCCGATATCTTCACCGCCTTGTCGAATGCTTCCATCGCCTTCGCGTCCTGCCCAAGATTCAGATACGCATCGCCCAGCCTTACTTGCGATTCGGCATTGTCTGCATCCACCGTGGCCGCCTTCTCCAGCACCAGCAGCGCCTCCTCATAGCGGTGAGTCTCCAAATACGCCACGCCCAGGTTGGCCAGTGCATGCTCGTGCAATGGCTGGATTTCAAGCTGCTTCCGGAACCACTTCTCCGCTTCTTCGTACTTGCGCTCCCGTAAGTACACGCGGCCCAGATTGTCGTAAGCGTAGGAATGATAAGGATTGATCTCGATCTGTTTTTGAAATGCGTTGATCGCAAGTTCGTCCATCCGGTCGTTCATGTACGCAATACCCAGATCGTTCCACGCATCCTTATTCTTTGGGTCCGCTTCAACTGCTCGATTCAGTAAATTCACAGCCAGCGTGTAGTTCCCGTTCTTTCGCGCCTCATTTCCGCTTCTGATCAAATCCGCAGTCTTCATGCCCGATGGAATCGTGCGCGTATCCGCCACCGCGCTCTCCACCGTCAGCCGCTGTTCCGTGTCCGCCAGCACGGTCTGCCGGAATGCCCGATAGTCGTCTGCTCGCGCTACAGGCAACTCTCCTTGCCGGAGAATCAGCTTTCGTTCCGCCGTAAAAATATTCCCCTCCAGCTTGTAGGTCGATTGATAAGCTCCGTAATCGCGCTCCACGCTGATCGCCACCGGAACCTTCGCCGTATACCTCGCAGCCAATTCTAGTTTGATCTTGTAAGTGTGATCGTTCGGCGCACCAAGCTTGAACGGCTCAGGCTTCACCGGCTCCCCCCCCGCACCCGCGTCATCCGTGTCATCTTCGCCCACATCGTTTCCGATTGCCACCAGCCCAATCGTCGAGAACGGCAATTTCAACTCCATCTTCTTCTTTGACCAGTCGACGAAGTTAGCCTTGCTCACGTCGTACGCCATAACGAACGCTTCCCGCGTGGCCGCGGGGTCGCTCACCTTTACCCCGCTCACTTCTCCTCCCAATCCTTTATTCACCCCCTCAACCAGGGTTTGCCACTTGGCCGTAGCGAATCTCCGGAACGTCATTCGCACCATCAACTCGCTATCTCCTCGCAGCGTATCGATAACGTGCGCCTCCAGTTTGCCGCTCTCATCCACCTTGCCCGAAATCTCCTGCACTTCCGTGTCTCGCATCGGAGGGTCCGCCGGCGTCTCCTCCAGATGCGGCACGCCGCCCGGCGGAATCACCAACGCTTGCTTTTTCCGAAGCGAATAAGAAAGTAGCCGGAAGGGTGCAACTTCCGTCGTCGTGTCCATCCAGATTTCATCTTTTCCCAAAGGCAACATCGTGATCGCATGATTGAACTGCGAAGGCGACGGCACATCAGGATCAAGCTTGCGATAAGTATGGATCAGCACTGTCGAAGAGTGCAGACCTTCCGCCTCCATCAGGGCTGCCAGCAGCGTGTTCTTATCTTTGCAATCGCCATATTGGTTATGCAACACATCCCCCGCCGCCTGCGGCTGATAACGCGCCAAGCCCAGCGACAAACTCACGTAACGGAAGTTCTTGGCCACGAAATCATAAAGCGCTTCCGTCTTGTCCAGATCCGAGCCGAGCCCCTTGGTCAGCTCGGCAGCCTTCGCCCGAACCTCTTTCGACGGCACTCTCCGCTCTTTCTCCAGCCCCGCATACCAGCGCCCAACTTCCTCCCAGCTGCTAAAGGTTGTCATCTGTACGTCGGCCACCTGTTCCACGCTCTTCTTTTTCTTCTTCTTGTCCTTATCATCCTTCTTTTTTCCTTCGTCCTCCTGCGTCACATGGCTGCTGGTCCAGCGATAAATCCGCCTGCCGTTTTCCTCCGTAATCTTCGGCTCCATTCCCGGCCTGTTCTTCAACTTCACCATTCGCCCCGCCGGTATGTCGACCTCTAACTGCTCATCCAGCACAATGCCCACTTGGTCGAAATCATGCTGCATCCAGAACTGCCCCGGAGCCAACGGACTATGGATCACATTCACCGTCTCGCACTCCAGCACATCCCCGGGACGCAAGCCCGGCACACTGACATGCTTCTCCCGGTAATCCGTATAGACCGGAGCAAACTGTTGCACGGACCCGTTGACATCCTGCACCGCTTCCGGCCCCGCCGTCACAACCGTGCCGTCCGCCTTGAGCACGCGGACATAAGCGATATCCAGTTTTTCGTTCGCCGAGTTATAGCCAAAACGCAGTTGTCCCCAAAGGCTGTACCCCCGCCTCGCTCTGCACCCGCACGCGCACCGATTCCTCGATCCGCCCTTTGCCGTCGCTCTCGAAACGAAAGCGCATCCGTGCCCGCTCGATGACATACCCCTCTTTGGAATAGTCAGGCTTCTTGTCCTCCTCGTCAGGAGTCACGGTCGCCGGCTTCACATCCGTGAGAACCTCGGGCACCTGTGCCAACGAAGGAAAGCAGGAAAGAAAAACAAAAGTCAGGAAGAAACCAGAGCGGCGCACAACACTGCAGGACATGCGCTGAGTTTTACCCCAAACCGCAACCGGAAGCAAGATACTCATGTTGGGGACACCTACCTAGGCTGTCCCCCGAGCAAAGCGAGGCCGGCAAGTGTAGAGCGGGCGCCCTCGCCCGCTGCCTTTGACTTTGGTCCTGGGCGTACTGTCCTGCAAGGAGCGATAGCGACGAAGCCGGACAGTTCGTGGGCAAGCGGGCGGGGAGCGCCGCAGCCGTGGCGCAGGAAGGAGCAAAGCGACGACCAGAGCCACGGCGAAGGCGCTTCCTCCAGCTCCCTTGCACGATGCAGTTCGCCACGCACCAAAACAAATCGGACCGCCCGTAGGCGGCCCGTTGGTTGTTAGCTGAAGCCCAAAGCCCGAAAGCCGAAGCCCGACCTAGTCTCCCGCCACCGGCTCGGCAACTTCCGGCTTCGGAGCTGGCGCTATGCCACCATTCCCATTCGGCTTCGACAACGCCCCCAGCGGAATAAATCCATTCTCCGCCACCGCGGGTTTCTCTTTCAAAACGACTTCACGATAAAGCGAAGCCATCCGCGCGTTGTAAGCCTCATCATTCTTCTGCGGACCACGATGCCCCGGAATCGGAGTCTCCGAATGATCCACGGACAAAACTTGAAGCTCGGCCGCAGCCTTCTGCTTCGCATCCCGCGCCCGCGTCTTCTCTTCGCGCGAGTTCTTCGCGATGCCCAGGTTGTCGAGATCATGTTGTAGTTCGGTGGTCACTAGGTCGTCGCGCAGCAACAGCGTATGAACTTCATCATCCATCTTCACTTTCTTCCCACCCGCAAAAATCTCGTGCCGTCCATGCTCTTCATACCACTTGGTCAGCGTGGCGGTCATATGCATCTTCTCGATGATGTTCCGCCAGCCCACGCCAGTGTTGTAAGCGCAGAACGAAATCTCGCCTTCCTGCGTCGCGTAAGGAATAATGCACTGCTCCGTCCGCCGGAAATCATAGTTAAACAGATCCTGAAACCACATCCCCGCAATAAACAGGAAGTTCCACCGGTCCTGCCGCCGCTTCATCACATCATCCACAGTCCGGTCCGGACCAACCTTCCCATAATTCTTCCCGGTAGCATTGAAGTTCTTATCGAACTTCCGCAACAAATCCATCAACTTGAAATGCGTAGGCGCCTGATAAGGATCGTAGTTCTTCATCAAACACAAAGCCATCCCCACCACAGTAAGAAACTTCCCGCGCGCCGCATCATTCACCTTCGCAATATCCTTCGCAAGTTGATCGCCAGCCAGAAACGCAGTAACCGGCACCGCCTCCTTAGTCTCCTTATCAATCATCACAGCCATCCCCGTCCCGCAATTCGGGTGACAGCCGCAGGATAGTTGGCCCCAGTCGTTTTTTACGTCGTTGGCGTGCATTAGGTCGGCCCAGTCGCTGAACGTTCCCATGAAACTTATTGGGAACCAGTCGCGGCTTGGTTCGCCTAGGCCGGTTTGATTTTTTACGTCGTGGGCTAAGTGAGACAGAGTGTAGCGCTGGGCTTGGCGGCGGTCGTCGGTTACGGCTTCGTCGCGGCCGGTGAAGCTTACTGGTTGGAAGCTTAGGAAGCTGATCGTGCGCGGATTGTCTAACGCGAACTTGATGATTCTTCCTACTTGTTCATTGTTGATGCCGTTTACGATGGTTACTACGGGGACGATTTCTACCCCGGCTTTGTGGAGGTTCTCGATTGCTTTTAGCTTAACGTCGAAGAGGTTTCCTACCATGCGGTGGGCGTTGGCGGCATTGCCGATGCCGTCGAATTGCAGGTAGGCGTAGCGCATGCCGGCTTCCACTGCCTGCTGGCAGAACTCAAAACTTTTTGCGAATTCGATTCCGTTGGTTGCGGCCTGGACGGAGTTGTATCCGACTTTTCTGGCGTAGCGGACTGCGTCGAGGAAATATGGACTCAACGTGGGCTCGCCGCCGGAGAACTGCACGCTCATCTGGCGGCGTGGCTTGATGGTGATGGCGTTGTCGAGCATCGTCTTGATTTCTTCCCACTGCAGTTCGTGGACGAAGCCTACCTGGTTCGCGTCCATGAAGCAGGGATCGCACATCATGTTGCAGCGGTTGGTCAGATCGATGGTCAGGACCGAACCGCGCCCGTACTTAACGGTCGAAGAACCGTGGTGATGCAACTTCTCGTCGTTGTGGGCGGCGATGTCGCGGCCGGGGAAAACATCTTCGAGATGCTTCGAGAAGTCGGTGTCGATCGACATCACGTCTTCGAAGTGGCCGTGCTTGGGGCAATCTTTTACCATCAAAATCTTGCCATCGCGTTCGATGATGGTGGCTTTGATCTCTCCTACCTTTTCGTTCATCAGAACTTCGTGCGGGAGTTTGCCGTCGAGAATCTGCTGGCGGATTTCCGGCACACACTTCGGGCACAGCGAATCGGTGGAGCGGGGCCAGCCGAGCGGTGGCTTCGACTTTTCGTAGGACTTGAGCAGAGGCTTGTCGGACCACTTCGGCGTGGGCGAGGCTCCGGGGTTGATGCGGTTCAAACGATCGAACACAACCCACGCGCCTTTGGCGGCGGCGACTGCTACTTTCTCTACGTACTTGATCGGCTTGCGCATATTAGCTTCTAGCTCCTAGCTTTTAGCTTCTAGCTTTTTCTTGCTGGGTATTGGGTCTTAGGAAACAGCTTGGCGGAAACTTGCCTTTACTTCGCCTGAGATCCCTAACCCACACAACCCAGTCTGCAAAGCTTAATTAGCTGTAGTTCTCCCTGGGAATTGGAAACCTGGTTCCTACAATCTGGTTCGTACACTTTTCCCTGGGTGTTTAGTCTTTAGTGATGTTATTGGAGGGTAAGGAGTTGCGCACCTTTATCCCAACGAACGGTGGAAAAACGGGGTTTAGCGGGGATATGGGGGATTGGGTGGGGGTAAGTTGTTGAAAGGAAAAGGGGCTTTCGGGCTTCGCGGCTTGCGGGCGGGTGTAAGATGGATCGATAGCGAGGTAGAGTCATGGCGCAGATGACGCCGCAGGTTTCGGAGTTGCTCGAGAAAGCGCTCGAGCTTTCTACGCAGGAACGCGGTCTGTTGATTGATCGTTTAATCGAGACCCTAGACAGCGAACCGGCTGAAGAAGGCGTAGAAGCCGCCTGGGAAGAAGAGATCAAGCGCCGGGTGGACGACATTCGTTCTGGGCGTGTGAAAACCATTCCCGGCGAGCAGGTGCTTGGCCGATTGAAAGCCCGGCTACGGAATGGACGGGGTTAAGGATTATCGGTTTCATCCGCTGGCGTGGCGGGAAGTGGAGGAGGCCGACAGTTGGTACTTGTCGCGCAGTTACGACGTTAGCGTGGAATTTCTGAGCGAGTTGTATGCGGCATGGAAGAAGTCTCGCAGGCGCCGCAGCGATGGCCGAAATACTTGCACGGAACGCGCCGGTTTGTCATGCAGCGTTTTCCCTTCTCCGTTGTTTACCTGGACGATCCCGATTTAGTCACCATCATTGCCGTAGCACACAGCAAACGGAAACCGGGTTATTGGAAGGGGCGAGTTTGAGTACCGTGGCTCCCACCCTTCGAAAACCGCGAAGGGTGGGGCAGCCTCTGTCGTGGTGGCGCAAAGGTGGGCCAGCCCCCTGTGCTTATCGAAGGATTGGAGCCGGGGAAGTGGACAGAAACACAATCACTTTTGCCAAGACGTAAGTAAGAAATGGTGAACGTCCCGTCTGTCCCCGCATTTGGTCTGACCGAGAAGACGACGGGCGGTGGATTGCCGAAATCTCCGAGCTGCCGGGAGTTATGGCTTACGGCGCAACCAGAGACGAGGCCGAAGCGTCCGTAGAGGCGCTGACGCTGCGCGTGATTGCGGACCGGATTGGAGCCGGGGAAGTGGACAGAAACACAATCACCTTTGCCAAGACGTAAGTAAGAAATGGTGAACGTCCCGTCTGTCCCCGCATTTAGGGCGCGGGATCGACAGGCATCGCCGGTCGTAAGTAAGAAACGGTGAACGTCCCGTCTGTCCCCGTATTCCCCCGTCCCCGTATTCCCCACAAGTGGGCATCCCCTGTCGAATTGCGACAGAAGAGCCATGCCGCCGCCTTGCGCGCCCTTGATGCCGAGGACATGGTGTGAACTTCAAGATTGAATTTGACCGAGAAGACGACGGGCGGTGGATTGCCGAAATCTCCGAGCTGCCGGGAGTTATGGCTTACGGCGCAACCAGAGACGAGGCCGAAGCGTCCGTAGAGGCGCTGACGCTGCGCGTGATTGCGGACCGGATTGGAGCCGGGGAAGTGGACAGAAACACAATCACCTTTGCCAAGACGTAAGTAAGAAATGGTGAACGTCCCGTCTGTCCCCGCATTTAGTCGTCCCCGCATTTAGTCAGAAATGGTGAACGTCCCGTCTGTCCCCGCATTTAGTCTGGCCGATTGAAAGCCCGGCTACGGAATGGACGGGGTTAAGGATTATCGGTTTCATCCGCTGGCGTGGCGGGAAGTGGAGGAGGCCGACAGTTGGTACTTGTCGCGCAGTTACGACGTTAGCGTGGAATTTCTGAGCGAGTTGTATGCGGCAGTGGAAGAAGTCTCGCAGGCGCCGCAGCGATGGCCGAAATACTTGCACGGAACGCGCCGGTTTGTCATGCAGCGTTTTCCCTTCTCCGTTGTTTACCTGGACGATCCCGATTTAGTCACCATCATTGCCGTAGCACACAGCAAACGGAAACCGGGTTATTGGAAGGGGCGAGTTTGAGTACCGTGGCTCCCACCCTTCGAAAACCGCGAAGGGTGGGGCAGCCTCTGTCGTGGTGGCGCAAAGGTGGGCCAGCCCCCTGTGCTTATCGAAGGATTGGAGCCGGGGAAGTGGACAGAAACACAATCACCTTTGCCAAGACGTAAGTAAGAAATGGTGAACGTCCCGTCTGTCCCCGCATTTAGTCCTGAACGTCCCGTCTGTCCCCGCATTTAGTCATTACGCGGCGCTTAAGCGCCGCTCTTTCACGGTTGTGCTGGCGGTGCGTGTAGATCTCCTCGAATCAACGTCAAGAGCAAGATCAACATCAACATCGACGTCAAAGGCTACGGACAGGAGTGTCCGTCCCACACGGGCAACACCAACATCAACAGCACCGGGCTTTGCCCGGTGGACAGCCGAGGGCGGCTGTCCCCACATTTACTCCTCGGGGCTGAAGCCCGGTTCCCTTTCTTTAGTTTTTGCAGCGCGACTGGAACGTCTTGACCTTCCCGGTCTTGCTTGTGGTCGGGCTTGTGCCTGTGTCGGCAAACAGCAGGTTCCTCACTGGGCCTTTGGCCCTGTTCGGAATGACAATGAGTTCACTATATCTTCCACCGTTATCTCCCTCCAGTTTTTTCCTGAAATCATTTCGGGCTTGGGAAACCGCAGAGGGATGGGCTTCCGGCTTCACCGGGCGGAAGGTGGTCTCCGCCCGGCGATGCCGGTGGGTTATGCAACTCTTTCGACTCGCGTGGTTGTTTTTTCGCCGTGAGCTTCGCCGGTGGAGGAGATATCCTGAGCGCCTGTTTGTTGCAGTATCTCTTTCGCGCGCTTGGTATCGTCGGAGCTGTCGGAGTGGACGGAGAGTAGGATTCCTCCGTCTTTCACGCGGCCTTCATAGCGCTTGGCCTCGTACTCCGGGATGCCCATACCGATGAGTGCGCCGGTTAGACCGCCTACTGCGCCGCCGACGCCGACTCCGGCCAGCGCTGCCACGATGGGGCCGGCAGCGATGAGAGGACCGACGCCGGGAATCGCGAGCGCGCCGATGCCGACGAGCCAGCCCAGGCCGCCGCCGAGCAGTGCTCCCGCTCCGGCTCCGGTGGTAGCGCCCTCGGGTGCCTTAGTATTTTTTTCGTGAGCGAATTCCCTGGTGCCATCGGTTTCGGGAAAAAGTGCGGACACGTCATTGTTGGAAAATCCGGCTGCCTTGAGGGCCTCGACGCCGCGTTCTACTCTTAGCCGATCCGAATAAATGCCGAAAACTGCTGTATTTTTTCCTGCCATTTGTGATCTCCTTATAGTTTTCTTACTGCTTAGGTTTAACTTCGAGTTGGCTGGTTACTTTGTCTTTGCCGGCAATTTCGGCTGCCTTGGCTTCGACCGCAGCCTTCTCGTCTTCCGACCGCACCGGGCCCCGCAGGGTAACTGTGCCGTTCTGCGAGACGATCTTCACGTTGTGGGCATAGGTGGATAAAGATTTGTCCTGCATGATAGAGCGCCGAATATCACGAGTGATATCGCGATCGGGGCGATTTTCTTTTTGTTGATCGGCGGTCGGTTCCGCAGAGTTTCTGTCCCGCTGGTTCACCTTGGTGTTATCGGGGGCTGGCGGGTTGGATGAGTCCTGGGCGCTGGCCAGAGTGGATGCCAGAGTTAAAGCGAATGCGATTGCAAGAACATTGAATCCTGCTTTTAGAAATTGTTTCATGTAAGCCTCCTTCTTGCGTGTTTCACTCCGTTCCTAGCCGAAGCCATTGCCGGGAAACTTTGTCAGAAAAGTTCCGGATAGCCTGGGCTCGGGACGGTTCATGCGGCGGCGAACTACGCCGCCTGCCTGGACTTCTTCTTGCCGGGATGGGCCTGCGGTTCTGGTTGCTTTTCTCCCTCGTTGGCTTGCGCGTTAATGTCCTGAGCGAGTTCGGTGAGCTTCTCGTCCGTTTCTTTTTCTTCGTCAAGCGTTTGGGTGAGCAATGAAACGTGCTCGGTTTCTCCCAGTTCTTCAGCGAAGGCGCAAACCGTTCCATAGGCGGCTATTTCGTAATGCTCCACGCGCTGAGCCGCGCCGATCAGCGCCGCATCCATGAGACTGCCCTCGAAGTCTTCCTTCATGGTCTCCGAGCCTTCCTCGACCAAGCCTTGCATGGCTTTGCAGGTCTTACCCTTGGGGCTCTCGCCTAGAGCCTGGAAAATCTCTTCCAGACGTTGAGCGTGGCCTTTGGTCTGTTCGAGATGCTTTTCGAAGCCTTGCCGTAGCTCGTTCGATGATGCGGCCTTGGCCATTTTCGGTAGAGCTTTGATGAGTTGGTTTTCTGCGTTGTAGAGATCTTTCAGTTCGTCGATGTAAAGTTTTTTCAGCCCTTCAGACATGTATCCTCCAAGAGAATGATTTGAATAAGAGAAGCGGAGCTGGCCCCCGTCTCGGCGGTGCGTGATCGGGCTCGAATGAGAGTCTGCTCAGCACATCCGCCAACCCTCACTTAGAGTGCGCTCCGCCAAGTCAATGCGCCATGCAGCGGACTGTGTAGTTCGGTGGTAAACATCCGACAAACGCGCGCAGTCTGATTCGTGCAGCTGCAATAGTTGAAGTGCGAGGATCGCGCGGCGCTGAAGCGCCGCTCTTTCACGGTTGTGCTGGCGGGGGTGGTGATCTCCTCAGATCGAAGTCAAAGGCAAGATCAACATCAACATCAACGGTGACGGACAGGAGTGTCCGTCCCACGCGATTCAATGGCGGAAACTCCCTGTGAGGCCGGCGATGATGTGCTGGGGGTAGGATTCCCTCGGCTGCGCTCAGGATGACAGAGTTATTCAGGACGGCGGACGGCGGCGCGGCTTAAGCCGCGCCCTTTCAAAGCGCGGGCCGGGTGCGGCATGCCTGAAGGCATGCCCTGATACGAAACGAGCCGGGCTTCGCCCGGTGGACAGCCGAGGGCGGCTGTCCCCACATGAGCACGTCAGTCTCCCGACGGCTCCGATGTGCCATCCAGAGATTCCGCTCCCGGGTTCGGTTCGTAGCCTTCGGGGTTGGCTTCTTCTGGATAGTCGGGGTCTATGCAGGCTTGGATGGTTATGGTTGGGGGATTTGGGAGTGGGGGGTCTAGCAGGTGCCAGGCTTCGCGGTATTTTTCGAGGCGCATCTTTTTTGCTTTGCGGTGGGGGTAGAAGCGGAGCATTGGCTGCGGGGTGCAGACTTCTACGGGGATTATGTACCAGATATCTAGCGGGACTACGTGGGCGGCTATGAAGTCGATGTCGCGCTTGGTGTAGACGGCTCGTCCTTTGCCTACTGTGTAGGTGGCGCGGGTTTCGTAGGCTCCGGCGCGGAGGCATTCGGTGCATTTGACCTGGATGCGGTTCAGGGTTACTACCGGCCGGGGGCGGTTGTCGAGGATGAAGTCGTAGCGTTCGCTGTCGCCGAAGGGTTTGGAGATGGCGAACTGGCGCTGGTCGCTGCGGTAGAGGAAGGCGATTTCGGAATGCTCTCCGGTGCGTTTGGGGTTGGAAGAGATGCGGCTGCGGGGCTTGCTGGATTTCTTATTGCGATCTCTGTTGCGATCTCTGCGGCGCTTGGACATCGGAACTCCTGAGAGACAGAAATGCGAAAGGCGGAGCTTGGGGCTCCGCCTGAATCTGCTGGATTTTTTGGGATTGTCCCTAAAGTTTATTTTAACACCGGAGTCAAGCTGGGATATCGAGAGTCAACAGCTTAGGGTAGCGGTGCGGTTTGGCTTACGCGGTGGGCCGGTTAGGCTGGAGATCCTTCGCTACGCCTGAAAAGCGGCTTCGCTCAGGATGACAAAAGTCGTGTAAAAGCCAAACTGCACCACTACCAGCAGCAGGTTCGCTTCGGCTTCGCTTGGGGGCAGGCTCTCACCGGGCTTGGCGCCCGGTTCGGAATGACAAGCGTCAAATTATGACAAGGGTTAAGTGTGTTCGTCCCAGTTTGGGTGATTATGAGCAATTGTGAACATCGCTGCAGGGCTTGGGGGCGCATTATGGGGTTAGAGTCGAGGACTCGGGATGAGTGCTGTCGAAATCGGCGCCGGGTTGGTGGTGGTGGTGATCGCGCTGCTGTTGGCTTACCGGGTGCGGCGGGGGAAGCCGCAGATGGCGGGATATGCATCGCAGAGAATGTGTCCGGCATGCGGGTTGATTACGCCTCGAGCGAAGGCGGCTTGCCTGGAGTGCGGGAAGGTGCTGGTGAGCGTTGGGGGAGAGGGTCGAGGATGAGTTGTGGGGTGACGGTCCGGATTCGGAACTTTCGTGTAGGGGTAGGGTTAGTTCCTTAGTGACGGGGAGGGCGATGCTGGCATCTAATCAGCTAATGGAAAGGGCTGGCATGTCAGTTTTCGACGAGAAGTATCGGGTGTTGAAGGTTGAGGGCGACCGCTTGCTGTTGCGCGGAGTGCATAGCGGCGATGTGCTGACGATTCTGAACTCCGAGCCCGAGACTCCGCTAACGCAGGAAGAATATCCGGTGGGCAAGTTGATTGCCTTGACGGACCCGTCTGGTGCGCCTCTAAACTGAAAGAGGGCGGCAAGTCAGTTGGCGCTATCCGCTATCCGTAGAACAAGAATCAACGTCGAAGGTAGCGGGAGTGTCTCGCCTACACGGGGAGAAGGGTAGTGGTGCAATTTCGCTTACCGTAGGGCCGCTTAAGCGGGAGATCCTTCGCTATGCCTGAAAAACGGCTTCGCTCAGGACGACAAAGCCGTGTAGAGCCAAACTGCACTGCTACCGGGGAAAGTATTCGCGGGATTTGGAGCGAGGCGAGTTAAGCTAGAATCCTAACAACCATGCCAGGAGGGAGCATTGCGCTGCGGAAAATGCGGCAATGAGAACGAGGCGGTCAACCGCTTTTGCGGAATGTGCGGAAACGCGCTGGTGACGAGCGATCGCGCCGGAGGGCAAGCGCCTGTGACGGAGCAAACAGGAGCGGGCACGGCGGCGGCCGGAACATCGGGTGGGGCGGTTGAGGAACGGCGTCCGGCGGCGGTTTCGGCGTCTGATGCGGGGTCCGATGCCTGGCCTCGGTCGCGGCCGGTGATTAGCGGCGGTCCGTCGTTACTGGGGTTGAACGTGCCGAGCGCGGACGCTGGGGGACGCGATTCGCTGCGGTCGTCTTCTGATGTGGATTATCTTCTTGAGGATGAAGAAGAACCGCGGCGGAGTTGCGGGCAAGTTGATTCTGATCGTAGTGGCTTTGGCGCTGGCGGTGGGATTTGGTTACATGCGCTGGGAGCAAGGCGGCTTCGAATGGCTGACCGCCAGCGATAAGAAACCGGCAGCCGCGACGACACAAGCGCCGGATGCTGCGCCGGGCGGGGATTCCACGGTGGCGCCGGGAGGTACGGCGGCGCCAGTTGGAACAGTTCCGGCTGCGGGAGTGGGTGCGAGTCCGGCGGATTCCGGGGCGCCGCAGAATACTCCGGCGCAAACTTCTTCGCAAGCAGCACCTACGCAGAACGCTCCTGCAGAAAGTGCGGCGCCGCAGAGTGGTAATCAATCGAGCGCGGGTCAGCCGAACACTGCTCAACCGAACACTGCTCAATCTGGCGCGGCGCAAAGTGACGCGGGCGATTCGAGCGCGCCGGCGGATGCGCCACAAGCTGCGGATTCGGATGCTGAAAAGCAGGCGGCTCCGGCGGAGGTTAGTCCGCGACAGAGAACGCACAAGCCTTCGGCGGCAAAGCCTGCCGCGGCAAAACCAGTGGCGGAGAAGCCTGAGGATTCCGTGATCGAGGCGGAACGATATATATACGGGCGCGGCGCAGGGCAGGATTGCGATCGCGGGTTGCGGTTGCTGAAGCCGGCGGCGGGACAATCCAATGTGAAGGCGATGATTTCTCTGGGTGTGTTGTATTCGACGGGAAGGTGCACGCCGCGGGACTTGCCAACAGCTTACCGATGGTTCGCGCTGGCTTTGCACAAAGAGCCTGACAATCAGGCGCTGCAGGATGATCTGCAGAAATTGTGGAGTCAGATGACGCAGCCGGAGCGGCAGTTGGCGATCAGGTTGAGCCAGTGACGAGTGGAAGGAACTCAGGGGCTAAAGCCCTCGTTGCCTGGGACGCTTACCGCGGCGCTGAAGCGCCGCTCTTCCACGGTACTTCACGGGTTCGATGAGCTCGCTAGTCGCACGTTCCCGCACGGCTCGCTGAGAGGGGCGAGTGGGACGCTCCCACATGCGTTTGTGGCGCTGCGGGTGACAGCAGGTTCCTCGCTTCGCTCGGAATGACAAGAAAAAACGGAATCACAAGAAACGCGAAATGACTAGAAAAACGGAATGACAAAGAAAACGGAATGACTAGAAGCGGGATGACTAAAGCGGGATGACTCAGAGTGGAAGGTGCGGCCGACGGCCGCGCCTTTTTAACGTGTAATCCCAATTACGAGTGCCAGGTTACTACCTTGTCTTGGAGCTATTGCGGGTTCCGTGGGGCGGATTGGCGGAGGCTCGGGTTTGGAATCTTTTGGCTTCGCTTCCGTCTCCAGGAACACTTTTGCCGCCAACGATTCCGCCACCGCCGGCAGCGAGACCCGCAACGCCTCGTCAATCGTCTTCACGTAATGAACCGTGAGGTTCGCCAGTTGTTCCGGCGTGAGGTCTTCCTCCACGTTCATTTTATTTTCCGCCGGCAAGAATCACGTCCGTCACTCCGGCGCGCTTGGCGGCCAGCACTTTTTCTTTAATGCCGCCCACCGGAAGCACATTGCCGCTGAGCGTGATCTCGCCCGTCATCGCCAGCAGCGGACGAATGCGATGTCCCGTCAGCAGCGAAACCAACGTAGTCGCCATGGTCACGCCCGCCGAAGGACCATCTTTCGGAATCGCTCCCGCCGGCACGTGCATGTGAATGTCGTGGTCGGCAAAGAAGTTTTCCGCGATGCCCAGCTGCGCCGCGTTCGAACGCACCCAGGTCAGCGCGGCCTGCATGGATTCCTGCATCACCTGGCCGATCTGCCCGGTCATGGTGAATCCGCCTTTGCCCTTCATGGCGTTGGCTTCGACAAAGAGCACGTCGCCGCCCGATGGAGTCCAGGCCAAGACCCACAGCCACTCCCGGACGCTCGGTGCGCTCTTCGATTTCGCCTTCGGTGCGAATCTTGATGCCGCCCAGAAATTCCTGAATGATCTCCTGCGTGACCACAAGCTTCTCCGTCTTGCCTTCGGCCAGCCGCCGCGCCTGCTTGCGGCAGATGGTTCCGATGGTGCGCTCCAGGCTGCGCACGCCCGCTTCGCGCGTGTAGTGGCGAATCACGTAGCGCAAAGCTTCTTCCGGAAATTCAATCTGCTCGGCGGTGATTCCGTTTTCTTCCACCTGCCGCGGAACCAGATAACGGCGCGCGATGTGCAGCTTTTCTTCTTCGCTGTAGCCCTGCAGTTCGATGATCTCCATGCGATCGCGCAACGGCTCGGCAATTGGGTCGAGCATGTTCGCGGTCGTGATGAAGAGCACCTTCGACAAATCGAACGTCACGTCGAGATAGTTGTCGCGGAAGCGTCGAATTCTGCTCCGGATCGAGCGCTTCGAGCAAAGCCGAAGCCGGATCGCCGCGGAAATCGCGCCCGACTTTGTCGATTTCGTCGAGCATGAAAACCGGATCTTTGGTCTCCGCGCGGCGAATGCCCTGAATAATCTGTCCCGGCAATGCGCCGATGTAAGTGCGGCGATGGCCGCGAATTTCGGCTTCATCATGCACGCCGCCCAGCGACAGCCGCACAAACTTGCGTCCCAGCGCCCGCGCAATCGATTTGCCCAGCGAAGTCTTGCCCACGCCCGGAGGTCCGACGAAGCACAGGATCGGACCTTTCATATTCGGCTTCAACCGCCGCACGGAAAGATAGTCGAGAATGCGGTCTTTAACTTTTTCCAGATCGTAGTGATCGGTATCCAGAATTTCTTTGGCCTTCGGAATCTCAATTTCCTGCCCGGAAGTTTTGGTCCACGGCAACACGGCCAGCCACTCCACGTAGTTGCGCGTGAGTGAATAATCCGCGGCCATGGGCGACATGCGCGAAGGCGGCCCAATTCCTTGAGCGCTTCTTTCTTCACTTCGTCGGGCATGCCCGCTTCGTCGATTTTCTTTTTCAGATCTTCGACGTCGCGCTGGCCTTCATCCTGCTCGCCCAGTTCTTTCTGGATGGCCTTCATCTGCTCGCGCAGGTAATACTCGCGCTGCGTTTGCTGCACGCGGTCCTGCACTTCGCTCTGAATCTTGTTGCGCAGTTGCTGCACTTCAAGTTCTTTGGCGAGATGCTGATTGATTTTCTCCAGCCGCACGCGGATGTCGAGAGTTTCCAGCGTGTCCTGCTTGTCGGGCGTTGAAAGCGACGGCAACGACGACGCGATGAAATCCACCAGCCGGCCCGGCTCGTCGATATTCAGGGCCACCGTGGAAAGCTCGTCGGAAAGCGTCGGCGAACCGGCCACGATCTGCTGGAACAGCGTCAGCACATTGCGCTGCAGCGCTTCGATTTCGGAACTGTCGGGCGGGCAGCTTCCGGAATCGGCGAAACTTTGGCGCGCATAAACGGCGCAAGTTGCGTGAATTCGCCCAGCCGCACCCGCTCCAGGCCTTCGGCAAAAACAAACAGGCTCTGGTTGGGCATTTTGACGACTTTATGCACGACGGCAGAAGTGCCGACGGTATAAAGGTCGCTGGGTTGCGGGTTGTCGACGCGCGCCTCGCGCTGCGCCACGACAACAATGGTCTTATCCTCGCCGAGCGAATTGATAAGCTGGACGGAACTTTCCCGCCCTACCGTTAGGGGCAGGACGGCGTGCGGGAAACAGAACCGTATCCCGCACAGGAAGCACGGGCAAAGCCCGTACATCGTTTGTTTCCCGATGCTTAGGAACTGGCTCGGAAAGCGGTTGTTGGCTCATTGGCTCTCCTTGAGTGTAACTCACTCAAGCTTAGATGATACTCCTCGGGAAAAGGTTCACGCGTGCCCGGAAGTACATCACGAGGTGGATTCTATTCCTGTTGGGGAGGGTTGGCACTATATCCAAGGTGCAGCAGCTAACGCGGAGGATATTTGGGGGATCAAGACGGGACAGGTCAAGATTCCTGCTCTTCGCGGATCATATCGACCCAGAGCCTTATGACTGGATTCGTTCTCTTCTCAGGAAGGGCGATATAAGGCTTCATCTCTTTTTCATAACGACTGAGGAGTTCCTCCGCTGTAATGTGTCTGTTCCTGGCCAGATGCTTCACGTCTTCGCAGTCTCTCTCAATGTTTCGTTGTAGTTTCATCAACGCGAGATCGTGAGCTTCAGGAGCGAACAGGCGGATTCTGGCAAACGCTCCTGCAAACATCTCAGTCAAGCGGGTCTCATAGTTGTCCGGAGGCGCCTCGATTATCGTGACGCGATCCAAATAGACACCATGCTTCTTGTGTAATCGGGATTCCTTCTCGGGAGAGTTCGAACAGTTCCTCGGTTTCGCCGGGGGATCGGACTTCCAAGACATCAAGATCACGTGTGTCGCGTTCGAAGCCGTAAAGATTCGTGATGACGAACCCGCCGATGCAATGAAAATCGGCGGGTTGGCCAGGATTTGATCGAGATCACGAATGAACGAATTCCAAGGCTCCGGGACACTCCTAGGAGACATGGGTCAAATGTTCCGGCCGCAGATCGCATAGCAGGTTCCAGTGCCTGGCCTGCGGAGATGCCTGGGTTTGCAGCCATTTCCTTTCCCGCCTGAGTCATGCGTTCATTGCAGAATGTGTCTTGCCGAACGAGGCGGGACCGCTCAACTTGACTCTCGAATTGTTGCAAATTTTCGAGAGAGCCCAGGCCCTTTTCGTCCGCTAGCTCTCGTGCCAGGGTTACGACAAAGCCGAGCCGGTTCTGCAAATCCTGTACCTTCAGCTGCTGCAGAGCCCAATTCCAATCTGCGTCCCAATACCGGAGAACTAACCAAGGGAAAGCTTCCGCAACACGGCGATCCAAGGTGTTGGCGGACAATGCCATCACGGCCAGTTGAGCGGGATTCCAAGAAGGCTTCTCTTTGTTGTCTTTGCGATGTGCGAAGCCGGGATATCCGAGATTCCCCATCTCTCTGGCATAGTCAGAGCCTGTCATCGTGACCGGCTTACGGAGCGGCAGGTACGATGGATCCACGTGATAGTAAGAAGCGAGCCTTTCCAACATGGCGGTCGTTAGAACTCTCTGGCGGCTCTCAACCATCGATACCAGGGCCTGAGACACGCAGAGATGCTCCGCAGCCTGTTTCTGGGTCCAGCCAAGCGAACGGCGAACGGCTCGAAGGTCGAGTGTGTTCATTGAATATCTCCTGGAATCGATCGGGCTAAGCGATTATCACATATCATGTTATATTTATCAAGATAGCCCACTATGTATAAGAACCTACGCAACTTACTCAATAGCCAGCTCGATTGGAGATCCCGCCTCGGAATCGCATCCCTCACGCTGTCGGGTAGATTCCCAGGACTTTGACGAACTCCGCCACTTCGCTTAGGTGGTGGAGGGCACTGTGGGCGGGTTCGTCGTCGCCGCGGAGGAAATCGACGTAGAAGATGTATTCCCAGGGGCGTCCGCGCAGGGGGCGCGACTCAATTTTGCTGAGGCTGATGTCGCGCAGGGCGAAGACGCTGAGCGATTTGAAGAGTGCTCCGGGAACGTTTTTTAATTTGAACGCTATGGAAGTCTTGTTGGCGCCGCGGGGGATGAGGCGGTGGTAGCTGGGAGCGGCGGCGTTTCTTCTTTTCCTCGCGGAGATGGTGGAGCTCGGTCCAGATTTGCGAATCAGGAAGAAGCGGGTGAAGTTGCGTTTATCGTCCTCGAGGCCGGCCTGGAGAATCCTGCCGGAGTATTGGCGAGCTGCGCGGAAACTGGCGATGGCGGCGGAGTCGGGAATGCGATTTGCTACAACGTGTTTTACGCTGCCGGCGGTGTCATAGAACGGAACGGGTTCGATGCGGGGATGGCGACGGAAGAAATCGCGGCACTGGTCGAGCGCAACCGGGTGAGAGAGCACTTTGCGCAATGCATTGAGCTTCACGCCGGGAGCGGCGATTATGTTGTGCACGATGCGCAGCAGGAATTCGCCGTGGATGAATACGTCATGGGAAAGCAGAAGATCGGCGTGCTCGGCGACGGTTCCGGCGAGTGAGTTTTCGATAGGGATAACGGCAGCGGCGACCATTCCGCGTTGAATACGGTCGAATACTTCGGCGGATCGGGCGCAGGGGATGACGGTGCAGCGCGGCAGCATGCGCTCCGCAGCTTCGTGGCTGAAGGAACCGAGTTCGCCTTGGATGGCAACTTTCATTAAGGCAAGGTAGCTGGAGGGAGCGGGGCAGCGCAATTGGTTTCTTGAGCTGTGCCAGTGGTGGCCTGGTTTTGGACTGTCCTTCGTCCCGATGAGGCCAAGGTCGAGCTGGGTTCGACGGACCCTTCGGACCTCAGGGTAGGCAGCCGCGGGCGGCTGTCCTTACATGAACGTTTTTCACGACGCTCACGGAATGGGTTGCAGATTTTTTTTCAATACCAGAGCATCGACGCCGTTCGAATAATAGCGCGGGAAAGTATCGACCAGATTGTAGGAGTGGCGTTTGTAGAAGGATAAAGCGGAGACATTGTCTACAGCGGTTTCGAGCTCGACGGTTCGACAGTGGGCTGCGCGCAGACGATTTTCGGCGGCACCGAGCAGAAGCGATCCGACACCGGCACGCCGGGCGGCGGCGATTACGTCGATGGTAATGATGTGACCGGAGTCGCGGCCTACCTCAGCGACGATGAAACCGGCGACAGCGGCGTTTGGCAGCGGGATCGGTGGAGAAACTTTCTTGTCGATTCCCGAATCGGGAGCGGACGGCGCTGTCAGGGAGTTGTCTATGGCGAGCAGTGTGAACGATCCCCGGCGGCGGATGTAGAGCTTGAGTTCCGCCCGCGAATAGGAAATACCGGGAGGGAAACAAAGCTGATCGATGAGCCACAGCGTTTCGAAGTCGGCGGGCTGGAAGTCCTTAATGGTGAAGAGCACGGGCTATTGTAGCGGGGAGCAGGCGCGGGGGGCTTGTTTTGGGAGTTCTGAATTGGCCTTGTTGGCAGGATGCCAGCGTCGTGGTGGCGCAAACAATTGCATAGGTCGCCTTGAGCTCGGCTCAGGGCACGCTGTCGCTTCCCTCAGATGACAGAGGTCGCGGGATGACAGTTGATTTAATTTGATCCTAAGTTTTCCACAGCCAATTAGAGGCGGACTCCGCGGAAAGTATAAATTTAGGACGATTGGCCCCTTGCTTCGCCGCAAACTCGGTCGTACCATACGCATCAGAGGAAGCGGTGGGACGTCTTCTGTTGATTGACGTGGCTGGTTCGGTCGCCATGCTGGGGCTGTGGTACGTGGTGTTTTCCAGCTACAACCGACAGAAAGGAGCGGCTGCGTTGCGCTGGGTGCAGACGGCTTGCGCCGGAAAAGGCCGCATCGTGGAATCTCACTGGGTGAGCAACTCTCGGCTGCAGGCGCGGCTTCACTTCCCTTCCCGCTGGTTCGAGAACGCAAACGTCACCGTGAAGTTCAGACCGCGAGCGCTGCCGGTGCACTGGCTGCTGAGTTGCCTGCAGCGGCAAGAAGAGACCCTTACCTTCGAAGCCGATCTGGGAGGTTCGCCGAGTTTTCATCTGGAAGTAGTACGCCATCGCTGGCCCGCTCTGAACCGCGGGATTTTGCCACGCAAGAGTGACCAGCGGGAGTGGGAGCTGTACCAGCCCGGGCCCATCATCCTGACCACACGGACGCACTGGAAGCAGGACCCCAGCGCAGAATTGAACGCGTTGATGTCGGCGCGGCGGCAGGACATTTTGCAGGTGCGGTTCTGTCCGGAGTCGCCGCAGTTCTCTGCGACGGTTCACCTGGAAGCGCTGGCCGATCCGGACGCGGCCGCTGGTTTCGTCAATGCCTTGCGCGAGATTGCCGCGGGAGCGTCCGCGCACCGGCAGTAGAGCAACTTCAGTCTGGCCGGCTCGACGAAGAAGCCGCCTCGCTTTGCCCGGCGGGACGGCCGAGGCGGACGTCCCCACATGAGCGATCTCCCTACCTGAGCAGTTTCCCCGCAAGCATCTTCTAAACTGCGCCACCGCTTGAATTCGCTCTTTCCTGAGTGCTGGCGGCTGTACTATTGTTGCGAGCCATGTCTTCCCATCAATGAGCGATAGTTTCAACAATCCTACGCCGCAGTTTGGCACGGCTGAGTACGCGACGAAGGCGGGAGCGAATCGCTGCCAGTTCTGCCAGCAACCGTTGAGTGGAACTTACTATCGGGTGAATGCAGGGGTGGCGTGTCCGGGCTGCGCGGATAAAATGCGCAACGAACTTTCCACGGACGGGCACGCGGCATTCGTGCGCGCTCTTACATATGGGGTTGGTGCGGCTGCCGTGGGGCTGATTGGGTACGCGCTTATCGCCATCGTGTTGCAGGGTTGGGTGATCAGTTATATGTCGATTGGAGTGGGATGGATTGTGGGCACGGCCATGATGAAGGGATCGAACGGCGTGGGCGGCCGACGTTACCAGATCGCCGCGGCCTTGCTGACTTATGCGGCCGTCTCGTTGGCGGCGATCCCTATCTGGATTCATTTTGCCAACGAAGGAAAACAGCAAAGACAAACTCAGCAGCAAAGGCTGGCGGACGAACAGCGGCAACTGGAGCAGGAATCCGGACAGCGATCGGGTGAACTGCAGCCCGCGCCCAGAGCGGAGAGGCCGGGGGTAAGCGTGGGAACGTGGCTGGGTCGGATGACACTGATCGGGCTGGCATCTCCGTTCATTCAGCTTAAGGGCAATCCCGGGTGGGGATTAATGGGCTTGTTGATTCTTTTCTTTGGAATGAGAATCGCGTGGAGAATAACCGAGGGCAAGCCGTTTGGAATTTACGGACCGTTTGCCGCCGCTCCGTCGACTTAGCGTGGTTCCGGCTGAGTTGCTTTCCGCGAACTGAGTTACTTCCTTACGCACGGCCGAGTTGAAGTTTTCTGTGAGCCATGTAAGTATCGTCGCTCACAGCCGCCCGCGTGGATGGAAACAACATGGAAACGTTGTTAAGCAAGGTTCAAAAGGTTATTGCTCTAGCGCTTGCGGTGCTGCTGATCGTCGTTGTGGCACTTTCCACCGTACATCTAGGTTTCCTCATCGCAGAAGAGATTTGGAAGCCTCCGAGATTTCTGATCCAGGTGCAAGGCCTGCTCGAGATTTTTTCGTTTTTCCTGCTGATCCTTATCGGGGTGGAGTTGCTGGAGACACTGAAGGCATATCTCAAGAAGGATGTCTTTCATGTCCGACTGGTCCTCGAAGTGGCTCTGATTGCGATGGCGAGAAAGGTGATTATCCTTGAGCCCAGCAATACACCTGGCCTGACAATGTTTGGTATAGCAGCTCTTATTTTGGCGCTTGGCCTAGCTTTCTACTTTGAGAGACGAACGCATGGGGAACAAGCGTCGGCTTCGAGTCATTAATTCCAGCCGTGTCTACAGACCATCCAGACCTGGTTCGCAATTGCAAGCGCTGCTCGAGCGAACTTGCTTTGGGAGCGCTAGTGTGCGACCGCTGCCACGCGATCGTACACTCCGAGGAACTGGAGCAGCTCTCCGCGGAAGCGAAGGCGTTGGAGGCTAACGGAGAGTTGCGGCTGGCGCGGGAGAAATGGCTGAGCGGACTCCAGCTACTGCCGCCAACCTCAACGCAAGCCGAGTGGATCACGCAACGCGCACAAGAGCTCGATGCTGCCGGCGGCGCGGCGGGGGGGCCTGCGCCGGGCGACAACCAATGGGCTAAGACTCTGGGAGCGGCAGGTCCGATCGCGCCCCTGGCAGACAAGAGTAAGACCCGGGTGTCGGCACGGTTTCAGTTGACCTCTCTCTTAAGCTTTCTGGCTTTCGTTGTGATCTATTCGGCTGCGTCTGGAATTAAATTCGGGATCGGGTTCGCGGTGCTGATTCTGGTTCACGAGATGGGACACTTCATCGACATCAGGCGACGCGGCTTGCCGGCGGATATGCCAGTGTTTCTGCCCGGTCTGGGAGCTTATGTGCGCTGGCAAGCGATGGGCATTTCGCTGGAGACGCGGTCAGCGGTGAGCCTGGCGGGGCCGCTGGCGGGATTTCTGGCGTCGCTGGTGTGCGCGATGCTTTGGTGGCAGACGCACGACCCATTGTGGTCGGGGCTGGCGCGTTCGGGGGCGATTCTGAATGTGCTGAATCTGATTCCTGTGTGGGCGCTGGACGGAGGGCAGGCAGCACTGCCCTTGAGCAAGGCGGAACGCGTCGGACTGCTTATTGCGGGTGTCGCTCTGGGGCTCGTGCTGAGGCAAAACATTTTTTTCCTGGTGGCGCTGGGCGCGGGATATCGAGCGTTCTTTGCGGGAGATCTGCCGGCCCATTCCAGCCGGGCTACGACCGCTTATTTTATTGCGGTGCTTACGGCGCTGGGTGTCTTGATTCGGTTAATGCCTGGACAGGGTTTGGGATTAAACTGATTTGGGACTCCGGTGATGGAGGGTAATCCCGCGGTCAAGCGGGGGATTTCATCATGACAAGGTTTCGCGACGAACGGCTCCGTTCGGCCCTGTATTGTCTGCTTGCTATTCCACTGGTCATCACTTTCTGCGGCGCACCAACGGTTTTCGCCGGGGAACCACAATGGGTGGAAGTGCGTTCGACAAATTTCTCAGTGGTTACCGATGCAGGCGAGAAGCGCGGGCGGGAAGTTGCGATGCGCTTCGAGCAAATGCGCGGTGTCTTTGGCGCCTTGATTACGAGGGCGAACGTAAACCTTCCGATCCCGCTGCAGATCGTCGCCTTCCGCAATACGAAAGAGCTGCGCCGGGTGGCGCCGTTATTCAACGGCAAACCCACGGAACTGGCGGGACTGTTTGAGGGAGACGGCGACCGCAGCTTCATCATGCTCGACATGTCGGTGGAGAATCCCTGGGTGGTGGTGTTCCATGAATACGCCCACCAGCTTCTGAATGGCACCTTGCCGGGGGGAACCGATCCATGGTTTGAAGAGGGTTTTGCGGTTTATTTTTCGAGCATCGAAGTGGACAACAAAGAAGCTCGAGTGGGAAGGATTCCCGACGATCAATACGTTGTTCTGCGGCAACTTGGGATGATGAGGATCACGGATCTGTTCCGGGTGCGGCAAAATTCTTCGACCTATAACGAGAGCGGCGACCATCGCAATACGTTCTATGCGGAGTCGGGGATGTTGACGCATTACATCTACGACAATCAGCTGTTGCCTAAGGTTGCGACTTACTTTGACCTGAAAGAAAACAAACATCTGGCGGTCGAAGACGCCATTCAGCAGGCCTTTGGAATGAGCGCTGCGCAGTTCGACAAAGCTCTGCGCAGCTACGTGAGCAGCGGCCGCTACAGATATTATCCGATCCCGGCGCCGGCCAGCATTTCATCGAACCACTACACGGTTGCGCCTCTAAGCGCCGCGGCGGCCAACGCCGTACTCGCCGATATTCATTTGCACTCGCCTGATTATCGGGAGAAAGCACTGAGCGAGTTTCAGGAAATTCTGAAGTCGGATCCGCAGAGCGCCGCCGCGTGCCGTGGTCTGGGTTACGCCTATTTGCAGAAACACGATTTCACCCAGTCGGCCGAATACTTCAAGCGGGCCTCAGAACTAGACCCCAAAGACCCGCGGGTTCACTACTACAATGCGCTGCTGATGGCTCGGGAAGGAGGCTTTAGCGGCGGCGCCGACCTGCCCCCCATGATCAGAGAACTGGAAACCTCGATCAGTCTGGATCCAGGTTTTGCCGATTCTTACGCGATCCTGGCATTCGCACAATCCACTTCCGGCGACCCGGCAAAGGCGATTACCACCATGCAGAAAGCGCTCGCGATCAGCCCGCGCAATGAGACTTACCTCTTCAATCTGGCGAACCTGTATTTGATAAACCGGCAACCCGATCAGGCAATCGCGGTGCTGCAATCACTCCGGGGTACGAACAATCCAACACTGTCTGCGGAAGTGGCTGGGGCGCTGGCGCAAGCGCAGCAGTTCCGGCAGATGGTTGAAGACGGGACGGCGACGTATCATCCTGGAGTGCTGCTTCAGCGGGAAAATTCGGAAAGCCGGGACGATCGGCAAAGCAATAGCGAATCACCCGTCGATCCGCCGGCGAAGGTGCAAACCAATACCGGCACCGCGAAATTCGTGCGGGGCGTGCTCGACAGTGTTGACTGCTCTGCCGATTCCTCGGCGATTCTGACGGTAGTCTCCGGCTCTCGGACGCTGAAGATGAAAATAGCGGACAAAAGTCATGTGGTTCTTGTCGGCGCCGACCAGTTTTCCTGCTCGTGGGTCAAGCAGAAGGTGGCCGTCAACTACCGCGAGGGCAACAACGGGGAAATCAGCGTAATTTCCCTGGAGATCGTCCCATAGGTGCCGTCCCAGAGGAATCTGTGTCGTAGCTTCTCTTCTCCCCTTCGGGTCTTGTTCTCATTCCACGTTTTCACCTACGGCTTGCGCCGTGGGCTGCATTCTTGCGCCGCTTTGCGGCCATGGCATCCATCGTCCATGTTGCAGGCGACGGTCTAGCTACGACACCAAGGCCAGAGAGATCCGGATAAATCTCTTTTATGAGCGGCATCAGCTTTTTCGATTGTCCGCCGCGCCGCGCTCGCGTTATTCTTGCCTGTTGAGACCCAGCCATTTCAACTGCCCGTGTTCTTGTGTTTCTTTGCCGACATCATTCTTGCTGCAACGAGAGGAGACTGACGGATATCCATGCCCAACGAACTGCGTAATTTTCTGGCACTCACCTACGACGAGCTGGAAGACCTCAATCTAGAGGCGAAGGAGCAGCGCCGGAATCGGACGCCGATCGGCAAGATCCGGGAGAAGCGGCTGAAGTATTTGACCGACGAGAAGCGGATCAAAGCCGTGACCGTGCTGTTCAGTGATCTTGAAGGCCGGCTGCACATGCTGGATTACGACAAGAAGTTCCTGATCAAGAGCTGGGACAATCTTACGTTCGACGGCTCTTCAATTCGCGGGTTCACGGCGCAGCGGGAAAGCGATCTGCGACTGGGTATCGATTGGGCGGCGTTTTATTGGGCGCCGGCGGATGTGTTCGGCTCCGGCAAAGTGCTGGTATTCGGCGAAGTTATCGACAAGGGCGGGACATCGTATACGGCCGACATCCGCGGCGTGTTGAAGGGCTATGCCGATGCGCTGCACGCGAAAAAAGGTTATACGCTCAACGCGGCGAATGAGATTGAAGGGTTTCTATTCCAGGGATCGGATGCGGAGCGGCGCTATCACGAAACGGGCAAGTTTGAGTACGTCAATACCGGGGGATATTATCATTCGCTGCCGGGCGATCCGCTGCGCACGTTCATTGACACGACGGCGGAAGTGCAGCGCGCGATGGGTTTCCAGAACGAGAAGGACCATCCCGAAGTTGCGCCTTCACAATTCGAAATCAACTACGGATACGGTGAAGTGGTGGCGGCCGCGGATCAGATTCAACTTTACAAACTGATCTGCCGTCAGGTAGCGACGAACATGGGATTCACGGCGTCGTTTCTGCCGAAGCCCGTGGTGGGCGTCAACGGCAGCGGCATGCATACCAACGTGTCGATCAGCGAGAATGGCAAGAACCTTTTTTGGGACGCGAAGGGCGAAGAAAAGCTGAGCAAAATGGGATGGGCGTTTCTGGATCGCATCCTCACTCATGGCAACGACATTTGCCTGCTGCTGAATGCGAGCGTGAATGCCTATCGCCGGCTCGATCCGCACTTCGAAGCGCCGAACCAGATTAAGGCTTCCGCCGTGGATCGCGGGTCGATGATTCGCATCCCGATCGGCAACGAAAAGAGCATGCGGGTGGAAGTGCGGTCAGTTTCTCCGGATGCGAATCCTTACCTGGTGATGCTTTCGATCTTCAAGAGCGGCATCGACGGCGAAACCTCGAAGATCAAGAACCTGCGCCAGGCCGAGCGCTACTTGCCTGACAACATCTACGACGCGTTGGCGAACTTTCGCAAAGCGGGCTGGACGACGAAGCTTCTCGGAGAAGACGTGAAGGGCCGCTATGCGGATTTAAAAGAGGAATCGGCGGATCGCTGTCCACGTAAGCTGGGAACTTTTGTGAAGGCGCCCGAGGTGCAGTATCACCACGACGTCTACAACCAGTTCCTGTGGAATTTGTTCTAGGGCTCTGCAATTCCGTACAGAAAACGCCCCGGCCTGTAGGCTATGGCGTTTTTCTTTTGGCCTGGAGATCATTGGACTCGCTGAGTGACAAGGAGGTGACAATTCAGCGACGGGTCGCGACTACAATGCCTGTCGGAGGATACATGTCGAAATCGCGCCGGCAGTTCCTGACTCAAACATCTCTAGGCCTGTTGGCTGCGGCGACCGTATCACGTATCTACGCCCAACAGTCCGCCGATCTGCCGCCTGGCGCTCCTCCCGCATTCGGCGTGGGGCCTGCGGTTGGACCTGAAGTGTCGCCTTCCACATTTGCTGAAGCCGAGAAACTGGTGCAGGTTGAGTTGACCACCAGCGAGCGCGCGATGGCCGCGGCCAGTTGGCGCAAGACCATGGCGGCGCTTTACGAGCGGCGCACCGGACCGCGAAACGTCGCGCTGGAATCAACGCTCGCGCCTGCGACGCGCTGGAATCCCACGCTGCCTGGCATGAAGACTGGTCCGGAGCGCGACCGGTTTATCCGAAGCAATAGCGATCCCGGTCCATTGCCCACACGCGACGAGGACATTGCTTTCGCACCTCTGACCCAGCTTTCGCGGTGGATTGAGCAGCGCAAGCTGACTTCCGACCGGCTCACACGCATTTATCTGAAGCGCCTGGAGGAGTTTGATCCTAAGTTGCACTGCGTGATCACGCTCACGCGAGATTTGGCGCTGGCACAAGCCAAGAAGGCTGATGATGAAATCGCCGCGGGCAAATATCGCGGGCCGCTGCATGGTATCCCGTGGGGCGGGAAAGATCTTCTGGATACTGCCGGAATTCGCACCACATATGGCGCCGAGTTTTTTCGTGACCGCGTGCCGGCCCGCGACGCCGTCGTAGTGAAGCGACTGCATGAAGCCGGAGCGGTGTTGGTCGCCAAGTTGAGTTTGGGCGCGCTCGCATTGAACGATGTCTGGTTCGGCGGTCAGACGATGAATCCGTGGTTGATCGAGGAAGGGTCGTCGGGCTCAAGCGCGGGACCGGGAGCGGCTACCGCCGCGGGATTGGTTGCCTTTGCGATCGGGAGCGAGACAGGCGGAAGCATTGTCAGTCCCTCGATGCGCTGCGGGATTACCGGACTGCGGCCCACATATGGCCGCGTGGCGCGCACGGGCGCGATGACTTTGTGCTGGTCGCTTGACAAGCTGGGCCCTATGACTCGCACGGTTGAGGATGCAATGCTGGTGCTGCGCGCCATCTCCGGGCCTGACGCCGGCGACCTGGCGAGCGTGCCGAGCAAACTTGATTTCGACGCTGGCGCTAGCGTGCAGGGACTTCGCGTCGGCTACTTTCCTCGTTGGATGAATGCGAATCCCGCTACCGCTGTGGATCGCTCTGCCCTCGAAACAGTTAAAGCCGTTGGTATGGTTCCGGTGGAAGTGTCGATTCCCAACTGGCCGTATGACTCGCTCAACCTGATTCTTTTCGCTGAGGGAGCGGCGGCGTTCGAAGAACTTGGATTGAGCGGCGAACTGAATCAACTCAAAGCTCAAGTGCCGGACGCGTGGCCGAACATTTTTCGGGAATCCCGTTTTCTCTCCGCGGTCGACTTCGTGCAGGCGGACCGGTTCCGGCGCAAGGTCGCGGAAGAAATGGCTCGCGTCTTCTCGCAGGTGGACCTGCTGCTCGTTCCATCACTGCGAGACGAGATGCTCACTCTTACCAACTTCACCGGGCATCCGTCGCTCACGCTACGCGCGGGTTTCGTCGAGGTCGCAAAAGCGCGGAGCGATTGGGCGCCCGACCCGAACCATCCGATGCCCACGTTCTCGCCGCCGCGGCGGGTGCCCCACGGCGTCACTCTGATCGGACGGCTCTTCGATGAGGGCACCCTGGCGAGCGCCGGTCTCGCGCTGGAGCAAGCGTTTGGAGTCACGGGCCAGCGGCCGCATGGGTTCTAGGTTCAGCGAAAGCGAATTTCGCGGTTGTGCTAGATTCAGAAGCTTCATGGATGCAGCGCCCACAATTTCAACGCAGGGCCTGACCCGCCGCTTCGGAGAGTTGCTCGCCGTCGATGACATCGACCTCCGCGTGGCGCCCGGACAATTCTTCGGCTTCCTCGGGCCGAACGGCGCGGGAAAGTCCACAACCATCAAGATGCTTACGGGTCTGCTGGCGCCCAGTTCGGGGCGCATCGAAATCCTCGGGCTGGATCTGGAAAAGAATCCTATCGAAGTGAAGATGCAGATCGGCGTCGTGCCGGAGGGCATGGCGCTATTCGGAAGACTCACCGGCTCAGAATTTCTGAACTTTGCCGGACGCATGTATGGGCTTGACCGCGAAACCGCAGCCCAGCGCACCGCGGAGCTACTCGACTTTATGCAACTCGCGGATCAGCCGAAGAAATTGGTCACCGATTACTCCCATGGGATGCAGAAGAAGCTGGCCATGGCGGCCGCAGTGATTCATGGTCCGAAAGTGTTGTTCCTCGACGAACCGTTCGAAGGCGTGGATGCCATTGCTGCTGGAACGTTGAAGGCGATGCTGCAAGGCATGATCGCGCGCGGGGCGACGATCTTTCTCACCTCGCATGTGCTGGAAATCGTGGAACGGCTGTGCAGTCACGTCGCTATCATTCATCGGGGACGTTTGGTGGCGCAGGGATCGCTCGAAGAGCTGCGCGCCGGCGTGGAAGCTCAGACGGCCGCCGTATTGGGAAACGGCACCAGCAATGGGTTGGGCGGCGGGTCAATGACATCCAGCGAAAAGATGACGCTGGAGCAGATCTTTCTGCGCACTGTGGGCGGGGCGCGCCGCACCGAGCAGGAACTTTCGTGGCTGGGATAGTGGTGCAGTTTCCCACTGCACCACTCCTTCCCTTTGCTTGGAGGTGGGCTTAGTGACGCATGCGGTGCTCAAAGCGATCTCAAGAAATCCAAAATGCCTTGCTGCTCCGTGGCCGAAAGATTGTGGAAGCCCCGCAGCACTTGATTCGCTTCCGATCCTTCGGAGGCATGCTGGTTAATTGCATCGAGCAAGTCCGATGTTCTCCCGTCGTGCAGGAAGAACAGCCTTTGGCCGACGCCCCATAGCGGAGCGGTCCTAAATTCGTCGCTGGTGGCCATTCCCTGGTTGATGCCATCCTCCAGGTTCCTGCCCATGTGATGCAACGCAAAATCGGAGAAGGGATGATATTGTACGTTGCTCATTCCCGTGTTGAACGATTGAGCAGTAGTTAAGGTTTGCGAGTGACACAACGCGCATCCGACTCTTTGAAACACGGCGCGCCCACTCTCGATGTCGCTGGTAGATGACACTGGAGTAGGGGGAGCAGACAGCCGGATAGCATCGACGAAGGCAGAGAGACTTGAACCGCCGGCTTGGGAATGCGAATCCTCCGGAGTGGCATTGAAGACGCATCCCGGCACTGCGTTCCTCTCGTTCGGCATTACATCGTTGGTAACGCCCATCTCTACGTTATAGGCTTCGCCGACAAAGACCATGAGGGATTTGTTCTGGGCCTTCCAGCCGAATTTCATGATCGTGCCGTCGTTGGCGCTGAAGTTGAAACTTCCTCTGATTCCTAAACTTTGTCTTTGGCTGGCCGTACTCGCGAGGTTTCCCTTCAACACCGAGTCGGGAGTGTTCTCGACTAACCCCAAGCCAAACAAGGGAGTCGGAACCCGAAAGATCACATTGTGTTCCGCCAGTTGAGCCGTGAAGTCAGGCTGCTGCAGATTGCAGCCTGGCGCATCCGTTCTGCCCGCGATGGTGAATAGATCGTGAACTCCACCGTCCAGCGTTCCGTCGGGATTCTGGATAAATCTGGCTTCTCTTACCGGACCATAGGCGGTGATGAATGCCGGAATCGTATTGGTTGCGCCCATTTCCGCCGCAGCCGCTATCTGCGGATTCGGCTGTGGAACCTGGGGACTCAATGGGCCAGGGCTCGAGCCCAGCGTAGCAGGCTGGGAATGGCAGGAGGCGCAACTCGTGCTATTGAATCCCGGCCCTAGTCCTCCCACGCCTTGCGGAACATTAGGCACCGGCTCATCCTCGAGCAACTCAGAAATGCCGTTGGCGAATGCAGCTTGCTCGGTGGGGTTCAGAGTCGGATAGAATTCTCCAGCTCCGGCTGGGCCCGGCCTCGGCCCTGGATCCTTTGCTCCCTGACCGGCGAAGCTGACTGTTATCAAACCGAACATGATCGCGGATGTTCTCCACCATTTCATAACCTGACTCCTTTTCGTTCGACTTGACGAAGTGGGCAAGCACACGTCCGCGACAGCGCCGGGTTCGCCCTCTGCCAACCGGGCACAATGCTCCCGCTCTTATACTTGCTTTGTCGGCTCTGAAACCACGACGAAGGGGATGTGTTTTCGCCCGGCCAGAACCAGTCGTCGCAGCACACGTCAGGGTCCGACGGTGCATTTTCTCTTTCCGCAGACTGGAAGGTTAGAACACTTTCAGAAAACTTAGAGAGAACTTAGATTGGAATCGGTACTTCGTCAAGAGCCGGAAGTGCACAGGAATTCTTTCGCAAGGACAGCGAAGGCGCTACTGTAGGCCAATTCAGAAGACGGCCAGTAGTACACCTGTGCGCGTGCGATTTGTGAGATAGTTCAGGCAACATTCTCGCGAGGGCAACACCGATTGAGTGAAGTAAATTCCACGCTGCACCGCCGCACCCAACTGGCGGCCATTGCCCGGCTACGCTGGCGGCTCTTCGTGAACTCGTTGCGCAGCACGGGGGGCAAGGTGGAATTGGTGTCGCGAATTATGGTGTCGTTCGCATTCGCCATCGGTGGGCTCGGCGGGGCGTTCGGAATGGGCATCGCAGCGTACTTGGCAATTTCGTCGGGCAAGCCGGAGTTGCTCGCGATGCTTCTGTGGTTTGTGTTCGTCTTCTGGCAACTCTTTCCTATCGTGGCGACGGCCTTCACCAACAATCCAGACTCCTCTGGCCTGCTGCGCTTTCCGCTCAGCTACGGCACATATTTTCTGGTGAGGATGGTTTATGGCGCGTTCGACTTGGCAACCACTCTGGGCAGCCTGTGGTCTTTCGGAATTCTCGTGGGCGTGGGGCTTGCAAAACCGGAACTGCTGCCCTGGACACTGCTGGTGCTGCTGGCGTTCGCCGCCTTCAATCTCTTGTTAACGCAGATGACGTTCGCCTGGGTGGAGCGCTGGCTGGCGCAGCGCCGCACGCGCGAGGTCATGGGCATTCTGTTTGTCGTGCTGATGCTGAGCTTTCAGTTGATCGGGCCGCTCATTCGACATTTTGAGGGACGGTCCGGGCCTGCTGCGCAACTATCGTTGCACCGATACGTCGACGTTCTGTCTCCGGCGCAGAGCTTGCTTCCGCCGGGCCTGGCTGCCGATGCCATCGCGCAAGCTGTGTATTCGCGATCTATGACGGGCTTTCGTTCGCTGGCGCTGCTGTGCGCGTATGCACTGGTAATTGGCTGGTGCCTGCATGTGCGGCTGCTGGCGCAGTATCGCGGCGAGAATTTGAGCGAAGTGGCGGCTGCGTCGACTCTGCCGAAAGAGCGGACGCTCCGGCCGGGATGGAATCTGCCGGGGTTTTCTACCCCGGTGGCAGCGGTCTTCGAAAAAGAAATTCGCTATCTCCTCCGCAGCGGCCCGATGCTACTGACCCTGATCATGCCGATTTTCATGCTCGTGATCTTTCGTTTGGGACCCGTTGGGTCCAGGGCCGGACGGACTGGTGGACTCTTCGCCCACACGCCCGATATGGCATTCCCCGCGGCTGCAGCTTATACGTTATTGTTACTGACCAATCTGGCTTACAACAATTTTGGCGGCGACGCTGGCGGCATCCAGTTCTTCTACGCGTCGCCGGTGCGTTTTCGCGACATCGTGCTGGCTAAGAATCTCACCCATGCCGGCATTCTGGCGATAGAAACTGTTGTGGCGTGGATCGGGGTCAGCGTCCTTTATGGCCCGCCCGCACTGGACATCACCATTGCCTCTCTGGCCGGTCTGCTGTTTGCGGCGCCAATAAATTTCTCTGCGGGAAACCTGCTCTCGATCTACTCGCCCAAGAAAGTGGACTACTCCTCATTCGGACGCCAGCGCGCTTCTCAGACGACGGTGCTAATCAGCCTGGGAGTGCAACTTTTCGTCATCGGTGTGGGAGTCGCCGCGTTCTGGATTGCGCGATTCTACGGGAATCTCTGGATTGCAACACTCATCTTGCTGTTGTTAACAGGAATTTCGATCTCGGCTTACGTGGTGGTTCTTAGCCGTATGGATAGTTTAGCTTTGCAGCGGCGGGAAACGCTGGTGGCCGAGTTGTGCCGGGCGTAGGCAAACTCCCTGTTATTTCTGCTCCGGATTCGCCAGAAACCTATACCCCACACCGCGCACAGTAAGTAAATGGCGCGGCTGCGCGGGATCGTCTTCGATGTAGCGGCGCAGGCGGACCATGAAGTTGTCGATGGCGCGCGTGTCCGTGTCTTCGTGCAGTCCCCAAACTTCTTCGAGAATCTGCCTCCGGGAAACCACGCGGCCGTCGTTGCGCACCAGGTGGCGGAGCAGCTCCGATTCCATCAGAGTGAGGTGGACGACATTGCCGGCGGTTCGCAGTTCGAGTGTGCCGAAGTCGATGGTCTTGCCGTTGAAGGAGAATGTTCCGAAATCGCTGGCGCTGCCCGGATCGGATGCGGCTGGCGGATCTCCCGACGGATGCCCGGAGTGCATCCATTGAGTGCGCCGCAGCAATCCTTGCAGGCGCGCGAGAAGAATCGACAGATCGAAGGGTTTGGGCAGATAATCGTCGGCGCCCGCGGCGAAGCCCTTCAACACATCTTCAGGACTGCCCCGGGCCGTCAGCATCAGCACCGGCACATAATTCCGCGCGGCGCGCAGTTCCGAAACCACGGTGAACCCATCTTTGCCGGGCAGCATAATGTCGAGCACGATGGCGTCGAAGTTTTCTTTCCTGCCGAGCAGACGATCGGTGGCCGCCTCGCCATCGCCAACGACCTCGGCGGAGTAGCCTTCGGCTTCCAGATTAAATCGCAATCCCTGCGCCAGATGGGCTTCATCCTCCACCACAAGAATGCGGCTCATTCCAGCGACCTCATGACAAAGACCTCGGCAGTTCCATCGTAATAGTGGTGCCCTGGCCTTCGCCCGCACTCTCGGCAAACACTTTGCCGCCGTGCTTTTGCGCAATCGACTTCACGATGAACAGGCCCAGTCCGGTTCCTTTCACGTGAGCCAGCGAGCGGTGGGTGACGCGGTAGAAGCGCTTGAAGATGCTCTTCATGTCATCGGGTGGAATGCCGACGCCGTGGTCCTGCACGCTGAGCAAGACATGCTTTTCGTCGGGCACTGCCAGACGCACGCGCACGTCTACATGGTCGCCGGAGTATTTGATGGCATTGTCGAGGACATTGAAAACCGCAGTGCGGAGATCTTCGCCACTGCCTCGAACGCGCATGGCCGTTCCATTGTTCGCTTCCTCGTAGCGGAGAGCTTCCAGCGGCAGATGGTGGCGGGTGCGGGCCGCGTCCATGGATTCGCGCACAACTTGGCGAAAGTCGACTGCGGACTTCTCCCGGCCGGCCTTTCTGTCTCCGGCTCTGCCGGCTCGCAGCACCTGTTCCACCGTCTCGGTAAGGCGGTCGGTATCGCTGAGCATCACATCGTAAAATTCCTGCCTCTGCGCTTCCGGCAGGTCGCGGCGCTGCAAGGTTTCCAGGTGCAGGCGGATGGAGGCGACCGGCGTTTTCAGTTCATGGGTGACGGCGTTGATGAAGCTGTCGTGCTGCTCACTGCGGCGGATCTCGCGCAGCAGGAATGTTGTGTTCACGATCATGCCCGCAATGATCAGGGCGAAGAAAATGATCCCGAACACCAGCAGGACGCCCTCGCGCCAGTTGAGGATGATCCATCCGACATTGAGGGCAACCGCGAGCGCGACCAGGCCGATGCCCAGGCACAGGAAGAAGACGATGGTTCCGCGGCGGCTCGTGATGCGCATGGTGTCTGGGTGATTTTACCGCTTATGTGCGTGCGCTCGGGTAAGGAAGACAATCTTAACCACAGAGGATACGGAGGCACACGGGGTAGACCGTCAAAAAGACCAGATTTACCCTGTGTTCCTCCGTATCCTCTGTGGTTAAAGATTTATGGCAGACAGCAAAAACAAAAAAAACCCCGACCTTGATGGTCGGGGTAAATTCGTGAAAACTGCGGGCTGCTAGTCGCCAGCCGCCGCGCCCTCAACCAGGGACTCCGTAATCATCCGTCCATTCGGCGTGGCAACCAAACCCTTCTCCAAGTCAGCCAGCCTTACGCGTTTGATATCCCAGGCCAATCCGAGGGTCTTCAGCGCCCAGATGCCGTACCAGTTCACGTCGACCTCATACCAGGTAAAGCCGTGCTGTGCCGCTGTCGGATGAGCGTGGTGATTGTTGTGCCAGCCTTCTCCGAAGGTCAGCAGAGCAACCCACCAGCTATTGGTGGAAAGATCGCGTGTGGTAAAGCGGCGCGTGCCCCAAGAGTGCGTTGCCGAATTCACCAGCCAGGTGGCGTGCAAGCCAACTACCGTACGCACGAAGATGCCCCACATCAGAAATGGCAATCCGCCGATTGCGAGCAGGATTACGCCCAAAACAATCATCGGGACGTAGTGATACTTGGTGATCCAGACATGAAATTTATCCTTGGCAAGGTCGGGGACATAGCGGGCCAGCGTGGTCGTGTCATGGTGCATGGACTTGCCCATAAGAATCCAGCCCATATGCGCCCACCATTTGCCCTCGATAGGCGAATGCGGGTCGCCATCCTGATCGGAATATTGATGGTGAATGCGATGTGTCGCTACCCAGAAAATCGGCCCGCCTTCCAGCGCGAGCGTGGCGCAGACGGTCAGGAAATATTCCACCCACTTCGGCGTCTTATATCCGCGGTGCGTGAGCAGGCGATGATAGGCCATGCCGATGCCCAGGCTGCCCGAAACCCACCACAGGAACATGGCGACGAACAACGCCTTCCACGTAAAGAAGAAAAGCGCCGCGATGGCGCCCACGTGAAACAGTCCCATGAAGATTGCAGTCACCCAGTTAATTTCACCGTTCGCAGCTTGTCGTCTTTCCAGGCTTTCCAGTTCCATGTCCAAAGTAGGCCCCGTTCGTGGTCTTGAATCCGCTACCGCACATATCTAAGTTATCAAGGGAATCGGGCAAACACTGTAATACTTGTGTAATAGCAGGGTTCAAGGGCATTACGGAGGTACCAGGGGACACAACAAGACGGGCGCAGCCAAAGGCCGCGCCCGCGTACCGATTCCAAGCCGTTTGTGCCGGACGCTCAGGCGCTCTTCGGCATGTCTTTCATCATCGCCTTCGCGCCTTCTGCCATTTCCTCCATCGTGAGATCTGCTTTGTGGGTAGCGATGGACCATTTGTGACCAAACGGATCAGACAACTTCCCGTAGCGGTCGCCCCAGAACATGTCCATCACCGGCATGTCTACCTTTGCTCCCGCTTTCACCGCGCGATCGAAGGCAGAGTCCACATCTTCCACGTAGATGTGCAGTCCCATGCCGGAACCGCCGGTCGACAACGGGGACATGGATCCAAATTGAGGGAACTCATCGGCCAGCATGACGATGGAATCGCCGATGACCAACTCGGCATGCATAATCTTGCCGTCAGGCCCTGGCATGACACCTTTTTCCACCGCTCCGAAAGCCTGCTTGTAGAACTCAATGGCGCGAGCAGCGTCGCGAACTGTCATGTAAGGAGTGAGGGTATGGTAACCCTTGGGAATAGCTTCAATGGCCATGGTGATCTCCTGCTGATAGAAGTTTCGGGCAACCGAGCTTACACCAAAATGCTGGGAGAGTTTGTCAAAAGAGTGTTACGGCAGTGGGCTACTTTGAAATATGTTGCAGGAAATCTACTAGCGCAACGAGGACAACCATAAGGCCCATGACTCCCATTCCGCGCAGATAAGTGGGGAACGATTCCATCATGACGATCTTCATTGACGACCACTTTATTGAACTCTTCATGTAGTCAGCTCGCAGGTAAGCCGTAACTTTACGTGGCTGAATAATACAGAATGCACAGAGCGCTCCGATCGCCGTCAAGGAAGAAACCACAAATAGGGGCTTCATTTACGCTGCTCTTTCCGCCCTCCGCTGTTCGTAGGCTTCCCGGAGGGCTACCAAATCCTCCCCTCAGAAGAATCTAGTCACGCCTTCTTCCAGCACTACAACGCGGTCCTCGATCCCAGCCGCGCGCGCCTCCTGCTCCAGGAGTTGCAGCGGCTCATCCACGGGCTCGTGCGATAGCCGGAAGGTTCCGTAGTGCATGGGGACCATCCAGCGCGAGTTCAAGTCGAGGAAGGCGCGGGCGGCGTCGGCTGGACTGGTGTGCACGTTGCGGAAGGATGGCGGATTGTAAGCGCCAATGGGAAGCAGCGCCAATTCCGGCGACAGGCGCCGGCCGATCTCGCGGAACCCCGAAAAATACGCGGTGTCGCCGGCGTGATAAACAGAGTGCTTCCCTGCCTGCAACACATAGCCTCCGTAACCGCGGTGGGAATCTTTGAGAATTCGCGCTCCCCAATGCCGTGAAGGAACGTGCGTTACCGACAAGTTGCCGTGCCGCGAACTGTTCCACCAGTCGAGCTCGATGATTTCGGAGAAACCCAAATCGGAGACCAAATCCGTCACATGGCTCGGAATAATGACGGCCGGGGCGGTTCCTCGGGTGCGCAGATTGTTCTGCACGATGGCACGCAACGATGGACGGTGCAGATGATCGAAGTGCGCATGCGTTACCAGTACGAGGTCAATGGCCGGCAAATCGCGGACCCGAAGTCCGGGACGCCTTAGCCGCTTGAGCACAAAGAGCCAGCGCGCGAAGTTCGGATCGATCATCACGCTCTGCCCGCCCACCTGCACTAAAAAGCTGGAATGTCCGATGAACGTCACGCCCAATTCGCCGTTCGAGGCCAGACGCGGTATGTGAATCTCGCCGCAAAGCGGAGTTACAGCCGAGTGGCGCACCAGGCGCCCGAACTGCGAAGCGCGCTTTCGCAGGGCCCGATTGCGGAGCGTTGCCTTGATCATCCTTTGCCAGCCTTCTTGTTGGATGAAAACGCCAGTCTGCTGGGTCTATTTTAGTTCAGGCCAGTTGCAGAAGGCGCGTAATTCCTGCGGTTCCCCCCTTGGCTTGACCTTGATCCGCTCGCTCATATCTAATCCGAAAAGTCCTTTCCACACGAGGAGAAACTTAGAAATGCGCGTCGCCTTCTTAGGTCTGGGAATTATGGGGCATGCCATGGCCACGAATCTGGCCAAGGCTGGCCATGAAGTCACGGTTTGGAACCGCACTCCCGGCAAACTGGTGGAAGGTGCGGGTATCGCTCCCACTCCGGCTGCGGCGGCGCAAGGAGCAGAAGTTGTCTGGCTGTGCGTTTCGGACACGGCCGCGGTCGAGAAGGTTCTGTTTGGTCCTGACGGCGTCGAGCAGTCCCTGGCCGAGGGCATGATCATCGCGGATTCCAGCACGATTTCGCCCTCCGCCACGGTAAAGTTTGCCGAGCGAGTTCGCGCCCGGGGAGTGGGTTACGTTGACGCTCCCATGACCGGATCGAAAATTGGCGCGCGCGAACGGCACCCTAATTTTCATGGTCGGCGGCGACGATGCCAACATCGAGCGTCTCAGTCCATTGTTCGCCGCCATGGGCAAAAAGATTTTCCGCATGGGTGAGACCGGCAAAGGCCAGGCCACCAAGCTCGCAATGAATCTGCAGATCGCTCTAATTTTCGAGGGCTTTGCCGAGGCACTTACGCTCGCTACCAAACTGGGCGTGGACCCAAAGCAACTCGTCTCGCTGATTGAAGCCACCATGGTGCGGTCGGGCGTCGTGGAATACAAAGCACCTTTCGTTCTGCAACGCGACTTCACGCCCAATTTTCCTCTGCGGCTGATGCATAAAGATATCCTGTTGACGCTCGAAGCGGCGAAAGAAGCCCGCGTGAAGTTGCCAGCGCTAGAAACCGTGGAAGAGGTCTACGAACTGGCTACTGAAGAAGGCCACCGGGATCTCGACTACGCCGCGACTCTGACTCTGCTGGAAAAATGGGCGGGAGTGCAGATGAAAGGTGAAGCTGCTTAGTAAGCTAGCAGAACTCTCAGGTCCCGCACGTTGTTTCCCGTGGGCCCGGTCTCGATCGCATCTCCCAGCGCGCTGAAAAGGGGATACGCGTCAAATCTCTCGAGCGCCGCATCGGCACTAAGGCCCCCTGCCTGCGCCCGCTGCACCGTAGTTCCATCCACGACTGCGCCCGCCGTGGGACTGTTTCCATCCACTCCATCAGTTCCGGCGCTGAGCACGGTGATGTTCTCTCCCGCAATCTTCACCGCACAGGCCAACGCAAACTGCTGATTGCGTCCGCCGATGCCCCCGTTCGTGACTTTCACGGTTACTTCACCGCCGGAAATCAGGCACACGCGCTCGGATTCTTTTCTTAGCTCGCGCAGGCGTTTCAATAAATAATCGGCCGCTCGCTCGTAGTCCCAGTCATCGCAGGAATTGTCCACCCGCACAACAAATCCGGCGCGCTCGGCCGCTGCGCTCGCCTGCTCCACTGCCGTATGGTTGGAGAGAATCGTCCACCAGCGCGAACGGTAGAACGCCTGATCGTCGGATTTCGGCGTCTCCTCCAGAGCATGGCGTTCGAAAAGCTCGCGCGTGGAGTGCGGAAGCTGCGGCAGTAGGCCGTGTTTCTCCGCTATGCGGTAACAATCCTCCACGCTGGTCGAGTCCGGCATCGTGGGGCCGGACGCCAGAGCATCGGGCGTATTGTCGGGAACGTCGGAAACCAGTAGCGAAACCTGCTGTGCGGGGAACGCCGCCTGCGCCAGACGTCCACCTTTCACTGAGGAAAAGTGTTTCCGGATGGCATTGATTTCGGCGATCGGAGCGCCCGAATGGACAAGCGCACGATAGGTCGCGATCAAGTCGTCGAGTGAGATCTCGTTGTCGATGGGCTTCTCGACGATCGATGAGCCTCCGCCACTGATCAGAAATATTGCGAGCGACGCCGCGGTTTGCGCATCCAGAACTTTTCGAATCGCGCTCGCCGCATGAACGGATTCGGCATTGGGCGTGGGATGTCCACCTTGAAAATAACGAAAGCCGCGTACCTGCGCGGCCGGCTCGACCGAACTAGCCACGATGCCTTCGAGCGAAGACTCACCGACCTGCTGCGTCAGTGCCTCGACCATGGTGTGCCCAGCCTTGCCTATCGATACAACCAGCACGCGCGAATAGGAATCGAGGTGGTAGAGATCTTCGCAGACCCGCAGCACTCCGCGCTCATAATGCACGTGCCGCGCAAACGCCTGGCCAATCGAGGCCTCGGCCAGTGCGTGACGAAAGATTTCGCGCGCAATATCGCGCATCTGGCTAATCTGCGGTTCGCGGCCCGTATCTGCGGTCATGGCTAGGATTATAAGAGCGGCTGTGAGTTGAGAGATTCCCTTACCCAACTTTCAATCGTCTCGCGCAATTCGCGCAGCCTGCCTTCGAAGAAATGATCCGCCCCTTCGATCAGCACAAGCTTCTTCGGCTCCGCCGCCGACGCGACCAGAGCCTCCAGTTGCGCCCTCGGACCAAACGAATCGCGCGCTCCGCTCACAAACAACTTAGGCTTAGTGCATTCGCGCAGGAAATCAAATGTATAAACTCGCGGCTCTTCTACGTCGGCGGCTACCGGAACTGCCGGTGTTCCCACTCCGATCAAGGCCTTCACCCGCGCATCCGGACATGCGGCGCGCAGGCCAACCGCTGCGCCGAAAGAGAATCCCGCAAAGACCAGCGGCAGATGAAACTCCGCGTCCAGCCAATCGAGAGCGGTCCGAACATCTTCCACCTCTCCGTTGCCGTTATCGTGTTCGCCGTGACTCAGTCCGGCACCACGAAAGTTGAAACGCAACACCGGAAAACCAAAAGCGTTCAGGGCCTTCATGGTGTGAAACACAACCTTGTTATGCAGCGTCCCGCCAAATAGCGGATGCGGATGGCAGACGACCGCCGCGTGGGTCGCATCTTCTGCGCCTGCGTTGAGCAGCGCTTCCAATCTTCCCACTGTGCCTTCGAGAAAGAGCGATTTGATGGTCGAATTCTGCGCGATCACAGCATTCAGATTACATGAGCGAAGTCAGAAGTAAGAAGTCAGAATGCAAAGTGAGCTAGGATGGCCGGGCGCGCCGGATCAAATTCACTTCTGCAGTCTGACTTCTGCCTTCCGACCTCTCGCGTTTCCGTCTGCTATTCTCTTCCCTTATGGACGCGATCACGCTGACTCGGCAACTGGTTGACATAGAATCCATTTCGGGCAATGAAGGCGCGGTGGGAAACTATCTTTATGGAGAACTCTGCCGCGTCGGCTATCAGACTTGCAGAATTCCGGTGGAGAACGATCGCTTTAACGTTTATGCGACATCGCCGGAACAGCCGCATCCGGCCGTCGTTTTCTCCACTCACATGGATACGGTTCCTCCATTCATTCCATCTTCGGAAGATGCTACGCGCATCTACGGACGCGGCTCTTGCGACGCAAAAGGTATTATCGCCGCGCAGATCGCGGCTTCCGAGCGATTGCGCCGGGAAGGAATTTACGTTGGCTTGCTGTTTGTCGTGGGAGAAGAGCGCGACAGCCTGGGCGCGAAAGTGGCCAATGACTACGCCGCGAATCAGCAGGCACATCGCGCAAAGTACTTGGTCAATGGCGAACCGACTGAAAACCGCATCGCGTTGGCGTCCAAGGGAACGCTGCGGGTCGAAGTGACCGCTTTCGGGCGCATGGCGCATTCCGCGTATCCTGAACTCGGAGACTCCGCGATTGACAAGCTGATTGCTGCTCTGAGCCGGCTGCGCGCGATGCCTTTGCCTTCGGATCCGGAGATCGGTCCGTGTACGTTCAACATTGGATTGATCGAAGGCGGCCGCGCGCCCAACGTGATTCCTGATTACGCTCATGCAGACCTGGTGTATCGTCTCGTCGGTTCATCGCAAGATCTGCGTCGTCAGATCCTTGAGACTGCGGGCGATCAGGTGAAAATTGAATTTCCGCTGGAGCTGCCTTTTCTGCGACTGCGCACGGTTGACGGACTCCCCACGATGATCGCGGCTTTCACCACCGATATTCCGCGCCTAACAAATTGGGGCGAACCTTTGCTGATTGGTCCGGGATCGATTCACGTTGCGCATACTGACGGCGAGTTTATTGAAAAGCAGCAGCTTGCGGACGCGATTGATTTGTACTGCGGGATTGCGAAGAAGCTTTAGAGTTGCGAATTTCCGTGGAGCGTGGTCCCGTGCTTCGCCTCTGTCTCCGCCCTTTTCTTATTTGTCGCAAAATAGTATTCTGAGAACACCTAAAAAGGTGCTTTTAGGAGTAGACCCATGCTCGACATCACCAAAGATATCCAGTCTCTGACGACCTTCCGGCGGCGTTCCGGAGACTTCATGAAGGTGTTGAAGAAGAGCAAACGCCCGGTTGTGCTTACCGTGAGAGGAAAGGCGGCAGCTGTGGTGCAGGATGCCGCAGCCTATCAGCATCTGCTCGACGTGGCGGCTCGGGCCGATGGCGGCGAAGGGATCCGCCAGGGTCTGGAGGACTCGAAGAAAGGAAGGATCCGTCCGGCAAGAGAGTTCTTCCAGGAGTTCGAAGCCGAGAATGGCATACGCCGTTAAGTTCACCGCCCGCGCCGAGCGCGATGTAAGGCATCTGTATCAAGCAATCGACGCCGTGAATTCCGCCGTCGCGCGAAAATGGTATCAGGGGCTCAAGAAAAAGATTCTCAGCCTAGGCCAAAATCCTAACCGGTGCCCCGTCACTCCTGAGAACCGAGAACTCTGGCACCTGTTATATGGTCACAGGCGTAACATCTATCGCGTGATCTACCGTGTCATCGGGACTCAGGTTGAAGTACTCCACATACGGCACGGGGCAAGGAAACGTTTCTAGTGAGACCACCATTGCTCCGATCCATGCAGTCACGAGTCTGCTTGCGTACTTCTTGCGTATAAACTTAGGCTATGACCACCGGTACCCTGAATTCCCTCGCCCGCGCCTCCTCCGCCTATCTGCGTTCTGCCATGCACCAGCCTATCCAGTGGCACGAGTGGGGTGCGGAGGCGTTTGCCTCCGCGCAGCGGGAGAACAAACCCATGCTCCTCGACATTGGGGCCGTGTGGTGCCACTGGTGCCACGTGATGGATCGCGAGTCCTACGACGACGCTGAAGTCGCGGCCATTGTGAATGAGCATTTCATCGCGGTAAAAGTGGATCGCGACGAGCGTCCTGACATCGACAGCCGATATCAGGCCGCGGTCAGTGCAGTCAGCGGGCAGGGCGGGTGGCCGCTCACTGCTTTTCTTACTCCCGATGGCAAGCCGTTTTATGGGGGCACGTATTTCCCGCCGACCGATGGTTACGGGCGCCCCAGCTTCAAGCGCGTGCTGATCAGCATCGCCAATGCGTTCAAGGAAAAACATGGCGACGTGATCGAGCAGGCGAAGATGGTAGAGAGTGCGATTGCGCAGGCGGAGTCCTTCGCCGGGCGCGGGGGGCGGGTCTCGGCCAGCGTCATCGCCGCGATTCAGAAGTCTGCGTTCTCCATGTTTGACGCGCAGCACGGCGGCTTCGGGCAGGCGCCCAAGTTTCCGCATCCTTCGGCGCTGGATTTACTAACTGAGCAGTATGCGCGCACGGGAGATGAGA
Organism: uncultured Acidobacteriaceae bacterium; assembly: GCA_963841125.1. Lineage (GTDB taxonomy): Bacteria > Acidobacteriota > Terriglobia > Terriglobales > Acidobacteriaceae > Sulfotelmatobacter. The sequence goes on from CAWJBH010000004.1 coordinate 124,470, forward strand.
GCTTGCGAAACTTGATCGCCACCACCTTGGAGCACATGGCCAACGGTGGGGTTTATGACCAGTTAGCGGGAGGCTTTCACCGTTACTCAGTTGACGAGCGCTGGGTAGTGCCGCATTTCGAGAAGATGTGCTACGACAACTCCGAACTGCTGAAGAATTATGTGCACGGCTATCAGGCAACCGGCTCGGAATTCTTTGCGAACGTGGCGCGGGACATTATTCGCTGGATGGATGAGTGGTTGAGCGACCGTGAGCGCGGCGGCTTTTACGCCTCCCAGGATGCCGACATTTCCATGGACGATGACGGAGACTACTTCACATGGACGCTCGATGAGGCTCGGGCGGTGCTCACGGAAGAAGAGGCGCAGGTTGCAGCGCTCCACTATGACATCAACGAAATCGGCGAGATGCACCACAATCCGGCGAAGAACGTGCTTTATGTGCGCGCGCCCGTCGAGGAAATTGCCCGCCGGATGAGCCTGAGCGTGGAGCGCGTCCTCAGCCTGCTCACTTCTGCGAAGAAGAAAATGTATGCCGCGCGTTTGCGGCGGCCCACGCCTTACGTCGACAAGACGGTTTACGTGGGATGGAACAGCATGTGCGTGTCGGCGTATCTGGAAGCAGCGAAGGTGCTCGGGCTAGAGGATGCTCGCCATTTCGCTTTGCGGTCGCTGGACCGCATATTGTCAGATGCGTGGAAGCCGCAGCGTGGGCTGTTGCACGTCATCGCCTATTCCGACCCGAAGGCCGAACTCCGCGAAGTTTCCGGGTTGCTCGATGACTACGCTGCAACTGCGATTGCCTGCATCGATGCGTACGAAGCGACTGCCGATCTCAGCTACTTCAAGTTCGCGCGGGCGATCACAGGCGCGATGATCGAGAAGTTCTTCGACCCCACAGGCGGAGGGTTCTTCGACGCCGAACCGGCGGCCGAGGGCAAGAGTCTGGGCGTGCTCTCGACTCGCCGCAAGCCTCTGCAGGATTCGCCGACGCCGGCGGGAAATCCCATGGCCGCGATAGCGCTGTTGCGTCTGCATCATTACACGGGCGACGAAGGGTATCAGGATAAGGCGGAGCAAACGCTAGAGACATTTGCCGGTGTGGCCGAGCAATTTGGAATTTTCGTCGGGACCTACGGGATTGCGGTCCTCCATCAGTTGGAAAATCCCGTGCAGGTCGTTGTGATCCACGCTTCCGAATCTGATCAAGCGGCTTCTGCGCTCGACGACGTGGCTACCAGTGCTTTCGCCTTTAACAAGAGCGTTCTGCATCTGAGAGCGAGCCAGGCGGTTGCCGGCAACCTTCCTCCTACGCTGGCGGCGACCGTCCCGAACCTGCCTCAGTTGAACTCTGGCGCGTCGTTTGCGGTTCTGTGTTCCGGCTTCGCCTGCCAACCGCCGCTCACGGATCCTTCCGAGTTGGGGCGTGCGCTCGAATCCGCGCTTAAGCAGCACTAAACCTTATTCGTGGAATCTTATTCGCTAAACCTCACTCGCTAAACAAAGCGCGGTAGATGCCTCCGCCCAGCGCCCCGCCGATGAGCGGTGCGACCCAGAACATCCACAACTGCTGCAAGGCCCAGCCGCCGGCGAAGATCGCAGGACCAGTGCTGCGGGCGGGGTTCACCGAGGTATTGGTCACGGGAATACATACCAGGTGAATCAGAGTAAGGCAAAGGCCGATGGCGATGGGAGCGAATCCCTTGGGTGCGCGGCTGTCGGTCGAGCCCATGATAACGATCAGGAAAAACGCGGTCAGCACAACTTCGGCAACAAAACCCGCGAGCAGAGAATAGTGGTCCGGAGAATGAAGTCCATATCCGTTGGAAGCGAAACCGGCGTGGACGTCGAACCCTTCTTTTCCGCTGGCGATGATGAAGAGAACGCCCGCAGCGGCAATGGCGCCCGCGACCTGGGCGATGACGTATGGAATCAGGTCAGAACCCGGGAATCGCTTGCCCACGACCAGGCCGAAACTGATGGCTGGGTTCAAGTGGCAGCCGGAAATATGTCCGATGGCGTAGGCCATGGTGAGGACGGTGAGACCGAAAGCCAGGGCGACGCCAGCGAACTTGATGCCAAGTGTAGGATAGCCGGCGGCGAGGACGGCTGCGCCGCATCCCCCGAAGACCAGCCAGAAGGTTCCGAAGAATTCTGCGAGGGCGCGTTTGCTTAGGGACATAGTCATCTCCTCAAGTCACCGGTTTTTATTGTGAGTACGGGCCCCGATGCAGGCGCGCGGAGCAGCGTAGCACACCCTGTCAGGAATGCGAAACGATGGCTTCGACAAAGAGAGTCCGCCTCGCTTCGCTCGGCGGATAGCCGAGGCGGCTGTCACTACATATGCTTCCTGCCAGCTCAGTCTGACCAGTGGCGCCTGTGCTAGACTCCAGGTTTTGCACGGAGGTCATTTCATGCGCAAGTTGAATCGTCCGCGAGCAATTCTTTTCCGCCGAGGCATCGTTCGGGCGGCGGCCTGCGCGGGCCTCGCGCTTTCTACACTCGCACAATCGCCCGCACAAAATACCCCACAGCTATCCGACCAAACGCGCGAGTCAGGTTGACCAAATTGCCAGGCAGGTGCTCGAAAGCACAGGCGTGCCCAGCGCCTGCGGTGGCAGTGGTAAAGGATGGCACGCTCGTCTACGCCCATGCCTACGGCAATGCGCGAGTGGAACCGCCCACTCCGGCTACGGCTGAAATGCGCTACAAGATCGGATCCGTCAGCAAGCAATTCACCGCTACTGCGATTCTAATGCTCGCCGAACAGGGCAAGCTTTCACTGGACGATCCGGTGTCCCGATTCATGCCCGACCTTATGCGCGCCAAGGAAGTCAGCATTCGGCAACTGCTTTCGCACACTTCCGGTTACCAGGACTACTGGCCGCAAGATTATGTGCCTCCTTTCATGCTGACGACAATCACCGCCGACGAGATTCTTACCCGCTGGGCGCGCCAGCCCCTGGATTTCGATCCCGGCACCAAATGGGAATACAGCAATACCAACTATGTGATCGCTGGCGTGATCGTCGAAAAGGCAAGCGGTATGCCGCTACTGCGCTTCCTCAGTTCCCATATTTTCGAGCCGCTCGGAATGCAGAGCGTCGTGAACATTGACCAGGATCACCTCGCCGATACTGATCCCACAGGCTACATGCGCTACGCGCTCGGCCCTTCAAGACTCGCCCCGAGGGAAGGTAAGGGCTGGCTGTTCGCGGCCGGCGAACTCGCCATGCCGGTGAGCGATTTAGCCAAGTGGGATATCGCAATGATGAATCAGCGTCTCTTGAAGCCCTCTTCGTACCAGGAGATGCAGAGGGACGTGCTGCTGAAGAACGGTACGGGAACGGGATATGCGCTGGGCGTTACGGTGCAAACCAGGCCGGGCGCCGAATGCTCGAACATAGCGGGGAAGTGTCAGGCTTTACGGCAGAAAATATAGTGTTTCCGGAGGATCGCACCGCTATCATCGTATTGACCAACCAGGATGCGGTGAATGCCGGCAGTCAAATTGCGCGGAAGATCGTTCCTCTTCTTTTCGCCGGAGAATACGGCGGTTGTCGCCGAAAAAGTAGAGCGTGCCCGCAAGATCCTGGAACAACTTCAGCAAGGAAAGATTGACCGTTCTTTATTCACAGACAATGCCAACAGTTACTTCGACCAGCAAGCCCTCCAGGATTTCGCCACGGGCCTGGGCCCCTTAGGAACATCGCAAGACTTTCAGCAGACTGCGGAATACGGGCGGGGAGGGATGACTTACCGCGCTTATCGGGCCAAGTTTGCGGAGAAGGTCCTGATCGATCTCAACTTTCGAGATGCCGGACGGCAAGATCGAGCAGTATCTGGTCAGTGTGGGCAATTGAGAATCAAGTGGTCAGCGGTCAGTGGTCAGTGGCCAGCGGTCAGTGATCAGTGGCCAGTTATCGAAACAACAGTATCCGTACAGAGGAAGACAGGGTTTACTGACCACTAGCCACTGACCACTGATCACTAGCCACTGACCACTGAAACACTGGTTACGAAGGCTTTCCGCGCAAGTCGCTTCTCGTTGATCGTTCCTCTCCGCGATGCTAGGCTCGAAGTAGTGGCTTCTGCCTTCCCTAATTCCGTGAAGATCCTAGTCAAGCTCCGCGCGGCCGCGCAATCGCATGGCTGCAATCGGCGTCCGCCGAAGTGTGGGTAAAGTTTCTGCTGGCGCTGGTAGGGTTGGCGCTGGCGTTCGGCGCGGCCTTGATTTCCACGGCTTCAGGCGAGGCGGGCAATCTGTGGGCATCAGTAATTCTGGCGTCGAGTGGCGCTGCTGATGGCGGCGTTCGTGGGATTGGTTACGGTGCCGTACCTGGCACGGCGCGTCGCGCTCGAGCGACTGCGCCAGACGTTTCACTATGAAGTCACAAAGGCCGGAGTGATTTATGTGCTGGTCACACTGGTGATCGGCATCGCGGCTTTGAATACCGGAAATAACCTGCTGTACATCGTGGTGGCGGCGATGCTTGCGGCGATCCTGGTCTCGGGTTTGGTTTCCGCGCTGGTGCTGAGCGGCCTCGAACTGGAGGTTCGTCTTCCCGAGCACATGTTTGCCGGGCGCCCGGTGGTGGGACGAATTGTGCTGCGGAACCCGCGGCGCTTCCTGCCCTCATTTTCCATTCGCGTGGTGCCGGCGCATGAAGATCAGAAGAAAGGTGAGAAGAAAGAGAAGAAGATCCGCAAACAGTGGCAGTGGGAACGAACCACGTTCGCGTTTCCGCTCAACCGTGCTCCCGAGCATCAGTGGGTGCGGCTGCGCGACTGGCGGGTGGGGCGGGTGGAAGTAGCGCCGCCGCCTCCGGGAATTTTCGAGGGCATGGTTTATTTTCCATTTCTGCCCCCGGGAGCCGAGCGGACGGCCGACCTCGAGCTATGTTTTCAGCGGCGGGGACGGTACTCGCGAATCGAGTTTCGGTGTGGCCACGCGCTTTCCGTTTGCCTTCCTCACCAAGACGCGGGAGGTTGCGCTGGACCGCGAGATTCTGGTCTATCCGGCGATCGAGCCCGCCGACGAGCTGTTTGAAATTCTGCCGCTGGTGCGCGGCGAATGGGAAAGTTTTGTGCGCGGGCGCGGCTCCGATTTATACCGCATTCGCGAGTACATGCCCGAAGACTCGGCGCGCCACGTGGACTGGAAGGCGACCGCCAAGTCCGGTTCGTTGAAGGTCCGTGAGTTCAGCCGCGAGGATGAGCGTAAGCTGTGCATCGTCTTCGACAATCCCGCAGCCGGCCTGATTTCCGCGCCCGCCTACGAACGGGCCGTGGACCTGGCAGCATCACTGGCATGGCACTTCTCTTCACAAGCTGCGGAGGTCTCCTTCGTCGTCTCCGGGCACGGCCGCGGCACTGACCTGCACGGATTCCTGGCGCGACTGGCGGTCATCGAGGCGAAGACGGATCCGCCAACGGCAAAACGACCCGAAGCTGGCACGCGCGAATTGTCCTGCGAGAAAGTGGGCTGCTAGAGATGAACTTGGCCAGCACCGGAGAGTACAACATCGTGCTCACAGCGCAGCCCCGGGGAACTTTCCCAACTGCGTTGTGGAACTCTTCCTACTTCATTTTCCTCGGGGAGTAAGCGGGGACAGGTTGCACAAGGAAAGGCCCTCCGTGAAGCGCCGCCCCGAAGTAGCTAAATGGCCCGAAGGTAACGTTACTTTCGGTTACCTGAGTACATTGAACTCCTGGTCCAAAGAGTTTAACTTTCACTTATTACTAGAACCGGGTTTTTTGGAGCGCCGCAGCGAAGCTGGCTCTGGGCGCTGGTTTTGTTTCGAGAAGCTAAGGCTAAAGAGAACTCTTCGATGAGCGAGAAAATTCGTATTCTCTATTACGCTCTCTGGTTCGCACATCCCGTTCTCCAAACGGTGATAGCCATAGCTATGCTTCGCCGCGGCCAGCACCGCCCCTTCAAGTTCTTCTTCGCCTACATCGTCACCCAGATCATGACCTTCGCGGTGGTCTTTCCGATCTACCGGTATTACTATTCCGCGGTCTTTTATGTTTCCTGGATCAGCACAGCCATCAGCGTGGCCTTGGGTTTCATGGTGATTCACGAGGCCTTTCTCGATGTCTTCCGTCCCTTCCACACCTTGCGCGACCTCGGCACCGTGCTGTTTAAGTGGGCGGGGCTGGTGATGCTTCTCGTGGCCGGGGTCGTGTCGGTTTCCTCCAGTTCGTCGGACCTCGCGGCCTGGGTGCAGGCAATCATGACCGCCCAGCGTTGCGTGCGCATCATTCAAGTCGGGATGGTGCTCTTCCTCTTGTTCTTCGCCCGGTATCTGGGAGTGAGCCGCCGGCAGCACAGCTTTGGCATCGCCCTCGGCTTCGGCACGTTTGCCGTGGTGGAGCTGATTCTCATCGCCTCCTGGGTAGGCGATCACCTGGGCAATACTTCGATGAACCTAATCAACATGGGCGCCTACAATGCCTCGTTACTCATCTGGCTGGGCTACACCGTGGCGAAGAGTCCTGCCCGCGAGGCTGCATCCACCCTGCTGCGGCCCCAGCGCTGGGAGCAAAGCCTGTCGGACATTCAGCACCCACTGCCTGGGGATTCCCTGATCCCCATGTTCGAAGGGATGGTGGACCGGGCTCTGTCGCGGACTCAGCTACCGCAATCCTCGACCGCCGAAAGCGGAAACGCCCGGCCAATGCCCCAGCTCAATCCGCGGTAGTACCGATGGGCAGCATGGGCATTTCTGAAATGGTGGAGCGGATCGGATCGAAGCGGTAGCCGGAAGAGCAGCGCTGGCCCTACATCTTGAGGCTTAGTGTCCTTGCGGCACAGACCGCTGCGATTCCGGATTTCGTAAAATTTCCCTGTTAAGGCCCGCCTTCCGACCCGCTCATTGATCGAGCCAGACCATCTAAGTGAAACACCTTAGAAAAGTACGGATTCCGCCGTATTTACGCATGTTGCAGGGTGGGCTATGCGTGTGAAGACGTGTCCAGATAGTGATGCTGATCTGCACTGCAAGGAATTGTTGCGGAAGGACTTGACTCGTGCCTTATAATTCCCCACCACGCCAACATGCCCTGTTTTTAGGGCACCTAGCGCGAGAAGGAGTTAACCCATGAAGCAAGTAGTCAGGATTTCGATCCTGATGTTAGGACTAGTGGGCACATATGTCGCAGCCGCCGTTCCGCAGGTTGCCGCCCCGGACGGAGGCCCGATCATTACGTGCCCACCACAACAACAAACTTGCAGACAAAGACAAATGCACCGGACAACCACCACAGATGTAAAGTAGCAGTTGATCGGATGTTACCGGTGCCGACAAGGTCACCAAAGTAACCTCTCGTAACTTGGGCCGAACCTAGGGCTCGCAATCTTCGGGCTGACGGACTTCATACATAAACCGTCAGCCCCGTTTTTTGGTGGGGAGGTTCAAGGCGATCGGACATTGGGACTTACCTTAGCCCGTTTGCCGCACAACCGTTGTGAGAAGAATTGAACCTTGAACAAGAAAAGCAAAATTTATGCGCTTAACCCTGAATCGTAGCTGCGTCCTAACCGGCGCGGCAGTTCTAGCCTTGCTGGCGGGTTCGTTGCTGAGCGCACAAGAGGCAGTATATCCCGTGAGAGCGGCGCGCCCCTGCGTGGGCTCAGGCCCAGAGAGTGTCGCTCAGCCGTTCCTCTCGGAGGCGCTCCCGGAGGAGCTCAGTAGGGCGCTCTCTGGAGTTGGAGTGCCTTCCATGATCGTAATTTCAGACTCTGTTAATAACCTCATCGACATCTTCAAAGAAGATGGCACAATGCTCGCGACGCTGACGGGCAACGGCTTAAACGGTCCCGAAGGCATGACGAGCGATCGCCTGGGCAACATCTATGTCGCCAATACATTCGGCGGCAATATTCTAATCTATGCCCCGCCCTACACAGCGCCGCCGACTTCGATTGTTGATACGGACAGGGCCCCGGCCAGCGTTGCTCAACGAGATAACGGTGCGTTTCTCGGTGTGACGAACGCCATCGGCAACAATTGTGGTCCGGGCACCGTCACGTTCTTCAGGAATGGCGTCGAAGTAGGGAACGTCACCGATGCGAATTTCCAGGCGTTGCTTAACGGCGCGTTCGATCACGCCGGTAACTTCTATTTCGACGGCCTTGCCGAGACCGGCGAACCCTTCGTCGCCGTAATCGCCCACGCGACTACTGGCGTCAGGACAGTTCAGTACCTCACGACCGACAACGCGGTATATAGTGGCGGGATTCAGGTAACAAACGCCGGCCTCATCGCTATCGGCGATCAGGTGTCGAAGCCCCAAGCGATCTACTCCTACAACCCGCCGGTCAACGGCTCGCTCGGCTCTCCCGTCTACACGACCCCGCTCAACAATTCGGGCGATGTAAAGAATTTTGCATTCAAGGTGCACAACCGTAACTTGTACACGGCTGATGACATCAATCTTGAAACGGATGAGTACGCGTACCCGGCTGGCGGAAACGCGGAGAACACCATCACGTTCATCGGCGGCACCGATTCGTTAGGCGTCGCTGTAATTCCGGCGCAGATTCCGTAGTTCGTGTCTAGGTTGACTGTCAACGCTTCACAACCAAAAGGCACAGCCGCTGTAAAAGCGAGTTCGCGAGCGATCCGCCCACATTGTGATCCGTACTGTGAGTTGCCAGCCCGATAGCTGCATATCCGCCCAATCTTGCAATCTGTCTCATCGAGAGCCTAGGTCTTAGTACTCGGCCAGTTCTTTCATAGCCCGGAACAGATCATTGGCCTGGGGCAGGATGGCGTCTTCCAGAATCGGCTGGTAAGCAACAAAGGTATCGGCGGCGGCGACGCGGCGCACGGGCGCATCCAGTTGGTCGAAGAGTTGGTCGGCGATGCGCGCCGCGATTTCCGCACCGTAGCCCCAGCTCAAGGTATCTTCGTAGGCCACGAGCGCGCGATTCGTCTTACCGACCGACGCGGCGATCGTCTCCCAATCAAACGGATTCAAGCAGCGCAAATCGATCAACTCCACTTTCACACCGTGCTCGCGTTCAAGCTTCTGCGCGGCCTGTAACGCGCGAGGCACCACCGCGCCGTAAGTAATCACGGTCAAGTCGGTTCCAGGATTCACGATTCTGGCCTTGCCGAAGGGAATCATGTAATCCGGTCCGGGATAAGGCGCGCGTCCGTAGGTTTCACGATAGAGGCGCTTGTGTTCGAGAAACAGCACGGGATCGTCGCATCGGATCGCGGTACGGAGCAATCCCGCCGCATCCAGCGCGTTCGATGGGAAAACAACTCTCAGTCCTGGAATATGCGTGAACACGCTCTCTCCGCACTGGGAGTGATAGATCGCGCCTCCGGTAAGATAGCCGCCGATCGCCACGCGAATCACGAGCGGGCAGGAAAACGCATTGTTGGAACGCCAACGGATCACCGACAGCTCATCGCGAATCTGCATCATCGCCGGCCAGATGTAGTCGAAGAACTGTATCTCGACCACCGGCTTCAGCCCACGCGTGGCCATTCCCGTCGCGCGGCCCACAATGGCGGCCTCGGCCAGCGGCGAATTGAAGACACGGTCCGGGCCAAACTCGTTCTGCAATCCGAATGTCAGCTTAAAGACTCCGCCTTTGCCCTTCACCAGCTTGCGCTTCAGGTATTCTTCGCGGCTGCAATCAGCCACGTCCTCGCCGAAGATCACGATGCGCTCATCGCGCTTCATTTCGTCGCGCAGTGTTACATTGATCAAATCGGCCATGGTCTTGGCCACCGGCTTCTTGCCATCGGCGGTATCGGGCCCGACCTCAGCCTGCGTATTAAACGCCGCCGACTCGGGGTCGACATCGGGCGAATATATATACTGCAGCACACTCTCGGGCGCGGGTGGCAAGGCCGAGAGGGCCTGATCCACTGCAACCTGCAATTCTTCCTCAACCTTCTTTTCCAGTTCGTTGATGCCCTTTTCGTCGAGGATCCCCTCACGCAGCAAGAACATTTGCGTGCGCGAAACCGGATCGCGGGCTGCATCGCGCTCCCGCTCGGAGTCCGGACGATACAAGCGCTCATCGTCGGAGAGCGAGTGCGAATACGGACGGATCACATGCGCGTGCACAAAAGCCGGCCCGTGTCCTTCGCGGCAATACTTCACGGCACGCTGAAATGCGGCTGTACTTGCCACTGGATCTGTGCCGTCGACCTCTTCAAAATGGAAATTCGGGAAGCCCGAGACCAGACGCGAAATGTTGCCCCCGGCGGTCTGAATTTCCACCGGCACCGAGATTGCATAGCCGTTGTCCTGCACGCAGAAAATTACCGGCAGCTTGCCGAGAGCTGCGGCGTTCATCGCCTCCCAGAACTCGCCTTCGCTGCTGGTGCCGTCTCCGAGAGAAACATAGGCGACTTCATCGCCGCGGAAGGTCACATCTTTGAACTGGCGGTAGTCAGGTCGGCCGTTTGTCGGCGGAATCTCGGCCGCCTTTGGACGCTGCGAAAAGTATCGTCCCGCCTCGGCGCATCCTACGGCCTGCAGAATCTGCGATCCCGTTGGCGACGATTGGGTCACTACATTGAGCCGCTTATACCCCCAGTGCGAAGGCATCTGGCGTCCGCCGGAACTGGGGTCATCGGCTGCTCCCACCGCCTGCAGAAACATCTCGAGCGGCTTGGCGCCCAGCGCCAGGCACAGCGCACGGTCGCGGTAATAAGGATAGAACCAGTCATAGCCCGGCTTCATCGTCATGCCGGCGGCCACGCCGATGGCCTCATGCCCGGCTCCCGACATCTGGAAGAAAATCTTCTGTTGACGCTTGAGTAGGATTTCCCGGTCGTCAATGCGCCGGGAGGTGTACATGATGCGGTAAGCCTCGATGAGTTGGTCGCGCGTAAGTCCCTCATAGGTCTGGGACTTCTTGCCGCTCGCAACAGACAGTTTAGGATCGGTTTTTGTCGTCGCCATCCGGTTCCCCGAGGAATGCGTTATGAGATATCCGAGCCGATGAATGTGTTGCCCATGCTACTACCCAGGTTGCATTGTAAATCGGAATCGGGCATTGGAAAACATGCAAGTTCTTGCCTTCGGAGCCCCGACTTTGGTCATGAGCCTGCCGGCTGTCCTCTGACGGATGACGGCTTCCATCATTTATCCTAAGAAAAGCATGATCCAGACCCTCCGCTCCTTCGACCCGCGCTCGATCAAACTAGTGATCTTCGATCTCGATGGCACACTTGTGGACTCGCGCCTCGACCTAGTCCATTCCGTCAACGCCACTCTGCGGCATATCGGACGGACCGCGTTGCCCGAAGACCTGATTGCCAGCTATGTGGGCGACGGCGCCCCCATCCTGATTCAGCGCGCGCTCGGCGGCGAGACGGTTGACGACGCGGTTGTGCGCCAGGGCTTAGAGTTTTTTCTTTCTTACTATCGCGAACACAAGCTTGATCACACCACGGTCTACGCTGGCGTGAAGGAAGCGCTCGCTTCCATTCAAAGTGCGCGCAACGGCGTTCCGCGAAAGATGGCCATTCTCTCCAACAAGCCGGTCAATCCATCGCGTGGCATCGTCGAAGCGCTGGGATTGGGACCGTTCTTTGTCCAGATCTATGGCGGGAATAGCTTTGCAACCAAGAAACCCGATCCTGAAGGCGCGCGTAAGTTACTCGAAGAAAGCGGCGTGTACCCGGAAGAAGCCGCGATCGTCGGCGATTCTCACGTCGACGTTGAAACCGGACGCAACGCCGGCCTGTGGACCGTAGGCGTGAGTTACGGTTTCGCGCCGCATACGCTGAAGGAGAATCCTCCTGACGTGCTCGTCGACATGCCGCACGAACTGGCGGAGGTATTCGCTTAAAGCCCGCCGCATAAGTAGCGCCGGCATCCTGCGGGCTATCCCGAGAGCCCGCCCTGAGCCTGCCGAAGGGGCGTCCTCGCCCTCGCCGCCGCGGGCACAACGCCTGACCATCCACAATTCAGACTGCTCTCATGTAAACTCATGCGACGATGAGCGATCCACTCGCTAGTTTCACCCCGTCGGAGCTGCGCAAACTGCGCAGCATGAAAGATCCTTACGGCATCCAGAAGTTTCTCGACGCCGCTCCTTATCATCTCGCGGATACTGCATGGTCGCCACGTCGCGTGCTGGCCGAGCAGACGGCGCACTGCCTCGAGGGCGCAATCTTCGCCGCGGCCGCGTTAAGGGCCAACGGATATCCTCCGCTGCTGCTTGATTTTGAGGCCGACCACGACACCGATCACGTGCTTGCGATCTTTCGCCAGAACGGATGCTGGGGCGCAGTCGCTAAGTCGAACTACACAGGATGCCGCTGGCGCGAGCCCATCCATCGCACGCTGCGCGAACTGGCGATAAGTTATTTCAACGGATATTTCAACCTCCGGCGCGAGCGCACGCTGCGGCGCTTCTCGGTTCCCGTCAACTTGAAACGCTTCGATCGCCAGAATTGGATGATCACCGACCAGCCCGTCTGGTTCATCGTGTATCACCTGTTCGAAGTCAAACACTACCCGCTGATCACTCCAGCCATGGCCAAGCGCCTGCATCGCGTGGACGAGCGGCTATTTCAGGCAGAATGCCTGGGAAAAGCCTACAAGGCCTGATGAACGCACAGCAAACTAGTCCAGCATCCCAGAGGAACTCGCTGCCTTCTAACCACGTAATGTCCAACCCCATGAAGCTGCGCCTTGTCGTGCTCGTTATTCTGCTTTCCGACCTGCCCGGTGTTGGACAGCAAAATAGGCCGGTTTCCGCAACACTTCCGGCCGCCTCTTCCCTGCCCGATTTGAAGCCTGACGCCAACGGCGCGCTCTCGCAAGAGCAGATGCAGCATCTGTTTCGCGTGGTCGCCGACAAGGATGTGGAGAACGACAAGCGGCTGCGCAACTACACCTACATCGAGCGCGAGGTCGAAAACAAGCTGGATGGCAAAGGCCAAACCAAGTCTACCGAGACGCGGACTTACGACATCATGGAAATCTATGGGGAACAGGTGCAGCGGCTGATCCAGAAAGATGACAAGCCGCTTTCGGAGAAAGACGCCGCCAAAGAAGAAGAGAAGATCCAGAAGATCATCGATAAGCGGAAGGACGAATCGGAGAGCGATCGCAGGAAACGAGAGGAGAAAGACGAGAAGGATCGAGAAGAAAACCGCAAGTTCGCGCGCGAAGTGGCCGACGCTTACACCTTCAAGCTGGTTGGAACAGAAGTTCTTGGAGGGCGCGAGGCCTGGGTGATTGATGGTGAGCCCCGTCCCGACTTTGTGCCGCACATGAAAGAGTCCAAGTTTTTGTCGAAGTTCCACGGGCGCGTATGGATCGACAAAAACGATCTACAATTGGCGAAGATGGACGTGGAATGCCTGGACACGGTTTCCTGGGGATTGTTCCTGGCGCGGCTTCACAAAGGTTCACGCGTCATGCTGCAGCAGACACGGGTGAACGACGAAATCTGGCTGCCGCTCCACGTCACGGTGAAGATCGATGTGCGTCTCGCCCTGCTGAAGAACTTCGACGTGGCCTTCGAACAGACGTACCGCGATTACAAGAAGTTCCGCGCCACCGCGAGGATCGTGGGCGTTGGCGAGGTGCAGCCGTAGGTAGCGGGCATGCCTGGACCCTAACCAGGGTCTGCATCATCTAACTAGCTCGCGACTATCGACAGGCGCGGCTCTGTATACTTTGCCTTTCCAGGTGAACCATGTCTTCTCCCGTCATCGTCAGCCCACTCAGCCCCGGTTCCGGAAGCGGCAGTCCCATGTTCTCGAGTGGACCCGTGAATCAGGAGCACGCTTTCCCCGCGCTTACTGCGGCGCAGATTGACCGCATCCGCCCCTTCGGCAAACTCCGTCAGACGACGGAGGGAGAGATTCTGTTCGAGCCCGGGGATCTGACGGCCCCTTTCTTTGTGCTCCTTTCCGGGAGCATGGAGATCGTCCAGCCCACCCTGAGCGGCGAGCGCTTGATCGTAACCCACCAAGCCGGAGGCTTCACCGGCGAGATGACCTTGATCTCGGGCCGCGGAGCACTGGCGCGCGGGCGGGTGACGGCACCCGGCGAGTTCATTCAACTGAGCCCGGACGAGTTGCGGACCCTGGTGGCGCGGGACGAGGAGTTGAGCGGAATCTTTATGCGGGCGTTCATCCTGCGGCGGCTGCTGCTGATTTCCCACAGCCAGGGAAACGTGGTTCTGCTGGGCTCGCGGCACTCTGCAACGACGTTGCATTTGCGTGAGTTTCTCACTCGGAACGGGCATCCGCATACCTATATCGACCTTGACACCGACAAGGGAGCACAAGAACTCCTCGACCGGTTTGCTGTAACGCTTGCTGAAATTCCCGTGGTCATCTGCAATGGCGAGACTGTGCTGCGCAGCCCGTCGATTCAACAATTGGCGAAGTGCCTGGGGCTCAACGCTCACATCACGGCGTCGGAAGTGAAGGATCTGGTGATCGTAGGCGCGGGACCAGCTGGTCTGGCTGCGGCTGTCTATGGCGCGTCGGAGGGTCTGAACGTTTTGGTAATCGAGGCCGAATCTCCCGGCGGGCAGGCGGGCTCGAGTTCGAAAATCGAAAACTATCTTGGGTTCCCGACTGGAATTTCAGGGAACGAATTGGCTGGCCGCGCTTCCGCGCAAGCGCAAAAGTTTGGCGCCAAGGTGCTGATTGCCAACAGGGTGACGAAATTGAATTGCGAGCGGCGTCCCTACGAGTTAAGTGTGGACTGCGGACAAACCATTCGCGCGCGTACCGTCGTGATCGCCAGCGGGGCGCAGTACAACAAGCCGAAGATCGACAATCTAAAGAAGTTCGAAGGTCAGGGAATTTATTACGGGGCCACTTTCATTGAGGCCCAATTGTGCCGGAACGAAGATGTGATTGTCGTTGGCGGCGGCAACTCAGCGGGCCAAGCCGCGGTTTATCTGTCACAGACCGCGAGCAAGGTTCACATGCTGGTGCGCTCGGGGCGGTTGTCGGATACGATGTCGCGCTATCTCATCCAGCGCATCGAAGAGAATCCAGCGATCGAGATGCACTACAGCACGGAGATTGTAGGCCTCGACGGCGACACGCAACTCGAACGCGTGACCTGGCGGGACAAGAACACCGGCGAGATTTCAACCCATGACATCCGGCACCTCTTCATCATGGCGGGTGCGTCGCCGCGCACCGAGTGGCTGAACGGTTGCGTGGCGATCGACAGCAAGGGCTTCATTCTCACTGGGCGCGATCTGGATCCCGTCATTCATGACTTTCATTGGCCGCTTCAGCGCGCGCCGCTGATGCTGGAGACGAGCCTGCCGGGAGTATTCGCCGTGGGCGATGTGCGCGCCGAAAATGTGAAGCGCGTGGCCGCCGCCGTGGGCGAGGGATCGATCGCGATTTCTTTAGTACACAGGGTGCTGGCAGAGTTGTAGCGGTCGCATCGGCGGAAGAGATTTACCACGGATCTACACGGATTTTCACGGATTCTTCTTGCAGGGCACTTCCCGAGCCGCCGTTTTGCACGCGTTATAATAAAAAGCTTCTCAGTCGGCGAAATTGCCCTCTGTGTGGATGGCAGCGGGGGAGAGCAGATTCCTCGCTTCGCTCGGAATGACAATACAGGTTTAGTTAGGGCTAGGACCTGACAGCTGGAAGCTGCTTTTCATGGACTTCAAACTCGTTTCCGATTACAAGCCGCAAGGGGATCAAGGTCGCGCCATTGAATCTCTCCTGCGTGGCGTCTACGACCGCGAGCAGCATCAAGTTTTGCTGGGCGTTACAGGGTCGGGCAAGACCTACACCATGGCGAAAGTGATTGAGGCCGTGAACCGTCCGGCGCTGGTGATGGCGCATAACAAGACACTCGCGGCGCAGCTTTATCACGAGTTTAAGAATTTCTTCCCGCACAACGCGGTCGAATATTTCGTTTCTTATTACGATTATTACCAGCCCGAGGCCTACGTTCCGGCTGCCGATCTTTTCATCGAGAAGGAAGCGACCATCAACGATGAACTCGACAAACTGCGGCTTTCGGCGACCAAGTCCCTGTTTGAACGCCGCGACGCGCTGATCGTGGCTTCCGTGAGCTGCATCTATGGCCTGGGATCGCCCGAGGCTTACTACGGCATGATGCTGTTTCTGGAAAAAGGCCAGAAGATTACGCGCGAAGACATCACTCGCAAATTGGTCGATATTCTTTACGAGCGCACCAACGGCGAATTCAAACGCGGGACGTTCCGCGTGCGCGGCGACGTGATCGAAGTCTTCCCTACGTACGACGACATGGCGTACCGGATCGAGCTGTGGGGGGATCAGGTGGAGTCTCTGTCCCAGATCGATCCGCTTTTCAGCACAGTGAAGCAGAAGTACATGCGGCTGCCGATTTATCCCAAGACGCATTATGTGATGAAAGATGAGACGCGCGCCTCAGCCGTGGAGTCGATCAAGAAAGAGCTGGCGTGGTGGGAAGTGGAACTGGAAAAGCAAGGGCGCGTAGTCGAGTCGCAGCGCATTCACCAGCGGGTGAAGTTTGATCTGGAAATGATCAAGGTGATGGGCTACTGCCACGGCATCGAGAATTATTCGCGGCATTTTACGGGACGCATGCCGGGCGAGCCTCCGCCGACGCTGCTGGATTATTTTCCCCGCGATTTCCTGATGTTCATCGACGAATCGCACCAGACCGTTCCGCAGTTGCGCGGCATGTATGCCGGCGACCGCTCGCGCAAGGAAACGCTTGTTGAATATGGCTTCCGCATGCCGTCGGCGCTGGATAACCGTCCGCTGACGTTTGAAGAATTCGAGCACCGCACCAATCAGTTGGTTTACGTTTCGGCCACGCCGGGGCCGTATGAGCTGACCAAATCGGCGGGCGTGGTGGTCGAACAGATCATAAGGCCGACCGGGTTGATCGATCCCGAGGTCGAAGTGCGTCCGGTGAAGGGTCAGATCGACGACCTGCTGCACGAGATTCGCGCGCGGGTCGAAAAAGGCGAGCGCGTGCTGGTAACGACGTTGACCAAACGCATGTCCGAGGACCTGGCCGAGTACTACGCCGAGGTGGGCGTGAAGTGCCGCTACATGCACTCGGAAATTGAGACGCTGGAGCGAGTGAAGATTCTCCGCGACCTGCGTAAAGGAGAGTTTGACGTATTGATCGGCATCAATCTATTGCGCGAGGGCCTCGATTTGCCGGAGGTCTCGTTGGTGGCAATTCTCGACGCGGATAAAGAAGGCTTCCTGCGGTCGTGGGGATCGTTGATCCAGACGATAGGCCGCTGCGCCCGCCATTTGCACGGACGCGCGATTCTTTACGCTGACCGCATGACTGATTCGATGAAGCGCGCAATGGATGAAACCTCGCGCCGCCGCACCATCCAGACCGCATATAACGAAGAGAACGGAATCACACCGGAATCGATTATTCGCCCGCTCGACATGACGCTGGCAGGAATCGTCGCAGCCGACTATACCGACCTCACCGGCGGCGAAGCTGAAGGCATCCCAGAGTTCAAGTCACAGCCGGAACTGGACGCATACGTCGTCAAACTCGAAAGCGACATGCGCGAAGCAGCCAAGAGATTTGAGTTCGAGAAGGCTGCGAAGTTGCGGGATACGATCAAGGAGTTGCGGACAAAGGAATTCCTGTTCGCGTAGCCCCGCGGTTTCAGTCGTTCAGCTTTTCAGATACCTCGCCAGCGACATTATCGCAATCCCCCGCCATGGATGCATCTCCAGCAAATCCGCATCGCCCGAAATAATCACGTCGGCCCTACCGTTCAGCGCGACTTCCAGGAATTTGTCGTCCTTCGAATCGCGGCATGCGCGGACTAACTGAATGATGGGAACGAACTCCGCGGCACGTTCAATCTGCGCCAGGAAAAGCTCTCGCTCCGCGCGGCTGACAAACCTATCGAACTTTGAACAGGATAGAACTTCGGCGAGTTCGCTCACCGTGGCCTCGAAAAAGATGACGACGCCGTGGTCCAAGGCATGGTCGACAGCCTGCCGAGGAACCGAACGCGGGAAGATGATGGCGCTGGCGAATACGTTGGTATCCACGACGAGACGGCGCGAGATTCGCATGAATCTCGGCGCCTCAATCCTTCAAGATGTCGGCAAGGACTTCCTCGGTCATCCCACGTGCTGCAGCCTGAGCGCCGATGCGGTCCATCGTCTGCTTAAGCTCGGCGATGTTGTGCTTGCGAATGCGCTGATATTCTTCGGCAGACATAATCACGGCAACGTCGCGGTTCTGGCGGCGAATGAGGACTGGCTCGTGCTGCGCGGCATCGAGAAGGGCAGCGAGGCGCTGCTTGGCCTCCGTTGCTGAGACGGTTCGCATCTATCCATTTTCCATGACACTATTATCGTGTTACACTGTTTTCGTGTCACCTTCCAATCGCTTACGCAACGTAACCGTTACGCTTGAAGAAGAGGTTGCCCAGTGGGCCCGGATCGAAGCGGCCCGCCGGGATACAAGTGTTTCACGCCTTTTAGGCGCGCTATTGAAAGAACACATGGCGGCCCAGGATGGCTACGAGAAGGCCATGCGACGAGCGCTCGGCCGCAAGCCTTTTCTTCACGGCAACGGACGCTACCTGACGCGCGAGGAGGTACATGACCGCGCCCGTGTTCGTTGATTCGAACGTTTTCCTTTATGCCTTGGATCAGGCAGATCCCAAGAAGCAACAGGCTGCGCGCGACTGGCGTGCGGAGTTGTGGAAGAGCCGCCGCGGACGGCTGAGCTTTCAAGTGCTGGGCGAGTTCTACGTCAACGCGGTACGCATGCTCCCCAAGGCTCGGGACGAGGCTCGAGCCGAAGTCCGCGATCTTCTTGCCTGGCGGCCTGTTGTTACAGACGCGGCACTGCTGGAACATGGATGGAAGATTCAAGATCGCTATCAGCTTTCATACTGGGACGCGCTGATAGTGGCGGCCGCCAAGATATCTTCGTGCGGCTATCTTCTCACTGAGGACTTGCAGGCGGGGCAAAAGCTGGAGGGCATCGAGGTCGTGAATCCGTTCTTGTGCGAACCTGAGGCGATCTAACACGTTTTAGCCGCAACCTCTCGCGCGAAGACTCGAATCTCTCCGTTGCTTTCTATGTGCTCTGTCACCGCCCGTATGCCGCGCTGGCCGCCAGCGGCTTACGATGAAATGTATAACCATCGAAAGTTTCCGAGCGGAAGTTCAGGTTCGGTGCGCTGAGTTTTTCGGTCTGGCTCAGGAAAAGATATCCGCCGGGTTCAAGATAAAGATGCAGGCGTTCGAGCAGCGCGATGCGCTGGGCGCGAGAGAACTGCGGCAGCACGTCCATGCAGAAGATGCAGTCGAAGCGGCCGATGTAGCCGGGGCGGGCAAGATTCATGCAGTTGAAAGTCACCAGGCTGCGCAGGCGCGGCTTCACCAGCAGGTGCGCAGCGCTCGCGGGAGCATTCTGCAATCCGCGGGACGTGCCATTTTTTCCTCGGCCTCCAACTTGGCTTTGACCTTCGTCGTCGAGTTCGTCCTGAATATCGTCCGACGGAACTACCGGCGAACTGATCTTCGAAAAATAGTTGCGGATGGTCGCCGGTGGCAACCCATCCAGCGCCGACTGCCGATATACACCGCGATCGGCGGTTTCAATGTTGTCGCGGCAGCAAGTCGCTGCCCACGATATGGATTGACAACCCGGCGCCCGAGGTTCACCGATCCCGAAGTGCCCGGAGCATTCTCGGCGATGCCTCCGCTGCGAGCGCCGCCTTGCCGTTTCCATTGCCATTGCCGTTGCCATGCCGCTTCCATTGTGTGACCCGTTGCCGTTATTGCCGGCGCAACAGTCTGGCTCAATGCGTCGCAGACGGCCATGGCGATAGAGTATGTCTCTTCTCCGCTGCCGCAACCCGCGCTCCAGATGCGGAGCGGGCTGGGACCATCGGCGGATTTGCGCGCGCAAAGCTGCGGCACCACTTGCCGCGCCAGGGCATTGAGCGCTCCGGGATGACGAAAGAATCCACTGTTGACGTTGACTAACCCATCAAGTAAGGACGGCAGGCTGGAGGGATCCTGGTCGGAGGAGCGAAGCCGTTCGAGCAGCGCGGTGGATGATCCCAAGTCCCTGGCTTTCAACGTAGTCGGCGACGTGCGCGGCAAGGGCGCTGTTGGGACAGTCAAGAACGACTCCGGTTTGGCGCTCGACCAGCAGGCGCAACTCCGAGAGTTCGTGTTCGAGGATGGTGCTGGTCGCGATTAGCTTATGCATAGAGTCTTTCCGCCAAGTCGGTTCGTTTAAGGACAAAGTTTCAGTTACTCAGTTCTCAGTTTCTGGTTTCAGTTCCGGCGACTAGTTACTCGACTAGGTTCTCGGCACATCTCGTTTCAGACACCCGCGGCGTCGCGGCGCGGTATTTGCCCGAATCCCGTTCCACTTGCTGGGCCACCACGTTCATTTCCTTTTCCAGAGACGAAAAACGTTGCATCACTTCGTGGATGCGCAGCGTCATGTTCCGAATGGTTTCAATCTGTGCCCGGGCTTGAGCTGACAGGCTGCCGGGTTCGATCAGCAAGCAGATCGGAATTGCCCAGCAGCGAAGTGAGCGCGTTGTTCAGGCCGTGGCGCATTTCGAGCATGTAGCGGCCAAGCATGGCCTCGCGTTCGAGGGTGACGCAAGCTTCTTCGGCGGCACGGGCACGGACTTCGGCGCCGGCGCGGAGAACGGCTTCGCCCGCCGCCGGGACCAGGATGCTGAGCCAGTTTTCATCGCTGCGCAGCACCGAAGTGCGCGGCCAACGCTCGCGCACGAGTTGCGCGGTGGCGGCGTCGTTACAGACGCAGAATAAAGGCTGCTGGGTCGAGTGCAGAGGTTCCAGAACCACCGAAAGCAGTTCGCGGCGCAGCGGACCGACGATCGCTACCGCGAAGTTATCGACACTACGCGGCCAGAGATCTCCGCTGAGCACGGTGAACGTGGGTACATGGCGCTCGATTTGCCAGCGCGCGGTGATGCTCCGGGAAAATTCCACGTCGTCGGAGATTACGAGTACGGTGGGTTGATCCACTTGCAAATTTCCTTTTCGTGGATTCGCTGATCGGCGTCCTATTCCGACCGCCAGCTTCTATTTCTCTTCGTTCTGTCTGCGAGGCCGCATCCGGGTTCCACTCTTCGGGGGCGGCGGAGATTTCGAATTCAGGAGCATCCGCTTTGTGCATGGCTGGCTGTTCTTGCGGCTCTGCGGCTGATTCTCGCCGCACTGCCGACGCCGGTTTCGAGCTCGTGACGCTGCCCCCGGCACCGGCAGCAGCGGCGGCCGCTCGCGGCGCGGTTTTCTCCGCGGCTCCGGCAGCCGCGAACCGAGACCCAGCGCTCCATTTACCGAGGCCCTCAGGTCCACCAACATGCGCAGCGGCTGGCCCGACGAATACTCCGCCTGGAACATGACTTTCCACGACTGGCAAATCATCCGCAGGCGAATGATCGGTTCCTTGTCCGAGAATTGCGCGCGCCGGCAATCGATTGTCTCGACTCCTTTTTCTTCAAGCTCGGTAAGCCCGTCGAGGATGTTGTTGAGATCGGCCAGCATCGAGCGGAAAAAGACGCGCCGCATGAGATATCCGAAGCGGGTAAACGCGACCAGTGCGATGGGCAGGTAGAAAAGATCGCCGGCCTGCACCTTGGCCTTGCGTCCCTGGTCCAGCACACCGCCGTGCAACAGTTCGTCGAGCGAGCGGCAACGGCGGGCGGAATCGAGCACGCGATCCAATGCGTTCAACCACACTGGTGCCTTAAGTTCCACGGAGCCGAGAATCGGCTCCAACCCCTTGGCCACATACGCGATGTCGGCATTGTCGTCGGGCAGTTCGGTGGGCGCATCCTGGCTGAAGTACTGCACCAGCAGGAAATCAATCTTGTCGCGCACAGAATCGGTTTTCGTGGTCTTGGCCAGGAAGTGCTTCAACAGAACGACCAGACCTTCGGGATCCACCACGGAACTGGTCTGCAGAAACTGGCGCAGCTGGTGAACCTGGATTTTCTCATCCATGTTGTTCAGCCACTGCTGAGCCTGCTCCACAGATTCGGGTGCCGGCGTGTTCACCGCTGCCTCAAGATCAGCACAGGCGGGCGCGTCGATCACGAACTCGCGCGCCAGTTCGGCGTAAATAGGATGAAGACGGAGGGCGCTCGACCACAGAGCCCCGGGATCTGGAGTTGGTCCCGACGATTGCGGGGACGATGGTTGCGATTGCGTCATGATTTCACGATCCAGTTAGGAACTGAGTTGATAAAGCGGGCTGCCACGATGGTTTTGCCAGGATGGTATTGCACGGCGACCACTGAGGCTTCGGTATCGAGCGAGCCGTCGGAATTGCGTAACCGCAGAATGTCGGCGAACTCCAGCGCCGTGCTGCAAGCAAACAGAACTTCGCGCGAGGTTCCGAATTCGATGATGGTGCTTTCCTCGACGTCCGCGACACCCGACTGGCTGGCGTTACTCGCGTTGTTGCGGCGGGTGAACTGAACCGGAATGCGAACCGGCGTGGCTTCGGGAAAGAAGCGCGCCAGTTCAGCGACCCTGCTGGTTTGCGCCGTCCGCGATGGAGCTGTGGCCTGTTGTGCCAAGCGACGATGACCCTTTCCCAGCCAAACTGACAAATGCGGTTGGGCTCCCCTTCTTCCCGGTTAGGAAGAGCATCGGGGAGCCAGAACGCGCGGTTACGGCTGAAAGAGGAGCACGACCAAGACCACAGTGCGGAACGGAAGGATTAGCACTCAGGCGCTAGATTTTTCAGCAGCTTAGAAGCCGCGTTCCTACGGCGGAGCGACATTCGCGAGATCAACATCTCAGAGTGAGACGACAGTCTCACCGCGGATGTAGCTTTGGAGGAGGAGCGACTGTCAAAAGGTTCCTGCCAAACTGCTCGAATGTTCCAACTGGAACATTTCATCTTGCACAATTTTTTTGGCGTAAATTGTCGATTCTTCGTCCTTGTTCTTTGGCGGATCAATAAACCGAAGGGTTTAGCCGGTGGAAGAAAATGTCTACTTTCGAGGACGTCGAATGCCTACTCAAGTAGACTTGACAGGAGCGTCGAGTACTTTCTATGGTACATGCATATGCGCACGAAAAGCGTGGGATCGAAGGTCGCTAATCTCTTGAAGAAGGAGAACATCTCCGAGAAGCTGGCGGCGCGTCCGGTCAAACAGGGGGCAGCGGCTCAGTTAGCCGCGGCTATGAAGAAGAGAAAGATTTCCAAAACGCGGATGGCTGTCTTGCTGAAGACGAGCCGGTCGCAGGTGGATCGGATACTCGATCCGAAATGCGACATTACGCTGTCGAGTTTGCAGCGGGCGGCGGGGTTGGTGGGCAAGCGGGTGGTCATCGAGTTGGTTTAATACCGGTGCCTGACCGGTGGAAAATTGCGGCTGCATCGGCACGACCTCAGGGCTGCTTTGAACTGGATCGGATCCTTAGCTGCACGCTCGACGCCGCAGCGCCTCTCTCCGCGAGCAGGGCGCGTGGTGAGGAATGCACAGGTCCTTCGTCGGATTAGCCCGCTTTCGTGAGCGATTCTCCCTGAATGATGACAACCCTGTTACCCTTGTGTTCAACTAAAACAATCTACTGAGCGTGTCGGGTCGCGCGTGTTCGCCTGTTCGTGACGCTCGTCCCTGGATAGCTGTCAGGCACGCTCCGCGCAACATTTCCAATCCTCAGGGGTTTAAGGGAATTCCGCGAGGCTCCGGTCTCGCGAAGAAAATGCTTGGGAGAATACCTTTTATGAAAACAACTTTGAAATTAGGCTGGTGGGGCGCTGTGCTCGGGATTGCGCTCGCCACCATCGTTTTACCGATTAGATCAATTGCTCAAGATCAGGATGATCCTCCGGGCCGTGTCGCCCGCCTCGGTTACCTGCAAGGTTCGGTCTCGTTCCAGCCCGCCGGCGAAACCGATTGGGTTGGGGCCGTTCCTAACCGTCCCATGACCACCGGCGACCAACTTTGGACTGATCAAGGCTCGCGCGCCGAAGTGCAACTCGGATCGGCCGTGATCCGCTTGGGGCCTGATACTGGCTTCTCCTTTCTGAATCTGGATGACGACACGGTTCAGATCCAGCTTACTTCGGGCACGATCAACATTTCGGTGCGCCGGCTGGGCCAGAACGACGATTTCGAGATCGATACGCCAAACCAGGCGTTTACCGTTTTCCAGCCCGGCCGGTATCGCGTGGAGGTCGAGTGCGGACGCTAATAGTACTGCGATAAACGTCCGCGTTGGCGAAGGCCAATCCACTGGCGGCGGGCAAAGCTACGATTTGCACGCCGGGCAGAGAGCTACGCTCAGCGGAACCGACCAACTTTACGCCGATGTCGAATCGATTTCGGGCTTCGATGACTTCGATAACTGGTCCGAGGATCGCGATCACCGTTATGATTTTTCGCGTTCCGCACAGTACATGTCGCGCGATGTGGTCGGTTATGACGACCTGGATGATCAGGGCGACTGGCGCGACGATTCGAACTACGGCCACGTCTGGTTTCCCAACCAGGTGGCGGCCGGGTGGGCGCCGTATCATGCGGGCCACTGGGATTGGATTGCTCCCTGGGGATGGACGTGGGTTGATGACTCTTCCTGGGGCTATGCGCCATTTCATTACGGACGCTGGGTGAGTGTCGGGGGACGCTGGGGCTGGGTGGCCGGGCCTGTCGCAGTGCAAGCGGTTTACGCGCCCGCGCTGGTTGTCTTCATCGGTGGAGGGCCGGGTGGCTTCGGCGGGAATGTCGGATGGTTCCCGTTGGGTCCGCGGGAAGTTTATGTGCCTTCGTATCACGTGAGTCGAAGCGTATGTAAATCGCGTCAACATCAGCAGCACCACGGTGAATGTGACGCAGGTCACGAACGTCTACAACACGACCATCATTCACAACACCACAAACATCACGAACATTACCTATGCAAATCGGAACGTGCAGGGCGCGGTGATGGTGGTTCCGCAGCATGCATTCGTGAGCGCGCAGCCCGTGGCGAAGGTTGCGGTCATGGTAAGCGCACAGCAGATCGCGGCAGCGCCGTTGAGCGGGCGGGTTGCCGTGGCGCCCACACGCGAAAGCGTATTAGGTGCAAGGGCCGCGACTGCGGGTCACATGGCAACGCCTCCGGCGGCAGTGGCGAACCGGCAGGTTGTCGCCAAGAAAACTCCGCCCCCTCCTCCGGTACCTTTTGCGAAACAGCAGCAGGCTTTGGCGGCGCATCCCGGACAGCCACTGGTGAGAAGCGAAGTACGGACCCTGCGTCCGGCCGCGAGTGCGGCGGCGCGGCCGATGGTGAGGCAGGCGCCTCCGGCGAAACCAGCGACGCCGGCAATGGGCCATCCCGCGAGTCCAGCCAACCGCCGCCCGGCCCGGTCAGCCTGCGGCGACGCCGGCGAATCAGCCGATGAATCGTCCGGCGACACCGCCGGCTGCCGGGGGGCGTCCCACTCCGGCTGCTCCGGCGCAACCGAATCGTTCCGCCCCGGCAGCAACGGCGCCACAACCGAATCGGTCGGAACCCGCGCAACCGGGTCGTCCGGCTACAACGCAGCCGGTGCCGAACAATCGGCCGGAAGCAAATCATCAGCCCGCATCACAACCGACGCCGAACCGTCCGGAGACCAATCGTCCGGCCCCCGCGGCACAGCCGAATCGTCCTGCAGCCACTGAGCACGCTGCGCCACCTGCGCGTACCGAACGCGCGCCCGCGGCACAACCGAAGCCTGCGGAACCGGCTCACCAGGAAGCGGCTCGCCCCGCACCGGCTCCGAAGGCACCAACTCCTCCGCCAGCCGCACGGCCCGAGCAGCGCACGCCTCCGCCTGCAACAGCAAAGCCTTCGCCGCCTCCGCAGAAGCCGTCCGCAAAGCCGCAAACGCCAGAGCAAAAAAAGCAGGAGGAAGAACAGAAGAAGAAAGAGTAGGACTCTGACCATTCATTCAAGCACCCTGAGTTTTCTCAGGGTGCTTTTTATTGGCTGAATCGTCCTACTGCAGCGCGTGGCTTGATGGTGCGGAAGCTTCGCCTCCGCTGATGTTGTAACGTTTTAGTTTGCGGTAGAGCGTGGCTCGGCTTATGCCTAGCATGCGTCCGGCTAGGGCTTTGTCGCCTTTGACTTGCTCGAAGACGCGCTGGATGGTGGCGCGTTCGATGTCTTCGAGGTCGGTGGTGGACAGAGGAGTGGCGGCGGCACTCTCGGCGGAAGTCATTTCGGCAGCGGCTGCGAGATCGGAAACCAATTCTGGCGCGGATTCTGAAGCGGCCGCGATGCGGACTGATTCAAGGCGGCGATGGATGGAGGCAGATCGCCGAGGTCGATGAGTTGTCCGTTGCCCAGAGCGACGGCGCGCTCGACGCAGTTTTCCAGCTCGCGCACGTTGCCGGGCCAGTCGTAGTTCATCAGTGCTTTCATGGCGGCGCTGGAGACGCGAAGATCCCCGCCGGGAGAGTAACGCTCGCAAAACCAGTTCACCAGCATGGGGATATCGCTGCGGCGCTCGCGCAGCGCGGGAACGTGAACCGTCACAACGTTGAGTCGAAAATAAAGATCTTTGCGGAAGGTTCCGTTCTTGTAGGCGGTTTCGAGATCGCGGTTGGTGGCGGCGATGATGCGGACGTCCACTTTAACGCGCTGATTGCTGCCCACGGGCCGCACTTCTTTTTCCTGCAGCACGCGCAGCAGCTTGGCCTGCAACTCAAGCGGCAGTTCGCCGATTTCGTCGAGGAAGACGGAGCCAGTGTCGGCGGATTGAAATAGTCCCTGCTTGGATTTCAGAGCGCCGGTGAAGGCTCCTTTTTCGTAGCCGAAGAGTTCGCTTTCGATCAGCGTAGGCACAAGCGAGCCGCAATCGACGGCGACGAAGGGACGGTTGGCGAAAGCTCCGCGGAAATGAATGGCGCGGGCGATCAGTTCTTTGCCGGTACCGCTTTCGCCGGAGATGAGCACAGCGGTGCGCGTGTCTTTGAGGCGCGAAGCCACGCGCAGCACTTCCTGAATCTTGGCGGAGGAGCCGACGATGCCATGGACCGCAGTTTCTGAATCCATGCGCTGGCGCAGGAATTCGTTTTCCTCGACCAGGCGAACTTTCTCAGCCATGCGGCGCAGAAACAGCCGGAGTTCTTCCAACGGAGAAAATGGTTTAGTGATGTAGTCGTAGGCGCCGAGCTTCATGGCTTGCACCGCGGTTTCGATCGATCCGTGTCCGGTCATGAGTGCGACTTCGGTGCGGGGCAGAAGTTTCTTCGCTCTTTCCAGAAATTCGAGGCCCGACATGTGCGGCATGACCATGTCGCTGAGGATCATGTGGACCGGCTGCTCTTCGAGCAGAGCCAGGGCGGAATCGCCGCTCTCGGCTTCGAGGCAGATGAAGCCCAGGGCTTCGCCCACGGTGACGCAGAGCTTGCGAATGCTCTGCTCGTCGTCGACGATCAGCAGACGAACGCGGAGGTCTTCTCGGTTCAGATCTCGGTTCAGATCTCTGCTTAGCGGCTTTCGCTGAAGAGGCTTGCTGGGCTCGGCGCTCACCGGGCTTTCCCCATGGTTTTTTCGACAGCGGAGATTAAGATCCTGCACGCGGAACGGCTTCTCCAGATACAGCGCGCCGATCTTGCGCAAAGTGGTGACAGTTTCTTCGTTGGCGTAGTCGCCGGTAATGATGACGACTTTGTTTTCGAGATCGGGACGATTGGCGGAGATCCAGGTGTGGACTTGAGCGCCGTCGACGCCGCCGGGCGTGCGCATGTCGGAGACGACGCCCAGGAACTGGCCTTTTTCCAGCAGGCGCAGAGCTTCGGCGCCGGACTCGACGCAGACGACTTCATAGCCGCTGCGCTCGAGAGTGGCGCTGACTAGAGCCATGATGGAGGGCTCGTCTTCGATGAGCAGAACGGGTAAGAGGGCTGCGTTGAATGGCTTGGGTTGTCATTTTTGTATCACTCCTGCGGCCACACTCAAGTGAGGCGGTGTGGGGCGCTGCGGGAAAGCGGACGATGAAGGTGGCTCCCTCGCCATCGGTGTTGTTGTGGCAGAGAATCTCGCCTCCGTGCTCCTTCACGATGCCGTAGCAGATGCTGAGGCCGAGGCCGGTTCCCTTGCCGACCTCCTTGGTGGTGAAGAAGGGATCGAAAATGCGATCGGGATGGGAGATGCCGTAGCCGTTATCGCGGAAAGAAACTTCGACGGCGTCGCCGGACCTTGGTGGTCATGATCTCGATGCGGGCGGGGCGGCCGATCTCGTGCACGGCGTCGTAGGCATTGTTCAGGATGTTGAGAAAAACCTGCTGCAACTGGTGGGCGTCGCCGATGACATCGGGCAATCCCTCATCGAGGTGTTCGATGATTTCTACGCCGTGACTGTTGAAGTCGTAGGAGCGCAGCTGGATGGTGCGGCGCAGGATCAGGTTGAGCTGCACGGCGTTGCGCTGCGGCGGCATCTGGCGGGCGAAGCTGAGCAGGTTCTGCACGATCTGCTTGGTGCGCTGGGCTTCCTGCAAGAATGACGCGCAGATCTTTGCGCGCGGTCTCTGGCAGTTCGGAATTGTCCATGAGCAGGTCGGCGAAGCCGAGAATCGCAGTGAGAGGATTATTTACTTCGTGGGCGACGCCGGAGACGAGTTGTCCGACGGCTGCCATTTTTTCGGCGTGAACGAGTTTGCCGCGCAGCTCGGCGGAGTCGGTAATGTCGGTCATGACCACGACGATGCTGTTGATGTTGCCCTGCTCGTCGCGCATGGGGCTGAGGTTGACGGAAAACTGGCCGGCATGACCATTGCCGCGCATGATCTGCAGTTCCAGATTGTCGACTTGTCCGCCGCGCAGGGTGGTTTGCAGCGCATCGGCTAAGGGGCGGACGTAGCCCGGAGCAGCGAGTTCCAGCAAGGGACGGCCCAGCAGTTCGCGCTGCTCGAAGCCGGCTTCGTACCAGCGGCGGTTGGCGTAGCTGACCAGGCCGGCGGTGTCGGAGACCAGGATGAAGCTCTGGGTGTTGCTGAGAATCTTGCCGGAGAAATCGCGCTCGCGGTGCAGTTCCGATTGATAGGTGTGCAGGCCGGTGACATCGAGCATCAGGCCGCGAATCTGCAGCAGGCGGCCGAGAGTGTCGTACATGCCAAAGGCATTGATGAGCACGTAGATGGGAGAGCCGTTCTTGCGGCGAAGCGTAGCTTCAAAGTTACGCATGTGGCCATCTTTTTCCATGGCCTCGGCGTGGCGGTCGCGCTGCTCGGGAGAGAAATAAACTTCCGAGTGGAATATCGACCTGCAGAAGTTCTTCACGGCTGGAATAGCCGAGCATCGCCACCAGGGCGTCGTTGACTTCGATGAAGCGGCCTTCGGGCGTGCTGAAGAATAATCCTTCCTGAATGTTGTCGAACAATTCGCGGTAGCGGCGCTCGGCCTCGCGGCGGTCGGTGATGTCTTTGAGCACGTGAATGGTTTGCAGACTTTCGCCGGAAGCGCCGTGCACGCGCGAAGTTGAAACCAGATAGGTGCGATCGAGCGCGGGATGGACGAATTCGTCGCTGTCTTCGCCCATGGCGCGGCAAAAAGGACAGGAATAAAGCGCGGGTTCGCTGGTCAGGGCGAGCAGAGCGCGCATGTTGACGCCGATCAGTTCGCCGGGCGCAACGCCGATCATGGCGGCAAGCGAGCGGTTCACGCGCAGGACTTTGTCGGTCTCGTCGTGGACCACGATGAAGTCGGTGATGGCGTCAAAGATTTCCAGCCAGTGGCGGTTCGACTGTTCGATGCGCGTGAACAGGCGCGCATTTTCGAGCGCCATGGCGGCGTGACCGGCGATAGCTTCGAGCAGATCGCGATCTTCGGCGGCGAGCGGACGGTCGCGCCCGGAAAGGCAGAGCAAACCAGCGAGGTCTCCGTTGGGACCGGGCAGGCGAACCACGACTCAGTCGTTCCAGCCCAACCTCGAGGCCAGGTCAGGATCGAGCAAATCGGCGGCGGAGCCCGATGACGATCGCTTCAGTCCGCTTAGCGGCCAACTCGGAAAGCGCCTGCGCAAGTCTTTGCTTCTGCTGAAGCGCGCGATCTTCCTTTTCAAAGGGCCTTTCGATGGGAACCGCGGCGGGCAAGGGATGCAGGGCGACGGTCTGGAAATCGTCCATCCTGAAACAGAGCGAGTGCGCCGGCCTGGGCTCCGGCAAGTGCGATGGCGCGCTCGACAAATTTGCCGGCGAAGTCGGGCAGGCGCAGCAAGCCATCAATCTCGCGCGCCAGTTGCGTAAGCACCTCGGAGCGTTTGCGGTGCAGTTCGGACTGATGCAGGTTGTGGGCGACTTCGAGCACCACGGAAACCTGCGCGGCCAGGGCGCGGGCGCGGCGAATATCCTGCTGCGAGATGCCGGTGTTGTCGAGGCGGTCGAGCACGCCGAACATGCCGAGCACTTTTCCGTCGGCGCCGAGCAGCGGGACGGCCAGCAACTGCCGGGCCTGATATTGCGCGAGAACCTCCAGGTTCGCGCCGGCCAGTTGAGCTGAGATCGTCGGACCAGAAAACTTCTTTTTCGCGCAGGGCGCGGGTGGCGATGCCTTCGGGAAAAACGGTATCGACACGCCGCGATTCGCCTCGAGTGACGGCCCAGCGAACGCGAAACTGGCCGTCTTCCAGCAGCGCGATGAAGCAGCGGCCGAAGCCGAGAAAATCGGCGGCGCGCACGACGAAAGCCTGCAGAAAATGTTCGAGATCGCCGCTGGAACTGAGTTCGGAAGAGATCTCGAGCAACTGATGCAGTTCGTGGGCCTGGCCCTGGGCGGTGGCACAAAGTTCGGCATGGGCCACGGCGACCGCGCCGAAGCCGGCGATGGCCGAGACCAGCGATTTCTCTTCCGCGCGTGAAGGCGCCTTCGGCGCGCGGATAAACGAGAATCGCGCCCTGGGTGCGCGTAGTGCGGAAAGGCGCGGCAATCAGCATTCCCGGAGAGACCAGGCTGCCCAGCGAGTGCTGTTCGCCGCCGATCGAGACGGTGATGGCCTCTCCGGCGGAAACCGCGCGTTGCGCCAGATCGGCGGCGAAGCGAATGGTCTGGCGGTCATGCCCAGCCCGGAAGGAAGTCGCCAGCTGCGGAGTTTCGGCGGCCACGGCGCGCAATTCGAAGGGTCCATCGCGGCGCAGAAGAACCGAGACCAGGCGCGTGCGCAACAGCAGCCGGAGCCGGTCGGCCAGGGCCTCAATCACGGCGTCTACGTCGGGAGTTCCGTGCAGCGCGGTGGCGACTTCGGCCAGGATTTCGGCCCGGCGGTGCTCCTCGCGCGAAACTTCGCCGAGCCGCGTCGCTTCCAGCAGGCTGCCCAGTTGTCCGGCCAGGATGGTGGCCTTGGCGGCGAGATCCTCATTAAAAAACCTTCGTCGGAATCATGCAAAAACGTGCCGCGCCGATGACTTCATCGAAGACCACCAGCGGAGCGGCCATCAGCGAGCGAGCGCCAAACTGGCGCAGCGCGGGAAGGTTGTGCTCGGCTGCACGTGATTGACGAAGATGGTGCGGCGGGAGCGCACGGCATCGGCAGTGATGCGCGCTCTGGTGCGGAAGCAGCCGGAGGCCGATGAAACGCTCGGCCAGCTTGCCATCGGCCTGTTCTCCGACGAGTTCGTCGCCGGCGTGGCGCCGCCAGAAATAAACGCCGCTGACCTGAAAGAAATCGCGCGTGAGCGGCAAAAAAGTTGGATCAGCGAGGCCGCGCCGGAGCGTTCTGCCGCCTTGGCGGCAGATTCGCAGGAGGAGTTTCTGAAAGGCATCATCGATACTGGAGTTGGGCAGGCGCGGCCTTCCCGACGACGGCGTCGAATTGCCTCCGGCCATGTTCAGAGTCTCACCGCTTCCTGTAAAGGTTTTCGCGATTCTCACAAGTGATTGAATCTAATGGAAAACTATCCCGCCATCTCAATTTGAGTCAAGAGAAATGGGTGAACAGGGTGCCTAAGGTGTGAAATCCCGAGAAAGATGAGGTTCGTGCATCTCAGTTTGAGAATTGACTGACACGAATGGCGCGATGAGACCGAGGCTAATCCCGAAACGCAAGTCAGGAGCGGATGCGTCAGCGATTAGCGTTAAGTCTTTGTTTTTCAGACACATCCGGCGATGACTTTGGTTTTTTCAAAAGCCAGCGTGGCCCCGGCGTTGCTCCAATGGCGTCACCAGAATTATTGCCAAGGAGGAACTGTGTCTTTGCGACGGACGGGAACGTTGCTGGCAGTAATGGCAATGGCGGCTGGCGTGGGTGTGTCAGGACTCCAAGCACAAGATGCACAAGCGAAATCGACGCGCGGGCCAAAAGCAAAGTGCAGCCGGTGTATCCGGACCTGGCGCGAAAGATGAACATCACGGGCACGGTAAAGATGCAAGTGGTGGTGGCGCCGAACGGACGGTGAAGGACGCAAGGTCGTGGGCGGGCATCCAGTGCTGGCCAACGCGGCGCTGGATGCGGTCAGGAAGTGGCGCTTTGAGCCGGCGGCGGGGGAGACCTCGGGCATCGTGGATTTCAAGTTCGAACCTCATCACTAAGACAGGGGCGCAAACAGGCGGCCGGGAGGAAACGGCATGACGATCGGCAAAAAGCTTTACCTGAATTTCGGAATCATCCTCAGCATGGTGGTGGTGCTGTTCATCGTGAACCTGGTGGCGGTGCAGCGCGAGCACGCCGCCAAGGACGCGGCCCGGGCCTCGCTCGAACTGGCGGATGCCACCAACGAGGTGCGCTTCCAGATGATGCAGAACCGCCTCTACCTGAGCAACTACCTGCTGAGCGGCGACACCCGCGAAGTGGACCGGATGAATGAGGGTCTGCGCACGCTCGGTGAAAGACTGCAGCAGGGCAAGTCGCTGTCGAACTCCGATCAGGAAAAAGCGGCGCTGGACAAGGTTGGACAACTGGAACAGGCCTGGGGCAAGGAGTTCGCCCAGCCTCTGATCGACAAGCGCAAGGACGTGGATTCCGGCAACGCGACCGTCGCCGAATTGCAGATTTATCTACCTTCAGAAAGACGCTTCTTCCTGGGTGAAGAATTCGACGGACGCGCTCGATGTGGCCGACGGGGAAAACCGCAAACTGGTCGAAGCCCGGCGCAAATCGGATGAGGCGGCGAGCGCGCTGACCATCTGGTTCTTCTCGATCGTGAGCACGCTGGTCGCTCTGGTCTTGGGCGTCTTGGTCGCCTTCACCACCGCCAAATCGATCACCGAACCGCTGACCAAACTGATGAAGGTCTCGCGGCAGATCGGCGATACCGGCGATCTGGAGCACAGCATCGACGTGAAGCGCGAGGACGAGATTGGAGAACTGGCGCGCAGTTTCGCCAAGATGGTCAATTATCTCAAAGAGATGGCGGCGGTCTCCGAGTCGATTGCCGGCGGAGATCTTACGGTGGAAGTGAAGCCGCGCTCCTCGCACGATACTCTGGGCAACGCCTTCGCGCGGATGGTGGAAGGTCTTGGCACGACTGGTGCGCAGCGTGCGCGATGCTTCGGCGCAAGTGGCCAGCGCCAGCGGGCAGGTGGCGAACGCCTCCGACGATTCGGCCAAGATCGGGCTGCAGGCTTCCTCGGCCATCGACGAAGTCACCAGCACCATGCACGAGATGAGCGTGAACGTGCAGAACATGGTGAAGAGCACGCAAGTGCAGGCTTCCAGCGTAAGTGAGACCTCGGCCTCCATCGACCAGATGGTGGCTTCGATTCAGCGCGTGGCCGATACCGCCAAGGTGCTGCTCGATATTTCCAACCGCTCGCGCGAAGAAGTTCACAGCGGCATCACCACCATGGAGAAGGCCACCGACGGCCTGAACCGCATCAACGCCACCATCACTTCCTCGGGAGAAATCATCGGAGCGCTGGGCCAGCGCGCCGACGATATTGGAAAGATCATCGAAGTCATCGACGATCTGGCCGAGCAGACCAACCTGCTCGCGCTGAACGCGGCCATCGAAGCGGCGCGCGCCGGCGAGCACGGCCTGGGCTTCGCCGTGGTGGCGGACGAAGTCCGCAAGCTGGCGGAAAAATCGGCGCAGTCGACCAAGGAAATTTCCGAACTGATCCAGAGCATTCAGAAGGAAGCGCGCAAGGCCGTCGAAAACATGGACCGCTCCACCGGCATCGTGAACGAAGGCCTGGATCTGGGCGGCGAACTGAACGGGGCGCTGCGCAAGATCTCGAACGTGGTCACCGAAGTTTACAAGTTCGCCCAGGAAATCGGCGCGGCCACCAACGAACAATCGCACGGCTCGTCGCAGATCGCGCGGGCCACCACCCGGCTGAACGAAATCACCCACGAAATCAATTCCGCGGTGGAAGAACAGGCCTCGGGAGCGCAGGCCGTGGTGAAAGCCATGGAGCGGATGCGCGAACTGGTGCAGCAGTCGACTTCCGGCTCGACCGAATTGGCGGCGTCGGCGGAGCAGATGTCGAAGATGTCGCGCGGCCTGCTCGACTTCATGGACCGCTTCACGCTGGAAGAAGCTTCACGACAGGCCGACGAAGAGAGATTCGCAGAACGCGCGGCGGGCGGCGGCAGGGCGATAGCAGCGAGTACCTAATACCCAGTACCTAGTTAAAGGCAACTTCACTCGGTACTAGGTACTAGGTACTCAAGTAACATGAATCGCGAACTCCATATCGTGGGCTTCCAGGTCGGGCGCGAGACCTATGGCGTGCCCATCACTTCGCTGCACGAAATCGTGCGCGTGCCGGAGATCACCGCCGTCCCCGACGCGCCGGATTATCTGGAGGGCGTGATTAATCTGCGCGGCAAGATCGTTTCGGTCATGGACCTGCGCAAGCGCTTTGGCGATAAGCAGGCCACGCTGAAAAAACAGAACCGGATTCTGGTGGTGGAGCACTCCGGCAAGCTGGCGGGATTGATCGTGGATTCGGCTACCGAGGTATTGAAGATTCCCGGCGAAGACGTCGAACCTCCGCCTGCCGCATTCCAGGAAGGCGGACTGAACTGCGTCACGGGATTGGGCAAGGTGCAGGGCCGCCTGATCGTATTGCTCGACATGACGAAGCTGTTGGCCCCGGCGAGCCTGCTGCAGGAGAATGGAAGCGCGGAAAGCAAGAACGCCAAAGCGGAAGCGCGCGGAGCTTCGGCGCGCTAAGACCGGGGCACAGGTCTGCATTGGGATCGACATGCGGACGAAAGTGTAACTCGGGCGCGGAGAAACGAGAGAACGCATGAGCACACTCGGAGCGGCACCGGCTCCTATCTTGACGGACGCGGAACTTCGGCTGCTGCAGGCGCTGGTGTATCAGGAGTGCGGCATGCACTTCGACGAGCGCCGCACCCACTTTCTGCAGGACCGCCTGCTGCGGCGGCTGAAGGAATGCCGCGCCGATTCCTTCTACGCCTACTACCGGCTGCTGATCAGCCAGGAAGGCAAGGCGGAACTGGCCAAGCTGGTGGAAAACCTGACCGTCAACGAGACCAGCTTTTTCCGCCACAAGGCGCAACTGGATCTGTTCCAGAAACATCGTGCTGGAAGACTTGCTGAAACGCAAGCAGGCGCATCGCGAATATTCCGTGCGGGTATGGAGCGCGGGCTGCTCCACCGGGCAGGAGGCCTACACGCTGGGCATGATGGCCGCCGACACGCTGGCTTACTACTACCTGCGCAATCCGCTGCCGGTGGAGATGACGCTGCCGAAGCCCCTGATTCCCCCGCCGTGGCGGGTGGAGATCCTGGCCAGCGACATCAGTTATTCCGTGCTGCGCACCGGGCAGGAAGGCGTTTACAACGAGCATCAAATGTCGACGGTGGATTACAGCTTCCGCCTGCGCTACTTCGACAAGGTCGGCGACCGCTATGCGGTCAAGAAAGCGCTGAAAGAGATGGTCCACTTCGATTTTCACAATCTGAAGACGGAATATCTGCCGCAGCGCAACGACGTGATTTTCTGCCGCAACGTGATGATGTACTTCGACGAGGCGGAGCAGAAGCGGCTGGTCGAAAAGTTTTACCGCTGCCTGAACCCCGGCGGCTATCTGTTCGTGGGCCACGCGGAGAGCCTGCTGGGCCTGACCGAAAAGTTCCACATGGTGCATCGCGACAGCGGCACGGCTTACCAGAGGATTGAGGTGCGCGAGTGACGAATCCTCCCGATGAGCGCGGAGCGGAGCTGCGGAGCTGTTTTTTGAGACTTCGCAGGAACTGCTGCAGGCGCTGAACGAAGAATCTCTCAAGCTGGAAAAGCATCCCGGCGACGAAGAGATCGTGCGTTCGATCCGGCGCACGGTCCACACCTTGAAGGGCGACTCGGCGGCTTGCGGGCTGCGGGAGTTGAGCGAACTGGCGCACCAGTTCGAAGATGCGCTTTCGCTGGAGAGCGCACAGCCGCCATGGGGCGCTTGGCGGAAATCGCTCTTGCGGCCGCAGACGTATTTGCCGAGATGATCGCCGCCTACCATGGCGGAGGCGCGATGCCCGCCACCGATAGCCTCCGGCAAAAAATCAACGAACTGACCTCGGCCCCGGCGGCCAAGAAAGTGCGGCGCAAGAAAAAACCCGTTGAGCTCCGCCCCGCGATCTGACAAAGACTGGACGGATGCGGAAAAGCGCGCGGTGGCCCAGGCGCAGGCTGCAGGCCTGGGGCTCTACGACATCGTGGTCGAAGATCGATCCCCACTGCACCATGCCGATCGCCGCCCGGCAACTGATTCAGAACGCCATCAGCGGGATCGGCCAGGTACTCGTGGTGCGCCCGGACGCGAAATCCGCAGCCGCCTCCCGGCAGGTGGAGTTCATCTTCGCCAGTCTGCAAACCAAAGAACAGATCGCCGCCAAGTGCCAGATTCCGACCATCACGGGCGAAGTCAACGTAACCGTGATCCAGGCCCCAACGGCGGCCAAAGCTTCCGCAAACGTTGCCGGAGCAGATCGCGCGGAAACCTCAGGCTGCGACTGCGGCCTCCACGACTCCGGAAACCGCTGCTGCAACGCCAGCACCAGCCCGCTCCCACCGAGGCGCAAGCTTCGGCGGCCCGAGCTCCCTCTGCCGCAAGGTTTGACGGAAAACATTTTGCGCGTCGAAGCGGGACGCATCGACAGCGTCCTCAACTCTGGTGGGCGAGCTCATCATCGGCAAATCGATGCTGCAGCAGGCGCTCAGCGAGTTTGGCAAGCGCTATCCCAAGGACCCGCTGCGCGGCAAGTTCGCCGATGCCATGGCTTTTCAAGTCCAGAGTGCTGAACGATCTGCAGCGCTCGGTAATGAAAATCCGCATGGTGCCGGTGGACCAGTTATTCCGCCGCTTCCCGCGCATCGTGCGCGATGTGGCGCGGCAATGCGGCCGCGAGGTGGATCTGGAACTAAGCGGGCAGGAGACCGACCTCGATAAAGGCATTCTCGACGCCATCGCCGAGCCGCTCACGCATCTGGTGCGGAACGCAGTCAGTCACGGCATCGAACCGCCCGATCAGCGCCGCAGCCAGGGCAAGCCTCCGCGTGGGAGAATCCGGCTGAATGCCTACCACCAGGGCAATCAGGTGGTGGTTGAGATTAGCCGACGATGGACGCGGCATCGATGTGCAGAAGATTCGCAGCCGGGCAATCGAATTGGGCATGCTGAGCTCGGAAGAAGCCGCGCGTTTGAGCGAGGCCGAGACCCTGGACCTCATCTTCCGGCCGGGCTTCAGTACCGCCGAGGTCGTCACCGAAGTTTCCGGACGCGGGGTCGGCATGGACGTGGTGCAGAGCGTGCTCCAGCGGCTGAAGGCCACGATTCACGTGGAGACTCGCGTGGGCCAGGGAACAACCTTCCGCCTGAAGCTGCCGCTTACGCTGGCCATCATCAAAGCCCTGATGTTCTGGGTGGAGCAGCCGCTTGTATGCCATTCCGCTGAATGCGGTGAGCCAGATTGCCCGCACCTTCGAATCCGAAGTTCATCAGGTCGACAACTACGAAGTGCTGCAATTGCGCAATCAGGTACTGCCGCTGCTGCGCCTGGGACGTCCGCCCGCAGCCGATGCGGACCGGAAATCGCGCAAGCTGTTCATCCTGGTAATTCACGTCGGAGAGAAAAAATACGGTTTGGCGGTCGACGCATTGGAAGGCGAAGAAGAGCTTGGTCATCAAGGCTTTGGACGACCAAACTTTCGCCACCGATCTGGTGAACGGCGCGTCGATTCTGGGCAACGGGCATGTAGTGCTGGTCCTGAATCTGCCGGCGGTTGTCGAACACGTCGCGCGTGCGCGTCCGGCAAGCCGCTGGCCTGGCCAGTTGCGGGCTCTTGCTGAACCATGCCGATCGCGCCCGGCTGGCTCTGGGCGCCGCCGGAGGTCAGGAGAGCCTGAATGCAAACTGAGCCTGCACGGCGGCGTCAACGCAAAAAGATACGCGTGCTGGTGGTGGACGATTCCGCCCTGATGCGCAAGCTCATTCCGCAGATTCTGGAGGCCGACCCATCGATCGAGGTGGTAGGCACCGCGATGGACGGAAACTTCTGCCTGAAGAAGATCGAAGAGCTGCAACCCAACGTGGTCACGCTCGATCTGCAAATGCCCGGCATGAACGGCATCGACACTTTGAAAGAGATCATGCGCCTGCACCCGATGCCGGTCATTGTCGTCAGTTCCCACAGCACCGAAGGCGCTTCCGTCACCTTGAAGGCGTTGGGGCTGGGCGCCTTCGATTTCGTCGCCAAGCCGCAGGATGCCGCGGCGCACATGGGCGAGATGGCGACGGAGTTGATCGCCAAAATTCATGCCGCAGCGGATTGCAAGGTTGTTCGCCCGGCAAGTCTTGCGCGGCAGTGCCGGCGTCTCCGGAAAAAATTTCTGCAGGCGAAATCCGCGGCCGCCGCCCACCGAAGTGGTGGCGATCGGAATTTCCACCGGAGGTCCACAGGCCCTTGAGTTCCTGTTGGCCCAACTGCCTCCGACTTTCCCGGAGCGATCGTGGTGGTGCAACACATGCCCGAAGGGCTTTACCGACATGTTTGCGCGCCGCCTCGATGAGTTGTGCTCGCTGCGCGTGAAAGAAGCCCAATCGGGCGACATGCTGCAGGCCGGGCGCGTGCTGATTTGCCCCGGAAGCCGGCATATGAAAGTGAAGCGCCTGGCCATGGGCGACTTGGTGGTGCTCAGTGACGAGGAACGCGTCAATGGCCATCGCCCAAGCGTCGACGTTTTGTTCAATAGCGTGGCTGAGGAATTTGGTTCGCTCGCCGTTGCGGTGCTGATGACTGGCATGGGCGACGACGGCGCGCAGGGGTTGGGCGCGGTGAAGAAAGCCGGCGGCATGACCATCGCGCAGAGCGAAGAGTCTTGCGTGGTCTTCGGCATGCCGAAGGCAGCCATCGAGCGCGGCTATGCCACGCGGGTGGTGGCTTTGGACGGGCTTTCGTCCACTTTGCAGGCCCTTTGTAGCCGCGATGAAAGCGGAGAGACTGGCGCGAGCGGGAAAAGCATTTCGTGCCGGACGTTAGAAACTGAGTTGCTGATTGAAAGACTGGCGGGAAACCGCCGTGATGTAAATTTGCTTGAGGAGGATGTTATGGAGCAGTTTGCACCAGTAAAACGCAGCAAGGACGGCCAGCCGATCCGCTACTTGATCGTGGACGATTCCGTGTTCGCGCGCAAAAATCTCGCCCGCATGATCGAAAGCTTTCGGCGGGCAGGTGGCGGCCGAAGCCGGCGACGGCTTGACCGCTATCAGCGAGTACGACCGCACGCATCCCGACATCGTGCTCATGGATATCACCATGCCGCAGATGGAGGGCATTGAAGCCGCCGAGAAGATTGTCCAGGCGCATCCTGAAGCCCGCGTCGTCATGGTTTCTTCGGTGGGATACCAGGAAAACATTGTGGCCGCATTGCAGCGCGGGGCGCGCCATTTCGTGCAGAAGCCGGTGAAGCCGGAAGTGCTGTACGAAGTCATCAAGTACGTGCTTGGAGAAGACGGCGCCGTGGCAGCTGCGGCCGGCGCGGGAGTCTAATCGCATGAAGATGGAGCTGATTCAGCCTTTCATCAATGCGGCCGACGCCGTGTTGTCGCAAGGCCTGCAGGGCATCGACGAAAGTGGGCAACCTCGCGATGGAAGAGGACGGCTATCGCCGCAAAGGCGTGGCCGGCATGGTGGCGCTTACCGGCGACATCGAAGGCCGCATCATTCTGGACCTCGAGCCGCAAACCGCCGTGCGCGTGGCCAGCCACTATGCGGGCGCCGAACTGCCCGAATCCGATGGCCTGATCAAGGAAACCATCTTCGAACTGGCGAACCAGGTCGTCGGCAATGCCGTTTGCGCGCTGAACGATCAGGGCTTCCACTTCCGCGTGCATCCTCCGGTGCTGGTCACCTCCGATGAAGGCGACAAGACCAGCGAAGACGTCGAAGCGCTGATGATCTGCTTTGAAACTTCCCTGGGCAACGTGTTTATGAATGTCGCGCTGCGGTATAACAAGCGGCGCATGTCGGACCACGCGAGCGCTGGCATGTAAGCGCAGTTGCCCACGCGAACTTTCTAGTTTCTAGGTTCCAGTTTCTAATTTCGGACTCCGCTGGTGAGCCCTCTGATCATTCCCAAATGATCCTGCCCGAAAATAAAGTTTGGGACTGGCGTTCGCGGTCCGACCTGCTCTCTAGTTCCGATTGCATTTTAGTAACCCCACCCCCCCTCCCCCCTGTTTTTCTAAAATATCTGGAATCAGTGAGTTACCGACCGCGAACGGCGAAATTCTCCGCAAAATCCTCATAACAAAGATCTTGCAAATCAAAATCTTGACAGCATGGGACTTACGCGCCGATTTCTGGCCGGGAGCGCTCTTAACGCGATTGCAACACGTACTTCCTTTGCTGGGACAATTCTGGAATGAAGTGGGGGCTGTGCACAAGGTCAGATGTCACAATGGGCCTGTGGAAAATTGTGGGCTGCGGCCCGCGAGAAAACGTTGCGATGAGATTTGGTCTTTGACCTACAATTTGCATGTGCTAACGGAAGATGACAAGCGGTGGATTAGCGAACGGTTTCACAAAGCTAAAGCCGCCTTGCTCGACCGAGTTTCACAAGTGGGCATCCCCGGTCGAATTGCGTCAGAAGAGCCATACCGCAGCTCTTCCCGCACTGGACGCCGAAGTTGAGTCCCTGTCAGACCGGCTCAAGAATCTTGAAGGCCGCTGATCGATCCCTCGCCGCAGTCCGGCGAACAAATTCGGAACGTCCCTTAGTCCCCGGTTTCCCTTGGCAACATCTTGCAGCCACTTACGGTCGCAACTGGCGCGAGAGGTTCTCTTTCCGATAGCTCGCTATGACAGAGGAAAGTTGCTTCGCCAACCGATTGGCTGAATCGGAGTCGTGCGGCAACTCCCGTAGCAATGGCGCGAGCTGTTTTGCCAGTTCAGAGGGCAAAGCGGCTAGCGTCTCGGTCACAGGACCGCGCGGCGGCACTTTCTTGACAGTATTGCCGAGGATATAAACTCCGCCCCCGTCTTGAATAATGCCGTAAAGAATGACCGCGACGAGTTCG
Organism: uncultured Acidobacteriaceae bacterium; assembly: GCA_963841125.1. Classification (GTDB taxonomy): domain Bacteria; phylum Acidobacteriota; class Terriglobia; order Terriglobales; family Acidobacteriaceae; genus Sulfotelmatobacter. Next base: position 165,924 of record CAWJBH010000004.1, read on the forward strand.
TCCCGGCGGCCCGGGTCGAACGGGATACTACCCAGAAGAATAGCGGGGCAGTCGACCGGAGGCCAACGCAAAATCCCCCCGGCGGTTCTTGCGTGGATGGTAAAGCAGGTCGAATCCTGGCTTCCGAGCGTAACCTGCATTTGCGTAGTCGTGTTGGTGAAATCCGTTAAGAGGAACACGGTCGGGTCGGAGCTAATAGTCTGCGAGTACGTGTTGGGGTTAGGCCCGGAAACACTGGAAGAGCGCGCTGACCCAGTCATGAGGATTCTTGGGGAGAAGTCCGTGAATGCGGTTGAAGGAGGATTCACCTGAGGGCTGGCATTTTCTGCGATGAACTCAGCCGATACTCCGGGCACCATGCAGTTTTGGGCTGTGGGACTGGTTGAACAAAGAGGCAGGGCGGCAACCGACCAACAGGGGGAGCCCGCCGCCAGGGAACAGTTGAGAATGGCGGAGGTATTCAAGTCGTGCAGGAAACTGCATCCGTATCCACCATTCAGATTTACTCTGCCCTCGGCGTCACAGTACCAGTTCTCTACATAGATGACGTCGCCGGGATTGGGTACGAAGTCTCCGCCGTATCCGTTGCTGTTTGGGTCGCCGCAGCAATATTCGAAAGCTCACATAGCCTGCGGAAGTAGGTGTAGTGGCCAGATCGACTCCGCTCTGTATCAAGCCGGACTGACCAAAGAAACCGCCAAGGCCGTTCCAGACAGAGGTTCCTGTGTAAGTGGTTTGGTCGCCCCCGGGGATCGCGAGCGGAACGTTAAACATTCCCTGAATGGCCAGATAGTCGGGAGCGCCGGTCAGTACGGAACCAGTCCAGCCCGGAGCCTGCGTAATGATTGGCGAATGTTTCCGATGGTTCGGCCGCTTGGCTTCCAGCATCCGGCCTGGTACGGACGCAGCCAGGAGCCACGAAAGATAGCCGGCCGAATCATTCTCCGGATTCGGCCGTAACCCATATCCCGCTTTCAGCAGTTCGGCTTCGCTGTAAGCGAATGGGTCGCCGCTTAGCGCCGGCCTGGCTTTCCCCCGCTCCCTCGAGATATCAAGAGGGTGCGGAGTAAACGTATCTTCCGATGCAAGATCGACAGGAAACGAAGATTGATTGCCGTGGTCGTCGGAACAACTCAAGATCTGGTGGCGATCTCGACTGCCGACCGCAGTCCGCACAGCAAAAAAACGTGCGTAGCCATCATCATCAGTGTAGACAGGAAGTCCTTCGTTATCCGGCCGCCCCTTTGGGAAGAGCTTACAGGATAAGCCGGAACGAGCGTGAACGGCAGCGGGAATGTAGCTGCGTTGCTTTGCTGTCGAATGGCTGGCTTCGCCGTGAGCGCTCTGTGCTTGCACCTCGACGGTGTGGATAATGGCGAAACAAGAAATCAGCACTACTGCAACAGGTGAAACAAATATCCCCATGGTACTCGTAGAAACGGCCATAAGAACTCCTTAAGATGCGCACTGCATGAGCGCTGCTAAGTTCAGCACCTTCGAACGGCAATCGGAGATACTTCTTTGCGGGGAAGCAGGCAACTTATCGCTTATTCGCGCCGTTTACAAGAGATAATGCGGACGTGTCGTTAGCACATGCTAGGTCCGGATGAGATAGGCGCTTCGGCGGCAAGCACAAATTCCTTCGACTGTGTTTGTCGCGGCGTTTCGATGCGCGACAAATCTCGCTCAGTGTGACAAGGCTAGGGAAACAATGGCGTGGGGTTCGGGCCTACCACATCTTCCAACGCGTCAGCAATGCTTCTTAGCTCGGGATACTTCTCGATTAGCGTGGGCGGGGCTTGCACTCTTTTGCCGGTGATCATGGCTTTTAACTCCAGCGCGTTTACTCCGGCTTTGCTTTCGAAGTGATTGTTGGTGATTACGTATGTGGTGTGGGCGCGCTCGGCTACGCTTTCGATTCTTTCTTTCCAGCTTTCCAGTTCGCGCTGGTTGTAGAGATAGTTGTAGCGGTCGTTGCGGTTGTCGGAATGCACTGATCGGCGAACCAGTGTTCGTAGTTGCGGCCGTGCAGGCGGACGTAGCCGATGGCGGAGGTTACGTGTTCGGTGGGCGCCAGCGATCGTCCTAGCACGGGTTGGTCGATGTTGCAGAAGCCTACATTTTCTTGCGCGAATGCGGCCAGGGTTGCGGGGTTGTTCCAACTGGAGTCGCGCACTTCGACTACGCGCGGATATTCGATGAACTGGCGCAGCAGGCGCTCCAGGTAATCGCGGTTGAGAGATGTGTTTTTGAAACTTACGGGAAACTGGATCAGCAGCGCGCCGAGGCGTCCTTCGCTGGCGATGGCGTCGAGGCCTTCGCGGGTGCGGGCTTCGTCGTCGTCGGTGGGACAGATGGTCGCGGCTGAGGTGGGCTCCATTACTGCGATGGGCGAGTGCGTGAAGGCGCGGTAGAGTTTTGCGGTGAAGAGGAAGTTCTTATTCACTGCCGCTACTTTGCGGCACCAGAGCTTGGCCCACTCGGGCTTCAGCGGTCCGTAGAAACGACGTGTTGATTTCGGTGGTGTCGAAGAAGCGCGCTAGATACTCGAGCGGATGCTGTTTGCGGCGCTGCATGCCCGGGGGATAGAAAATGCCGTCCCAGTCTTTGTAAGACCAGCCGGCGGTGCCGATGCGGATATCATGCGAATGAACCTGCGGAAGTCGAACTGGAGCCGGGGATTCCATGCGCGGAGCACACTGAGGGTTGGGGCAAGGTTAGCATAGTGACGCGGCTTCAGGCTTCCGGCTTCGGGCTTCGGGACGAGCACCCGGGCCCACCCCGTCCTCAATCTGTGGCCGAGACTTTGTTTGGCCCAGAGAAGGAACTTGTAGCCGCGTCGAAAATGTGCGACACAGAAGCATGCGCTTCCCTATCGCTGCCGTTTTGTTTTTCTGCTTATTCGCGGGACTCGCGATTCCTGTGGCGGCGCAAAATAAAGACAAGTCGGACGCCGCCTATATTCGATCGATGGAATTGAAGTGGACGGAATCTTACAAGCACCGGCAAGTCGATATTCTCGCTTCGCTGCTGGACGAAGATTTCGTTATCACGATCGAGGACGGCAGCACCTACGGCAAGACTGGCTACATCAGCCATACCGCCGAACCAGGGATTCATGTGGACGTGGCGGAAATGTCAGACCTCAAGGTTCGGATGCACGGGAACGCGGCGGTGGTGACGGGCGCGTATCACGAGCGAGGGGAATCCAACGGAAAGCGCTACGAATATCACGACAGGTTCACGGATGTCTGGATGAAAGCAGGCGGCAAGTGGGCGGTCGTCGCTTCGCATTACAGCGTGCCGGTGAAGTAAGTCCTGGCGCCTACTCTAGCGACAACACTACCCAATACGTGCCCGCGGGATATGTGTTGGTGCGCTTGTAGCAGGTGCCGACCGAGAAGCTGTGCAGATTGCGGCCGGCAAGCGCATGCGCGGCGTTCGAGGGCAGCGTCTCCGGATGCAGGCTGGAATAAGTCAGCACGGTGTTGTGCTGGGCAAGCTGGTGAACGGCAGCGGTATTCAGCTTGTCGGCTTGCGCCATGGAGCAGGCCGCGTCGTCCACCATAGGCAGATCCTGGCGGGCGAGGTCTGGCTGGTTGGCGCGACGCCGCGCCTGCGACAGAGTGGCAGCAACCCGGTCCTTCACTTCTGCCGCGGAATAGTTGGGGAGAGCGTGCCCGAAATCCTGGACGATATACAGCCGGTCTCCGCCGCGGACCACGCCCAGTCCGATCACGTTGTAATCCGGATTAAGCAGGTTGGCGCGATGTGGAGGGGAATGCATAAGGTGCTGCTGGGCCTGACCGGCATCCAAATCAAGCGCGACATTCTCACCTTCCTGATCGAGTTGCATATGCGTCGCGGCTATCAGGCGTTGAGGCAAGGAGGGTTCGCCCTTGAACTGGTGCGAAAGTTGCCGCGCCGCAAACATCGCCTGCGCGTGCGCGCGAGCTGCGCGGCTCAGACCTGCATCGAGCGTAAGAGCAGATGCGCCGGCTTGCGACCTGGCTTGATTTGCCAAGTCCAGAAGAAGATGTTCAGCGTCGACATCATAGTTGCTGAAGGGAATATCCGGAGAGGTTGCCGAAGCCGGCTTTAGAGTCGCGGCCTGCGCGGGTTGTCCCGCAGGGCCATCGTGTCCCCCGGAAGCAGCCATCAATCGAGACCGTGGCCGAACCGAGGTGGCTCCCAGCATCAGCAGAATCACGATCACGACTCTTCTAAGGCTTGCTTTCAGGGTTCTTGGCATCAGCTTGTGCGTGCTCATCTCGACGGAGGTTGATCCGATGTGATTCGATCCGGACAACTCAAACTTGCTGCTGGTGCTAGGCTAGAAGCTGGAAGTCAGCCCGAGAAGTTACCTTCGCTATGGAACCAGGTGTTATAGGGGTCATTGGCCTGTTGTTTGGCGGCATGATTGCGTGGCTTGTGCTGCGCTCGCGCACGGCGACGTTCAGCGCGCGTTTGCCCTTGATGGAAAAGGAATTAGCTGCTGGAAAAGCCGATCTGGCTCGGCTTCAGCAGGCTTACACGGAGCTGGTGGCGGGCAAGGCAAGGCTGGAATCGGCTTTGGAAGCGGAACGGAAGACCAACGACGAAAAGATCGCGCTGGTGACGCGGGCCAGCGAAGACTTGCGCAATGCATTCAAGGCGATGGCTTCTGAGGCATTGAAGAGCAACAACTCGTCTTTCCTTGTGGTTGCGGAAGAGACCTTGAAGCGCTTCCAGAGCCAGGCGCGGGGCGACCTGGAAGCGCGGCAGAAAGCTGTGGCTGATCTGGTCGCACCGGTGCGCGATTCGCTGAATAAAGTAGATGCGCAGATTCAGCAGATGGAAGTGGCGCGCGGGGATGCTTACGGAGAACTGCGCGCCCAGGTGCAGTCACTGATCACGACGCAGAAGGAGCTGCAATCGGAGACCGGCAATCTGGTACGGGCGCTGCGCACTCCGAACGTGCGCGGGCGCTGGGGAGAGATTCAGTTGCGGCGCGTGGTCGAGATCGCGGGCATGCTCAATTATTGCGACTTCACCGAGCAAGAGACGGTGACGACGGAAACTGGAAGGCTGCGTCCCGACCTGGTGGTGAAGTTGCCCGGCGGCAAGAATGTCGTCGTGGATGCGAAGACGCCGCTGCAAGCCTTCCTCGATGCCTTCGAGACCACCGACGAAGAAACCCGGCGCGCTTGTCTCGCTAATCATGCGCGGCAAGTCCGCGATCACATGAAGACTCTCGCGGGCAAGAATTATTGGGAGCAGTTTGAATCCACGCCTGAGTTTGTCGTGATGTTTCTTCCGGGCGAAACATTTTTCAGCGCTGCGCTGGAACAGGATCCCGGCTTGATCGAGCAGGGAGTGCTGAGCCGTGTAATTCCGGCGTCGCCGACTACGCTGATCGCGTTGCTGAAAGCCGTCAACTACGGATGGAATCAGGAAAAGCTGGCGCGCAACGCGAAACATATCAGTGAACTCGGCAAGGAGCTGCACGACCGGCTCCGCCTGCTTGCAGGACACATCACGCAGGTCGGCACGGGACTCGACCGGGCGGTCGAGTCTTATAACAAGGCTGTGGGATCGCTTGAGAGCCGGGTACTGGTTTCGGCGCGCAAGTTTGCTGAACTAGGAGCGTCGGTGGCCGATGATATTCCTGAACTTGAGCCGATCGAAACCACGGCGCGTGCGCTCTCGTTTGAGTGGGACGAAGAGGATGCGGCCACGGACGCCGCGGAAGGCGAACGCAAAGCAGGTTGAGATCGCTTTAATGCTTGCCCAAAATTTCGGCTTCTCTGAGGGACTTCTTATCCGCTAGAGCAGTTCCCTCTCCGTCTCTGTCAAAGCTGCGCCAAACTCCATCCGAAGGGGCACAGTAAAACGTACGCTCCCGATCTCCCGGGATGTAGTGTCCAACTCATTTTCGCCGTAAAGATTCTTGTCCTCCTGCCGATAACGTAATTGACGAGGCTGCGCGGCAACGCGGTATGGCAGTCATCGCTCAACCCCCCTTTTCAGGAAATCAGTGCTGGAGGAGTCATTGGGCCGGTGAAGCGCGCAACCGCAACTCGCATTGGAAAAGCAGGGAGCGTTATCCGTCCTGCCAGAGGCTCGCTTGCGGAGTTGTCCGGCCAAGAATCCGCCGTCGAAGCGCTACGGCCGATGGAGGAGGCACGGGCATGGCTGGCGGCCATCGTCGACTCATCGGATGACGCCATCATCGGCAAGACGCTGAACGGAACGATCACTGCCTGGAATCGCGGCGCCGAGATGGTGTTCGGCTACTCGTCATCTGAAGTCGTGGGCAAACCGATGCTGATGCTCATTCCGCCGGAGCGCGTCAATGAGGAGTCCGAGATTCTGGCGCGAATCGGGCGGGGGGAACGGGTCGAACATTTTGAGACCGTGCGCGTCCGGAAAGACGGAAAGAGAATTGACGTTTCCGCGACCATTTCACCGATTCGGTGCCGCGATGGCACGATTGTCGGCGCCTCAAAAATTGCACGGGATATCACCGAGCGCAAACAGCGTGAAGATCAACTGGCGGGACAGGCAGAGGAACTCTCCCGCCAAACCGAAGAATTGCTGCGGGCGCAGCAGTCGTTGGAAACCCAAACCCTCATGCTTCAGTCGGTGCTGGACAGCATTGGCGAGGGACTGGTCGCCGCCGATGAGACGGGGAAATTCATCCTCTGGAATCCGGCCGCTACAAGAATTGTTGGCCTGAGCGCGGCGAACGTTCCACCCGAGGAATGGACCAATCACTACGGAACCTACCTGCCCGATACGGTGACGCCTCTCCCACCCGAGCAGAATCCCCTGCTGCGCGCCATTCGCGGAGAGGCATGCACGGTTGAGATGTATGTGCGCAATGCAGAACTCGATCACGGGGTTTGGATTGAATCCAGCGGCAATCCGTTGACAGGAAATGACGGCGCGGCACGGGGCGGCGTGGTGGCTTTCCGCGACATCACGCAAAGAAAAACAGACGAGCAAAAAATTCGCAGGCTCAATGAAGAACTCGAGGAAAGAGTGGCAGAGCGCACCGCGCAACTGGAAGCAGCCAACCATGAGTTGGAAGCTTTCACTTATTCCGTGTCTCACGATCTGCGGGCGCCGCTGCGACACATCGGCGGTTTCTCCAAAATGTTGATGGAGGATTTTGGCCCGCGTCTGGACCCGGAGGCGCAGCGTTACCTGCAGCGCATCGAAGACGGGGTTCACCGCATGGGCCTACTGGTGGATGAACTCCTGAATCTCGCGCGAGTTGGACGGCATGCTCTCAATCTTGAATCGACCAAGCTGAATTCGGTTATCGAGGAGGTTGTCTCCCTGCTCCAACCGGAAGCGAATGGCAGGGCCGTAAGTTGGAAGATTGCAGATTTGCCTGAGGCAGAGTGCGATCCCGTCCTGATCAGACAGGTTTTTCAAAACCTGCTGGCGAATGCTCTCAAGTTCAGCCGGACCCGGGAGCGCGCCGTCATCGAGATAAGTCAACGCCAGGAAGGCGCGCGGGTGGTCATCGCTGTTCGCGACAACGGGGTAGGCTTCAACATGAAATATGTCGACAAGCTGTTCGGCACCTTCCAGCGGCTGCATCGGGCAGAGGATTTCGAAGGCACGGGAATCGGCCTGGCCACGGTGCAACGCATCATTCACAAGCACGGAGGCCGGGTTTGGGCAGAAGCGGAACTGGACAAGGGTGCGACATTTTATTTCACCCTCGCGACTGAGCCAACCGCGGTCAAGTCAGACGCTAAACTAACCGAAGTTAGATCGGCCGGAGTGAAGGCGATCGAAGCTATGAACAGGACCGCGGCCGCGGGAGTGCACGCATGACGGCAAATGAAGTCGACATCCTTCTGGTCGATGATAGTCAAGACGACGTGGACCTCACTCTGCACACGTTGCGCGCGGAGAACCTGGCCAACCATTTCTTCGTTGCTCGTGACGGAGAGGAAGCGCTGGAATTCCTTTTCTGCACCGGCCCCCATGTCCAACGATCTTTTGATCATCCTCCGAGGCTGGTTCTGCTGGATTTGAAAATGCCCAAAGTGGATGGGATGCAGGTCCTCGAACAGATCAAGGGCGATCCGCGAACCAGGAACATCCCGGTCGTCATGATGACTTCATCGAGGGAGGAGCGAGATCTGGTTAGCGGCTATGACCTGGGCGTCAATAGCTACTTGCAGAAGCCAGTGAACTTCGACGAGTTCCGGAAGATGGTGAAACTGCTGGGGCTGTACTGGCTGGTCACCAATCGGCCCCCCGTGACCAATGGAAAGCCACATCCGGCAGGGCAAGCGAAATGACAATGAGCAGTACCGGAACCAAGCTCGCGATTCAAAACTCCGCCGAACCGCAGCCCAAGCTGCGTGCTTTGCTGCTGGAAGACAATGCCGCCGACGCTGCCCTTGTAGTACGAGCACTCTGCAAAGACGGGTTCGATGTTACCGCCGATGTCGTACAGGATGAAGCTGGGTTCACGCAGGCACTCCGAACTAATGCGCCGGAGATCGTGCTGGCCGATTACAACTTGCCGAACTGGACAGGGATGGAGGCGCTGAAGGTGCTGCGCAGCGAGGGTCACGACATCCCGATGATTCTAGTCTCGGGCGCAGTGGGCGACGTGACGGCCGTCGAATGTATTAAACAAGGCGCTACGGATTACGTCCTCAAGGATGGGCTGGCGCGCTTGCCCGAGGTGATCCGCCGCGCTCTGCGGGAAAAGAACGAGCGCGACCTGCGGCGAAAAATGGAAGACGACCTGGACCGGAAGGTGGATGAACTGGCGCGCTCCAATGCCGACCTGGAGCAGTTCGCTTATGTAGCCTCGCACGACTTGCAGGAACCTCTGCGCATGGTGACTGCCTATACCCAGCTACTGGGGGAACGCTATCGCGGCAAACTCGACGAGAATGCCGACAAATTCATCGGGTATGCGAGCGAAGGGGCGCAGCGCATGCAGGTCCTTATTAAGGATTTGCTGGCGTTTTCAAAAATCGGCCGGGACAGCGCTGCCAGCGGGAGCGTCGATTGCAATGCGGTGATTGCAGAGGTTGTGCTGGCTCTGGACACCACCATTCAGGAGAGTGGGGCAACCGTTACCCATGAAAAACTTCCCGCAGTGTGGGCAGACCGCACGCAAGTGGCGCAGGTCTTCCAGAATTTAATCTCTAACGCCATCAAGTTTCGCGGAATAAAATCGCCCGTGATTTCCGCGCAGGCTGAAAAGGCGGACCAACTCTGGCAGTTCAGCGTCAGCGATAACGGGATCGGGATTGCGCCTGAATACGCGGAAAACATTTTTGTAGTCTTCCAGCGTTTGCACGCCCGCAGCGAATACGCAGGCAACGGTATTGGCCTGGCTATCTGCAAGAAGATTGTCGAACGCTATGGCGGAAGGATCTGGGTGGAGTCGCAAACCGGTTCCGGTTCCACGTTCAAGTTCACGCTGCCCGGCCATGGTCCGGATGGAAAGGAAGAGACGCAGCCATGAAGCCAGCACCCGACATCCTCATCGTGGATGACAATCCGGCCGATGTGGCATTGGTGCGCGAAGCTCTGACGGGCAGCAAGCATCATAGCCAGCTCAACAGCGTTGCGGACGGCGTGGAAGCGATGGCTTTTCTAAACTGCAGGGACAAGTACGTGAAAGCGATCCGGCCTGATCTGGTCATCCTGGACTTAAATCTGCCAAAGAAAGATGGTCTGGCGGTATTGGCTGCGATGAAGGCCGGCCCAGAGTTGCGCCGGATTCCGGTTGTGATTTTCAGCACCTCCCAATTACGCAAGGACGTGGTACGCGCTTATGAGATGGGCGCGAACTGTTATGTCAACAAGCCGGGGAATCTGACCGAATTTTTTTCGGCGGTGAAGTCGATTGAAGAATTCTGGTTCGGCTTTGTATATCTGCCGCCACGAGGAGAGTGATGGATCACCAAACCACGAACGTATTGCTGATTGAAGACAATCCGGGAGATGCGGACCTGGTGCGCCTGCGGCTGGTCGAAAGCAAGTTCCCGGTAAACGTCAATTGTGTCAACCGTCTGGCCGACGGGCTCGCGTCTTTAACCAGGGAAACGCCCTCCGTCGTGCTGCTCGACCTGAACCTTCCCGACAGCCGCGGAGCGGAAACCTACCGCCGCGTGCTGGAACACGCGCCGAATGTGCCGGTGGTCGTGCTTTCCGCTCACGATGACGAGGCCCTGGCGATGAAGGCGGTGCATCAGGGGGTGCAGGATTACCTGCTCAAAGGCGATCTTTCCAGCAAGCACCTGGAGCGTGCGATCCGCTATGCAGTGGAACGCGGGGGACTGCTGCGCGCGCTGGAAATCAGTCAAAAACAGCAACTGGAATTCAAGAACCGCTTTTTGTCTCACGTCTCGCACGAATTGCGCACGCCGCTGACCTGCATTCACCAGTACGTGACTTTGCTGGTGGACGGACTGGCTGGTCCCTTGTCGCCCGACCAGGCCGACCACCTGAAGACCGTCCTGAAGAGCGTGAACCAGTTGCACGCCATGATCCGCGATCTGCTCGAAGCCACCCGCGCCGAGAGCGGAAAGATGCGGATTGAGCCTCGCTGCATCGCGCTCGGCGAAATGGTTCAGCAGACCATCGCGATGCTACGCCCCATGGCGGAAGAGAAAAAGATCGGACTGGAAATTGGACTGGACCAAAGGCTGCCCCTGGTGCATGCCGACCCCGACCGCGTCCTCGAGGTGCTCATCAACCTGGTGGAAAATGCCATCAAGTTCACATCGGCAGAAGGGTCGGTGATGGTACAGGCCAACATGGTGGAGGCTGATCCGGGCTACGTCTATGTTTCGGTCAACGACACCGGCCGCGGCATCGGGCCCGAAGCCAAAGCGCTGATCTTCGAACGCCTGTATCAGGACCCCGACTCGGTCGACAACAACCGTTCTGGATTAGGGCTGGGGCTATTCATCTGCCGGGAAATCGTCCGGCTGCATGCAGGCCGCATCTGGGTTTCGAGCGAACCGGGCCAGGGCAGCACCTTCACCTTCACTTTGCCGACCTATTCTCTGGCCAAGCTGCTCGCTCCAGTCGTTATCTATCAAGATCGTTTGCGGCCGGCTTTTGTGCTGGTGAGGGTCGAACTCACGCCGCTCTTCAACCCTCCGCGCGGCAATTGGAAGGAAACCTGGCAGCAATGCTTGGAGATTCTGAAGCGGTGCGTGTATCTCGACAAAGACCTGGTCCTGCCGCCGATGGGGACGTCGGGAACGACCGAGACCTTTTTTGTCGTGGCCTCGACAGACCTGCAGAGTTCCGGAACCATGACTACTCGGATACGCGAGCAACTGGAGCGCGTGGGCGATCTCAAAAGCAAATGCACGCTTTCCATGACCACGGTTCCGGTGGAGATTCCAGCTCCCGGCCCGAATGAATCTCTGGAAGAGCGGGTGCAAACCGTGGCCGACCGTGTAACTGAACTTATTTTGACGAGTAGAGAACGAAAACAGTTGCGCCCCGAAAAGGGCGCGAAAAAGTCCAAGTAAATCAACCACAGACCGAAGGAGAATTCCAATGCTGAAGCCGAAGATTCTGGTAGTCGACGACGATCCCGATCTGGTGCGTGCCCTCCGGCTGCGCCTGCGAGCCAACAACTATGAAGTCACCACTGCCTCGGATGGCTATGCCGCCATCGCATCAGCCCAGAGAGAGCGCCCCGCCCTGATTATTCTGGATCTCGGCCTTCCCGTCGGCGACGGTTTCGTGGTTCTGGACCGGCTGCAGAACAGCGACACCCTCGCTGGTGTTCCGGTCATCGTGCTGAGCGCCCGTGATCCCCAGACCAACGAGGAACGCGCGCTGAAAGCAGGAGCCGCCGCATTTTTCCAGAAGCCGGCGGATAATGAGGAACTGATGAACGTGATTCGGGTCAGCCTCGGCACCGGAGCCGCGCAGCCAGTAGCCTGGCCGTCGTAGCACCATTCCAGCGAGGGCACCCTTTAGCAAGCGTCCCTTCCCTGCCTCTGCGTCCCTCGCAGAGGCAGGGGGACGTGACTCTGAAAGTCCCGTGACATCGTTTTGCCCTGGTCGGCGAGTTCGCGATCCCCGCCAATAGTCTTAAGATGTTCCAGTCCAGCCAGATACAAGATTCCACACAAACATACAAAAAGGCGTACATGGTTTCCAGAAACCCATCTATAATCTTGGAAGTTGCTTTAGATAAGGCACTTAGCGGTTCTAGAACGGGAAACGACATGGCAGCGAAGTTGCTGATAGAGCAACAGTCGGAAGTTGAATCGCCGGATGCATCCCTGCGGCTCACCAGCCAACCCGCGGGAATGTCGTCGAAACCCATGAACCGGGAAAGCCAAGTTCGCTCGGTTGCTGTTCTGTTATTTCTTCTGACCGTGGCTGCGGTTATCTTCGCCGGCTTCAATTTCAACGCCGAATGGAAGTTCCTGGTTCCGGACGACGGCGTCTGGTGGGTCGAAAACGGCGGCCGCTTGACCGCCGATCGGGTCGATCCCGCTGGGCCTGGTGCCAAGAGCGGCATCAAGGCCGGCGACCAACTGGTTTCTGTCAACGGGCAGGAAGTCCAGAACATGTCTGGACTGGAGCGCCAGCTCTACCGCAACGGTGTCTGGTCGAAGGCCACGTATTCGTTGCTCCGGCAATCCGTCCCACTCGATTCCAGCGTCATTCTGGTTCCGGCCGAGCGTTCGCTGAACAACTGGCTGCGGCTGATTGCTCTGATCTATCTGGGCATTGGCCTGTACGTCCTGCTGCGCCGTTGGACTGCTCCTGGATCCACGCACTTCTATATTTTTTGCCTCGTCTCGTTTATCGCCTATTCCTTCAAATACACCGGCAAGCTGAACGATTTCGACTGGACAATCTATTGGGGCAACATCGCCGCGGGAGTTTTGCAGCCAGCCCTGTTTCTTCACTTCGTTCTCACCTTCCCCGAGAAACGCGAGTTTGTGCGCAAGCATCCCTGGCTGCTGACGCTGGTCTATGTGCCGGCAGTAGCTTTGCTTGCGGCGCACGTCACTGCTATGCGTTGGCTTCAGGCCAGTGAGCGGCTGCGCTGGAACCTCGACCGGATGGAAATGTCCTACGGATCGCTGTTCTTTCTGGCTGCAGCCGTCGTGCTCTGGTACAGCTACCGGCGCGCCAGCACCACGATCCTGCGGCAGCAGTTGAAGTGGGTCACCCGCGGCACCATTCTGGCCATCGTTCCCTACACACTTTTCTACGTTGTCCCTTACCTGATGGGTTCGCTGCCGGGCGCAACCATGAAGGTTTCGGCGCTGTCGCTGGCGCTGCTGCCGCTCACCTTCGGCTATGCCATCTTCCGCTACCGCCTGATGGATGTGGACCTCATCTTCAAGCGTGGCGTGGTCTATACGCTCGCGGCGGCGATCGTGCGTGGGAATGTATTTCGGCCTGGTGGCGGGCGTGGCGCTTCTGGTGCACAACTGGCAGCCCAGCTCCGGTCCGGTGGGGCTGGTCCTGGCGGTGGTGGTCACGGCGCTGCTGTTCGATCCCGTCCGCAAATGGATTCAAGACCACATCGACCAGTTCTTCTACCGCACCCGTTATGACTACCGCCGCACGCTGCTCGAGTTCGGCCGCGAACTGGGTTCGGAGACCAACCTGAATACCCTGCTCTCGTCGCTGATCGACCGCCTGTCCCGCACTCTCGCCGTCGACCGCATGGCGATTTTCCTGGCCGGCGACGCGGCGGGACAAGTTTGTGCTGGCCAAGTCCTTCGGACTGACCGTACCCGGCAACATCGATCTTTCATTCCTGAGCGCGCCGCGGCCGGAGCACGCTGGCCATCTTTTCTTCGAGAACACGCACCAGGTGCCGCGCGAGACGCCGAGCGCGCAGCAAGCCATCGCCCGGCTGGATCTGAATTACTACATTCCCTGCCACGCGCAGCAGAAGACCATCGCCGTGCTTGGCCTGGGCAAGACCATGCAAGGCGACTTCCTCTCCAGCGAAGACATGGAATTGCTGGAGACCCTCGGCTGGCTATCTCGGCATCGCCATTCAGAACTGGCAGCTCTACGCCTCGCTTGCAGCAGAAGGCGGCGGAGTACGAGCGGCTGAAAGACTTCAACGAAAACATCGTCGAATCCATCAACGTGGGCGTGATGGCGCTCGACATGGAAGACCGCATCGAGAGCTGGAACGCGCAGATGGAAGTGATGTACGCGGTGCCGCGCTGGCAGACTCTGACCCAGCCGCTGAAAGCCATTTTCCCGGCGGAGTTCGTCGAAGAATTCGATCGTATGCGGCAGAACGCGGGCATTCGCAATCTGTACAAGTTCCGCTTGAAGACTCCCGCCGGCGAAGTCCGCACCGTGAATGTGGCCATCGCTCCGCTGGTGACGCGCAAGTTCCAGGTGATCGGCCGGCTCATCATCATGGATGACATCACCGAGCGCGTCGAACTCGAAGCCCAGCTTTCCCAGGCCGACAAACTTTCGTCCATCGGCTTGCTGGCGGCCGGCGTGGCTCACGAAGTGAACACGCCCCTGGCCGTGATCTCCTCCTACACGCAGATGCTGGGCAAACAACTGCAGGGCGATCCGCAGAAGTCGGGCCTGCTGGAGAAGATTACGCGGCAAACTTTCCGCGCCTCGGAGATCGTGAACAATCTGCTGAATTTCTCGCGCACCAGCGGCAGCGAGATCGGCGATGTGGATGTGAACAAAGTGATCGCCGACACTCTGGCGCTGCTGGAGCACCAGTTCAAAGTCGCGAAGGTGGAAGTACAGAACGCGCTCGCGCCCAAGCTGCCTGCCATTCAAGGAAATCGCGGGAAGATTGCAGCAGGTATTTCTGAATCTGTTTCTCAATGCCAAGGACGCCATGCCGGGCGGCGGCACGCTGCGCGTGGCTACGCTCAACGGCGAGAGCGTCAGCGTGTGCGTATCCGACACCGGAACCGGCATTGCCCCCGAGCACATTCAGCGCATTTACGATCCGTTCTTCACCACCAAGACTTCGCCGCGTGAAGGCCAGGCCCGCGGCACCGGCCTCGGCCTTTCCGTCACCTACGGCATCATCCAGGAACATGCGGGCAAGATCCGCGTGGAGAGCCATCCCGGCGCCGGAACGACCTTCACCCTGGATTTCCCTCTGAGCAGGAAGGCAGTTCCTTCCAAGGCGGAATATGTCTGATGCAGCTGTCAATCTCGCGCAGCGCTCGATGAATGGAACTGGAACGCCGGGCCTGGCGGGCGCGGTGCTCATCATTGACGATGAAGCGGAGATTCGCGAATCTTTGCAGACCTTGCTGGAGATGGAAGGCTTCGCCGTGGAAACCGCAGCCACCGGCGAAGCTCGGCCTGCAGCGCATCGGCGAACATCCTTTCGATCTGATCCTGCTCGACCTCGCCCTGCCCGGCCGCAATGGCATGGAAATTCTGGCGGAGATTCGCGCCCACGAAACCGCGCCTGCCGGTCATCATGATCACCGCCTACGGCACGGTGGAGAACGCGGTGCGCGCCATGCAGTCCGGCGCAGCCAACTTTGTTCAGAAACCCTGGGACAACGAAAAGCTTCTGGCCGACGTGCGCGCCGCCGTGGGATGGCGCCGCGCCGAAGAAGAAAACATCCAACTGAAGCGCGCCCTCAAGCAGCGCTACAACTTCGAAAACATCGTCGGCAAAAGCGAGCCGATGCTGAAGATCTTCGACCTGGTCGCCCAGGTCGCGAACAGCCGCTCCACCGTGCTATTGCAGGGCGAAAGCGGGACGGGCAAGGAAGTCATCGCCAAAGCCCTGCATCTGAACTCGCCGCGCCACGACCGGCCTTTCGTCCCGGTCAACACCGGCTCCATGCCGACCGACTTGCTGGAATCCACGCTCTTCGGCCACGTCAAAGGAGCGTTCACCAGCGCCATCGCCTCGAAGAAAGGCCTGTTTGAGATGGCCGACCGGGGCACGCTGTTTCTCGACGAAATTGCCACCATGGGCCTGGAAACGCAGGCCAAGATTCTCCGCGTCTTGCAGGACCGCCGCTTCATGCATCTGGGCGGAGTGCAGGAGGTTCAGGTGGACGTGCGCATCATCGCCGCCACCAACGTCGATCTGCGCCAGTCGGTGCGCGAAGGCCGCTTCCGCGAGGATCTGTTTTACCGCCTGAACGTGATCACCATCGAACTGCCCCCCTGCGCCAGCGCCGAGAGGATATTCCTTTGCTGGTCGATTTCTTCCTGAAGAAGTATGCCGAAGAAAACGACCGCCCGGCGCGGCGCATCACTCCGGAAGCGCTGCGGCCGCTGATGTCTTATTCGTGGCCGGGCAACGTGCGCGAACTGGAAAATGTAATCGAGCGCGCGGTCGTGCTGTCTTCCGGAACGGAAATCGCCCTCGATCTGCTGCCCGACAATCTGCTGGGCCGCGGTTCGGCCTTCACGCTGCACGATCCGCCCGCGGATGCGTCGCTGTTTGAAATCGTCGAAGACGTGGAGCGCCGCATCATCACCGACATGCTGGAGAAGTGCAACTGGAACCAGACCGAAGCCGCCGAGCACTTCAAAGTGCCGCTCTCCACGCTGAATCAGAAAATCCGCCGGCTGAATATCGAGATCAAGAAGAAGACGCGGGGATAGAAGAAAGTGGTCAGTGGTCAGCCCGCACCATAGCTTCAACCCCACAGCCGCTCCGATTTTCCTGATCACTGACCACTGATCACTGACCACTGCCCATCTGACCTACTGCTTCTTCTGTTATAGTTTCGGGAAAGCGTGGCGCTCGATCGCCGCGCTCTTCCGAACCGCATGGAACTCATCTCACCCAGCGATCTCGCCAAAGAAAAAGTCCAGACGGTTCAGGATTACGTTCTGTTCTGCGGTCAGGCGGTCGCCAATCTCTTTCGCAAGCCGCTGTACTTCGCCGACATGGTGCAGCAGGCGGATGCCATCGGCGTGGGATCGCTGCCCATCGTCGTGCTCACCGGCTTCTTCACCGGAGCGGTGCTCGCGCTGCAGGCCTCGAACACGCTGGAGCGCTTCGGCTCGATCACTCTGGTTGGACAACTGGTCTCCACTTCCATGGTGCGCGAGCTGGGGCCGGTGCTCACCAGCCTGATGGTGGCGGGGCGAAATTCCTCCGGCATGGCCAGCGAGCTGGGATCGATGGTCGTGACCGAGCAGATCGACGCCATGCGCGCTCTGGGCACCGATCCCATGAAGAAGCTGGTCACTCCGCGCGTGGCCGCCACCGTGTTCATGCTGTTTTTCCTGACCATCATTTCCGACATCGTGGGTCTGGTCGGAGGCTGGTCGATCGCCAAATTGCTGCTGCGTCTCGATGCCCGGCAGTACTGGTCCAATGCCTGGCAACGCTGGTGTTTCAGGATGTGTTCATGGGACTGATCAAGCCGGTTCTGTTCGGCTTCATTATCGCCACCATGGGCTGCTTCTACGGCATGAACGCGCGCGGCGGAACCCAGGGCGTGGGCCGCGCCACCACGCAGGCCGTGGTCGCAGCTTCGGTTCTGATTCTGGCCTTCGATTTGTTCGTTACGCGATTCCTGATGGCCGTGCTCTCTTACCACTAATTCCATGTCCGCGCCGACCTTGCCGCTCGATTCCGCTGCCGTAACCACCGAGGACAAATCGCTCGCCGGCCATCGTGTTTGAAGACGTGGCGCTCTCCTTTGCCGAGAACGAAGTGCTGCGCGGAGTTTCCTTCCGTCTGGCCCGCGGCGAGACCAAGGCGCTGTTCGGCGTGGCCGGCTCGGGCAAGAGCCTGATTCTCAAGCTGGCGCTCGGACTGATCCGGCCGGACTCGGGCCGCATTATCGTCCTCGGGGCAAGACGTAACCCAGATGCGGGAAGAAGAACTGTTTGAGTTGCGCGGCAAGATTGGGATGGTCTTTCAGGAGAGCGCGCTATTCGATTCTCTTACCGTGCGCGAAAATGTCGCCTACCGCCTGACGGAAGAGCACGGAGTCTATGACGAGGACATCGACCGCAGGGTGCGCGAGGCGTTGCGCTTCGTGGAACTGGAGCACACGCTCGATCTCTATCCCTCGGAGCTTTCCGGCGGCATGCGCCGGCGCGTGGCCATCGCCCGCGCGATCATTACGCAGCCCGAACTGCTGCTCTATGATTCGCCCACCGGCGGCCTCGATCCGGTGACCTCGAACACCATCATCGAATTGATCGTGAAGCAGCGCGATGTGTACCAGACCAGCGCGCTGCTGGTCACGCACCGCCTGCAGGATGCCTTCACCATGGCCACGCATCAGTTCGACAAGCAAAGCCAACCGCATGGTGCCGCTGCCGCCCGGCCAGCATTGCGAAGTGCCCATGAGTTTTCTGATCCTGCGCGACGGCAAAGTGATTTTCGACGGCGACCTGCAGGCACTGGCGCACACCGCAGGACGAATACATCCGGGAGTACATCTCGTAGCAGTGGTCAGTGGTCAGTGGCTAGTGTCCAGTGAGAACAGCTGGAACCTACATCGCTTGATCACACTGGCCACTGATCACTGACCACTGACGATTCTTCACTTCCTGCCATCAACTTTTCAACTTCGTCCGCGGTTGACGGCAAGCGCGCCGCTCAGTTTGATCAGCTTGCCGCTCGGGTCCACGTAGTAATCATCTTCGATCCGCACGCCGAGATTTTCCTCGGGAATGTAAATTCCTGGTTCGATGGTGAAAACCATGCCCGGGCCGAGCGGAACGCTGTAGTCATCGGGATCATGCACGTTGAGCCCGACATAGTGTCCCAGGCCGTGGATGAAATATTTTCCCAGCGGCTCGCCATGCAGATCCTTGCCATGAGTATTGATGTAGTCGAAGGCGACCTGGTAAAGCGAATTAGCGCTGGGCGAATTAGGGCCGCCGCGCGTGATGGTCGACTTGCCCGACTGGAATGCGGCCATGGCGGCCTGCTGCGCGCCCAGGACAATGTCATAGATCTCGCGCTGGCGCGGAGTGAAGTGTCCGTTGATGGGAAGCGTGCGCGTGATGTCGGAGGCGTACATCGAATAT
This sequence comes from uncultured Acidobacteriaceae bacterium, assembly GCA_963841125.1. GTDB lineage: Bacteria > Acidobacteriota > Terriglobia > Terriglobales > Acidobacteriaceae > Sulfotelmatobacter. The sequence goes on from CAWJBH010000004.1 coordinate 184,917, forward strand.
TCGCCGGCGGCATCGATCACCACCACGTCCCCGGACTTCATCACGTTGTCATCGTCCGAGTAGTGCAGCACGGTGGAGTAGTAGCCGGAGCCCACGATGGGCGCATAGGCCACGCGCTCGCAGCCGCGCTTGCCCCACTCGTATTGCATCAGAGCGGAAATTTCGCGCTCGTTGACGTTCGGGCTTCACGGCTTTGAACGCGGCGAAGTGCGCGGCCACCGAGGCGTCGACCGCTTTTTGGATCAACGCCACTTCTCCTGCGTCTTTGGTGGTGCGCAGCGACGAGATCATCGGCTTCACGTCCTGAAACGACAGGTATGCATTAAGCCGTCTTCAGAAAAGCCAGCGGTGCCGTCGAAGCCGAAGTCTCACCATGCGAAGCAACATCGGTGTAGATACGGGGCGAGCTGCGCCTACGTACTTCGCGACTTCGTCGGGGAGCTGTCCCATATCTTCGACGTGGTCGAAGCCCGTGATCTTTGGCGCTTCGGGGTTCTCCGCGCCGAGCTTGGGTCCGGTCCACTTTTCCTGGGTCAGATTTCGCGGCGGCAGAAAAAAAATTTCGGTATAAGGCCGCGCAGGCATGTCACCTTTGGCTTCGGCGGCGGACGCAATCAGCAAAGCCCCGCCCGGTTCGCTCGAGCCGGAGAGATAGTAGAAGTTATCGTCCTGGCGAAAGCCGTAAAGGTCGTTGGGGCCGTCGTTCTCCGTGGCTGCGAACAGCACGACCACGCCTGCCACTTTCTTGGCGAGCGCTTCGCGGCGGGCGTGATAATCGGAGTTAGGCTGGCGGTCGAGAGCAAAACTCGACTCGGCAGCCGCCAGAAGGAAAAAGCTGGTGAACAAACTCAGCAAGGAAAGAAAGCTGCGCAGTTTTCGCATTGTGGAATCCATCCATTCGTTTGACGTACGAACACACTCCGCAACGTCACCGGCAGCGTGGGCCTGGTCGATAATGGAGCTCCGATAGACCATCCAGATTATTTCTGCCCACCGGTGGCGCTTTGTTTTGCCTGCAGGAACGAGTCCACGTTGCTTTTGTCGATCAGGGCAGAACCAGTATCCACGAAGGATGGGATTGGCGCAAAGCTGTCCTTCGACCAGTCCGTATCGAGCGAAGGCGGCTTGTGGTGATAAAGATTGTCGAGCATCTGCATGCCGACGAAAGCCATGGTATAGGGTTTCTGCGCGATGGTGGCGGCGATGCCGCCCTTCTTGATCCAATCGAGCGTTTCGGGATCGGTGTCCATTGCCATCACGATTTTGCCCGTGATCTTGATAGCTGTTGAGAACGCCGGCAACTTCCTTGCCCGATTGCGCCTCAAGGCAGACGAAGGCATCGACCTGATCTTTCTCCTTGCCGATAATTTGGGTGGTGGTGTCGAAGGCGATGCGCGGATCACCCTGAATATCGACCACGCGCGTGATCTTGATGCCCGGTGTGCTCCAGCGCATCTCGGTAACCGCGCAGCCGGTCCTGCATGTTGTGTTGGTCGGGCATGGTGAAGACCACGACGTTGCCCTTGCCCTTCAATTCCTGGGCCAGGCGTATGCCGCCGCTCACGCCGGCCTCGATAGTTGTTGGTGCCGATGAAGAAGAGGCGCTTGCTTGCCGGGAGCGTCGGAATCCATGGTGATCACGGGGATTCCGGCGGCGATCGCTTTATCGATGCTGTCCTTCAAGCAACGCTGGATCGGTGACAGCCGAGCAGAATGCCGGTGGCTTTTTGCTGCACCGCCTGGTCGAGCGCATCGCGTTCGGCTTTCGGATCGTAGCTGTTAGGGCCGACGAAGTCGGCGCGCACTTTGAATTGTCCTGCCGCCTTGGTGAAACCCGCGCCAGCAGCCTGCCAGTAGGGCACCTGCAGATTGGCCGCCACGAAGAAGTAATGCTCGTCGGAATCGTGAGCGCCCCGCAACTCAGGAGCGCGGTGACAAACAATGCTAGAGCGAAAAGCATGAAAACAGCTTGCGAAAGCGAAGCATGGAATCCTCCTTCGGATCGCGAAGTTACACGACGCGGAGTTCAACGGCATGCCGAGCCCGATGAGAAGTTTTGGCGAGTGGATTGTAACCGAGCGGTCAAGCGAAAGAAAGCGGTCGACGTCGAGCGGCTCCGCCGTGTCGAGTAGCGCAGGCGGGCGCTAAGCGTCTACACTCCAACGGGAAACGGCTTGGTGTGGGTCTCCGCACTAAGCTCAACGCCGGCGAAACGTCCCTGCAGCAGAGACATCAGTCCCGTGTACCAGTAACCCACCACGAACAGCAGCAGGAACGGAACGGTGACGAAGTTTTCGTTCTGAATCGCGTAGTACACTGTGAGCAGCGAAGTAAGTGCCGATCACCAATTCCAGCCACGGCACCCAGCCCAGGCGCTTGCGGTACTTGGTAGCGCCGACTTTGTCTTTCTTCGATTCCACATGGTACTTGGGCGTGCGCGCGAAAGCGCTCTCCTTGCCGATAAGCGCTTCAATCACGGCTTTGGTGTTGGTGATGGTCAATCCAATGCCGAGCGCCATCAGGAACGGCAGATACAGCAACGCCCGCGGCCAGCTCTTGGGAAAAAGTTCGCGCTGCGACACCAGGTAGAAACTCGAAATCGAAAACGTCGAAGCCATGAACAGCGGCAGATCGATGAACAGCATCTGAAACCATCCCTGATAAAAGCGGATGATCATCGCCGGCAATATCAGCACCGAGAGCACGATCATCAGCGGATAGCTGAGGTTCGCAGTGAGGTGATACCAGGCTTCAATCTTGGTGTGCAGCGGAGCGTCGCTGCGCAGCACGCGCGGCAGGATCTTTTTTCCCGTCTGGATCAATCCCTTGGCCCAGCGCGCCTGCTGGGTTTTGAACGCAGTCATCTCCACCGGCAATTCGGCGGGACACTCCACATCCTGCAGGTAGATAAACTTCCATCCCTTGAGCTGGGCGCGGTAGGAAAGATCGGTGTCTTCGGTGAGCGTGTCGTGCTGCCAGCCGCCCGCTTCGTCGATCGGCTGTGCGCCGCCAGACTCCGGCCGTGCCGTTGAAGTTGAAGAAGACGCCGCTGCGGGCGCGCCCCGAGTGCTCGAGCACGAAGTGGCCGTCGAGCAGAATGGCTTCTACCTGCGTGAGAAAAGAATAGTTGCGGTTGATGTGCGTCCAGCGCGTCTGCACCATGCCAATCTTTGGATCGGTGAAGTGGTGGATGGTGCGCAGCAGAAAATCTTCCGGCGGAGTGAAGTCGGCGTCAAAGATGGCGACGAACTCACCCTTCGCCGTCTTCAGCCCCTCGGCCAGCGCTCCTGCCTTGAAGCCTTCGCGATTGGTGCGGTGATGGTAGCTGATGGGATTTCCCAGCGCCGCGTAGCGTTCGACCAGGTTGCGCGCGACTTCGACGGTTTCGTCGGTGGAATCGTCGAGCACCTGGATGTCGAGCTTCTCCCGCGGATATTTCAGCTTGCAGATCGACTCCAGCAACCGCTCGACCACATACTGCTCATTGAAGATGGGCAGTTGCACGGTGACGCGCGGCAACTCCTCGAAGTAGGCCGCCGGGTCGGTGGTGCGGTTTTTCTTGTGCTTGTAATACAGATAAACCAGAACATAGCGGTGCATGCCGTAGCCGGCGAGCAGGATCAGCACAATGAAATAAGGAATCAGCAGCGCGCGATCGAATGCGTCCGTGTGGTAAAGGCCCTGAAAAGTCTTATCCAGCAGATGCTGGCGGAGATAGGGCCCAATGCCCTTGGGGGCAGCCCATGCGGCCAACGTCGGAAGACAGGATGAGATCAGAACGGAGCAAGGGGTCCGGTGAAAACCTCTATTCTACCGGATTGGCAGCGACCTCAACGGATGACATGGATACCGACGCCAACCTTGACCTTCTTCCATGAGTTCTCGGCAGTGTAGACCGGAAGCTTGAGCGCGATTCCCAGCGCGAGGCACGCGCGGTCTCCCAGAGACAAACCGAGATGCCGGGTTTGAATCACCAGCTCGCCGGCCGTCCTCGCCTGTTCCTCGTCAAATGGTAGAACCTCGCGAACCGGGCTGGTCGCGTCTTCCCATGCCTGATGGGAAGTCCAACCCCGGCTCATGAGTTTGGTTTGTACCTCGGCAAGATTCACTGTGCTGCCGACTGCGCGGGCTAGCAGATCGGGAGTCAGCTTCTCAGCTCCCGGTTCGCCGCCAATCACGGCGAGGATGGCCGAAGCATCAAGCACAATCCTATTCATGCTTGGCGGCCTCGCGGCGTTCCGCGAGCAACTCCTCAACCAAGGAAGTTCCTCGCTTTAAGTATTGCCGCGCACGGCGCTGCGCCCGCTGGATACGGCGCTGCTGGGTGGTGATGCGCAATTCATCATCTTCGATTCGCAGCACGACCTCGTCTCCAATTTGGATGCCCAGGGCTTTCCGAAAGGAAGAGGGGATTACGACCCGGCCATTCTCGTTGACCCGTGCACGCATTTCTTTTGCCATGGCATGCTCCCGCTCGAATGACACTATTCTAGCATAGTGTCACAAACACAGACGCCTGTCAGAGTTTGTATTAAGGCCGTGGTCAGGAATGTTCTGGGTCTTGCAGTTCGGGATGTCGCTCGTGACCTTCTTCCGTGGTCACGGCAATCCGCTTCGATTTGCGATAGACGTTCGCCACCGCCAGCGTCCAGAGAGGAACCAGATCAACGCCGGGCACGAGTTTCGCCAGGAACGATGGCAGAAATTCCCAATGCCAGCCCAGGAGATTGATCATTGCGGCCCCAATGCCGAGATCGAGTATGTCGTCGGCGGGCGAGAGCGCGCCTTGGACAAACGCGGGGAAAACCACGATCTGCAGCGCGTCCGCAACAATGGCTACCAACATGGCGGTTCGAAACCGCGGACCCGGCGAGATTGTGATGGGGTCATCCGTCATGGTGGGTGACTACTTGCCGCCTAATGCGGCCTTCACCAATTTCACCGCGGCGTTGGGATCGGCGACTTCGACGACCAGCTCATTGTAGCGTTCGTCCCTCAGTTCAATCACGACGGTGTTCTCTGGATTGTGGACATCCCAGAAAACGCGCTTGCCGTCCTGATAGAAGGTGCCGGCGGTAAGCACCCCGGGAATATTTGTGCCAGGCATCCTCAATCCGTGCCACCAGCCATGCGCGATGGCCGGGTCGGCGCGGATCTCGGCAATATGCGCCAGGGGAATTTCGAGGGAACTCTTCAACGCCCAGAGCTGGTCGGCTCCACGGACGTGCAAAACTAGATTGCCGCCTGAAATAGATAAGTCCACCATGTTTGCTCCGCTGCTTTCTTGGATGCGCGCATGAGCGCTCCCGACGCAGCGTGCTGAAATCAGAGCGTAGAATTGTACCGATGATGATGAGCAGGTTCTTCACGGCGTCGTTGCTAGTTGCCATCACGCTGTCGGCGGGCGCCGCCACGGGCGACGTTCGCTCCATCGCCGCAGCCGTAGATGAGCATTATAACCAACTGCACACCTTGCAGGCGGAGTTTACCGAGGTCTATCGCGGGTCGGGGATGGAGCGGACTGAATCAGGCACCCTCTGGCTGACGAAGAGCGGGCTGAAAAAACCTGGCAAGATGCGCTGGGAGTACCGTTCTCCCAGGGAGAAGCTGTTTGTCAGCGACGGGAAAGATGCGTGGTTTTACGTCCCGGGTGACCGGCAGGCGCGGAAAACGGACGCCCGAGAAACTGGATGACATTCGCTCTCCGCTTGCATTTTTGCTGGGCAAGAGCAAGCTGGAAAAGGAGTTACGCGGGTTGTCGCTGGCTCCGGACGTGACGCCGTTGACGCCTGGGGATGTGGTGCTGCGGGGGGTGCCGCAGGCTTTGGCCGACCAGGTGAGCGAGATCCTGCTGGAGGTGACGCCGGAGCACAGGATTGCGCGGATCGTGATGGACGAAGTGGATGGGTCGGTGACGGAATACCGGTTCAGCGAACAGAAGGAAAATGAGGCGATGCCGGAAGGGCGGTTCCAATTCGGTCCGCCACCGGGGACGGAGACGGTCGAGAGTGAGGCCGGACATTGAGAATCCGGATGCAATAATCATACATATCATATTGATGCACATAAAGTTACTGTTATTTCTCCCTGTGCTACTCAGTCGGGGCAAGCCTGGCACTTCCGAATCCAACGCGGGTCCAGTTACTTGCGGTACTTGAACGGGCCGGAGTTGTAGCTGATCTGTGCTCGGGATTGCAGGGGGGAATGTTAGACTGAGCCGAGAGGGTGTGCGCGCCAGGGAAGCCTTAGGAAACAACGAAGAGGACGGAACAGAGCTGGCACAATGGCGGAATTTGTCGTAAAAATCGCGGACGAGCGGGGCCACACTGCACCAGCAGGTGGAGCAGGGCTACTCGGTGGCCGAGGTGCGCGACCGCTTTGCCTCGCAGGGCTATCTGGTCCATTGGGTAAAGCCGCAGGGACTGCTGTCCGGCAGCTTTTCGTTGAGCCGCGGGCGCAAGCTGAAGCAACAGCTCGTTTCTGGTGTTTAACCAGCAGTTTCTGACCCTGATCAAGGCCGGGCTGCCGATTCTGAACTCGCTCGATCTGCTGATCAAGCGGCAAAAGGATGCGAATCTGCGCCAGGTTCTTGAGAACGTGCGCGAGCGGGTGAAAGGCGGAGAGCTTGCTCTCCGACGCTTTTGCCGCCCATCCCATGGTGCCGAAGATCTATACCACCACGCTGATGGCGGGCGAGAAGAGCGGAAACATCGACGAGGTGCTGACCCGCTACATCAACTTTCAGCGCCTGGCGATGACCTTCCGCAAGAAGCTGTTTGTGTCGCTGATCTATCCCACGCTGCTGGTCACAGTGGTGACGATCATGGTGATGTTTCTGTTCACCTATGTGGTGCCCAAGTTTGCGGAACTGTTCAACAGCCTGGATGCAAAACTGCCGGCGATCACGTTGTTCATGCTGGCGGTGGGCACGAATGCGCAGAAGTATTTTCCGTTTATTGTGGGCGGGCTGGTCCTGGCTGGATTTTCTGTTTTGGCAATGGAAGAGAACGGATCGCGGCGCGGACCAGATTGACCGCGTGATCCTGAGCCTGCCGTTGCTGGGCGATATCCGGCTGAAGCATCAGGTGGCAACTTTTTCGCGAATGCTGGCGACGCTGCTGCAGGGCGGCCTGCCGCTGGTGCCGTCGATGGAAACGGCGGGCGGTTCGATGACCAGCCGCCGCATTCTGAAAGGCGTCATGCGGGCGAGCGTGAGGGTGCGCGAAGGGCAAGGGCTTGGCCGGCAGCCTGGAGGAGCAGAAGATCTTTCCCGACCTGGCGGTGGAAATGCTCGAGGTGGGCGAGTCCACCGGGCGCTTGCCGGCGATGTTGAATTCCGTGGCCGAGTTTTATGAAGAAGACGTGCAGACGGCGTTGGGCGCTTCCATGGCGTTGATTGAGCCGCTGATTCTGATCGTGATGGCGGTTTTCGTGGGCGGAGTGTTGATCTCGCTTTATTTGCCGATCTTCACTCTGGGAGTCCACTAGCGAGACGGAGACGGAAGGCGGGGATGTTAGCGAAATGGCGACAGCGGACAAGAAATCACTTTTCGTAAACGGCGAAAACGGCGGGCCGATGGTGAGCGACGGGAAATCCCATCACCGACCTGGAGCGCGCCCAGGATGTGGCGCGGCGCTATCGCTGCGAGTTTGTCGATCTCACCGACTTTCAGCTTCATCACGAGCTGTTCAAGAAGTTCTCGCCGGAGCTGATGTTCCGCTACAACTTCGTGCCGCTGGAAGAGACGCCGGATGGCAAGCTGGCCATCGCCATTGCCGATCCCAGCCAGCTGATGATGATCGACGAGATCAGCCTGCTGCTGCAGAAGCGCGATCGTCACCAAAGTGGCCACGCTGAAGCAGATCGCGACATTCTCAAGAAGACGGAGCAGTCGCAGCGCGTTCTGGAAGAGGCCAGCGAAGGCTTCCAGATCATCCGCGAAGACGAGAGCTACCGGCGCCGAAGAGACGCTGACCATCGACAAGCTGACGGCGGCGGGCGATACCAGCCCGATCATCCGTCTGGTCGATACCACGATTTTTACCGCGCTGCAGCGGCGGGCTTCCGATATTCATATCGAGACGCGGGACGATTCGGTGGTGATCAAGTTCCGCATCGACGGCGTGCTGACGCAGGCCATGCCGCCGATCGGCAAAGAGCATCATTCGACCGTGATTTCGCGCATCAAGGTGATGAGCGAGTTGGATATTTCCGAGCGCCGCGTGCCGCAGGATGGACGCTTCCGGGTGAAGTACAACGGGCGCGCCATCGACTTCCGCGTCTCCATCATGCCCTCGATTCACGGCGAAGATGCCGTGCTGCGCGTGCTCGATAAAGAATCGATGAGCGAGAAGTTCCAGCTCGCTGACACTGGAAGTGGTTGGGTTTGATGAAGACGACCTGAAGAAATTCCGCCGCTACATCAAAGAGCCTTACGGCATGGTGCTGGTGACGGGACCGACCGGCAGCGGCAAGACCACCACGCTTTACGCCGCGGTGAACGAGATCAAGACCGACGAAGACAAGATCATCACGATTGAAGATCCGGTCGAATACCAGCTTCGCGGCATCACGCAGATTCCGGTCAACGAGAAAAAGGGACTGACCTTCGCCCGCGGCTTGCGCTCGATTCTGCGCCACGATCCGGACAAAATCATGGTCGGCGAAATCCGCGACACGGAAACGGCGCAGATCGCCATTCAATCCGCGCTTACCGGCCACCTGGTTTTCACCACGGTTCACGCTAACAACGTGGTCGACGTGATCGGGCGCTTCCTGAACATGGGCGTCGAGCCTTATAACTTTGTTTCGGCGTTGAATTGCATTCTGGCGCAGCGGCTGGTGCGGTTGATTTGCGAATCCTGCCGCACGCCGGTGAATTATCCGCCGGAGGTGCTGGAGGCCAGCGGACTCGATCCGGCGCAGTGGTCGAAGGTGCCGTTGTATGAAGGGCCGGGATGCATCGAGTGCGCGGGCACGGGCTTCCGCGGGCGAACCGCGATTCACGAATTGCTGGATTTGAGCGACCGCATCCGGGAGATGATTCTGGCCCGGAAGCCGACGTCGGAAATTCGCCGCGCGGCGCGCGAAGAAGGCATGCGTTTCCTGCGCGAGTCGGCACTGGATAAAGTCCGGCTCGGCCTGACCACGTTGAAAGAGATCAACAAGGTCACCTTCATCGAGGCCATGCGGTAAAAGCAGTGGCCAGTGATCAGTTGCAGTGACCAGTACGGCCTCAGTTCGACTGCCGCTGGCCACTGGCCACTGGCCACTGACCTAAGTGCCCTTCCAGCTATTGCATTTCGGCGGCTGGGCGTTTGAATTGTAGGAAGCGAGTGGCTGCCACTGTGTGTGAAGTAGCGAATTGCTGGATGACACTACCTGACCAATGAGTTCTGGCAACAACCCGGCAAAACCCAAGCTGGCGTGTGAAATTGCCGCGGACCGCGTGCTGGTGGGGCGGCTGGCCGAAGACGGCCGCAGCCTGGAAGCCTGCGCCGCGCGCGAACTGGCGCCGGGCAGCGTGGTGCCGGACCTGGTGGAGGGCAATTTGCGCCAGCGCGAGGCGGTGAGCGCGGCCGTGCAGGAGACTCTGAGCAGTGTGGCGGGGCGCACCCATGATGTGATTGCGGTGGTGCCGGATGCGGCGGTGCGGGTGGTGCTGCTGGAATTCGATACCCTGCCTGCGGACTCCGAAGAAGCCGCCGGCGTGGTGCGGTTTCGCATGAAGAAATCTCTGCCCTTTGATGTGGACAAGGCGCGAGTTTCCTACCACGCGCAGAAATCGAGTGAGGGCGTTCGAGTGGTGGCTGCGGTGGCTTTGGCCAGCGTGGTGGAGGATTACGAAGCGGCCTTCCGCGATGCCGGATTCAGCCCGGGAGTGGTGTTGCCTTCGATGCTGGCGGCGCTGGGCGCGGCGGAAGGAGCAGCGTCCCACGCTGGTGGTGAAGGTGGATGCGCGCACTACGAGCATCGCGATCCTCAATGCGCGACCAGCTTCAGCTTTTCCGCACCCTGGAAAATACGCGCGGGGTCACGATCACGGGAGAGCAATTGGCGGAGGAAGTTTATCCTTCGGTCGTATTTTTCCAGGACACGTATCATTTGAACATCGAGAAGATATTTGTCGCGGGGATATCCGATACGGGCAGTGCGGCGCCGGCGTTGCGCGCGCAGACCGGAGCGGAGGTGCAGGAACTGGTGAGCTCCTTCGCAGTTGGGAGTGAGCACTGGAGGTTCGGTGCCGCGATGGAGAATGGCCGGGGTGGTGGGAGCACTGATTTCGTAGTTGCAAGGTAGTGATCAGTGATCAGCGGTCAGAACAGACCTCGGTGATCACTAACCGCTAGCCACAGGATCACTGAATCTAATTATGCGTCTTGACATCAATCTCGCGAGCCAGCCCTATGAAGATGCGCGGCAGTTCTGGCTGCGCTGGGGAACGGCGCTGGCGGGGGCGATCATCCTGACGCTGGCGCTGGTGACGCTCACCATCACGGGATGGTTTGCGGCGCGGCGCGATCACGCCAAGATCGCCGAGTTGCGCGCCCAGATCGCGCAGCGCGACCGCAAGCGCCAGCAGGCCGAGGAGTTTCTCAATCGGCCGGAGAATCGCACCACGCGGGACCAGTCTCAGTTTCTCAACGAACTGATCGAGCGCAAGTCGTTTTCCTGGACGCGCGTGCTGGAAGATCTGGAAAAAGTGATGCCGGCGCGGGTCCACCTGATTTCGATTCATCCCGAGCTGGATGAGGACAACCAGCTCGGCGCTGAAAATGATGGTGGGCGGCGATTCGCGCGACAAGGCGATTGAACTGGCCCGCCGCATGGAAGATTCAGGACACTTCACTCAGACCTACATCGAGACGGAAACTTCGGCGGCCTCGGGCAACAGGAGATACGGTTAAGTTCAACATCAATGGGATTTATGTTCCTGGAACGGCTCCGGCTCCGGCGGCACCGCTCCGGTAAAAGCGACGCCAATCCAGAACTCCAAACGGAGTGCGCCCTGATGCCAGACTTGCGGCAGACCCGGAAAAACATCAAGACCGCCCTGGCGGTGCTGGTGGGCGTGGATGTGGTGGCGCGTTGCTGTATTGTTTTCGCCGCTGGTGGGCTCGACTGAATCGCGGCGGCAGGAATTGAACCAGTTGTGGAGCGAATTGCAGGACGAAAACCCGGCAGGTTGAGCCACTGACCGAATCTGCCCAAGAAAGTGCACGCCGCGAACCAGCAGATCGCGGACTTCTACAAGAAGCGATTTCCCGCGCAGGATTCGCAAATCGCCACCGAATTCGGCAAGCTGGCCGCGGCCAACGGGGTCACCATCAATGCAGGCCAGGTATACGTGAATGTGAAGACGCGGAACCGGCCGGCTCGCATCCGGTGGAGATGGAAGCGGAACTCTCGGGCAATTACGTTTCCCTGGCGAAGTTTATCAATGCGCTGGAACGCGATGACATGTTTTTTCATCATCAGCAGCATCACGCTGGCGGGCGAGCAGAAGGGTCCGATCAAGCTGCAAATGAAACTTGAAACGTATTTGAAGGCGGGCGCGTAGTGAAACTGGGAACCGAAAACCGGAAGGAGACTAATCGTGGCGGCGGTGCTCGGAGTGGTTGCTTCTGCTCATCCTCGCCTACGAGTTCATGCCTTCTTCCTCGACCATCGCTTCGACTGCGCCGGCAACGCACTTCAGGCGCAGCCGCATCCGCTGGCAACGCCGGCGTCTACGGCCCATCAGCGGCGCGGCGCGCGTCTGCGCCGGCAAGAAAGGAACGTCCTGCGCAGAGCCTCGACCCCACCCTCCACCTGCAGCAACTCGCCGTCAGCCGAAGCAGATCAAGTACGAAGGCTCGGGAAGAAATATTTTCGTCTCGCAGGCGGAGGTAGTCATTCCCGACCCCTGGGCTCCGGGGCGACGGATAGGACCGAAAAGAAGTCTGAGGGCTACCACCTGCCGGGTCCGCCGCCAGCACCGCCAATCCCGCTTAAGTTTTTCGGCTTTGCCAACCAGCCCGGAGAACCGAAGAGGGTTTTCCTTTCCAAGGGCGATGATGTTTTCATTGCCGGCGAAGGCGAGATCGTGGACCGCCGCTACAAAGTCGTGCGCATATCTCCTACGTCAGTGGAGATCCAAGACGTAGTGGGAAGCGGCCCGGCGCAAACCATACCGCTGACGCAGGGGAACCCGTCGTGAAGCAGTACGCGGCACAAGAACAACGACGTGCAGCAGAGAGCCGTCCGGCCACGGGCAACTGGCGATCCTCGTCAGCAAGATCGTCGCCGGCAGGAAGGATACATCCTCCTCACGTTGCTTCTCGTCGTCGCCCTGATGGGCATATCGCCCTTGCGGCTTATACCACAGTTGAGTTTGAGATCCGGCGGGATCAGGAAACGGAAATGATCCACCGCGGGGTGCAATACACGCGCGCCATCCGCGCCTACTATAAGAAATTCCGACGCTACCCCACGAAGCTCGAGGATCTCGACACCACCAATAATCTGCACTATTTGCGCAAGCACTACAAAGACCCGCTCAATAAGAATAAGGACTTCAGGCTGCTGCACTTCGGAGAACAAGGGGTAACCATGGCCGGAGGGATCGCAGGCGCCTTGATTCCCGGTGCAAGTCCGGCCGGGGCCGCTGCAGGACTAAACGGCTCGGGGGCGAGTTCTTCAGCATTCGGTGGCGGCTCAGGGCTGGGTGGTTCAGGACTCGGTGGTTCAACAATGGGTTCGGGACTTGGCAATTCCGGAGTGAACAGTTCCGGTGTGTTCGCGCAGTCGTCAGGATTGGGCGGAAACTCAACCAGCGGGACAAGCTCCAACTCTCCGGGTCAGGCGACGGCTGCGTCCGGCGCGTCGCAGGGAGAAACCAGTTCCAGCAGCCAGCAACTCCTCCCCAGCGGGCCCATCGTGGGCGTGGCCAGTGTCTGCGATAAAGACACTATTCGCATATTCAATAAAAAGAAAAAGTATAACGAGTGGCAATTTCTATACGATCCCTCCGCCGACCGTGGCGGCTTGATCACCACACCCTATCAGCCTGCGCTGCCTAACTTCACAGCACAACCGTTGCAGAACGGAACCCAAGCCGGCTCTGCCGGAAACTCATCTGGCGTGTCTTCATTCGGGCAATCTTCCGGGCAATCGTCGTTTGGGCAATCTGGCTTTGGGAATAATTCGAGTTCGGGGTCAACTCCAACTCAGCCGGCTTCGCCCCAACAACAGCAGTGAAATCCAAGTCAATCAGTTTGCTTCGCTAAAGCAGAACGGCCTCATCCGGGGATGAGGCCGCTTTAGTTCCACCAAACTTTCCGCGTAACATTCTGCCGAACTTTATTCGCTATACGCTGAAGGACGATCCGCACCCGCAGGTGCTCTTCACGTTGGGATTCTCAAACTTGAACCCGGCGCCTTCCAGCGTCTCTACGTAATCGACGATGCAGCCGTTCAGGTACATCACCGAGGTCGCATCGACGAACACTTTCACCCCATCCATGTCAAAGGTCTTGTCCATCATTCCGGGGGCATTCTCAAACTGCATGGAATAGGAGAATCCGGAGCAACCGCCACCCACCACGCCAATGCGCAGCCCGGCGGGCACGGGATTCTGCTGTCCCATGATCTCTCTCACTTTGGAAACCGCGCTGGGCGTAAGCGAAACCGGCGGGGTTTTCTTGACTTCCGGGTTGTTGATATTCACATCAGGAACAGTGGTCGTCGCCATTCGTATCTCCTTGGCTCTAAAGTATCTAAATTATAGCAGAGGCGGCAAAATGAAGGCAGCAGTAAATGCAGGTTACGCGTGACAGCCCACAAACCCCTCAATACTTCGATGCCAGGAGGCCGGTCAACGATTCCCTCGCAACACTTGCCAATGGGTCTATAATGCTTTCGTTAGCCCCTCCCCCAAGGTTCGGGCTGCCGGGCAGTCGCCCACGTCCTGCGATTCGGGGGAGTTGCAACAGGCTTGCAAATTGCCGAGGTGGCCTATGACTTGGACATGGACTCCTTTAATGGTTGGACTTGCGGTTGCGTGTGGTTTTTTCGCACTCGGCCTGGTTATCCTTCTCATCTACCGCAGCACCCTCACCATGCATGAGGATGAGGCGTTGTATCTCGACGACGCGAGCGCGCACATGCAGAAGGAGCAGACGGAACTGATCACAAAGGTCAACCGTCTCACCGTACCGGTCTGGGTTTTCGGCGCCGGTTTCGGCGTGTTCCTGCTAGTACTGGCCGGCATGTTCATCTATCAGGGACTGAACGCCGTACAATAGCTCGCTCCCGGCTCGCCGCGCGCTTACCTCGGCTCGCTCCTGTCGACGCCCAATTCGCTTTGCTTTCCCCGCCGCGGGTCAGCCGCTTCTTGCACGTAGATCCGCAGATATTTCGTATAAGACTTCACTCGTTTGTAGAATTAAGAGTACGAATTCTTCTCGTTCCGATTTCGTAACAAATGAAGTGGATCCGTCGCTGCCATCGAAGGGCGCAATCGTGGTTAGGGTTAGCATCCGCCCGGCGCCTAAATACTCCGCAACCGTAGGAAGAATAACCAACAAAGCCCCTTCTTTCGTATTTCTATCTTGCGATATAGCTGGGATTCTTGTTCGAAAATCGTAACGTCACCGAAAAACAATTCACACTTGGAAGCAGTCAAGGTAAGAATCCCACTCCTTCCCCCCGATCACCGCTGGGTTCTACCTTAGGAGGCTTACATGCGCGCTTTCAGCCGCTTTGTCTTTGCGCTTACGACTACCTGGGTGGGTGTAGGTAAACCTTCACACGCGAGTCAAGACGCCACCCACCCGCAAATCCCGCAGGCCAACCCGGGCGGCACCGTTTAGCTGGTCGTGGGGCCTAGGCATCTCCAGGCAAGCCCAGCAAAACAAAACTTCGAAAAAGAGAGAAGGAAACTCATGGCGGATATCCTGGGGAAGTCCGTTCCGCTCGAGCACGTGTTGAAAGCTGAGCTCGCAGAAATCGAGGAAATCCGGCGAAGGCGAGCGGTAAGGTGGATGACTTCGTGCAAAACGGGGGACTTCAGAAAACCCGCGCCCGCGCCCGCCATTCCGATCTCCGGTGCTGCGCCGGAACAGCTGGAACAAGATCAAGACAAAGACTGGGTAGATGCAATCAAGAATGCGCACGCCGCGAATCTTGTGGGGCTCGCGTTTTCGGGGGGAGGCATTCGCAGCGCGACTTTCAACCTGGGAGTGCTTCAGGCGTTAGCGGACTTGAAATTGCTCTATCGCATCGACTACCTGTCAACCGTGTCGGGAGGCGGTTACATTGGGGGATGGCTGGCGGCGTGGACGAAGCGAGCGAGAAACGGTTTTGCAGAAGTGCAAAACGCTTTAGCACCGAATCGCGTGCACCAACTGGGCGACAAGGAACCTACGCCGATCCGATTCTTGCGTGTGTTCAGTAACTACCTGACGCCGAAGCTGGGAATCTTCAGTGGCGATACCTGTGCCGCAGCCGGAATCTTGTTGCGAAACATGCTGTTGAATCAGGTCATAGTGCTGGCGCTTTTATCGGCCGTCCTGCTTGCCCCGCGCGCCGCATTGAAGTCGGCGCTGGCCGTCACGCTTACACCAGGGCTGGGACTAACCTGTATCGGAGTAGCCATCGGCCTGCTCATGCTGGCGTTTTTTACTATCGTCAACAATATGGCGGACCTGGACGGGGACCCGGGCGGAGTAGAGCAGTGGACCGCACAGAGCCCAGTTCTGACCTTCGCGGGATTGCCTCTTTTTGCAACCGCAACGCTGGGAGCATTGTGGCTGGCATGGCTGGAGGCCGCGTGTAAACCAAAACAATTCGATCATTTGCCCTACGACGCGTCCGCATTGGTGGGTGCGATCGCATATGGTGGAATCTGGGTTTTAGCGACCCTGCTGGGACTGGCTTATCGCGAATGGCTAGCGCCACACCTTTCATCCTTGGCGAAAAAATTAGCCGATCTGAAGGGCGAAACCGGAATCCCGGAAGATGACCCGGAAAAAAACCAGAGAGCAGCCGCCGCAATGGCGCCTGCTGCGGCGCCCGCGCCTCCCCACAAAGGGCGGTTCGGGAAAACTCCCGAATTTCTGATCCCGTGGGTTCGGGAATTCGCTAAATTTCTGTTCACGTGGATCTCTGCGATTGCAGCCGGAGCACTGGCAGGGTTGCTCTATGCCGTGCTGTCAGCCGCGCTGGGGAAATACAGTTCCGGTAGTATGTCGAACGCCTTAGTTTACGGCGTGCCTTTGGCAGTCGCAATATTTCTGCTCACCGGAACTCTTCACCTGGGATTGATGGGCACGGTGTTCCCCGATCGACGCCGCGAGTGGTGGGGACGGCTCACAGGATGGTTGCTGGTATGGGCCCTGGCATGGCTTGCGATCTTCTGGTTGGCACTTTGCTTCCCCCACTTTATCCACAGCAACCTGATGATAAGAGCTGGGTGGAAAACCGCAGCCACGGTTCTCACCCCCGCGTGGATCGCGACAACGCTGGGAGGTGTACTGGCGGGAAAATCAAAGGCTTCGGGAAAGCCGGGAGCTCTAACCTGGATGGATGTGCTGGCCAAAGTTGCGCCTTACGTCTTTGTCGTGGGACTGCTGTGCTGGATTTCGTGGGGCATCGATCGAATCCAAGGCTACCAGCTCTTGACAGGTCAGAGATGGATCAACGATCACCGGTTATTCCTGGCTATCTTCGGATGTCTGGTCGTGGCAATGCTCATGTCTTGGCGCGTCGACATCAACCAGTTTTCCATGCACATGTTTTACCGAAACCGCCTCGTGAGAGCTTATCTTGGCGCATCGAACCTGAACCGTTCGCCGAACCGGTTTACTGGGTTTGATTGTGACGACGACATTCACCTGAAAGACTTCAGCGTTGAAAACGACAAGTCATATGACGGACCGTATCCCATACTGAACTCTTCGTTGAACCTTGTGAAAGGCCAGGACCTTGCCTGGCAGGAACGCAAGGCCGAATCCTTTGTGATGACGCCCAGGTTTTGTGGATACGACGTCTGGCTCGAAGAGCAGGACACGCCCATTGTGCGAGGCGAAAGACCACTGACCCTGGCGCAAGAGGCGAAGCGTGACCAGAAGGAAACGTGGTTGCAGAGCTGTTTCCGAACCCGTGATCGCTACGGCTATCGCCCCACGGAAGAGTACGCCTTTCCGCCTCCGCAAAACGGTCCCGATCTCGGCTTGGCCATGGGAATTTCGGGAGCTGCCGCCAGCCCTAACATGGGGTTCTACACCTCAACGCCAGTTTCGTTCCTGATGA
Source organism: uncultured Acidobacteriaceae bacterium (assembly GCA_963841125.1). Taxonomy (GTDB): domain Bacteria; phylum Acidobacteriota; class Terriglobia; order Terriglobales; family Acidobacteriaceae; genus Sulfotelmatobacter. Next base: position 202,210 of record CAWJBH010000004.1, read on the forward strand.
CGATATTCAATGTCCGGCTCGGGCAATGGCTGGGAAATCCACGCAACCGCAGAACCTCCAGGCGAGCCACCCCGTGGTTTGGACTTTCGTGTCTGGTAAACGAATTGTTGGCTGGAACAGACGACAAAGCGGCATATGTCTATTTATCCGATGGAGGCCACTTCGAGAATATGGCGCTGTACGAACTGGTGAAAAGACGCTGCGGGCTCATCATCGTCTGCGACGCGGAAGCAGACGAACAGTATTGCTTCGGCGGCCTTGGCAACGCGATCCGAAAATGCCGGATTGATCTGGGCATCGACATCGTCTTGGACGTAGCCGACATTAAACCGAAGAAAGAAGGCAAGCCAAGCCAGAAACATTGTGCCGTAGGCCAGATTCACTACGAGAACGTTGATCTGGACGCGCCGACCGGGACCATTATCTATTTCAAGGCGTCGATGACTGGCGACGAACCTGCCGACGTGAAAAACTATGCCAAAATGCACTCCACATTCCCCCACGAAACCACGGTCGATCAGTGGTTTTCAGAATCGCAGTTCGAGAGCTACCGGGTATTGGGCTATCACGAGGTGACTTCGTCGATCCCAAATTCAATACGCCCTGTGGGATTGGAGGCTGACACTCCCAGCCCTGACCCCGGGGAGCTAGAAGTACTGATCGAACCCCCGAAACATCCGGCTTCGCCGGCGGCGGAGTCTGCGGCCGCGCAGGACCATTCACCGAAGGTGCAATGGGAAAAAAGGCTCGGAGAATTTGGGTTCGACGTTTCTTATCTCAGGCGATGAGGAAATTCTTTTTATGCGCTGAGTTCGCGGAAGGTATCGTTTGCCCACAAGGAGCAGAAAAGTCAAAGGGCACGGCTCCGGTTTGTGTTTTATCTCAGAGAGTAGCTGACACGCAGGTGCGAGGTCGAAAAAGAGGTTAGAAAACAGACCCCTCAATAGGAGCGATGCGACCACGCATGTGCATCCGCGCTGGGGACACTAAATCTCGCATTCGGCGAGGCGGACACCTCCGACGCAGTCACTCCGAGCGTAGCGCTTGCATAACATCGACCCGCGCAGCACGTGCTGCGGGCAACACCGATGCGACAACCGCGACTGCCATCAACAGGAACGCAGCAATGAACACCGGCCAAAGGCCTGGCATTTTGACCTCCCCAAAAAACCTGCTCGCGAGCCGTGTAAACGTGAACCCGACCGCAGCGCCAGCGATTACGCCGGCACCCGCCATTACGGCTCCTTCGGCGATCACACGGGTCAACAGGTGCCGCCGTTGCGAGCCGATTGCCAGGCGGATACCAAACTCACGAGTGCGTGCACTGACGGAAAAGGCGAGCACGCCCGCCACGCCCACGATGGCGATCGCCAACGCGACCGCGGCAAATCCGCCGAACACAAATGTGTTGAGCCGATCGGGCGTGAGCACTTCGGCGCGAATGTCTTCGAGCGTAGCCGCGTGCTCAACGGGTTGATCAAGCGACATCTCGCGCACAATGCGCGTGACGGGCATGACTAGCGCGTAGGGATCGATACGCGTGTGCACGAACAACCGGCCGCCAAAGATGCTCACGCCGTTGTCGGAAAGATTATCCGGCACCTGGCCGAATGGATGATAGATGGTGGGTGCCGCTCCCGGCATGACGTGCTCATCATCGACATCAGCGGCGACCCCAACAATTCGGCGCGGCCCTTTGCTCATGCTGATGAAATCCATCACCGGGTCGGTCCACATAATGTGGCGATTGAGGGGATCCTGGCCGGGGAAAATCCGCTGCGCGACACTTTGGCTGATGATCACCACAGGCTCGCCGCCGCGCCGGTCATCATCGTTGAAGTCCCGGCCTTCAATGATGGGCACGCCGAGCGCCGCGAAAAATCCCGGCGAAACCGTGCGGAACTGTGCCAGAGGATTCTCTTCGTGACTGCCTTTCACGTGACCTTCGCCGGTGAATTCAAATCCCGGACCGAAGCCGCCTGCATCTCGCCAAGGCACGCTGGTGCCTTCCGCGACTCCGTCAACTCCCGGCACCTCCTTGATTCGGCGTATCACGTCCCGATGGAAATTGATGATCTGATCCGGAGTCTTGCCATAAGACATCACCGGCATATCCATGGCCAGCACGCGGTGCATGTCGAAACCGGTCTGCGTGGCTTGCAGCGTGAGCAGCGTCTTGATCAGCATGGTCGCTCCAGCTAGCAGCATGAACGAGGCCGCAATCTGCGTGACCGCGAAGATGCGCAGCCGGCGGCTCGTCCCGCCGGTTATGCGCACTCCTCCGCTGCCGAGGGTGATGCCTTGCGATGTGTTGGCAGTGGGTAACCGTCGGGACGAAAGCCAGGAGCACTGCAGCCACGATCGCCAGGCTTGCGCCAAGCCAAAGCATGCTCGAGTCAATCTTCAAGTCGAGCGCGCGCACCGAGAAGCGCGAAGCGTACCGCGCCAGCACGTTGACCATCGGCCTTGCGCTAACCACCCCCAGAATCGCCCCCGCGCCGCATAGAAGCAGGCTTTCTGCCAGCAGCAGGCGGCGTAACGTACCCGTGCTTGCGCCGAGCGCGGTACGCACCGCCAATTCCGCTTCACGGCGCACGGTCCGCGCCAGAATCAGATTCGCCACATTGCAGCACGCGATAATGAACACGAGTCCCGAGGCGGCGAGCAGCACCAGCAACACGGTACGAGCGCCCGATGTGATCTCGTCGCGCAGCAGCTTCGCTTCGATGTTGAATTGCCCGCCCGCAGGGTAAGCTTCGGGGTGGTCTTTCTTCATCGCAGAGTATGCCGACTGCAACTCCGCTTGAGCCTGATCGAGAGAAACTCCCGGAGCCAGACGCCCAAATAATTCCGTCATTCGATGAACACGGCCAGTGACCATCGTCGCAGAGAGATGATGCGGGCTGGTCACAACGTTCGCGATGAGCTCCGTGTCCGCCGGGTAAGGAACCGAAGGCTCAAGCACGCCAACGATGGTGGCAGTGCGCGTATCCATCCGAACCTGCTTCCCGATCACCGATGGATCGCTATGAAGCGCTGTGCTCCAGAAGCGATAGGTAAGCACCGCTGCGCCTGCAGCATTGGGCCCGTCGTCGCGCATGTCCAGCAGTCGGCCCAGCACGGGGCGCAAGCCCATGACTTCGAAGTAGGAGCCATCCACAACTCCGGCGCGAACTTCACGCGGCTCACCGAGCCCAATCATCGTGAACCCGACCGTCGAAAAGTCGCCAAACTTGCTGACCGATTTCACGCTGGCCCGCAAGTCTTGGATTTCAGGCACCGAAAAACGGTCATTTTCCGCTCCGATGCCAGGGGCGCTCTGTCGAATGTAAATTAGACGATCTTCGTCGCGATTTACCAGCGGTCGCAACAGGACGCCGCGCACAAGGGTAAAGATAGCCGCATTGGCTCCGATGCCGAGCGCCAGTGTGAGGACCACGGCACAGGCCAGCCCCGGAGTGCGCGCCAATGAGTAGACCGCAAATCGGAGATCGCGAACAAAGGACATGGTTCACCCCCTTTTCGCGTAGCAGCGTGCCTGCCAATTTTAGACGTCACATTATAAGTCACTTACGGGTATTGAGCTGATACTCGCTGCCCGTTTAAGGACACTCCTGTCCAAATTCGGACGCTAGCCGGCCCGGTTTCGCTTGCGCATAGCAACGGCGACGTCTTGCCGGATATCCGCCTATTCGGATCTCAATGCTTGCATCGGATCGAGGCGCGATGCGCGCCAGGCGGGAACGATACACGCGAACGCGGCCACTGCGAGCAGGGTTGCGGCAACCGCGGCATAAACGGACGGATCGATCGGCTTGATTTCGTACAGTAAGTCGCGCATCAACTGGCTGGCTTCCAGGCTGGCTGCGAGCCCCACCACCAGACCAAAGATCGCAGGCCGCATTCCATCCAGCAACATCTTCCGCATCACCTGTTCGCGCTTAGCGCCCAGCGCGACGCGGATGCCGATCTCGGTCGTCCGCTGCGCTGCGATGTATGACATCACGCCGAACAGGCCCACGGCGGCGAGAACCAGCGACAGTGAGGCAAAAGCGACGAGGAGCGCCGCATTGAAGCTCTGGTCCAAAGTCGATTTGCCGAGCAACTGGTTCATGGTGAGCACATCGGAGACGGGCAGATCGTGGTCCATCTCTGAGACGATGCGCTGTACCGGCAGAGCGAACTGCTCCAGATTGTGGCTGGAGCGAATTACGAGCGTACCGACGTTTTCTACGCCGGCATCAAGCGGGTAATATTGCACCGGCCGGGTTCCCTCGCCGATTGCGTAGCGAGTATCGCCCACAATCCCTACAATAACGAAATCCTTCCCGCGTACGCGTATGTGCCTGCCGAGCGCATCCTCGCCGGGAAAGTACTGTCTGGCGAATGATTGGCTGATGATGACCTCGTCGGCGGCATCCAAACGCTTCCCGCCGTCAAATGTGCGTCCGCGCAAAAGAGGAATGCCCATCGCGTTGAAATACTTAGGATCAGCCCAGCGGCTTAAGGCAAACAGACCAGTGCCCTGCGGCAACGCGGGATGCTCCGCGATGCTGAAGCTCCAATCCATCTGATAACCCTGCCCCGGGACAATCGTCGCAAAGCCTGCCGCGTCCACGCCAGGTAGAGCGCGCACACGATCGAGCAGGGTGTCGTAGAAGTTGGCGCGCTGGGCAGGTGTCCTATATCGTGCATCAGGGATGCCCAGATGCATGGTGATCACATCCTGCGTGAGGCAACCCATGTCAGCAGAGCGCAGCCGTTCATAGCTCTTAAGCAGCAGTCCCGCGCCAATGAGCAGGATCACAGTAAGTCCGACCTCGAGCGTAAGCAGCACCTTGCGCAACGAGGCCCGCACGTTGCCCCCGCTCACCGAACGCGATGCCTCATGCAGCGCGCCGAGAATGCGCTTGTCGCTGGTGCTGAAGGCAGCGATGAATCCGGAAAAAAGTGCGCAGAGAACGATAACGCCCACAGTAAACGCCGCGACCACTCCGTCGAAGTGGATGGATTCGACACGGCTCATGTCATTCCGAGTATGTGTCAGCCACTGAAGAGCGGCGAAGGCGAGCAACAGTCCCAACGCTCCGCCGGAGGCTGAAAGCAACAGGCACTCCGTTAGCCGCTCGCCGATCAGACGCAACCAGCTCCCGCCCAGCGCGGTGCGGATCGCCAGCTCTTTGCGCCGCGCCGCCGCGCGCGCCACCAGCAGATTGGCCACGTTGAGGCAGGCGATCAGCAGCAGGCAGCAAGTTGCCTCCAGCAGCAGGTAGAGCGGCTTCTTGATTTCGCCAACTATGTGCTCCAGCAGTGGACGGCTGCTGGCGCTCTGAAATACGAATGGATCGTTGAGATGATCATTGTGAATACGCTGGGAGATAAGGCTCAGGTCGGCCACGCCTTGCGACGCGCTGACTCCCGGCTGCAGTCGCCCGACAACGCGAAACTGATGATTGCTGAACGAGGTCATCAGGTCTTCAGGTCTGTCATGGTAAACCGGCGTCCATAGCTGCGTGGACGAGTCAGGGAAGTCGAACCACTTGGGCATAACACCGATAACGGTGTATGGCTGGGCGTCGAGGAAGATCGTATGGCTCAGGATGCCGGGGTCAGCACCGAAGCGCCGCTTCCACAGACCCCAACTCAGCAACACAGTGCCGTTGGCTCCCGGACTGTCATCGGCCAGCGTAAAATCGCGGCCCAATACCGGCTGTACGCCCAGCGTGCGCAGCATGTCCCAGGAAAACAACGCACTGTTCAGTTTCTCCGGCAATTGTCCGCCCGAACCGGAAAGCCCGAACCGAATCCCCTTCGCCAGCGCGAGACTGCTATAGCTGCGATTCTGGTTCTTCCACTCGGCGTACATGCCGCCTGAGACCACGTTGAAACTTGTCGTGTCGTCTCCAAGCAGACCGGCCTCGTAGAGCATCGCGAGGCGATCCGGATCTTGGAACGGCAAAGGCTTGAGCAAGACGCCACGCACTACGGTGAACAAGGCAACGTTGGCGCCAATGCCCAGCGCCATTACCAAGATAGCGATGACGGTAAAGCCTGGGGTGCGGCGAAGCGTGCGCAGACTAAAGCGCAGATCGCGTGCGAGAGATTCAAGCCAGTTCCACCACCAGATGGCCAGAGTCTGTTCACGAATCAGAGTAGGATTCCCAAAGGCCCGCAGGGCCGCGTAGTGAGCCTCTTCCTTAGAAATGCCAGCCTCCCGTTGTTCTTCTTCTTCCAATTCCAGGTCGGAACGCAGCTCCCGCTCCAGGTCTTCATTTCTCTTTTTCTGTCCCCAGTTGATCTGCCACCAGCTCATGTCAACTCTCCTCGGGTGCGGGCCACATCACGCGCCCTACGGCTTCGGCCATCCGCTTCCACTGCGATTCTTCGGCCACGAGTTGCTTCCTGCCTCTACCCGTTAACCGGTAGTATTTGAATTCCCGATTTTTGTCCGGCGCAGTCTCCCATTTCGAGGCAACCCATCCCCGCTTCTCGAGACGATGCAACGCGGGATAAAGCGACCCGTGCTGCATCTGCAGAAAGTCATTCGTGGTCCGCTGAATGTGCTTCCCGATCTGATGACCATGAGCAGGCCCATAGAGAAGCGTCCTCAAGATGAGCATGTCCAGCGTTCCCTGAAGAACCCCGGCCCGCTGCTGCGCTCGCTTCGCCATGGAAGACATTCTACCCTCACTCTGGCAACGATGGTAGACACTCGACTGTCGGTTTGTCAACGGAACGAAGCAAGAGTTTATATTCTCGAATGACGACTTGATGCCAACGCGTGGTTGCAGCCCAAGACTGCAGGCGTGCCGCTGATCGACTCAGCGCTGACTAACTCGGATCCCGCGGCAATCAGAGGTATTCGAATCGAGCTAAACAATCTTCGATATCTGTTAACTTTGATCGGACACTCTGCCGCCCAGTCCGCCTCATTCGATAGGCAAACGATTGCGTTGGTTTCTGCAGCAGTCGCTGCGCTGGTCTGCAAGGAAGCGGTTAGCGATGTATCGGTCTCTGATAGAGTTTCGAGATGACGCACTGGGATGCGGTCCTGACTATGGGGACAACTCTGTACAACCCAACAAACTAGAGGCAGCTTACCGGATTTACCAACAGGCCAGCGCGGGAACGAAGCTGAAGGATATCAATGGTCATCAGGTCGACTTTGGCGTTACGGTTGTAGGCCGCCTAGCTCTTCGGGAGGACAACGGAACGTGGATACCTTCCGATGTATCGTTCCCTAGTATCGATGAGATCCTGCTACAAAATCTGAAGACCCTGGGTGAGGATCCTAGTGATCAGGGAAGCATACTTAGCGCCAAGGACTGGTCACTGCTCGCGAACGACGCCTGGGTATTAGGTGGGATTCACTCGAGGACCGAATTTCATTTCGCTTCCCCACTGAGATGGGAGAAGCTGTGGGCCGCAAGCGTGGGGCGGATGACCGTAACGGCACGCGAGGCGATCTGTATTATGGCCTCTGGATACGAGATAATTCGGCCCAACCCTAAGCTGGAAGCTGTCGCTATCTGTGCTGATGCAACCAGGGCGAACAATGCGTCTCTGCTGTCATTGCATAGCGCTTTGCGCGAGTACCCTGATTCGGAAGGCCTGCAGAGTTTCTATCGCACGATTCCGGATGTGGCCAAGCGTCTTTAAAGCCGGCGCTTCTTTGCGGGATTTGCGTTTGATTCCGTCCATTTCATTTCCCCTTTCTGCCAGCACCACGACCTTCGCTGAGTATTGATTGACTTGTTCTTAGCACAAACCCTAAGATTTGTGATCTGTGGCGTCACCTTCCACGCTCGTCGGCCAGATCATTTCGCACTACCGCGCGAAGTGGCGCCGCTCGGCATCAAGGTCACCATCGTTGAACCCGGTGGCTTTCGCACAGACTTCGCGGGCAGTTCCACCGAACTTAGCGAAGGTCATCCTGAATACGATTCGACGGTTGGAGCTACTGCAAGATTTCAGCGAAACTATAACGGCAAGCAGCCTGGTGACCCCAAAAACGCAGCTCAGGTGATTGTCCAGTTGACGCAAGAACGTAACCCTCCGTTGCGACTCCTGCTCGGCAGCGATGCGTACGCCGCCGCGGAGAAGAATGATCTTGCGCGATTAGAGGAAGCACGATTTTGGAAGAAACTCAGCGTCTCCACCGATTTTGAGACGAAATGAAGAAGCGGCTGTTCGCGGTCCATCATTTCGCAAAGGGGGATGAGGCAGGTTTGAATGGCTAGGCAAATAAAAGCCCAAGCGAAAACTAAGGTTAGCTAGCCTAAACCACTGAGCTAATTCCCCCCTGAGAATTGGCGATCCACCCGACGCGGACAGTCTATTGCTGTCGGCGGGAGTGACGAAGCCGGCAGAAGGGCAGAAGTTAAGATCTGCTAGGGGGTAAACAGCTTGAGGTGCTTCCTTTTCAAACTGATCTCCCCAGAACATCAGCGTCTGCGCCATGCTTACCAGTCCAGCGGGATCTGATGTGGTGCAACCGCTGTCCAACCGCTATGCCCCGCGAACCTTGTTAGGATGATAAGAGGGCCAAATAATGTAGAGGCTGGACCGCAGATAGTCGATCCTTTGCCAAACCATGGCCTCACGGTTTCTCGACGGGATTTGCTGGTAAGCATCCGGGACATGAAAATACTTTGGGTAAAAGCTGGCGGACTGGTACCACCCGATACGGGTGGAAAAATCCGTAGCTATAACATCCTTCGGGAACTGGCACGGCAGAATTCGATCACTCTCTTTTCCTTCTATGCCGAGCACAATAACGATGTGCACCCGGAATTGAAATCCATTCTTGACCGCGTCGTATGCGTGTCTCTGAGTCTTCCTGCACCCAAAACCGCCAGCCGCAGCAATTTGTGACTCACGAACCTTAACCGCACAGGATTGTGACTGGTTAAGATCCACGGCTGCCTTTCTGGAGTTTCTACTTCGCCTGCTAAAGATTTCTTGCCTGCCGCCGATAGGACCCGGTATGGCGGGAAGATTGCCACGAGGTTGTTCGTAACCAACCTCACCGCATTAGGAGACTCTCATGTCGATATCGCCCACATTGCCACCACAGATATTACCCCTTGCGCCCGTCATTGGCCGCACCCCCGCTCCGACTCCCACTTCGCTGCGAGGGCAGTATTTTCATGACCGGCAAAGTGACTTAGAGCAGTTGGGACAATCGCTTCAGTCCGGCGACTTAGCGGGTGCCCAGCAGGAATACAGCGCCATACAGACGCTCGCCCAAAATGGGCCCTTCGACGGCAACGCCTTTGCGGTAAACAAACGGCAGCAGGACTTCAATGCTATCGGCCAGGCGCTGCAATCCGGTGATCTCGCAGGAGCGCAGAAGGCGTTTGCGCAACTTGAGGCCACTTTCACATCTGGCCGCCATCCGATTCCTGAAAGCTCAACGAATCAGGCTGCCGCCGATCCAGGACCGGCAGCGATCATTAACATCAACATCGCGCCGGCCGCTCCCACAGCCAGCAATGCCGCGTCAACGGCTGGTTCTGCGGCAAGCTCTGTTGCCGGCACTGCAGCAACTTCCGCTACGACTCCCGAAATCGTTATCAACCTTGGCAGTAGCGCCGCCAGCAGCAGTGCGGAGCAAATCAACATTAGTCTGGATACCACCAGCAGCGGGGAACAGGTCACTATCGGCGTAGGCAGTCAGCAAAGTCCCAACGCCCAGGAATTCACTTTCAACCTGGCGCAAAACAACAATGAGCAGATTGTTGTCAATCTGCTCGGCGATTCGTCCGCAACTTCGCCTTCATCTCAGACGAGCGGCGTGAATGTAGTTGCGTGAGAGTATTTGTGAGAACGTCGAGGCGCGCAACGGCTTTCATTTCGGGGCAGAGAGGTAGCCACTAAGCTCTCTGCCCTCTCCACTCAAACCGGCACAACTCTAGTTTGACTATGGTGTGAGGCGCCTTCTCATACTGATCCGTTTACGGCGCTACCCATGACGGAGACATCACCAGGTTATAGGCATTGACTGTGCCCAATCCGGTCGCGAAGTCCCAGCCCGCGGTCGCTGGATACGCCGGCTCAAACGATGTGGCATCCAGGAACGCTCCGCAGGTTGCTCCTGATCCTCCGCCTCCCGTTATTGCACTGCGGCGATCAGTCCTCCCGTAAATGGCGTGCTGTCGGCCACTAGGATGCGAACGGTTACATTCCCCTTCGTAGATGAGTTCTTGGCCATGCCCCTTTTAACGAGAAGTTCCCATATCCAGTCCACGGTTCTGAAACGGCACTCCACTGTCGCCTACGCGACCGACCGACAATATAGCTCGTGGACCCGTTCGGGCAAATGGCCCATCCGCTCGGGGCGAATAGCCCATTCGTGCGGCGCAATAGCATCTCTGTGCTCCAAGAGCGAGTCTCTTACCAGCAAACACTTTCCTAGACCCGTTGCGCAAATGCCCGCCCGCCGTCCGAACAAGAAGGCTGACAGCTCGACTACCTCCTCGCGTGCAGTTCGAGAGGCGCGAAAATACTCAGTCCGAGAAATGAGCACTCTAAAAAAATCCCAGAATAAATCTTAACGAAGAAATTACTGGCGCTCCGCCGTTCCTAGGTCCGGGTTTTGCCCACGAATACCCTGCCCAGCCCCTTAGCGGGCAACACGCGCTCCGGTTCGGTCGCCGTCTTGATCAGAAGCCTGGTTTGGTTATTTCTTCACAACGCTTAGCGTGATGCTAGAGGGATAGTGCGCCGAGTGGTGGACTTCGTTGTGAGCAAGGATGCCTTGCGATTCGTTGTAGTTGTCGCCGCCAGTATTGAGGTTGCGGTCGAATTGGGGGAAATTGCTGCTGCTGATTTCGATGCGCAATTGGTGACCAGGCGCGAAGTAAATGCTGGTTTGCATAGGCTGGAACGTAACCTTGTAGACCTTGCCTTTTTCCATCCACACGGGCGGCTTGGTATAGCCTTCGCGATAGCGGACGCGCTGAATATTTTCTTCAATGTTGTAGGCCGTGCCGTCAGGCAGCACCTCGATGAGTTTCACTGTAAAGTCCGTATCCCTGGCGTCGCTCGACACATATAGCGTCACGTCGATGGGGCCGCTGACCTCGATGCCTTCCTTGAGCGGACCTGTGCTGTAAACGAGGACATCGTCGCGCACTTCGAGACTGCGCTGATCGAGCGCGCCGGCTTTGTACTCCGCGCCAAGACAGCAGAAGCCGCCACCGTGTGTGGGAACGGGGTTCATGGGATCGTAGACAAATTTGTCGGGGCTGTCTTTCGGCTCCGGCGCGGCCAGCAGAGATCCATCTCCGTACGAGCGAGTTGGCGTGTCCTCCGCTGGCCAGGTAATACGTCACGGGCTTTGCGCCTTCGGGCGGCCAGATGTCAGACGACTGCCACTTGTTGCTGCCCATGGTGTAGTAGCGAACCTTCGGAGTCTTGGCGAGAATCCCGTTGTCTTCGCCTTTAAGGAAGTGGTCAAACCAGCCATAGGTGAGGGCGTCATAGTCGAGGCGAGCGTCGCCCATATCGCGATCGCCAACGATGGTATGTTCTGCGGCGCGTTTGTAACTGCAATGGGCCACGGGCGCGATGATGGCATACTGCTCGTCGGCGATCGCAGGACTGGCCGTGCTCCGGACGTAGTTGTATGCAGCCAGGTTCGGCCCAATGCTGACGTCATACCAGGTCATCAGCCAAAGTCCCGGAAGGTCAATGCGCATGCTGTCGTTCCAGAGCCCGCCCTGGTACCACGAGGGATCGTTGGGAGTACGTGTGATCATCCCCGGCTTGCCGGAGGGCGTGGTGTCGGCAAAGATGCCGTGCGGGGCGCCAATCGCGGCGTAGATATCTTTTTCCGGCAAATGCTGAAGCGTTTTGGACCAGTCAATCGTGGGTGGGTGCGCGGAGAGATCGTAGGACTTGGCGGCTGTGAGTAGCGCTTCGTGCGAAATGCCCGGCGGAAACATAGGACGGCCGTCGTTGGCGAGAAGGCCGTAGTCATAGAGCCAGGCCCGAAAAGCATCTGCACCGCTCCGCCGCGGAACCAGTTGCCCTGCTCAAAATATGGGCCGACGCGGCCGACGCCGGCGCCGAAGCTCTCTGGGATGAACGTCGTGAGCGCTTTGTTGCCGCGCGAGGCCACGGCCAACTGCCACTCTGCCGTCGAGGAGCAGCCGATTAGACCGACCTTGTCCAAAGACCAGGGCAGCCCGCCCATCCAGTGGAGCGCATCGTCGGAATCAGTGAGGGGCACGCCGAGAATGTCGTAGTCGCCTTCGGAGAAGTAGCGGCCGCGCTCGTTCATCTCGATATACGCATAGCCGTGCTTGACCGCTTCAAGTGGGGCGGACATGTCGCGAGGAGCTCCCAACTCTACGTCCCAGTAATTGAAGTTGTAGGGAGTCCGGACAAAAATGATGGGATATTTCTTTGACTCGTCCTTCGGGCGGTAGATATCGGCCTGCATGCGTTTGCCGTCGCGCATGGGCACCATGACCTTGCGTTCGATGATGGCGATAGATTCAAGTTCGCTTTCGGTTGCGTTGCGCCGGGCGATCGCGGCGGCGTCTTGTTGCCGGGCTTGCGCAAGTGCGGACGGGACGACGCCCGCGGAGATCGTGTGACATAAAACCGCCAAAGACGCCCACATGGCAACTCGGTTCATTCCGGCCTCTTCCTTCACCAGCGGTGGAGGGAACTAATTCCCGTGGCAGACACTATAACTCAGACCTTTTCCTTACTTGCTTTGAACTCTGCAGCCAGGAGAATTCCCCTTCCGATACTCCTCACACCGGCCAGCCACCCCTGTTCTCAAATCGTGTATACGACGAGAGGCGGACGCTTACAAGTGTTCGTGATTTACCCTTGCCGCCGGTGCTGGTGGCAATGCTCAAAGATTACCAGCTCCGGTGGCGGTCCAAGTCGTTCGGATTGCTGTTCGCGAACGCGAAGGGCAAGCCCATCACCAGTTGTTATGTGCGTCGGGATATTCTGCATCCGATCCGCGAGCGGCTGGAGATTCCACGCGGAGCCTTCAATGCCTTTCGGCATGGCCTAGGTACCGCATTGATGCAGGCCGGCGCGAACGCGCGCGTTGTACAGCAGCAGCTCGGTCATGCCGATCTGCGAATGCTGGCGCGGTATGCGCACGTCGTTCTGCAGGACCAAAGAGCAGCGGTAGAGCGGACAACGGATGTATTTTTGCGGCGTTCTGCGGCGAACTCGGAGACTAAGTTGTTGAGAATAAACTAAGTGGTTGGCGTCCCCGACGGGATTTGAACCCGTGTTACCGCCGTGAAAGGGCGATGTCCTAGGCCAGGCTAGACGACGGGGACGGCTTTGAGGTGGGGTGATTGGTTGACAACTGATCGTAACAACCCTGCGCGGGCCTGTCAAAAAAACCGTGACAGCCACTCTCTCCACGATCCCAAGACGAATTAGAATGATGTCGGACCGAACCCTGAAACGGCCCACGAGCATTCGAGGCGACTGTGTCTGATCCAGTTTATTTCAGTCTTTGGTTTCCTGATTTCTCCGGTCCGGAGATGTTGCCGCACGCCTTTGCCGTGTTGCAACAGTTCCCGTTCTCGTCGCAAAGGCCGGGGATCACTTACTTTGCGCTGCATCCTGTTTCCTGGAATGAGGCCACGGTGCTGGAGCGCCGATTTCCTGGCGGAATTGATCCCGGGCAGGCCACGCTGATCGCCGCCGAGCAGGTGCATGACGATTACGCTTATGTCTTTGAAGCTCACTGGGATCTGTGGACGCCGGACGAGCCGAACGCCAACTGGCTGCTCGAGCCCGCGGCCGTTAAATTCATCGTCCAGGGAGAACAATTCGACGAAGGCGCCTATCAGCAGACAGGACACATCGAGGTGGACTTGGGCCTCGATTCATATTTTCTTCAGCCCGAAACTTTCCTCAACGACCAGACTCGCGCCAAGATTCGCGACAACGTAGCAAAGCTGGTGGAGTTCTCGGTGAATGTGGAAAAGAATAGCGGCGCCAGCGCGCGGTTGTTATGGTCGGAGTCGGAGGAGAGCCTGGCGCAAAAACTGATCGCCCGGCTGCAGAGAGTGCAGTAAACGAAGTCAGGGCAGAAGAGGGCGGCATTGCTCTTGCGCGAGAGGCCTCAGACGGCTACCCCTTGCCTTCGCTCACAATCTCTGAGAAATCAGCTACGGTCGAAAATTCCTTTAGCAAGTTTCGAAGCAGCCCGAGACGGTTCGCCCGCACCCTCTCATCCTCGGCCATGACCATCACTTTGTCGAAGAACGCATCTACGGGTTCGCGCGCCGTCGAGAGCAGCAGAAGTGCGTCGCTGTACTCTCTTTTTCTGCGCAGCGCTTCGACTTTAGGCCCATTGACCTCGATATAGGCCGCCAGGGTTTTTTCTTCGGGAGCCGAATCTGGCAGATACGCGAACGTCGCCGGGATGATTCCCTTCTCTTCCGCTTGCCTCAAGATATTCCGCATGCGCTTGCACGCCGCACCAATAGCGAGGAATTCGGGCATATGCAAGACTTGTTTAACGGCCTCGGCGCGCGCGAGCGCGTCCACCACATCGTCTGCGTCCGCCGCCAAGACCGCCTTGACGACGTCATACGCGTATCCGCGCACGTCCTTCAAATAGAATTCCAGCCGCTCACGAAAGAACACATGCACCGAATCGGCGAACTTCGCATCGTCGACGAACTTCTTCTCGGCTTCCGATCCCTGGTACCCGGCGCGCGCATCCCGCATCATGTCGTTCAGTCGCAGCGGCAGTTTGTACTTGTCGATCACCTTCACAATGGCATTCGCTTGCCGCCGCAGCGCAAACGGATCCTTCGATCCGCTTGGCACCAACCCCAAGGCAAACATGCCCGCAATCGTGTCCGCCTTGTCACCGATGGAAAGCACTGCACCCTCAATCGAACGCGGCACGTCATCTTCGGTGGACTCTGGCTTATAGTGATCGTAAATCGCATCGGCGATGGCAAGTCGCGTAGCCTCAGGCAAGCTCGAATCAAGCTGCTGCGCCCGCGCATACAGGCCGCCCACAATGCCCTGTAGTTCGGTAAACTCCTTCACCAGTTCCGTCGTCAGGTCGCTCTTCGCCAGGCACGCCGCCTTGTGGATCACACCGGCGCGCACGGCCATCCCGCTGTGCTTAATGATCTCACTGAGCCAACTGCACAGGCGCTGCACACGCCGCGTCTTGTCGTAATAGCTGCCCAGATCCTTCTGGAAGGTAACGTGCCGCAGCAGGTCCAGTCGTTCCAGCAGCGATCGTTTTTGGTCCGTCGCCCAGAAAAATCGCGCATCGCTGAAGCGGGCACGCAGCACGCGCTCATTGCCATGCCGAATCAACCCTTCGCGATCCTCATCGGTATTCAACACCGCCAGAAAATGCGGCAGCAGCTTGCCACCTGCATCTTCCACCGCAAAATACTTCTGATGGTCGCGCATCACAGTGACCAAGACTTCTTCCGGGAGTTCCAGAAACTGCGGGTCGAAGCCGCCGAGAATGGCGGAAGGAAATTCCGTGAGGTTCACCACCGTGTCGAGCAGAGACTTGTCTTCCCGCCACCGTGCTCCCGGAATCGCGCGCGCGGCGGCGTCGAGAGCTTTACGGATCTGCTGCTCACGCTCCGGACGCCCCAAAACCTTGGCTGCACGCAGAGCATCCACGTAACCGGATCCAGCTCGTGGAATCGTGACTGCTCCTGAAGACAAAATCCTGTGCCCTCGCGACACGTTCCCTGCCTGGATTCCGTCGAACTCCAGCGGAATCATCCCGCCGTCGAGCATCGCGATAAGCCATCGCACCGGACGCACAAAGCGCTCGTTCGCTTTGCGCCAGTACATATTCTTTGGCCAATAGATCGAGGAAATTTCTTTTGGCAGATTCTCCGCGAGAATCTCGGCCGCGCCCCGGCCTCTTTTCATGACTTTCGCGGCCAGGTATTCGCCCTTCGCGGTGGTGATCTTCTCCAGTTTTGAGACGTCGACTCCAGACTTCTTCGCAAACGCATGTGCTGCCGGCGTAGGCTGACCATCTTTATAGGCAACGGTCACCGAGGGCCCTGTCACCTGCTCGGTAATATCGGCCTGAGCCGAGGGGATGCCGGCAGCCATGATTGCCAACCGCCGCGGCGTATCGAAATGAGAGATCTCGCTCGCAGCTAGCCGTTCCCTGACCAGCAGAGAACTGACGCGCTCGCGCAACTCCTCGGAGGCAGCATCAATCATCCGCGCCGGAATCTCTTCGCACCCGATCTCTAGCAGGAAGTCTGGCATGATCCTTTAACACCCTCTGCCGCCGGGACGGCGGCGCTACACTTACGATCCCACTGGCGACAGCTTCTCTTTCTTTGTCCTTGTCTCGCGGACAAGCTCAGGCTCGTCTGAATTCTCCGCCGCGGCCTCGCTTTTCTGCTGATCCACCCAAGCCTTGGCGATGCCGACCGCCAACGCCCGCACCCTCGCGATCACCCCGACGCGCTCGGTCACTGAAATCGCGCCCCGGGCGTCGAGTATGTTGAACAGATGGGAGCACTTCAGGCAAAGATCGTATGCAGCGAGAACCGGAAAACGCGCTATCTCACGCGAGCGCCCCACTCCTGCATCCGGCTCCTTGCCGTCGGTCCTCGCTGGAACCAAATCTCTTTTCGAACCACGTAGCTGTTCAATCAGGGAATTGCATTCCGCCTCATAGAGACGGAAGTGCTCCCAGGTCTTCTCCACATCAGCGGCTTCAAAGTTGTAGACCGAGAATTGCAGCTCATCCGCCAGCCGAACATCTCCATACTTAACTTCGTGTCCGGTCTCCGGATCGCGCGCCCACACGATGTCATAGATCGAATCCACATCCTGCAGAAACGCCCCGATGCGCTCCAGGCCATAGGTCAGCTCAACTGAAATCGGAAACAAATCCTGGCCGCCGCACTGCTGGAAATAAGTGAACTGCGTAATCTCCAGTCCATCGAGCATCACCTGCCAGCCGACGCCCCACGCACTCAACGTCGGAGCTTCCCAGTTATCTTCCTCAAACTTGATATCGTGCTGGCGCAGGTCGATCCCAATTGCCGCCAGCGACTCTAAATACAACTCCTGCACATTCTCCGGCGGAGGTTTCAGGATCACTTGCAACTGCATGTGCTTGAACAGCCGGTTGGGATTCTCCCCATATCGTCCGTCCGCCGGACGCCGCGAAGGCTGAACATACGCCACCTTATAAGGCTTTGGTCCCAGCACCCGGAGAAATGTCTCCGGCGCCATCGTCCCGGCGCCCACTTCCACGTCGTAAGGCTGCTGCAGCACGCACCCGTGCTCCGCCCAAAACGCCTGTAAGCGCAGGATGAGTTCCTGAAACGTCAACGGTTTTGCTTTTGGTGGATTCACAGACTCGTCCGGAACTTAAAGATTAACCAACGATTGTAACGGAAGCAGCGAAAACCGTCAGCGTGCTGACGCTGGCACAGGCAGGATAATTTCGATTTTACTTGGCGCTTCCTAGAACCCGCCCTTCTCCAGCATCCCCGCCGTCACCAGCTTCTTCTCAATATGCCGCTGCAGCGCCTGGATCACAAACTTCCGCAGATCCCCTCCGCGCGCCTTGGGCCAGGGACTCCCCGCAAAACTCTCGACCGGCGCGCGAAACATCTGGGCCGCCAACTCCCGCGACTCGCCTGAAATCTCGGACGACGCCAGCCGCTTGTCCTCCGGACACATGAGCCCGTCCGCCAGCGCGTGAAAATAAGCGCGACTCCCGTTCAGGCTGCGCCCGCACACAATGCACTCCGTCAACTCTGGCAGAAAGCCCACCAGCCGCGTGAGCCAGAGATCAAAGTAAGTCACCGGCATCCAGATATCGGAGCCGGTCAAGGCATGCAGCACGGAAAGCGTCAGCCGGAAGATAGCGTCGTTGGCTTCGTGGTCGGGCAGCAACTCGTCGAGCAATTCCGCGACATGTGCCAGCGCCACTGCCCGCGCGTAACTCACTTCGTTGGCTAGAGGAGATTCCAATACTTCGCAGGCATCCAGGCGCGCCAGTTCCTGACGCTCGCGGACGTCATAAAACGCCCGCACATAAGTCATCGGCTCCAACGCTCCACCAAAACGGCGCTTCGACTTCTTCGCCGACCGAGCCACGCCGCGCACCTTGCCTTCCGTTCGCGTGAACAGCGTGACCAGTAAATCAGCTTCGCGCAGCGGGTAAGTGCGCAGCACGATCGCTTCCGACTCCATCAATGCCATGCGAGCACATCAGGTCCACGATCAAAGGAACGATTGTAGCGGAGAAGGTCAGGGATGAGAACCGCGAAAACGTACGCCGAAGAATTGAACCTGTAAGGAGAGAATAGTAAAAAGGACGATCGTGAGGGCCATAAAAGCCGCGAATCTTGCAGCGGCCCTAGCCCATGATCGTCCTGGATTTCACTTCAGTAATTGGCTTACAAAACCCACGTTAGGCCGCGATCAGCGATCCGACAATACAGTGGATTCCGTAGGGCCAGAAGAACTAAGCGATTTGAGATTTTCAGCAACTTCAGGCGGCTCGAAACAAGAAGGGCGCGCGCCCATAAACAAGGCGTGCGCCCTTCCGAATCAGTGCCTTCCCTATCTTCCGAAATACGCTGCGTTTTTCGCGGTGAACTCGTTCCATTTCTCCGGCAGGTCGTCGAGCGCGAAGATAGCCGATACCGGGCACACCGGCACGCAAGCGCCGCAGTCGATGCACTCCACCGGATCGATGTAGAGCAACGGCTCCGTCGCATGCTTTGGATCGTCCTTCTTGGGATGAATGCAATCCACCGGACACGCGTCCACGCATGCGGTGTCTTTGGTGTTAATGCAAGGCTCGGCAATTACGTAGGTCATAAGGGTGTGAGTCTCCTGAAATCTATGCCAGTATTTTACTACTACAACGGCGGCTCCGCGAACCGCACATTCTAGCAAGAATGCAGGCCGGGGTACAGGCTTTATACACGTACAACAAACGAAACGGCCGGCAGCTCTTGGCTGCCAGCCGTTTTACCGCTTCGTCGTTGCCGTTGCAACCCGACGTTTTTCAGAATCAAGCTGCGGAGAAGCTTACCGGTGTCCGCCACCGCCGTGTCCGCCACCGCCCGCGTGTCCGCCGCCTCCGCCATGAAAACCACCGCCGCCGTGGAACCCGCCACCGCCACGAACCGCGCCACCGTGGAACCCACCAGCCGAGCCGCGCGCAAATCCGCGGCTACCCACGACTCCGCGTCCGCCTGCAAACCCACGGCCACCGGCAAATCCGCGTCCGCCAACAAAGCCACGCCCACCCACGAAACCGCGTCCACCGTAGAAGCCTCGACCATAGCCCAAACCGCCGCGCCCATACCAGCCATGGCCCCAACCGCCATGCCAGCCCCACCACGGGCCAGCGCCGATAAACAGTCCACCCGCAAACCAGCTCGGTCCGTAGTAGCCATAAGGCGCGCAGGCGTAAGGATAATAATTGTAGTAGCCGTACGCGCATGTCGGCTCTACATCGACTCCCACGCCAACCGCGACCTGCGCTTGCGAATAAGTCAGCGGCAGCATCAGAACCGCGACCAAAGCCAAATATTTCATATACCGCATGGTGTTCCCCCTTGTCCCAGATCCGTGCTCCAATCAACCCTACCGAATCTGCAGGTCTTCTGGATCTTTGTCTCTATCCGAAGCGCCTATGTATTTGAACTCGGCCCCCGATAAAAAGTTGCAGGGGCGGCAGTGGCTGATTTCAGCCACCCTGCCTGAATTCAACCGCCTCCAAGGATCGCACAGGAAGCGCTACAGGCGCTGGCATCGTGCCGCCGCCAGAGTAGCTGAAGTAGAGCCACTTTTTCAATGAGTCGCAGACAGTGTTACGCGCTAACCAAGGCCTCGCTCGGCTCGTACTCCACGATATAACCCGCCACGGCACTGGCGGCAACCGTCAAAGGCGAGGCGAGGTACATCTGTCCCGGACCGCTGCGGCCGGGGAAGTTGCGGTTCTGCGCGCTGATCACCACCTGGTCGGGACGCGTCGAAACCCCCGGCCCCGCGTTGATGCAAGCTCCACAGCTCGGCTCGATCACGATCGCTCCAGCTTTCTGAAATACGTCCAGGTAGCCCTTCCGCAGGCAATACTCCCGCGTTTCCTGCGATCCAAACTGGATGTAGAACTTTACCGAGTCGGCGATACGCTTGCCCTGCTTGAGCGCATCCGCCAGCACTAGAGCATACATATCCATGTCTTCGTTCTTCCCGGCCGTGCAGGTGCCGCCATAAGCAATCTCGACCGGCACGGGCGTGTTCAACTCGCGAACATATTTCCCGTTGCCCGGATCACCCGGGGTCGCGACCATGGGCGTAATCTCCGCCGCATCGAGTTCGATCACGTGCGCATATTGCGCATTCGGATCGCTGTACAGACCTTCAATCATGGCCTGGGCTTTCTTTCGATCCATCCCGCGACGCTCCACCAGGAAGTCCACCGCTTTCTTGTCCGGCGCAACGATGCCTGTGAATCCACCAATCTCGGCTGCCATGTTGGTCATGGTAGCGCGTTCGTCCACGCTGAGTTCTTCGATGGCCTCGCCTGCATACTCCATCACTTTGGCGAGCGCTTTGCCGCTGCGCACGTAGTCGAGGCTCAAAATTTTCAGGATGAAATCTTTCGCGGTGGCATTCCCATGTTTCTTGCCGCGAATCACAATTCTCACCGACTCCGGAACTTTCACGCGCACATCTTTCGTGATCCAGCTATTGAACACGTCGGTGGTACCGATGCCGAATGCGACGCAGCCAATCGCACCCACGTGCGGCGTATGCGAGTCCGAGCCAATATTCAACTGCCCCGGCAGCGCGTAGCTTTCCAGCACGATCGAGTGGCAGATACCCTCTGATCCCTTGCGATCTTTTAATTCTCCGTGCAGTTTGATTCCCTGCTTGGCGGCGAAATCCTGCTGCTTCATCTTAAGTTGCGTCGCCAGGTCAAGCAGCCCCATCTTCTTCTTCTCTTCCGAGATCACTTCATCAAGAAACGTCAGATGGTCGCGGAAAAAGATAATGCTTGAGGCATCATTAACCTTCGCGTCCTTGCCGACGTAACGTTCAAAAAAGATCGCCGCCATCGGCGTGACGTACTCGTGGCTGAAGCGCAAGTCGGCCTGGGCAAAGCCAGTATCTTCGGGCTTCACGGCCGAAACGCCTACGTCTCCTTTCTCATTCTTCATGTGCCGCGCGAAGATTTTTTCCGCCAACGTCATCGGGCGACTGCCAGTCTTAATCGGAGGCAAGAATACTCTCTTCTGCATCCGCGCCACGTTAAAGGGAAACAGACCGCCGTATTCAATCACCTGCCTCGTGATCTCATCTTCCCCCGCCGTAAACTCCGCAAGCGCAATCTCATCCCCACGACGAATCCTGTCGATCAGCGAAAAGTCAGTCGAAGTCAGCACGCCCAGGTTCTGGCAGTTCTGCTTGTAGATGCGCTCAATGTTTTCCGCGATCACGACTTGAATGCCGGCGCACATTTCCGCGTAAGGCGACTGCTCCCGGCTCGATCCCTTCCCGCGCCGCTTTCCGCTCACCGCGCACACAAATCCGCCGCGTTTCACCTCGCCGCGTCCAATCGGCATCACGTTGCCGCACTTCAAGCCAAGATAAGGAATCTCGCCTAGCGTCTCGTCGAAATAAAAGCAGTAGTGTGCCGGAGTGATCTCATCGGTCGAGATATCGTCGCGCAACTTGGGATTATTCGCCGGGTTCTTCGTATCCCACGGCAGATCTTCGCCCGCGAGTTGCCGCCTGATCAGTTCCGGGTCTTCGGTGAGGAAAAGAATGCGCCCTTGGAGCCGGACCTTATCGGGCCGTTTGTCGATTTTGCGTTCCAGAAGAGAGTTGATCACGTTGAACCTGTAGGAATAAGGATTGAGGGACGGCCGGAAGCGGCGGTCCGCAAATCAATTGTAACGCGGCAGATAATTTGATGCGGCCGGGATCGATTTGCCCTGTGCTCGCCTTTGCCCTCTGCATTCAAGGGGCTACCTCTCGTATTCCCGTGGATCCGGCAACGCCTCCAGCCCGCGCCCAGCAAAGACGTCCTCGAACTCCCGCAGCAGTGCATCGTGCAGCAACCCGTTCGATGCCACAGTCTCGCGGCTGTTGATTTCGAATGGCGACCCATCAAAGCGTGTCACCTTGCCGCCTGCTTCTTCGACGATCAGCACGCCTGCAGCCGTGTCCCAGGGATTAAGATTGAACTCCCAAAAACCATCGAAGCGGCCACAAGCGACATTGCACAAATCAAGCGCGGCTGAACCCGCGCGGCGCACTCCGTGGGTACGCAATGTGATCTGGTGATAAAAATAAATGTTCGGATTCTTATGCCGCTTTCGGCTGGGAAAGCCCGTCGCCAGCAGACTTTCTTTCAACGCAGCCGTTTTCGAGACATGGATCGTCTCGCCATTGAGATGTGCGCCTCTTCCCTGCTCCGCGGAAAACAGTTCGTCGCGCGTGGGATCGTAAATCACTGCGGCGATGCGTCGGCCTTTTTGTTCCAATCCCATCGAAACGCAGAACACAGGATATCCATGCGCGAAGTTCGTTGTGCCATCCAGCGGATCTACATACCAACGATAATCGCTGCCTTGATCACTGAGTCCCTGCTCTTCCCCCAGAACATCGTGCGTGGGCCACTGCTCGAGGATGCGGTCGCGGATTAGGACTTCAGCAGCACGGTCGGCCGCCGTTACCAGGTCGGCGTCGCCCTTGTATTCGATCTTCAAGTGCTGATGGAAGTACTGGATCAGCAGAGCGCCCGCCTCGCGAGCGATGGCTGACATGGCAGGAAGAAAACTGTCGTTGGGGTCAGGCACAGGTCTGGATACCGGGCTTCGGGCTTCGGCTATCGGGCTTGAAGGTCGAAAACAACGCGGGACACGCCGGAATTGCCGAAGCCCGCGTCATTTCCGTTTCCCGCCGTCTTCCGCAATGTACATGATCTCGTGCTTGAAAATGAAAAGGTTGGGAGCGCCTTCACGCGTCAGACGCACCATGTGCTTGTCGTAGTACTCGATCCAGCCGCTGACCATCTGTCCGTCCATCAGCTTGACGCTGACCGGCTTCTGCTTCTCGCCCAGACTCTTCAGGAAGCTGGCCTCTTCAAAGGTCTCTTCGGGAGGCGGGGTCCGACCATGCTTGGCGGCGTTGGAGTTTCCCTGCGTGCGGAAAGGCATGCCGACATTGTACACGCAGCTTTCGGACGAGATTGTCGTCTCGCGCAAGCGAGTAGGTTTGCTTAGCCTTAGAAACTGATCCTCAGTCCGAATTCAAACACGCGGGGAGCACCCGTGGCATAAGTTCCAGACTGGAATCCCGCGCGAAACGGTGCAAAGCCAGAAATCGAATTGACTCCTCCCAAGACATTCGGCGCCAGCAGACCGTTCTGGCCGGGAAGCAAGGAAGCGCCGGGCAGGTTCCCCGGCAGGAATGCGTTGACCAGGTTGAAGACGTTGAAGGCGCTGATACTCGGCTCGATCATCACACCTTCTTTAAGCTTGATCGGCCACGACGCCCTCATATCCATCGTCTTCAACCAAGGGATTCCGATCGCATAGGGAGCTACCGAACCCACCGTGGGCATAACCCAGCCCAGAGCGCTCATGTCGCCAGGGGTCATAACCTGAGGACCGGATATTAGCCCCGGACATGTGAAGTGGTTTCCTCGAGGCGTGTTGTTTGCAACCAGGCACGCGCCAGCAGGAGTCAAATTGTTTGCGTAACTGTGGTTGTAGTTATTGAGCACAGACGGCAGATTGTAGATATTGGTGCTGTGCGAAAACTGGCCGATTTGCGTTGTCGGCAATGGCTCAGGCGCGCCGGCAGAACCTAGGCCGGCTCCCAACCAGTCGCTGGCGTAGATTTCGCCCCCGTTCGTCAGCTCCGGAAGCAGCAGGCTTTGTGGAAGCGGACTGTAGAAATGTCCGACCATGCTGAGCTTTGTATAAAACGGGAGATCGAAAGTTCCGCCGAACGAGATCTGGTGTTTGCGATCCAGGGCGTCGGGTCCGGTGAACCGGGTCGGATTGTCATTGTCCGTCGCCAGGTTGATAGAGTCTTCGTCCTGGGCCTGACTGACGAATCGAGAGAGCGCATAAGAAACCTGGAGATTCGCAGTCTTCACCCACCGCACGGGCGTATCGAGCCGCGTCACCAGTTTCACCAGCGCGCCGCTGTAGACTGAGCGGCCATCAGGAAAAAGCACGTCGATGCCGCCCACAGCTCCGTTATTGCTGGTGATGGCGTTCGTCCCAGGAAACGCGCAGTAGGAGCAAGGCCCGCCGCCCGTCACCTGCAGGTTCGAATCCAGTCCCGCCGTAGAATAGGCCGCCTGGGCCCCCGCTTGACCCAACGCCGTGATCATGCAAGTGGCCTGACCAAACCCGGTGGGGCAGCCGGCAGCTGTTTGCGCAGTGTCGCGGGCGGCAACCGCATTGGCTTGATTGAAGCTGCGTGCGGCTCCGCTATGGTTGACATCCTGGCCGATCAGGTAGTGCTCGCCGATGTTGCGGACGTAATCCGCACTAAGCACGGTTCCCGGACGAATTTCTTTCTGGACGCCAAAGTTCATTTGCCACGAACGAGGCGTGCGGTAGTTCGGATAGAAGAGGTCATAGCTGGGATTCAGTGCCGACAGTGTGGTACCGACGAAGCTGCCGTTCGGCTGGCTACGGTTGACGGTCGCGGCCGCCGCCTGATATGCGCCGCTGAGCGCGAGAATGTCAGGCGCGACGTTCGAGATGGTCTGTCCGCAGAAGGTGGGTTGCGCCTGCAGGCCGGTCGGCGTGGTCACGACTGCAGCCGCGCCTCCAGCAATGGAACTCACCCCCGCCAGACTGGTAGGCCACGCGAATGGCGCAGCCACCCCTCCAGAGCAAACTTGCGGAGCATCCGCAAAAATTCCCTTCGTCGAACGAGCCGGGTTATCGAGTAACGTGCTGGTCCAGAGCGAGTTCTCATAGAACAAACCTGCCCCGCCCCGGATGACGGTCTTGCCGTTGCCGCCCGCGTCCCAGGCAAAACCGAATTGCGGCGCCAAGTTCAGGTTCGGATTGCGTACCTTCGCACCTAATCCCGGCAACCACTGATTCAGGTCTGGCAGCGCACCCAGACCGCTATTCGTGCGGCCAGTGTCGTGCACGTAGTGGACGCCATACGTCACAGTCAATCTCGTGCTGTACTTCCACGCATCGCCAACGTACATTTCCACGCGGTTGTCCGGGCTCAATCCTCCACCGGGAAAGCCAAAGGATGCTTTCGCCGTGGAGAATCCAATCCCATTCCCCAGGCTCACCCAATCCGCGGGATAAGAGGTTGGATCGGACGACGTCGAACCCACCAGCGACGTTGTTCCCACCTGCGGAAAGGCGGAGAAGGCAGCTAACCGGCCGGCGTCGATGCGATTGAACGCTATCCCGTACCGAATGATGTGCTCGCCCAGCACCCTGCTGCCGTCGTACCTCGCCAGTTTGTCCGACTGATCGGTTTGCTGGGGCGCCAGCCAGTTCGGCCCACCGCAATAGCTGCCGCCGCCGCTGAGAACGCAACTCCCCGCGGTGGCCGCACCGATATTAATGCCAATCCCAGGTATCGGATTCTCGGCCGCGCTGAGATTACTCGTGGCATCCGCCACGGCGTCACGAAGCTTGAGATATTCAAAACGCAGGCTGTGCGCGTATACGCCCGTGTTGAAGTCGACACCAACCGCGTTCGTCGCTGTGTTGTTGGTATTACGGAATTGCTGCGTAGAACTGGCGGTGCCATTGGGACGAAGGTCGCTGTTCTGGAAGTAATTGAAGCGATAGAACGCTCGCGTGCTGCCCCGCATGTTCCAGTCGACACGCTCGTCCGTATCAAACTCGCGGTAGGGCTGCGCGATGATCGTGTTCAGCCCATCAAAGGGATAGCTAAATGGCTCCGCCGTCGTGAGGTTCTGCTGCGTGCGTTCGGCATCAGCGAACCAGAAGACTTTGTTCTTGACGATCGCGCCTCCAGCATTCGCTCCATACTGTTCCCGCTGAAAAGAAGACAGCGGAGACGTGAGCTTCGCCGCAGCCTGATCTCCGCGAAATACCCCAAACACCGCTCCGTGCATCTGTTCGCTTCCAGACCGGGTAATAATATTCAGCGCGCCGGAGGAGGTCAGTCCCGTGGAAAGGTCGAGCATCGACTGGTTAAGCTGAAATTCCTGGATCGCGCTCGATGGAATGTTCTGTGTCGCGGTTCCCACCACCTCATCGCTGACGTCGACTCCATCCACGGCAATCCTCTCTTCGCGGCCGTACCGGGCCAGAAATGAAATTGAGGAGAGCCCGTTTTTGCTCGGACTGAACACGCCGCCGTCCTGCATCTGGATCCCCGGCTCAAGCTGCGCCAGGTCAAGAAAGTTTCGACCGCTGACCGGCAGTTTCTCAATCCTGTCGTCGGCGGCGACCACACTTTGCACGCTGGGCTGTTCAACGTTGACGACCTTGCCCGCCGGAACCTCTACCTGCGGCTTGTCAGTTCCTAATCGCATCATTACATCGGCGCGAGACGTATTGCCGACGTGTACCGCTAAGGATACATGCGTCGGGTTGAAACCCTTGACCTCGATCGCCACTACATAGTCTCCCGGCTGAATCGGTCCCGATGAGTACAATCCCGCCGCGGAAGTTGTTTCATGAATCACTACAGCCTTGGCGTCATTCGTGATCTCCACCTTGGCACCGGCCAGCGGCTTCCCTTGCAAATCGGCGACGATGCCTGCAATGCTGCCCGTACCGACGGTCTGCGCCATCAGAAAAGGCGAAGCCAGCAGCAGAACCATCGCAGCGAACCGGGAAAATCGCACAACCACACGGCGAGAGGATTTGCAGTTCAAGATCGTAACCCTTCCATTCGGACTATTCACTGAACCTCTCTTAAAGTTCCCGTTTCAAAAAACCCGGATGCTGGATCGGCAATCGCCGTTCGATGGGACTAGAAACTGCGCATCTCAACCTAGCGCGAGCAACACAAGCTCAAAAGCAGGAACCCGCGAACCCAAGTTGATTCTTAGGATGGAAAAGCAATCCTTCAGCCATGTTTGATCAGTCCGAACGATATCAAACCATCCACCATGCTTGTCAATCAGGAGCCGGGTCTGTTGCCACTGACTACCGACCACTGATTTCAAAAATCCGACTTCACTGTGTAGTAACCAGCCCGATGCCGCACGTGGTACGCCCCCGCCTCGGCCGGACCCGTCACTCCGACCTGAATACGCCGGAACTGCGAGTTCGATGTACGCTGTGAAGGATAGTAGGCCAGCAGGTACTGTGTGCGGAGTTCGTCGCTGATCTGGCGAAAAGCATCATCGAGCTGCGACATCGAAGTCGCATAGTAATACTTCCCTCCTGTGTCTTCCGAGAGCTGGATGAGCGCATGTTCGCCCCCGGTTTCGCGGCCCGCGCTGTTCTCGATGGGCACCACGATAATGCTGTAGACCAGGGCCTCGGCCTCTTCGGCCGCCCGAGCTGCCTCTTTGTAGTCGACTCGACTGACGGTATCTCCTCCATCGGTGATCAGAACGATTACCTTCCGTCCCTGCCGCCGGTCGAGCGAGCGCGACACCACATAGACGGCGTCAAACAAAGCCGTAGCCGCGCCCAGCCGGATGTGGTCAATGCCCTCGTCGATGCGCTTCAGCTCTGCCGTGTAAGCGGTGGTTTGCGACACGCTTTCACTGAATCCATACACCGACAGCGCATCTACCGGCCGCAAAATGGCACGAGCAAAGCGCTTGGCCGAAGCTTGCTCCAGCGGCAGATCGTGACGCGTGCTCAGGCTCGTGTCCACCGCCAGCGCGATCGAAAGCGGCACCGCCGATTCCTTGTCGAACACCGAGATCGTCTGCTCGCGTCCATCTTCGCGGACCACGAAATTCTCCTTCTTGAGTCCGGCAACCGGCGCACTGTGAGCGTCGGTAACGGTTACGTACACGTTGACCAGCTTGACATCGACCTTGAGCGTGGTTTCCGGTTCGGGTTGTTTCTGCGCCGGAGCCTGCTGCGCGTGAGCAGCGCAGGCCAGCAACAGCAGAAACACAGTGAAGGGTTTTCTCATCCCGTAAAAGAAGTATACGTGGGGACAGCGGTCCCGGCTGCCTGCCCTGAGCTAAGCCGTAGGAACCAGCCGAGCGAAGCGAGCGTACCGGCATCCCGACTCGCTCACTTAGATGCGCCCTCAGCTCCCGGGGCTGCCTTGAGCGCGGGGAATTTCCTCCGGAAATGGCTCGCCGTCCGCCCACACCGCTCCATCCTCGAAATGTTCTTTCTTCCAGATCGGAACGGTGCGTTTGAGCGTATCAATCAGCCAGCGGCACGCGTCGAACGCGGCAGCGCGGTGAGCCGAGGCCACCACGACCAACACGCTGGTTTCGCCAATCTCCAGTCGCCCCAGCCGATGTACCAGCCCAACCTCGCGCACCTGGAATTGCTTGAGAGCCTGCTCAGCCAGGCTCTCCATTTGAGTCAGCGCCATCCCCTCATACGCCTCGTAGTCGAGGTAGAGTGTCCGGCGCCCTCGTGTCTGGTTACGCACCACACCCTCGAACACAACCGCAGCGCCGTCCTCACCACGCTTAATGCGCGCCAGCACCTCCCGTGTGTCAATCTTGTCACGGACGATAGAAGCCGCCTTTCCAAATCCACCACTGACCGGGGGCAGCAAACCAACTTCATCATCAGATTTCAGCACAACCAGAGGTCCAGCATATTCCTGATTTACCGCGACAGCGATCGAGGCCAGCAGGTCTCTCATGGGCGTGACATCAGAAAAGTAATGCGACAGCAAATCGCGGACCGCGGCCCCCTCGGGCAGCTCCAGCAACTCGCTGGATCTGCCCGTGAGATCTCTCAACACTCCGAAAAAGAGCACCTTCACGCGCATGGAATCAGTTTGCCAGTAGCCAGTCTATCGCGATCACACTGGCGATGGATGACTGTTGAAATAGAGTCTCGGAAAGTGAATGAAAGTCCCGGTTTCGGTATACTTAGGAAAGCATGCCAGTCCTGAAGAACATCGCAGCCATCGCCAAGGGCATGAGCATCACCTTCATGGAGATGTTCCAGCCCACTACGGTGGAAAACTATCCCGACGGCAAAGGTCCGTTAAAGGGGGCCAGGTTTGAAGCCCGCTTTCGCGGCGCTCACGTCCT
Source organism: uncultured Acidobacteriaceae bacterium (assembly GCA_963841125.1). GTDB lineage: Bacteria > Acidobacteriota > Terriglobia > Terriglobales > Acidobacteriaceae > Sulfotelmatobacter. The sequence continues at coordinate 231,416 of CAWJBH010000004.1, forward strand.
GCAACGCGACGAGAATGGTTTGGAGAAGTGCGTAGCTTGCTTCCTCTGCGCCGCCAACTGCCCCTCGAACTGCATCTACATCGAGGCCGCCGACAACACCGCGGAACACCGGGTAAGCGGCGCTGAACGCTATGCGAAGGTTTACAACATCGATTACAATCGATGTATCTTTTGCGGGTATTGCGTGGAGGCTTGTCCAACCGACGCGATAACGCACGGACATGGGTTTGAGCTGGCCACGTTTAACGCCAGTACTCTGGTTTATCGCAAGGAACAAATGCTGGCCTCACGGCCAGCACACATGGGGGCAAACGTCGTATTCAATCAGGCCGACGTGGACGGCGGCGCTCCTAAAGAAATGGTTGCAGGCAGTTAGGTCGATAGTACCTAGTAGCGAGTTGCGAGTACCTTGCCAACCGACACACGCAGAAACAGCATCTTCTTCTGCATGATTCGCAAACTACAATCCGGCGAGTACCGTCTTTATTCCCGCAAAAAGGATGCGAAGACGGGGAAGCGAAAGAATCTGGGAACATTTTCTACGCGCGCGGCGGCACAGAAGCATGAGCGTGCGGTGCAGTATTTCAAGCGAGCGTGAAGGCTGCTGGATGCCCTGCGGGACAGCCGAGGGCGGTCCCGACGTACCCACGCTGTCCACGCATGAACCCCACCTCCTAGAAATCGCTACAAGTTCTGGCCGCTTTTCATTGAATTTCCCCGACCGTTCACTTCCTGGTACCTGCGCTTTTTACAAATCTTTTACAACGGTCTGACAACTGGGGACCTCGTTTGGGACACGATGGCAGGCAGATCCGACTTAAGTCGGGAAATCTTCACGCCCTCCGTCACCAAGAGGGAATGGGGAAACCGGCGTTCCCGCCGCAGGGGGTGGGCCCGCCGGTTTATTCTTGGATTCGGGCCTTGAAAATCCTCTCGCTCAGGGAAGCCGAGCAGCCCTTTGGGCTTCGCTTCAGGGGTCCCCACATAGTTTTTTCTGGCATCCACATCTACTTTCGAAGCAGTAAGTCTCCCGCTACGAACAGGACGAAGACGACGGAGATTACGCCATTCATGGTAAAGAAGGCGGCGTTTAGACGGGACAGATTGTCGGGCTTAACCAGGGAATGTTCGTAGAGCAGGAGCAACATGACTGCGATGACGCCGGCGACAGCGAGCTTGCCCAGATTGAAAGCTGGGAGCAGGGCAATCAGCAGGAGCAGCATGGTCAGGTGAAAGATGCGGGCGATCCAAAGGGCGCGGGGGATACCTACGAAGCTGGGGATGGAGTGGAGTCCGGCATCGCGGTCGAACTGGAAATCCTGGCAGGCGTAGAGGATATCGAAGCCGGCGACCCAGAAGGTAACGGCGGCGGTGAGAATGAGGATGCGAGGATCAAGGGAGCCGCGAACGGCGATCCAGGCGGCGGCGGGGGCCATGCCGAGAGCGAATCCGAGCACGAGGTGAGACCAGCGGGTGAAGCGCTTGGTGTAGGAATAAAGCAGCAGGACGGCAAGAGCAACCGGGGACAGCCAGAGGGTGAGGCGATTCAATTGTGCCGCGGCAAGAATGAAAATGGCACAGGAGACGATGACGAAGGTGGTGACGAAAGCGGGCGAAAGATGGCCGGCGGGGAGCGCGCGGGTGCGAGTGCGGGGATTAGCTGCGTCGATGGCGGCATCGGCCAGTCGATTGAACGCCATCGCCGCAGAACGGGCGGCCAGCATGGCAACTACGATCCAGAGAAGCTGATGAGCCGTGGGAAGGCCCGAGGCGGCTAGCATCGCTCCGCAAAGAGCGAAGGGGAGAGCGAAGATGGAGTGCTCCCACTTGATCATTTCAAGGGTCACGCGAAGGTTGTGGAGCACAGGCACGAGAAGATTGTAGCAAGGCAGTTCTCAGTTCTCGAGAGAAAGGCCGTCGATGACTTCCTAGCGCAGCCGGGCGATCAAACAACCGCTTGGAAGATAAACTTCTCCCGGCATACTCTGTTCAAGGCGGAGACTTATGCGGCGCCGCGGCCAAGCCCGCACTTCTGCACTTTGCCCGGTGGGCAGGCGTATTTGCAGGCATCTCCGGCGATTGGTGGAGCGAATTTCCACATTTGACAAGCGCCCCACCGTGGCGCATTATGGGTGCGTCAATTAGCTTTTCTTCCCTCTTGTGGGGAATTGAAGTATGGAATGGAGGGAGAACATGTCGGAGTTTATCCGCAGGATTTGGTCTGAGGATGCGGGGCAAGATATAGCCGAATATGCGGTAATGCTGGCTGTAATCCTTGTCCTGGTGGTAGGCACCGTACGCCTGATCGGCTCGAATGCAAATAACGCTTTCTCCGCAGTCGCTAGTTCGATCCAATAGTTTAGGGTCCACAGGCACGGCTTCCGCAGTTCAAAATTAGTCAGATGCGATTGCTTTCGATGACGCGATTTATCTCGTTTACCGGGCCGTTTCGCTACCGCTGGTTCACCGGCGTAGCGGCTGCGGCGGGGCTTGCGAGGAGATCGACTCACCCATGATCGCCTAGATTCAAGCAAGATTCAGCCAAAGGCCGCGACTGCAAAGATCGCGGCTTTTGCTTTTTGGAGAGAACCCTTTTTGGAGAGAGCCAATGATCGTCAACATGTCCGAGAAAGCGACCGAACAGGAGATCGCGCACGTAATCGAGCGCATTCGTGAGGCGGGTTACCAGCCCCATGTTACACGCGGAGTGGAGCGCGCGATCGTGGCCGCCGTGGGAAACGGTCGCCGCCACGAGATCGAGGCGCTGCAAGTTGCGCCGGGCGTGGACAACGTGGTCGCCATCGCCCAACCGTTCAAGCTGGTGAGCCGGCAAGTCAAGCCGGAGCGAACTGTGGTGAAAATCAGAGGCGTAGAGATCGGCGGCCCGGGCGTGGTGGTCATTGCTGGACCTTGCTCCGTGGAATCGCGGGAGCAACTCCTCAGCACAGCCCACGCGGTAAAGCGGGCCGGAGCCACCATGCTTCGCGGTGGGGCCTACAAGCCGCGGACTTCTCCCTACGACTTTCAGGGACTCGGCCTGGAAGCGTTGAAGATCCTGCTCGAGGCCCGCGAACAATCCGGCTTGCCGGTGGTGACGGAAGTGATGAGCACGGAAGATGTGGACATTATTTGTGAGCATGTCGATATGCTGCAGGTGGGCGCGCGCAACATGCAGAACTTCGCGCTGCTGCGGCGACTGGCAACCGTGAAGCTGCCGGTGCTGTTAAAGCGTGGTCCGTCAGCGACCGTAAAGGAGTGGCTGCTGGCCGCTGAGTATTTGCTTTCGGGGGAAACAATCAGGTTGTGCTTTGCGAGCGCGGCATCAAGACCTTCGAAACAGAAATGCGGAACACGTTCGATCTGGCGGCGGTCGCGCTGGCCCGCGATCTTTCTCATCTGCCGGTAATCGCCGATCCCTCGCACGGGACGGGCAAGCAGAGTCTGATTGCCGCAGTCTCGCGGGCAGCCGTCGCGGTGGGAGCAGACGGTTTGATTATCGAAGTGCATCCCTGCCCGGAGCGGGCACTGTCTGACGGGGCTCAATCGCTCGATTTTGCGGGTTTCGAGAAAGTCATGAAGGCCATCGCCGAGCCGCTGCGACAGGCTGCAGTTACGGTGGCATCAGAGACGGACCTTGCCTAAGGGGTGAGGATCGAATCGGCGTCACTTGCTCGCGGTTCTCCGCGGCGGAACATTCTGATTCAGTCGAAAGAAATTATTTGGATCATAGTGCGTCTTGACCGCGACCATACGATCCCATCGTTCGTGATAGGCCTCAGGCACGCGGTCCTGTTCGTCGCCGCTCATGAAATTTACGTAGACGCCCGGGGTCATAGCTGGCCGAAGCGTATTGAAAACTCCACGTATCCAGGAAATATTGCCAGCGTCAGCGGATACATCCGGCCAACTCGCCAGCAAATTCATGATGAACGGAGCGCTGCGGTCGCCGAACGCGGTTTCTCGCCGGCCTACCTGTGCCGCCGCGCCACCAAGATAGGCAAGTTCGATCTGAATTTCCGATGAAGGAATACTGGCCACCGCCTCCACCATACGATCGATCGTGCTGTCTTCAAGACAAGTGAAATAGCCCGACTTCGTGTAATAACGCCGGCCATGCGGAAAATCGGAATCCGCCATAGTCTGCAAGTCGATGAACGACACGATCTTGCTGCTCACGGAATCCGGACTGCACATGGTAAGCGCGCGCTCAAAGTATGGACGCCCGGATTCGGCGTCACCTGTCCAAATCAAAGAATTGCTGGCCACTGGCCGGCCGCGGAGTTCAGTCGGCACCTTCTTTGAATGCGAGGCCAGACGTAAATCAATGTTCCACTTCAAGTCGAGCGGCGCTTCGGCCATGAAATCTCTCCAGTGCCGAAGCAGAGAGCGAATGTTGGTCTCGGGAGATACCCCTTCAGCGATTGTCACAGAAGTGAGTGGATGCAATTTCAGTTCGAATTCCGTCACCACTCCGAAGTTGCCGCCGCCACCGCGCAAGGCCCAAAATAAATCTGCATTCTCCTTAGCGTCGGCTCGAACGACCGAGCCATCTGCAGTCACGAGAGCAAATCCCTCGACGTTGTCGCAGGACAATCCGAAACGGCGGGTAAGCCAGCCGGTTCCCCCGCCCAGGATCAGTCCAGAGGCGCCGGTATGAGAAACGACCCCCGATGGAAAGACCAGCCCTGCCTTTTGAGTTGCAGTATCGATCGAACCCAGCAGACAGCCGCCGGCAATCTTCGCCCGTCGCGTTTCGGCATCAACCGTCACCTGGCGCATTCTTGATAAGTCGATCACCATGCCGCCATCGCAAGTGCTGAAGCCCGCAAGGCTATGCCCTCCACAACGGACGGCGGTAAGAATTCCGGCCTCAGAGGCCGCGCGCACAGCGTTTTGTACATCGCTTGCATCTGCGCAGCGCGCGATAAGCCCTGGCACGCGAGCGACCATGCCATTCCAAATGGCACGCGCGTCTTCGTAGCCGCTTTCGCCCGGGCGCAACAAGTCGCCTTTGAATCGCCGGTGGAGCGAAGAATAAACCTCTTCGCTGGCTTCGACCATTTCGTTGCTCTCCTTGCAAAATGCTTTCTACGTCAGCATGAGGGCGCTCCGCTTAGAGCGGCTTTACGCCGCCTGCCTCGAAGGTACAAGAGCGAGATACAACTTAAGAAAACAGAAAGCGCTGGGACCGACCATTGCAATCCGTCAACAAAGAAGGTGGTAACCGAGATCGAAAGAAGCAACAGAATACCGACTACAGTGAAAAATGGGTGGGCCCACAGACGCATGGGCAAACTCAATAGGCGCTCGCGCGCAATGGCTTTGCGAAAAGCGAGGTGCGTGTTGAGAATCACCAGCCACACGAAAAGCATTCCAGCGACCGCGGTCCCATAAAGCATGAGAAAAGCATTCTTAGGGGCAAAAATGGCCAGCAGAATGGCCGCGATGATCCCCGCAGTGGAAGCCAGCAGAGCGCGATGCGGCACGCCGTTGCGGCTGACCTTGCCCATCCAATCGGGGGCATAGCCTCCCCTGCCCAGGGAGAACAGCATTCGAGTCGACAGGTAAAGGTTCGTGTTCACGCTCGATAGCGCTGCCGTGAGCACCACGAAGTTCATGATCGCAGCGGCGAAGGGTACATGGGCCGCAGCAAACGCAGTCACAAACGGACTGCCAGAAAGCGTGGACGAATTGCTGGTCTGGTTCCAGGGAACCATCGTGACCATAATTGCAATCGCCAATACGTAAAACAAAATGAGGCGCCAAACAATATTCCGCATGGCGTGCGGAATGGTCACTTCCGGGCGCTCGGCTTCCCCTGCTGTCACAGCGATAATTTCCACTCCCATATAACTGGTGACAGTTATGATGAGCGAGAACCAGACCCCTTTCCATCCGGCCGGGAAAAATCCTCCGTGCCGAGTCAAGTTCGAGAACCCAATCGCATTCCGGGAACCGACGCCAAGAATTAGCGACAGCCCCACTATGATGAAGGCGATGATGGCAGCGACTTTAATCATTGCGAACCAGTACTCGAACTCCCCCAGGCGGTTAACCTGCATGGAATTGAGCGCAACCAGAGCAGCGGAAACCAAGACCACCCAAATCCATTGCGGAACATTCGGAAACCAAAAAGAAATGTAGATACCGGCGGCTGTAACTTCCGCACCGATGGCGATGATCTGTGCCACTCCGTAAGTGGCTCGAACCGAAAAACCTGCCCAGGGATTGAGGTACTTCTCAGCGTAAACTCCAAATGCGCCGGCAACAGGATGGACGACGGCCATCTCCGCCAGGGCATACGACATGATCAGAGCAATGCCCGCTCCGAGAAGATAGGAAAGAATGACGGCGGGTCCAGCGAGGCGGATGGTTACGCTGCTCCCCAAAAACAAACCTACACCGATGGCGCCGCCAATGGCCATCATGGTGAGCTGCCTTTGGCCCAGGCGGCGGTGAAGGCCTTCCACCGCCGACGTCGCAGCCTTCTCCGCTACAAGCGAGCCCTTAACCGCTGAAGGTGGATGATCAGTCATAACTGCCGACACGGGCAGGGTCAGGGTCAAGAACCATCAGATCGATGTTCTTCGTGAGAACCTCGATGACTGCCTGCACATCGCCCATCGTGTTGTAGACGTGGAATGAAATCCGTAAGCCGTCGTGACGGTTCGATGCGACGATGTCGCTTTCAGCGAGCTTCTTCACTAACAAGGTTGAATCCTTGCACTGCAATACCACCAGTGGCCCTGCGCTATCGGCGGGGGTTCTAGTTCGAATGCCGAGATCGCGGGCGCTGCTCAACAGCGATTGCGTGAGTCTCTTAATGTGGAGTGCCACATTCTCCAAACTGATTTCCCGCAGCATTTCGAATCCTGGTACCGCCGCATACACATTTGGCACAGACGGAGAACCTGACTCGAAACGTCGCGCGGTCGGAGAAAGATCGATATGTTGAGGGTCGAAGGCGAAAGGATTGGTTTGCGCAAACCATCCGGTAACGGTGGGGACCAGCGATGAAATGAGTTCTTTGCGCACATACATGAATGCCAGCCCGGGAGGGCCGAGTAGATATTTGAGAGTTCCGGTAACAAAAACGTCCAGGTCGAGGGCTTTAACGTTGATCGGACGGGTTCCGCAGTCCTGGTAATCATCGAGCATTACGAGAGCACCACAGCGGTGGGCGATTTGCGTGATGGCGCTCACCTCGGAACGAAATCCGTTCTTGAAACAGACGTGCGTGACCGGAACGATGAGAGTATTGCCGTCCACCATCTTTTCGTAATTGACAGCCGGAATGCGGTCGCCTTCTGCACCTACAAAATGCACCTCGGCACCGCGGACACGTTGTGCGAGCCAGATGTGACCCATGGTAGGAAACTCGAACTCGCCCATTACCACCTTCTTGCGCTCCCGAAAGTTCAGAGCGCTTGCCATGCTATTGATGCCCGCTGACGCGCTGGTCACGATAGCAACTTCATCCGGGCTGGCATTGATGAATTGCGCAAAGGCGTCTCGCGCCGCCTCATACCGGTCCACCCACGTCTCCCACGGCGATCCTTCCCTGTGCCAACTCGCGATGTAGTCCTCCAGACCAGTTTGCACCGCATTCGACAACGCACCTTGGGAGCAAGTATTGAGATAGATTTTTCGCTGGAAGATGCTGAAGCGAGAACGAATCTCCTGGATTTGTTTGTCAGTCAACATGAATCTCGACGCGGAATCGTGGATCGTCGTGGAATCAGTCACTCGCAATCGCAGCCAGTGCGCTCCCGAATCGGCGCACCTCCGCGACCGTATTGTAGTGCACTAACGATGCCCTGACCGCGCCACTCTCTCGGGTGAGCGCGAAACGCTTCATCAGCCGCGGCGAATACATGTGGCCATCACGCGCGCCGATGTTTTGTTTCGCAAGTTCTTCGGTGATTCTGGCCGGGGAGGTATTCGGCAAATTAAAGCAGAACGTTGGCACTCGTTCGCGAATGCGCTTTTCGTCCGCCACGCCATACACGACAGCTCCACAATCGCTCAACACGCGAAGCATTTCGAGCGTAAGCGATTCCTCATAAACACGAATTGCCTGGAGCGCACGTTGCAGCGCGACCCGCCTCGATTGCAATTTATCGGCAATATCGTTTCCCGTCATGCTCCTCCCCAATGTTTCGAGATAGCGCACCGCAGCGTCCATCCCAGCCACATTTTCGTAGATGAAAGTGCCGGCCTCAATTTTCCCGGGGGGCTCATCGGGAATGAAGTCCTCACGGAAGGTCGGGAGCTTTTGGAGCAGTTCGCGGCGGCCCCATAGGAATCCCATGTGGGGAGCGAAGATTTTGTAACCCGAACACACCAGGTAATCGCAATCAAAGGCTTGCACGTCGACCATTCCGTGAGGGCCGTAATGCACTGCATCGAGAAAGATTTCAGCCCCAGCGGTGTGCGCCACTCTTGCCGCCGCAGCGACATCTACGATCGAGCCGATGGCATTCGAAGCGAGGGTGCAGGCCACTAGTCGCGTCGTCGAAGACACCAGAGGGACGAGATCGTCAGCATGCAGGTTCCCAACCTCTCGCATCTTCCACCAAACGATTCTTGCTCCGTTCCGCTCCAGAGCCAGCCAGGTGGCGACGTTGGCCTCGTGGTCCATGTCGGTTACGACAATCTCGTTCCGCTTGCCGAGCGTCTGTCCGATTGCTAAACTCACCAACCGAATGAACGACGTGGCGTTCATGCCAAATGCGATTTCGCTCGGATCGCGAGCGTTGACTAAATCAGCGACACTCTCTCGCGCACGCGAAATTGTCGCGTCCACTTCGCGACTCTTTGCGTAGCGTCCTCCTCGCTGCACATTGCACTCGAGCAGATGATGGTTCACGGCGTCCAGCACGACTTGTGGAACCTGTGCGCCCGCTGCGTTGTCGAAGAAAATGAATTCTGGAGGGCGCGTTAGAGCGGGGAAAGCCGCGCGGGCGGTTTCAACGGGAAACCGTCTATCTGATGCGGATGCGACTTCGTGATTGATAATGCCTTGGGATTCAGCTTGCAAACTCTTGCTCCTGGAATACGTGTGAAACGTCAACTCTACAGTCTCGCGGAACGGGCAGCGCTCAACCTATACCGCGCTGCAGCACTCGTCAAGAGCGCACCTAGCACTTTGAGGATAGAATGTCTTCGCTTCGATTACGGAGACAAAAAGAGCCGCGAGCATTGCGGGACCGGCGCGGCACAGTTCTCAAAAGCAAGATATGCCTGTATCTTTAACCAACTCCAAGCTGATCTTTGATGCTTTAAGAGAATGCGACATCCGCATGGTCTCAGCTTTGCCGGAGACCTGGTTGGTGCATCTCATCCGCATGGCGGACGATGATCCTGAAGTGATCCTGGTGCGACTGGCGAAGGAGGAAGAAGGCGTCGGCGTCTCGGCCGGAGCGCACTTTGCCGGGGTCAAGTCAGCCATGCTAATGCAGAACCACGGCTTCCTGGCATCCATTAACGGCATCGTCTCGTTCTCGCACCTGTACAAGATTCCTCTCTTGATGCTAATCAGCTACCGCGGCTCCTTTGGAGAGCGCGACCCGTGGCAAACGCAGGGCGGAAACGTCACCGAACCTCTTTTGCGGGCGTTGGGCATTCCATATTCCTTTCTGGATGCAGTGGACAATCTCAAGAAACGTATCCGGTGGGCACAAGCCCTCGCCGAAAGCAGTTTGCAGCCGGTTGCTCTTTTGTTGACGCGCGACCTGATGTGGGAGGAGTGATGCTGCGCCTTGAATGTCTCCGGTCAATTTATTCGGAACTGGAAGACTGTCTGGTCGTCACCATCATGGGCGCAGTCGCCACTGAGTTGCACTCGCTGGGTCACCGTCCCAATTTCTTCTACCTCCAACATGCGATGGGACTGGCCTCTTCAACCGGATTGGGCCTGGCTCTGTGTCTGCCGGAACAGAGGGTGATCGTCCTCGATGGCGACGGCTCGCTATTGATGAATCTTGGCGGTCTTAGCACCATGGCGCGCTACCGCCCTAAGAACCTGGTCCACGTTGTCTTCGACAACGAAAGCTTGCTCTCGGTCGGCGGTTTCCCGACGGCGACCGGCACAGGGACGGATCTGGAAGGGATCGCACGTGCTGCCGGCGTTCCGCGTGTGGCGACGGTCCGTAGCGTAGAGAGTTTTAAGGACGCCGTCACTGATGCCATGCTTGGCAGCGAACTAACAACCATCATCGCGAAGGTTGAGGCCACTGGTCCAGCCGCGTATGTCACCGACCTGTTGTTGCTGGAGAATCGTTTTCAGTTTCGCCGGCATATTCAGTCGCTCAAGAAGCGCTGACGATTGCAAAGTTGTGAGGTACGCCAATGTCTCTTGTCCTCGCTAAACTGCTCGAAGAACTAAACGCCGGCCGGCTGCGGGTCGTGGACCTGACCCAGCCCTTAAGTCCCCAGACACCTTTGCTTCCGCTCCCGCCGCAGTTCAACAACACGCCCGCGTTCAAAATCTGGGAACTGTCGCGCTACGATGAGCGCGGTCCCGCGTGGTACTGGAATGCATTTGAGACTGGTGAACACACCGGCACCCATTTTGATGCTCCGGTGCACTGGGTTTCTGGGAAGGATCTTCCGGACAACACGGTGGACAGCATCCCGCCGAAGAAGTTCGTCGGTCCCGCCTGCGTGATCGACATCTCTGCAGAAGTAGCAAGAAACGCGAACTATCTGCTGACCATAGAGCGCGTCCGACAATGGGAAGAACAGCACGGCCGCATCCCGGCGGGCGCATGGTTTTTGCTGCGTACAGACTGGTCGAAGCGGAAAGACCCCAAGGATTACATCAACCTGAAAGAGAACGGTCCCCATACCCCTGGACTAGCCAAGGAGAGTTCCGCTTTTCTTGCCCAGCAGCGAGATGTGCTAGGCGTCGGCGTGGAAACAGTTGGAACCGACGCCGGCCAGGCCGCGACCTTCGATCCTCCGTTCCCGAATCATTACCTCATGCACGGCAGCGGCAAGTTTGGTCTGGCCGGTCTGTCCAATCTTGATCAACTGCCGCCGACCGGCGCCATCGTAGTCGCCGCACCACTGAAAATCGTAGGCGGCTCTGGCAGTCCTCTGCGGGTGTTTGCCATTACGCCTTGAAGCGCTGTCGGCCGCCCTGTGAACCGCCGCGGCGGATCCAGATCAAGAGTATTACGATTTTCCCAAGATGCCTTTGGGAGCCTATGCTAGACCTGATGAAAACCCGACTTACCCAACCGCTGATACGCGAGAACGGTTCGCATCGTCCTGCTACCTGGGACGAAGCCCTGGATCGCGTCGCTGCAGCCTTCCGTAGATCGATCGCGAAGAAAGATCCGCGGGATTTTGGCATGTTCAGTTGCTCGAAGACCACCAACGAACTGAACTACGCAGCACAGAAATTCGTCCGCAGTGTCATGGGCACGAACAATATCGACAGCTGCAACCGCACTTGACACGCCCCCAGCGTCGCCGGTCTGGCGGCGGTATTCGGAGCGGGCGGGGGGACGAGCTCCTATCGCGAAATTGAAGACACTAACGTGATTCTGCTGTGGGGATCGAACGCCAGGGAAACGCATCCGATCTTTTTTCATCACTTGCTGAAAGGCGTGCGCAACGGCGCCGAACTTTATGTAGTGGACCCGCGGCGTACGAGTTCCGCGCGTTGGGCTAAATTATGGCTGGGCCTGGACGTGGGTTCTGACATTTCTCTGGCCAATGCGATGGGACGCGAGATCATCGCTGCCGGGCTGGCCAACGAAAAGTTCATTCGAAACGCCACCAGCGGGTTTGAAGCCTACAAAGCGCACGTTGAGAAGTACACGCTGGAGCGGGCGGAACGTGAGACCGGCGTGCCAGCCGAGGCGATCCGCAAGATGGCCCATGCGTATGCCAAAGCTGCCCGCGCCCAGCTGTGCTGGACTCTGGGTATTACCGAGCATCACAACGCGGTCGACAACGTAGTGGCTTTGATCAACCTTGCGATCCTCACCGGGCACGTGGGCCGCTACGGCAGTGGTGTGAATCCGCTGCGTGGACAGAACAACGTCCAGGGCGGCGGCGACATGGGCGCGATCCCCGACCGCCTTACCGGATCCCAGCACGTTGAGAACGACCAACTGCGCTCCAAGTTTGAAAAAGCGTGGGGCGTTAAGATCCAGCCGAAGCGTGGCTGGCACTTGAGCGACATGTTTGAGGCCATGGATCACGATCACGATCACGATCACGACGGCGGACGCCTCACGACGTTGCACGTCCTCGGCGAGAATCCGGCGGACTCTGAAGCCGACCGGCATCGCGCTCTGAAGCGCCTGAGTGGACTGGAATTTCTCCTGGTCCAGGATCTTTTTTATACCAAGACCGCGGAACTCGCTGACATTGTGCTGCCTGCGGCTGCAGGAGCTTTCGAGAGCGAAGGCACGGTGACTTCGAGCGAGCGCCGCGTGCAGCGCGTCCGCCGCACCGTGCCGCCTCCCGCCGGAGTTCGCGACGATCTCGATATTATTTTTGATCTGGCTCGCCGCCTCGGCCATGACTGGGGCACGCCCAATCCCGAAGGGATTTGGAATGAGCTTCGCACCTTGAGCCCCATGCACGCCGGCATCAGCTACCGCCGCCTGGAAGAAATGGGCGGCATTCAGTGGCCGTGTTACGACGAGGCTCACCCTGGAGAAATATTTCTTCACGGACGGCTTTGGAGTGAACCACTGATCGGTCCCCGAGCACCCTTCAGCGTGGTGGAATTCGAACCGCCAGTGGACCAGCTTGACGAGCAATATCCCATTCGCCTGACCACCGGCCGCCGGCTGGACGATTACAATACGGGCGTTCAAACCAGAAAATATCCGTCGCCGCTGCGGCGCAAAGAAGCGCTGGAGGTTTCCCCGGAAGACGGTGAGCACTACGAGTTGCGGGAAGGCGAAGAAGTCCGCGTGACGTCGAGGCGTGGCTCGCTCATTGCGCCGGTGCGTTTTGATTCCGGGTTGCGTCCGGGCCTTGCATTTCTATCAGTCCACGCTCACGATCAGATAGCAACGAACGAGCTGACGATTGACGCCGTCGATCCCAAGTCGGGCACGTCGGAATTTAAGGCAACTGCGATCCGTATTGAAAAGGTATAAGAGGACTTGATTGGATCTTCACCTAACCGACGCGCAAGCGACTGAAGAAGAGCGCGCCGCCGTTGATTCAAACCTGGGCGCACCCGAATCCAGCTGGCAAGGCGGCCGGCAGAAAGATGTCGACCGGAAAGCCGTCGACACGCGAGCGGCATCCGACGCTGACGTCCACGGCAAACGGCATCGCCTTCTACCCGTCCTCCATGCGATCCAGAACCGCATCGGCTGGATTAGTCCTGGCGCTCTCAACTACGTCGCGTTGCGACTGGACGTCGCTCCCGCTGAAATTCACGGCGTGGCTTCTTTCTATGGAATGTTCTCCCTCCAACCCCGTCCGAAGGTCGTGGCCCATGTCTGCGATGACATTGCGTGCGTGACACGGGGCTCAGACAAACTCTGCGGCGAACTCGAAGCCATGCTTGGTCCCGCCGGCCACCCTTGTGCCGGCGGACGCGCGATGTGGATGCGCAGCCAGTGTCTGGGCCTGTGCGAACGCGCTCCCGCAGCGCTGATCACCTCGGCCGGGAAAACATCTAAGGAGCGCGTGTTAGCCCCAGCCTCGGCGGAAAGTGTGCAGTTTCTGATAGACGATGCCACCCACGATCGCCTGCCTGCCGAGCCAGACGTACTGAACATTCGAACCAGCGTGCCCCAGGCACTGGAGAATCATGAATCCTCACCGCTGCGGCTTCTCCGTCGCATGTGCGGAGATGGCGCTTCAACTTTGAAAGCTTATCAAAGACTCGCCGGCGATGGAGGGCTGCAAAGGGCTCTGCAACTTGGTCCCGAAGGCACGTTGCGTGAGCTATCCGTTTCAAAACTGCTGGGCCGCGGCGGCGCGGCATTTCCTACTGCCAAGAAGTGGGAAGCGCTTTTCCTGCAGCGTGATTTGCTGCGACAAGATCCCACGCGTGCGCATTACGTCATCTGCAACGCCGATGAATCCGAGCCGGGCACTTTCAAAGACCGCATCCTCATGGAAGGCGATCCTTTTGCGGTTCTTGAGGGTATGACGATTGCCGGCTTCGTCACCGGCGCGCGCCAGGGTTACATCTACCTTCGTGGCGAATATCCACTGGCTGCCGAACGCATGCAATGGGCAATTGAGTCGGCTGCCGAAAACGGATTCCTCGGCAACGACATTCTTGGCAGCGGCCTGCAATTCAACGTTGAAATACGCCGGGGCGCCGGCGCCTATATCTGTGGTGAAGAGACCGCGCTCTTCAACTCGATTGAAGGCTATCGCGGGGAACCACGCAACAAGCCGCCGTTCCCCACACAGTCTGGCCTTTTCCGCCAGCCGACCGTAGTCAACAACGTGGAAACCCTGGTCAACGTTCCTGGCATCATCCTCGAGGGCGGCGTTGCGTACGCCAAGCTCGGAACGGAAAACTCCGCGGGCACTCGACTCTTCTGCCTTTGCGGACATGTGGCGCGCCCCGGCGTCTACGAAATCGTCATGGGAACCACGCTCCGCCAGCTCATTGATCTTGCCGGAGGCGTGGCCGGCAGCGGCAAACTGCAGACGGTTCTCCTTGGCGGCGCGGCCGGAACCTTTGTTGCGCCTCGCGAGTTGGATACGCCGCTCACCTTCGAGGGCACTCGCGCCATCGGAGCCACCTTGGGGTCTGGAGTGGTCATGCTGTTTGACGACACAGTGGATCTTCGCCAAATCCTGCTGCGGATCGCCAGTTTCTTCCGTCACGAAACTTGCGGCCAGTGCGTTCCTTGCCGCGTCGGCGTGGTGCGTCAGCAGGAAGCACTGCAACGTCTCGTCAGTGCCAACCCGCTGGGCTCGACAGCGCAGGAAATCGCCCTGTTGCGCGAGATGGCCCAAGCCATGCGCGACGCCTCAATCTGCGGTCTTGGCCAGACAGCCTCCAGCGCCCTGGAGTCCGCGCTGCAGCGATGGAATCTATTCTCATGAGTTCGTCGTTTATGGACGGGCAACCGCTTAACGAGCCGCAGCCTACAATTCCTCTGCCGCGCGGCCCCGTGCCGCAAGCGCCGCCCGAGCACGCGCAGCGCTTCATTGAAATCAAGATCGATGGCAAACCTGTTTCGGTAGCGGAGGGTTCCACCATTCTCGATGCAGCAAAGACGCTTGGCATTGATACTCCTACGCTCTGCTTTTTGGAGAACCTCACACCCGTCAATGTCTGCCGCATTTGTGTGGTGGAGTTGGACGGGTCGCGCACGCTCGTTCCCGCTTGCTCACGCAAGGTGGAACCCAACATGTCCATTAAAACGGATTCGGAGCGCGTCCGTCTGAGCCGCCGGCTGGTTTTGGAATTCCTGGCTTCTTCCGTAGACCTTTCCACGGCGCCGGCGATGCAGACTTACATGGAGCGTTACGGCGCGCATCCAGAGCGCTTCGGCGTAACCCGAGCCACAGTCGCGCAACCAGTAAAAATCGACAACGATCTTTACGTCCGCGACTACTCCAAATGTGTTCTGTGCTACAAGTGCGTGGAAGCCTGCGGCGTCGACGCGCAAAATACTTTTGCGATTGCTGTGGCCGGCCGCGGCTTCTCCGCCCACATTGCCACCGAATTTGACGTTCCCCTGCCCGACTCAGCTTGCGTCTACTGCGGCAACTGCATCGGTGTCTGCCCCACGGGCGCGCTCATGTTCAAGAGTGAATATGACATGCGCCAGGCCGGCACTTGGAACGAAAACCTCCAGACCCAGACTGACACCATCTGTCCTTATTGCGGCGTAGGCTGCGACCTCACAGTGCACCAACAGGAAGGCAAGATCGTTCGTGTAACCTCGCCACTCGACCACAGCGTGACTCACGGCAATCTCTGCATCAAAGGGCGGTTCGGCTGGCAGTTCGTGCAGATTCAGCCCATCGGCTCGCAATCGGAATAATCTCGCTGTTGGCAAATACTCCGCGGCGTTGAAAATGTTGCCTCCACCGCAGAGTGACGATCCTCGCATCAGTTTGCGGGAATCGGGCCCCCTGAACATTTGATCGTACCGGCGGGAGTCGGGCTACACGCCGCCAGCGGCGGCGTGGGACTTGATTTGTCGCACTTCAAGGGAATACCTGCTTGCCTAGTTGTTGGTCAGCAAGATTGGTTGCGCGCCGATCGGGACCGTGCCTCCGGAAACGGTGCTCGTGTTCCCTGCCACGTTAATATACGAGGTGTATCCCTGTGGCGCCGTGATATTCGTGGTGCCGCACACACCGCCACTACAGGTTCGCGAGGTATCCCAGATGGCCAGTGAAGACGAGCCTGCGCCTGTGATCGTGCAGCTCCACTGAGTTCCATTATTATTGATGCATTGCTGAACCGTACCCCCAGTCGTCCATTTCACAATCTGCTGGTAGGCCACACCCGCCGGGGTCAGTGACTGGGTATCCGGGTCGAAGAACTCACCGCTATCCTTGAAGTCCCACCCGTACCAATACAACTTCGCAACACCGCCCCCCATCTGCAGCAGGTAATAGCGCGCTGCGAAAGCCGCCTGCTGTTGCGGATCAGTGATTGCCGGAGCGTCGTTCACCGCGCCCCAACTGCCTTCGGTATCAAACAACGGCTTGTTCCCCTGTCCATCGTTCGTCATGACCGTCAGCATATTCGTAACGATTCCTGAGACGTCCTCGGGCACCGGGCACCCCTGACAGGTCTGCGAGACGTAGCCGTGAAAGGTAATGATGTCAGCCAAACTTCCACCATTGGTGGTAGTGAGATACCCGTTCATCCAAGTTTTAGGATCACCCACGGGCGCCGGCGTCGTGAACTTCGCGCTCGAATCGACCGCGGACACGATCGTGCGCATATCCTGCGCCATTCTTGCCAACATCACATATTGTGCATTCGGATTATTCGGACAATCCGCCGCAGCATTCCACTCGTGGGTTACGTCCGGCTCATTCCACATTTCCCAATACTTGATCTTGCCGGAACCGACGTGGTTCAGCAGCGCCGTCACAAAGTCTTGAAAGTGCTGATCGGTACCGGTTCCGTCGCAGTTCAGGTCGTCTGGCGGATCACAAATCCCCGGTCCATTTTGCGACTGGAAGCCGCAGGCCGTGTTTGGCAGCCCCACACAGCCAGCGGGAGTGCCCGGGCCTGTGCAGTTGGCCCCTCGCGACGACGCCCAAGTCGGGGTCGCAAACATCGTGAACATCACATCCTGACCACCAGCCTGCGCCTTAGCGAGCCATTGGTCTAGCATGGAGAAATCATACGTACCATCCGCGGTATTAATGTCAGCCCATTTCACCTGGCCGCCAAGACTACGCCAACTGGCAACAGGCACTAGAGAAGCGGGCCACGGATTTGTCAAGAGGTTGGTAGCCATTCCAAAAAAGGGACCCGAAACACCGCCGCCGCCCCCACCCCCACCAGTTGGTGAATTGTTAGAGTTGCCTCCGGAGCAACTGACATTCAGTACGCACAATAGCGAGGTCAACACCAGGCAGCCAAACACCAGCCACAGTCTCGATCGAGATTCGGGGCGAGTAGTCTTCCAATTGATGTCGATCATAGTTGCCCTTCTTTCTTGCCAGATTGCATTCTTAACAATGATGACTATGTTTTACGATGAACATGTTGTGCGGAGCTTTTACGATCGACAAATTAATTTCGCTATTTAGCCCTCAGATGCACGCGGCGTGCCAAGGGTTTAATACCGTATTCTTAGTAGATTAGCGGTCGCTCAGTGGAGTAGTGCTGGAATGTTATGGCGGTGACCGGGAAAAACCTATCTCATACAGGGAATGCTGGAGCCGAATTACGTAATAGACCTCAGATCGCTGTGCCAGCGACAGTAAATCACTAAATTCTGGTGAGCGCGGCAGGATTCGAACCTGCGACCCATGCCTTAAAAGGGCATTGCTCTACCAACTGAGCTACGCGCCCACAGTCTCTCAATCTAACATATACAAAGCGCCCAATTCGAGAATGGCCCGATCACCGTTGGGCAGAGTTGGCAGCTAGGTGCCTACGCTCGAGCGCTTTTGGTGTATTCTTTTTTAGCCTCTCCCAGACTTCATCATGTCCAATTTTAGCGTTCCTGAATCCAAGCCCACCGCTGATTCTGCCGCCGCACCCGACGAGTCGTTCAGCGACCTGCTGTCCCAGTATGAGAAGAGCCATTCGCGCAAACGCGAAGACGGCGGCAAGCAACTCATCGGTACGGTAGTCGTTGTTACCGGCGACTCGATTTTCCTCGATATCGGCTTCAAGAGCGAAGGCATTCTGCCACTCGCGGTTTTGACAGGCGTTGGAGAATCCGTGAAGCCCGGCGATAAGTTGCCGGTTTCCGTTACGGGCCGCGATCCGGAAGGCTATTACCAGCTCACTCGCGCCAAAGTCGAGCGGCCAAAAGACTGGGCGGCACTGGAGAAAGCTTTCGCCGACAAAGCGACCGTCGTAGGCACGGTAACGGGTGTGATCAAAGGCGGCCTCAGCGTGGATGTGGGCGTGCGGGCATTCATGCCGGGTTCACGCAGCGGAGCCCGGGACGCCGCCGAAATGGCAAAGCTCGTAGAGCAGGAGATCCTCTGCCGCATCATCAAGCTCGACGTGACCGAGGAAGACGTGGTGGTCGATCGCCGCGTCGTCGTCGAACAGGAAGAACATGCAGTGAAGGAGCGCCGCTACGCCGAAATGAAAGAGGGCGATACGGTGAACGGCGCTATACGCACCCTCACCGACTACGGCGCTTTTGTCGATCTCGGCGGCGTGGATGCGTTACTGCACGTAAGCGACATAGCCTGGAGTCGCGTCAACAAGCCTGCCGACGCGCTCTCGGTGGGGCAGCAAGTCGAAGTCAGAGTGCTCAAGATATCGACGGATTCCGGCAAGCGGCGCATTTCCGTCGGCATGAAGCAGTTGCAGCCGCATCCCTGGGACGCGGTGGCCGGAAAGTATAACGTGGGCGAACGCGTGCGCGGCACAGTTACGCGCGTCGCCGAGTTCGGAGCCTTCGTGGAACTGGAGCCCGGCATTGAAGGTCTGATCCACGTTTCCGAAATGTCGTGGGGAAAGAAAATGCGGAGCGCCAGCACGCTGGTGAAGCCGGGAGAAATTGTCGACGCGGTGATTCTGGGCGTGAACGCCGCCGAGCGTCGCATGTCGCTCGGCCTGAAGCAGGCGCTCGGAGATCCGTGGGCCGAAGTGGCGCAGAAGTTTGCGGTGGGCACGCCGGTTGAAGGGCCGGTCATCAGCATCACGAAGTTCGGGGCATTCGTACAGCTCACCGAAGGTGTCGAGGGCATGATTCACATCAGCGAAATGAGCGCTGAGAAACGGATCAACCATCCACAAGAAGTGCTGAAAGTTGGGCAACTGGTCAGAGCCCAGGTGCTTGCAATCGATACGGAGAAACGGCAGATGAGGCTGGGCATGAAGCAACTGGTCCCCAGCGGCCTCGATGAATATATCGTCGAGCATAAGGAAGGCGATGTGGTTACCGGCCGCATGATCGAGGTTTCAGGAGAACGCGGACGAGTCGAACTCGGCGAAGGCATTCAGGCCAATTGCCAAATGCATGCGGCGGGTTCAGCATCTCCAAAAAACCCGCGGGCCCAGCCCGAGTTGTCGTCCTCAGTGCGTAATGCCAAACCCGATCTGTCTTCGCTCGGGTCGATGCTGCAGGCGCGCTGGAAAAGCGGAACGCCCGCCGGCGCTGCGGAGCCGGATTCCGTTCGCGCTGGACAGATTCGCAAGTTCAAGATCGTAAAGCTGGATGCGACGGCGAAGAAGATTGAATTAGAACTGACCTAGCCCCACCCAGCAGCAGGATGCCTTCGTCGCTTCAGCTCCGGCGCGAGAGCGCGGCCACCTTTTCCACAGGTGCATTTTTTCCCAATTTCTGAGAGCGCTAAAGGTCTTGTCTGGAATAGAATAGCCTGCTACATGTAAATCAGCCTATGAGCAGTCCGACCCAAGCTATGAGCGCCCAGACCGAACTTTGGAAAAACTGGGAAGGCCGCGAAGTGGATGACAAATTCCCGCTGCGGCAGTGGCTCGGAAGCTCGGATCACAGCGCTGTATTTCTCACCCAGCGGACTGGCACGGGATCGCAGAGGGCAGTCATCAAGCTCATTCGTGTAGAGAGCCTGGACGAGGACGCTCAACTTTCCCGCTGGGCCGCCGCCGCGAAGCTTTCCCATCCTCATCTGATTCGACTGTTAGAACGCGGGCGCTGCTCAATCGACGGTACACGCCTTCTGTACGTCGTTATGGAATACGCCGATGAGAATCTGGCGGAGATTCTTCCGCTTCGCGCGCTTTCTCCGGCGGAGGTTTCGGAAATGCTCCAGCCGATGGCTGAAGCGCTGGCTTACGTGCACGGCTCTGGGTTAGCGCACGGCCACGTCAGACCGTCGAACATCATGGCAGTCGACAACCATTTGAAGATTTCCGCTGACGGACTTGGCAAGCGCGGAGTGCGCAGCGGCGGGCGGGCGTCGAGTCCGTATGACGCACCTGAACTTAACGGCAGCGGTCTCTCCCCGGCGGCCGATATCTGGTCGCTCGGGATCACGCTGGTTGCCGTCCTTTCGCAGCGTGAACCGCAATTGAAGAATGGCGATCAGGGACGGAGCACTGTGCCGGAATCGATTCCGCAACCGTTCCGCGAAATTGCGGTGCGATGCTTGCAGGCCGATCCTCGGCAGCGCTGCACGGCGGCCGATATCCTCGCCCAGATTCGAACCCAGACTCTCCCCGCCAAGCCGCCCCAAACCAAACCGGTTAGTGCGAAGACTTTCGAAGCGGATCCCTCCCAACCGCGTTCAAAGTGGCGGATTCTCGGACCCGTCGTCATCGCCGTGCTCCTGCTCCTAGCCTGGGCAGGCAACAAGTTCATGTCCCGTCAGGCACCGGCTCCGGCCCCCGCTGCGGAAACTCGCCCTGCGAACGCCCCGCCTCCCACTGCGGAGACTCATCCTGCAAATCCTGCAAGCACCCTAGCCCCCGTTCAGACTCCAGTGGCGAAGCCGCCTGCAACGGCTGTAACGAGCGAGAAGCCCGCACAGAAAGGCGTAGTGCGAGGTAGTGTGCTGCAACAGGTTTTGCCGGACGTCTCGCGAGGCGCGCAGAATACAGTCCAGGGCCATGTGAAAGTTAGCGTCCAGGTTTCGGTGGATGCTTCCGGAAACGTCTCACAGGCAAAACTCGTCTCTCCCGGACCGAGCAAGTACTTTGCGAATCATGCCTTGGCGGCGGCCAACCGCTGGAAGTTCACTCCACCGCAGAGAAATGGGCAAGCGGCCGCTAGCGAATGGGTTTTGCGCTTTCAATTTGGACGGACAGGCACCCAGGTGTTTCCGGCAGAAACCAAACCTTAGAGCGTCTCAGCGCCCCACTTCTTCGTTTTTCTTCATCTTCCAAACCATCTGCCGCAACATGCCCAGCAGAAATTCCGCGTCGCCGGTTTGCAAGTCAAGCCGCCGCACTAAGCGGCGAAGTGCGCCCTCAAAAGAATCCGACGAGTTCAACTTCGGATAACCGCTGGCGCGTAGAGCTGTGAACAAGGTCTCGGTAATTCGCTCCATCTCGGCGGATGAGGCGGGACTTCCCTCCTGTGGCTCCGGCATAACGCTGGGATCGCGGATCAATTCATACAGACAAACCGCCACCGCCTGCCCCAGATTCATCGAGAAGTGTTCCTCGCGCGTGGGGATGTGCATCAGCCAGTGACAGTGACTCATGTCTTGGTTGGAGAGCCCGAACTTTTCCGAACCGAACAGCAGAGCGCAACCGCCAGAACCGGATGCAGTAGCAGATACCGGAGCGGATACCGAAGCGGGTACCGAAGAAAGATGCGCGCGGATGAGAGGCGCGCCGGCCTCCAGGCGTTGAATCGAATGCTGCGGATCGCGATGGCCGATGGCTGTGGTTCCGACCACTAGCGTGCAGTCGGCAACCGCCTCGGCTACAGTTTCGTACTTTTCGGCGCGAGCCAGAAGATCCGCAGCACCCACGGCGGAGCGAGCGCCTTGAAATGCCACATCGTAGGGATTCACCACTCGAAGATGATGAAATCCAAAGTTACTCATCGCCCGCGCGGCCGCGCCAATGTTGAGGGGATTACGTGCGTCCACCAGGACGACGCGCAGAGCATCGAGTTCGGCAGAAACCGGCAAGGTGTTTGTATTCTACGGCAGGTTGAATTTGTAGCAAGCCTCTTGCCGCAGAGCCTTTCGGCACCACTCCGCAGATGTAAAAAAATTGTCAAACCTTTCGTCTCGCGCTGAAAACGGGCAGAAACGCTGTAAGCTTTACTCTGTTGCTCTACTCTGAAGATGGGCTCGACTCGAGTGAGGACGGCATTATGGGTCAAATCGCCACACCCCTGAGCACGGTAAGATCGTTGGATCCGATGAACTCCGCGCGGCCGATGGGAAGAATTCTAGTAGTCGAGGACGATCCCGCTGTCCAGAAAGCTCTTAAACGGCTGTTCGAATCCGAGGGCTACACGGTTGAGATCCAGGCGAATGGGAAATCTGCCTTAGAGAGCTTTCAAGCTGCGCCGCCAGCAGTCGTCATTCTTGACCTTCGTTTACCCAAGCTCTCCGGCAGCGATGTGTGCAAAGAGATCAAAGCCCAGGCGCCGACTTTGCCAATCGTAGTTCTAAGCGCAACCAGCGATGTCTCGGACAAAGTTCTATTGCTCGAGTTGGGCGCGGACGACTACGTAACCAAGCCCTTCAGCCCCCGTGAGTTGCTGGCGCGCGTGCGCGCCGCTCTCCGGCATACTTCGAGAACGGCGACTGGCAATCTGGTAAATTTCGACGGTATCTCGATTGACTTCAAGAAAATGGAAGTCCAGCGTGACGGCAAGGTCATGGTTTTAACCGCGCAGGAATTCAAGACTCTGCAATTTCTGGTGCAGAACGCGGACCGCGTGATTGGCCGGGATGAATTGCTGAATGAAGTTTGGGGATATCAGAACTATCCCTCGACCCGCACCGTGGACAACCACATCCTGAAGCTTCGCCAAAAACTGGAACGCGATCCTGCCAGTCCGGTACACTTTCGTACTGTGCACGGAATGGGTTACAAGTTCGTTCGCTGAGATCCCTTGGAACCTTCAACAGAATTCGCCTCGCAGACCTTTCCAGCAAGGCCCGGAAATGCACTGGTCCCCCGCACGCGCCTGCGTACGCGCTTTCTGCTCTCGATGGTGCTGATCACCTCCGGCCTTACAGCGTTGAGCCTTCTGGTGGTGCGGCACAGCGTGCAAAGCCACGTCCGGCAAGGCATTGTGCAGGACCTGCGCAATTCCGTCACTACCTATCAGAATTTTCAGCATGATCGCGAAGTCACGTTGACTCATTCCGCCGAGTTGGTGGCCTACCTGCCGATCACACGAGCCATAATGACGGCTCACGACCCAGCTACCATCCAGGACGCATCCAAAGACGTGTGGCCATTGACCGGCAGCGACCTTCTGGTGCTCGTCAACCGCAACGGCAAGGTAGTCGCTCTGCATACGAAATCGGCAGGACTAACCCGCGAGGCCGCTCAGCAGCACTTCGAGCAGTCCCTGAATGAAGAGGACTCCAGCCACTGGTGGTTTAGCGACCACCATCTCTACCAGACTTTCGTGCAGCCGGTTTATTTCGGTTCCAAGACGGAAGGTCCTTTGCTCGGCTTCCTGATCATCGGCTATGAAATTGATGGCCGCCTGGCCCGCGAGGTCAGCAAAGTTTCGGCTAGTCAGGTGGCCTTCTCCTATGGCGATGAAATCGTGGCCACCACCCTGACACCAATCAAACTCAGAGTGCCGGTGTGCGAGCGCTAGCGACCGGATCCTTGCAAAGCGGCCCCCGGGATGTTGAGGTTGGCCGGGAGAATTTTGTGGCGGCGTCGCTCGATCTTTCAGGCCGGCAGGAAACTCCCGTGCGTTTGACCGTGCTGGGATCCTACGATCAGGCCGCCAGGTTTCTCGGTAACCTGAATCGCCTGCTGTTGTTGCTGGGCCTCACAGCGGTCCTGATCGGCAGCGCGCTGGTGTTCGTGATCTCCCACACATTCACTCGTCCGTTGGCGAGCCTGGTGGAAGGCGTGCGCGCCCTGGAACACGGAGACTTTTACCATCCTCTTGATCCCCGCGGCAGCGACGAAGTCGCGGAGCTGACCTCGGCTTTTGATCGCATGCGAGCGAGCCTGCTCAAGACCCAGGAAGCGCTGCTGGAATCAGAGCAGTTGGCCACCATCGGACGCATGGCCAGTTCGATTTCCCATGACTTGCGCCACGCCCTCGCTGCTGTCGTTGCTAATTCTGAGTTTCTTTGCGACGGCGGCCTGACTTCAGCCCAACGCGAAGAACTGTATCAGGAGGTTCGGTCCGGGGTGAACCAGATGACGGACCTGATCGACTCGTTACTCGAGTTCGCCCGGACTAGGGAATCCCTGAGCCCAACCTACGCCAGCGTTGCCGAAACGGTGCAGCGAGCCATGCAGGCGGTGCGGCTGCACCCGCGCCATCAGGGCACTCTAATCGAGGTTCACTACACTGGCCGGAGCCTGGTCTGGTTCGATCCCCGCAAGCTGGAGCGTGCTCTCTACAATCTTCTGTTGAATGCTTGCGAGGCCGCTCCTGGCAGCGAGGGCCGAGTTCTGGTCACAGTTGAGCGCGCCGGTCACGCCGTCACCATTGCGGTTTCGGACAACGGTCCCGGCATTGCAGAACCGATTCGTGACAAGTTGTTTCATCCCTTTGTGAGCTTCGGCAAAGAGAATGGAACCGGCCTTGGACTCACGGTCGTGCAGAAGATTGTGCAGGATCACGGTGGCCAGGTCTTGATGGAACGCACCCCGGACGCTCGAACTGTCTTTCGAATCACGCTTCCCGGCCGCGCTCCGCAAGGCCCTCTCGACGCCAGCGAAAACGATCTTGCTGCCCGAACGTTTTTGCCTGTAGACAGCGATCACGCGACGGAAAAATCAATTCGACATTCGGACACGTAGTCCGCAGCCTCATTTCACGACGTTCCGCATATCGCGCAGGAGGATGGTGTGAAGAACCCTGAACTTCGTACCGGTGTCATTGCGGCAGCCGCTTTTGTCCTTTTGAGCATCTTTGGCCTGAGCATGTCCAGTCGCGCGCAGGAAGCAACACCCTTGGCGGCATCTCAACCCAGTGATGCCTCACTCCGTGAACTCGACTCGCAAGTGCACGAACTGCGCGCGACGATCGAACAAATGCGAACCGAGAATGCGCAGTCGCGCGCCGAAATGCAGGAACTGCGCCAGGAATTACAAGAAACGCGCAAGCTTCTGGCCCCGCTCGCGGTGGCAATGAACTCGAGCACGTCGCCCTCCGCTGCGCACGAATCCACTCCGTACAGCGCGAACTCGGCCAGTGCCGCAACCCAGGCTTCACCTCCGGATTTGGGTAGCAGGATACAAAGGCTGGAAGAATCTACTCAGTTGCTGGGCTCGAAGATTGATGAACAGTACCAGACCAAAGTCGAAACCGCCGCCAAGTACCGGGTCAGGCTTTCTGGAATTGTGCTGATGAATGCCTTCCGCAACGTAGGAGCCTCCGACAACCTGGACCTACCCGACTACTCGCAACCGGTCGCGCCGGGTAGCTCTAACGCCAGCGTCGGCGCCACATTCCGCCAAAGCGAGATCGGCCTTGAAGTTTTCGGGCCCACCCTTGCGGGCGCGAAAACTTCGGCCAACGTGCAATTCGATTTTGCAGGAGGATTTCCCGCAACCAACAACGGCGTCAACTTTGGTGTTGCGCGCATGCAAACCGCCAGCCTGCGGCTCGACTGGGAACATACCTCGGTGATCGCAGGCCAGGATTCCCTGTTCATCTCGCCTCTGTCTCCCACATCCTTCGCATCACTCTCCGTTCCGGCCTTCGCCTACGCTGGGAATCTCTGGGGATGGACGCCGCAAGTTCGCGTGGAGCATCGCTTCAATCTTGCCGGCCAACAGACGATCACCTTGCAGGCAGGAATTCTCGACAATCTGGATTGGGAACCTCCCACTGATCCATACTTCCGCACGTCGCAAGCTGGCGAACGCTCGGGCCAGCCAGCTTACGCCATGCGCACCGCTTGGTCCAAGTCGGTGTCCGATCATCCGCTAAGCCTTGCCGTAGCTGGTTATTACGGACGCCAGAACTGGTCGTGGGATCGTTCCGTTGATGCATGGGCCGGCATGACGGACTGGCAGATTCCGATTCTTCGCCGCTTGATTCTTTCCGGTGAATTCTATCGGGGCCGTGGCGTGGGCGGCCTCGGAGCCGCTATCGGCCAATCCGTTCTTTTCGGCGGCAATCCTGCCTTATCTACTACGAGTATTCGCGGCGTTGATTCCGCCGGAGGATGGACTCAACTCAAACTTCAACTCACGCGCAAGCTGGAACTGAACGGCGTGTTCGCCGAAGACAACGCCTTTGCCGGCGACGTCCGCGGCTTCGCCATCGACGCCAACAACTTCGGAGAGATTCTGGGACGCAATCGGGGCGCGCTCGGCAATGTGGTCTACCGCCCTCGGTCCGATCTGCTGCTCTCCGCTGAATTCAGACGCTTGCACACTTTCCCCATTTATGACAGCGACAGCGTCACCAATCAGGTTAATCTTGCCTTGGGGATACTGTTCTGAACATGACCCGCTTCGCTCATCATCGCCAGAGTGTCAGCTGCATCCTGTTGCTGCTGCGTGTCGTTATCTTTGTCTCTGTCCCTGCTCTGGCTCAAGATGTGGAACTGAATGGCGTCGAACTCAAAGGCAAAGTGCAGCTCACAAGGAACCGGCGCAATGTGAAGGACGCTTCTAAAGTTGTGGTATGGCTCACGCCTCTTGGCACCACTCCTGCGCCTCCCGCGCCGCAGCAGACGCGACCGATCCCGCAACTCGTACAGAAGGACAAAAGTTTCCAGCCATCGCTGCTGGTGATCCCGGCGGGCGGGCAGGTCGAGTTTCCCAACCGGGATCCTTTTTTTCACAATGTCTTTTCATTGTTCGACGGCAAACGCTTCGACCTAGGACTTTACGAAAGTGGCACCACACAATTTGTGAAGTTCGACAAGCCCGGCATTTCTTTCATCTTCTGCAACATTCATGCCCAGATGAGCGCTGTCATAATTGCGCTCAACACGCCCTACTATTCCATTTCGAACGGGCGCGGCGAAATCAGCATCGCGAACATAGTCCCAGGCCGCTATCAGATGCACGTCTTCCATCCATCAGTTTCGCCGAACGCACTCGAAGCCGCGGAACGCGAAATCACAGTAACCCCCAGCGACACCTTCCTGGGAACCGTCACCCTCGCCGAATCCGATCTGGACGTGGCTCACAAGAACAAATACGGCCGCGACTACGATCCCCCGAATCCCGACAGCCCCGCCTACGCGCGACCTTAGGTTATGAAGCTCTAGGTCGCAGCCGCGAAGCGGCGAAAGAATGGCGCCCAAAGCGCAAGACCTGGGTCACTACGGCGTGACCTTGAACACCACTCCGCAGCCAGAGGGCGGGAAGCATTTAAGATCGCCGCCTTCGATAGTGGTGCCGTAGAGGTTGCCCGCCGTGTCTCGAATCAAATTGGCCGTGGGATAAATTCCGTCCGCTTTTTCGGTGAAGGTGTGCAGCACTGTCTCCTTTCCGGTCGTATCCAGTTCGAACACCACTCCGCAACCAGG
Organism: uncultured Acidobacteriaceae bacterium; assembly: GCA_963841125.1. Lineage (GTDB taxonomy): Bacteria > Acidobacteriota > Terriglobia > Terriglobales > Acidobacteriaceae > Sulfotelmatobacter. Next base: position 259,169 of record CAWJBH010000004.1, read on the forward strand.
GACCTCGTTCCCCGCTTGGCAGTTGAGATCGCCGCCAATGCCAGTGGTGCCGTAGAGGTTGCCCGCCGCGTCCCGGATCACTGGGTTGGGGAGACCTCCGTCCGCTCCCCCGTGGAAGGTGTGAAGCACCGTCTCCTTGCCGGCCCCATCCAGCTTGAACGCCACTCCGCAGCCATAGGGCGGGAAGCAGTTGAGGTCGCCTCCTTGGGCGGTCGTGCCGTAGAGGTTGCCTTCGGCGTCCCGGACCAAACTGGAGAGAAATGATCCGTCCGCTCCTCCGCCAATTAATTTGTAGAGCACGGTAAACTTGCGGGTCTTGGTGCTTAACTTGAATACTACTCCGGAGCCATAAGTGTCACCGGAGCCGGCCGTGCCGTACAGATTGCCCGCCGCGTCCTGGATCACCGGGGAAGATCCCCCCTTGGTGAAGGTGTGCAGCACCGTCTCCTTGCCAGTGGTGTCCAGCTTGAACGCCACTCCGCAGCCGCCCCCTCTCGGGAAGCAGTTGTAATCGCCGCCGCCGGAGGCAATGCCATAGAGGTTGCCTGCAGCGTCCCGGATCACATCTGCGTCCGGAAAAGCTCCTTCCGCTCCCCCGGTAAAAGTGTATAGCACCGTCTCCTTGCCGGCCGTATCCAACTTGAACACAACTCCACAGCCAGGCTCCTCGTAGCCCGCTGCGCAGTTGAGATCGCCACCGGATAAGGCCGTGCCATAGAGATTGCCAGCCGTGTCCCGGAGCAAACCGGCTTCGGGAAAACCTCCGTCCGCTCCGCCGGTGAAGGTGTGCAGCACGGTTTCCTTTCTGGTGGGGCTCAGCTTGAACACGACTCCGCAGCCTACACTTAGGGGCTGATCGCATTTAAGATCGCCGCCTTGTGCGGTCGTACCGTAGAGGTTGCCCGCAGCGTCCCGGATCACACCTGCGTCGGGAGCCCCTCCGTCCGCTTTGCCATGAAACCGGTGAAGCACTTCATAAGTCTGCGCCTGCGCCGATTGTGTCGCGGAGACCGCAAGCAGAAGCACTACCGCAACGGACGACAGACACGCTTGCTTGGAGGCCGCGATTGCGACCGTCTTGATCGTGATACTGCTCATACTGAGCTCCTGTCCTACGTCGGATGGTGCGGAGAGAATCTCCGCGCACGGTGAATGGGCCCGACCCGCGATTCTTCCAAACGCCGCTGCGAGGAGCAGAGGTGGGTGAGCCACTGCCGAACGGGGGAGTTATTTCCTGGGAAAGCGACGCGACAGGAACCTAGAAGAAGAGTGCAATTTCGTCAATGGCACCTTAGTGGGGTCTGGCTTCGAAACCTCTGACACTCCCAAAGAATTTCCACAACTCCGTTGTGACATCTGACCTTGTGCACAGCCCGTCACATGCGCAATCATGGTCGAGGCAGTGACGGTTGCTACACAGCAAATCGTCGCGCGCTAAGTCCTTTGCTTCAGGGATTTTAGTATCTAAGTTCTTTGACATCCGGATTTTGCGGGGAATTTTTTGCTAACTCCATGATTCCAGATATTGAGGGGGAGGGGGAGGGGGGATACCCTCGATTCCTATCGGAGCGCAGCCCGCCGATCCAATGCGAACGGGCCGGCCGAGAATTTATTTTCGAGCAGAAATCAACAAGACTCATCGGCGAAACTTCGTTGGCAGGAGGGCCTCGAAGCGCGAGGAAGCTGCGAGAGCCACTTGAAGAAGAAAAGGCGTGCCGTTTAGCACGCCCTTCTTACCTTCACCATTTACATCGCGAACATCTTCGACTTAGTGATGACCTCCGCCTCCGCCGCTGCTCGAATGTCCGCCTCCACCGGAGGAGTGCCCACCACCTCCACTCGGTGCACTATGCGAAGCACCGCCGCTGTAAGCTCCGCGGGATCCGCCGTAACCTTCCGCTCCCGAAGACCGCGGCTGCGCGATGGGCTGCCTCATGTTCAGCTGAGGACGAGAACCGCCGCTGCCCGCGTAACCGGTTGAGCCGGCTCCGCGAGAACCCCTGGAGTTCGATGCCGTCCGATTCCAGTAACTTCCGCCGTCGCTCCTTAAAGTGTCGGCGGCGCCCGCTGCGCGACTCGCGGATTCGCTGCTGTGCGATGTCGGCGTAAACGACTTCCATTCGCCGCGGTTCGATTCGCCACGAGTAGCCGAAGCCGACTCCGCATGGTTCGCGGTGGATACTGGAATGGTCGAGCCGCCACGACTTGCATTTTCAGCAGCAGTCTTTCCCGTTGCGGCAGGGGCTGTGCCACGCGATTCTGAAGCGGTCGAGCTCGCATGAGAGCCAGCCGAAACCGGCGAGAAGTGGCTCTGCTGCATCGACTGCTGCAGACGCGCCGTCTGCTGTTGGAATGATTCCGAATGCGAAGCGCTTTGCGTCCCGAAAAAATGCTGCGACGCAGTGTTGTGAATGGTGGAAGGCGCGGCAGCCCGTCCGCTCGCCGACAAACTAGCGCGCGTTGGGACTACGGGCATGTTGCCCGTCATCATGCGAGCGCCGCTCAATTGCGCGTGAGTAGCAGCCACCGCCATGGTTCGACCAGCTCCAAAGTTCCCTGCTCGCACGGTCGAGAGCGCTCCGCCGATGTGCGCATCGTTGATGTGCGCAAAGTTTGAGAACTGCGTTCCCGCATGCAATGGCGCGATTCCACCAAAGCGGTTCAGCGTACCAAACCGGTTGAAGCCAACCACTCCGAAGCGGCCACGATATCCACCCCACCAGGGAAAGAAGCGGTCACAGGGACCGATGGGCAACCACCCGAAGCTGCCCCATCCGCCCCAACCAAAACCAAATCCCCAACCGCCTCCGAATCCGAAGAACGACACATACGCCGGCGCCCAGAAAGGACGATAAAATCCCCCGTCCCACACCGGCCCCGGCCACCACGCCCACGCGCCGCCGTACCACATCCAGCGCCCATAATGATACGGAGCCCATCCCCATGGCTCAAAGCCAACCCAAGTCCATCCGTAGTAAGGTTCCCAAACCCAGTTGCCATCGCGATATGGAGCCCAACCTTCCGGCTCGTTCGGCACCCAGACCTGACCGTAGTCGGGCGCGTCTTCCCAGGTTCCGTTGGCGTCAAGGTCTTCAGCGCCGACATAATACTTGTTCGTATGCTTCCACGCAGCGGCTTCGTGAATCATGCGATCGCGATCGATGTTCCAGCGATCCCAATCATCTCGTTCGGGGGCGGCGCTGATCTTGTACTTCGCATCGGCGCCGGAACCGCGCACGGTCGCCATCTCGCCCTGCTTTACCGAGCCGATGCCCTGGGGAGTTGAGATCTCCGCCTCACCCTTGCGCACGATGACAATCGAGTCGCCATCGGGCCGCACTTCAACGCGGAACACACCATCTTTATGCGCGGGATGAACCGCGACGTTCGGCGTATCGATTTCCGGCTCAGCCTCGCTCTCGCCGAAAACGGAATAATTCGCCAAACCTTGCCCCACTTGAATCTGAATGTATTTGTGCGTAAAGTTCGCGATCGTCGCCTGTGCGTTCGAGCCCAGGCGGAGAATGTTGGCGAAGTCGAGCTGCACCTCGGCGCGCCCGCCTGCTCCGGTGGAAACTTTATCGCCGTTCACTACCGGCTGATTCAATACGGCCGCGGACCATGTGCCTGAATCTCCCCGCTGCGTCGACACGTCGCCATGAATCATGCTGACGCGGCCCACACCTTGATCAGTCTTTGCTGCGGCTTCGCCTGACGGCCCACCGGGCTGAGTTTCTTCTGGCAGTTTCGGCGTTGCCGCGGGTTGAGCCGGTTGATCGGCCTGAGCCGTTTGTGCGGGTTTGATCTGTCCGATTTCCATTGGTGCGCTTGGCTGCTCGGAAGGTCCGGAACCTTCTTTTGTAGTCTGCGCTTGCACGCAGATTGGGAGCGCGCCCGCGAACGCCAGAGCTAAGATTGCGAGACTTGTTAGGAATTTTTCTTTCATAATCCACCTCATCCCAAACTCGGCCAACGCCGGATTAGCCCCGAGAAGCCGAAGTTGACGTTGTAGTGAGTAGCAACTGCCATGCCACAAAAAGAGATGGGAAGAAATCCTACAACTCATTTGTTTACAGACGGAAGAGATTAATATTCAACCGATCCCATAAGGAATGAATTCGGAACCGGTGGCCACTCTCGGCCAAGATGGTGGTTTTCAGCCAGTGTCGAGGACTGCCGTCAATGTGTTCTTGGCCGCTTGCGCCGTTTCCCGGATTGTGCGGCGTGCCAAATCGTCGTGATCGTAACCCGGTTCGCTCGTACCCGGTAGAAAATCAAATAAGGAGTGCCGCCGACGATCAACTCCCGTACCCCCAACCCACTTCCCGCGCGGCCCAGGTAGGGATGTTGTTTCAGAGCTTCAACCAGCGAAACAATCCGCGTCGCCAACCTCGCTGCTGCGTCCGACTTGTCCTTGGCCACGTAATCTCGTATCTCTCGCAATCGTGCCAGCGCCCTCGGTGACCAGACAATCTCTAACGGCACATAGCCTCATCATCATGCTGCCCGCCGCAAGCGCACTTCGGCGGCGGCAGTTCGTGGTCGGTGCCCCACGAAAGCAGCCAGGCTTTTATGTCGTCGTGCCTAACATAGTGCCCAGACTTCACCTCGCGGTCCGCCAGACGAATCTCTGCCAGCATTCTCTCCTGGTCCGCCACGTAGGACTCGACCGCATCGGAGATGAGGAAGTTCGAGCTGCGCCCGGAAACCTCGGCTAGCTTGGCCAGCCGCTTCTTGACCTCGGGCTTCAATCGGATGCTCAACGTCGCACTTCGTGTGTTCGCCATGAACACATTCTATCACGCACTTTGGACTTAAGTTCATTTTCCGTGATAACGGTCTCCAAACCCGTTTCGTGGAAGCCTTCGCCCGAATTTACCCGTCTTTCTCTCCTTCATCCGCAATCCCGATCTTTGACAACCGGTATCGCAGCGCGTTCCGTGACAATCCCAGCAGCCTCGCCGCCTGACTCTTATTCCCGTTCGCGCGCCGCAGCGCCTCGCGGATCATTTCATCCTCCCAGTGCTCCAGCGTCATACCTTCAGGAAGAAATCCACTGACAGCATTGGCTGCTTTGGCAGGACGCAAATCCAGATGAATATCTGAGGCCTCCAACACCGGCCCTTTGGCGAGCGCGCACGCCCGCTCGATGATGTTCTGCAACTCGCGCACATTCCCCGGCCAGTGATAATTGACCAGAATCTGCATCGCCTCCGGCGTAATGCTCTTCACCGGCTTTCCGGAATCGCCGGCAAAGCGCGAAATAAAAAGATTCGCCAGATCCGGTATGTCTTCTTTGCGCTGGCGTAGCGGTGCAATGTCGATGGGAACAACGTTCAAACGATAATAGAGGTCCTCGCGGAACGTTCCCTGCTCCAGCGCTTCGCGCAGATCGCGGTTGGTGGCCGCAATCAGCCGCACATCTACTTTCACGGTGCGCGTGCCGCCCAGCCGTTCGAACTCGCGCTCCTGCAATACGCGCAACAATTTCACCTGAGTCGCCGGCGGCACGTCGCCGATCTCATCGAGGAACAGCGTTCCCTTGTCGGCCAGCTCGAACTTCCCTGGCTTGCTTCCGGTTGCGCCGGTGAACGCGCCCTTTTCATAGCCGAACAGTTCGCTCTCCAGAAGATTCTCTGGAATCGCTGTGCTATTGATCTTGATGAAAGGTCCCGAAGCTCGCCGGGACTTTTCATGAATCGCGCGAGCAATCAAGTCCTTGCCTACGCCGCTTTCCCCGCCCAGCAGGACCGTCGAATTGGTGGGGGCCACGCGCTCGAGTGTCGTCAGCACCTCCTGCATTTTCGCGCTGCGAGCCACCACGTTGGGATGCGCATAGCGCTTGCCCAGTGCCTCGCGCGAGCGAGCGGTTCTCCTCGCGCAAGTTGTGGACATCCAGTTCCTTGCGGATGACCATGCGCATCTCGCCCAGCGAAAATGGCTTCAGCACATAGTCGCTGGCCCCGGCCTTCATGGCTTCCACCGCGGTTTCCACACTGCCGAAAGCCGTCATCACCACCACCGGCAACGCGGCATTCTGCTGTTTGATCGCGTGCAGGAATTCAAGGCCGTTCATCCCCGGAAGTTTCAGATCTGTTACCACAAGATCAACGGAGTTTTCCCGGAGAAGTTTCAGCCCGGCCTCCGCATCACTCGCGGAAAGCGTTGCGAAGCCGTCTTCGCCAAGATTCAATTCGAGCAGGCGGCGCATCTTGGCTTCGTCTTCGACTATTAGAATCGTTGACATATTGGTTGGCGCCTACTCGCCGCTTGCCACATCTGCACCAGAACCTCAACGCAATTCGTCGGAGAGCAACCTCCGCTTAAGATGCTTGCGCGGCAGCCGCCTCGTCGCTCGCGGGAAAAAAGATTACGAAACAAGCTCCTTGCTGATCGTTACCGCCAGCTTCGACGCGAATCGTTCCATGATGCCCGTCAATAATCCTAGAGACAATCGACAGGCCGAGTCCCACACCCGATTTCTTGGTGGTCACAAACGGATTGAATATCTGCTCCCGTAGTTCAGCTGGAATTCCCGGCCCCGTGTCTTCGATCCGCACTTCGACTCCCTCCCGGTTCGCGTTATTTGCCTTCGTGGCCGTCACCCGCAATACTCCGCCATCGCTTCCCATCGCATCATAAGCATTCTGAATCAGATTGACGAACGCTTGCTCGGAAAGACTCTCATCCAACGGAACCATGGGCAAGTGCGGCTCATACCGCCGTTCCACACGAACCGGCCGGTCTTCGCCTTTTCGCGGTGAAGATAAAGATACGTCGTGCAGCGCGCGTTCCAGCACTACGGTAATTTCCTGTGGCGACAACTCCGCATGAAGCGGCCTCGCAAAATCAAGAAACCGCGTTACCAGCGCGCTCAAACGATTGGTCTCACTTGAAATGTAACCCGCCAGTTCGCTGGCCAGGGGGTTCGACTCTCCCAGCTTCTGGTGAAGCATTTCCGCCGATCCCTTAATCACTCCGAGCGGATTGCGAATCTCGTGCGCCAGGCCGGCGGACATTTGCCCCAGCGCCGCCAGTCGCTCTGAGCGTCGCGCCTCCTCCTGGGCCAATTCCAACTTGCGGTTCGTTTCGGCCAGCGTCCCGGCCAACTCCTGGTAGCGTGTGATCTGGCGGCGGTTTTCGACCACGAAGCGGTTCACCACCATCGCCGCGAGAAAAAAGAAAACAATGCGGATCGCAAGCAGGCCATAGTTCTCGGCCGTGATTTCATATTCCTGCAGCGCCGGATAAAGATATGAGCAATAGGCAGCCGAGGCCAGCGCCGTCCACAACAAAGTTCCCAGCGGACTGAAATACTCCGCGGCCGTGACGATCGGAACATAGAAAATCGGATAGTAGCTGCTATTGATTCCGACCTCGCCGGTGTGATCGATGAGCAAAGTCGCCAGCGCGACCTTGAGCAGCACAATGTATGCCGCACCCCACCTCGGAGCCCGCGCCAGAAGCCAGCCCTCACTGAACTGCACGACGCCAATGGCCAACAGCGTGAGCTGTTTATGGATCTCCGCCCTCGGCGGCAGCGCCGCCAATACGGCCAAGAACAGCAGCCAGAGAACATCCATCCAGTTAAACGTCGGACGCTTCTGTTCGTTCATGTCTATTCGTTCATGGCAGGATCGCAACAAATAAATGCGCCGGGAGCGGTCTGGTTCCCCGCCATCCCGGCGCTATAGTCTTTTCACCAGTCGGTCCGTGCGCAAGTCGCATCGCATGCGAACCTATCAGACCGCACGCAAGGGCTTTACGTCAATGTCCTTTCCGGTTTCCGGGAATTCCGAGTCAGCGAGTGACCGGCTTCGGCGAGATCTCATCCAACGTAAGATTCAACTCCAGAACGTTGACCCGGGGCTCGCCCAGAAATCCAAACTGCCGCGGCTCCGTATGCTGGCGGATTGCGTCGCGAACTTTGTCCTCGCTCAGCTTGCGCTCCTTCGCAATGCGCGGCACCTGAAATTCCGCCGCCTCAGGCGAAATATGCGGATCAAGCCCCGAACCTGACGTCGTAAGCAAATCCATTGGGATTGCGGCCCCGGGGTTCTCGGCCTGTAATCGGTCCGCATCCCCCTGTACCCGCGCGATGAGCGATTGATTGGTCGGACCAAGGTTCGAGCCGCCGGAGTTGCCCGCATCGTAGCCAGTGCCGGCACTGGATGGGCGCGAGTGGAAATAACCCGCGGACGAGAATGATTGTCCGATCAAGCGCGATCCTACGACCTTGCCATTGCGCGTCAGCAGTTCTCCATTAGCCTGCCTCGGAAACAAAAGCTGCGCCAGTCCCGTGATCAAGAGCGGAAACAGCAGACCGAACAACACGGTTGTCGCCAGCGTCATAAGTACCGCAGTGATCAGATTCTTTTTCATAGTTGCCTCTACGCCAATCGTCTCAGACAGTCGTTTTAGGCCAAACCAGCCCGCACGATAAGCAAGTCGATAAGCTTGATGCCAATAAACGGCACGATCACTCCGCCCACGCCGTACACCAGCAAGTTCCGGCGCAGCAGCACGGCCGCTCCCTGCGGAACATATTTCACCCCGCGCAGCGCCAGCGGAATCAGCGCCACGATAATCAGGGCATTGAAGATGACCGCCGACAAGATCGCCGATTGCGGCGTCGCCAACCGCATCACATTGAGCGCCTGCAGAACCGGAAACGTCCCGGCAAACATCGCGGGAATGATGGCGAAGTATTTGGCTACGTCATTCGAAATCGAAAATGTGGTCAGAGCGCCCCGCGTCATCAGTAACTGTTTGCCGATTTCCACGATCTCAATCAGCTTGGTCGGATTCGAATCGAGATCGACCATGTTGCCGGCTTCCTTCGCCGCCTGCGTGCCCGTATTCATGGCGACGCCAACATCGGCCTGCGCCAGCGCGGGTGCATCGTTGGTGCCGTCACCAGTCATCGCAACCAGCTTGCCCTGTCCCTGTTCGCGCCGGATCAGGTCAAGTTTGTCCTTCGGTGTGGCCTGGGCCAGGAAGTCATCCACGCCGGCTTCGGTGGCAATCGCCGCCGCCGTCAGAGGATTATCCCCCGTGATCATCACCGTCTTAATCCCCATCGCGCGCAGCTGATCAAAACGTTGCCGCATGCCGCCCTTCACAATGTCTTTGAGTTGAATCACTCCCATTGCCCGGCCATTTTCCGCCACCACCAGCGGCGTTCCTCCGGAGCGCGCAATCGCCTCCACTGCGGCGCGTACTTCTGCGGGAAGCGAACCGCCCTGCTCCTCCAGATACTTGGCAACTGCATCCGTCGCACCTTTGCGGATGGCGCGGCCATCCATATTCACGCCTGACATGCGAGTCGTCGCGCTGAACGGAATAAATTCGGCGTCGTGCGAACTCATCTCCCGTCCGCGCAATCCGTACTTTTCTTTGGCAAGCACGACAATCGAGCGCCCCTCAGGAGTTTCGTCCGCCAGCGAAGAGAGTTGCGCCGCATCCGCAAGCATCGCCTCGGTCACGCCCGGCGCCGTGATGAACTCTGTAGCCTGGCGGTTGCCCAGCGTGATGGTCCCTGTCTTATCGAGGAGCAAGGTGTTCACATCGCCCGCAGCTTCTACCGCGCGTCCCGACATCGCCAGCACATTGTGCTGCACCAACCGGTCCATACCCGCAATGCCGATCGCCGAAAGCAACCCGCCAATCGTGGTTGGAATCAGGCACACCAATAAAGACACCAGCACGAATACGGTTTGCGGCGCGCCCGCATAAATCGCAAAAGGCTGCAGCGTGACCACCGCCAGCAGAAACACAATCGTCAGTCCCGCCAACAAAATATTCAGCGCAATTTCATTCGGAGTCTTCTGCCGCTCCGCGCCTTCAACGAGCGCGATCATGCGATCCAGAAACGTCTCGCCGGGATTGGATGTGATCTTCACCTTTATCCAATCCGAAAGGACGCGGGTTCCCCCGGTCACTGCCGAGCGGTCGCCGCCCGCTTCGCGAATGACCGGCGCGGATTCTCCAGTGATCGCCGACTCGTCCACCGACGCCACGCCTTCCACAATCTCGCCGTCGCCGGGGACAAATTCGCCTGCCTCCACCAGCACCATGTCTCCTGAGCGCAATTTCGACCCTGGCACGGTCTCTGTTTTTCCGTCGCAAAGCAGCCGATTGGCCATCGTCTCCGCTTTGGCACGGCGCAGCGCGTCGGCCTGCGCCTTACCGCGGCCTTCGGCCATCGCCTCGGCAAAGTTGGCAAACAGCACCGTGAACCACAGCCACAGCGTGATCTGTAGATTGAACCCAAATCCGGGCTGCCCATGCATTCGCTCCAGAATAAGCAGTACGGTGGTCACCACGCTGCCCACTTCCACCACGAACATTACGGGATTGCGCATCATGGTCACGGGATGGAGCTTTACCAGCGAATCCCACGCCGCGCGGCGCACAATCTTCATATCCCACAAGCTGCGTTTTGATTTCTTGCCTGCCATATTTGCCTGAAAAGCCTGCCTAAAAGGTCTTGCCCGCCATCATCAGCAGGTGCTCGAGAATCGGCCCCAGACTAAGCGCCGGGAAAAATGTCAGTGCTCCTACAATTACCACCACACCGATCAGCAGCATCGTAAACAGCGGCCCGGTCACGGGGAAAGTGCCCAGCGTTGCGGGAGTCTGTTTCTTCCCCGCCAGATTTCCGGCGATCGCGAGCATAGGGAGAATCATCATGAAGCGCCCCAGCAGCATGGCCATACCGAGTGAGGTGTTGTACCACGGCGTGTTGCCGCTGAATCCGTTGAAGCCTGACCCGTTGTTGGCCACGGAGGAGGTAAAGGCATAAAGCACCTGCGTAAATCCGTGCGGTCCTGCGTTGGAAATCGCCGATGTGCCAAAGCTGTACAGCACTGAAATCGCCGTGAATACCAGAATCACCAGAGGAAAAATGAGTATTACCAGCATCGCCATCTTCACGTCGTAGGCTTCGATCTTCTTTCCCAGATATTCCGGCGTGCGGCCCACCATTAATCCCGCAATAAAGACGGAGAGAATGACGAAGACCAGCATTCCGTACATCCCAGCGCCCACTCCGCCGAAGATTACCTCGCTCAGCATGAGGTTGATCAACGGAACCATTCCACCCAGCGGCGTAAACGAATCGTGCATGGAGTTGACCGCGCCGCAACTCGTGTCGGTAGTTACGGTCGCAAACAGAGCCGAGTTCGCTACCCCGAACCGTACCTCTTTCCCTTCAAGATTGCCCATGCCTTGCTGAACCAGGACTTGAACCGAAGCCGGATGCTGCGAGCCGTGCTGCGCCGCAGACGTCACCGAGGGATTGCCCCGCGCCTCCGCCCAGTACGCCGTGGTCACCCCCGCGAGGAACAGCAACGCCATCGCTGACCACACGGCCCATCCATGTCGCGGCGACCCCGTCATCTTTCCCAGCGTGTACGTGAAGGCAGAAGGAATCGCGAGGATGCAGAACATCTCCAGAAAGTTCGTGAACGGCGTGGGGTTTTCAAACGGATGCGCACTGTTGGCATTGAAGAATCCGCCACCGTTCGTTCCCAATTCTTTGATAATTTCCTGCGAAGCCGTAGGCCCTTGCGCGATCACCTGCTGACTCACCGTCTGCATCACAGGCTTGCCGTCAGGTCCGCTCACAGGCTTGCCATCGGGCCCCAACTGGGGGGTCTGGTACGGATCGAGCACTTGCACTGTGTCGTAGGGCTTCAGGTTTTGGACTACACCCTGCGACACCAGCAGCAGCGCCCCTACCAGGCATATCGGAGCCAGTATCCACAACGTACCGCGCACCAGATCTACCCAGAAGTTGCCGATAGTCTTTTGCTCGCGTCGCGTAATCCCTCGAATGAACGCGATCGCCAGGGCCATTCCGGCCGCCGCCGAAACCCAGTTGTGATATGCCAGAGCCACCATCTGAGTCAGGTAGCTCATGGTGGTCTCGGGCACGTAGTTCTGCCAGTTGGTGTTCGTGGTAAACGAAGCCGCAGTGTTGAACGCCAGCGCCGGAGGCACGCCCACCAGCTTCTGCGGATTCCACGGCAGCCACAACTGCATCCGCTCCAGCACATAAAGCAGGATCATGGAAACGCCGCTGAACAGCAGCAACGCCAGCGCGTATTCCCTCCAGTCCATCTCGTGGCTTTCGTCGACGCCCGTAAGGCGGTAGAGAACCCGCTCGACTGGCCGCATCATTGGGTCCAACCATGTCCGCTCGCGCCCGAACACCCGCGCCATGAAACCGCCGAAGGGCTTGGTAGTCAGGAACACGACGAGCAGCAGAAAAAAGATTTGCAGCCATCCATTCGCTGTCATCAGAATTTCTCCGGCCGCAACATGGCGTACACCAGGTACACCAGCAGCCCTGCGCAGATGACGAGCATGATGATCGGTCCAGAACTCATATTCTCCTTAACGTACGCGCTCGCAGAAAACCACATAAGCGAGCGACACCGCAAAGAATAGAATCGTCACCGCCAGAAATATCACATCTTGCATCGCGAGCCCCTTCGCCTTAGAACTTGACCATGATCGCCATGTCGATGAACTGTTCATCCCGGCGCAGGTCGGGAAACCACACGCTGCTGCCTTGTGCGGTGCAGGCCGTTTGCGCGCCGCTCAGGCTCAATGACCCGGACGTATTCCCATCGTTGCAGGCAAAAAACTGCGGAGATCCGTTGTTGGTATATGGCTCCCCGCCCGAACCCGGCGGGGTCACTCCACCCGGCCCCGACCAGTACGGCACACTAGCATGACGATAGTCATATTCCCAGCGGAACGTGATGTACTGCCGGGGCATGTAGTCAAACGTAATCGACGAATCCCACGCTTTGAATGGGTCCGAAGGGTTTCCGGTGAAGTAGGGGGCATTGATCGCTGCCGACTCTGCCGTCTCTCCATTGATCGGTGGTGCCAGAACTAGATAGCGTCCAGGATTGTTGATCTGGCCGCCACCGATGGTCAACCCGTACCGATCTTTCTTGAACCACATGCGGTTGTAGAGCATGTAGCCGATAAAGCTCTGCTTGGGATTGATTCCCGCGTTGAAGTAGTCGCCCCCGACCGATTTCGCGTCCTTGGTGTTACCGTGGCAGCCCACGCCTTGCAGATATACACCTGCCGAGGTGGTCGTGCTGGGGCCAAATTCGCAGCCCATATCACCAGTGAAGGAGAACGCCATCCTGTCCAGAGTCTTCTGCGGTCGGTCGTAATACTTGATCTCGATGCTGTCGTCAGTGTGAATCCGCCCGCGGTTCGGGATGTATAAATCGTCGTGGCCCAACCCGTAATTGTTGGAAATGACGTTCACCCACGGTCGCGGGGTCCACTTAATCTGTCCACCCAGCCCCTTCCTCGAATTGGCTGAACCATACGACTGCCATCCATTGATGAGCCACGGTTCGATCTTCAAATGTGGGTTCGGAAAAATCTGAACTCTCAACCCATTGAAGAACCAGGGCGTGTTGGAGGAAACATACGAAGGCTGATACGCCCAGTTGTCGAAGTTGTAGTAGCTGAACAGGCCAATGTAAGAGAGGAAAATGCCGGCGTCCACGTTAATGCCGTTCAACGCATTGATGTGGTAACCGCCGTAGGCTTCTGCCAGATAGCGGTAGGCGGTATCGAGATCCCATTGCCCCTTCGCCGGACTCGGGTCGTTGCGCGGCGTGGTCGCCGAATACATGCCAAACTGAGTCATGAACCTGGCGCGCACGTTGTCGTAGTGAAAGTCGCCACCGAGGCCCAGTTGCTCTAGCTGGACTTCGTTGGAGCGAAATATTTCGCTCGATCCGCTGATCGTGTTGTCCTTCGGCTTGTTGAAATCGTAGGCGTAGGTAACGTCGGCCCGGATCTCCGGGGTGAAGAATTTCGAATCGAAGGCCGCGTCTTTAGTACGCGGATTGCCGTTGAGCCAGGTCCAGTCCCAGTCTGAGAACGGGTCAATCTTAGGCTTTTCGCCGGCGCGTCGGAAGTGTTCGCCGACCCGGCAGGGGACGAGGAAATTGCCATAACGCTTGAGCTGGCAACATTTGCCGCCGTCACTGCGGGAATGCTTGACCCCGCGATCATCCTCGCCGGTTCGGACGGTGGCACACTTCGAACATCCGCAACTGCCGGGGCCTTCTGCTGCTCGACTTCCGCGCGCAAGCGCTCCACTTCAGCGCGCAGTGCCTTAAGTTCATCCCGCAATTCTTGCTGATCTGATTGTTCAACCGAACTAGAGCCAGTGCTGGTGGAAGGCGTTGCGGCCTCTTGAGCGGATTGAGCGCCAGCCCAAGCCGTCAGAAACAGGACGAACATCGAGAACAATAAGATCTGAAGCGTATTCTTTCGCACGATTTTCGTTCTCCAATTCCAGGTAGTAGTCGCCGGAGCCACTTTCCGCCGAGCGGGAATCCTGATCGACATAGATGCTTGGAAACCCGTGGTTTCGCTCTTTCTCTGTTTCTGTTTCCCGCTCTATCTCCCGGCGCACCGGAATGACCCAGTAGCAGACCGATGGCGCACTCTCCAGCAGCAGCGCCATCAGAAACCTGAGCATGAACGCCACTCCTGTCAAGGCAATGGCTGCAACCATCGCGGCTGCCCACATACTCCTGCCTCCCGCGCAAACAGTTTAGTAAAACATTTCAGATGTAAGGGTGGGTTAAGGAATTCCTAAAGAATTCGTAAAGACGGAAGTCCGCCTGACTGGTCGCGTCCGGGGATTCCGCCTGCCGCCCAACTTCCGGGAAGACCCGCCTTCAGCAGCCCCATTCCGCTTCGCCCGGCTGGGCAAAATACTGTCTATCCTTCGTGCGTTCGCTGGTTATTGATTCCAGTTCGAGCAAAGCGAGGCGCGCTGCCGCGACCAGTCGCTTCTTTTCCTGTGGGGAAACTTCCTTCCACGCGGCCTGGCCTTCGCTGCCTTTGCCGGAGATCTCCGGCGTCAGTGCCTGATGATAATGATGGAAGAGTTCTGCCAACCGTTCCGGCGCTACCTCATGAATCCACATACTCTTTTCTCCCTGATGTATGGCGGCCTTTGTGCCGTCACGAACTATTGGACACGGAAATGCGAAAAGACCAGATAAGGGCTCCATAAAATGTTCGTAAAGACTGCAAGGTGAACGGGAGGAAGAACTTATGAACCGGGTTCGAACCGGTACCCAACCCAGGGCTCGGTGAGCAGATACTTCGGCGAAGAGGGATCCGTCTCAATCTTTTTGCGCAGTTGTCCCACGAAGACGCGCAGATACTCCGGCTGCTCGGTGCTGTTTGGGCCCCAGATGGCGGCCAGAAGCGTGCGATGCGTCACGACCTTGCCCGGACGCCGTGCCAGATAAACCAGGAGGTCGAACTCTTTCGGCGTGAGATGAACTTCATGCCCCACCACCACGACCGAGCGCGCATCCAGATCGATGGAAAAATCACCAGCGGTAATCCTACTCGGCGGTTCTTCGGCCGCCGGCGTCCGCCGCAATTGCGCCCGGATCCGCGCCAGCAGTTCATTCATGCTGAACGGCTTGGTGACATAGTCATCGGCACCCGCATCGAGAGCTTCCACCTTGGAGTGATCCTGGCCGCGCACCGAGAGCACGATTATCGGAACCTGCGACATCTTCCTCACCGCCCGGCACAGCTCCACGCCATCCAGATTCGGCATCGCCAGGTCCGTCACCACCACGTGCGGCGTCCAGTTCTTCATCAACTCCAGCGCCATCTCCCCGTCATTGGCGACGCGGATGTCGTACCCCTGCGCTGAAAGTGTCGTGCGAAGCACGCGCGTGATCTGCGGCTCATCGTCCACTATCAGGATTCGCTTGTGCTCGTTCATCACTTCTTGGTCACCGCATTTCCTGGGTCACGATGTGCACATCCACCGCGGGCGTATCGCGCAGAAACTTGTGAATCGCCGAGAGATAGAAGTACCTCTTCCACCCCTTGGTGGCCGACCGCCCGAAAACTACCTGCGTCACGTGATTCTCGCGGACAAATTCCGCAACCGCTTCGGCAACGACCTTCCCTTCGACCTTCACTACCTTCGCGCCCACGCTCTCGGCGAAGCGTACATTGTCGGCCAGGGTTCGCTGGTTCTCGTCGCTTTCATCAGCGCCCGTGTCCACGTATAGCACGTAGAGGTCACCATCCAATGCCTGCGCCATGCGAGCTCCGCGCGCGATCAAGTATTGCGCGGCCGGATTCGAACTGATGCATACCGCAATCCGCTCGCGCACTTGCAAGAGTTGACCGTCTTCGCTCTTGAGTTCGGAAAGAGTGCGGTCGACCGCCTGGGTCACCTGTCGCAGCGCGAGTTCGCGCAACGCCACGAGGTTTGTATTGCGGAAGAAATTCGCCAGCGCCCGCTCTACGCGCTCGAGCGGATAAATATCTCCGCGCTTCATCCGCGTCTGCAGCGCCTGCGGAGTGAGGTCCGCCATCACAATCTCGCCCGCGCGGCGGATCACCCAATCCGGCACCGTTTCCCGCACCTGCACTCCGGTGAGGCCGCGGATCGTCGGCGACAAACTCTCGATGTGCTGCACGTTCAGCGTGGAAACAACATCGATCCCAGCATCCAGCAACTCGAACACATCTTCATAGCGCTTCGCGTGCTTGCTGCCTTCGATGTTGGTGTGGGCCAGTTCATCCACCAGCACAACATGCGGCTTGCGGGCCAGAATGGCGTCCACGTCCATTTCTTCGAAGATGGTCGCCTTGTATTCCAGCTTTCTGCGCGGAACCGTCTCCAGCCGTGAAGAAAGCTCCACAATCGGTTTCCGCCCGTGGGTTTCCACCACGCCGATCACGACTTCTTCACCGCGGCTCGCACGCCGCACGCCCTCACTCAGCATGGCGTACGTTTTTCCCACACCTGGGGCATAACCCAGAAACAGCTTGAACACCGCCGGCCGCTTGCCGGTGTCCACTTCTTTAAGCCATTCGTCAGGAGTCTTGGCCATCGCCGTTATTGTCCACGCGCGCGCGGAAATTGTCGAATTTGACGGCTCCGTCGAAATGCTTTTTCACCACAGAGGCACGGAGACACAGAGAAAGACGAAGACAAGAAATATTTGGAGGTTTCTCTGTGTCTCCGCGCCTCTGTGGTGAAAAGCCTTTTTTCTTCAATTCCGGTTACAATCGTGCCCGTGAGAGCACGCTGGCCACAACGCCTATTGCGCTACGCTGCTTGCCTCGCGGCCGCCGAAGGAGTAGCACAAATCTATCGGCACGTCGTCCACGTAAACCCCACGACTGTGGCTTTGACGTTTCTCTTGATGGTGCTGTGGGTCGCGGCGTATTGGGGGTTTCGCTTCTCCGTTTTTCTTGCTTTACTCGCGACGCTCGCCTTTAACTATTATTTTCTTCCTCCCGTAGGAACCTTCACCGTCGCCGACCCGCAGAACTGGGTCGCGCTGTTCGCCTTTCTGGTGACTGCTGGCATCGCCAGCCAACTCGCCGACCGCGCCCGCCGCCAAGCGGCTGACGCGAATCAGCGTCGACGCGATGTCGAACGCCTTTACGCCTTCAGCCAGCGCTTGCTCGCTACCGACAACGTAGCCGAATTGCTGAATGCGATTCCCGCCTACGTGTGCGATGGATTCGGCGCCAAAGCCGCCGCCATCTACTTGCTCAGTTCCCGGCAGGTCTATCGCACTGACCCCGAAGCTACCTGGCTTGCTCTGCAGGATCTTCAAATGGTCAGCTCGCGGGGCGAGCCGGTCATCGACGCCCAGCGCGGGATTTCTCTCACTCCATTGCATCTGGGCACACGCACCACTGGGGCGGTCGGCATCGCCGGACCAGCGCTATCACGCGCTACTCTTGAGGCTTTGGGCAGCATGATCGGCATCGCCATCGAGCGCGCCGGAGCCATCGAAAAACTCTCTCAGACCGAAGCCGCTCACCAAAGTGAAAACCTGCGCGCCGTCCTGCTCGATTCCGTGACTCACGAGCTGCGCACGCCTCTTACCGGAATTAAAGCCGCAGTCACCAGTTTGCTTTCCGATTACCACCTCGATGATGCGCAGCGCCGCGAGTTGCTCACCGTCATCGACGAAGAAGCTGATCGCCTCGACCGCCTGGTTGGTGAAGCTACGGAAATGGCCCAGCTCGATGCCCACAAGGTCGAACTCCACATGGCTCCCGTAGATATTGCCGCTGTGATCGAGTCCGCCGTGGAGGAGTCGAGAGCTGTCCTCGGCCACCATCCCGTCGATGTGCGTGTGGCTGCATCGCTTCCCAAAGTGCACGTGGATTTCGACCGCATCGCGGAGGTGCTCAAGCAGTTGCTGGAAAACGCCGCCAAGTATTCCTCGTCCGCTTCGCCCATCACCATCACCGCTGAACGTAAGGGAGATCGCATCATTACCAGCGTTACCGATCATGGACCCGGCATCGACGACTTTGAGCAATCGATGGTCTTCGACAAGTTTTACCGGGGCCGCGACCAGCGCTACAGCGTGCAAGGCACGGGCATGGGATTGGCGATTGCCAAGGCCATCGTCGAAGCCCACAACGGATCGGTCAGCGTCACCAGCCAACTGGGCCGCGGCTCCGTGTTCTCGTTCGAGCTTCCGATCGCTTGAAGCGCAATGCTCATGTAGAGGATAGCCGCCTCGACTGCCTGCCCTGAGCGAAGCCGAAGAGTCCAGCCGAGCGCAGCGAGGGGTTCTGCATTTCGCATTGCCGAAAGCAACCGTAAAACAGTACATTGCTCTTGCCGACCGATTCCACGCCTCGATGACTCTCGCCACGCTGAACGACGTTTTCTTCGCCGCCACCGAGTGGAATCTCGATCGTGCGATGCTCTCCCGCGTCTCCGGAAAGTGGCTGCCCATCTCTTCCTCGGATCTTCGCCGCAACGTCGCCGGAACCGTCCGCGCGTTGCGGGACTTGGGCATCTGTAAGGGCGACCGCGTCGCCATTCTCAGTGAGAACCGCACCGAATGGTCTATCGCCGACTTCGCCATTTTGCTGCTTGGCGCTGTCACCGTTCCTGTCTACGCCACGTTAACCGCCGAGCAAACCGCCTACACCCTGCGCGACTCCGGCGCCAGCGTCGTTTTCGTTTCTACAGAACTCCAACTTCGAAAAATCCACAGCATTCTCTCCCAAACGCAAGTTAGGAAAATCGTGGTCATGGATCACATCGAAATCCCCGGCGATCAAGCTGCAAACTGCGTGCTGATGGATGAATTCATGACGCAGGGCCCGTCCGCTCTCGATTCCCAGACCGAATCCTTCGCCCGCTCGATCCAGCCCGACGACCTCGCCACCATCATTTACACGTCAGGGACTACTGGAACCTCCAAGGGCGCAATGCTGACTCACGGCAACATGGCCTCCAACATCAACTGCTCGCTGCTCGGCTTCGACATGCACCCAGGGCTAATCAGCATTTCGTTTCTTCCCCTCTCGCATGTCACGGCGCGCCACCTGGATTTCGCTATGTTCTACCACGGCGTCACTCTGGCCTACTGCCCTTATATGGAACAGCTTTCGGAAACTCTGCTGGAAGTGCGCCCGACCGAATGCGTGGCCGTGCCCAGGGTCTACGAAAAAATCTACGCGAAGACCGAGATGTTGGCCCGCGGCTTCCCCAAGGAGGCGATTTACCGCTGGGCGCTTTCCATCGGCCGCGCCAACAAAGCGGCAATTCTCGCCGGACAAGTTCCCAGATCGCCGAGTTGGACGCTTGCCAACAAACTTGTCTTTTCGAAAATACGGGCCGGCATGGGCGGTAATGTGAAGACTTTCATCTCGGGCGGCGCGCCCTTGGGCCGCGAACTCGCCGAATGGTATGCCACCGTCGGCATCCGAATTCACGAAGGCTACGGCCTGACGGAAACTTCTCCGGTGATCGCCCTTAACACGCCCGTCAACCATCGCATTGGCACTGTCGGCAAGATCCTGTCCAACCTCGAAGTTCGCATCGCCGAAGACGGAGAAATCCTGGTCCGCGGCCCTTCTGTCTTCAAGACGTATTGGAATCGCCCCGAAGAAACTCAGAATGCCTTTGAGGATGGCTGGTTCAAGACCGGAGACATCGGCAACATCGATGCCGATGGATATCTTTCTGTCACCGACCGCAAGAAAGAACTGATTAAGACCTCAGGCGGCAAGTTCATCGCTCCACAACCGATTGAAAGCTCACTCAAGCTGAACCCTCTGGTCGGCGCCGCCGCCATCCTCGGCGACAAGCGCAAATTCTGCTTCGCCATCATCTCCCCCAACTTCACGCTATCTTGAAGCGTGGGCCACCAGCCATGAGGTTCCTTTTCCCTCGCGGGCCGCGCTCGTCGCCGACCCAAGGGTCAAGGCGCTTTACCAGGAAGTTGTAGAAGAGGTGAACCGGAACCTCGCACGATTCGAAAATTGAAGCGCGTCTTACTGGTCCCCGACGAATTCTCCCCCGAGAATGGCGCTCTCACGCCCACCATGAAACTACGACGCCGCGTAATTGAAGACCGCTATCGCAAACAGATTAACGAACTCTACGCCCACGCCGAAGCATCAACCGCAAACTAGCCCTATCGCATCGCGGCTTCAATGTCCTCGGCCGAATATGGGGTACCAGGAGTCAAGAGTTCCGCACCATCCCTGGTGATAAGGTACATGTCTTCCAGGAAAAATCCTTGCCCATCGATCGAAGTAATCGGTTCGTAGTTGATCGTGCTGCCTGCCTTGAGCGGCCCCGCGGGTCGAGCTGCAAGCAGGTTCGTTGTATGCACCTGCCAGAACGGAATATTCTTACGGTCCGACCAGGAGTCGATCGCGTGCTGAGCCAATTGACTCTTCGCCGACGCGCGGTGACTTGCCAGCTCCTTCCGCCAGGCCTCGAACACCTGATCGATGGTGACGCCCTCGCGCAACGCTTTTGCTCCGGAGAGATATGCGGCGACGAATATGTTCCAAGTCTCCCGCTGATCGTCAGCATAGTGGCCCGATACGGGCACCGTTCTGCCCAAATCTCCGATGTAGTGGTCCCACTCGCATCCCACGTCGAGCCGAACCAACTCTCCTGGAAGCATCGTGCGGTTCAGATGATCGTACCGGGCCAAGGAAAAGAAAGGCCGCGGAAATACCGCGTTCTCTCCCGCCATCGCCCAGGGCCAGAAAGCCGCACCACGGGCGCTTTCTTTCCAGCAGGTGCTTTCGACCGCGGCTTCCACGCTGCGCTGTGAGAGGTTCGGGCGAATCGCACGCAATCCGGCCACTAACGCAGCCACTGTCGCTTTCGCCGCCGTCCGCAGGGCGGCAATCTCATCCGCACTCTGAACTTCCATCAGGCCCTCAATGCGATCGCTTACATCTCTTGCTTCAAACGTCTGCCATTTCTGCAAGATGGGCTGTAGCCAAATCGGGGCTGTGGGCGACTTGGGGCTAAGAAGATTAGAGGGAAGTTGACTAAACTCCACTCCTGCGTCGGCGAAATACAGAACAGGCGACTGCGCCGCGCGCCCAGAGAAGAAGGCCTCCATCTCGGACCAATCGACAACATGTTCGATCCCCAGGGACTTGCCGGCCTCTGCTCCGGGCTTTACCTCCGGCTGCAGGCCTGCTCTCGAAAACGGCGGTTGCGATGGCAAGAAAAGCCAGCTCTCACCCGACTTTCCTTCGATGGCAAGCACTGCTCCTACCGTATTTCCCAACCCGGTGAAGTAATAAAAGAAGGGATCCTGGCGGAAACCATCAGCAGCAATATCCAACGTGGAGCTGGCGTGAAATAAAATGATCCCGTCGCGAAGCGCGGTCGCAGCGCGCTGTCGGCGCTCCACCCCAATCGATGGTTGAGCCGCGGCGGCGCAGATCGAGCCCAGAAGCACAAGCACCGGAATGAATCTTGATGCCCGCATAGCCGAGTAACATAGCACGGAACGTGCAGATATTCCCAGACTCCCACTCGTTTCAGAAGCAAAACGGTCTGCGTCGGGAAACTTGCGTCCGAGCATGGTGGATTCATTACAATAGCCCCATGACCGATCCACTCGTCATCGCCGGCCGCACCTTCCGCTCCCGCCTCATCGTCGGCACGGGAAAATATAAGTCGTTCCAGGAAACGGCGCGCGCGCTCGAAGCCAGCGGCGCCGAGATGGTCACCGTCGCGGTCCGCCGCATCAACCTCGACCGCGGCAAGGAATCTTTGCTCGATTACATCGACCCTAAGAAATATTTTCTGCTGCCCAACACTGCCGGCTGCTATACCGCGGATGAAGCCGTCCGCGCCGCTCGCCTCGGCCGCGAAGTCGGTCTCTCGGACTGGGTAAAGATCGAAGTGATTGGCGACCAAGCCACGCTTTACCCAGACGTGCAAGCCACACTCGAGGCCACGCGCGTTCTGGTCGGCGAAGGCTTCACAGTTTTGCCCTATACTTCCGACGATATCGTCTTCGCCAAACGCCTCGTCGAAGCCGGCGCTGCCGCCGTGATGCCGCTCGGAGCGCCCATCGGGAGCGGCATGGGCATTCAGAACCAGGCCCACATCCGCATTCTGCGCGAAATGATCACTGGTGTTCCGCTCATTGTGGATGCCGGCGTGGGCACCGCGTCCGACGCTGCGATCGCCATGGAACTCGGCGCTGACGCCGTCCTGATGAACTCCGGCATCGCCGGCGCGCAAGATCCAGTCTTGATGGCTGAAGCCATGCACCACGGTGTGTTAGCCGGACGCCAAGCCTACCTCGCGGGCCGCATGCCGAAGAAGTTGTATGCCACAGCCAGTTCGCCGCTGGAAGGCGTGGTGCGCTAGACCAATGTGGGAGCGGGTCTCAGACCCAGTCACCGAGCACAGCTTGGCCCGTAGGGCCGGAGTCCTGAGGGCTGATCTTGGCGTGACGCAGCGCCGCAATAGAGACCAGATAGAATTGAGATTCAGCACCAATAACAAAAGGGCAGCCGCAGCCGCCCTAATCAAAACCAAATTCCGATCACAACATCTTCACGCCATTCACATGAACGGAATCCCCATTCACAGTTCCGGTCACTGCGACGTGGTGTCCCTCGTGACCTTTCAGAGCGTCCTGGTTATCGACAGCCAGAACTTTCTGATCGCCATCGGTAACGATCACCATTTTCTCGCCTGCGGCCACGCATTTCTGGGTGCAAGCCGCCCCGGCAGCGCTGGCCATCTTCGTGCCGCACTTCGCATCAGTCACCCATCCGTTGACGGTCGTGCTCTTCCCCATATCGTCAAGCGCCAAGGCTGTCAGGGCAAACACGAAAGTTATCGCAAGACAAAGCACTAGAATTTTTCTCATTGCCGGTATCTCCTTTTTTGATGTTCCGGTCGCGTCCCCAAGCTCGCAGGAGTGGCAGGAATTCTAATCGTGCGTCCGGCAGCAACTTAACCAAGCCGGTCGCCGATTAACGCCCGAACTATACCACACAGGAACTCTACGAATGTCATGCACTCGCGCATCATTCCGGGGAAAGGGACGTTCGCAACCCTCTGCGGGACAAGCTCACTTCTTCGCCGAGTGACTCGCAGGTGGCAGATTTGCAGGTGGTGGTGGAACGTACACATATTCCCCGGGCGCAAATAGCGCAACTGCTCGCGCGCTTCCTTCTCGATCGCTTTTTCGTCGGTCTTCAATCCCTGAATTCTCTGCGCGTAGAGTTCGTTCTCCTTCTTTTCCTGCAGGATCCGCCTCTGCAGCGATTCATACTCTATCCGCTTCCGTTTGTAGACAATCATGCCGTTCGCGCCGAACATCACATGCACAAAGAGCGAGCACGCAAGCAAAGTGACGGTGATTGTTGCGATGCGCCGCCGCAAGGCGTACACACGCGTCCCAAACGGACGAGCAATTTGCATCCACGACGCAGCCAGCGCCTCGGCCTGCGGCGCCCTTTCGGCCATCGCGCGCAATCCATCCTGCGCGCTGGGAAATCGCCGGATTCTAGAAATCTCTCTTACTCGAAAATCCATTGCCTGGCTGCCTCGCTCGTGCTTGTGAACAAATTCGTTAAACCAGCGCGCACAGCGCTCTTGCGGATCAAACCTTAGCTTCCTAGTGGACTTCTCTTCACCTCCGGCGTCAAGCGGAAGTTCTCTTGCGGCGGATGATCCGAACCAACTTGGTTATACAAGGCCTTCAATTGCTCACTTATCGAGAGTCCCGCGCCACCGGCTCAACCTGCTACATTTCCCAGAGGCGGTGAAGTGCCGTCGCCTGGTCTTATATGACTGACAAACGAATCGCGCTCACTACCGCTTCCTCGGAAGAGGAAGCCCACAAAATCGCTCGCGCTCTGGTAGACCGCCGCGCCGCTGCCTGCGTCAACATCGTGCCACAAGTCACGTCCATCTACCGCTGGGAAGGAAAAGTAGAAGAAGCGAGGGAATGGCTCTTGATCGTGAAGACAACCGCCGCGGCCTTCGGCGAAGTCCGCAACACGATTGCCGAACTCCACTCCTACGATGTGCCCGAATGCATCTGCCTGACCGTTGAAGACGGATCGCCTGCTTATCTGGAATGGATCGCTGAATCTGTTTCCGCCGGGGAATCTGGAAAATAGCGCACTGGAGCGTGCTGCGTGAAAACAACAATCAGAGAATTCGGCCTATCCGCGTGTATCCGCGGCAAGAAAGTTTCTAAATAGCTGTCAAACCGACTTCCAGGTCGTCAAGAATATCTTCAATATCCTCGATCCCGACCGAGATGCGCACCATGCCGTCGGTAATCCCAATCGCCTTTCGGCCCTTCTCTCCCAGTCCCGCGTGCGTCATCGTTGCGGGATGCGAGATCAGCGTTTCGACTCCTCCCAGCGATTCCGCCAAAGAGCACACACGCAATTTCTTCAGCATCTTGTTGGCGTTCTTCAACGATCCCGTCTCAAACGTGATCATCGATCCGAAGCCGCTCATCTGCCGCTTCGCCAGTTCGTGCTGCGGATGATCCGCCAACCCGGGATAAAACACTTTGCCAATCTTCTTATGCTTCGCCAGGAACTCCGCTACTACGCGCCCGTTACGGTCGTGGATCTCCATGCGCGCCGCCAGCGTCTTCACACCGCGCAGCAACAGCCAGCATTCAAACGGAGAAAGTATTGCCCCCGCGGCCTTCTGCAGAAAGGCAAGCTTCTCAGCTTGCTCCGGCTTGCTGCATACCACCACGCCGCCCAACCCGTCGCTGTGCCCGTTGAGAAATTTCGTGGTCGAATGCAACACCATGTCCGCGCCCAGCACTAGCGGCTGCTGAAAGTAAGGAGACATGAAGGTGTTGTCCACCACCAGTTCAACTTTCTTCCGCCGGCAAATCTGGCTGATCGCCGCCAGATCGCTTAACTGCATCAGCGGGTTTGTCGGCGTCTCGACGTACACCATCCGCGTGTTCTTCCGGATCGCCCGCTCCACGTTCTCCGCATCCGATGTATCCACATACGAAAACTGCAAACCAAATCCAGTCAACACCTGGTTAAACAGCCGCGGCGTTCCGCCATACAAATCGTGGCCGCACACCATGTGATCGCCCGACTTCAACATGCACGCGACCGCGTTGATCGCTGCCATGCCGCTGGCAAACACCGGCGCCGCAACACCGCCTTCAAGCGATGCCAGATTCTGCTCCAGCCGCGCCCGCGTAGGGTTTGAGACCCGCGAATACTCATAGCCCTTGTTTTCTCCGATGCCCTGCTGCACGTACGTAGAAGTCGGATAGATAGGGACGGTGACAGCGCCGGTCAAGGGATCGGGCTCTTGTCCGTCATGAATCGCCCGAGTAGCAAACCCAGCTTTTCTATTTTTTTTCATGCAAACCTTATTAGAGGAGCCTTGGCTGGCACAACCCCAGGTGGCAGCGACCTAGATCCCGCCCTCAAAAATTTTCTTCGACAAGTACCGCTCCGCCGAATCCGGAATAATCGTCACCACCCGTTTCCCCGCACCCATCCGCCGAGCGACCTGCAGAGCCGCGAATGTCACCGCTCCGCCGCTTGATCCGGCCAGGACGCCTTCCCGTGCCGCCAGCCGCTTCACAGTCTCAAACGCGTCCTCGTCGTTCACTGCAATCACTTCATCGCACACCGCCGGGTCAAACGTCTCTGGGATGAAGTTATTCCCGATCCCTTCCACCTTGTGCGGGCCGGGCGCCCCGCCACCGAGCACCGAACCTTGCGTCGTCACAGCAATCGCGAACACTCCCGGCACATGCTCCTTCATATAGCGCGCCACGCCGGTAAAGGTTCCGCAAGTGCCGCAGCCCAAAACCACGGCATCCACTTTACCTCCCATTTGTTCGAACATCTCGACCGCAGTTGTCTCGTAGTGGTAATCAGGATTCGCCATGTTTTCAAACTGACCCGCCATGAACGCGCTGGCATCGCCGGTGACCAGTTCCTTAGCGCGCCGGATCGCCCCCTGCATGCCCTCCGCCTCCGGAGTGCGCTCCACCTCCGCTCCCAGCGCACGCATGATCGTTACTTTCTCCTGCGAGAAGTTCTCCGGCACAAACAGTCTGACCTTGTATCCGCGATTCACCCCGATCAGCGCCAGCCCAATCCCTGTATTCCCGGCCGTCGCCTCGACAATCGTTCCGCCGGGCGCGAGCTTCCCTTCCCGCTCCGCTCTGCGGATGATCCCGATCGCGGCACGATCCTTCACGCTGCCGCCCGGATTCAGATATTCAAGTTTGGCGAAGATGTCGGCCGATCCGGCAGGAGCCAGCCGTTTCAATCGCAGCATAGGAGTGCCGCCGACCAGGTCGGTAATGTCATCGGCAACTCCAAGATGAGAGGCTTCAGAGTTTTTCAGGTGCACGCTACAGGGTAAGGGTAGAGTTCGGAATCGTCAATTGCTCTGGCTTCAGCCTCGATGCCTACCCCGTTACCAAAGTAAAGCATCGCTTGAAGTAAGTATCGGTAATCATACAAGACAATAGCCGGCAACAGTGACGGAGGGTACTGTAGGTGTAAGCAGTTGTGCGGAAAAGGCGGGAGTCTGTTTGCTTAAATGGCGCAAGCTTATTTGCGGCACGCTAATCTTCGTTTTGGCGGCATCGCTGATGGCGCAGGACCTTGGGCGGGCGATGCTCCACAGCGATGGAGGAGCTTGGCTCAACGCAAAACCCGCGCCCGATTCCTCCGCGATTTTTCCACATGACCTGGTACAGACGCGAAATGAAAGCACGGCGAGAATCGACGTCGACGGTTCCACAATCACGGTCCAACCTGGCACGCTGGTGCAATATGAGGGAGACGAACTCTTTCTCGACCATGGCAGCCTGCAACTGAACAGCGCGCGCGGAATGAAAGTGCGCGTGAACTGCATGACGATCGTTCCCCTAACCCAAGAACGAACTCGTTACGACATCATCGAAGCAGATGGAAAAGTGATGGTGGCCGCACGCGATAACGATGTCAGGATTCACTACCGGCGTGTGACTACCCGGCAGTCAAAAGACACGGGGTCGCCGGACGTGACCGTACACCGAACCGAGCAAGTCACTCTCGCCGAAGAATGCGGTGCGGAGCGCCAACCCGCTCCATTCGACGGCAACGGACCGATCCTGAATAGCCCCTGGGCCAGGGGAGCCGGAGTCGCCGCGATCGGCGTACTCACGTGCTGGGCTCTCTGCCGTGGAGACGAAACTGTCAGTCCACACAAACCAGACAAACCGTAACCGCAACGTCCCTTCGAGCAAGCCCATGCGACCGGCGCTGTCTAGCTGCCACTATGCAGCCGATCGATGTCAGCGTTGGTGTAGAGGCGATTCGCATGCCGGGTTTGTGCCTTGCCGTCGGCTGCCGCTTCCACCAGGGTGACTCCGTACCCACGCTCACGCAATGCCTTCGCGGTGGTCATCTGCCAGACTCCAGTATCGAGAATGCTCGCCGGCAGCTGATTGGCGGATGCTTCAGACGCAGAAGTAATCTCGATGACGCCCGCCGCAGGAGCGCCGTAAAAGATTGGAAACAAATTCATCTTGGGCAGAGCGTCTGGCGTTGGCGGCAAGACATTCTGATTTCCGGCTCCGCCAATCAGGTCGCCGGTGGCATTGCTGGCGCCGACTTCAAGAGTTGGCTCTGCCAGCGATATGGAAGGGGTGGAAATGGGACGCGCAAACAAGACTGAACCATTTTTCATCAGGTCAGAATTCATCAAATACTGCGGCCCTGAGGAGAAATTTGTGTCCTGCCCAAAGGCGACTCCGGCGGAAAGAACGAGCAACATACAACAAAGGGAAACGCGCATAGAACCTCCGCGGTGCGGCACTGTGCAAATTATGAAACAGATGAATCGGATATGGCCAGAGTCGTTGGACTCTACTTCCCGCTCTGGTCCTTATCGATCAGGACAGGACTTTCGGGCTCAATCGACTGCAACTCCCGCCTGCGCCGGCGTCCCGCGCGCAGCAGGAAAAACATGTAGAGAACGATGCCAAGATTGGCCACTAATATCGTGCAACGCAGCCCGGTGATACCGCGCATAAGGCCGCGGATTTCGAGTGGAAGGAACAGAGTCCCGGATACGAAGGCAAGCCATTCCGCCCAAGTGCGTTCCATCCAGAGGCCGTAGGCCTCGATAAAACGTAGCAGGGAATAGGCAAAAGCAAGTTCCGCTGCAGCCCACAAGCGGGCATCAGTGAGGCGGTCGGCAAAATCGAGAAATAGCTGCGCCGAGTGCCGGTCGGTGCTGATGTGCAACAGGGCCAGCAGGCTTTCCGCCATCACCCAGGCATCCTTGTGCACGAGCAGGAGGGCGCTCAGGCCGATCAGCAAAACGAAAACTCCCTTGGCGAACTCGAAGGAAGCAACCGCTCGCAGCAGATTTCTCTGGGCGCGGTGCAAGTCGATTTTCGTTATCGGCAAGAGCATGCGACGCGCAGGGAATTTTCAGAGTACCACGGTTACAGTGTCGTTTTGACGTTTCCACTCCGCGGGTCGTGGAGGGTTTAATAAAGCTTAACCACGAAGGACACGAAGTCCCACTAAGGGAAACGACGAGACCAGTCCCTTCGTGGTACTTTGTGCCCTTCATGGTTCATCGGGTTTGTTTCTGACAGCCGATGCGCTGTCCGCATGATCACCTTTTTCCGGAGCGAACCGCGGCGCGAAGCTCATTGACTATCTCGCGAGAAGCCTTGACGGCCGCGGCGTGCTGATTCACGTTGAAGGAGATGGCGCCCACGCGGGCGTGTCCGCCTCCTCCGTAACGCTCACAAATCTTGGCGAGATTGACGACCGGCTCTTCCGGCGCCCAGGGGTTCGAGCCCACCGAGACCTTCACGCGGAAGCTGCTCTTGCTGAGCCCAACGCTGTAGATGGATTCGGGATGGAGATAGTAAGGAACGAACTTGTTGTAGCCTTCGAGATCGTGGTCGGTGACGTCGAAGAAAATAGTTCCGTCGATACACTCGGTGCGCTGCTTAAGGATTTCGATTGAGAGCTCGTGACGCCGCAGCAGTGGTGGCAAGAGTGGCGCCACGAACGGTTCCTCCAAAACGGCAGCCAGGGGTTTCGTGGCGAGAAGCGGAATCAGGTTGGGAACGAACTGGTCGGGTGCGGATTCGATGACCATGGTTAACTTCATAGCAGGCGCCTGCATCTCGACGGCGGTCTTGGCATCGGCATAGAGAGCGCCGTCGATGACGTCTGCCCAATGCACGAGGTCGGCCACGGGAGCGGGATCGAAGCCAAAGCGCTGCTGCGCGATCATGGCGATAAAACTAGTGCAGGATTTGAAATCGGGATCGTAGAACTTTCGATTGCTCTGGTCCCGCTCGAAGTGAGCTGCGTCCTCGGGGGAGAGAAACGCGCTCAGGTGATGGTCGAACCACCACGTAATTTTGGGCGAACTGGAGTACTTGAAATCGACGATGGCGTTTTCGTCGCCGTCGAAATGAGATTCATCAAACAATGCTCCCGCGCGATGCAGCAGGCCGGAAAAGACGAAGGTGGCGTCCTCACGAATGCGCTCGCGATAAAAACGGGAGAAGAGTGCCGCGGAGCAAGCTCCGTCGAAACACTTGTCGTGGTAGAAGACTCTGACTTTCACGCAGCGCCCCAGTTGTGCAAGAATTCCCGCCGCCAAGAAAGCCGCATCCGGCGCGTTTCGGGCAGCAGGGGAAAGCTAATAGGAATGACAGCTTAGAGGAAGAAAGTCAAGAGCGACACAGCCGCTCCTTATCTGGCCCCCCCAGACTCGACCCAGAGGGCGGCTTCTTTTCCGCGGAAGTTTGCTGCGATCGGTTTTAGGCGGCATCGAACAGGCGGCGCCCAGGGCGGCTCGCTTCCTTTTGGATGTGAATTGTCACACAAGTGACCAAAATGGGACAGACTTGAACCAGTCCTTCTGCCACACTTGCCGTGATCTGGATGTACGTGTCGCAAATCCCGGAAACAAGCTGCTGGTCAAATTCAGGCGATCTACCCTGTTCGCCTGATAGCTTATGCGCGATACATACGTAGCATTGAGGGGTGGGATGGGCTCAACGGCATCTCAGAGAAAATCCACAACTGGAAAATTTAGGAGGACTTATGAATAAAGATCAAGTATCTGGAAAGATCGATCAGGCAGTGGGCAAAGTGCAGCAGAGCGTCGGAGAAAGTGTTGGGAGCGACAAACTCGCCAACCAGGGCTTGGCCAACCAAGTTAAAGGTGCGGTGACGGAAACCTGGGGCGATGCGAAGGACGCTGCGAAGCAGATCCATGAATCGCACAAGGAAGCCGCATCGGAGAAGGTTGCGGAGAAGCGGGAGAACATCAGTCAGTCCGTGGATGACGCGAAAGACAAGGCTAAGGGCAAGATCGAGGAATTCAAGGAACGCCACACCGCGTGATATCTATTTTGGTCGCAACTTGAAGGGCGCGACTGCCCTTCAAGGGCACCAATAGTGAAACATCTGATACTTAGCCATCAACATGAAAGGTTAGGTGGAAGAAATGACCGGTCTCACTCCAGTTCTGAACACGCTGCTCGTGCTCGTGGTCGAATAAAATCGATGTAACATCCTCTAGTGCCGGGTTTCGGCAGACGGGGGACGGCGATTGTGGCGGTGACCTTTGAAATCGCGCGACGGATGGCACTGGAACTGGATCGCGCGGAAGAAGGCTCGTCCTATGGCACGCCGGGATTTAAGGTGGCCGGAGTACTGTTCGCACGGCTCCATCAGAATCTCGACGCGCTCGTGGTGCGAATGGATTTCGAGCAGCGCGCCGCGCTTATCGAGGCTGATCCTGAAACCTACTTCATCACGGATCACTATTTGAAGTACGAGTGGGTGCTGGTGCGACTGGAGCGGGTTGATCCCGATGCTCTGCGCGATCTGCTACGAGGGGCGTGGTGCGCGGCTGCGTTGGACAAGAAGAAGCGAAAACGGACTGCAGCGCGGCGACGGCCTGCGGGCCACTGAGTGAGGCCGAACCTTGGGGCTATCAAGCCCGAATTGAGAATGAGCCGATTATCGCAGCGCTGAAGCACTGCGCCACCCAAAATCTCTACTCCATAATGTTTAGTCCATCTTTTGGTCCATCTGTGTTTTAGCGGTCGGGGAAACGGCCGCAATCCTGAATTGGGGGGCGGACAAACTTCTGAACGTCCGAAGATGCGGTACCGGTTACGGGCTACGACTTTGTACACCGCGTCGCGGAGGAATCTGGGGACGAGTTGCATGAAGAGTGCGGCGAAGCGCCAGAGGCCCGGATGCTGCTTCAACACGAAAACTACGGCGTCGGAGCGGGAGATCAGATATTCGTTTGGAAGGTCGGAGTTGACTGCCACATAGACCGTGTCCAGATCGCCGGGGTCGGCGCCGTGGCGGGCAAGGATGGGCGCGGCGAGAGCGCTTTGCAGCGAGGCAAACGGAAGAGAGCATTACGATCGCGGCGCAGAATGAACCGGACGAAGCGGTTGCAGAGCCCGCAGACGCCATCGTAGAGCAGGATGGGATGAGACATTTGTACGACACGTGGCTCTACTTCGTTCCCGACGCCGGCGGCTGCGGGCCCGCGTAGTAGCCGCTCTTGGTGCGCACCACGAGTTTGCCATGGCCCGCCTGGCTTCGACGCGAATCGCCCGGAAGCCGCCGCTGGCTCTGGGATTGGTTGGCTTGTAGCCGATGGTGTACTGATTGCGGATGTCGTGCGCCACTTGCCGGCTGATCTCGGCCACTTGATCCAGAGTCGACGGGAAAAAAGCAATTCCACCGGTCCGTTGCGCGATGATTTCAAGCGCGCGCCGGGCTCGCTTGGGATGCTCTTCATCCCCTAGAATTCCGATCGCATACACCGATGGACCGCTCTCTTCCTGCAACTGCTTCACCGCATCTTCCAGACTTTCGCGGCTTGCGGTGTCTTCTCCGTCGGTCACCACGAACAACACTTTGCGTTCCAGCTTGGCATCGCGCTTGAGGTGCTCGGCTGAGGCCACGAGGGCATCGCGCAGGGCCGTTCCACCGCGGGCGTCAATTTTTTCCAGCGCCTCTTTCAACTTCAGCAGGTCGTTGGTGAAATCCTGGTCGAGATAATATTCGTCGTTGAAATTGACCACGAACACTTCGTCCTGCGGATTGCTGGACCGCACCAGGTTCAGCGCCGCCTGGTTCACTTTGGCGCGCTTCTCCCGCATCGAACCGGAATTGTCGATCACGATTCCCATCGACACGGGAATGTCTTCATGATGGAACGAGATAATATTCTGCGGTTTGCCATCCTCAAACACGCTGAAGGCATTGCGATCGAGGTCGGTCACAATATGCTGCTTGTCGTCCACCACCGTGGCATGGAGCAGGACCTCATCCACATCCTTGCGGATGACGTAGGTTCCATTTTCGTTTGGAGATTGCTGCGGGCTAGAAGCGGCAGGTGACGCAGGAGTCGCGCCGGACTGGGACTGAGGAGTTTGGCGCGAGGAAAACGCTAACTGGATCTGAGCCGGTCTCCATTCCGCGTGGCCAGCAGCAGACTGCGCCAGAAGAGCGACCGCGGCCCCGACGCAGATCGCGTGTCTCAGGGAAAAGAAGAAGGTCGCAGCCCACTCATTCTTCGGGAGCGTAATATCCGGTCCTGGCATACACTCGGAGCGGCGGCAATCCTTTCGGCGGCAATAACTTCACCTTAATCTTACGCCATTTGCCGTCTCGCACTCCTTTGCTAGGACGATATCCGAGCACATATTGGTTGCGTAGTTCGATGCCGATTTTGGTGGCCACGTCTGCCAGGTCGTTTGGATTTTGGACGGTAAATGCCCGCCCACCCGTCAATTCCGCGATTTCGCCCAGTAATTGCGGGCCCAGCTGTTCTTCCTGGCTTTGAAAATACCGGTCGTAAATGCCGATGGCGTATATCATCACGTCCGCTTCCTTCACCAGAGCCTTAATCTCGTTCTCGGTATAGCGGCTGTGATTGTCACCGCCATCGGAGATGATCAGCAGCGCCTTCTTCGGGAACTTCGCCTCCCTCATCTTGCTGATGCCCATGTAAATCGCATCCAGCAGCGCTGTGCGCCTTCGCGGGAATGTATCGACCAGCTTGCCCTGGATCTCATCCACCGAACTGGTGAAATCGTTGACCACTTCGGGCTCGTCCGAGAAAGTGACCATGAAGAATTCATCTTGCGGGTTGGCGGTCTTGAAAAACTCCACCACCGCATCTTTAGCCCGGTCCATCTTACTGCTCATGCTTCCGCTGGAATCGAAGATCACGCCCAGGGAAACTGGCGCGTCCTCACTGGAAAAGGACTTGATGTCCTCCTTCGAGCTGCCTTCGAAGAGCTGGAAGTTATCCTTATCCAGACCGGTGACCAGGCGGTTCATAGGATCGGTGATGGTTACCGGCACCAGCACCAGATCCACGGCGACTTTCAGCGGACGTACGTGCGTGTTCAGCGACGCGGGAATCACGCTGCCTTTCGCCACTTCATCTGTCTTCGTTTTGTTCGCGTCGTGTGGAATAGTTTCGCGGGGCTGGACGTGCACGTCATTCACGTCCGTCTGCGCCACGGCTGGCGACGACAACGCGCAAGCTGCGCCGAACATCAGCAGCATGATGCCGAGGCGGGGGGGGGATTCTACGCAGGAATGCAAAACTTGGGTTCCAGAATGGAAGCAGGCAAGACTTCCCAGCTAGATTCCGACGAATCAGATTCCGAAACAGGGCCCGAGCTAGTGTCTTAGGGCGGAGCGCCATAAGCACCTCAATTTCCCGCGATAGTATCACAGCTTTGCCAAGGCGACTTCGGTTTTTTTGTCAAATATTTGTGACAATTCTGAAACGGGCCGCTGGGCGGACCATTCCGGGCGATTCATTCCAAATCCTGTATATGTAAACCCGGAGAAGCTGCAACATCTTGCTACAATCAGAGCTTTCCATGGCTGACATTCATCCTTTTCGTGCATTTCGTTATGATCCGCGGCGGTTTCGCCTGCTCAAGTGGTAACCCAGCCATACGACAAGATCACTCCCGCCCTGCAGGATCACTATTACGCGGCCAGCCCGCATAATCTGGTGCGGATCATCCTGGGCCGGCGGGAAGAGGATGACAATCCGGCAAACAATGTATATTCCCGCGCTGCGGCACACTTTCACGAGTGGCGGCAACAAGGCATCCTGCGCCAGGATTCCGCTCCATCGGTCTACGTCTACTCTCAGCGTTTTCGCCTTCCTGCCTCAACATCCAAAGAAGGTTCCGCGAAGGAATTGGAGCGCCGCGGCTTCATCGCACTGGGGCGACTTGAGGACTACTCCGCCGGCGTCGTCTTCCGCCACGAGCAAACCCTGGCCAAGCCTAAGGCCGACCGCCTCGACCTGCTTCGCTCCACCCGCGCCCATTTCGGCCAGCTTTTCATGCTCTACGAGGATTCAGGACAGATTGAATCTCTACTTGCTACCGCTGTCGATCCAGAGATTTCAGTTCCCGATCTTCAGGTAGAAGACGAGAATGGCGTAGTCCATCGAGTATGGCAGGTGATCGATCCGCTCCTGATCCAGTCCATCCAAAGCGCGATGAGCGATAAGAAACTCATTATCGCCGACGGGCACCACCGTTATGAAACTGCTCTCAGCTACCGCGACGAACGCCGTGTCGCCGATTTGTCCAAGGGACAGCCGACCGCAGGGGTGGAAGTGGCGCCGTATGAATTCGTCATGATGACATTCGTCAACATCAACAGTCCGGGGCTGATCATTTTGCCGACCCATCGGCTCGTGCACAGTCTGGAGTCCTTTTCAGAAGCAGACTTTCGTAGTTCAGCCCGCGCCTTCTTCGATGTTGACGAGGTCGACGCTTCTCTCGACGCGGCGCGCGCCACGGCGATCCTGCGCGAGTCTGGCCGCTGCGGGACCACTATTCTCGCGGTCACCGCCAACCGGACTTTTCTGTTGCACCATCCGAATCCAAATATTCCAGAAGTCTTCGGCGGACTATCCATCAGCCAGCAAGCGCTCGACGTAGTGCAACTGCACAAATGTCTACTGGAAAAAGTGTTGCACCTCTCGGAAGAATCCATTCGCAACCAGCAGAACCTCTCTTATGTGCGTGATGCCGGAGAAGCTTTGTCCCAAGTGCGTGAATCCCGTGCCAATATCGCTTTCCTGATGAATCCATGCCGCATCGCGCAAGTGCGTGATATTGCGTTCGCCGGAGAGGTCATGCCCCAAAAATCCACGGACTTCTATCCCAAGCTACTCAGCGGATTGACCATCTATGCGCTCGACTAGAAGCTGGATTGGCGGGGATTCGATTCGTGGGCTTTCGACGCGCGGAGTTTCGATTCGTGGATCCGTTAGCGTTGGAGTCGCGGCCGGCGCACTCTTGTTTTGCGCAACTCTGCTGCTCTCCGCCGCGGCCCCCGAGAAACATCTTTCCGTCTACTCCTCCGCCGCCAACTATTCCCTGCCCATAGTGCGGCATGAAGGCCATGATTACGTCGGCTTGCTGGAATTGCTCGATCCGCTGGGGAAGGTCAGCGCAAAATCCGAACCGCCACGCTGGCGCGTGCATTACAACCACATCCTCGGAGACTTTACCGCCGGCAAAAGCCGCGCCCTCATTCAGGGACGCGACATCGACCTTTCCGGAAGATTCCTGCTGGAGAACGGACGCGGCCTGGTCCCGCTCGCCTGTCTCAATTCCCTGCTGCCTCGCTTTCTTGGAGGCCCGGCAACTTTGCACGAGGAGTCTGGCCGACTTTTCGTCGGCGGCGTCGCCACCCACTTCACCGCTGCCGTTTCGCCGGACGATGCTTCACGGCTGGTGTTTCGCTTCACCGGGCCGGTTAATCCGTCGATAGCCAGTGAACCGGGCAAACTGCGCATGACCTTCAGCCGCGAACCGGTGACTTCGCCGGCTTCTTCCACTCTTACCTTCGGGAGCAAGACCATTCCCTCCGCCACTTATTCGGAGAGCAATGGCGCCGCTGAAATCACGGTGACTACTACTCTGCCACTGCTGGCCAGCTTCAGCGGGGATGGCCGAACCGTTACTCTCGCTCCGGCAAAGGCTCAACCAGCGGCAACAACCACAACCGGGGCAGCGGGATCGGGGCAGCGGGATCGTAGCGGGTTCTAATGTGATCGCATCTGGACCCGCGACTACAAACTCTCAGGCAGCCAATTCAGCGCAAGAGACCCCAGCAGCGGCCCAGTCGCCCGCAGCGAATCCATCGCCTTCTGTTCCGCGGCGTTACTTCGCCATCGTGGACGCCAGCCACGGCGGCAGCGACCGCGGCGAAGCCCTGAGCACGACGCTCGCCGAGAAAGACGTTACCGTCGCCTTTGCCCGGCGCCTGCGCCAGGAGCTGGAGAATCGCGGAATGTCCACACTCGTGCTGCGCGATTCCGAAGCCAACCTTTCGCTCGACGAGCGCGCGTTTTTCGCGAACACTACGCACGCCGCGGTTTATATCTCGCTGCACGCGGCATCGAACGGCCACGGCGTCCGGGTCTATACCGCGCTGCTTCCCTACGGTGGCGAGGAGGACCGCGGTCCGTTCCGGTCATGGACGACCGCGCAGCAGTCCTCACTTCCACTCAGTCAGGCGACCGCCGCAAGCGTGGTTGAGGAATTGAGAAAGCAACGCGTCAGCGTCCGTACTCTCACCGCGCCGCTTCGCCCACTGAATAATATTGTCACCGCTGCCATTGCGGTTGAGGTTGCTCCGCCCGCGTCCGACCTTTCTCAACTGACTTCGCCGGACTATCAGCAACTTATCGCCGGCGCCGTGGCGAATGGAATCGCCGCCATTCGCGCGCAGCTCGGAGCCGCGCCATGATGCGAAAACAATGATGTGGAAAACAATGATTCGAGAAACACTGATTCCGCGTTCGTTTTTTATTGCGCTCGCCGTGCTGCTGGTCGCCGTGCTGGGGATGAGCCTCTACGCATGGCGTATGCGGGGACGTGCGGCCGGGCCCACCGCTTCCGGCGACACGCGTCCCGTGGTGCCGCCCGTCGCCGGGCCTACCGAACGGGTGACCTTATTTGTTGCATATGACGACGTTGGCGTGCTGCACGCGCAATCGGCTCAAATTCCGCTGCCTTCCGTCCGCCAGCAACGCGCTGAGGAATTGCTGCGCGCTCTGCTTGCGCTGTACCTGGACAAGACTTCGCCGCACCCGCTACCCCAGGGCTCCGACATTCGCAGCGTCTACCTGGTCGATCCCGGACTGGCGGTCATCGACATCAACGCGGCATTTGCCGACGGGCACCGCTCCGGCGTTCTATCCGAAGAACTAACAGTGGCTTCTCTGATCCAGACGCTTTCGGCGAACATCCCCGGCATTCTAAAGGTGAAGATTCTGGTGGAAGGGAAAGAACGCGAAACCCTTGCTGGACACGCCGACTTGTCCAGCTTTTACGACGTCTCCGCGGTGAATCAGTTGACGTCGCAGTTGCAATCGGTGCAGTAGCCTGTTGGACCACGGGGGAGTACAATCTGTCCCGTTGGAGTCCACAGGGAGATCCGGATAAGTACCTGCCAGTATTTTCCGAGTTGGTCGCCTGCCTAATCCGCCAGGGAGAACTCATGAAACATTGCATCCGTTATGCCTTTATCTTTACTCTCGGTCTCACGCTCGCTTCCAGCGCGTGGGCCCAGTGGTCATCCGACCCTTCAAAGAATCTTGCATTGGCGGACAAAGTTGGTTCCGACCAGGTGCAGCCGAAGGTAAAACCTTTGCCAAACGGCGGATGGTATGTGAGCTGGTTTGCGCCTCCGGTTGGCTACAGCGTCTATCTGCAGCGGCTCAGCCCTAGCGGCGTGCAGCAGTTTCGCCACGACGGTTTGAAAGTCGCCGCCTTGACCAATAGCTCCACCGAAGACTACGGCCTGGATATCGACACGAAGGGCAACGCATTGCTCGCCTTCCTTGACACTCGTGAAGGGTCGAATCAGCAAGTCACCGCCGCGAGGATAAGTCCTGCCGGGATAGCTCTGTGGGGAAAGCTCGGAGTGCAACTTACCAAGGGATCTGCTCATTCCAATGCGGCGCCAAAAATCGCCGGCACCAGCGACGGCGGAATCGTGGTGGCATGGATCAGCGACAGTAACACGGTGCTCCAGAAACTCGACGTCAACGGAAAGCCCCAGTGGGGCAAAGGAGTTGTTCTTAGTGAGGCGGGCTCCGAATACTCGCTGGCTGACCTGCACGCAGCGGAGAACGGGTCTGTCATTGTTTCGTGGGTGCGCAGCCAGGGTTTTGGCAGCGACAGTCAGCTTCGCGCGAACAAGCTCTCCGCTGCGGGGAAACTCTTGTGGGGGGCTAAACACGTAGCGATTTTTGATACGGGCTCCCTGCAGTTTGGCAATTTCCCGTATTTTGTGCCGGATGGAAAAGGCGGCGCGGTCTTCGCGTGGTATACAAGCAGTCCGGCTTTGCAGTGCTTTGCCCAGCACATTCTGGCTGATGGCAGCGAAGCTTTCCGGCATAACGGCGCGCTTGCCTCGACCAACACGACGGACGTGCGAGTTGATCCTGCGGCGTCTTATCGTGCCGCGACCGATGAAGTATTTCTTGTCTGGACCGAAGAAGACGCTAACCAGGTCATGAATGGGATCTATGCCCAGAAGTTCGGCCCCAAGGGTGGACGAAGCTGGGGGCAGACCGGGTTAGTGATCGTGCCTCTGGGAGCGGATTCACAGATCCTGCCCAGCAATGTGCAAGTCGGCAACGGCGCGTTGATGTACTGGATCGACATGGCGGGATTTGGAAACGCGACGATTCAAGCCGCTCGTGTCCACGGAGACGGTACGAACAAGTGTGCACAGTTTCCGGTATCTACGGCGATGTCGAACAAGGGACGACCAACAGCGGGCATCGTTACTTCTTCGGGGCTCTCGGCTCTGGCGTTCGAGGATGACCGCATCGGCAACAATGGCATCTACATCCAGAATGTGAACCGCGATTGTTCGCTGGGCGAAGAGTAATCTCCCTCTTCTGAAACTCACGGTTGGCTCGTCGCCGCATTGGGAGCCACGCCGGATTGGACTCCACGTCCCCGCCGCAGTATGGGCAGAACTTGTCGCCGGGGTTTACGCTGCGTTGGCAATGGGGGCAAACCGGCTGGAGACGGTTGCGGCAACGCGGACAGAAGCTGAAGCCCGGCTCGATTTCGGCACCGCATTGCGAACAATTGGTTGCGCGCGGCTTGCGCAAGACGAAATAGAGGACGATCCCCAGCCCGTTGGGGACAAAGATCGCAATGAGCGTCCACAGCAGGCGACTCATCCTGCGCCGGCCCGCGTCCCGGTTTACGTAGCCAATCAGCACCACGTAACAGCCGAGCAACGCCCCCCCGACCACCCCCATCAGCGCTCGAAGCCAAATTGAGGGTGCCTTGGGATCCTTGCCCATCATGAGCACAAAGCAGCGCAGACCATCGCCAGGAGCACAAGGGCGGCTATGAAAAAGGCCCAAGGCGAAATGATGCGGATCTCGTCTTTGAATCGCGTGGAGCTTTGATTTCTTGTGACCATGTGAAATTCTCCTCACTCCGTAATTCGTTCCAGCAAGAGTCCTGTGCTCGGTTCGACTAGCCCTGATAAGAACCAGCGTGGTCCGCCAGGTGCGTACCCTTGGCCAGCAGCAGTATTCCCGCCACCACCGCCGGCATCCCGGAGAAGACCAGGAAAGCGATCTGCCAGACCGATGGAGCCAACTGTGCTCGCGCCCCTAACCATGCAAAGCCGCGCCACAGAGCGGCTGTGCTGAGTAGCGCGCAGAGAGTCACGGCCGTACAGCTAACCGCGACTAGCCATAGGCGCTCTCGGTGGCGCTGCAATTCCAGAGCGCGGCGCCGCACCCTCGTCTGGGTCGTCGAGACCAGCCCTCGCTCCGCGACAATGGAGATCGCGCGCAACCCACGAATCGTTTCGGAGGCGTTGCTCGGCGAACGCACGGCATCCGTCACACGTCTCCAGGTGCGCTCTCAGCCAAGCATTCGACGCCACTTGATCCGGGCCGCGGAAACTCATCGGGACACGTCTAGTGCAATCAGCTTCCGTGCCCGTTCATGCGCATCGTTGTTCCGACTGATGTACGGCGTTCCTTTTAACCACGGTTCGAGCGCGCTCAGACCGCGGTAGATCCTGGATTTCACAGTTCCGAGAGGCACGCGCGACCACGCTAGCGATCTCTTCGAGGGACATGCCCTCCTGAAATCGAAGCGTCAGCGCTTCACGGTATTCCGCGGGAAGATGTTGCATGCCGGCCGCTATCTGCTCGGTTTGTTCGCGCTGCACCGTCATATCGAAAGCCGAGGCCCGTCCGGTGGCCGGCACATCGAAGGGCGTTTCGCCGTCATTCAACAAACCATCGAGGCTGGCGGGCTGTTTCCGGCGCATATGATCGATCGCCAGATTACGCGCCACGGCGAAGAGCCAGGTGCTGAACGCGTACTTGTCGTTGAATTGATGCCCGCGCTCGAGCACGCGGATCCACGTTTCCTGGAAGAGGTCTTCCGCCAGTTCGCGGCGCCCGGTCAAGTGTACGAGGTAGCGGAAAGGCGATGCTGGTATTGCTCGATCAAGCCGGTCGAGCAAGTCCGGATCTCGACGTCGAAGTCCACGAGCAATCTCGGTGGTCTCTTGCGTCATCGAGCTCTCGAAGTAAAAAGCAGTCGCATTCATACTACCGATACATACGCGGGTAGGGGGAGAAAAGACTCACGCCATCGAGCGCAAGGCGGAACCCGTTCTAAGCTATTGAAATGAAATGGGCCACGGTCACGCGACTCGCACCCGGGCGGCGGTCGGGCAGCAATACCTGAAGGATTTGCTGGAAGCTCGCAACATCAGAAGAGAGCCGGCAGCGCGGTGTCCGGGATCACCTACTCCACTTTCTCCGCGACCCACCGCGAGACCGCAGTGACTAATTTCCGCGGGGCAAAGCGCACTGACTCCGCCACCAGCCAATTTTGTACGCCCGAAATGACGAGCGTGCGTCCGGCCATTAGGCCGCGATAGCCGTCGCGGGCAACAGCTTCCGCGGTCATCGGGCGCAGTTTCTTGAATAGCCGCGAGTTCTCCATGTTCGCCCGCTTCTGAAAATTTGTATCCGTGGCTCCCGGACAGAAACAGCTCACCACAACGCCTGAATCGGCGACTTCATTGGCCAGCGCTTCCGAGAATGAAAGCACATAGGCCTTGGTCGCGTAATACACGGCCATCATAGGCCCCGGCTGAAAAGCCGCGGTGGATGCAACGTTCAT
Organism: uncultured Acidobacteriaceae bacterium; assembly: GCA_963841125.1. GTDB lineage: Bacteria > Acidobacteriota > Terriglobia > Terriglobales > Acidobacteriaceae > Sulfotelmatobacter. Next base: position 300,784 of record CAWJBH010000004.1, read on the forward strand.
GATCCTGCCACTACGCCGCGCCAGCATCGCCGGAAGGAGCAGCCGGGTGAGATGAGTGAGAGCCGTGATGTTGAGATGAATCTGTCCCAGGATTTCTTCCTCCGGGACGGAGGCGAACTCGCCGAAGGTGCCGAAGCCGGCATTGTTTACCAGGACGTCAACCGCAACCGCTTCGCGCCGCAATTGGTCGAACAGAAACTTGGGAGCTGGCGACGCAGCCAGATCAAGCGCAACCGTTTTCACGCTGACCCCGAACTGCCCTTGGAGCTCTGCAGCGACCTGGTTCAGTTTGTCTGCGCTGCGAGCGACCAGCACGAGGTTGTAATGGTCACGCGCGAATAGTTTGGCGAGTTCATATCCGATGCCTCCGGAAGCGCCCGTGATGAGAGCGGTCTGAGTGTTTGAGTCCACGAGTCTCCTGAAGAATCCTAAATCGTAGCTCGCCTTAGGAAAACGCTCAAAACTAAAAAAGGGCGCGGGCGAGTCGCCCGCGCCCGCACAATCAATCCATCGCCTACGCGCCTGCCAGCACCGGCTCTACTCCGTAGATCGAGTACCACGAAGTTGCGGCCTTCAGCTTGCTGTTCACGTTATTGATGTTCTTTACCCCTTCGGTTTCGAGCCACGCGCGGAATGCCCCCGCGCCTTGTTTGGCATAGATTGGGATGCCGTCTTTCCAGGTCGCGCGCCCGCACAGCACGCCGTTGAACTTCACTCCGGATTCTCCAGCTAATTCCAGAGTCTCGCTGAATTCCGCGTTGCTCACGCCCGCCGAGAGATAAATGAACGGCTTGGTCGCCACGTTCGCCGCCTTGTGGAACAGGTCAATCGCTTCCTTCTTGGTATAAGCTTTCTGCCCGCCGAAGCACTTCACGCCTTCCACGAACTTCATGTTCACTGGCACTTCCACTTTCAGCACGTCCACGCCATAGCGGTCTTTGCTGAACTCCCGCATGCTTTCGGTGACGATCTGCGGCTTTTTCTTCGCATAATCCAATCCCTTTTCGTCCGCGCCTTCTTCGTAGCCGACAAATTCGAGAAAATATGGGATGTCGTTGGCGCGGCACTCGTCGCCAATGCGTTCCACCCAGGCATGCTTCTTATCGTTGACTTCCTTGGGATCGAACGGCGAGTAGTAAAGCAGAATCTTCACGCAGTCCGCCCCGGCTTCTTTCAGGCGCCGCGCCGACCAGTGATCGAGCAGATCGCCCAAACGTCCGGGACCAGTCTTGTCGTATCCCGTCTTCTCATATGCTAGGAGCAGTCCGGCGTTCTTGGCGCGGCGTTTGGACGCCGGCAGTCCCCACTCCGGATCCAGCAGGATGGCGCTGGCATGCGGAGTCAGAACCTCGGTGACCAGCGTCTTGAATTCTTCCATCATGGCGTCGCTGACTTCGCCGCCCTTTTCTTTGCCCAGCGATTTTTGCAGCGATCCGCGCTGATCCATCGCAGCCGCGGCGATTACACCGCGGTCGTTCGAGACTTTTCTGAGACCCGCAAGTTTGCCAGGGGTAAGCTTCATCGATTCCTCCGGGAGTGAAAAAGGATGAGTGCCTGAAACAGGCAATTGTAAACCAACCGGCTTGCGAACTCCCGAGTACCTGGTACCTAGCACCTAGAAAAAAGCCGGCGGAATTGTTTGCCAACAGGGATTGCCCGGTGCTGGGGACCAGGTACCGCGCACTAACTCTACTTCACGGCTACGCCCGAAGGATAAACAAGCGTGCTAACTGGCCCTACAGGGGTCAAAAGTCCGGTCGAGAGAGTGATCGAATATTGGGACAACGTCCCGGCAGTAAGGTTGGCCACGAACATCCAACTGTCGTCGCTTCGAATTGCGATCGAATTCGCCCCAACACCCGCGGCCGTCGGCCCTCCCGAGAACGATATCAAAGCGCCGGTGCTTGAGTTGATTTTATAGCCGGAGACACTGCCCGACCCCGTATTCACCACGTATAGGAAACCGCCGTAAGCATCGACGGAAATAGGCCCGGGAAAATCGCCGGTAAAAAACGAGCCCGCGACTGACTGCAGGCTGAAGTCCGCGACGGGGCAGGGCGGCTGCGAAAGCAGATTCACTGCGCTGCAGATCGTGTACGCACTGACGCTATTTGGGTTGCTGCCCGGTCCCGCGTTCGATACGTAAACGAACCGGTTGCAGGGATCGACTGCTACCCCAGCGGGCACGCTGCCCGTGGGAATTCCCGGCAGAGAGGCCGAATAGGGCATCAGCGTGAGCGTTCCTGCCGACGGATCGACGGAGTAGTTCAAGAGCACATAATTGCTGGAATCCGCGACATAGAGATTCTCGGTCGCCGGGGGCGCGTGCCCGGAGCAATACGAATACTGCACGGGGTAAACCGTTGGAGTCACAGCGAGAGCTGACGCGCTGGTAGTGTTACCTCCCGGTTCGACCGGCAGGACAAACGGCGACCCCGCAACTTCGTTCAGTGTGCCGCTGCTGACAGCAAACACCGAGACTGCTCCCGGCGCGCTGTCTGCCACGAAAAGAAACTTGCCCGCGGAATCCATACTCAAGGCCACCGGGTTTACGGGGACCGACCCGGCATTGTTGAGGGAAAACGTCGTTCCCGCATCTAACTTGCCGTCTGAGCCGATTCGAAATGATGTGATCCCCGTCTCGCTGGGAACCAATTCCCCATTCTGGTGCACAATCACATACGCGTAGGCGCCCGCCGGATCGAGAACCACAGGGCCTGGCAGTCCAGCCGCGGGCGGACCGTTCACATTATTGATCTGCGACATCGAGCCGTTAGCCAGATCGAGGCTGAAGGTTTCCATTACGGCTGTGGCGTCCGTAGCCTCAATCGTACCCTGGGTGGGAACCACGACCAAGCCGTTGTGAGGGAAGACGAATAATTGGTGCTGCACGCCAGCATGACCGCTGCCAATACCAGAACCGAACCGCCAGAACCCAGGTAAACCTTGTCCGCATGCTTCGCTTTATCTCCTGTGAACGCGCTGCTCCATTCCCCGGCTGAAAGACCGGGCAGAACATGATATGATAGGCGTTGAATTGCCATCCATTTATGTATCAGGAATGCGCGGGAAGAGCAAACCCCGCCTGGTCATTGGAACCTTGCGAACGGCGGGGAGTTGCCTGGAGAACAGTGATTAGCAGGGAGTGATCAGTGGTCAGTGATCAGTGGTTAGTGAAGAATCAGTTTATTCAGGTGCAATCGAGACCGTGCTGGCCACTGGCCACTGGCCACTGACCACTTCTTTGCTTCCTGGGCAGCGGGCAGCGGTTCAGAAATTTTCTGCGCCTGGCATCGAAGCGGCAGATGGATCTCCACCAGAAGTCCGCCTTCGGCGCGGTTGAAAGCCGCGACGCGCCCGCCATGAAAGCGAACAGCTCTCTCGGTGATGGCCAGGCCCAGGCCGACTCCGCCGGTCTGCCGGCCGCGATCATCGTCCAGGCGATAAAACGGCTGGAATAGCTTTTCCAGCGCATCGGGAGGAACTCCCGATCCGCAATCGGTAACTCTCACAACCGCCTCTGTACCGTCGGGGAGTTCTTCTTCTCCAGATGAATCTCTACCGTCGTGCCTTCGCGGGTGTAGCGGATGGCATTGCGCACAACGTTCTCGATGGCGCTGTGCAGCAAGGAGGCTTCCCCGCGCACTTCCCAGTTCCCTGCCGGGATGTCGCTGCGCACATGGCAATGCCGCGCCTGGGCTTCGAATTCCGCATCTTCAGTGACATTCAGAACAACTTCGTCCAGCAAGACCGGGGTCGACGGCACGCGCTGCTCGCCATCTTCCAGGCGGGCCAGGGTCAGCAGACGGCCGATGAGTTCATTCAGGCGGCTGGCTTCGAGTTCGATGCGCTCGAGCATGCTCGCGCTCTCCGGCCCGGAGCGCTGCCGCGCCAGACCCAGAGCCACATTCAAGCGCGCCAGCGGAGAACGCAACTCGTGAGAAATATCGTTCAGCAGACGCGATTGTGCTTTCACCAGCGTTTCCAGCCGGCCGCCATGGTATCAAAATCGCGCATCAGTCCGGCGATCTCGTCCCGCCTTCGGCTGTTGCGGTAGGAGGCCGGCGCGGGCGGTGAGATCGCCCGCGGCCAAGCTGTTGAGTAGCGGCGCGCAACTGGGCCACCGGCTTGGTCATATACCAGGCAAGGAAATAACAGACAAGCCCAGAGGACATCATCGCAATCATCAAGCCCGGAATGGCAGTCCCCGCGGCCCAATGAAACACGCGCGGGCCCGGCGGAAGACCCATCGCCAGGGTATAGCGATGCTTGCCATCGGAAGAAGCACGCGATTCGCGCTGCACTGGGAGGAGGCGGAAAAACAACTCCTTCGCGGCGGCATATGCGGCTTCCCCGCGGCCATACGGATCGCCCAGTCGGGAGCGAGGCGATCGCGAAATCTCCTTGCCTTGCTCATCGAAGAGGAAAGCCCGCACGTGCTGCGTGGCTCCAGATTGTCGAGATAGTCGTGCGCAGCTGAGTTGCTCCGCCTTGCTTCGTAGGCGGTCACAGAATCGTTCAAGGCAGTGGTGCGAAGAGCTTCCCAGCGTCGAGTTCGCTGGGGCGGAGCGCCAGCAGTCACCAGGATGGCCAGCACGACCAGGAAGGGCTAGGGCCGCCCAGAAGGAAAGAAAGATTCTAAGGAAAGAGACTCTTCATGACTGCTTGACCTTTTCCGTCTTCTCCCGCGGCCGCGCGAAGATGTAACCCACGCCGCGGATGGTCTTGATGTGCTCGTCGTTGTCAGTGTCGCCAAGTTTCTTGCGTACCTTGCTGACGTGCATATCGATGCTGCGATCAAAGGGCGAAAATTTGCGGCTGAGCACGGCATTGACCAGCCGTTCGCGTGGAACCACGCGGCCGGCTTCCCGCAACAACACCTCCAGCAGGTTGAACTCTACTGAAGTGAGATCCACCGGCTGGCCGTCGCGGCGCACGCTGCGGGTGGCCGGATCAAGTTCGATCTCGCCAACGCGCACGATGTCCGGCGCCGCCGGAGCGATTTATCGCCGTGGGTGCGCCGCAGAACGGCTCGAATGCGCGCCACCAGTTCGCGCGGATTGAAAGGCTTCGGCAGATAATCGTCGGCGCCGATCTCGAGGCCGACAATGCGGTCCACATCTTCTCCGCGCGCGGTAAGCAAAAGCACGGGCAGGCGCGAAGTCGCTCGAATACGGCGCAGCACTTCAAATCCGTTGATGCCCGGCAGCATCACGTCCAGCACCACCAGCAGATAGTCGCCGCCGGTGGCGCGTTGCAATCCGCTCTCGCCGTCGTGCGCGGCCTCGACCACAAACCCTTCGGCCTGCAGGTATTCGCCCACCAGGGTGCAGAGTTCCACATCATCGTCGATAACCAGAATGCGTTCCATCGTTCCTGGTTCTTCATTGTGCACCAGGCAGCGGGAAGCGTAACGGTAAAGAATTGTCAGAATTCAGCGGCATTCGCCGTTGCATTGACAAAACTTTACTCGGTTTTACTCACTTTTTACCACTTTCCCGCCGGAATCGTGTTTCTATGAATGTACGCAAAAAGCCAAGGTTCCGAAAATTTTGGAACCGGGCCTCAAGGAAGGAGTTTATGAAATCGATTCGTTTTCGTCTTCTCGTCGCAGCTCTGGCAGTCATGTTGGGCAGTGCGATTGCCAAGTCGCAAACTGCGGATGCACCGCGCCTCCGCCGGCACGCGGCCACGGATTTGGCATGGGGGCCACATGATGGGATTCTACGCCAAGTAACTGGGTGTGACCGACGACCAGAAGACCCAGATGAAAGCAGTCCTGCAAAAAGAGCATGCCACCATGAAGCCGCTGATGCAGCAGATTCACCAAATGGATCAGCAACTCAAGCAGTATGAAGAAGGCACCTATGATGAAGCCAAGGTGCAGGCCCTGGTCGCGCAGCAGGCGCAGACTCTGGTGCAACTGAAGGTGCAGGAGACCCGCATTCACAGCGAACTGTACCAAATGCTCACGTCGGACCAGCAGGCCAAACTGAAAGAAGTCGAGGCCAATCGCGAAGCGCGCGATGCAGCAACATATGCAGAACGACGCGCTCCAGCGCCGAGCAGTAACCCGGATCCTCAGCTTTCCGTTTTGAGGGCACGGTGGTCAACTGCGGCGCGGGGTTGGTTGGCCATTCTCGCTGATCATCGACCCTAGCTGGTCTGATCTTTCTGATCGCCGTCATACTCCGCCACAGGAGCAATGCCATGGATATGGTTCAGACATTTATCTTTGATCTAGGATGGATATTTTTCGCCGCCTGGGGAACGGTTCTTCGCGGCTGTCAGCGCAATCGCCTTCGGCCGGGACATTCTGTCCGCTCGCATCGGCCGGTCGTCAACCATGCAGCAAGAACTGCACCTTAGGCTTAAGCGCCTTGCGTAAGTCTCGGTGTCCTCCATCCCTGAGACCTATGCACCTCAAGCCTGTTGCTTGCACCCCGCCTGCTAGAATTTCATCTACACAACCTGCATGATTCCGAAGAGGATGCGTCCGCTACTTCCCTACCTCAAGCGCTACCGCTGGGGCTTTGTGTTGGGCGATTTGCATTATGCTCAGCAACGGCGCTTAGGCTGGATTGCCGCGGGTGATCGGCCACGCCGCCCAGAGACCTCGACACGCGGCGTCACCTCCGCATAAGCTGCTAATTTTCGCCATGCAGGTGCTGGCGCTTGCGGCCATTCGCGGTATCTTCCTATTTCTGACCCGCTGGGTGGTGATCGGCATCTCGCGCGATATTGAGTTCGATCTGCGCAACGATCTCTTCGCCCACCTGGAAACGCTTTCCTACTCCTATTACCAGCGCATGCGCACCGGCGACATTATGGCCAGAGTCACGAACGATTTGAACGCAGTGCGAATGCTGATGGGGCCGGCGATCATGTACTCGGCGAACACGCTCGTGTTCACCGTGGCGGCCCTGTGGTTCATGGTGCGCATCAGCCCCAAGCTGACGTTGTATGCGTTTCTGCCGCTGCCCGTGGTGAGCATCTCGATTCAATACTTCGGACGGCGCATTCACGAGCGCTTCGAAAGAATTCAGGCGATGTTCTCCGACATTTCGGCGAGAGCGCAGGAGAATTTCTCGGGCGCGCGCGTGATCCGCGCCTACGTGCAGGAAGAAGCCGAGATTGCGTCTTTCGAAAGCTGCAAATCAGGAATATATTTCGCGCAGCCTCAAACTGGTGCGGCTCATGGGCATGCTCTGGCCGACGCTGGAACTTATGCTGGGACTCGCGTTGGTGTTGGTGCTGTGGATGGGCGGGCGCGAAGTTTGGCCGGCCGTATGCAGATTGGCGCTTTCACGGCCTTCAACATTTACATGATGCAGTTGACATTTCCCATGATCGCGCTGGGCTGGGTGGTAAATATTTTCCAGCGCGGCACAGCGTCCCTGATGCGTCTGAACGAGATTATGCAGGAGAAACCAGAGATCAAAGATGAAGCCGACGGCGAAGGACCGCGCAAGTGCAAGGCGAGATCGAATTCCGCGGGCTGAATTTTGCATACGAAGGCAAGCCCGTGCTGCACGATCTGAACCTGCGGATTCCAGCCGGCAGCAGTATGGCGATCGTCGGTCCGACGGGTTCGGGAAAAACCACGCTGGTCAATCTGATTCCGCGCATCTACGATGCGGAGCCGGGAATGGTTCTCGTCGATGGCCGGCCGATTCGCGAATTTTCCCTGGCAGTCGCTGCGCAAGAGCATCGGATTCGTTCCGCAGGAAACGTTTCTGTTCAGCGACCGCATTCGCGAAAACATTGCGCTGGGAGTGGAATCGGCCACCGATCAGGAGATTCACGAGGCGGCGCGAAGCCGCCAACATCGCGGCCGACATCGAGGGCTTTCCTGAGCGATATCAAACCATGGTTGGCGAGCGCGGCATCACGCTCTCCGGCGGCCAGAAGCAGCGGACCGCCATTGCCCGCGCGCTGATCCGTGATCCCGCGCATTCTGATTCTCGACGATGCGCTTTCCAGCGTGGACACTCATACCGAAGATAAAATCCTGAATCATCTGCGCGAAGTGATGCAGGGCCGCACGACCATCTTCATCTCTCACCGCGTTTCGACCGTACGCAATGCCGACCGCATTGCCGTGCTTCACGATGGACGCATCGTGGAACTGGGCACGCACGACGAACTGCTTGCCTTGAACGGCTACTACAGCGACCTGTATAACAAGCAATTGCTGGAAGAGGAACTAGCCGAAGTTTGAAAGGTCAGCGGGCTCGGTGCTCAGGCGTCTAGTGGTCGAGGTCTAGTAGCACGACAGCGATTTTACTACCACTGACCGACCACCGCTGATCAATATCTTAACCCCATGCAGCGAGTCGACGCGCCGGAGATTCTCGATTCTGACGCTTGCTCTCCCGCCGACGTTGAGGCCGGTGCGGGCTATGGCCGGCGTCAACCGCTGGTTCGGCGGCGTAGCCACCACGCAGAAGATGGTGGAGCGCGTGGCTCAGGCCACCGGCCTAAAACATTTTTCCCTGTTGGAAGTCGCGGCTGGATCGGGCGAAGCTCCCAGAGATGGTCCAGCGAAAGCTTGAGCGCGGCTGGGATCACGCTCGATGTAACGCTGCTGGACCTGGCACGATCGCATTTGCCCGGGAAAGCACAACGGCCGAAAGAGCACCGTAGTCGCCAATGCCCTGGCTCTCCCTTTCGGCGAAAGCGCTTTCGATCTGGTGAGTTGCAGTCTATTCGCGCATCACTTGGCGCCGCAGCAATTGGCGCAGTTCGTCCGAGAGGCTTTGCGGGTCAGCCGTCGCGCGGTGCTGATCAATGATCTGGTGCGACATCCGCTTGCATCTGGCGCTGGCGTTCGCGGGCTTTCCGCTCATGCGCAGCCGCGTGGCGTGGCTGGATGGCTTGACCTCGGTGCGCCGGGCGTACGTTCCGGAAGAAATTCGGGGCATGCTCGTCTTCCGCTTTTCTCGCGAAGCCACGACGCGGATTGAGATCTCGCGCAATTATCTTTACCGCATGGGAGTGATAGTGTGGAAGAGCGCCGACCGTCCCGGCGGCCGTCGTGAGGGCGTCCCGCTCTCGCTCCCAAGAAGCCGACAGAGCCTGCCCTGAGCTTGTCGAATCGGATGACCTCGCCGTCTAGCGGACCACCAGCACTTCCCGGATATTGTCGCGGGCCAGAAAGAATTTGATGGAAGCAAAATCGCGGAACAGATTCTCAATATGCCGGTTGTTAAACACGCGCTGCAGCTGGAAGCCATCCGACTTCGCAGTTGGACCGTTCCGGTCGCCGCGACGCGCCTCCCGGCGCAGCACGATTTTCTGCATCTCCAGAACATCGGCGCCAACAATGTGAAAGCGGTGACAGGGCGAATCCGGACCGGCATCGCGAGTATGGAAAAAGGCCAGCAGCATGCCGCCGGGCTTCAGCACCGACCACAGACGTCCCACCACTGGCTTCACCAGGCTCTCATCGCAGGTAGTCCGGCAGATTCCAGCACAGCACCACGTCGAAGTGAGCGGCGGGGTAGACCAGGTTATCGGCAAGAAATTTCCGGCTGTCGAGGGCGGCAGCCCCCTACTCATCCTTGGTGAGAAACTCGGGGTCGGTCGAAGCGGTGAGCAAGATCTTCGCTGTAGATTCTGTGACCATGTTCGGTGAAATGGCGAATATTGGTGGCGCGAGGTCGATCCCAAGTCGAGAATGCAGAGATTCTCCGCAGAATCCAGCGTGCGAGACAACTCCCCCAAGCCGCTGGAGCGGCGAGTTAGTTTTTGCGAGCCCTGCGCCGGGACGGTCTCCGCTCCGGATGAACCGCGAAAAAGTTTCATGAAATTCTGCGAAACTGACGACATCCCTGGACTCTACTGCGCTTCCCGATACTCACTTGACCATTACTCGCCTCGCATTCTGTACTTCAACTATCAGGTCCGGTGGATATCCACTTTGCCCTTCAAAAAGCGCCTTCTTCAATGGAGATGCGCTGGGCGCTGAAATGTCGCCGGTGACGACGGCGGACTTGCGCAAGTCCACTCGATCGCTGGCCTGAATGTTGCCATCCAGTTTGCCCTGCACCACAACGCCTTTGGCGTCGACGCTGCCTTTGACCTGGCCATTTGGGCCAACCGTAAGCTGTTGCCCTTGAGGGCGATGCTGCCTTCGACCTGGCCATCCACATAAAGATCTTCGCTGCCGGAAAGTTCGCCTTTAACGAAGACCGACTTGCCGATTTGTGCCAACACTTTGCAACCCACTGGCGGGTGTGCTCATTGGACGCTCTCCTGGTAAAGCGGAAGTCCCTGATGGTTTGCTCCCGAATCACAATTCACGAGGCAATACCGGAAGGCCGCTCCCTACTTGACTATACGCAAGGCACAGAGGGCGCGGCAAGCGGGTACTCCTCCGGCTACTACATACTTCCCAGTAGAGAATGCTCTCGAAGCTCAATTGTTACACTAAAGCACAGGACGCATCGAGTACCTGATGAGGATGAGCCACGTGAACATAACGCTGCGGATGGCGAGCGCCGTTTCGCTGGCTGCCGTGTTCCTGGGGATCGGAGTCAGTTCCCTGTCGGCCGGAACGCTCGATGTCGTCCAGGATTCAACTTCTCCCCTCGAATTGGTCGAGGTCCGCAGTAGCACACGAGGTCGCAGCGGCCAAAGACGATTCGATCAAAACACATGTTCCGTTCCCGCAAGCAGACCGCGCAGGGCTCTCAAACCAGACTCTATGTGGAAACGCGCGAAGCCATGGCGGGCTTCACCATCGCCTACAACGACAAGCCGCTCGCGCCCGAACAAACGCGGTCCGAGGAAGGTCGTCTGGCTGACCTTGTGAGCCACCCCGAGCAACTCAGCCGCAAACATACTCAGGAACAGGAGAGCGCCGACCGCACCCTCCGTATCGTTAAAGCATTGCCCGACGCTTTTCTTTTCGACTATGACGGCGAAGAACCAGGCACGGCCGACTTGGGTAAAGATGGGGACCGGCTGGTTCGCCTGAAATTCCGGCCCAATCCGGCCTACCGGCCGCCATCTCATGTGGAAGACGTGCTCGTCGGCATGCAAGGATTTCTTCTGATCGATTCGGAGGCGCGAAGGATCGCGAGAATCGACGGCATTCTGTTCAAGGAAGTCAGCTTCGGCTGGGGAATTCTCGGCCACCTCGACAAAGGCGGACATTTTCTGGTCGAGCAGCGCGATGTCGGCGACGGTTCATGGGACGTTTCCCGCATGTCGCTCGGTTTTACCGGCAAGATTCTTCTATTCAAGAGTATTGCGATCAAATCGGAAGAAATGTTCAGTGACTTCCGGCGCGTGCCCGCAGACACCACGTTCGCTCAGGGAGTGGAACTGCTGAAAGCGGAACAGGCGAAGGTCGCTGAAACTCATAGACTGGGAGAGGCGATGGACTCGAAGGCCCACTAGGAACCACAACCGGTCAATGAGTGTAATTGATTCCATGACAATGTCGGCTCCGACGCCCGAGTAGAGTTGGTGGTGCTAATGCCAACCAATAGGCTCGGGAGAAAGGAGCCGAACATGATCATTATAGGAGTAGATTTCCATCCCGAGTTTCAGCAAATTGCTTCGGTGGATAGCGAGACCGGAGAGTTCCAGGAAAAGCGGCTAGCTCATCCCGAAGAGGCGGAGAAATTTTATCGTGGTCTGGTGGGCCAGAAGGTGCGCGTCGGCATGGAGGCCAGCGGGCATGCACGCTGGTTCGAGCGGCTGGTGGCGGAGTTGCAGTTTGAGTTGTGGATTGGAGACGCAGCCGAGATCCGCACGAAGCGGGTGCGCAAGCAGAAGACGGATCGCCAGGATGCGCAACTGATTCTGCGCTTGCTGCTCGAAGATCGGTTTCCGAAGATCTGGGTGCCGAGCTTGGAGAACCGGGATCTGCGGCAACTGCTATGGCATCGTCACCGGATGGTGCAGGCGCGCACACGGATCATGAACCAACTACAAGCCGTGGCGCTCAACGAAGGTCTGCGCTGCAAGAAAAGGTTGTGGCGAGAACGCGGACGGGAGCAACTGGAATCATTCCTGCTGGCTCCGTGGGCCAGCCGGCGGCGACGCGATCTGTTGGAGTTGATGGATCGACTGAGTCCGACGATCGCGGAACTGACCCTGGCGATCGAGCGGGAAGTCGAGAAGTGCCCGGAGGCGAAACGACTGATGACGCATCCGGGAGTCGGTGCCCTGACCGCACTGGCCTATGTGCTCATCATCGGCAAGGCCGAGCGCTTTGGCTCGGGCAAGCAAGTGGCGAGCTATCTCGGTCTGGTGCCGTCGGAAGAGTCCAGCGGGAATCGGCGACGGCTGGGGCATATCACCAAACAGGGGAGCTCGATATTGCGTTTCCTGCTGGTGGAAGCGGCGCAGGTCACAGTGCGCAGCGTGCCCGAGTGGCGCAGTAAGTACTTCCACCTGGCGATGCGACGAGGCCGGAAGATTGCTAAGGTTGCCATGGCTCGCAAGCTGGCGGTCCGTTTGTACTGGATGATGCGCCAGGGATGGGATTACGAGCAGGTGAAAAAGTTCGGTTCGCACGCGGGACAGCCCGGAAATCGCCATGGTGTGCAGTCGAACACCGAGTAATTGATTGGGCGTCCCGCTCCTCTATACCGAGGAGTCCGAAGTAGTAATCATGATCGCAGTAAGAGACCGAAGAGATGCATGGGTCGGACCGAGTTCCGGACCTGAATATTGATTGCGAGCGAGCCTGGGTTGGCAGAGCAAAGCAACAGCGTCATCGAGAGCGAAATGGCGCTCTTCTACGAGTGCATGCTGAAGTGTGCTCGAAAACTACTTGACACCGCCGACATTGTCAGAGAAGCGATGTTTCACCAACTGAGAGGATGCGTGACAGTTGGGAGTCGCATAACTCTGTAGGGTTGCTATGAATTACCGGTCCCGAGGCGCGATCTTCCCTCCTTAAGCGGAAGATTCAATTGATGGCATACAGTGCCCCCTCTTAAATTTCTATGCTACACTCCTGCCCAGTCGTCGCTGTAACCCCCTCGCAGTTGCGAGTCTTGGCTCCCTCGCTCGAAAAGTGGAGACAACGATCCGTCCGGGACGTAGGACGGGACGTTAAGGAGAAGACTTCGATGCCATATCCCAGCCCCAACCCAGCACTAAACTTTTGCCGCACTCTGCTTTCGATACTGGTGCCCCCGCTCGTTGTCCTCGCTTCGGGGTTTGCCACCGGAGTACAGGCCCAAACGGAAAACTACAGCGCTCTTGTCATCGTTAATGTCCCACTCAGTCAATCAGGCTTTATCTTCGACCCGTCGGGCAATCTATACGCCACGGCCGAGAGGGGCGGCAACTTCAATTGCGGGTTTGGTGTTGGCTGCGGAACCGTCTTCAAACTGTCCCGAAAGTCCGGCGGAGGTTGGACCAAGACGACCCGCTTCATCGAGCGTGAGGGGCCATCGAAAGAGTGGATCACTTCCTCGGTCCAGCCAGACGCCTTTGGCGACAGCTTGAAGACCGTGCCGGTCACGCTCCTGCGCGAATCGTTTCCTTCCGCACCGTCAACTTCTCGATCAAGTCCTCTCTGATGCGATATCCAGTTCCAGGCTGGTCGCTAATCGCAATCATCCCGTGCGGTGAGACTTCCACCTCCGGCTCGATGATGTCTTCCTTCCAGTAGCGTTTGGAAGCAGAAACGTCACCGGGCAGGCTGAAACCCTCAAGCGTGGAAAGAGCAATGTTGTGAGCGCGGCCGATACCCGATTCCAGCATGCCGCCGCACCAGACCGGAATCTTCTGCGCATGGCAAATGTCATGGATCTTCTTCGCCTCGGTGAATCCGCCGACGCGGCCGACTTTGATGTTGATGATGCGACATGCGTCGGTCTCGATGGCAATGGCCGCGGTGCGCGCGTTGACGATGGATTCGTCCAGGCAAATCGCGGTGCGCAATTCTTTCTGCAGGCGGGCATGATAAAAGGTATCGTCGTCCCAAAGCGGCTGCTCGATCATCAGCAGGTTGAACTGATCGAAGCTCCGCAAGTGTTCCACCTGGTCAAGCGTGTAGGCGGAGTTCGCGTCGCAACTCAAAGTAATGTCAGCCCAGCGCGACCGGATCTTCTCCAGCACGTTCACATCCCAGCCCGGCTTCACCTTCACTTTGATGCGGCGGTAGCCGGCGGCCAGTTCAATCTGGATTTTTTCCAGTAACTGCTCGACCGAATCCTGAATGCCGATCGAGACTCCGCAAGAAATTTCAGTCCGCGTGCCGCCCAGCAGCTTCCACAGAGAAACACTTTTCTGTTTCGCTTCAGCATCCCACAACGCGTTTTCTAGCGCGCCCTTGGCCATGCGGTGACCGCGCACCCTGGAGAAAAGCGCCCCGCAGTCGCGCGCCGAATCGAGATTACGTCCGACGATCGCAGGAGCAAGATAGCGAGCAATGGTGAGCCACGCGCTCTCCGTCCACTCGCTGCAGTAGAAAGGATCTTCGCCGACGACGCACTCACCCCAACCATTCACGCCATCGCAATGCGCGGTAAGCAGCAGAATGCGGCGGCTGTAAGTGCGTCCAAAACTCGTCTCGAAGAAATGGACGAGCGGCATATGAATCTCGCGCAGCGTGATGGCCTCAATCTTCATAATTCAAAAACAATCTCACCACAGAGACACAGAGGCACAGAGAAAACCAAGCCTTTGGATTTTTCCAACGAATTTCTCCGTGTCTCTGTGCCTCTGTCGTGAAATTATTCTTCCGACGCATACGACCACTCCTCATCCCAGTTGCCCAGCAGAAACTTGCCGTTCGCCGCTGAATCGCGTTCGTAACCCAGCACCGCGAGCCCGCCATCGAACGCCCGAAGAAATTGTTCGCGGTTGCGTTCCTGCACCTGTTGCGCCTTGACTCGCGTTTCCGCAGTGGCTTTCCACTCGTAAACCTGCGCCGGAACCTCAATGGCAATCTGTTGGTTGAACACCGGGTTGTTTCCGGTTGCCAACAAAACTTCCACGCGCTTCGACTTCAGCCACCACTCGGCAATGAGCCGGTCGCTGGGAAGCCCGCCCTGCAAGGGCGATGACGTGATCCCGTATTGGTTGATGTTGTAGCGGCGCGAGATCGCTCCCAGCTTTTCGATGTTCAGATAGGAGTTCTTGATTTCGAGAGGATCGAACGTCCACTCGATCAGTTCAATGCCGCGCGCGAGCGCGTCCTCGCGCTGCAAAAGTTTCAGGCGGCGGCCCAGGCCGCTATTGCGATGATCCTTGTGGACGGCCAGCATGTGCGAGTGAAGATAGACGTGGCCCGACCGTGTGCCCGGCACTGAAAGTGCGAAGCCTACCATCTGGTTGCCATCGAAAGCGCCCATCACCTGGCCGCCGACTTTCTCGGCTACGACGAACATGCGCAGCGGAACCAGTTCGGCATCGCTGAAATTCCAGATTTCTTTCTGCAACGCGACGCAGGCCCGCAGCTCGTCGAGTCCCTCACAATGGCGGATCGCGATGGCATCTCCGCTCACGATTGCTTCTCCTGCCGCTTCGCTTCCTGCCACAGGGACTCGAGTTCCTCCATCGAAACCTTTTCAGGAGATGTCCCGCGTTCGTACAGGCGTGCCTCGATCCACTGAAAGCGGCGGCGGAACTTCCGGTTGGTCTTGCGCAACGCGGATTCCGGATCGAGTGCCAGGTAACGCGCAATGTTGACCAGCACGAAAAAAAGATCGCCGACTTCTTCTTCCAGCCGCACTCGTAAGTCTTCCGCAATGACTTGCCGTCCCGACCCGGCGACGCCGCGGCCTTCGGGGCGCGGCCCGGGACCGGGAAATTCCTGCAAATGCTCGCGCAGTTCGCGAGTCTCCTCGCCGAGCTTCTCGAACAAGGCTTCCATGTGAGGCCAGTCGAATCCGACCAGCGCCGCGCGCGAACTGAGCTTCTGGGCCTCCAACAACGACGGCATCGACGAAGAGACTCCCTCCAGAATCGACGCCGGGGTCGCAGTCTCCCCAGAAGGACTCCCGGCGGTTGCATCCCTCTCGCCCAACCGCCTCTTTCGTTCCTCGACTTTCAGCGCCTCCCAGTTACGTTTCACATCCGCCGAGGTATCCGCTTTCGCATCGCCAAACACATGCGGATGCCGGTCCACCAGCTTGCGCGAAAGCCGGTCAAGCACGTCATCAATCGAAAACGTGCCCTGCTCCTTAGCTATCTCTGAATAGAAAAGGATCTGCAACAACAAGTCGCCCAGTTCCCCGGGAAGCTCTTCCCAGTCGCGATTGTCGATGGCCTCAAGAACTTCGTAAGTCTCCTCCAGGGTGTAAGGCTTGATGGAATCGAACGTCTGCTCGCGATCCCACGGGCAGCCTCCGGGAGCGCGCAGGCGCTCCATGATGGCGACAGCGCGTTCGAAACGTTCGCCGGTCGTAGACATTGTCAACAACTCTAAATTACCCATCGCGGAACGGGCAACGTGCGGTTCTCTGGGAGTCTGGGGGGTTTGGAGCGGGCTTGGGCGCGGGGATATCCCTTGCTTGCTCGCGGCGCAGGCGAACAAGAAATCTAGCACTCGATTGGCGGCTTCCGTGAGAATGATGTGGGCGGAGCAAATGCTCCGCCACAGGGCACATTGTCGTTTACGGCTGGAAGACTCGGTAGGTGAAGTTGTAAGCTCCCGCGGTTCCAGGGTTATCCCTCATGTAGCCGAACGTCTGGATCAAGTGGTTCC
Organism: uncultured Acidobacteriaceae bacterium; assembly: GCA_963841125.1. Lineage (GTDB taxonomy): Bacteria > Acidobacteriota > Terriglobia > Terriglobales > Acidobacteriaceae > Sulfotelmatobacter. The sequence continues at coordinate 317,465 of CAWJBH010000004.1, forward strand.
CGGGACTGACGTGCTTCGAACTCTCGCTCCACGAACCCACGGCGTAGTTCGTTCCGATTTCACCCTGAAACGGTCCTCCGCCGCTCATGAAATTGCCGTCAATCTCCGACGCAACGGCCCAATTGGTTGTCGTGGAACCCTTGACCTGCAGCCACTCATCAACCGTGTACGTGCAGGTTCCAGGGCCGGGGCACGCGATCGATGCTTCGTCAATCAGCGTGAGTCCGCCAACGGCAAGAGCGACGCCGGATGTACCCGACACAAATCTCTCGAACTTCAGTGTCTCCTTGGGCGAAAGAGTTCGAGGGACGTTGGCGCCAGCAACTGAATTTGCCGATTCCATGCCCGCCTTCGCTGTGAAAACACCGTACCCGCCCGCTACTGCGAAGACGAAAGCTAGAATCACAACGGACTTAAGTGCGTTTCTCGTTGTCACGTAATGCCTCCCTTTGATTTGTCGAAATTATTTCAGCGGGCTGGAGAATAATTGGGCCTGCGCCAGCAAATGGCCGCTTTGGTCGGATTGCTGCTGTGTTTATCTCACGGTCGATGGAACCGAGTCTGTGACGATCAACCATGATGCACCTGTGGAAATGTCGGGGTTCGCTCGCGGGAGGCAGAAAGCGCTTGGGCCACCGACCGGATTGAGGCTTCGATCTGTCGTGTGATGGCAAATGAAGCAATAGGCGATTCACGATAAACCGCTTCGCCGCCCGCGGCATCGAAATGAGATCAGGAACACACGAGCAATCCGAAGGAGGAATCTCATGCCAAGTAATCTTCAAGGAAAAACCATAGCAATCCTGGCAACCGATGGCTTCGAGCAGTCGGAACTCATCAAGCCGAAACAGGCTTTAGAAGAAGCGGGCGCCCAAACGCAAGTCGTTTCCCCAAGCGAAAAGAAGATAAAAGGCTGGGATCACAAAGACTGGGGCAAAGAAATCCCGGTTGATGTTCCACTGCAGGCCGCCGATCCGTCGCAATACGACGCGCTGCTGCTGCCGGGTGGGGTTATGAATCCCGACCAACTGCGTATGAATCCAGACGCAGTGCGTTTCGTGAAAAGCTTCGTCGACCACGGAAAACCGGTGGCTGCGATCTGCCACGGACCGTGGATGCTGGTGGAAACCGGCGCGGTGCGCGGACGCACGGTCACATCGTGGCCCTCGCTGAAAACCGACATTCAGAATGCAGGTGGCACATGGGTGGATGAAGAAGTGGTCGAGAGCAACCGCATCGTCACCAGCCGTAAGCCGGATGACATTCCAGCTTTCAATCGGGAGATGATCGCATTATTCTCCAAGGGCGCTGGCAAGGCTGCCTCGGGGAGCGAGCAGTCCGAACGCAAAATCGCCTAGTTCTGCAACGCAGTTCCCTGGATTTCATCGCGGCTCGGTCAACAGGCCGGGCCGCTATTCTTTGAGCATGGTTTGCAGTACGTTTGGGTACTGCGGCGCGATTGTGGGCGGATTATTTTGCAGTACCAAGGTTACCTTTCCCGGCTGCAGGAAGGCGATGCACACTCTAAAGGCAGCAGTGTAAGCAGCCCGACTCCTAGCTCCATAATTACCTTTAGAAACTTATGTATCTGATTGATAAAACATGGTATTAGCAGCACATCCCCGAGCGCCTCTGAACGACCAGCGCTTCCAAGTGGTGGTGATCGGGGGCGGCATCAACGGCGTAGCCGTAGCGCGGCAATGCGCACGCGCCGGCAAGCACACCCTGCTGGTCGAGCAGAATGATTTCGCCTCCGGAGTAACCAGCCGTTCCACGCGCATCATCCACGGCGGATTGCGTTACCTGGAGCATGGTGAGTTGAGCCTGGTGCGGGAATCACTACGTGAGCGGGAAAAGTTACTGCGCGAACGGTCGCACCTGGTGCATCCCATGCACTTTCTACTGCTGTTGAACGAGACCAGCCAGCGCAACGCGATGAAGGTCCGCGCCGGATTGTGGCTCTATCAGCGCATGGCCGGAAAATCGCCCAGCAAAACCTCCACTGAAATGGAATCGAAACAGTTAGAGCGCGCGCTCGACGCCGGACATCGCTGGTCATCCTTCAATTATGAAGACGCGCAGTGCGAGTTTCCCGAACGACTGGTAGCGGAATGGTTGATGGAAGCCGTTGACGCAGGAGCCGTCGTCCGCAATCACACCGAGGCGCTCGCCGTTGACGTTGCTCACGGGCGCGTCCGAGGCGTGCTGCTGCGTGACCAGCTCACCGGACGGGACGCCCGCGTTGACGCCGGCTGGGTAATCAACTGCAGCGGGCCGTGGGCCGACCGCGTGTGCCAGCGCTCTGCGATTCGCATGGACAAACCAATGCTCGGCGGAGTGCGCGGCTCCCACATTGTGTTGCCGCGATTTTCAGGTTCGCCGAGTGCCGCCGTCTATACCGAGGCCGCGGACGGCCGCCCTATTTTTGTTATTCCCTGGAACGATCAGATTCTGGTGGGAACAACTGAAGTCGCCGACAACGGCGACCCGGAAAAAACCGTTCCATCGGCGGACGAAATCAATTACCTGGTGCGCTCCGTCGCACATTTGTTTCCTAAAGCAAAGCTATCGGCTCAGAGCGTCAAGCACGCCTTCGCGGGAATCCGGCCCTTGCCATATTCTCCGGAGAATCGTCCATCAGCGGTTACGCGGCGGCACATTCTGCACGACCACACCGGCGACGGCGCGGCTCACATGCTTTCCATGATCGGCGGCAAGCTGACGACGGCAGCATCGCTGGCGCGAGATTGTGCCCGCAAGATTGGCTTGACCGCGGGGGAACCAAATACGATGGCAATTGGACCAGGCGCTGCGCTCGATCCTATCCTCGACGATGCCGTGCTCGAGATTGCGCGCATCGGCGCGGTGAGCGAGGAAACGGCGCGGGGCATGGTGGAATGGCATGGCAAGCGCGCGGCTGACATCGCCCGCACGGCGCTGGTGAGCGCGGAGTTGCGGGCGCCGATTTGTCCGCATACCTCGCACGTCATCGCCGAGGTGGTCGAAGCCTATCGCAGAGAGTGCGCCGTGACCCTGGGCGATGTGCTGTTACGGCGTGTGCCGGTAGCGCTCGGAGCGTGCTGGTCAGAATCATGCAGCCGCGAAGCCGCGTTGCGCATCGGCGCGGTTCTCGGTTGGAACGAGCACACCATGCGAGCCAACCTGGAAAACTTTGAAATGGAACGTACCGCCTTCCTGCGCCCAGCAGGACGTGCCGCCGCACTCGAAGCCGCCGCGGACTAGACGTGAAAAAGTTGGTGTGGGACAGCCGCCCTCGGCTGTCCATCGAGCGAAGCTCGACGGCTAAAGTATCCGTGTGATCCGTGGCTAAGGTTTTTCCTGCCGGCCCAGAGCGAGGGCCAACTGTTCCGGATCGTCCGAAATAATCCCGTCCGCACCCCATTGCGAAAAGCGCTTCATCTCCGCGGTAACGTTCACCGTCCACACAAACGTCTTTTTGCCCGCCGCTTTGATCTCCGAAACAACATCCTCGGAGATCAGTGTGAAATGCGGAATCACATGCTCGATCGGCAACTCACGCCAGCGGCTCAACTGCACTCGTGTCTCGCAGATCAGCCCAAGGGGAATGGAAGCGTCCAACCCATGCAAAGTCTGCAGCACATCTGGGAGAAACGACGAAACCACGAACCCGCGCGCTGGGAAAAGCTTCCGTAGCAAATCCACAGTGATGGCCTCCAGGCCGGGGACCTTCAGTTCGACATCGAGGAATGCGCTGCCTTGGTAGCGCGTTAAGATTTCGTGCAAGAAGGGCAGGTCCAGCTGCTGCGCCTGCGAGTGAGCAACCTCAAGACCGCGGATTTTCTCATCGTGACAGACCACCGCTTGCCCGTCGGCCGTGAGTCGCACATCAAATTCAAAACCGTCGCACCCGGAAGCCAGCGCGAAGTCGAACGAGGCCAGCGTGTTTTCCGGAACCGACTTCGCGGCACGAGCGCCACGGTGGCCGAGAAGCAGTGGACGAATTTCCATAAGAACCAGTGGTCAGTGGTCAGTGATCAGTGATCAGTGGCCAGTTATTAGCGCGCCGGCGGGTTTCTCTGACCACTGACCACTAACCACTGACCACTGCTCTAATCCAGATCGAAGTCGCGGATGGGTTTGCCCGTGTCAGGAGTTTCCTTGGCCTTCTTTACCGCTTCTTGAAACTTCTTTTCCAGCAGCTCGGATGAATGTTTCTGCGCTTCCACCGATTGCCGGAAGATCGATTCGCGGCGGCTATCCTGCTCCTTCATGGCGCGGGCCGCATCCTCCATGTCGGCAAACATTCTGGGCTTCACCGCAGCCGTGTGGGCGATTACTTCCGCGGTCGCCGTATCCACTTTCAACAGCGCACTGCAGCAGGGACATGTTACTTCGATCATGGCGGAGCTCTTTGTCTTAGCCATTTTGGTCTTTGCCATTTTGCGAATCATACCGCAAAAGTGGACGAAGCGGGCAGATCGAGCAACAACGCGTGGTAGTGCACTTTGAATCCTTTCTCCTTACGATCGCAACGGAGGCCTGGAAGCCCGCTTCCCTGAAAGCCATGCCGCCGCCGTCAAACATAATGTGATCACGATTGAGAAAATGATGGGGATCATAAAAAAGTATTTCCAACTCAAAACCGTGATGCCCGCAAAGCACAGAGCGAACGTCCACGCAGTGCCGCGCATGAGCGCCAAAGACTCTGGCGGAAGTCCGCCTAGCTGCCACGCCAACACCACCGCTAGCAGCAGGAACACGCTGACAAAGAGACCGAACCCAACATAAAAATCCCAATATGTCCGGCTAAAGCCCATGATGTAAAAGTGAGTTGACCGCATGGAGCCAATATCCACTTTCCACGCGGGATCCGACCAGGGAAAACCAGATGTGTGTCCAGCCTCAAAGAGCAGCAGAAGAACAGCAGCGATTCGATAAAATATAGATGCTTTCATTCTTGGCTCCGGTAATTACAGCTCTATCCCGCCGCGCAGGTTCAAACAGCACTACTACCGAGCAACGCCTCACCGGTGAAGTTTGATGGGGAAGATGTGGAACACGCCTAGCAACTCCCACCCCAGCAAGAAGATCGAAAGCATCACAACCATCACCGCCAGCAACTCTCCGAAGGTAAGGCCGCGCCGGTTGGGCTCGAAGCGCCGCGCGGCCAGGCTCAGGATATTCAATGTGGCGAAGCCGAAGACAACCGCCCACAGAACGTTGTAAACGTCAGTCCGGCGCACCGCGTGGCGGGCGAATAGCATAAAGCTGGCCGCGACCACCGACTGCGCGCGCAAAAAGTTGTGCAGCGAGAACACAGCCCGCGTGCTACGCACGACGCCCGAGAGCATCATGGTGGTGGAAGACAGGGTTGTTGAAGACAGAGCCATAGCACGCGCCGGATCCGCAGACGGACGCTCGAGCGGTCGAGTGATTGGATATTACAATTTTTCCCCGCACGGGTCACGCGCAGGACTCAGCAAGAGCATCAGCCCGGTCACCCATTTAAGATGGATACATGGCAGAACGGCGCGTCATTTTCTTTGATGTCGGCAACACTCTTCTCTTCCCCAACCGCACGAAGATGCTCGCACCCATCTCGAGCGATCGTCATCCCACGCTCGAGCAATGGCAGGCTCTGGAGCGCAGAACGAAGACGGAGTTCGATCAGCGCATGCAGAGCGGCAGTATCGATCATAGCTTCTGGTGGACCTTTCACAGTTACCTGCTGCAGGATCTCGGAGAAAATGCGAGCGTCCGCGACGCTCTGGTAGAGAACACCCAGAACTCGGCGAACTGGGACCAAATTCTGCCCGGCACCCGCGATGCCCTAACTCGGCTTGCCCAGAACTTTCGCATCGCCGTGATTTCGAATGCCGATGGCGGAATCGAGCGCGTGCTCGCCCGCTGCGGCATCGCCGACTGCTTTGAAAGCATCACTGATTCCGGAATCGTTGGAGTCGAAAAGCCCCGTCGCGAGATCTTTGAAGCAGCAATCAAGACCATGCAGGCGCGCGCCGAAGAAAGCCTCTATGTGGGGGACGTGTATTCCGTCGACTATGTAGGAGCCCGCAATGCGGGCATGCAAGCGGTTCTGTTCGATGTGGCCGGCGCCTACTGCGACCGCGAACTCCCCCGCGTAGAATCGCTCAAGCAATTGGAAACCTGGCTCCGTGCCGCGCCCGTGTAGCGCCGCCGTCCAGGCGGCAGCTGTGGGGCGTCCTCGCGCCCACAGCCGGCGGTCGGACTCGAATGTCACATCGTTACTCTTAGCGTCCTGCGCGGTCCCGGAATTCCGCCGCCGGTTTTCCACAACAAAATTCCTTGCGTTGTGACATCTAACCTTTCCTTCCACAGATTCATCGCGCTAAGGTTGGAATTGCAATGCATGGATGTTCGCCGTGCCTAGTCCTAGGAAACTCACGGCCCCCGCAACCACCCCATGCGAGCGTGGGACAGAGGGACATCTAATCAGGGCGTCCAGGTAGGCTACCTCGAATAGCTCGGGGCTGGATGCACGGTGTTGGTGGTGATCACTACCATTGAATTTAGCCAGACGAGGAGCCGGAATAAGCGATTCGAAAATCACAGATAGAGAAAAGAAAGAGCAAAAGGCAGCGACAACGCGATCGCTATAGGAGAGGCATATGCGGAGGCGGTCCCGCCAACTGCTTACAACTCCACGATCTGATGATCGTGGCAATCCGTGCGCATCGTGTCATGAAGACTTTGCAGCAGTCCGGTTCCCTGGCGAGCAACGAAATATATACCGGCCACGCCCCGCTCCTGCAAGGCGCCACCGGGATAGAGCGTCTGGCTGAGCCCTTCAGCCTGACGGCCGATGACTTCGCTGCGGCGCAACTCGGCGGCCGTAGCCCGTTCACGCAGGCGGTCGAGATGGTACTGCACCTTTGAAACAACCGTCTGGCTGGCGTCGACGAGCGTGGGATCGAGTTTGATCAGCGCTTCCTTCAATCCAGAAAAAGATTCCTCCACCGACTTGTTCGCCTGCTCGAACGCCGCTTGCAAACCTGCCGGAAGAGTGCGCGAGGCCAGCATCAGGCGAAGCATCTCAATCCCCTGGAACGCGTCTGGAACTTCGATGCCATAATTCCCTAGCCAACGTTGAACTTTGGGCTCGACCAGGGTCGCCGAAAAACGCGGCACGATAGGGGTTATACGGCCCAGCAGTATCTCGTAAACCGCCCCCACCTGCGCAAAATACGCCGCCTCCGCGGCGCCGCCGGTATAGGCCAGCGTGGGCAGAAGGTAATCCTGCACGACCGGTCGCAAGAGCACATTGGGACTGAAGTTTTCCGGTGTCGAAGCAATCCGATCCAGCAATTGGGCGGACGAAAGCTTCTCCGCTCCGGGCTCGCCACCGACAACAAACTCCGCCGCCCTATTCGAACTGTTAGCGATCGAGCCATCTCTGCGATGAATCGCAGTGCGGGCGCCGTCGCGCGTGCCGAAAAGCAGCACCGACGACGCCGTAACCTTCACTTGCTGAAAATATCCAGCCTTCTCCAGCGCCTGACCTCGCTTCAGCAATGCGGCATCCAGGTCGTCCGCCCGCTCGATTGCACTACGATAAACGGGCGCAGCAACCTGATGAAGTTCCGCATCTGCAGCATCTAGAAGAATCACGCCCCATGTGCTAAACAAACGCGCATAGAGCCGTGCGAAAGCCGAGCCCATCGTCTCCCCGGGACGATACGACTCCCGTAGGAATTGCGACGCCTCGGAATCTCCCAGCAGAGATGCGGCTTCGTCCACAACCGGCAGAATCTCTCCACCTAAACGCACATCGCTTACCGGCGCCCCTGCAACCCCGTGGCTGGAAGTCTTGAACGTCCGCGAGAGACCGTCCGGGCCGGGAAATGAGATGTGATTCACTTCGGCGAGATCGTGGTCCGAGGTCGCGAGCCAGAAAATAGGCACAGCGTCGACTCCCGCGGCCGTGGCTTCTTCCGCCAATTTGACCGCGGTTAAAGCTTTATAAACGGAGAACATCGGTCCGCCGAACAGGCCGACTTGCTGTCCGGTAACGACGGCTGACGCGCCCTGGCGCAGACGAGTGAGGTTGGCGAGAGTTTGGGGAGAAGCGTCCCAGGATTTGTTCTGGCGCTCAAGAATCGCGCTGACGCGCTCCCGGCGAGATGGATCGTATTGCAACGTTGCCGCCTGCGCCTTCACCCATTCCTTGAAGTTTGGGGAATGCGGGTAGAAAGGCTGGACGCTTGGGGAGTATGCGAGGAAGTCAGTGAACAGGCGAGTCGTGTGCGGGATTTGGGTGAAGGGCAGACACTTCGCTTTCACCGGTGGCTCTCCTGACATCGTCTGTTTTGCCAGGGCTTGTTAACCCGCTGCTTATTCATCAAACATTGGACGTATGAGATCATCCCTGGTCACGCCTTCGCCTTTTCATTCTACAGAATGGCGTGAGATGCCGCAGAAAAGACGCAGCTGCAGGATAATGGAAAGCGGGTCAGGAAGGATTTTTTCGCGATGAGTTTTGCGGCCTCTCCACTGAATATTGCAACGCCGATTACGCTGGAGGGTTCGGTGGTGCGACTCGAGCCGATCCGCCGCGACCACGCCGATGACTTCTGGGACATCGCCAAGGACGCGCTCGACGATATTTTCCAATGGATCCCTTACCAGATGAAGACGCGCGAGGACTTTCAGCATCTCGTGGAGAAAGCCTTCGACGAGCAGAAACGCGGCGAATCGATCGTGTTTGCAACCATTGAGCGCGGCTCCCGGCGCGTGATTGGCAGCACGCGCTTCATGAACATCGACCGCAACAATCGGCGCGTAGAGATCGGTTCCACATGGATCGCGCCGCCGTGGCAGCGAACCGCGGTTAACACCGAAGCCAAATATCTGATGCTGCGACATGCCTTCGAAGTCTGGAAGTGTTATCGCGTCGAACTAAAAACGGACGCGCTAAATCAGAAATCGCGAAACGCAATCCTCCGCATCGGCGCGAAAGAAGAAGGAACGCTGCGCCGCCACGTGCTGACCTGGACTGGCCGCGTGCGCGACTCGGTTTACTTCAGCATCCTCGATACGGAGTGGCCTGAAGTGAAGTCCGGGCTAGAAGCGAAATTGCTCTCTAAGTGAAAACGGGTGCCCCACCCTTGCGCGTCCTTTGCGCAGAGCCCGCCCTGAGCGAGGTCGAAGGGGTGGGGGTCTTGACTCTTGGTGTTCCCGTTAGGCCGCCGTCTACCTCAGCGACGCCATATCGATCACGAACCGATACTTCACATCGCTCTTCGCCAGCCGGTCAAAGGCCTCATTGATCTGCTGAATCCGGATCATCTCAATATCCGAGACGATGCCATGCTCGGCGCAGAAATCCAGCATCTCCTGCGTCTCCCCGATGCTGCCGATAATGGAACCCGTAAGCGATCGCCGCCGGAACAGCAGGCTTCCCACAGCCAGCGGCAAGGGCGTCGGAGACGCTCCCACCATGGTCAGCGTTCCGTCGAGCTTCAACAAATCCAGGTAAGCGTTCAGATTGTGTTCCGCGGAAACTGTGTCCAGAATAAAGTCGAAGCTGCCCGCATGCTTCAGCATCTCCGCTTCATTCTTTGAGATGACCACTTCGTCCGCGCCCAGCCGCAGCCCATCTGCCACTTTGTTAGCAGAGGTCGTAAACAGCACCACATGCGCCCCGAAGGCATGGGCGAACTTCACTCCCATGTGCCCCAGCCCGCCGAGACCCACGATTCCTACCTTTTGCCCTTTGCGAACCTTCCAGTGCCGCATTGGGGAATAGGTAGTGATGCCCGCACACAGCAGCGGCGCGGTTGCCGCCGGGTCCAGCGTCTTCGGAATGCGCAGCACAAACGCCTCATCCACCACAATGCTGTCCGAATATCCGCCGTAGGTCACTCCGCCCAAATGCTTGTCTTCCGCGTTGTAGGTTAAAGTCGGCATGCTGTCGCAGTATTGCTCGTTCCCGGCGCGGCAGTTCGGACACACGCGGTCCGAATCAACCATGCAGCCCACGCCCGCCAGATCACCTTCCTTGTACTTTTTCACCGCGCTCCCAACCTTGGCCACGCGCCCAACGATTTCGTGTCCCGGCACGCACGGATAAACCGTCGGCATCATGTTTTCCCACTCATTGCGGACCTGGTGCAGATCGGAGTGGCATACTCCGCAATACAAGATGTCTATCTGAATATCGGTCGGCCCCGGCTCACGACGCCGAATCGCAGAAGGCGCCAGCCCGGAAGCCGCACTCTGCGCCGCATACGCCTTCGCCGGATACGCATTTCCCTTCCCTGTCGAACTCTTCTGATCAGCAACCATCGTCGAAGTCATTGGTTATGAGTCCTCCTCTGTTTGTAGATGGCCGACCCCAAGACTTGGTTCCAGAATAAGTTTTCAGAATAGAGCTTGCGTGAAGATCGAATGCGGGAGGGGTTAAAGAATGTTCGAATCCAGCCCGGCGATGAATTGAATGCCGGGAATTACTTTGCCGACAAGATTCTTGTCGTTGGTGAGAAACAGGTCCGTTCCGGCGCTCGCCGCACAGGCCAAGTGGATTGCGTCTGCAGAAGATACGCTTAGCGAGCCTCTGATTCGCCCGAACAAATCGGCGTTTTCGGAGGTAAACGGAATCACCTTCGAAACGGCGATTTCCAATTCCGCTCTTACCTTCTGGACTCGCTCCTGGTTGGCTCCGCGTCGATAAGCGCCCGCAAGCACTTCGCCAAAAGTCAGCGCGGCGGTTAAAAGCTGATCGTTGCGCTCTTGCATTCGCGACCAGATCGCATCCACTTTCTTTCCAAACTGAGGATTTCCTTCCAGCCAGTAAATGAAGAGCATCGAATCCCAATAAATGCGGCTCACAGATCTTCCAGAGGATCTTTGCCAGGAGCATAAAAGTTAGCGCGTTCGTTGCGCAGGTAGTTCTCGCCTCCGCCCAATTCGGCGAAAACGTCCTTTAGCGAGCCCCGAAGCTGGTTCCAGGCTTCCTGCCGGCTCAACCGATTGCTGTCCTGTTCTTGGTCGACAACCTCATAAGTAAAAGTGACCGTGGTGCTTTGCCCGGAGGGAGGCCCCGTTTTCGAAACGATGCGGAGCCCGTGCTCCGTCAAGAACTTCTTGGAGCCGAGAGCGGCACACACCAGCGGAACTCGATTGTTGAGCGCTAGCGCCCGGTGCACTTCCCCAACGTTAATGGCCACCGTCTTCTGTTTCCGGCGGCGAGCGGCAGAAATGTATTTCTCGTACGCATGGCGGCGAACCGCGTCCGAACACGTGCTCGCTCCCGTGGCCGCTTCAGGGGCCGCATTCTTTCTCATGCATGCTATTCTTGCATATGCATGCATGGCATGTCAAAACATTCCCCGGTAGCGGCATCGTTGTATGGTGCAGTGGCGCAGTGGCCCTATACTCATCGCGGAAGGGAACGCCCGCGAGGAGTCAAAGTTACAACATTGCGAGATAATTCTTTAGTGCTCGACCGGAGAGGAATGCTCCAAAGGAATCATTTATTCGAAAGAGTTTGGATTTCCTACTGCTGCGTCGTACTCGTTTGCTCGCCCATTGTGGGCTGCAACCGGGACAGTTGGCTGAAACACTTGGGATACGACCGCGCCAGCCTGCTGAAAAAGTACACGCCACAAGATGATGAGGCTTTTGCGCTACACGCTGTTGACTTGCTTTTCCAAGACCGCTATGACGAGATCGAGAATAGCCTTGACCCGATCATTCGGACCGGTGACACGCACGAGCACCTGGTAGAAATGTCTCACTTATTTCCCAGTAAACCGATTTCGGTGAAAACTGTCGAAGCGCGCACTATCCGCAGCCTTGATTCCCGAACCACCACCATGACCGTGGAATACGAGTTTTCACAGAGCTGGCTCCTCGCTCAGGTCGTAATCCTGACAAAAAACGGTCTCAAAACTATCACTGGATTCAGTGTCAATCCGACTCCTGAGCCAATCGAAGTGATGAACGAGTTCACGTTCGATGACAAGGGCTTCTCTCAATACGCGGGTCTTTTCCTTGCACTGTGGGTTGCAGGTCTTACTTTGTATGCCTTTGTTGTGTGCGCCCGCATGAACATAGGAAAGAAAAAATGGGTTTGGATGGTCGCGATGCTGGTCGGCATTGGTCAGCTTACCGTGAACTGGACGACGGGCCAGTGGTTCTTCACTCCATTCGCTCTCCAAACATTATTTCCTTTGGGGGCCTCCTGTACGCCGTATGGACCGTGGATGCTACATATCTACTCGCCCGTCGCAGCGATCGCATTCCTTCGACTGAGAAAGGGATTCAGGGCGGAAACCCTGCCGCTTCACATAGCTTCCGACCCAGATCCGACAACAGAGGGTCCGGCATAAGACTGAAGTTAAATCGTGCTTGCATTCGTTGCCAGGCCGCTCCCGGAAGTCTCGGCCAAATCCCCTTGACTTCAAAGCCCATCGCAGCATCTAATACCAATAGGCATAACCAGTTCTTTGACATTCAAGTAAGAGAGCTAAGTCCAGCAAATGCAATATTTTGCGAGACGAACGCTGATTCCAAAGCACTTAACGCGAGAGGACTAACCTAAGTCCTTTCCCTGGAATATTTTACGGATAAGTTCTTCCGTTTCAATATCTTAGGAGTGCTCAAAATCGTAAGCGATTGATTCTAGGGATTTTGCAAACCAATTTTTTCTCGTGAAATCCGGATCAAACCCAGCGTCCCCCCGACCACACTCAGCTCTTGAACCAATGGCCAATCCCACCAGTGGGGGCGTCACGGCTTCGACGGAGATGCTTGCGGCCAAGAGGCATGCCGGGGTGCACGCACCCGTAATCGTGTGCAAAATGATAATTGCCAATCAACAAATGGCATACGCAGCCTAATTAATTAGGCAGCCGTTTTCCACCGCTTCGCCCTTGGGCGGTGAGCGAACGTCACACAGAGGGCTGCTCTTCTCCGCTACGTCTGGGCGGGGAGGTTAAGATCTCAGGCTAGCGGCTAGCGTTTCTTGTCCGTTCTGAGCGTGGGCCGCGAACGTCCCGGGCAGGGGTGGCAACACTCTAATGACTGGGGCATGAACGTGAATAAGCATGTAGTCTCTTGACCAGTAACATTTTCGGACGCGGGTTCGACTCCCGCCGCCTCCACCACTAAACCTATCGATGACCCCGCTCAAAAGCTGGCTGCTGGTTGGTATGCCGTGAATGAACAGGTCCGGATAACCCGATCCGCGAGAAAGCAGGTACATGCAATTCTCCCTTCAACAGCAAGACAATTCAAGCCGGCATTCGGGGCCCCGGCGTCAGCCGTTTGCAGAGTTGATAAAACATCCAACGCGCTTGCCCGGAACCCTCCAAGAAATAGCCTGAGAAGGAACGTCGAGAAGACTTCCCGTGGTTTTATCCGCGCATACTTCCTAAGGAAGGGGTCAGATCGTATGCACGCGGGTAATATAAATCCATTATTGAATCGCGGCGATGCCCATGTGACGATTCAGCGTTGATTTGCTCGGGGGGGAAGGTCTTATGGCCGTTTCGCATCCCAGTATTCCGAACATTGCAATGAGTCCGGGGGCGGGCTCCACCTTTTCTGAAAAGATTAATACGCGCTGGCATGAGCGTGGGCTACAGATTTTCATGTTAGTCGTACTGGCCCATTGGGCCGAGCATCTCTTCCAGGCTTACCAGATTTATGTCATGGGATGGCCGCGCCCGATAGCGGGCGGCCTGTTGGGATTGTTCTATCCCGCGCTGATCAAATCGGAAACTCTGCACTACGGCTATGCCCTGGTGATGCTGATCGGCCTGTGGATTTTCCGCAAAGGCTTTACCGGGCGGGCGCATACCTGGTGGATGGTGGCGTTTTGGATTCAGTTCTGGCACCACATCGAGCATTTCCTTCTCATCTGGCAGGCCACGTTCCATCACAATTTCTGGGGGAAGCCGGTGCCCTGCAGCGTGTTGCAGTTGATCTTCCCGCGGGTCGAGCTACATCTTTTCTACAATTCGATCGTCTTCATCCCGATGGTCATCGGCATGTATTACCACATGTTTCCGACCGTGGACGAACCTGGGAATCCGGCCTGCACGTGCGAGTGGGGCCGCCACGATTCGGCGAAAGCTGCCTGATCAGAAAGTTTCGGATTCCTTCTCGAAGCAGGGGCTGACCAGATGGTTCGCAGGTATCGTCTGCGCAGCAATCTTGCTCAAGGCCGGCCGCTCCCGGCCAAGTCACGTCCTGAGCTTAGGTCGCGATTGAGGACGAGACCGCTCCTGAACCAATCCGGGCCGGTTCGGCTACGATAATTCTCGAGTTGTCTGTTGCCAGCGGTGAACCAGTCGCTGGTGCACATTGCGATTGAAAACTGACATGTCGCATGCGGGCATGGAGTCCTGGGTTTGCAGAAGTGAAAAGGTAGCAACTGGTCGCTACAAAGCTCCATTGGAGTTTCAGATGGCGGGTGATTGGGCTATCCTGCTCCATGTCACGCTTCCCGTCGGGAATAAACTGGAACGACAGATCGACGTGAGGGGCGTCCGACCCAAGCAGGCAAGCTGTTGAATCCATCCTCCATCCCGGTCTTGGACACTCCTGATTCGCTTCCGTTTGATTTAATGCGAGTGCCAGGTCTGGGTCATTTATTCCGCTGGCGATATGCCCGCCCGTTGCTGCAGGCGCCGCTGCTCGTCATCAGCCTGGTAATGATCGCGCACGGATTGTTCGGGCCCACCCTGGCACCCAAGAATCTGGCCACAACCCTGAGCTGGCTTCACTTTCGCGGTGTGCTGGTACTTGTCTTGTTGTGCGCGGGGAATTTTTTCTGTCTTGCCTGCCCTTTTATGCTGGTCCGCCAACTGGCGCGACGGATCTTCAAGCCCCGGTTTACTTGGCCCCGGGCGTTGCGCAATAAGTGGCTTTCGGTTGGTCTGTTCGTCCTGATCCTCTTTACTTACGAACTGTTCGATCTGTGGTCTTCGCCCTGGTGGACGGCGTGGCTGATTGTCGCCTACTTTCTTTCCGTGCTCGTGGTTGACGGGTTTTTCAAACACGCTTCGTTCTGCAAGTTCGTCTGCCCCATCGGACAATTCAACTTTGTGGCTTCCACACTTTCGCCGTTCGAAGTAAAAGTCCGGGAGCAGGATGTTTGTACGCGCTGCCATACCAAGGATTGCATTCGCGGCAGGCGGGAGCCGATTTCGGATCTGGTCACGATCCGCGGCTGCGAGTTGGCTCTGTTCCAACCCAGCAAGGTTGGCAACATGGATTGCACGTTCTGTTTGGACTGCGTTCATGCCTGCCCGCACGACAACATCGGCATCTTGAACCGTCTGCCGGCGAGCGAACTGATGGTGGATCCGATCCGGTCGGGGATTGGATACTTCTCGCGACGAAAGGATCTGGCGGCGTTGGCAATCGTGTTCACGTTCGGCGCACTGCTGAATGCGTTTGGCATGGTCAGTCCGGTATATGCCGTGGAGGCGTGGCTGGGAAGAACGCTGCACGTAAGCCACGAAGCTCCTGTGCTTGGAGTGATCTTCACATTTTTCTTGATCGTAGAGCCGGTTTTGCTGGTGGGCCTGGCTGCATGGTTGACGCGCGTATGGGCACGGAGTCCACGTGCTCTTTTGCCGTTGGCGGTCAGATACACCTACGGACTCGTTCCTCTGGGCTTCGGAATGTGGTTGGCTCACTACTGCTTTCACTTCTTAACCGGGCTCTACACCCTGATCCCCGTCACTCAAAACGCGATCGCGAGTCTGGGCCGGCCCTTTCTCGGAGAGCCTCGTTGGGCCCTGACGGGATTGCCAGCAAACATCGTGCAAGTAATCGAGATCGGGTTTCTGGTGCTCGGATTTGCCGGTTCCCTGGTGGTGACCTACAGCCTGGCGGAAGACGACTCCCCGGGCAAAACCGCTGCGGGCGTTTCTTCCCTGGGCGGCGGTTTGCCTGGTTCTTTGGTGTGCGTCGTTGTGGTTGATGTTTCAGCCCATGGAAATGCGTGCCATGCTGATGAGCGGGTAACGGCCGTTGGTTTATTGAAGATGCTGAATCGGCTTGGAAGTGCGGGGGGAGTTTCGGTGGGGCTTCTGGTTGCGCTTTTGCTGGTGTTACCTGCACCAGCCGGCGCACACAACGGCCCACCGTTCCCCATTATTGAAAACAAGAAAATTGGGCCTTGTATAGTTGCTCTTTGGACTCATCCTGACGTCGGCACTGGGGCCTTTTATGTGTTCGTGGAACCGATGCTGGGCGCTACGGTTCCGGACGACCTGAAGATCAAGATAGGCGTTCAGCCAGTAACCGGACGTCTGCCTGAGACATTTTATGATGCCGAGCGCGTGAAATCGCGCGGGCAGGTGCAATACAACGCTCTGGCTAACTTCGACCGGCAGGAGTTGTGGCGTGTGCGTCTTGTGATTCAGAGTTCACAAGGCGGTGGCGAGGCAACGGCCCAGGTAGAAGTGACTCCACCGGGGTTCGGCCGTTGGGATCTTTTGTTGTATCTCCTGCCATTTCTGATTGTGGCGTTCTTGTGGTTTCACGGCATTTCGCGCATGAAGCGCCGAAAGAATGCGCGATTGCGGGATGGAGCCGAAACGGCGCTTGCTGCACAAACGGCCGGCCGTGCGAAACGTTCCAAGTGACGCTGCGATTTTCTATTCGTGGAGGCTGTTTTCTAATGTGCGTCGACTCGATCCGATGTTGCAGCCGAGTCTTGGCTCTGCGCGATAGGCGATCAGGCAATTTTCAGCGGGTGGTGTCGTCGCTGCTTCTCGGAGGCCTCGCAGCGGTGCTCTTAGGATGCCATTCCGGCGCCAGGCTTCCCGAGAAAGGGTCGAAGGCCTATGGCGAGGTTGTTTCGGCGTTCTATGTCGGATTGGCAGCGCTGCAAGTTGGCGATGACGTTCACGCCGAGAGCAAGCTTTCGGAACTGACCCAACTCGCGCCCACTGAACCTGCCGGATGGGCGAACTGGGGAGTGCTCGCATTGCGCCAGCGAAACTACGACTTGGCCGCGCAAAGACTGGAACGGGCCCGCGACCTCGCTCCGCAAAGCGATCAAGTCTACTATCTGCTCGGAATCCTTGAAGCTGATCGTGGCCATTCCGCGGAAGCGATTGCCGATCTGCGGAAAGCCGTTAACCTCAATCCGAAAAACCTGCGCGCCGCTTATGCACTTGCAGAAGAAATCGAACGCCAGGGGGATGCCAACAGCGAAGCCGAGTTTCAGCAGGTAATGCAGAAGATTCTCGCGGCGCAGCCCGACAATCTCGCGGCCTTGCTCGAATTGAGCCGTGTGGCCGCGAAACGCGGCGATATCGACACACTGAAATCGGCAGTGGCCGAGATCAGCGCTCGCTCCTCCGCATGGCCGCCCGAAGTGCAGCAACAACTTGCAACCGTGCAGGCTGCAGTGGCGGGAACGGATTTACGGGCGGCCGCCACGCGAACCACCTTTCTGCGTAACGTCCTCATGCGCGTTCCCGAGTACCGCCAAAGTCTCTCCTTCATCAAGGCGCCCGCGGGCGAAGAGGCGCGGCCCTTCACGCACTTTGTGCGAATGGAATCGCCCGTCTTCAAGCCTTCCCCTGCAGACACGGCGATCCAATTCGTTGGTCAGCCTGTTGCGAGCGCAGGCAAGGGTCCCTGGAATTGGATTGGAGCCATCCAACTCGGCAGCGCGGGTGTGCCCGTCATTGCCGAGGCCAATGGCCGCGAAGTGCATTTATCCACCGGTGCTACTCTTTCCTTCCCCGGTGGACCATCTTCTGTTCCTCCGTTGCCTGAGGGAGTCTTGCAAGTCGACTTCAACTACGATTTCAAAACCGATCTCGTCCTCGCGGGCGCTGGAGGGGTGCGCCTGTTTCGCCAGGACAGTCCGAGCGCGTTCACCGACGTAACGACGCAGACGAAATTGCCGAGAGCGGTGACCGGTGCCCGCTACACGGGCGCGTGGGCGGTTGACATTGAAGCGGACGGTGATCTCGATATCGTTCTGGGCGCCAGCGAAGGCTTGCCAGTGGTGCTGAGGAACAACGGGGACGGCACGTTTCTGGCGATTCATCCTTTCGCCGGCATCGCGGGCGTGCGCGGATTTGCTTGGGCTGACCTTGACGGGGACGGCAATCCCGACGCCGCTATCATCGATGGCGCCGGCCGTCTGCATGTCTTTATGAACGAGCGGCAGAGCCAGTTTCGCGAGCGTCCGCTCCCAGCGGGATTGCCGCTCGTCAAAGCGATTGCGGTCGCCGATGCGAACAACGATGGAGTTCTTGATCTCCTGGCGGTGCAGGCTGACGGGGCCATCATTCGGATCTCCGACAAGAATGAAGGAGAAAGTTGGGAGACGGCGGAGATTGCTCGGGTCCCGGATGCCGCTAACAACCTTGCCGGAGACGTGCGACTGCACGTTGCCGACCTCGATAATAACGGGGCGCTTGACCTGATCTTATCTCCAGCTTCCCTTTCGGCCAAGAGTTCAACCGGTACGCTGATTTGGCTCGGCGACGCACAGGGCAAATTTGCATTGCTGCAGCAGATGCGGTCGCCCTTCCTGGTGTTTGACGAGGCAGATCTCAGGGGTGTCGGCAGACTCGACCTGGTTGGTCTTTCTCCCGATGGCACACTGGTGGAGGGAATGAATCAGGGGTCGAAGAATTATCACTGGCAAATCGTTCGGCCGCACGCTGTGCAAGCCGTCGGCGACCAGCGCATCAACCCGTTCGGAGTGGGCGGTGAGATTGAAATTCGCTCCGGGTTGCTGGTACAGAAGCAACCGATCACCGGTCCACAACTTCATTTCGGATTGGGAGAGCAGACCGAGGCGGACATTGTGCAAGTCGTCTGGCCGAATGGAACCGTCCGCGCCGAGTTTGGCGTGAAAGCGGACATGGACATCGTCACCGAGCAGCGCCTGAAAGCTTCGTGTCCGTTCTTGTTTGCTTACAACGGAAAGCAGATGGAATTTGTGAAAGACGCGGTTCCCTGGGGTTCGGCGATCGGCCTGCGGATCAATACACTCGGCTCGGCGCAAATCGCGGCGACCGGGGAATGGTACAAGATCGGCCGGGACCAACTCATGCCGCACGACGGCTACTACGACCTGCGGATCACGGCGGAGTTGTGGGAGGTTTATTACTACGATTACCTGGCGCTCATGGCCGTCGATCATCCGGTGGGCACTGAGATTTTTGTCGATGAGCGTTTCGTAATTCCTCCGCTGAAGCTGGGCCTCACGACCGTTACTACGCCCCACGAAATTGCGCGGGCCATCGACGACACGGGCCAGGACGTTACCGACATCGTTCGCACGCTCGACGGAAAGGCCCTGGCCAGCTTTGGACGCGGCCAGTATCAGGGCATAACGCGGGATCATTATCTTGAAGTGGACCTCGGCGATGATGCTCCGAAAAGCGGCCCCCTCTACCTGATCGCACAGGGCTCGATTCACGACACCGAGTCGTCGGTAAATGTGGCCATCACCCAAGGCAGCCGCTGGCGCGCTCACGGATTGAGCCTTGAAGTGCCGGATGGGCATGGCAAGTGGGTTACGGCTCAGGACAATCTGGGATTTCCCGCGGGCCGGAAGAAGACAATCCTCTTTAATCTGACCAATATCTTTCGGCCCGGCACTCCGCGCCGCGTGCGAATCCGAACCAACCTGGAAATTTATTGGGATTGTATTCAGTGGGCCCAGGGCGCGCCAGAAACGCAACTGAAGACTGTGACTCTAAATCCCAACGTTGCCGATCTGCATTATCGCGGATATTCCGTGATGCACATGCCGGGGCTCGCGCGAGCGCCCGAGGTGCCCGATTACAGCCAGATTGAGGGGACCAAGCAGCGGTGGCGCGATCTGATCGGCTACTACACCCGCTACGGCGACGTGCGCGAACTTGTAAACAGGATCGACGACCGTTACGTGATTGTGAATTCAGGAGATGAACTGTCTCTGCGTTTCTTGGAGCAACCGCAGCCGCCTGTGGGCTGGGTGCGCGACTTCGTAATCGTCGGCGACGGCTGGATCAAAGACGGCGACTACAATTCCACTTTCTCCAAAACCGTGTTGCCTCTTCCGTATCACGCGAAGAATGAGTACACAACGCGGCCCGGCCGACTTGAAGATGAATGGGTCTACCGGCAACATCCCGACGACTGGAGGAACTATCACACCCGTTATGTCACTCCTGACGTTTTCAAGAACGCATTGAGGGATAACACCGGCAAATGACTGATAACCGCATCGCGAAAGTGTCTCTTGTTCTCTTCTTTATCGGGCTTCTGGCCACACCTTTTGTCATTAAGCAAATATCGGCTGGTCGGGAAGCCGACCGGTCGAAGGCCGACTCCAAGACCGCGTTGGCTCGCCATGGTTTTTATCTTGAAGAAGTCTCTCACGCAGCGGGCATCAATTTTGTGCATCATTCGCCCAAACTCGATCCCAAGTTAGATGCCATCATGCCGGAGGTTGCGTCGATGGGCGCGTCGGTGTCAATCGTCGATTTCGATCGCGACGGCTGGCCTGACATCTACGTTACGAACAGTGCGATCGGGAGCAGGAACGCTCTCTATCGCAACCTGCATGATGGCACATTCAAAGATGTGGCCGGCGAACTGGGCATTGCCGACGTGAACCAGCCCGGCACGGGAGTCTCAACGGGCGCGGTTTGGGGAGACTTCGACAATGATGGGTATGAGGATTTGTTCCTGATCAAGTGGGGACGACCGGAGTTGTTTCACAACGACCAGGGCCACGGCTTCACGCGCGTAAGCGAGCAAGCCGGACTGCCGCCCTGGATCAACGCAAATACGGCCATCTGGTTCGATTACGACGGGGACGGATTCCTGGATCTTTTTGTGGGTGGCTACTATTCCGAAGACATTGATCTGTGGCATCTCACGACAACGCGCATTATGCCCGAGAGCTTTGAATATGCCAGGAACGGCGGACGAAAATACTTGTTTCACAATCTCGGCAACGGCAGGTTTGAAGAAGTCAGCTCGAAAGTCGGCATCGACAGCCGGCGCTGGGCATTGGCCGCTACCGCCGCGGATCTGCGTGGCACGGGCCATCCTGATCTATTTGTCGCGAATGATTACGGAGCATCCGAGCTTTACTTCAACGACGGCAAACGGTTTCACGAGGTCGGCGAACAGACTGGCATCGGCTTCGCTCCTAAGAGCGGCATGAACGCCGCGGTCGGCGACATCCTCAATCAAGGCAGATACGCCGTTTACGTTTCCAATATTTCCGAAGACGGCATCCTCATCCAGGGAAATAACTTGTGGGTGCAGAAGGAAGGTACTGCGGGTGACGCGGTTAAATATCAGAATTTGGCGCGCGACTTTGGTGTGGAACTCGGCGGATGGAGTTTTGGCGGGCAGTTTGGCGATTTGAATAATGATGGAACGCTGGACCTGTATTTGACCAATGGTTACATCTCTCTCGACCACAATCGAAGTTACTGGTATGACTTCTCCAAGGTGGCGGGTGGAAATAGTTCCATCATCGGCGATGCCAAGAACTGGCCGGCATTTGAGGGACGCAGTTTATCGGGCTATCAAAACAAGCGAGTCTGGCTCAATGACGGCGCTGGCAAGTTTGTCGATGTGGCCCAAGCCGTCGGCGCCACCGATACCTATGACGGACGTTCCGTAGCACTGGTCGATTTGTGGAATCGCGGTGTGCTCGACGTGGTTGTCGCCAATCAGAACGGACCATTGCTGCTTTATAAAAATACGGTCGCGCCAGAGAACGAGTGGATCGAATTCGAGTTGGAAGGAACCAGCTCAAGTCACAGCGGAAGTAACCGGAGCGCGATCGGCGCCCAAGTGACGCTGTTTTGGAATGGTCAGCAACAGGTGCAGGAAGTTTCTGGCGGCAGCGGTTTCGCCGCTGAAAACGACCGGCGGCTGCACTTCGGCCTAGGCAGGAATCCGCACATTGAGAAGGCCGTCATTCGCTGGCCATCGGGCAAGGTTCAAGTCATCGACCAACCGGCTGTCAATCAATTGCACAAGGTGAAGGAGCCCGCATGAGCCAGCAGACCAGCGCGCCGGTTCTGCCGGTCCAGTCGCCCTCCCGGAAAACGCCTTTGTTCAGCCTTGACAAGCGCTACATCGCGCCCGCATTTATTACGTGCATTCTGTTAGCCGGTCACCTGTCGTTCGGTATTCTCGAGAGCTATCAGAAGACACTGCTGGCGATCGTCACAAGTATTGGCCTCGAACTCGTGCTCGGGCGGATTTTTTTTCACAAGTGGGTGCATCCCGCCAGCGCTTATATCACGGGCATCAGCGTCGGCATTCTGGTGCGCTCGCCGGCCTTCTGGCCCTACGCACTGTGTAGTGCGATTTCGATCACCTCCAAGTATGTATTGCGGGTGAAAGGCCGTCACATCTGGAATCCGTCCAACTTCGGCATTTCGGTGATGCTGTTTCTGGCCGCGGAGACCGTGGCAACATTGAGCATCCAGTGGGGCAATTACCTCTTGCCTATGCTCGTGATCTGGGCGCTGGGCTCGGTGATTATCTGGCGACTGAGGCGTTTTCACATCACAGGCATTTATGTCGCGTCATTCATCGCTTTTGCATTTATTCGCAGCTGGATGACGGGAAGCCCCTGGCAATCGGAGATTGCGCCGATTACCGGTCCGATGTACCAGCTGTTCATTTTCTTTATGATTACTGATCCGAAGACCACAGTTCGATCCAAGCGAGGTCAATGTCTGGTCGTGTTTCTGGTGGCGGTGGTGGAAATGGTGCTGCGCTTGCGCCAGATTGTATACGCGCCTTTTTATGCGCTCTTCATCGTTGGTCCAACGGCCATGTTGATCGAGATCTGGCTGGAGTCCCGGCGCGCGAACCCAACGAAACTAACGGTGGGACAGTGACGGCTTTTAAACGAGGTCCCCGATGTCAATGGTCACTGCGCGGTGTCCTCTATTCCCTGCTGCCGGTTGCTCTGTTCATGTTGGCGAGTTGCAAGCCAAGGGCATCGAGTGAGCCGAAGGCTGTTCCGGCGACTCCGGTGCAGATGCCCACACCAATAGGATCTCAAACTCGATCTTCTGCAATCGACTCGTCCGAGAAGCCTTCTCGCCCGTCCGGTCCGATCGAGTTCTCGGATGTCACCGCCCAGGCAGGCATTCACTTCAAACACAACAACGGTGCTTTCGGGAAAAAGTATCTCCCGGAAACCATGGGCAGCGGCGCTTGCTTTCTCGATTACGACAACGACGGATGGCAGGATATTCTCCTGATCAATTCCATGGACTGGCCAGGACATAAGTCCGGCAAATCCTTCCCCGCGCTCTATCACAATAATAGAGACGGAACGTTTACCGATGTAACCCGGCAGGCGGGCCTCGCGGTGGAGATGTATGGAATTGGTTGCGCCGTCGGCGACTATGACAACGACGGTTATGTGGATATTTATATCACCACGGTCGGGTCCAATCATCTTTTCCACAATCTGGGCAATGGCAAGTTTGCCGACGTGACCGCCAAGGCGGGGGTGGGCGATCCGGGGTTCTCTGCAAGCGCGGTGTGGTTTGATTACGACAACGACGGGAAGCTCGATCTTTTCGTCGCCCACTACATCGACTGGTCCATCGAGACCGATCAATACTGCTCGCTTGACAACAAGAACAAGTCGTACTGCACTCCGCAGAGGTATAAAGGGCAAAGCTCGACACTCTTTCACAACAAGGGCAACGGAACGTTTGAGAACGTCACGCGACGGGCAGGCCTCTACGATCCAACGAGCAAGTCGCTTGGGGTCGCGTTATTGGATTACGACAATGATGGCTGGTTAGACCTTTTCGTTTCCAACGACACCGAACCAAACAAGCTCTACCACAACAATCACGACGGAACCTTCACGGATGTGGCAGTCGCCGCCGGCGTGGCTTACAGCGAAGCGGGCACGGTCCGCGCCGGGATGGGTACGGATGCAGCTGACTACGACAACTCCGGCTGGCAAAGCCTGGTGATCGGCAACTTCACTAACGAGGGGATGGCACTTTACCACAACGATGGCACGGGGCTGTTCACCGATGAAGCCCCTGCTACCGGAATTAAGAGAATATCGACAAAGTCGCTTACGTTCGGCACGTTTTTCTTCGACTACGATCTCGATGGCCTCCCCGATATCTTAGCGGTCAACGGCCACGTGTCCGACGACATCAGTGTGGTGCAGCCCAACGTCGAGTATGCCCAAAAGCCGCATCTTTTCCGCAACTTGAGCAAGAACAGGTTTGAAGAAGTAACCACGAGACTCGGCTCCGCGCTGCATCGCCCGATCGTGGGACGTGGCGCGGCCTATGGAGATTTCGACAATGACGGTGATCTCGATTTGTTGATTACAGCCAACAATGGGCCCGCGCGGCTGCTGCGCAACGATAACGGAAACCAAAACGACATGCTGCGGGTGAAGACGATGGGCACGCGATCGAACCGGGATGGCATTGGCGCGAAGGTCACGGTCAAGACGAACACGGGAACGCGTCTGTTTGCCATGGTGAAGACCGGTTCAAGCTATTTGTCCCAAAGCGAGCTGCCGGTAACCTTCGGCCTAGGCAAACCGGAAGCGGGCAAGTCCGTGAGCCTGGTGATTATCTGGCCTAGCGGCCAAAAGGATACAATCCCAGGCATCAGGCCCAATCAGTTCATCACGGTGAAAGAAGGGAAAGGTATTATTTCGGCCCAGCCTATTGTTTTTTCCAGGACCGGATCTCCACAGGCTTCTCCGCCCGCTTCTTCGCAAAAGTGATGAGCGAAATCTTGCGCGCAAATCACTTATTTAATCGGGCGAGAATGTACTTTTGTTTCTCGATGATCGTGTTGAGAGTACCCCGATTCGCGAGAATGCTCGTCCGAGGTCGCCTGATTTTCTTGATCGTGGTCTGGTTTGCCCGGAGTGAAGCCTGATTCGCGATGATGATCTTCTGGCAGGTTCAATTTTACTTTGACGCCGAAGCCTGAACCGGCTGTGAGATTGGTTTGGATGAGACCTCCGATTGCGCTGCCTTACTGGGCGGGATTTCGGTTCCCGCCGGATAGATGAGAATCTGCAACGTGCCCCAGGCTGCATCCGAGTTCGTCGGGGCCTGCTTGCCCATTCCGAGCGTTTTGAGCTGGCTGTCGTCGAATCCGAAGTTCTCGACCAGATACTCGCGGACCACCATGGCCCGCGCTTCAGTCAGCACCAGGTCCTTCTGGGTGTCGCCTTCCATTCCCGTGGACGCCACGACTACGGCGAAGCCGAACGGATTGTTGGCCAGAAACTCGCCGCCGGCGTTTAGCGATTTCTGATTCTTCAGCTTGGCGGAATCCTGCTTATCGAAGAGCTGCTTCGCCGAATAGGTGAACTGCTTGGCCGGCGTGCCTTCCGGCAACCGCTCGATCTCATTTTTTGCCAGTTCGGAGGAGTCTTCATAGCCGCGGCTTTTGAAAAATCCGCGCAACAGGAAATTGTGCTTCAGGGCTTCCATATTTTCCTGGAAGTCGGTAACTCCGGCCTGCGCGTGGACCATGGTATCGCGCATGGCGCCCGTCGTCTGTTCGAGGTTGCTGTAGAGCTGTTTGTCGTTGACCAGCGCCCCGGCAGTGCCTTTACCCTGATCGATTTTGGCGCTGATGGAATCCAGATTGGCCGTTGCCTGGGTGGCATTCAGAATGGCTTGCTGGCTGCTATCCATAATACCGCTCATCTTTTTGATCAGGTCCGACATTTCGAGCGGCGGCTGGCTGGCGATGAGATCGCCGTCCCGCACGCTGGCGGCTCCGGCGGATCCAAACGAGATCGCGAGATACTGATTCCCCAACAGACCCTCGGTTTCGATGGTGGCGACGGAGTCTTGCTTGATGATCTCGTGCGTTGATTTGCTCAGATCCATGAGGATGGTGACCTTGTCGCCGGGTTTGTGGGGCAGCACGATGGCATGCACGGTTCCGCGTGAACGCCACCCACTCGCACGTCGCCTCCGGCGTCGAGGCCCACCACGTTGTCAAATTGCGCCTTCAGTCGATACGTGGAGCTGAAAAGATACTGCTTGCTGCCGATGATGAAGATGCCGGCCGCCAGAATGGCCAGTGTCGCAACTATGAAAGCTCCCAACCGCGCCGCTCTCGACATATGTCCTCCTACGATTGCGTTAGAAATTTCCGAACAAATTCGATATCACTTTGTTGAAGTTCTTCAAAGCTGCCTTGAATCACAATGTTTCCCTCGTTGAGCAGGGCCAGACGGTCCGCAATTGTCTTCGCACTGTGCAGATCGTGGGTTACGACAATGGACGCCATGTGATGTTCTTCCTGAAGCTTGAGGATTAAGTCGTCGATCTCCCCGGAACTGATGGGATCGAGACCGGCAGTGGGCTCGTCAAGCAGAAGGATATCCGGCTCCAGAGCCAGAGCACGCGCCAGGCCGATGCGTTTCTGCATGCCGCCCGAGATGTCGGAAGGCATCTTAGCGAGAGCGCCCTCCATCCCCATTTCCTTCAGCAACTCTTGCACTCGGCCAGCGCTGCTCCGACTTCGACATCTCCTTCTTATGATGTTGGAGGGGAAAAGCTACATTTTGCTCTACGGTGAGCGAATCGTAGAGTGCAGCGTGCTGAAACAGAAAAGCCCATCTTCCTTCTTATTTCGCCGAGTTGGTCCAGAGCCGAGGCCGGTGATTTCTTGACCGTGGATGCGGACCGAACCCGAGTCAGGCTTCTCGAGGCCGATGATGATCCTCAGCAAAACGCTTTTGCCGGTCCCGCTACGCCCCAGCACCGCCAGGGTCTCACCACGGTTCACGGTGAGGCTAATCCCGTTCAAAACTTTTTGACTGCCGAAAGATTTGTGCAAGCCCTCGACGGCAATCGCCGGGGCGTTGTTTTCGTTGCTCGGTTCCTTCCGGCTTCATCGCGATTTGGTCGACTGTCTGCATGCCTGTCTCGCTAATTTTTAATTGTTCAGTGATGGTCATGGGAAAAATATGAGGATGATCTTCACCAGCACGACATCGGCGAGAATCACGAACAACGACGATAGGACAACCGAACTGGTGGCGGCGCGTCCAACGCCCGCAGCGCCTCCCTGAGTGCGCATTCCCTGAAAACAGGCGATCAAACCGATGATGAGACCAAACACCAGCGTCTTGAATGTGGGCGGTAGAAAATCGTTGAAATCGGCGCCTTTGAAACCGATGTTGATGAACTGATGAAACGAAAGCGGCTCCGCCAGGGCCTGCGCAACCCAGCCCATGAACAATCCAAAAAAATCGGCGGCGAGGGTGAGCAGAGGCATCATTAGAATGCAAGCCAGGATGCGGGTCGCCGCCAGCAGCCGATAAGGATTGACCGCAGAGGCTTCGATGGCATCGATCTGCTCAGTGACTTTCATCGACGCCAACTCCGCGCCAATGCCGGCGCCCACGCGTCCGCTGACCACGAGGCCGGTAATGATCGGGCCGGTCTCGTGAATTACGGAGAACACGATCGCGGCGGGCAGCAGCGACTTGGCGCCAAATCGAGTCAGGCTATAGCGGGCTTCCATGGAGAGAACAATGCCGGTCGCGGCACCGGCCAAGGCGACCAGCGGCAGCGATTTTGATCCGATCTCATCGAGTTGGCGAACTAGTTCGCGAAATTCAAAGGGCGGAGTCACGGCAGCCCGCAGAACTTGCCAGAAAAATATTCCGAGATCGCCGAACCATTCGAAGAATTGGGTGAAAAGGCCCGTGGTCGAAGCGGTTGAAGACGCAGGCCGACTCGGCTGCCCTGGTATGAGAGCAGTCGCATCCGCGGCACTGAGTCTAGTGTCGATCATGGGTTTGATCCCGAGCCTGCCGCCGGGGGTGGCGCTGCATGAGCGTTATTGAGATGCATTCGAGAGAGCAAAGAGTGGGGTCCACTGTAAAAAAATTCCAGGCCGACGTTTCGCGCCTACGTATCCCAGCATGACGTAGTTGCCCATCCGGAACGCATCTTTGCCGTTGTAGCGGTCGGGATACCACGCGTAGACGGCAGTCATGGTGCCTGCATAGGGGGCGACAAGCGCCGGGAGGGAAAACACTCGGTGGCCGTCTTCGCCGCGGCGTGCGGTGAGAGTCGAGATCACAGCATAGCGCAGCCGCGGAAATATTCCTTTGCACTCACAACGGTAGTACAGGGTATCTTCCTTGAAGGCCTGTGCCAGTCCATAGCGCGTGGTGGTGCTTATTGCCGCAATGCCGAGGTTGGAGCCGAATCGCTTGCTGTAACCAGCGGCACCTTGCTTCCACTCCGGCGGAGAGTTGTATGCCTGGTTGACGCCGCCCACCAACGCAGCGCCCACGATTGGATAGGGGCCAAACGCGTCGAAGACGTAATTGTGGAACTTTGTTGCCTCCGTGGGGCGCGTGTAGGTCAGGTCCGGCTGCGCAGGGGTCGTGTTTACATCCACGTCGGAGGAGCTAGCCGAATCGGCCATCGCTTGCGCGTTCGCCAATGCGGGCAGGGCGGCTAAGACCGCGATTAACAGGAGAATACGGAGACACGTCTTCATACCGAGATCCTCCTTGGTCGGAACCAACATTGTCCAGCACCAGCGGTGAGTGTCTTTCATACCGTAAGCGGGCACGGTCCGTGGTCGCACTGGCACGCGATTTCTACATCCTTGGATCCTGCGTCCTTACAGGGTTGACCGCAGTACTTGTTGCCAGCTTGCACCAGGCATCGGCATGGTAGATGCGCGCACTTGACCTGCTCATTCGTTGTCATCATGGTTTCCTTTTCCTACGTTTTCTTTCCCAATGTTCCTGTCAAATATTGTCGGGAGGCTTTGTTTTCGGTTCAGTTCGCTATGCCAGGTGCGCGGAGTCGGGCGCGCGCTCATGGCTCAAATGCGTCCGAGAACGAGAAGAATGACGATGACGACAAGTACCAGCCCCAAGCCGCCTGTCGGGGCATAGCCCCAGTCCCTGCTGTGCGACCAGCGTGGCAGCGCACCCACCAGCGCCAAAACCAGGATCACGATCAATATGGTTCCAAGCATGTCTTGCTCCTTTTCCGTGCCAGCTTTGGTTATAGGCGTTTTGGCATTCTCTTAATGGTCAATACTGCTCAGTGAAGGAGAAGTGAACTAAACGGAGGATTAATTTTCTAGAAGATATGGGAGGTGAAGGCGAGTCTCATGTCGTCCCCCGGACCGCATTTCGACGGCGGCGTCCAAGCGGGAAACAAATCGCGCGGGACCAAGGGTTGGACCCGCGCCGACAATAAGCGCTTTCTAATACCTTTAAGAAGCGGACGCAATGTCGCGCCAGTTTGCTACTTCCGAGGCTCTTCGGCCTTGGGCGCCTCTTTCGCAGGACGAGGCGCTGGCTGAGCGCGTGCTGCAGGCTCGGCTCGCGGCGCGGTCTGCGCATGGGGTGCCGTTTCAGCGCGAGGCGCAGCCGATTGACGAGGAGCAGGCTGGGCGTGAGCTGCGGTTGCGGGACGGGGGGCAGGCTTTGCACGAGCCGCGGTCGGCTTATCCGACTCAGCGGGCGCATGAGCAACCTTAGTGTTTGCTCCCTTGTTTTCGTTCGAGCGAGTCGCGGAGGCTCTATTCGCGGCAGCCTTGTTCTCGGTGGATCGGGTCGCGGCTGCTTTATTCTCGGCTGCCTTGTTTTCGTTCGAGCGCGTTGCGGCTGCTCTATTCGCAGCGGCCTTGTTTTCAGTCGAGCGAGTCGCCGCTGCTTTATTCTCGGTTGCCTTGTTTTCGTTCGAGCGGGTTGCGGCCGCTCTGTTCGCGGCAGACTTGTTTTCAGTCGAGCGAGTCGCCGCTGCTTTATTCTCGGCAGCCTTGTTCTCCGCTGGAGCGCGCTTCGCCGCTACCGCGCCCTTGGCGGTAAACTCTCCTGGCTTCGATGTTGCCGCGATTGGCGGCTTGCCATGATTCACGGACGCCAATAGTTCGTGGTTCTTGCCAGCGGCCTGCTGATGCCCGGCTTGCGCGGCCGTTGCCGGAGTGTGACGTTCATGTGCCGCAGTCTCTTGTGCGGCGCTTGGCCGGGCGGTGATTCCACCCCGGCCACCGTTATAGCTGACAGTGTTTCCCGCCCGGTAGTTGACTACAGTCTTTTGGTAAGTATTGTGAAAGCTTCTCGCATCCACGCGGTTCACTGAGCGGTTGTAGTAGAAGGCTCCGTGATTCCAGTATCCGCCCTGATAGCCGGCACCGCCATAACCGTAGCCGTAGTTGACGCCGCCGTAGAAGCCGACAGTGGGGCCCCAGTAGCCTTCATTCCACGCGTATGCGTTGTCGCCCCAACCCCAATAACCGGGAGTCCAGAGCAGGCCGGCCTCGGGTGGCTCGACCCACGTGCCGGGCACCCAGAAGTAGCCTTCACTGCCATAAGCCCAGTAACCGGGCGTCCACAAATAACCGCTCTGCGGACAAATTGGTTGCGAGTACGCTACCAGTTCGGGCGGAGCGATGGTGATCGACACGCCGAACTGCGCCAAAGAGATGGCCGGTATGGCCAGGATGACAAAGCCGAGCAACATGAACCGGATGGAGCGCATTTTGAACCACCTTGCCAGATCATCCTTGGGCCGCCCGTTTGAACCTTGCTGCTGCGGGCTGCGCGGATTGAACGGCGTCGCGTCGAGATAACGATTCCACAAAAGCACTCGCTGGGTCTGTGCACTTCTGCTCACTTGTTGAGAACGCCGCAACTAAGTTTGCGAAATCGGGGATGACCCTTCCGGCGCCTCAAAGAAATTGGCGCGAGTCCAAGAAAATGGACCCGCGCCGATCACGGTTGAGCTGCCCCGTCCAGAAGGGATGACGGGCAAGCTCGCTAGAGTGTGAAGCTGAGCGTGAGGTTTACGCCCGGGTAACTCGGATTGCACAGGTAATACACGCCGTCGATCTCTATGACATAGACGTTCTGTGTGTAGAGCCAATTGCTGGGCCACGGGTCAACGAATCCGAAGGAATACCCGCCGTATTGGAAGCGGTGATTTCTGTAATCGCCCTGGCTCACGCGAAACGTGTGTTGCTGCCCGAAGTGGGCCTTGTAACGGTCAGCGGGAATGCGGTCACGGTTACCGGCGGCGTGCTGTTCCTGTTTTTCGGGCTTAGCTTCTGGAGCACGTTCCTGCGCATTCTTCTCTTCCGGCTTGGCGTTCTTCTTCTCTTCCTGCGCGCTTCTTTCCTCTGGCTTTGCCGGTTTTTCTGGTTGCGCTTTCTTTTCGTCCTGGGCCTTGGCTTTCGGTTCGTCCTGTTCGTGATCCTGTGCGAACGCCGGGACTGCGATTCCGAGCGCCAGGGACAGAACTGCGGTGCTGAAAATTCCTACCAGTTTCATGGGATGTTGCCTCCGTTATCGATTCGATCGCTTACCTATGCGTGCCCTATTGCAAGCTTCCTGTCGTGGCATTGACCGGGTTGCCGATGGCGTCGCCGGACACGAGAAGTTCCACTCTGCGGTTCTGCTGGCGGCCGGCGGAGTTGTCGTTGGAAGCTACCGGCAGAGTGTTGCCGAAGCCTTTGGCGCTGACTGAATTGGTGGATACGCCTTGTTGCACAAGGTAATCGCGTACCGAACCGGCGCGATTTTCGGACAAGGTCTGATTCATGGAATCGCCGCCGACGTTATCGGTGTATCCGCCGACTTCGATGTTGAGCCCAGGGTAGGCGAGCAGGATGCCGGCGACCTTTGCCAGCTTCTCTCGCGCGCCCGGCTTCAGGGAATATCTTCCGGTGTCAAACAACACATCGGACATGCTGACGATAAGTCCGCGTGCGCTGTCGCGCGTCTGGAGAATCGAGTTCAGCTGCGCGGACAATTTGGCGCGCATGGCGGCTTTATCGGTCTCCGCTTGTTGCGCGCTCAACTGAGCTTGTTGGGCTGCGAGACGAGACTGTTCGGCATCGGCCTGCGCTGCAGACAGAGCGGTTGCAGATGCAGCCTGATTTTCAGCCATGTCGGATTGAGCCTTTGCGTTGGCCGCTTGCGCATTCGCGGCGTCATTCCTTGCTCGGGCTGCGTCGGACTCCGCTTGAGCCTTCGCTGCCTGGGCTGTCGCGGTGTCGGACTGGGCTTGCGCTGTTTCGGATTGCGCTTGCTCTTTCAGACGGCGAGCGTCATCTGCCTGCTGTTGCGATTGTGCCTGCGCGTCCGCCGAGTTCTGGCGTTCGCTGGCCAGGCGCATTTCATCTTCCTTCTTGACTGCAATGGCGCGAGCATCTTCCGCGGTCTGCACCGCTTCGCGGGAGACCGCGATCAGCGGCTTCCGGTCCATGTGCTTGTTGACGGCGTAGCCATCCGCGTTATTCATCAACTCGACGGCGTGCTGATAACTGCTGGGAGCGTACTGCTCCGCTCCTTCAGATTGCGCGATGCGCAGGGCATTGCGCGCTTCGAAGAACTCGAGCGGCAGCTTGGCGTTCAAAACCACCGGATCGAATTTGTAACCAGTGGGAAGGTAGCCGCCGCGTTCCATCAGTTCATACTTTGCGTTGACTGCCTCGCTGGTTCCCTTGGTGTCGTCGCGAACCACGTTCTCAAGCACAACTGCGTTGCTGGGTTGTCGAACCGCATAGTAAGGCTCCGCGGTCACGATCAAGGCGAACGCCTGAAGGTCGGTGGTGACGTGGAGCTTGCTGCGATGATTGTCGCCTACGAGCACTTCGCCGAGATTCACGGCGCGGCCTTCGGGAGAAATCGCCCACAGAACGTAAGTGAGATACTCGTTGCCAAATGTCGTCGGCCGTTGCAGGTTGCCGAATTCCGCATCGACCTCGATCGATCCCCGCTTGCTGTTCACCTTGGCTTCACCGGTTGCTGAAGGCATCAAGGTTGTTCCGGCAAAATCCAGTTTCGAGCTGCCACTGCGGTGCTCATAGTTAACGGCTTGCACGCTGCGGCTGATGACCGTTACGCGGAAGGTTGGAGTCGAGCTCATGTGTTCGACTTCCATCGTGGTTTGGGAATTGGTCTGGGCAACTGCCGGCAAACTCAACGCGACTGCGGCGACTAACAACAGCTTTGTCTTCACGAATATCTCCTTGTGGCAGATATCTGCCTCTTTCCAGCTTCCACTAGAGTGCGGGGTTCGTAACGCATTTTTATGAGTGGCTGCGTCGATCTCATCCTTTTCCGAGACGGATGCCAGAAAGGGAATGAAACAGGCCAAAAATATTCAGCAGCCACAGAACTACCGCGATGACCACAACACCGTTCAAAATTGATTTGATGGACGACTGCATGGGGATGAAGCGATTCACCAGCCACAGAAGAACACCCACCACGATGAGAACTTCCAGGAGTTGAATTAACGGCATGATCTTTGACCTTTCTTATCTTGTCGGCTAACACCTCTCATCCGCCTGAGGGGTTGCGCCAGTTTCAAGGTTCGAGAGCTTTTCGAGAGCTTTTAGGGTCGAATCGTGCCGACCGAAGGTTCGCGGCGGGCGCGCGGATAAAGAATGCCGATTGGCTGGATGTGGTCGCTTCGCCGGATGTGATCACGAGCCGGCCCGCAGCGACCTTAGGAATGAGAGCCACGAATCAGCGTCCGTGGCTCTGTCTACACACTCAGGAGAATAGAGCATGACAGGTGTTAGCTTGCACGTCTGAGCAAGATAGCTCACATGCGTAGATTAAGGTTGTCTCACAAATCGTTGTCTCACAAATCGTTGTCTCACAGATCGTTTACTCACATATCGTTTACTTACATATCCTGCGCGCGCTGCCGCCGCTCGCACATTCCGTTAGCATCCAGCCACTCTAGTAGAGAGCGGACGCTGGCCCGAGCGAGAGCAATGGAGCAATCTGCGGCTCCGTAATAGATATTGAGGGTGTCGCCATCGGCGTCCATCGTATATCCGCAGGGAAATACGACGTCGTCAACGTCGCCGTGGAGTTCGTAATCGGCTTCTGGGCCGAAGATCCACGAGTCGCCGCGCAGCAGGCATCTCTCGGGATTTTCAAGATCGAACAGTGCCAGGCCCAACCGATAGATACATCCGGAAGGAGTATGCCGAACTCCGTGATAGAGCATGAGCCATCCCCGGGAAGTCTCAATCGGTGGAGGCGATAAACCAATTTTGTTGGCGTCCCACCAGGCGCCGCGACGCGCTTCCAGCATGAGCCGGTGGCTGCCCCAGTGGCGGAGGTCTGGGGAGTACGAAATCCAGATGTGGGCTCCGAGGTTGGTCGCGGGCCGATGAATCAGCGCCCAGTATCCATTGATCCTTCGGGGCAGAAGCGCTGAGTCCTTGTCATCGGGCGGCATGATTACGCCGTAGCGCTCGAAAGTTCGAAAGTCTTTGGTGAGCGCCAGAGAGACTCCAGGACCGCCTCGCGAATAGGAAGTGTAGGTGACCGCGTATTGCTGAAGTTCGGGGACGAAAGTGATGCGAGGATCTTCGATGCCCCAGATTTCTTCGGGAAAATCCT
This sequence comes from uncultured Acidobacteriaceae bacterium, assembly GCA_963841125.1. GTDB lineage: Bacteria > Acidobacteriota > Terriglobia > Terriglobales > Acidobacteriaceae > Sulfotelmatobacter. The sequence goes on from CAWJBH010000004.1 coordinate 351,867, forward strand.
TCGGATTGGGCATCAATGTCGGTTCACTGTCGATCTGCCATCCATCAACACCGTTGGCGGAGCGCGCGGCACAGAGATGTGACAAGCCGCGGCGGTCTTCCACGCGGCAAAGCAGTAACGTAGTGCCATCCGCCAGCAGCGTCGCTCCCGGATTGAACACAGTATTGATGGAGTAAGGCCAATCCTTATTGGTCAGGATAGGGTTGGAAGGATGCCGAAGAAGCAGTGGCTCGTAGCGAGAACTTGGAACGACGACTGGGTTTTGGACGGGGACGCTCATGAGGAAATTTCCTTTGGTTCAGCCTCTTGCAAGGATCGCATTTCTAGAAGTGCCATCAGGAACGATAGCGTGGATTCGGCGCCCTGGTTCTGATTGGCGCGGTCGGGATGAAGACCGTCACGGCAACCGCCGGTGACAGAATCATAAAGAGAGATTTGCAGATCGTTGTCGCCAAGAAACCAGTTGAAAGCGGACCAGGCTTCGCCGCGCCACCTGCTGTCACCGGTCACGCGGTATGCCTGCAGGCACGCAGAAACCGCACCGGCGGCTTCAATCGGCTGCTGGTCGAAACGGGCCTTTTCACCGTCCTGGCGATAAAAGCCTTGCGACCCGATCGGTACAAACTGTCCGTTGGTTTCGCAGCGTTGAGTTTTCATGAGCCAGTCGAGCGATTCGAGACCGGCGGAGACCATACGCTCATCCGCGCAAGCTGCTCCTACAAGCAGCATAGCCTGTGGCAGCCTTGCGTTTGCGTATGCGACGACATCCTCAAACCACTTCCAGTCCGGACGCCGGATCGACTCGTACATTTCGAGCAGCCTTCGGGCCAGCGCGAATCGTACGCGCTGAGCATCCCGATCGCCAGCGTACGCGTGGAGGTACTCCTGAATTCCGAGCAAGGCGTATGCGCAGGCGCGAGGACTGTAGAACTCCAGAACCGCTGGCAAGGAGAATTCGAACACACGCCCGGCAGCGCCTCTCAGGCCGTCGTTTGCCGATCGCGCCAAAAGGGTTCCAAGAGCCCACAGCGCCCGGCCGTGAGAATCTTCCGATCCTTGATCTTCGATCCAGCGATGGTCGTAGCCGAGGAAGTTTCGGAACCTTTTCTTGTCGGGATTGAAGGCATGCTCCAAAAACGCCAGATATCGGAAAGGCCAATCCGGGTTGAGAGATTCAGGCCGGACAAAGTGATCAGCACCGAGTTGTTCCAGCAGCACGCTGAAGATGAGCGCGCGCGCGTTGTCGTCGGTGGTATATCCCTCGGCTCGATTCGGGATGGTAAAGATGGCGTGCTGCAGCATTCCAGTATCGTCGGTGAGCGCATTCACGTGATCGAGTTTCAGTTCAGGCAACTGATTCAACTCTTTCGGGGCGGCGCGAGCTGCGAACTGAACTCGAGGAGTCTCCATGCGGTCGGCGCGCACCCGGGAAAAACTTTCCATGTAGCCTTGCGCCACTCGTTTCCAGACCATCTCCCGAGCGAAGAGGTAAGCGCGCTTACGCATGGCATGGCGCAGCGCTGGTGTGCTCAAGAGCTCAATTGTCTTTTGTGCGATGGCGTCAGGATTTTGGAAGGGCACGAGCGCGCCGCGGCGGTCGTCCAATAATTCAATTGCGTGCCAATAGGGCGTTGAGATGATTGCCTTCCCTGCTCCTAAGGCGTAAGCCAGCGTTCCGGAAACCACCTGCGCTTCGTGGCGATAAGGAGTTATGTAAATGTCGGCGGCGCCGATGAACTCCGCCATTTCCTCGGGGGTGGCGAAGCGATCGTGGAAGATCACTTGCGATTCCACTCCCACTTCCTTCGCCAGAGCTTGCAGGCTGGCGCGATACTTCTCGCCTTCGCGCCGGAGGATGTGAGGGTGGGTCGCTCCGGCGACGATGTAAACAACATTGTTGTGTTTTGACAGAATCTGCGGCAGCGCCTGAATCACGTTTTCAATTCCCTTATTCGGCGAGAGCAGGCCAAACGTGAGCAGAACCGCTTTCCCTTCCACCCCGAAGCGGTCTTTATAGAAATTGGGATCGAGGAATGGCAAATCCGGAACGCCATGCGGAACCATGTCGATCTTGCTGCCGGGAACTTTAAAGATTTCCTGCAAGAACTGCGATGAGAGCTGGCTCATGACGATGAGGCGATCGGAAAGCTCAGCGATCTCCTCCATCACCACCAGTTGGTCGGGGTTGGGCTCGCGAAGAACCGTGTGCAGCGTGGTGACGAGCGGCATCTTCAAGTTGCGCAGCAGATGCAGAATATGGCTTCCGGCGGGACCGCCGAAGATTCCATACTCGTGCTGCAGGCACACCATATCGATATTGTTGAAGTTCAGAAAATCGGCTGCATCCTGATAGGACTTTATGTCGTCCTGGGCCAGCGACCATCGCACCCGCGCCGGATACTCGTATCCCTCCTCGGTGTCATTAACCGGGAGCGCGAGCAGGCGCGCTGTCCCGTACTCGGCTGAGATGGCTGCGCACAAATCGGTTGTGAACGTGGCGATTCCACATCTCCGGGGAAGATAATTTCCGATCACCGCGATGCGACTGGGCAGCGATGGCTTGGCATGGGATCGTGTGCGGACCGCCGGCGTGGTCTCGCGCGCGGGCGGGCGCGGACTGACGATTTCGAGGGCACGATTTGGAAACACAGTAAGTGGTATTGCCATTTTCCCAGTTTCGGGTGAAAACAAATTGCCGCAAGAGTCTCTTCCTAAGGGGGACGCTTGCCAGGGCTGAAGACGGAACTAAGAGTGAGGTGGAACTAAAGTTTTGTCTCTTGAGAGTATTCAACGAAAGTGGACGTGCAGACTGGTCAAAATTGAACAGCACATCTGTTTGCGACAGTGCAATATGCGTTTATGAAAGCCAAGAGAGAACCAGCCCTGGCGGTTCGTTGCCCCACTTGCGGCGCCAAACCCGGAGAGAAGTGTGAACTCAGCACCGGCCAGCCCCGCACCGCGCCGCATCGAGACCGGCGCTTAGCGGTTTCGGATGAGTAAGGCCGGAGTACAGTCCGCCACTTCGGAGCAAACACTCTATGTTCCCTCACTTACTCTTCAAGATACTGTGCAGAATAGCTCACTTCTAAAAGATGATTTCCCAAATGTTTTATGGACATTAAGAGTTCTTCCGGGGGACTATAATCGGCGCTGATGAGTCCGCTGGCGACGACAAAAAAGAAACGCGGCTTCGACTCCGACACTTTCCTCGCGACGATCGGCGATGGCAGGAAGATACTGTCTTTCGCGAAAAAGCAGATCATCTTCGCGCAAGGAGACCAGGCGGACTCTGTCTTCTATGTGCAGAAAGGCAAAGTGCGGCTTACCGTGGTATCCCAGGTGGGCAAGGAAGCGACCATCGCCATCGTGGGTGAGGGGAATTTTTTTGGTGAAGGTTCGCTCGCAGGCCAGCTTCTGCGGATGGGTTCCGCGGCGGCCATGACAGATTGTGAGATTCTGCGCGTGGATAAGAAGACGATGATGGGCGCGCTACACCGCGAGCCCGCTTTTTCCGAAATGTTTGTCGCCTATTTACTGGCGCGTAATATCCGCTACGAAGAGGATCTCGTCGACCAACTGTTCAATTCCAGCGAAAAGAGACTGGCCCGCGTCCTTCTGCTGCTGGCTCATTTCGGCAAGGAAGGCATCCCTGAAACTGTGGTTCCGAGGATCAGCCAGGAGACTCTAGCCGACATGGTGGGAACTACTCGATCGCGGGTGAGTTTCTTCATGAACCGCTTCAGGAAATTAGGTTTCATTCACTACGCCGGAGGAGCAGAAGGCGCTCTGCAGGTCCACAGCTCGCTGCTCAACGTAGTTCTGCACGATTGAGAGCCCTCCACCGGAAATCATTCGGCCTAACTTCGACGTCCGCTCACGAGGTTAATCACCAACACCACCAACGCTACCACCAGCAGCAAATGGATCAGACCACCGGCTATATGCAGACTGAATCCGAGAAGCCACAGAACCAGCAGCACAACAAAAATAGTCCAAAGCATATTAGTCTCCCCCTTAATTTCAGGTGCCGCCCATTCTGCCCCTTAGTGCTCGCTAATACTGAGCAGGATTGCTCAATCGCTAAGATTATTCCGGACTTATTATCGTTGGCGACTTTACACCCTCCACAAAAAGTGAGCAATCCTGACCAGCTATTCTTTCCGGCCTGAGCCATCATGTTGTCAGAGATGAGCCGTTCTTCTCTCTCCTTCAGATCCCCTGAACCTAAGTCAGCCATCTGAAGCCCTCCCCTCTTAGTTCCGCAGCTCCGAAAGGAATTCATCTCATGAAAAAGACACTTTCACTTTTGTTGATCAGCATGATGGGCATGCTTGGAACTTATGCATTCGCCGGCTCAGACCGGGAAGACACGGTTGATCGGATGCAAAAATCCGTAGAGGTTTTGCAGTCGATCATGTCGACGCCGGACAAAGGCATTCCGGAAGAAGTGTTGAGCGGTGCCAAGTGCATCGTCGTAGTGCCCAACCTGATCAAAGGCGGATTCATCTTTGGCGGCAAGCATGGCCGCGGCGTCGCTTCCTGCCGCACGCCGGAAGGCTGGAGCGCTCCCGCATTCGTTTCCGTTGGCGGCGGTAGCTGGGGATTGCAGATCGGCGTCGAAGGCGTGGATCTGGTTATGCTGGTCATGAACGATCGTGGTTTGCAGCATCTGCTTTCGAGCAAGTTCGAAATGACCGGCGAAGGATCGGTTGCAGCCGGCCCGGTAGGCCGTCACACTTCCGCCGGAACCGACATCCTCCTGAACACTGAAGTGCTGACCTACTCCCGTTCGAAAGGCGTATTCGCAGGCCTGACGTTGGAAGGCGCGGTAATCGAGCAGGATAACGACTCGACTCACGCCATTTACCATCACCACATGACGTTCCGCGACATTCTTTCGGGCAAGGTTTCAACCCCCGGAAGCGCGCAGGCGTTCGTGAGGGCTGTGGCCGAAGCTGGGCACCAGGCGCACGTTGCAGAAGCACGAGAAGACAAGAAGTAGTTGAGCAAGAACTTCGGAGCAAACTTTGTGGCTGACCGGAACCTGAAGGTTCCGGTCAGCGGCACAAAGCGCAGCAAGACATCCTTCAGAACAATCCCGCTTTGCCTGGTTACAAACCCGCTTCAACACAGCAGCATCACTTTTCCCTTACTCGATATAATCTAGGGTCATGTCAGAGCTTGATCATGCCGCGATGCTCGAAGTGGCATTGGCGGAGGCCCGCATAGGGCTGGCCGAAGGAGGCATCCCGGTCGGAGCCGCCATCTTTGACGCTGCCGGAAAAGTCCTTGGAGCGGGCCACAACCGCCGGGTGCAGAACGGCGATCCATCGCTGCATGGGGAGACTGACGCCTTCCGCAAAGCGGGGCGACAGCGCAGCTATCGGAGCCTCACCATGGTTACGACATTGGCGCCGTGCTGGTACTGCAGTGGGTTGGTCCGGCAGTTCGGATTCGGGGCAGTACTTGTGGGTGAGAGCCGCAATTTTCAGGGCGGAGTGGAGTGGTTGCGGTCGCTGGGAGTGCGGGTGATTGATCTTGACTCCGAAGAGTGCGCTTCTTTGTTGGGGAAATATATCCGCGACAATCCTGAAGTGTGGAACGAGGACATTGGGCAAGAATAAAGGCTCATCCGGTGCGAATTCCCGGCTCCCGGCTTATACTGCCTTTTCAGCGAAGCGGATACGAAGGCTCCATGACGACTAATGTGCTCGCGGATTCGCGGATTGCAAGCGTGGGGATGCCATTGCCGATCACGCGTTAGCGGAGCGACCACATGGAAAATCCTTTCATGGCGCGCGCCATCGAACTCTCAATTGAAAATGTCCACAGCGGACGCGGAGGCCCCTTTGGCGCGGTGATCGTGAAAGACGGCGCCATGCTTGCCGAAAGCGCCAACCAGGTCACATTGACCAAGGACCCCACAGCGCATGCGGAAATACTCGCGATCCGTGAGGCCTGCGCGAAACTTGGCATCTTCGAACTGCAGGGTTGCGAGATCTATGCTTCCTGCGAACCTTGCCCCATGTGCCTGGGCGCGATTTATTGGGCCCGGCTCTCTCGCATCTATTTTGCCAGCGCCGCCGCCGACGCATCCCGGATCGGCTTTGACGATTCGCTGATCTACCGCGAGATTGCGCAGCCGCTCACCCAGCGCTCCATCCCCATGGTTCAGATGATGCGGGAGCAAGCTCTCGCGGCCTTTCGCGCGTGGGAAGTGAAACCCAACAAGATCGTTTACTGAGAAACGATTTGATCGACCGCTACTTCAAGCTCGCCGAGAACCGCACTTCTGTGAGGCAGGAGATGCTCGGCGGACTCACGACATTTGTCACCATGGCTTACATCGTCGTGGTGAACCCGCAGATTCTCGCGCAAGCCGGAATGCCTCCCGAGGGCGTGGTATTTGCGACGTGCATCTCGGCCGCCGTCGCCACACTCGTGATGGGACTCTATGCCAACTATCCCATCGCTCTCGCGCCAGGCATGTCGCTGAACGCATACTTCACTTACTCGGTTTGCATGGCCATGCATGTTCCGTGGCGAACGGCACTCGCGGTCGTCTTCTGTTCCGGCGTGCTGTTCCTGGTGCTCACCGTTACTCGCGTACGTGAACAGATCGTAAACGGCATACCGGATTGCCTGAAGCATTCGACCGCTGCTGGTATCGGAATGTTCATCGCCTTCGTCGGCCTGCGGAATGCAAAGCTGGTGGTCGCCAATTCCGCTACATTTGTGGGCCTCGGCAGTTTCTCCGACAAGGAAGTGCAGACGGCATGCTTCGGGCTCGGGCTCATGTTGATTCTGATGTCGCGCAAGTTCCCTGGCGCAATCTTGCTTGGCATCCTCGGCACTGCGCTTCTCGGGATCCTGCGCGGCATCACGAATTGGCCCACGGCAATCTTCTCCATGCCGCATCCGCCTTCAACGTTTCTGCAACTTGATTTTCGCGGCCTGCATCATCTCGGCCTCCTCGAAATTGCGTTTGCCTTCCTGTTTGTTGATCTGTTCGACAACGTTGGCACACTGGTGGGGGTTTGCGAACAGGGTGGCTTCATCAAAGACGGCAAGATTCCCCGAGTCGGACGCGTGCTGCTGGCAGATGCAGTGGGCACCGTGTTTGGCGCATTGACGGGAACATCCACGGTCACCAGCTACATTGAAAGCGCCGCCGGAGTTGCAGCCGGAGCCCGCACCGGCCTGAGCAATATCGCGGTCGCTGTGCTGTTCGTGCTCGCGGCGTTTTGCGCGCCGCTGGCCACCGCAATTCCGGGTTATGCCACTGCTCCCGCTTTAATTCTGGTGGGCGTATTGATGTCGGAATCGATCGCGCAGATCCAGTGGCGGGAATTCAGCGAGGCAGTGCCGGCGTTCATCACCATTCTGGCTACGCCGCTCACGTTCAGCATCGCCACCGGCCTAAGCCTTGGTCTGATTGCCTACACGGTGGTGAAAGTGGCGGCGGGAAAATTTCGCGAGATCAACATTCTGGTGTGGATTCTCACGGTTTTATTCGTCCTGCGCTATGTCTACCTTGCCGTCGCTTAGCCAGGCAGACGACGACTACTTCCCTTGAGTCATTCAGAAGTGAAAGTTGAGTAGCTTACTTGTTGCGTCTGGTCTGAGAGAAGCCGGAGGGTGTAGGATTCTCCTGTCTTTCTGAAACGACTGAGTAAACGGCCTTATCGTTAGCGAAGACAACGAGCGCGAAGCCCGAAGCAACGAGGAGGAGCCGTGCTACAAAATCGTGAAACTACAATCCTGCCGCGCAATGCAGCCAAAGTTTTCCACGCCCCTCTCTTTCTGCTCTTGCTTGTGACTCCGGCTGTTTCGCAAAAGGCGCAACCCGACGACCATGGTCTTCCCAAGTACGATCCTCATACGGAAATGAAAACCAAAGGAGCAGTGGACGAAGTTAACGTGCTTCCTTTGGGAGCCAGGAAAGACTTCATTGAACTTGTCGTTAAAAATGGCGACGATAAGCTCCACATCTACGTGTGCCCCAAAACGTTCCAGGATGAGATGGGCATCAGTTTCAGCAAGGGCGACGAGATTGGCGTCACGGGTTCCAAAGTTAAGCAAGAAGAGTCGGAAGTGATTCTTGCTCGAGAAATCGTAAAGGGGACGGATACTCTGATGTTCCGCGACGACAAAGGCAATCCGGTCTGGGATCCGCGCACCGGGAAGTAATTCCACGATTTAGGTAATCCCACTTCTTACGTCCCCAGCGGCCTCTCGTCGTTCCACCTGTGCAAAATTCGCCCGCGAAGAACCCCAACTTGAGACAGGCTATAGTCTGCAAGCCATTGTTTCTACAATGGATAGCATATGCGTGGAGGTTAGGCGGAAGAAGCCCTCAAAAAATACTTGCATTTGATATAGTGTTGTAGTTAACTACAACACTAGTAGTCGACATGAGAATTCAGGTAAGGAGATTTACGAACATGAAACCACGCATCGCACTTTCCGTTCTATTCGTTCTGATCGCCGCAACGGCTTTTGCTCAGGACGCAACCACCACCCAGTCCGAGGCGCAACAATCCTTCGCCAAACTGAAGACTCTCGCGGGTTCCTGGGAAGGCCGCGTGACAAGCGTCCCGTCATCACCCGACATAGAAGACAAGCACGTGCATGCCACGCTGCGCGTCACTTCCATGGGCAACGCGATGGTGCATGAGATGACGGGGGAAGGAAGACCCGATGATCCGATCACCATGCTTTATCTGGACGGAGACCGCCTGCTCCTGACGCACTATTGTGATGCCGGCAATCGGCCTCGCATGACGGGCGTCACGTCGCTGGATGGAAAAACTGTGGAATTCACTTTTCTTGATGTCGCCGGCAGCACGCAGTATGGACACATGCACCACGCGGTCTTTACCGTGATCGACGCGAACCATCACACCGAGGATTGGACCTACATGCAGCCTGGGGACAAGCCCGTGCACGCGCACATGGATCTGCAGCGGACGCAGTGACGGGGCCGCAGTTGGACGAATTCCGCAGAAATTCGCAGCAGCTGGTGATCTGAAAGGATATTTCCATGACGATCGGCCTGGGAGCACAGTTTCAACGAAACGAGAAATACGAAGGCGTCCGCAGGATCAATATTTACCTCTTGCGGCTGCTCTACCTATTGATGTTCTTCGTGCTGGGCAAAGAGACATGGACGCACATCTTCACGCACCACGGACCATGGGACCCGATCAATGCCGTGGCGTGGTGCGTTTGGACAGCGTTCGCAACTCTGGCAGGCATAGGAATTATCCATCCCGTGAAAATGCTACCGATCGTGCTGCTGGAGATATTCTACAAATTACTCTGGCTCATTCTTGTGGCGTACCCGCTCTGGTCAAAAGGCACCTTGGCGGGTTCACCGGCGGGTGAAATCACCTCGGCGTTCTTGTGGGTGATATTGCCCATCGTTGCCGTCCCGTGGGGATACGTATTCGCAAATTACTTTTATAAACCCAAGAAAGAACCTGTTCTTCTTTAGATCTATCTGGAAGGCACAATGGACCGTGAGTGGAACGATAGTCAGCCGATTTACCGCCAGCTTCGCGATCGCGTCGTCGCCATGATCCTCGATGGCGTGCTCAAGGAAGGTGATCCGTTGCCCTCCGTGCGCACTGTCGCGGCCGAATATCGGGTCAATCCCATCACGGTTCTGAAGGGCTATCAGCAATTGGTCGACGAGCAACTGGTCGAGAGCAAGCGAGGTCGCGGCATGTTCATCAATGTGGGGGCGCGCAATCTTCTGTTGCAGGGCGAGCGTCAGAAGTTTCTTGCGGAAGAATGGCCCAGGGTCCATGCCACCATTCAGCGACTCGGCCTGACGCCGGAAGAGCTGCTGAATGGTGGCGCGGCGGCGCCTCGCGAATCGTCGAAAGATACTCCCTCGGATGCTACAGAGGAGGAACCGAAACCATGAAGGTCATAGAAGCACGTGGGCTCCGTAAGGCGTTCGGCACAACCATCGCGCTGGACGGCCTCGATTTGCGGGTCGAAGAGGGACGCATCCTCGGACTGATCGGTCCCAACGGCGCGGGGAAGAGCACCGCTCTGAACGCGATTCTGGGCCTCACTCCGTATCAGGGAGAGCTGAGGGTGCTCGGACGCGACCCCGCGACCGAGCGCGACCAACTTATGCGCGATGTCTGCTTCATTGCCGATGTTGCGGTGCTGCCGCGCTGGATGCGGGTTTCGCAGGCCCTCGACTACGTGGCCGGCGTGCATCCGCGATTCGATCGGACGAAGGCCGAAGGCTTCCTGGCGAAGACCGACATCAGGCCCACTAGCAAAGTCCGGGAATTATCGAAGGGCATGGTGACCCAGTTACACCTCGCCCTGGTGATGGCCATTGACGCGAGATTGCTGGTGCTGGACGAGCCGACGCTCGGCCTCGACATCCTGTACCGCAAGCAGTTCTACGACTCACTGCTGAACGATTACTTCGATCGCAGCCGAACCATCGTCGTGACCACACATCAGGTGGAGGACGTGCAGCACGTCCTCACCGATCTCATGTTCATCAACCGCGGGCGCATCGTACTCGATTGCAGCATGGAAGAATTCGAGTCGCGCTATCTGGAAGTGACGGCGCATCCGGAGCATGTCGCTGCGGCCCGGGCGCTCAAACCGATGCATGAGCGCCAGGCGCTCGGCCGCAGCATCCTGCTGTTCGATCTGAAGCTCGATCGCGCGATTGGTCAGAAACTGGATCGTCAACAACTCGCCACACTAGGCGACGTGCGCACGCCGAGCATTTCCGATTTGTTTGTTGCCATGTTGGGAGATAAACCGGGAGATAGACCCGACAATCATGCTGTCCCGGCACAAGGAGTGGCTCAATGAATACTCACTCGAACACCATTCCGGAGTCTCCCGGCGACTCGCAGGGAATCGCGCCCGCTGCGACGTCGGAGACCCGGCCCATGTATTGGTCGGTGCGGCGCGAACTTTGGGAGGTCCGCTCCATCTATATGGTGCCGCTGATCGCCGCAGCCGTCTATTTGCTCGGCTTCCTGATCAGCCTGTTCTGGCTACCGCGCAGCGTGCGCGCGCTGGCGGCGCTCCACTCCGTGCCTCAGCGGATCCAGCTCGCCATGCCATACGCCCACGCTGGCATGCTGATTATGGCAGTCGCGTTCATAACGGGGATCTTCTACTCGCTTGAGGCGCTGCATGGCGAACGTCGCGACCGCAGCATTCTGTTCTGGAAGTCGCTGCCGGTTTCTGATCTCACGACCGTTCTTGCGAAGGCGAGCATTCCACTCGTTGTGCTGCCGCTGCTCGTATTTGCGATCACCGCTGTTCTGCAATTCGTCATGCTGCTGCTAAGCCTCACCGTCCTGCTGGCGAGCGGTGCGAGCACCGCGACGCCGTGGGCCCCGCCATTGTTCGAAATGCAATTGGTGTCGCTCTACGGAGTGATCGTGATTGTGCTTTGGCATGCTCCCATCTACTGCTGGTTTCTGCTGGTCTCAGGGTGGGCACGACGCGCAACATTTCTATGGGCTGTGTTGCCGCCGGTCGCGATCGGCGTCTTCGAGTACATTGCGTTCCACACCTCGCACATCGGCTCCCTGCTGCAAGACCGTGTATTTGGATTCGCTGCGGCCGCTTTCGACCTCACAGATAAGAATGGTGTTCCGGTCGATGGGCATTTTATTCCGCTGACACAACTGGCTCCGGGAAGGTTCTTGAGCAATCCGAGTCTGTGGATCGGGCTGATCATCGCCGCAGCGTGCCTTGGCGCAGCGGTCCGGTTGCGCCGCTATCGGGAACCCATTTGATTCGCATGCATCCAGGAAAACGAAACTGGTGGTGGACCCTTGTCTTCGCTGGTTCCACAGGGCCCCCGCGTATTGTCCAAGCCATCCGCGTGGGCTAAAGTCAAAGCAACAATCGAGAGACTTTAGGGTTGTAAGCCTGAGGAGGAATCATGAAGAAGTGGACGGTTCTACCTTGCATCTTGCTGCTGGCGTGCTCTTACATGAGCACGATGGCTGCGGCACAGACCAGTTCGCCCGTACCAGCCGGTACAGCGCTGATGGTGAAGCTCGAGACGACTCTCGCGACCTTCAGCAACAAACCGGGAGACCCTTTTCGGGCGCGCCTGACGCAACCCGTTGTGCTTAACGGTCAGACGGTAATCCCTGCCGGAGCGACGGTCGAAGGCCGAGTTACCAAAGTGGCCGAGCCACGCCGCATCGCGGGCAAGCCGACTATCGGAATTCTGCCTGAAGCCATCATTCTTCCCACCGGCGAGCGATTCTTCCTCGATGCGACCTTGGTTGACACGAACGCTGGACGCGATACCGACGTCAACCAGGAAGGTGAGTTCAAGGGATCCGGTCATGACCGACGCGATCAACTGGAAACCGGCGGCGGCACCGCCGGTGGAATGCTGATCGGCGGCCTCATCGGCGGCCCGCCGGGAATCCTCATCGGCGGATTGGTTGGCGCCGGCTCAACCGGCGCTCACTGGCTCAGCAAGCACCGTTCGGCTACGCTGATGTCCGGCACCGAACTGACGCTCGAACTTAGACGGCCGCTGGCGATGACTCCGGTCGTGGCCAGCTCGGCACCGTCCGACTCGGAAAAATCCAGTTCGGAACAGCCCACTTCGGAGCAGCCCAGCTCGGAGCAGTAAAGAACTCTGCGTTCTCGAATGAAGCCGGAGGCACTTGCCTCCGGCTTTTTCGTTTCTCAGGAATCCTTGACGATCAGCCATAAATATGGCAGCATATTGTTGTGAGAACTACCATCGACATTCCTGATCCTTTGTATCGTCAGCTCAAAGGCAAAGCTGCAAGCGAAGGACGGTCGGTAAAGGAACTGGTGCTTCGCGGCGTGGAACACGAACTGAGGAACCGCGGGCGCAAGACCAGGCGTGTTTCGCTTCCAATCGTGCCCTCGAAGCGGCCCGGAACGCTTCAGTTGGACAATGCCAAGATTTTCGAGATCATTCCTTTTCCCTGACGTGAACGTATGGCTTGCCCTGACCTACGGAGGGCACGTACATCACAGCGTCGCCAAATCGTGGTTCGAAGACCTGGACATGGAGGTGCGCGTTTGCTTCTGCCGCTTTACCCAGCTCAGTCTGCTCCGGCTTCTTACGACGCAGGCAGTAATGGGGAGCGATGAGGTAATGACGCAGCGCCAAGCTTGGGATGCTTACGATCGCTGGCAGACGGACGGCCGCGTGGTCTTCCTCGACGAACCCCGGATGGTGGACGCTGCGTTTCGCTCGCTCTCAAACCAGGAATATCCAAACCCGAAAACGTGGTCGGATTCTTACTTAGCGGCTCTTGCCGCGGTTTCCGGCTTGCAGTTCGTAACCTTCGACCGAGGATTTCAAGGAAAGATTAAGCAAGTTCTGATCCTCCAGCCCTAGCTGGCCAGAAGGAAATTAACCTAACGCCAACTCCGCCTCGCTCAATAGCTGAAGCTCGATCCAACCCTCGACCGGCAAGCGCATCCACGGGCAGACGATTGTGCCAAATGCTGACTCGCAGTCGCAGCCGGCTAGCTGGCGCGATCGCCGCCGCACCCGGCTTCTCGGCCACCGTGTGAGGGCTCGCAGTCGGACTCGGCACCGCCAGCAGCCAACTCAGAGGCAAGCGGAATTCAAAGTTGCGCACCAAAGCTGCCTTGGCGCTCTCCTCAATCTTGGACGAAGAAGCTGGCACCGCTTGTTCCAGGCCCTCGACCTTCCATCCCGTGAGCTTGCGGTCGACCACATTGGCATCGAGCCGCATTGTCCGCCGGGGCCGCAGGTTCTCCGTTCGCCCACGATTCCAGGTTCACCACCAGATCAAACTCCATGTCAGGAGGCGGCCCGGCAAAGTCCAATCGCCCGTACACAAATCCGCTATCAATGCCCGCATAGACTGAATCCAGCAGGAATTGTTTGCCATGCATCGCTCCGGCGCGCTGATCGGCCGTAAAAATGGCCGCACCCATCCACTCGAAGTAGCGAATCTTTTCGCCCGTGATGCGGGGATGAATGTAATGCGTCTGCGGAGTGAAGGCCGGACGAACTTCGCCTCCAGTGATCGGCTGCGACAAATAATCGGGAGGCTTTGCTCCCAGCGCCTGATAGATGTTCGAAAGATGCTTGCGGTAAAGCTCGTCAAAATCGCGGTCATTGGCCGAGTGGTGTTCCGGACCGTACCACCAGTTCCAGTCGCTGCCCTCGGCAATCAGGATTTCTTCGAAAGCCAATTTCCGTTGAGCTTCGCTGGCGTGATCCGCATGTTGCGCATAAAATTCGCGGGCGTGGTGCAGATAGTCCCAGGCGCGGTTGTCTTCGGGAGCGCCGATCCACACATTGAAGTTCGCATTGATCCACGAGCCCGGCACCAGGGACTTCAACGGCGAAAAGTTTCGATGCCGCTCAATCGCCTCCGAGACCGTAACTGCTTCCAGACCTGCCTCGCGCTGCAGCGCATCATAGAAGCGTCGTAAAAATTCCCGCCCCGATTTCGGATAATATTCCCAGGCATTCTCCCCGTCGAGAATCACCGACACCACCGCGTCGCGCCCCTGCGCCAGCACCGGCTGAGCCGCCTCTTTGATGTTGTGCAACAGATGTCCGGCAGCATCCTGCGGATCCATACCCGAGTAGACAAACCCGATCAGGTCCGAAATCGTGTGGTCGCGAAAGACCATGTGCATCGCAGTCTGGCCGTTCTCATAGCCGTGAATGTTGTAAAGCCGCTCGGCGAGATGCTGGGGCAGCCGGCCGTTGCCGTCGCGCTGAAAGAACATTCCCGTGCTGCGCCCAAGGACACCTTCGTCCGTCGCCATCCACTTGATGCCGAGACTATGGGCAATCGCCAGTGTCTCTTCCGAGACGCTGCCCTCCGACGGCCATACACCTTGCGGCCGCACTCCAAACACTTGCTGATGAAGATCTAGCGCGCGCACCAGTTGTTCGCGCGCATCTTCCGGATGCCGAAACCGGTTCTGCGGCAAAGGAAGGCCGGGCGACGAAACTGCCCCTGCATTGGTGTCGCAGACCAGCGGAAGAATCGGATGATAGAAAGGCGTGGCCGAAATCTCGATCGAGCCCTTCTTCGCAGCATCGGCGTGCGCTGGCAGAACCTTGCCCAGCAGTTCCCTTTCCCGCGCAATCACGAACTTCTGATCTTCGAGTGAATAGTTGCGCTCTTTCTTGATCAGCTCTGCAATGTCCTTGTCCTCGAGGAAGAATTCGTCGAACCATGCGATCTGCGACAGCACCTGCAAGTCGGTGAAGTCTCGCGGCTCAAAATACTTTTCCGACTTCTCGGCCGAATACCCGTGCTCCCGCAAACGCTCGAGCAGTTCCCGATAGCGCGGGTACCGCCCGATCACGTTCGCGTGATTGGCTTGGAAAAGATACTGCAGGGCAAAGAGCCGCTCCTTCCCCGTCAAATCCTTCGCCGGCTTGGCCGCCACAGCCAGGAACGGATCCTGCGCCGTTCCCTCGACGTAATCCTGAATTTGCGTAATCAGCGACGGCACCAGATTGAAGTTCTGGTGAACATTGGGAAATTCATCCAGCAGTTTCACCATCCCGTAATAATCTTTTAGACCATGCAGACGAACCCAGGGCAGGCGATATTCGCCCGTCACCAGGTCTTTGTAGAAAGGCTGGTGCTGGTGCCAGAGAAAAATTAGACGCAAGGCAGGCATGCTGGAAAGAAAGTCTAGCACGGGGATTCGGAGCGCCCGGGCAATCTGGGCTTGATCATAGCCATGCTCCATCCCAGCCCAATACAGAACGCGATATCCTAAACTCTCATCCAATCGCGAAATAACGGCACCACTTTTCCCCTATCCTCAGTTCTAATATTAAGCAAAACGATTCGAGGTTAATGTGCCGGAGTTACGGAAAGGCATGAGGATGAAGAAATTCTGGAGCGGTTTCCGGAAGGAGGCAGACAAGAACGCACGAGAAAATCGAGACCGCGTAAGGGCAGTTCAGCTCAAGCAATTGCGCCACCACTGGAGATTGGCGGACACGAGGCAGAGCCAGAATATTGTCAACTCTTGAAGGATTGGAAGCCGGACATAAGCAAAGAAGAACTCGCCGACAGGATCAGGCTGTACCACGCCGCCGTGAGTGCGAGACAATCGCGCGATCAAGGGTCGCGCTAGATTTCTTTGCAGCTTTCTCGAACTCTCTATCGCTCATCTTTTCAGCCGCCTCATCGATCAGATCCCCGAAACTCTCCAGGAGTTCGTCTTCGGCGGATTTCTGGCGCATTCGCGAGGTCGTCGCCATTTTAGGTGTCTTTCTAGGACGATGATCGTTAGACATACAGTTTACGTTATTCGTCAAGCGAATGCATGCCTACGTCACGAAAGTCATAGCCACTTACGCCTTGCGCGTCCGGCCGTATCTGGCAATGCCTGTCGTACGACCACCTCACTCTTCCGGTACACTAGGAACGCGCAAAATGCCCGCTCCCACCATCCCAGCCTCTTCTGACCGCATCACGCTGCTCTCCGATCAGGATCTCTATCTGTTCAACGAAGGCAGCAACTATCGCATGCACGAAACCATGGGCGCTCATCTGGTCTCGCGCGACGGTAAGGAGGGCGCAGTCTTCAGCGTGTGGGCGCCGAATGCGCGCCTGGTTTCAGTGATCGGCAGTTTCAACGCGTGGGGTCCGCGGACCAACCTGCTTGCTCCGCGCGGCAACTCCGGCATCTGGGAAGGGTTCGCATCGGGAGTAACCAAAGGCGCGCTCTACAAATTCCATATCGAGGCGCGCAGTCAAGACTACCAGGTCGACAAAGCCGATCCCATCGGTATATTGCACGAGAAGCCTCCTCGAACCGCATCCGTTGTGTGGGATCTCGAATATCGATGGAACGACCGCGACTGGATGGCAAAGCGCGCCGTACGCAACTCGCTGCGCGCGCCGCAATCGATTTATGAAGTTCACCTCGGCTCCTGGATGCGCGTTCCCGAAGACAACAACCGTCCGCTAACCTATCGTGAGACCGCACCCAAGCTGGCGGAGTACGTCGAACGCATGGGCTACACTCACGTCGAATTTCTGCCCGTGATGGAGCATCCCTTCTACGGCTCCTGGGGATACCAGACCACCGGTTATTTCGCGCCCACGTCGCGCTACGGCACGCCTCAGGATTTCATGTATCTGGTCGACTATCTGCACCAGCACGGCATTGCCGTAATTCTCGACTGGGTGCCGTCGCACTTCCCTTCTGACGCGCACGGCCTGGCCTACTTCGACGGCACGCACTTGTACGAGCACGCGGATTCGCGGCAGGGTTTCCATCCTGACTGGAAGACGCTGATCTTTAACTACGGACGCACCGAAGTCCGCAGCTTTCTGATGTCGAGCGCCATGTTCTGGCTCGACAAGTACCACATCGACGGTCTGCGCGTGGACGCTGTCGCGTCCATGCTCTATCTCGATTATTCCCGCAAGCAGGGCGAGTGGATTCCCAACAAATTCGGAGGGCGCGAGAACCTCGAAGCTATCGACTTCCTCCGCCGCTTCAATCAGGAAGCCTATAAAGAACATCCAGACATCCAGACCACTGCGGAAGAATCGACGTCATGGCCCATGGTTTCGAAGCCGGTATATCTCGGCGGCCTGGGTTTCGGCATGAAGTGGGATATGGGATGGATGCACGACACGCTTGAATACTTCCGGCAAGATCCCATTCACCGCAAATATCATCACAGCAAGCTCACCTTCCGCATGTTGTACTCGTTCCAGGAAAACTTCGTGCTGCCGCTTTCGCACGACGAGGTCGTCCACGGCAAGGGATCGCTGATCGGCAAGATGCCCGGCAGTGAGCGCGACCGCTTTGCCAACCTGCGGCTCTTGTTTGCCTACATGTTCGCGCAGCCCGGCAAGAAGCTGATGTTCATGGGCGACGAGTTCGGGCAGGTCCGCGAGTGGGGCCACGACAGCAGCCTGGAGTGGCATGTGCTGCAGTATCCGGTTCACAGCGGTTTGCAGAACTGGGTTGCGCAGTTGAACCGCGTCTATCGCAGCGAGCCTGCACTGCACCTGCTCGATACCAATCCCGCGGGCTTCGAGTGGGTCGATTGCAACGACAATCTAACCAGCACGATTTCATTGCTGCGCAAGAGTGAATCTCCCAAAGACACGATGCTCATAGTCTGCAACTTCACCCCGATCCCGCGCCTAGGCTATCGCGTAGGAGTACCCGAAGGCGGCTACTGGAAAGAGCTGCTAAACAGCGATGCCCTCGAATTCAACGGCACCGGTATAGGCAACCTAGGCGGAGTTCACGCCGAACCAGAACCAGTCCACGGCCGCCCCTATTCCCTAAAGCTAACCCTGCCCCCGCTGGGAGCACTATTCTTGAAAGCGGGATAGGAGCTGGTCAAATGCCGAGGGGCATTTGCAAGTTATGCCTGTTCGAGGAGGACCTCCAAAGTAGCCATCTGATTCCGAAGGCTGTTTACAAGAAATCTCGAAGCGGTAATCCAAAGAAGCCGCATCCGTTGGTGCTCAACGTGAAGGGATCTCGGCAAAGCTCATACCAGGTGATGGATTACGTTTTCTGCCATGACTGTGAACTGCTCCTTTCCCAGCAAGGTGAAGATTACGTAATGCGTATGATTCACCAAAACAACAGGTTCCCGTTTCTCGAATTGCTAAATTCCTTCGGACCGGGGTTGGATGTCGGGGAATTTCGCTTCTACTCGGGCGATATGACACCGGGAATCGACCGGAAACAAATCGCATACTTTGCCGTGAGCGTGTTCTGGCGCGCGGCGGTCCACATTTGGAGGCAACAAGACGGAAAAACAGGCTCGATTTACTTAACTCAAGAGGAGAAGGAATCTTTACGACGGTATCTGCTCGGGAACACAGACTTCCCCGAAAAGGCAGCTCTGCTAACCTATGTGTGCTCTGACGCACTGAGCCAAAGAATGTTTTGGATGCCGGGAGAAAACGAGAAAACTAACGATCGGGTGTTTCTTCTCGGGGTACGTGGAATCACGTTCTTCTTTGGGATCGGTGATTCTGTGCCGATCCTGCTAACAAGATATTGCATGATGAACTCGCCCGGACGGTGGATCACCGTGCGCAATTGCTCGCATCCGCGTACGATCTGGACCCTTGGTTAGAACACGCTCCCGAGGGCTCGGCGTCACATCACGCTCTACTCCACCTCGAACACCCTGGTGCGATACTCCTCCGGACTTTCAATCAGAAACGTTGTCTCCCCGGCGAGCGTCAGCAGATCCTGATCTCCGCTAATCAGCAGATCAGTTCTACCGCTCTGAGCCAAGTCAAGAAACATCTGATCGTCTGCGTCCCGGCACAAAGAAGCGCATCGTTCCGCCGGTTCGACCACCTCGCAGTAAGGAAGATAATCGGCCAACAGTTCTCGTGCATCGTCGGTGGAGAGTCCAAACTTGGGGTAACGAAGAACCCGCGTGAGTTCCGCAGCGGTCGCGCGAGAGATCAGCGGTACGCAGCCACGTTCGCGCCAATGCTGCCGTAGCCAAGCCAGACGGTCATTCACAAATAAGAGCGCCGACACTACAGTCGTCGTGTCGAAGACCACGCGCCGGCTCACGCCTTTTCGCGCGCCCACGAAACCGCGACCGTAACATCCTCTTCGACAATCCCAAGTTCAGCCAGCCGGGCGCGCACTTCCTCGGCGCGGCTACGTTGCAGCGGGCGCAGGACGATACACTCCCCGTCCGTGCTCACATCGAAGTATTCCACGTCGTTGAACCGCGTAACCACCGCTTTGGGCAGCGTGATTTGGTTCTTAACCGTCTTTTTGGCCAGCATGATTCCAGTATACAAGGAAACAAGGAAATCCTACCGAAAAATGAGCCCTTAGAGATGGCACTGGAACCGATTCCCAGTCTCCAGCACGGTACCTTTAAAGGTACGCCGCCAGGCTGTCAAGTCTACTTTAGTAGACATTCGACCCCCTCGAAAGTAGACATTTCTTCCACAGCCTATCCCCTTGATTCCATTGATCCGCCAAAAAGCCCGTTCGTAGAATCAACAACTTACCCAAAATTTTTTCTGCAAAGTGAAATGTTCCAGTTGGAACATTCGAGCGGTTTCCCCACCGCCCGAAAACAGAGTGCCCGGCCCCAAGACTGGCAACTGGCGACTGGCAACCGGCAACTGCCTTTAGTGCTATGCTGCCTACGCGCCACCATGCGGATTCTCACCCGCTACATCCTCCGTGAAGTAACCTCGCACGCCCTCATCGGCGCAGCGATCTTCACCTTTGTACTTTTCACCCGCGACCTCGGACGCATCCTGGAACTCGTGGTCCGCGCCAGCGCGCCGCTGCCCAGCGTCGCCGCAATCTTTTTCTATACCGTTCCGTTCGCCCTCACCTACACCGTCCCGATGAGCGTGCTGGTTGGGATTCTGATTGGGCTGAGCCGGCTTGCCGCCGACAGCGAAATTACTGCCATGCGCGCCAGCGGCATGGGAGTCTGGAACTTCGGCCGGGTACTGGCAATTTTTGTAGCCGCCGCATGGGGGCTCGCTCTGCTCAACGGCCTTTACCTGGCGCCATGGTCACTCGCGTCGCTGGGACGCCTTGAAGATCAACTCAAAGGTTCGCAAGTCTCCTACGAAGTGCAACCGCGCGTGTTCTACGAAGGTTTTCCGAAGCTCGTGCTGTACGTTCAGGATGTACACAGCGCGCAAGGCGGCGCGGTTTGGAAGGACGTTTTTCTGGCCGACATTTCCGACGCCGCGAACCCGCGCATCACGCTGGCTCGCGAGGGCATCCTCGTTCCCGAAGGCCAGGACCGCCTGCACCTGCACTTGACCAACGGTTCCACCCACGAAACCGATCCGGCGCAAGTTGACCACTACCAGATCTCCACTTTCCAGCAAACCGACATCCCCATCGAACTGGCTTCGTCAGAGAGCAAGGACGAACAGGTTCCGTACAGAGCCATTGGCACATGGGCACTGCATGACCGCGCCGCCAGCGCCGATCTCGCGACGTCGCGCTTGTATCTCATCGAGTTTCACAACCGCTTCGCCTTGCCCACGGCGTGTCTGGTGCTGGCTATGGTCGGAATTCCTCTCGGGCTCTCATCGAAGAAGAGTGGCAAATCCGGCGGGTTCGTGCTCACGATTGTGCTGGTCTTCGCCTACTACTTCGTCTCGCTGATCGGAGTCTCACTGGCCAAGCAAGGCAGGATCAGTCCCATGTTCGGAGCCTGGCTGGCCAACCTGGTTTTTTTTGCCGCAGCTTTGTTTCTGCTATGGCAAGCCGAAAGGCGGCCATTTGCCCTGTCGGCAATCCGGTTGGCCTGGAAGCACAACGAGATTCCAGCGACCTTGCCGGCGAACATCCCTGCGAACGACCGCAGGCGCAGGAGGAGAGACCCAGCCAACGCTTTCGAGCGCGCCTCCACGCGGCGGAGAGTCTTCAGCGCCAGCTTCCCCACATTGCTCGACGACTACGTGCTGCGGGATTTTTTCCTCTACCTGGCGATGATCGTGTTCGCATTCCTCGTCCTGATGCAGGTGTTCACTCTGTTCGAATTGCTGGGCGATATTCTGCACAACCAGACGCCAGTGATTGTAGTCGCGGAGTATCTGCTTAACGCTTCCCCTTACCTGCTGTACAGCGTTGCGCCGCTGATCATGCTGCTGGCAGTACTGATCACGTTCGGGTTGATGAACCGGTCAAACGAGATCACCGCCATCAAGGCCACCGGAACCAGCATTTACCGCATCGTGACGCCTGTACTGGTTGCGGCGACGCTGCTGGCAGCTGGCTTGTTTTTTGCCGACCAGTTCTACCTGCCCCACACCAACAAACGGCAGGAAGCACTGCACAACCAGATCAAGGGCAAGCCGCCGCAAACCTATTTGCGTCCCGACCGCAGATGGATCTTCGGCCAGCACAACGATATTTACTACTACCAATTCTTCGACGCCGACCGCGACCAGTTCGCCAACGTCACCATCTTTCAACTCGACCCCGCCACCTTCGCCATCACGGAACGCATCCACGCCGATCGCGCACACTGGGCCGACAGCATGGGCCGCTGGATCTATGAGCAAGGCTGGCAGCGCACCCTGCGGGGCGCCGCCATCGCAGGCTTCCGAACCTTCGACGTGTCTACCTTTCCAGAGCTTAGGGAAACGCCGTCATATTTTAAGAAAGAAGTAAAGCAGTATTCCGAAATGAACTATGAGGAACTGCGTCGCTATATCCACGATCTTCAGCAAAGCGGCTTCGACGTGGTGCGACTCCGGGTGCAATTGAACAAGAAGCTGTCCTTTCCGCTGATCACGCTGATCATGGCGGTGCTGGCAGTTCCGTTTTCGATGTCAGCCGCCAAGAAAGGCGCCATCACGGGCGTTGCAGTCGCGGTGGGCATCGCCGTGGTCTACACCGTGGTCTCGAGATTGTTCGAGGCGATGGGGGATATCAGCCAGCTGCCACCCGCTCTGGCCGCGTGGTCGCCGGACCTGATCTTCGCTCTGGTGGGCGCGTATTTGATCCTGAAGATTCCAACCTGAACGTCGCGATGACGAAGAATACGATCGCCGGGCTTGAAGCTCGCAATAATTTGCCGACTTACGCGATGCTGAAGCGCCGCTCTTCCACGAATCTCCTGAAACGCTACTTTTTTTCCGGCCCGGTCACCACAAATGCCTTCACCACAATCGCATTGGGCTGCACGCCCACCGGAATCATGGTGAGCAGCGAGTATTCGGTTGGCTCGAGTTTTCGCGGCGTGCGTTTCTGGATCACCGTGACATCGCCCGCCTGTGTGTCCAGCACTAGAAGGTACTGCTGGTCCTGTGACAGCGCCAAGCCATCGGGACGGCTTCCCACCGCCACGGTTGCGATTCTTCTGCCCACGTCGATGTCATAGACGGCAACGCTATTGGAGCCGAAGTTGCTGGCGTAGAGCCTCGAGTTATCGAGGGTGACCAACGCGTGGGTGGGATGTTCCCCGATAAGCGCGCTGCTCCCGACCTCATCGTTCCCCGTCTCTATGATCGAAATGCTGTCGGAATCGAAGTCGCACGCGATCAACTCGCCGCCATCCGGTTTCAACGCAAGACTCACTGGTGTTCGCCCCACATCGAGCAATGCCAGAACTCGGTCGCCGGTCACGCCGCCACTGCCCTGGCTGCCCGCCAGAGCGATGGAGGCCACCTGCGATGATCCCGAACATGCTACAAACGCTTTGCTTGAATCGGGCAAGATGGCGATGTCTTCCGGTTGCTGGCACACCGGCAAAGTCGCCCGCACACGCAGCAACTTCGCGTCCATCACAGAGATCGTGTTGTCGGCGCGATTGGATACCACTACGGTTGCGCCGTCCGGCGAAACCCGCGCCAGTCCTGGCGCGGAGCCTACCCGCACGTTGGCCAGAACCGCGCGCTTCTCCAGATCGATAACCGAAACATTGGCCGAGCCCGAGTTCGCTACATATGCGCGCTTGCCGTCTTCCGAAACACTCGATGAAATACGGCTTCCCATGAACTCCGATCGTCGCCACCACGGCATTCTTCTCGGCATCGATCACGCTGACGTTGTTCGATCCCGAATTGACTACGTAGATTTCGTTCTTTTTACTGTTGGCTGCGACCCCTGTCGGCTCTATCCCGACAGCAATGGTTCTTGCCAGTTGGAACGTCCGCAGATCGATCACGCTGACCGTATTACTTTTGCCGTTGGTGACATATGCGTATTCCCGATAGGCGGGCCCGTAATCCGGCAACGGCTGTTCGCGGAAATACCACCATGCCAGGCCGCCCAGCAGCGGAATCAGAACCATGATGAAGAGGAGTTTTCGCAAGATCGAGATCGCTTCCCATGGAAGAAATAAGACTACCAGAGGGAAGTTGTTCGTGCGGCGGTCTAGCGTGGGGGGGTTGCCGGTGCGGTTGCCGGCGCGGACGATTGGCCCTTCAACTCGCTGCTATTCAATTCACGGCCTTTCAATTCGCCGATCACGGATGTCAGCTGCTCGTTTGAAACTCGAATCTCTCCATCCAGCACCACCCGCAACCTGCCCGCGCCGGCACCCTGAAATTGCGCGTGGTGAAGAGTGGCGCTGCGCCGCGCTGCAGGAGGAAGGGTCGCGTTAAGATCCCAGCCCTGGCGGACGGCGAGAAGAACCGACTCCGCGATTTTGTCACGCAGCCTCTCTCCTAAGGAATCCGAGCGCAGCAACTCGCCGATCAATCCTTCGGCGTCGATGCGCTCAATTTTTGGCGTGAGGCTGAGAGCACCGGTTTCTCCAACCGATGGTGTCAGCTTCACCTCGATTGCGCCGTTGCCTTCCAGCATTTCGTTCGCCTCCCTGCCAAGGCACGCCCACCGTTCGAAGTGCAATTGCACAAGGACCAGGGTCGCAGGATCCGACGGCGAGAGAGCTGCTGTCCGAATCGCTATGCGCTCTCCGCAGCGGGAATCTTTATTAAGTTGTGTGCGCAGGACCTCGGTGATGTTCTCCTGCAGATCCGATAAGTCCGCGATCAATTCAAGTTTGAAGGTGTTCTGACCGCCTTCAGCTAAACCTTCGGAAATCACTCCCGAGGTTGTGATCGCGATCAGCTGATTCGCGAAGTTGACCGAGTTCGTTACCGGTGGAAGGTTGAAAGCGGAGTCCTGCCGGTTTGTGGCGGCTCCGATGCTCATTTCCTCTCCCAGCGCGACCTGCTGGTTCTTGAAACTCGTTAGAGCGCGCTCCAGACCCTGCGCGGAGTTCGCGATCGGCGGGCCTGCGACTTTTGTATCGCGAACTCTTTCGTCTAGCTCCTTTACCTGTTGCGCCAGGTCGGCATCGGCCCTAGCCAGCCTCTTAGTGACTTCCTTCAGACCGGATTTCTGTCGCTCGGAGAACCCATCCAGAAACTTCTTGTTTTCCGTCCGCGCTCCTTCGATTGCCTGCTGAACAGTAGCGACGTGATGCGAAAGTTCGGGGGCGCCATTCTCCTTACCGAGATACTCCAAGAAAGTTTTTAAGTCCGCGTTCACGGCTTCCGTGCTCTTCATCATCGCGGCGTAGTCAACGATTTGCTGGCTGGTGGCTTGCACAGCCAGGGCTTCGTGAAAGTCCTTCAAGTCGTCTTTCTCATCCACGCCCGTCGCCTTGCCGGTGCTGCTCAGTCCGCCTCCACCGGCCGTGCCGCCCCCCGCGTGACCGCCGCCGGCACCGCGCTGGGCGAGGACCGCGCACGGACACGCCAGAAGCATTGTCCCCAAGACAAGGGTGTTTAGCATGGAAATATGGGTCCCTCGGCGAAACATAAATTCAGATACTCCAAGAACTACCTCATGGATTAGTCTGGGACGCCATGATGTCGGTCGCGGTGTCAGAAGCACGAAGAGCGGGCTTTAGCCCTGAGAGGAATTTTCGCTGCTCTCCGGGAATATCCATGAGCCCTTCCAGATTGGCTCAACTCCCCAAAAAACGCTACACACTTTACAGTTCTTTGCATAACCGAACAGGGTACCTGCTCACGCCACGGATTCCCGTATGCCGATTGCTGGTACGGTTCTTCCCACGACCGCCGCGATCTGCCGCACCTGCTTCATTAGTTCATCGAACTGATCGGGGAACAGCGACTGCGGCCCGTCCGACATTGCCTCATCGGGCTTGTTGTGTACCTCCACCATCAATCCATCAGCCCCGACAGCCACCGCCGCACGCGAGAGAGGAGTGACTTTGTTGCGCTTGCCCGTCCCGTGGCTGGGATCGACAAAGATCGGCAGATGGCTCAAGCGCTGCACGGCCGGCACGACACTCAAGTCCAGCGTATTGCGCGTGTGGTCGGCAAACGTGCGCACGCCCCGCTCGCACAGCGCCACGCTGTAGTTGCCCTCGCTCATGATATATTCCGCCGCCATAAGAAATTCTTCCAGAGTCGCTGACATGCCACGCTTCAGCAGCACCGGCTTCCTGGCCCGCCCCGCGCGCTTCAGCAGCGAAAAGTTCTGCATGTTACGGGCTCCGATCTGGATCATATCCGCATACTCTTCGACCAGATCGAGCGATTCGTTATCAATTGCTTCCGTAATGATCTTCATCCCATACTGCTGCCGGATCTCTGCCATGATCCGCAGTCCTTCTTCGCCCAATCCCTGAAAAGAATAGGGAGATGTGCGGGGCTTGTAAGCGCCGCCGCGAAAAAACTGCGCGCCGGCGCGGTGCACGCGCTCCGCTACGGCAAAAGCCTGCTCCCGGTTCTCAATGGCGCACGGCCCGGCGACAATCGCGAGGCCCCCTCCTCCAATGGTCGCATCCGTCCCCGCAAATCGAATCACGGTATTGTCTTCTTTGACGTCGCGGCTCACGAGTTTGTAGGGCTTCGAAACCTTAATTACTTCCTGAACGCCCGGCATTTCTTCCAACGTGCCCTGCTCGACTTCGCCCTTGTTTCCCGTAATACCGACAGCGGTGCGCTGCGCGCCTGGCATGGCGTGCGCGCGGTAACCTAGCTTCTCAATTTTTTCGCAGACATCACGCACCTGTTCTTCGGTAGCGTGTGCCTTCATGACAACCAGCATAGATTCCCCTTACTCGGGTGGTAACTGCGCCACGCATTAAGTCTATCGTTGCCCACGCTGCGCCGCAAACGCAGCATGTTTTTGGGCCTGCCCTGAAAAAGAAATCCATTGTGCGGGGAGGTCGGTTCTGAGTCTTGAAGCGCGTGTCCGCATCCAAGGAATTGCGTTGTTTGAAATCACTCTGGAGTCTTCGTCATGAAAGCAGCGGTCGCACCCTCCGTGAACAGCAAGTGGGAAGTAAAGCAGTGGGAAACCCCGAAGGCTGGCCCGAATCAGGTGGTAATGAAAATTCACGCCAGCGGCCTCTGCTATACCGATGTCCACCTAACGCACGGCCTGATCCCAGTCCAGTTTCCCCACGTCTTTGGCCACGAGCCCGTGGGAGAGATCGTTGAAGTCGGCCCCGGCGTTACCTCGCGCAAAGTCGGAGACCGCGTCGGCGTGGGCTGGGTGCAAAAAGGAGACGGAACCTGCGAGTGGTGCCTGCGCGGCAAAAAAGAGTTATGTAAGAACCCGATCGCTGCCACCGGAATCACCCACTCGGGCAGTCACGCCGAATACATGCTTGCATACGCCGATGCCACGATGCCCATTCCGGCGACTCTGAGCTACGAACAGGCCGCGCCCATTTTCTGCGCCGGCTACACCGTCTGGAGCGGCCTTCGCCTCGCCGATCCCAAGCCGCACGAACGGATCGCCGTCGTCGGCATCGGCGGGCTCGGACATCTCGCATTGCAATATTCCAAAGCTGCGGGCTTTGAAACCATCGCTGTCACCAAGTCCAAGGACAAAGAAAAGATGATCCGCGACCTGGGCGCTGACGAAATTGTCGAGAGTGGAGAAAAGCTAATGGCCGCCGGCGGCGCCGACGTTCTCCTCGCGACCTCCAACTCCTGGGCTGCCACCGAGGAAGCCGCCCAAGGCATGCGCCCAGATGGCCGCGTCGTGGTCATGGGAGCATCCAACGAGCCCCTGCGCTTCAACATGAACATGATGCTGAGCCGCGTTCGCATCCTCGGCTCCAGCCAGAATGGCCCCGAATACCTCTACGAAGCCCTCGACTTCGTCGCCAAGGGCAAAGTAAAGGTAGTCGAAGAAATCTACAAGCTCGACGACATCGCCAAAGCCTACGACCGTGTAGCCGAAGGCAAGGTCCGCTTCCGCGCAGTAATCACGATGAACTAAAGGGATTCGCAACAGCTTGTGTGGGAACGGGCGGCTCGCCCGTTCCGCCGGGCAAAGCGAGGCGGCTTTATACTGATCTCATGCCTCGCTCTATCTCCAGCGAACAAGACATCCTCGCCCGTCCCGCGCCCAAACGCCCGCCCCGCCTGACTTCCCGCCGCATCGGCATTCACACTTCCACTGCCGGAGGGATTCACAATGCCGCCGAACGCGCCTACCGCCTTGGATGCAACACGCTTCAGATTTTCTCCTCCAGCCCGCGCCAGTGGGCTCCCTACGAACTCAGCCATCCGCTGTGCGATGAGATGCTCCGCCTGCGCGCCCAATACGATCTCAAGCCGCTGGTGATTCACACCAACTATCTGGTGAATCTCGCCAGCACGAACCAGTTGTTCCTCAAGAAATCCATCGAAGCATTTCGCGGCGAAGTGGAGCGCGCGCTCGCAGTCTGCGCTGATTACCTGGTTCTGCACCCCGGCTCATTTCGCGGATCTGATCGCGAAGCCGGACTGCTGCAAACTGCCGCCGCCATCGCCGCCGCTACCCAAGATCTCGACCTTGCCAAGGCCGGGCTCACCATCCTGATCGAGAACACCGCGGGCTCCGAATTTTCTCTCGGCGGCAGCTTCGAGCAGGTCGCCGAAGTGATCGACCGACTGCGCGGCATTGTCCCTGTCGCCGCCTGCATCGACACCTGCCACACTCACGTGGCCGGCTACGACATCGTCACCCATGAAGGCATGTATGAAACGCTTCTCCACCTCGACGCGACCGTCGGCCTGAACAACGTGAAGGTCATTCACTGTAACGATGCAAAAGCTGCTCGCGGATCAAAGCTCGACCGCCATCAGCACATCGGAAAAGGAATGATCGGCATTGAACCGTTCCGCATCCTGCTCAACGATCTCCGCCTCGCCCACGCCGCCTTCATCGCCGAAACTCCCATCGACAAGCCCGGCGACGACCGCAGAAACATCGAGGCTCTGAAAAAGTCGGTGAGTTAGCTTTATCATTTTCGGAGACAGCCGCCGCCCTCGGCGGTCCGCGGAGCGAAGCTCCGACCTTTGTGGTGCGGGCACCCTTGCCTGCGACTGCCGGCAGCGCTGACACTGCCCAGTAGCTCATCCGAGACCTTGTTAGAATAAACATCATGCTCGGCATCCGCCTCGAACCTGAACTCGAACAGAAGTTGGAGTCTCGTGCCAAAGAGACCGGCCGCAGCAAGAGTTACTACGCTCGCGAGGCCATTCGACAATACCTGGAAGACCGCGAAGACTACTAAACGGCATGGCCGCCTTAGGACGCCGGGAACCCACGATTACACTCGAAGAACTGAAGCTGCGGCTTAGCCCGGCGGATTGAATCCCCCGTCTTTTTCGTTCACCTAAACATAGTTTCGCCGCCTCATTGTAAAATCGAAAGCTTACTCGGACTTCTGCTGGTTCCTATGCCTGCGCAAGACAACTCGGAAATCGCTACCGCGAGCAACCACGCCCACCTGACCATCCCGATCGTTCTAATGACGACCGCTACGATCCCCAGCGCGTAGAAAACAAATGGTTCGAGCGCTGGCAAAGCGATCCTCAACTCTACGCCGCCGAACCGCACACCACGAAAAAGAAATATTACGTGCTCGAAATGTTGCCTTATCCCTCAGGCGCACTGCACATGGGACACGTGCGCAACTACTCCATCGGCGACGCACTCGCCCGTTACATGTGGATGAACGGCTACAACGTGCTTCATCCCATGGGCTGGGATTCGTTCGGCTTGCCCGCGGAAAACGCAGCCATTCAGAACAACACTCCGCCGCGCCAGTGGACCCTCGGCAACATTGCCAAAATGAAGGCGCAGATGAACCGCCTCGGCTTCGCCTACGACTGGTCCCGCGAAGTCACCACGTGCCTGCCCGACTACTACCGCTGGAACCAGTGGTTCTTTCTCAAGTTCTACGAGAAGGGTTTGGCCTATCGCAAGAAAAGCAAAGTCAACTGGTGCCCGAAATGTTGCACCGTGCTGGCCAACGAGCAGGTCGTCGCCAACGGATGCTGCTGGCGCCACGAAGATACTCCTGTCGAACAGCGCGAACTCGAGCAATGGTTCTTGCGCATCACCAACTACGCCGACGAATTGTTGCGCGATCTCGACCAGCTCGGGGGCTGGCCCGAGAAAGTCCGCACCATGCAGCGCAACTGGATCGGCCGCAGCGAAGGCACGCTGGTCGATTTCAAGCTCGACTACTCTCAACCCCACAGTGGCTTTGGACCTGCGGGCGCGACCATCAGCGTCTTCACCACGCGCGTCGATACTATTTTCGGCGCGACCTCGGTGCAACTCGCGCCCGAGCATCCCATCGTCGCCGATCTCGCCGCGACCAATCCCGATTTGCGCGCCAAGGTCGATCAGCTCATCGCCGAGCAGCGCAAAGCCAAAGAAGTGGGCGACATCGGCGAAATCGAGAAGCATGGCGTCCCCACAGGCCGCTATGCCATCAATCCTTTCAACGGCGAGAAAGTTCCCGTCTGGGTGGCGAACTACATCCTCATGGATTACGGCACCGGCGCCATCATGAGCGTGCCGGCACATGACGAGCGCGATTACGAATTCGCGAAGAAATACAAGCTCGAGATCCGCCTCGTGATTCTTCCTATCTCCAGCGATCAGGAAGAAACCATGACCGAGCCCGCCGCTTCCATTTACTCGCGCACGACGGCATGTTGATCAATTCCGGCCCCTACAGCGGCCTGGAGTGCGCCGAAGCAATCAAGAAGATGTCCGCGTTCGCGGAGCAAACATGGTTTCGGCAAAGCCGACCGTCACCTATCGATTGAAAGACTGGGGGATCTCGCGCCAGCGCTACTGGGGCACGCCCATCCCCATGCTTTATTGCGAAAAAGATGGCATCGTTCCCGTGCCGGAAAAAGATTTGCCTGTGATTTTGCCCGAGGCCGTCGATATCGCGCACGCCGTTGGGTCGCCGCTCGGCGGATTGCCGGAGTTCGTCAACGCGACTTGTCCGAAGTGCGGCGGTCCGGCGCGCCGCGAAACCGATACCATGGACACCTTCGTCGATTCGTCCTGGTATTTCTACCGCTACACCGACGCGCACAACGACCACGCTCCGTTCGATTCGAAGACCGCGCAATACTGGTTCCCCATTGACCAATACATCGGCGGCGTCGAGCACGCCATCTTGCATCTTATCTACTCGCGCTTCTGGACCAAGTTCATGCGCGACCTGGGCCTCGTCACCAACGATGAACCCATCGAGCGCCTCTTCACCCAAGGCATGGTGATCAAAGACGGCGCAAAAATGTCGAAGAGCCTGGGCAATGTCGTCAGCCCGGACGAAATGGTCGCCCGCTACGGCGCCGATGCCGCGCGCCTTTACAGCCTGTTCGCCGCGCCGCCCGACCGCGACCTCGACTGGCAGGATTCTGGCATTGAAGGCATCCAAAGATTTCTGGGCAAGGTCTATCCGTTTCGTCACAAGGAACGCGGGCAGCCCGCGACCGATCCGAGTAGAGACTTGCCTGCAGATGTCGGCGCTCGCCAGCAGCGCGCCAGATTCAGCGCAAGCTCCACCAGACCATCAAGCGCGTCAGCGACGATTTCCAGGGCCGCTGGCACTTCAACACCTGCATCTCGGCCATCATGGAACTGGTGAACGCACTCTCAACCGCGGAAGAAGCAAATGCGCAAAATGCGATCCCGGCTTCGCTTTTGGCCGAAGTCCAGAGGGACTTCGTCCTTTTGCTGGCGCCCTTCGCTCCCTATCTCGCCCATGAACTCTGGGAGATGCTCGGCGAAAAAGGAAGTCTGCTCAAAGCTCCCTGGCCAAAGTACGACGCCGCGCTCGCGAAAGAAGAAGAACTCGAAATCCCCGTGCAGATCAATGGCAAGCTGCGCGGCCGCATCGTCGTGCCCGCCGATGCCACAGAAGAATTCGTTGTCGACCGTGCACTGGCCGACGAGAAAGTGCAAGCCGCCATCGCCGGGAAGCAGATCGTTAAGAAGATCTTCGTCCCCGGCAAACTGGTCAACATCGTCGTCAAGTAGCACTCATGCCTGGCGTCTCGCCCACACTCGAAGGCTTCCGCGCCGCGTTTCGCCGGCCTTCACTCACGTTCACTGAAATCGCCTGGCGCTGGACCGCCGGCGCTGTAGCATGGGCGCTTTGTCTCTTCTGGCTCATCGAATACCTCGACGCGCTGCCGGTATCGACCGGCGATGCGGCGCTTTTGCGGACGAGACATCCCCTGCTTGTGGGGCGAGCGATTTCGCACATCCTTCGCGGCAGTTTGAATCGAGCCGTGCTGGCCGCTTTGCTGGCCGGGCTCGCGATTTCGGCTTTCTGGATTGTCGCCGCTTCCCTCGGCCGTGCGGCCACCGTTCGCGCTCTGCTCGACTATTTCCGCGGAGACATTGTTTCTGGGAGTTCTGCACGTACGATGCGGTAAACGCGCGGCCATTGCGCTCATTGATTGAGCTCAACTTCTTGCGCGTTGCATTGACTCTGGCCGCGCCGCTCGCCTTTGTGGGCGCTGCGATTCTCGCGGGTCTTGTCTCATCGGATGCAAACCCTCAGCCTGGCCTTGCCTTCATCCTTTTTCTGCCTCTGGCCGGGTTGATCTGCATCGTGTGGCCGACGCTGAACTGGTTACTGTCGCTAGCCTGCATGTTCGCTGTCCGCGATGGCGATGATGCATTGGAGCGATTTTCTCCGCCGTCAAATTTTCTCGCCAACGCTCGGGACCAGTTTTCGCAGTGAGTGCATGGACTGGCCTGGCGCACCTCGTGGCCTTCAGCGTCGCCACCACGGCCATCTCGTTGCCGCTCGCTTTCCTCCAGATGGCTCCCGCGCGGTTCGTCATCGCCGTTGTCATTCTCGTGACATTCGTCTATTTCGTCGTCGCGGACTGGCTTTACATGGCGCGCCTCGCGGGATACGTTTGCATCGCTGAAATGCCTGCTGCTGCGGCGTCTTCTGAGCGATTGCCCGTTCCTCCGCCACAGACCTCGATTGACCGCGACGAGCCGATTCTCAGCGATATTCCGAACCTGGCCGCCGAGACGTAGATTGTCCTTTCTGCGCCGCGGTCCTTTACACGGGCCATCCGATTTGAGAAACTCATCCGTGGAACCCCAATCCAGACTCAACCAATCGCTGCTTAGTCAATCCATCGTCATCCTCGACTTTGGCGCGCAGTATACGCAACTCATCGCGCGCCGCATTCGCGAACAAAATGTTTTTTCCGTCGTGCTGCCCTGCACGGCCTCGCTCGAAGAGGTCAAGGGCTGCGCGCCTGTGGGCATTGTGCTTTCGGGCGCGCCGTGGTCGGTCTACGACAAGGACGCTCCGCCGGCGGACGCGCGCATCTTCGAACTGGGCGTGCCGGTGCTTGGGATCTGCTACGGGCTGCAGTTCATGGTGCACACGCTGGGTGGCAAGGTCCGTCCCGCGGACAAGCGCGAGTACGGCCACGCGGAAATCGACATCGTCGCCGAGTCGGTGTTTTTCCGCGGACTGGCGAAGCGGCAGCCGGTATGGATGTCGCATGGCGACGAGGCGCTGGAATTGCCTCCCGGGTTTGAGCTGACTGCGAAAACGTCGCATGCGGTAGCTGGAATTCAGAACGTCGGCGAAGAAATGGTTCGCGGTGCAGTTCCATCCCGAAGTTCACCACACCCGGAATGGCACGGAGATCCTGCGCAACTTTATTTTCAATATCTGCGGCGCGAAACCAACCTGGACTCCGCAGCACTTTATCGATTCGACGATTGAACAGGTCAGGCAGCAAGTGGGCAAAGGACGCGCCATCTGCGCGCTTTCGGGCGGAGTGGATTCGTCAGTTGCGGCCGTGCTCGTCGACCGCGCTTTGCGCGATGCTCGGGCAAGCATGCCCTGAGCGGAGCCGAAGGGTCGCGGCTGACCTGCATCTTCGTGAACAACGGCGTGCTGCGCAAGAACGAGTTCGAGAA
Organism: uncultured Acidobacteriaceae bacterium; assembly: GCA_963841125.1. Lineage (GTDB taxonomy): Bacteria > Acidobacteriota > Terriglobia > Terriglobales > Acidobacteriaceae > Sulfotelmatobacter. The sequence goes on from CAWJBH010000004.1 coordinate 385,578, forward strand.
AGTGCAGAAGACCCTGCACGACAAGCTGGGCCTGCGCCTGGACGCGGTGGATGCGACGGGGCGTTTTCTCGGAAAACTCAAGGGTGTGAGCGATCCCGAGAAGAAACGCAAGATCATCGGCAACGAATTCATCAAGGTATTCGAGCGCGAAGCGCGGCGCATTGAGAAGGAAGAAGGGCAAGGTCAACTGGCTGGTGCAGGGGACGCTTTATCCGGATGTGATCGAGTCGCGCTCAGTGCGGGGGCCGTCGCAGGTGATCAAGTCGCATCACAACGTGGGCGGGCTTCCGGAAAAAATGAAGCTCAAGCTGATCGAGCCGCTGAAAGATTTGTTCAAGGATGAAGTCCGCAAGATCGGCCGCGATCTGGGCATGCCGGAAGAAATTCTGCAGCGGCAGCCATTTCCGGGCCCTGGCCTGGCGGTGCGGGTTCTTGGAGAAGTCACGCCGGACGCGTCTGGCGCTGTTGCGCGAGTGCGACGACATTGTGGTCAGCGAAATCAAGAATGCCGGCCTCTACACCAAAATCTGGCAGTCATTTGCCGTGCTGCTGCCGGTGATGTCCGTCGGCGTGATGGGCGACATGCGGACTTATGCTTATACATGTGCGATCCGGGCCGTGAGTTCGGAAGACGGCATGACCGCCGACTGGGTTGCCCTGCCGCACGAAGTGCTGAAAAGAATTTCCACGCGCATTGTGAATGAAGTGAAGGGCGTGAACCGCGTCGTGTACGACATTACTTCCAAGCCTCCGGGGACGATTGAGTGGGAGTGAGTCCGTCTTTAGACGGTTTCTCATCCGTTTTGCACAATTTGCACAGTGGCAAAAAACTGATTCCTCACCGGGCTTGGCATCGGTTTGGAATGACAACGCGGAAGATAATGTAGCCCTACCTTTCATCGCGGTGGACTGTATCCATGGAAAACGCGGGGAGGCAGACGGCAATGTACTCTGCGCCACCTTCGTTTGGAGTGGAATAGCGGATCCACTCGCCGGCATGGGCGATTACGGCCTGTCCGGCGGCGACGTCGATCGATCCACTCCTGTGTTCTACGCGCAACGTGCCTTTCAGCACAATGGTGAACTCGTCGAAGGCAGGAGTCTGGCCGGGTTCGAGCCATCCGCAGGGGCTGCGCATATGGGCGACGCTGGCGGATGTAGTTTTTGAATTGACTCGGCCGATGTATTCGTCGATGAGCTTGGGCTTGTTGCCGGCGGATTGGATGCGCGTGGGTTGCGGGATCAGGGTGGGCATGGGTTTAGTTGTGAGTTCCTAGTGTTGCCTCTATTAAAACATGGGGACTTGGTGACCGCTGGTTTGGTGGCTCTGATTCCGTCGAATCGGTTTCGTGGCGCTCCAGGTCGAGCTTCGCTCGACCGGACGGGCAGGAGTGCCCGTCCCCACACGAGCGGATTTGGAGAGCATGGCTTTCTGCACCGACATCGCAGAATCGGGTGGCGGGCATCAGTTACAATCCTCGACTTATGTTCTATCGCTCGGACAATCGCAGTACTGACCAGTTGCGGCCGGTTTCGATCCTTCCTGACTTCATTACCACGGCGGAGGGGTCAGTGCTGATTGAAGTCGGAAACACGCGGGTGATTTGCACCGCATCGATTGAAGAAACCGTGCCGCCGTTTCTGCGAAACTCGGGCAAGGGATGGATCTCAAGCGAGTATGCGATGATTCCGCGTGCGACGCTGACCCGCTCGCCGCGGGAAGTGGCGAAGGGACGGGCGAGCGGGCGGACGCACGAAATCCAGCGGCTGATTGGGCGGTCGCTGCGTGCGGTGACCGACTTGGCGCGATTGGGCGAGCGCACGATATGGATTGACTGCGACGTGATTCAGGCCGATGGCGGGACGCGCACCGCGTCGATTACGGGCGCGTTCGTCGCCCTGGGGCTGGCGCTGGAGAAATTGGTCGAGGCCGGGACTCTGACTGCGGTTCCATTGAAAGATTTTGTTGCGGCGGTGAGCGTGGGAATTGTGGATGGAGAAATCCTGCTCGACCTTTGTTATGAAGAGGATTCGCGTGCCGATGTGGACATGAACTTTGTGATGACGGCCGGGCATAAGATGGTGGAAGTGCAAGCGACGGCAGAGCGGCAGGCATTCGACGAAGCGCAATTTGCCAAGATGATGGCGTTCGCGCGCCAGGGCGTGCAGTCGCTGATCGCCAAACAGCAAGCCGTGTTGAGCGGGCTGACGCTGCGGCAGTAGGCTTTCAGCAACCCCCGGACGTGTCTCCGCAACATATTAAGACGCTGCGGGTTTATTCGGTGGAGATCGGCGTTACCAAGAAATCACGTTGGAGAGATCCAAGTTAGAGAGACCCCGGATCGAGGAGGATCATTTAGAGATGAACAGCAAGTCGCGTTTTCTCAGTTCCTGCTTCCTGGCCGCCGCGCTGGCGTGTTCGGCATTGGGCACAGCTTGCGCACATCATTACCGGGTTTATGACCCTTACTATAGCGACTACCACGTCTGGAACGACCAGGAAGTGGTCTACTACCGGCAGTGGGCCCACGAAAGCCACCGGGACGAGCATCGAGACTTTCGCAAACTGCCTCCCGGAGAACAGAAAGAGTATTGGACCTGGCGCCACAGTCACGGGGACCATCACTAGATATCCGCGCGGCTTGGAATCGGCTGGGAGCCAGGTTACGGATCGCTCCGTTGAGCTGGCTCCTCATGGCTTATAATGTAGCCGCTTCGGCAGCATGATCCCAGCCGCATCGGAAACCATTTGCGCCTATCACTCGACACGCGTGAGGTCGGACAGGTCACCATCGTGCACTGCAACGGACGAATTGTTGCGGGCGGCGAGAGCGAGGCTTTGCGGGCGCATGTTGCATGGTTGTTACGCGACCGCCGTAGCATCGTCCTGCATTTGGGCGAGGTAGGATTCATCGACAGCAGCGGACTCGGCACCATGGTCCGCACCATGACCAGTACTCGCCAGGCACGCGGAGAACTGAAGCTGTGCAACGTGCCGGAGCATGTGCGGAAGGTTCTTGAGTTGTCGCACCTGACGCAGTTATTTGACCCGCATGAATCGGAGGAGGCGGCAGTCGCAGCCTTCTACCGTCCGGGCGCCCGCACCGAGGCACCTGTTGCCACCGGGCACAGCGTTCTGTGTCTGGACGGCAACGCCGACGTGCTAGCGTATTTGCGCGAACTGTTGCGCCGCGCCGGATACGACGTTCACACCAGCAGCCACCGGGGCGATGCTATGCTGCTGATGCGGGTCACGCGTTTCGATCTGCTGCTGGCAGGTCCTGACATGACTTCTTTCCCGAACACGCAGCCAGCCTTTCAGGCAGCGTGCGCCAAGCTGCCGGTGATCGAACTGGGCAGCGATTTTTCCACGTTGGATGCCGGTGAAGCGGGCGCGAGACTGTTGGAAAAGATCGACGCCCTGCTCAAATCAAAGACCGTTTAACGCGGGACCAGCGGTGGTCTGGAGTTTGAGCCAGTTTTCTCAGCGTAGAAACACGAGCGCAGCATCCTCTACTCGAATGTTTGATTTCCGCCGCGTGCCCGTGGCCACGTTGTAGGCAACCAGCAGGTGTCCTTCAACGATGAGAATCTCCTTGTCGAATTGATCCAGCCCACAAGCGTGGCGTGCGTCAAAAAGGCAATGCGCCGCGGAAGCCGTCGTTGTTTTTCTCATCTGTGCTCTCCACCTCGACTGCCGGCAGATTCGAGCAAGCCTTGCGAATGCGATGCGATTCTTCCGGGTTGGCCTGTCCCTGCTCGGCAAGCTGTATGGGTGTGTTCGGCTGAGAAGTTGCGACGATCGTCAATGCCACTGATCCGAGGTCGGGCGAGAGTTTGCCGTTTTCAGTGTAGAAGCTCACATCGTAGTCAGGAATTCTTGTATGCGGCCTGTTCATCGAACACAGTCAATGTCTTGCCGTGGCAGATGCAGCAGAGTCTGATCGTTGCTCTCATTCTCCCAGCCGCAGCAGGCGGTGTCGGGAATCGCCTCCAGGATTGTGTCTGGCATTCGCGGCGTCCAGCACGCGCCGCAGCGGGGGATCGAGTGGCTTCGCCGTCCACTTACCGGCGTTTTCTTCATAAACAGAAGATGCCTTGTAAAGCGGTTGCGTCTTCCCCGCGACGAACTGCGTCAGCAGGAAAAACTTGCCCACTCCATCGTCAGGAACCCACACCTCGCCGTAAGGGACAACTCTCCTCGCAACTGCCGGTCGGGCACGAGCAGTCGGGAAGCGCAGATCGAAGCCACATCCTCACGTCCCGCAGCCGCGAGGTCTGTTCGCCAGCTTAGCCAGGTCGTCTTGGTGGAAAGATCCACGCCATCGCGCTGCAACCGGCGGGCCTGGTTCGAAAACCAATACAGATGCGTTCCATCGGCGGAAAGATAAGGCACGGGCGCCGATTCAGTGATGGCCAGGTTCGATCCCGCTCGTGGACGTGTGCGGGCGACATCGCGTCGAAAGCGTGTTGCCGTGCGGCCATCCCAGAACCAGACCTTCCTCTCGGCCGCGAGATCGTCCTCTGCGAGCGGCAAAGACGCAGGCTGCGGCAAACAGCATCTGTCCGAGACGGTTGACGGAGAAGTTCTGCGGCGACTCCAGAGCTTCCGCCGGAACCTTCACCGTTTGCTTCTCTGCAAAGGTTGCGGGATCGTACTCTACGGCTTCTCCGGGCGCGCGCAGCACCCACAGGCGCTTGCTCTGCGCTGTCAGCGAAGCGGATAACAGCAGGAGAGCGCAAAATGTCGGAATGAACGAAGTGAGTCTTCGCATCATTTGCCAGCCTCGGCAAGATCCCAGATGATTGTAAATCGTGGACTCGCTGATCCGCATCTTGCGTACAATGGAGGCTGAAATCAGATGAGCACACATCCCGAGAATCCAATTCCCAGACCAGACCACGACGCTTCCGACTCCGCCCGCCACCCGCCAACCGCCTCCGCACAGATTCCCGAAGTGCCGCTGACCACCGAGGGCTATAGCGTGCTGCACCAGATGATGCGTTTCCGCTGGACGGCATGGCGAACTCTGCCCGAGGAAACACGATCGGCGATCGCTCAGGAAGCGGCATCAGTTCTCGGTGAAATGGAGCAGGAACTCCGGTGGCCAATCCGCACTTTTCTCGCTGATCGGCCACAAGGGCGATCTGATGCTGGTGCACTTCCGCAACTCGTTCGCCGAACTCAATCAGGCGGAACTCAAGCTGGCTGGCCTGCGCCTAAGCGATTACCTCGAGCCCACATCTTCTTATCTTTCGATCATTGAGCTCGGACTCTACGACTCCACGCTCAAGATTTACAAAGAGCTGACTGATCAAGGCATTCAGCCGCACTCCGACCAATGGAAAGCTGAGATCGAATGCAAGCTGGACCGGCATCGCGAGGCGATGCATCCGCGGCTGTTCCCGGAGATCCCGCCGAACCGTTACATCTGTTTTTATCCCATGAACCGGCTGCGCGGCGAAGACAAGAACTGGTATACGCTCCCCATCGAAGAGCGCGCCCGCCAGATGAACGAGCACGGCCTGGTGGGCCGCCGCTACGCGGGCGAGGTCAAGCAGATCATCACCGGCTCGATTGGCTTCGACGATTGGGAGTGGGGCGTCGATCTGTTCGCCGACGATCCGCTGGTGTTCAAGAAATTGATCTACGAAATGCGTTTCGACCACGTCAGCGCCGTCTATGCATTGTTCGGCCAGTTCTACGTGGGAGTGCGTGTGCCCGGCGGCGGCGCTGGAGAAATTGCTCAGCGGAGAACTGCCGAAGTAGCACCCAGACCATTCACCACAGAGACACAGAGTCACAGAGAAAACTTCTTTAGGTGTTTTGCCTTTTCTCTGTGTCTCTGTGTGAATCTGTGGTGAATACGCTCTTCAGGAGAACTCATGGCAACACTCGGCCTCATCGAATACAAAGACGCCAGCCCGGAAGTGCGCGCCGTTTACGACGACATCATGGCCACGCGCAAGACTGACTGGATCAACAATTTCTGGAAGGCGATTGCGCACGATCCCGCCACGCTGAAGCGCACCTGGGAAGACATCAAGCAGATCATGGCTCCCGGCGCGCTCGATCCGCTGACCAAAGAAATGATCTATGTCGCGGTGAGCGTGACCAATCAGTGCGGCTACTGCATCGCCTCGCACACCGTCTCGGCGCAGAAGAAAGGCATGACCGACGCCATGTTCAATGAGTTAATGGCGGTGGTTGGGATGGCGAACGAAACCAACAAGATGGTCACGGGATATCAGGTGGAGATCGACGAGCAGTTCAAGAGCGGTCGCGTTAGCAGTCAGTCATTGATACGTTTGATCACACACGTCGAAATTTAAATTCGCACTGCTTCATATCCACTTTGCGTCCGCGAAAGCGCACGCCCTCGGCTTCCAGGCGCAGCCGCTGCTCGATGGCCGAATCGCCGCGCAGCTTGATTTCTCCGCCCGCGCCTAGCACCCGCTGCCAGGGCAATCCGAATCCGCGATGCAATACCTGCGCCACCATCCGCGCCGCGCCGGGAAATCCCGCCGCTCGCGCAACCGCTCCGTAGGTGGACACCTTACCCTGGGGAATGCGCCGAATGGCGGCCTCGATGCGCATCCGCAGTCTTTGACGATTGATCTGGGGACGATTCCTTTGAGCTACTTTTCCTCGAATCTTTCCGCGAGGCTCTTGCTTCCCTTCTTCACAGTCGAATCCATCCCACGCGAATCAGCCAAAGCGATCCCACCAAAACCAGCAACCATAAATAATCCCCTGCAGCAACGGACGATGCCCCACGCGCTTGATCGTCGCCACCGAGATGCCGCTGCCGATCAGGAACAGAGTGGCGGTCAATCCGATCTTCGCAACCTTCACTGCGATGCCGTAGGCATGCGCTCCAGCCGGCAGATACGTATTGCAAACCGCCGCCAGGCAAAAGAGGCCGATGAACCACGGCCACTGAATCTTCGCCTTGGCGCCGCGCACCACTGCGGTTCCAATCGAAAGCGGAACAATCCACAACGCTCGCGCCAGCTTCACCGTGGTCGCAATGGCCAGCGCCTCGGCGCCATACTTGGCTGCCGCGCCTACCACCGAACTGGTGTCATGAATGGCCAGCGCGGCCCACAGTCCAAACTGCGATTGCGTCAGCTTCAGAGCCGCGCCGATGGCGGGAAAGATGAGCAGCGCAACGGAGTTCAGCACGAAGACTGTTCCCAGCGCCACGGCCATCTCTTCGTCGCTGGCCTGCGTGATAGGCCCGACTGCGGCAATGGCGCTGCCGCCGCAAATCGCCGTGCCCGTAGAAATCAGAAACGCCGGCACACGCTGCACTCCAAGCAGCGCGCCCAGTCCCATGCCGGCAAGCAATGCGAAGCTGATGCCGAGCATGGTATAGACAAATCCGCTGCGCCCCGCCTGCAATGACCTGATGCAGGTTCATTCCGAAACCGAGCCCTACTACCGAGGCCTGCAGCAGAAACTTGGAGAACTTCTTCGCCTCGCGGCCATAGGGATGCGGCAGCGTCAGTCCAAATACCAGTCCCATCGCCAGCGCGACCGGCGGAGACACGAAGCCGCTGGCACTCACCAGCAGGCAGAGAAGAAAGATGATGCGAGGGAGCATTCGAGGAACGGCGGGGCTGGGCAGCATGGACGCCGGATCTCACACGGAAGATCCCATTACTACATGCGCCGCGGTTCATGAACCTCGACTTGTCGGCCCGGGCTAAGCCGCCTTGCGGAAGGATTCGATGGCTTCCGCCTCTGAGTTGTATACGTCGAAAACCGTGAGCAGCTTGGTGACCTGCAGCAAATCGCCCACGCGCTTGGTCAGGTTCGTCAATTTGATCGTGCCGCCCGCGTTTTGCGCGGTGGTGCGCAGCGCCACCAGCGTGCCCAATCCGCCGGAATCGATGTAATTCACTTCGCCCAGATTGAGCACGATGCGATTGTTTTCCGACACAGCCTTCTTTACCGTCTCCCGCAGCAGCGAAGATTCTTCGCCAAAGACAATCCGGCCACTGCAATCCACCACGAGAATTCCATCTTTGTTCGTGTTGCCAGTTTCAGTTGCATAAGCGCACTCCTTTGCGGCTCGCTCCAGGACCGCATTCGGCTGGACCGAAGCCGCCCGCATCCTCGAGCTGACACCAGCCTATCGCTTGCGCGGCGGTTTTAGCAAGCTGCGCCTGGGCGGCGCCAGCGTCTGCAAGCCTCGATCTCCCATCGCAATCACGTATAATCGTGTCTTCCTGCTCATGAGCTACACCGTCCTGGCGCGCAAATACCGTCCGCAGAAATTCTCCGAGGTGATCGGACAGGAGCACGTCACCCGCACCCTGCAGAACGCTCTCGAACAGGGACGCACCGCGCACGGCTACATCTTCAGCGGCCATCGCGGCATCGGAAAAACTACCGTGGCGCGCATTCTGGCCGCGGCCTTGAATTGCCGGTCATCTTAAAGAAGGCGACAAGCCGGTGGCAGAGCCTTGCGGCATCTGCGAATCCTGCACCGAAATTCGCGCCGGCAACGCGGTCGACGTGATCGAGATCGACGCCGCCACCAATCGCGGCATCGACGAAATCCGCGAACTGCGCGAGGCTGCGCGCTACCGTCCCGCGCGCGACCGCTTCAAGATTTATATTCTCGACGAAGCGCACCAGATTACCGACGCCGCTTTCAACGCCCTGCTGAAGACGCTGGAAGAGCCTCCGGACCATATCGTTTTCATGCTCGCGACTACGCAGCCGGAGGACATTCCGCAGACGATTCGCTCGCGCTGCCAGCACTTCAGCTTCCGCGCCGTGAAGTTCGACGATATTGTCGGCCAGTTGCGCGATCTCATCGGCCGCGAAAAGATCGAAGCCGATGACGATGCGCTTGCCCTGCTCGCCGAGGCTGGAGACGGCTCGATGCGCGACGCGTCTGTCGATTCTCGATCAGGCGATTGCGTCGTCCAGCGGAAAGCTCACGGCGGATTCCGTGCGCAACCTGGTTGGCGCCGCGCCCGCGCACGTTCTCGAAGAAGTGATGCAGGCGGTCGCTCGCGGCGCCAGCGAAGAGGTGTTGCGGCAGGTCGACCACCTCATCAGCGAAGGCCACAGCCCGACGCACTTCGCGCGCCAGATGGTGCGCTTCCTGCGCAATGCAACCGTCGCCAAGATTGCCGGCAAAGACTCTTCCCTGCTGCAGGTATCGAGTGAAGAACGGGAGCGCGTGGAGCGCGTAGCGGCACTGTTCGGCGAAGAAGATCTCACGCGCCATCTGCAGATCATGCTGCGAACCCACGGCGAACTGGGATACAAGCAGGAGCAGCGCTTCCACCTCGAACTCGGGCTGCTTAAGATGGCGCATGCCCAACGCCTGCTGCCGATCGAGCAACTGCTCAGCGACGTGGCTGGCGCATCGAACACGTCTTCGAGCATGCGGGTGGAACAGGGGCATCCCGACCTCCGGCGCGGCCTTCGATTGTTCCTTCGACTCGACCCGGGCGGCGGGTTCGAGACTCGGCGCGCAGAGACGAATCAGGTGTCGCCTTTCGCCGCTGATTCCGCACGCAAAAGCGGTCCGCGGCAAGAGTCCGCTTCCGACTTGAGTTCTGGCAGCGGTCCACGCGTGGTCGCGGGTGGAAGCGCTCCTGCGCGAGTGGTCATGGGCTCCGCCGCACCTGCAACCGTTAGCGAAAGCGCCACCGAACCGCAGCATCAATTCAAATCCAGAGCCTGCAACTTCAAGCACCAGTGAATTCGCAACACGAGCCTCAGGTGCAGCCTGCACTGCAGGTCGCGCAATCCCGATTCGTCGGTCGCGACGTTTCAGCCGCGCCCGCCGCGGAGATTGAATTGCAAGAGTGCCGTACTGCAAGCGCTGACGGATGGCAATCAGCGGATACTGGTCTCGATGCTCGAAGCGGGCGAGTGGTCGGTGGAAGGAAACGAAGTGGTGGTGAAGGTGTCGGAGTCGCAAACCGTGGTGGATATGTCGGTGGGCGCCGATGCAAGGCGGCTGGCGATCGCTTCGGCCAGCGGCGTTCTGGGCCGGGCCGTCAAGCTGAAGATTGTTGCGGGAGCAGCGTGGGAGCTGCGGAAGGAAAGCGCAATGGCGCAGGCAGAACGAGTGTGGCGAGCCCGTTAGTCGGCGGCCGGAGCCGCGCCGAGCAGGATGCCGTGGTCCGCCGGCTGCAAGAGAAATTTGGCGCCGAGATTCGGACCGTGATTGATTACAAGGAGAAGCGTTGAGGAGGGTGTCGGGTTTCAGGAAGTTCCAAGGTTTTCGCGACCTTGCGACCCTGAAACTTTGAAATCTTGAAACGCACGGAAGGTATCGATGGGCGGATTCAATCTGCAAGAACTGATGTCGAAAGCCAAGTCGCAGTACGAGACCCTGCAGAAGAAAATGCAGGAGACGGTGGTCGAGGCTTCCGCGGGCGGGGGCACGGTCACGGCGAAAATGGATGGCCGCAAGCAACTGCTCAGCCTGCGCATCGATCCTGAAGCGGTGAAGGCGGGCGACGTGGAGATGCTGCAGGACTTGGTGCTGGCCGCCGTCAACGAAGCCGCGCGGAAGATCGATGGAGCGATGCAATCGACGGTGGGCGGCATGCTGGGCGGACTGGGCATCGGCGGACTCTGACGATTGAATCGTCGACTCAATGATTCATTGACTCAATTCCAATAATTCCTATGTCTAAATTTGCGGAGCCGATGTCGCGGCTGATTGACGAATTAAAGAAGCTGCCGGGCGTGGGCTCGAAAAGCGCGCAGCGGCTGGCGTTTTACATTCTGCGCGCGAGTGACGAAGACGCCGAGGCGCTGGCCGCTGCCGTGCGCGACGTCAAGGCTAACTTAAGGCTGTGTTCGGTCTGCAACAATATCACTGACGTTGATCCTTGCGTCTACTGCACCAGCGCGACGCGCAACCAGCGACTGGTGTGCGTGGTCGAGGAACCTACCAACATTGCCGCGATCGAAAAGACCAAGCACTTCAATGGCGTCTACCACGTGCTGCATGGATCGATTTCTCCGCTGCACGGCGTGGGGCCCGAGCAGTTGCGCATCGCGAATCTCATCACGCGGGTCGACGCGGGCAACGTGGATGAAGTGATCGTCGCCACCAATCCCACGGTTGAAGGCGAAGCCACGGCCACTTATCTTTCGCAGCAACTGAAGCGCGCGGGCGTGAAAGTGACGCGCATCGCCATGGGCATTCCGGTCGGCAGCGACATCGAATATACCGATGAGATCACCATGTTAAAAGCGATGGAAGGGCGGCGAGAGTTGTGAAACGGCTGCTCGGGCCTTTGTTTCCTGCTTCGAAGCGGCTGAGCCGCGGACGCCCGCCGGACAGCCACCGGGACGGCGGCGTTACAACGTCAGATCTGGTTCAAGGAATACGTTTAGTTCTTCTTCGGCGGGACTCCAATCCTTCGGGAAGGGTGCCGCGGTTGTATTCCGCCATGCGGTTCTTCCACTTTAGGAAGTCGGTGATGCTTTGCGGCTCGACGCGGACCTCGACGCGGCGCAGGCTGGCGAGGAGCAGATTCATTTCGTAGCGGAAGCCGGTGGCGCTGCGGAGATTCTTCGCCGAGGGCTGCGCGGTTTCGATTTTGCCGCGATGGAGTTCGAGCAATCCCCAGCCCTGGGGCAAGTTCTTCGCGGCGCACTAGTCCGGCGGGGATCAGATAGAAGCGTTCGCAGCCAACTGCCTGCTCGGGCTTTAGGCGGAAGGGCTTGGCGCGGTCGGCAAGGAAGTCGGAGCGCGTGACTTTGCACTCGACCAGCACGGAGTGGCAGGCACGCTTCCAGCCGATGGCATCGGGCATTTCGCCGCTGACGCAGGCTTGCTCGGAGAGCACTACTCCGCAGCGGTAGCGGCGCAGCCAGTGGACAGCTTTCTCTACTAGTTGGGCGTGGGTCATGGGCGCTTCCTTTGTAGCTGCTGAAATGGGGCTGTGGAAAGTGCCTGGGCAGTTACTTCGGTTCTGGTTGCTGGTTTCTAGATCCCTGGCTTCGCTTTACTGGCTGACGCCTCGCTATGCTCGGTGGACGGTCAAGATCCTGCCCTGAGCCTGCCGAACGGTGGCGTCGAAGGTTTTCCAGGTCTCGCGAGATGGGGCATCGGCTTGATCACTACCGGCCGGTGCAACACGGTTTCCAGCAGATGGCGTTCGGCAGCGATGGTTTGGGCAGATGATCCCAGCGGCGAATAGCCTTCGGCGGCGATAACCAGAGCTTCGTTCCCTTCTGCTTTGATGTTCACACGTTCAATCTGAATGCGGCGGATGTGGCCGTCATGGGCGGCATCGAGGGCATTTGCCAGACGCAGGATGGCGGCTAGTTGGATCGTTGCTTTCTGCTCGTCGGGGAGTAGATCGCGCAGAGCTTTGTGTTTTCTCGTGGGCAGCGCTCCGCGATGAAAGCGGGCGACGATCGCGGCGCGCTGCAGGTCGGCGGGCTTCCATCCTAGCGGGTTGCCGTGGGCGCGAATCAGGTCGAAGGAAGTCTTGTGATGTCCCTTCTCGCCTTTGGACTTGCCAACATCGTGCAGAAGAGCCGCGGCCAGCAGGCTGGAGCGGGCGGAGATGCCGTCCACGGAAGACTGCCATCCCGAGGCCAGAAGGCCGTCGTAGAGTTGAAGAGCCAGAGCTGGCGACACGCTCGGAATGGGGGAAATCGGGATCGAGACTGTTCGCCCAGAGCTTCATGCGGCGCGTGGCAAGAGCTCTGAATCTGCTTGCCTTGGGGCAGTGCGGCGCGCCAGACCTGCCAGAGAGAATCGGGGCCGATCATCTTCTTGCGGTAGCGGTCGATGCGCTTGGTGCGCTCGAAGAGGATTCGTTCGTGCCAGCGCTGCCGCGAATCTGCGTCCAGGAAAAATGTGACAGGAGACAGCAGTCGACCAGAGCACGTCGAGGTCGTGAACGTCGCCGAGCAAGTCCTGCATTTCTTTGAGGTCGTTGCTCCAGGCCTTGTGCTCGAGCGGGCAAGAAGTTCTCGACGATGTAGCGGAAACGCTTGAGGCCGATGCGGAGAGAGTGAAATGCGACCTGGGAGCGATTGCGGAGGGCGCGATTGTGGAGTTCGCGGGCTGCGGTCCAAGCGCTCGAGAGCGAGATGTTTGAAGAGCGGGCTGCCCGGGCGGAAGCGGACGGCGCGCGCGGGAAGAGATTTGCTCCATTGACGCCATTGCTTGCGGTCGAACTCTTCGAGGGCGGCGTGGGCTTCGAGCTTTTGTTCTTGCTCGCGACGGTGAGGATTTCAGCAGGGCTTGGGCCGCGGGATCGCCAGCCGTCCGCGAGTCGGGAGTGAATTTCGGACTCGGGGTGAATGCCGGCAACGCGGGCGAGCCTGCTCCTGAGCGAAGCCGAAGGGTTCGCCCGCGTCCACTTGGATGTGCGGTTGGAGCCAGTTTCTCGACCCACTCCATCATTACCTGGATATCGCGCAAGGCGCCCAGGCGCTGGAACAGGCGTTTGCCGGCCTTCTTCATGGCCTTCCAGTTGGGATCGGGATCGAGGGCCATCAATCCATCAGCCAGGGACCGGCAACGGCGCAGGGAGACGCGCAGGTCATGAACCGGATCGGAAGCAAAATCGGCGGAGACGTGCTCGCACTCCTCCAGAACCCGCAACATCCAGTAGCGCAGGCCGGTGGTTTCGTGGGCGCGTTGTGCGGGCGCTTGAGGAAGGCACTGGGTTCCGAGAAGGCCTAGATCGTCGCGGTTGCTATTCTCCTTATCTATTCTCTCCGGAGATTGCCTGGAACGCCAGTGCCGGGAAATACGTAAGGCCGGGTTTGCGTTGACAGCGGATGAGCGCTGCTGGCAGAACACTGGTACAGGGCAGGCCGTCTGATCTCCCGCGTCATCTTCTCCGTTACCTCCGTAACATGCAGGCCCTTACCGGCTGGATTTAATCTTCTATTGCCTATAGCGAGAGCTGCGGGTCGAGGAGAGCCTTATCAACGACGCGACGACATTTCACGCAAATCGGGCGGCCTCGGCACGCGCCTTCGTACACAGCCTGAACATTCTGATCAAGTACGCGCGCATGTACGGCCCCGATCACAAGCGCACCGAAGCGCAGTTCGAGACCGCCTGGAACGAATTGCAGCAAGGACTGCCCACGGCTGGGGAGGGCGGTTTCCTGCTCGGGGTTTCCGACAACAAGCTGCTGCTGGATGGAGTTCCGCTGGAAGCCGGACAGACGGAACGCAGTTTTGGGCAACTCTTGAGCACGGCCGGGACTGGCCAGCCTGCACTTCTCCAAAGAGGTAACGATCGAAGACTTCGCCCGGCTGGTGCGCGCCTTTACGGTCGCTGGGTCCAAAGCCCAGGATGTAGCCAAGCAGATCAAAGAAGCGCTCAACAACGAAAGCAAGAGCAGCACGATCAAGATCAATGAAGTGAAATTTGTGGCGGCCGACCCGCTGACTGGCGACATCAGCGTGGCAGCGCAGATCGCGGCGCAAACCCTGGGCCCGGAATTCAAGCAATGGTTGAACGATCCGCAGAAACTGCTGCAGTTGATTGCAGCGGCGGAAGGCGCCAACGCAGGCGGCGGGGGCCAAGGCGGCGGCGCGGGAGTTCCCTTCGGAAGCGTTCCAACTGGTCCCGGCCACTGGGTTGCCGGGGCAGAGCCCCGGAAGCGCAGCCGGGACGGCGAACCGCGCCAGCCTGGGAAGGTGGAGTAGTTCCCGCTGCAAGAGGCCGAGGTGGTTCAGGCCATCCGCCTGCTGACTCGATTCGGCCAGGTGCAGGGCGATCCGAATGCCAGTCCCGGAGATCCTGCAGAAGGAGCTGACTGAGACCGACCCGAACACGCGGCTGAACCTGCAGCAGTTGTTGGGAAGCCTGGCGGCCAAGGCGACGACCGGAGCAACAGGACACGCCGCTGCTGATGAAGGCCGCCGAGCACATGGCGATCCGCTTCGCGCTGGAGCGCTATCCAGAAGGGCGAAGTCAAAGTGAATGCCGTGCACCAGATGATGGAGCACATGAGCCGGCAGATGGATTCGCTGCGCGAGATTCTGAAGCTGCAAGAAGACAAGATGAACAAGGCCGGCATTCTGGTGGAGTCGCACGCCGACATCCTGGACCGGATGTTCTGGGCGGAAGTGCCGGAGTCGGGAAAGAAGACGGTGCTGATGTCCAATGAAGCTCCGTGCGTGCCGCCGCGAAACCTGCGGCAGTTCGTGGAAGTATTGCTCGACCGCGACGACAAGCAGAACTCCGCCGAAATTCTGGACAATTACTCGGGATGCCTGGGCACGAAAGATACGGAAGCGCGCCGCAAGACGGCGATTGGATTGAGCCAGCTGGCCGACCTCTATTCACGGCTGGGTGGGGAATCGATGGGCAAGGCCATCCGCACCGTGAGTGAGCAGTTGTGCGTGGAGAAAGATCCTGAGCTGCAAAGCCTGCTGAGCGCGGCTTTCGTGCGGCTGAGCCAGGAGGCCAGCGAAGCCAAGAATTATCAGGCAGTGAATGCAGTGTGCACCGGAATGGAGATGCTGCTGCAGGAACGTCCGGTACTGGTGAACGACTTGCGGCCGCGGGTCGGCGTGGAAAACCGGATTCCAGAGTTTATCGAGGAAGCCTTGCGCGCCGATCCGGTGCCGCGCGGATCTGCTGGTGGTGTTGCGGCGAACCTGCCAATCGGGGGCCGAACATCTGGCCGACCGTTTCTTCCGCTGCATGCGGCGCGACGAGTGCGACCGCATGGTGGAACTGGTCAAGGAGATGGGAAGTCCGGCTCTGACGCAACTGCGGGAGATTTTGCGCACCGGCCAGCCGCGGCAAGCTTCGGCGGTGGTGGGGCTGTTGAGCCGGCTGGATGTGGATACGTTGCTCGAGCTGTTGCCGACGCGCTTGCCGGAATGGAACCGCTTTTACCACGACATTGTGGTTCGCCAAATCGCTTACGGAGCTGCGCCGAACCGTGGGCGAACCTTGCTGGAATTGGCCGAGGTGCTGGATTCCGCGGTGCTGCCGGAGGCCATCGATGAAATCGGAATGAGCGGCGATCTCACGGCGGCGCCTCCGTTGCTGGCCATGGCCCGGCCAGGAGAAGCGGCTTCGCGTTCGCCGTTCGTGCAACTGAAGGCCATCGAGTCCCTGGGCAGGCTGAAGGATCCGGAGGCAGTACCTCTGCTGCGCGAGATTGTGGAGACCAAGAAAACCTTTGGCTGGGTTCATCATCGCGAACTGAGGATTGCCGCGGCGCAGTCGCTCTCGAAAACCGATCCGCGCTACAGCGCACAGATTCTTTCCGACAGCGGCATCGAGCCGGCGGAACTGGCGATCGCGCCTCTGGACACGGCTCCGGCATGTCCGTGGGTGAGGCAACGGCGCTACGAGCGCATGGTGCTCTCGCGCACGGTCAGCGCCTGGATTGGGAGTTCGTGGGGAAAATCAAAAATTCTGATCCGCGAATTGAGCCTGGGCGGAGGCATGGGCACCAAGGAAGACAATCTGCGAATCGGCAGCGAAGCCGAGCTGGAGATTTCACTGGGAATGCGGTCGAAGATCAAGGCGCACGTGCTGCTGCGCCGGGCGCGCGTCAATGAAGTTGGATTCGAGATCGTCAATACCGACCTGGAAAGCCGCTACCGCCTGCGCCGTCTGCTGGTGGAGGCTCTGAACCAAGCTCCGCAGAACAAAGATCAGCAGTGGGGCGGGGAGCGCAAGATCTAGCACAAGGTTTCAAAGTTTCAGGGTTTCAAACTTTCAAAGCAAAACCAGCGAGTTCCTGGATCCAAAACAAAAGCCTCTGCGCGGCAGAGGCTTTGCCTTTTTAATAATGAGACCTTGAGACTTCGAAACCTGTCCTACTTCACCTTGGCGAAGATGATGACCAGGGTGTAAAGCGCGAGCGACTCGATCAGCGCCAGGCCCAGAATCAGCGCCAGCTGAATGCCGGGACGAGCGGCTGGATTGCGGGCCAGACTCTCGGCGGCAGGAGCGGTCGCCTTGCCCTGCGCCAGGGCGCAGATGCCGGAAGCGAAGGCCATGGAGAATCCAGCAGCGATCGCAACCCAGTTGACTCCGCTCTCGGCTCCGCCCTGCGCGAAAGCCGGGACGGCGAACGAGAGTACGGAGAGTACCATAAACAATTTGCTCAGCTTACTCATTGTGTTTCTCCTCGTATGAAATACCGCCAGTGGGTGGTTGACGTCATTCCTTGCAGACGCCCTCACGCTGAACGGCTGAAAATCAGTGGCCGGTGATCAGTGGTCAGTGATCAGTAAAATCTTAAATCTCTCGTTCCATCCGGCTTTTACTGATCACTGGCCACCGACCACTGATCACTGATCTTTAGTGCTCTTCCGAAACCGCTCCCTGAAAGATAAACGGTGGTCAGCAGGACAAAAATATAGGTCTGCAGCAGCGACACGCCGATGTGCAGCCCAAGAAACAAATCGGAACACCAATGGGGACCAAGCGAAAAGAAAACCAGAGTGACCATATCTCCCGCAAACATGTTGGCGAAAAGACGGATGGTCAGCGAAAGAACGCGCGCCAAGTGGCTGATCAGTTCGATCGGCAACATCAACAGCGCCAGGGGGAGGCGGATGAAAATCGACATCGTCGGATCCGACGGTCCCAGGAAGTGCTTCAGGTAGGCAATCCCAGCGTGCTTGAATCCTTGCGTCTGGTAGTACATGAAGGCGCAAAGGGCGCAGCCCAGGGGAACGACGGGCACGGCGGTCGGCGACTCGAAGCCGGGGATCACGCCAATCAGGTTGCAGAACAGAATGAAGAAGCCGAGCGAAGCCAGGAACGCTGTATAGCCTTCGCTGTGATGGCCGATGATCTCGTCGCTCTGGCCCTGGATGAATCCTTCGACGCCCTCGAAAGCGTGCTGCAGCGAGCCCGGGACGGTCCACCGAAAGCCGCGAACGAACCAGCATAAACAAGATCAGCAGAAACGCGAAGACGAGAAGCTCCATCGCGAACGAGTTGGGAATCGGGGCCGCTGGGTATTTCGGTTTGATGTGCAACGCCAGCAGCAACGACGTGACGGGACCGGCGAACAGACGATTCAGGATTTCCGTGAACCAGAGTTGTTCAGGCATAAAGTTAAGATACTGATCCTAGTTTCTTCCAGTTCGCTACACACCGCGAGCCAGCGCCGCGTACAGTTCGTAAACCGCTTCGCAGCCGATCGCGGCTACAGGCAAAAATAAGCCCGCAAGAAGCCCATTCAGGCTCGCGGGTGAAACAGTCAATATAACATAGGCGCCAAGAGCCATCAAAACATAACGCAGCAGGAAACGAAAGACGATTCCCTGCCCCGATTGCGAAGTGGTGACGCCGGTGGCGCGATCGGCGAAACCGGCAGATCACCCGTTTCAGCCAATGGAAATTGACGTAGGCGATGGCACAGCCAAAGGCGAAACCGAACGCGGGACGCACGCCCGAACTTCCACCAGGCGGCCGCAACCAGCAACGGAGCAAGCACAGCCATGAAGCAGCCGATGCGGCGGAGCGCGCCGGAGTAGAAGTGCTCCGCCGCAGCGGCTCTGCTGGCGCTGGGTTCGGTTTGTATTGGTCGGGCATCGGCTCTACCAATTCACTTCGTATCGCGCATGGCGGTGCGGATCAGTTCGATGAAACCGGCGGCGATGCCCAAGAGGATCCCGGCCAGATAAAGCCACGTGGTGTGCAGCCAGCGGTCGAGCGCCGCGCCGACCAGCCATCCCACCACGAGCGCGGCCGGGAAAACGAATGCCAGTTGGCTGTAGCGGGCGGCCTGCACCCAGAAGTTTTCTTTCTGGCCGGAGTTCTTGCGGTCGGGATTCGGATCGGTCGGAGACATCTCGCTGTTAGCCTAGCAAAGTGGATTCTACGCTAACTGTCCGAGACATCGGCGGAGTCGGCCGGGCTTCGCCCAGGCGGGACAGCCGAGAGCTGCCCTGAGCTTGCCGAAGGGCAGCTGTCAATACGTGAGCATTCTAGCTTGCCCTAGCGGATCAGCTTCGCCAGCGCGGAATTCTGCGCTATCCCCAGCGACCAGTTCACCAGGCTGGATGAAGCGGTCGGGCATGATTCCGATAAACAGCGTGGCGAATGCGGTCACGCCGAGCGCGACGCGCATGGCCCAACTCACAGGCAGCAGTCCTCTTTCTTCGGCTTGGCCCATGAACATAGCGTTGGCCATCTTCAGGTAGTAGTAGAGGCCGAAGACGGAATACAGCACGCCGAGCGATGCCAGCGCGTAGTGCCCAGTCTCGATCAGGCTGAGGAAGATGAAGTATTTTCCCCAGAAGCCCGCCAGAGGCGGGAATTCCAGCGAGCGAGAGCAGGAAGATCAGCATCAGCACGGCTTCAACCGGAGCGCGCGAGTAGAGTCCGTTGAGATCGTCGAGTTCGTCGCCGATTACGTTGCGGTGGCGCAGCGAAGTGATCACGCCGAACGCGCCCAGATTCATGAACGTATAGACCAAGAGATAAATCAGGATGCCCTTCATGCCGTCGGGAGCTGAGTTCAAGGTGGCAGTGCCGGCGATCAGGCCCAGCAGCATATAGCCCACATGCGCGATCGAAGAGTAGGCCAGCAGCCGCTTGGTGTTGGTCTGGGTGAGCGCGGCGAAGTTTGCGCCGGTCATGGTGGCGATGGAAACGAAGACCAGGACGGGAACCCAGGTGGACCGCATGGAGATCAGTCCGCCGAGTTGGAACGGGCTGCCGATCAAAATGCGCAGCAGCATCGCCCATCCCGCGGCTTTCACCGCGACGGACATGAATCCGCGTAATGCAGGTGGGCGCGCCTTCATACGCGTCCGGCGCCCACTGGTGAAATGGCACGGCGCGCAATTTTGAACAGCAAGCCCGGTGAGCGTGGTCAGCAAGGCAACGATGGCCACGGGATTATGAGGGTCTTTCGCAAGAATCTGGACGCAGTTGGGCTGCCGATGACGCCAGGTTCGTGCTCCCAGTCAGACCGTAGAGCAGCGACAGTCCATAAGCAAAAATGCCGGAGGAAAACGCTCCCAGCAGCAGATACTTCAGCGCCGCCTCGTTCGAGCGGCGGTCGCGGCGCAGGAAACCCACAAGAACATAAGTCGAGATCGCCATCAACTCCAGGCCAATGAAGATGAGCACGATGTCGAACCCAGCGGCCATGCACATCATGCCGACGACCGAGAGCAGCATCAGCGTGTAGTACTCGCCGTGGTTTTCATGTTCGGTCTGCATGTAACGCATCGACATGAGAATGGAGATGGCCGTGCCGCAAGAAACAGATAGAAAAAATACATGCGCAAAGCGGTCCACCAGCATGGTGCGCATCATGCCGAGCGAACCCTACGGATTTGTTGGCCTCCATCCAGACTGAATCTTGAACACGCCCCCAGCCGCGAACAGCACTCCGATGAAAGCGGTGACGCCGTTGACCCACTTGCTCTCGGGCGGGATCATGAGATCGATGATCAGGATGCCGAGAGCAAACAGCGTGAGCAGCGTGATGGGCAGCGCCATCACGTAGTCATTCCAGTTGAACGCGGGCGCGCCCACTAGTTCTTCCCCTTCGACTGATTGCGCTGCGACAGGCGGCTGAAGCGCTGCATTCATCGCGCCTCCACCTGTGGATTGCGCACATCCCCTATGATCTGATTCACCGGCTGCTCAAGGATTTGGAAAAACGGCTTGGGATAGAGGCCGATCCAGAAAGCCATGATGAGCAGCGGCACGAACGTCAGCACTTCGCGCGGCGTCAGATCATGCAGCTTTTCATTTTTCGGATTGGTGACCGTGCCGAAGAACACGCGCTGGTAAAGCCACAGCAGATAGGCGGCGGCGAGAACCACGCCCGGCACAGCCCATGCCGCCCATCTCCAGCTCACCATGAACGTGCCCAGCATGATGTAGTACTCGCCGACGAAGCCGTTGAGCAGCGGCAGTCCCATCGAAGATAGGAACATGATCAGGGTGATGGTGGCGTAGACGGGCATGACAGTCGAGATGCCGCCGTATTCGGAAATCTCGCGCGTGTGGCGGCGTTCGTAGAGAATCCCGACAATCAAGAACAGCGCGCCGGTCGAGATGCCGTGATTGATCTGCTGCAGCACCGATCCGCTTAAGGCCAGCGGCGTGAGCGCGAAGATTCCCAGCGTGCAAAAGCCGAGATGGCTGACCGACGAATATGCCACCAGCTTCTTCATGTCCTTCTGCATCAGCGAAACCAGAGCGCCATACAGGATGCCGATGATAGAGAGCGCGATCATCCAGCCACGGACTTTGCCGTGAGTCAGCACGTCGGGGAAAAACGGCAGCGAGAAGCGGATGAATCCGTATGTCCCCATCTTCAGCAGAACGCCCGCCAGAATGACCGATCCAGCAGTCGGAGCTTCCACGTGCGCATCAGGCAGCCAGGTGTGGAAGGGGAACATCGGCACTTTGATCGCGAATGCGAAGAAGAACGCGAAGAACAGCAGCGTGGCGATGGTCGGCCCGTAGGCCGGATCGGAATAGATTTGCGGCGCGGTCTTATAAAGCTCGGGAATGCTGAAGGTGAAGACCTGCGTGACGCTGTGGTGATGGAAATAGAGAAACAGAATGCCCAGCAGCATCAGCACCGAGCCGGCCAGCGTGTAGAGGAAAAACTTGATCGCGGCGTAAAGCTTGCGCGGGCCGCCCCAGATGCCGATCAGCAGGTACATCGGCACCAGCATCGCTTCCCAGAAAACAAAGAAGAGGAAGAAATCGAGCGCCATAAAGACGCCGAGCATGCCAGTCT
This sequence comes from uncultured Acidobacteriaceae bacterium, assembly GCA_963841125.1. Taxonomy (GTDB): domain Bacteria; phylum Acidobacteriota; class Terriglobia; order Terriglobales; family Acidobacteriaceae; genus Sulfotelmatobacter. The sequence continues at coordinate 407,298 of CAWJBH010000004.1, forward strand.
GCAGAATCAGGAACCAGATGTAATATTCCTTGACGCGATTCTCGATCGCGGTCCAGGACGAGAGGATCGAGATCCAGCCCAGCAGCGTGGTGAGCATGATGAGCAGAAACGAAATGCCGTCGATGCCGATCACGTAGCCCGCGCCGATCGAGGGGATCCAGTTGTTGGCCGCGCCCTCGATAAACTTGAAGCGGTCGGCGCTCTGCATCTGCGCCCAGAACCACGGCACCAGCGGCAGCGAGACCAGGAAGCCGCCAAGCGCGAATAGATTCGCGATCCAGCGGATGGCGTCCTTATTCTCCTTGGGAACAAACAGGAGAATAAGCGCGCCCACCAGCGGCGTGAAGAGAATGATCGAGAGTATGTGGTTTTGCATGAAAGTTTTAGCTTCTAGCTTCTAGCTACTCTGGCTTCCAGCTAAGAGCTAGAAGCTAGCAGCTAGAAGCTGCATTTCAGTGATACACGTAATAGAAAACAAACCCTACCAGCCCCGCGGTCATCACCAGCGCATACCACTGCACCAGGCCCCATTCAAACAAGCGCGCGGGATACGAAAGCATACGCGCCAGAATTGCCGGGCCGTTGACGCCGAAGCCGTCGATGATCCACTTGTCCCACCAACTGGAAATTGTTGCCGCAAGGCGCGTGATCCAGCCCGCGGCGTTGACCGCGCCATCGACAACATGTGTATCGAACCACGCGGACGCTTCGCCGAGTCCCAGCACGCCGAGGCGAACGTCTCCCAGCTTGCGGCGGCCGGTGAAGACGTAGTCGTAACCTTCATCCACGTAATACTTATTGAGCAGCACGTCGTAGACGGGCGGCGCGGCGACGGCAATGGGCTCGGTGTAATCTTTGTCGGCGTGGCGATAGCTTCTCCACGCCATGCCCCACCCAACGCCCGCAGCGGCCAGCGACAGCCCCATCAGCAGCCACTCCGTGCCAGTGTTGTGTTCTTCTTCTTTCTCTCCCGCACGCCACTTGACCCGCTCTTCCCTGCTCCTCAAGCACCTGAGCTTCGGTCGCGAAGACGGGTTCAAGGAATTTCGTGAAGCGGTCGGAGCCGCCGAGGCTATGCGGCCAGCCCAGCCATCCCGCAACGATGGCGCAAATTGCAAGCACAACCAGCGGCGCCGTCATCGACCAGGGCGATTCGTGAATGTGGTGTTCCGCGTCGTGGCTCATGCGCGGGCGGCCGTGAAAAGTCAGATACATCAGGCGGAACATGTAAAACGCGGTCATCAACGCGGTGACATAGCCGATATCCCAGAGAAAGCGGTAGGCGCCGCCTTCGCGCGACCAGGTTTCCCAGAGAATTGCGTCTTTCGAAAAGAATCCCGCAAACGGGAAAATGCCGGCGATCGCCAAGCGTGGCGATGAACATGGTGCGGTGCGTGATCGGGATGCGATGGCCGAGGTCGCCCATGTTGCGCATGTCCTGCTCGCCGCTCATCGAGTGGATCACCGAACCCGCGCCGAGGAATAGCAGCGCCTTGAAGAACGCATGAGTGAAAACGTGGAAGACGCCGGCGGCGAACGCTCCGACGCCCAGCGCGAGGAACATGTAGCCGAGTTGCGAAACGGTGGAGTAAGCCAGCACGCGCTTAATGTCGTTTTGCACCAGGCCGATCGAGGCGGCGAAGATCGCCGTCAGAGCGCCGACAATCGCGACCACCAGCATCGATTTCGGCGCAAGCACAAACAGCGCATTCGAGCGCGCGACCATGTAGACGCCCGCGGTAACCATCGTCGCAGCATGGATGAGCGCGGAAACCGGCGTGGGGCCTTCCATGGCGTCGGGCAGCCAGACGTAGAGCGGCAACTGCGCCGACTTGCCGCATGCTCCAACAAAGAGCAGCAGCGTAGCCGCGGTGATGATGGGATCGCCAATGTGGAAAGCGTCCGCTGCGCGCCAGCTGCGGTGACGTCAATAAAGCGCAGCGATCCGAAGATACCAGGCGATGAAAAACATTCCCAGCAGAAATCCAGCGTCGCCGATGCGGTTCACGATGAATGCTTTGTTTCCCGCGTCGGTGGCGGATTTGCGATGGAAATAAAAACCGATCAGCAGATACGAGCACAGTCCCACGCCTTCCCAGCCGACAAACATAAGCACATAGTTGTTGGCCAGGATGAGCGTCAGCATCGAGAACATGAAGAGGTTGAGATATCCGAAAAAGCGGTAGTAGCCCCCTTCATGCGCCATGTAGCCGGTGGAATAAATATGGATCAGCATGCCGACGCCGGTGACAAACAGCAGCCAGATGCTGGAAAGCGGATCGAGCAGGAAGCCCGCATCTGCGTGAAATGCCGCTAGACTTGCCGCTCTGCATGGCATAGTTTGCCTGCCCGGTGTCAGTGCCGAGCCACGTGTATAGGATGGTTTCATAGGGCTTATGAAAGTTTTCCGGCGCCGACGACCAGGCTGAATATTGCCAGACCGCCCCGCAAGCCATAAGGAACGCGAGCATGATCGTGCCGACGCAAACCGCGCTAACCGTAGCCTTCTGCAGCCTGCGGCCAAAGAAGAACATGATGGTCGCGCCGAAGGCCGGCAGCAACGGGATCAGCCAGATGTGGGAAAGAAAAAACATAAATTCAGCTTCTAGCTTCTAGCTTCTAGCCTCTGGCTCTGAGCGCGTGACCCTCTTGGGTCTGGCTAAAAGCTAGGAGCTAGCAGCTAGAAGCTATCTTCCTACCACTTCAACAAATTCACTTCGTCTATGTTCACCGTCTCCTTGTTACGGAAGAAGGCGATCAGAATGCCGAGTCCGACCGCGGCTTCCGCCGCGGCGTCAGTGATCACAAAGATGGCGAACACCTGGCCGTGCAATCCTCCCCACATGCGCGAGAAGGCCACCAGGTTCAAGTTCACAGCGTTCAAAATCAACTCGATCGACATCAGCACGATAACTACGTTGCGGCGGGTCAGCACCCCGATGACGCCCAGCAAAAAGAGCGCCGCACCAAGCACCAGATAATGCAGCGTCGTAATGTGCAGCATAGATTCCATATTCAGCTTCTGGCAGCTCAGAAGCTGCCTTTCAGATCCTCTTCTTCGCCATCACCACCGCTCCGATGATCGCCACCAGCAGCAGCAGCGAGGCGATCTCGAAGGCGAACATATATTGTCCATACAACATGATTGCGACACCTCTGCGTGTTGTCGTTCTCCCGCCGTAGCGCAGCGTGTGATTGGGGAAGATATTCTTCCCTTTCGTATACACGGCAATAAACAATCCGCCCAACGCCGTCGCCGCAATGATCCCGACCACCCATTGACTGTTGAACTGCCGCTCTTTCATCGAGCGCTCAATGTTCACCAGCATGATGACAAACAGGAACAGCACCATAATGCCGCCGGCATAAAGAATGATCTGCACGCCAGCGACGAACGGGGCATAGAGCATCAGATAAATGGACGCCTGCGCCAGCAGCGCAACAATCAGCGCCAGCGCCGAATGCACCGGGTTCTTGCGCGTGATCACCAGGATGCCGCCAATAAGCATGATCCCGGCGAACAGGTAAAAGAAAAACGGAGTGGCTACGGGTGCCATATCGTTTGCTGTATCAACGGCCACAATCCAACAGTCGCCGTCAGAATCAGAACCCCCAAACCCATGGGCAGCAGGACTTTCCATCCCATCTGCATGAGCTGGTCAAAGCGATATCGCGGGAACGTGCCACGAAACCATATATAGACGTACATGAATCCGGCAACTTTCGCCGAGAACCAGAAAATGTCCTGCACTCGCACGCTGACCGCAGGAATGAACAGAACCAGACCGATCAAACCGAGTACCACGCCGAATCCCGCAAGCCCGATAGTTTGCACGCGGAAAAGAGGGTGCTTCGGCATGCGCACTGTGTTGTAGAAACACATCGCGGCGAAAAAAAGAAATGTGATGCCGGGGATGAAAGAGAACGCCTGATCCCAAGTGGCGCCATTCAGCAAATTCGGAAACGGCCGCAGCCATCCGCCCAGCCAAAGCGTAACCGCGATGGAAGAAACTGCAATCATCGCCGAGTATTCCGCCAGAAAAAATAACGACCAGCGGAAGCCGCTGTACTCCGTATGAAAGCCGGCCGTCAACTCCGATTCGGCCTCAGCCAAATCGAAAGGCGCGCGGTTCGTCTCGGCAACCATGGCCACGGCAAAAATAAAAAACGCGATCAGCCCGAGCGGAAAAAATTTAAAGATGAACCACATCGCCCTGCGCCTGCTGCGCCTGCACGATGCCAATCATGCTGAGCGTTCCGGTTCCACTCGCGTTCAGGCTGGTCATCATCACCGCTGACACCACCGCCAGCCCCATCGCAACTTCATACGAAACCATCTGCGCGCTCGACCGCAGCGCCCCCATCAGCGGATAGTGCGAGTTCGACGCCCAGCCCGCCATCACAATGCCCAGCACGCTCAGCGACGACACCCCGAGCATAAACAGAATTCCGATGTTCATGTCGGTAATCGCGTGCGTAGGGCCAAACGGAACGACAACAAAAACCGTAAACGCCGCCAGCACCACAATCAGCGGCGCCATCCAGAAAACAAACCCATCAGCCTCGGACGGCATAATGTCTTCTTTCAACAGCAGCTTGATGGCGTCGGCGATCGGCTGCAGCAGGCCGTGCGGACCAACGCGCATAGGTCCCAGCCGCACCTGCATGTGCGCGAGGATTTTCCGCTCCAGCCAGTTCATCGCGATCACCGCAACCGACAGCCCCGCGAAAACCAGCATGATGTACACCAGCACCCAGAACATGTTTCCCGCGGCGCCCGGCGTCTTGTCGCTCGTCAGGTAGGACGAAATGTATTCGATGATCGCGTGCATCAGCGGGACCTCATTCAGCGATCCACCTCGCCCAGAACAATATCAAGCGTGCCGATCACGGCAATCACGTCGGCCACAAGTTCGCCGCGGCACATCAGGTCAAGCGCCTGCAGATTCACAAACGACGGCGGCCGCACGCGCACGCGGTAAGGCTGCGTCGATCCATCGCTCACGATAAAATATCCCAGCTCGCCCTTCGGCGCTTCAATCGAGTGGTACACCTCGCCCGCCGGCGGCTTCATCACCTTCGGCACTTTCGCCATGATGGGGCCTTCGGGCAGCGCGTCAACCGCCTGCTCGATGATGCGCACCGACTGCCGCATCTCAGCCATCCGCACTAGATACCGGTCGTAGGTGTCGCCGTTTTCTCCAATCGGAATATCGAAATCGAAATTCTTGTAGTTGGCGTAGGGTTGAGCCTTGCGCAAATCCCACTTCACGCCGCTCGCCCGCAGCACGGGGCCGGTAACGCCGAGAGCAATGCAATCCTCCGCGGAAATGGTCCCAACATTCTTCGTGCGCTCGACCCAGATGCGATTCGTGGTGAGTAATTCCTCGTACTCGTCGATCTTAGGGCGAAAGAAATTGAGGAAGTTTTTCACTTCCTTTTCGAAGCCGGTATAGGTTTCGTATTGCAGGCCGCCGATGCGGAAGGCGTGCGTAGTCAGCCGCGCACCGCAATATTTCTCGTAGATCTTGAGAATCTCTTCGCGGTCGCGGAAGGTATAAAACAGCGGAGTGATCGCGCCGATATCGAGCGCATGCGTGCCCAGCCAGAGCTGATGGCTGGCGATCCGGTTCAATTCGGTCAGGATCACGCGCACATGTTGCGCCCGCGGCGGCGCTTCCACATTAAGAAGTTTCTCGACCGTCTCGCAATAGCCCAGCCCGTTCGAAACCGCTGCCACGTAATCCATGCGGTCCACATACGGATTGAACATCGTATAAGTACGGTGCTCGCCAATCTTCTCGACGCCGCGATGCAGATATCCGATCACGCATTCCAGGCCAAGAACTTTTTCGCCATCCAGCCGCAAAATCACGCGCAGCACGCCGTGCGTCGCCGGATGCTGCGGGCCCATATTAATGACGAGCTCGTTCGCATCAAGAAACGGCTTCTCGTGGAGTTTCGAGATCGAGATGCGAGAGCGTAGAGTTCGGATCGGTCATTCTTATTACTCGCCGCTAATTTAACTGCGGCTTTTCATTGCCCGCTTTCAATGCCCAGGTTGATCTGCACCCACTCATTATCCTGTTGCAGAATGCCGTAATCCTTGCGCAACGGATGTCCCTTCCATCCATCGGGCAGCAGAATCCGCTTCATATCAGGATGTCCATCAAACTTGATGCCGAACATGTCAAACACTTCGCGCTCCAGCCAGTTCGCCCCCGGCCAGATCGGACACCGAACTCGGCACGCTCGCGCCATCCGCGATTTGCGTTTTCACGCGGATGCGCTCGTTGCGCGCGAACGAATAAAGCACCCACACCACGTCGAATTGCTTTTCGCGCTGCGGGTAATGCAGCGCGGTAATGTCAACACAGTAATCGAACTGCTCTTCGTTGCGAAGAACCTGAAGAATCTCCGGAATCAGCGAGCGATCGACCACCATGTAGTTCTGCCCCGCATAGGTCAGCGGCTCCAAGCCGGAACCGTAGTTGCCCTTGAGCTTTGCGATCATGGGCGAATCCCAGGGAACAGGCGTGGGAGCGGCTGGCTTCGCAGGCGCAGCGGGCTTGACAGCGGCAGGAGGCGTCGCAGGCGCGGCCCCAGCGGGTGGCGCAACTGCAGGCGAAGAAGCGGCTGGCTTTTCAGCGGGAAGCTTGTCGTCCGATTGAACCGAGCCGGACGCAGTGGCCTTCACTCCGCCGGGAACGGCAGGCTGATCCGCCGTCGGCTTCGGCTCGCCATCCGGCGGCGGTGAAGCGGGCGATTTGATTTCGTCCGGCATAGCGGCGAACGCACAAACCTCCGGCTAGAAGGCACACGGAGAGAACGTTAACTTTTATCAGCTTGAGCATACGGTGTCAACGAGCACGGCGAGGAAAACGGCAGCCATTCGTCACGCGGTGCGACTGCATGCCGCGAGCGATCAGCACCGCTTTTGCGCTATGATTCTGTTTCGAAGGAATCCCTCATGGACAGCGACGAAAAAGCTTGCCCCGTCTGCGGAGAAACCATCAAGGCCGTAGCCATAAGTGCCGCTTCTGCAATACCGACCTCACCGCATTCGCGGCGACGAAGGATACTGAAACCGAAAAAGACTTGTTTTCTGGGCACCCGGCCATGATCTACAGCGTCGGCCAATTGGTGCCTTTTCTGGTCGTCATCGCGCTGGCCATCGGGATCGGATATGCTCTTCACTCCTACGCCGTCCATTCCCAATCCAGGGATGCCATCATCTTGTACACCGTCCTCGCTTGCCTGGTCGCGTGCGGCATCATCCTGTTTGCGCTTCTACATGAAGAGCCTAGACACCCACTACGAAATCACCACGCAACGGATCAAACGAGAAGTAGGCCTGCTCTCAAAGAAACAGGAAAGCCTGGAACTGTTCCGCATCGACCATTCGAGTTTCTCAAACCGTTCGGAATGCGGCTGCTGGGCTACGCCGAGTTGCACTTGTTCTCGTCGGACGCGGAATTCGAGAACTTCTATGTCTACGGGGTTCGTAACCTGGAAGCTACTAGCGAGACCTTGCGTGAGTGCCAGCTCCGCGAACGCACACGGCGCGGCCTGACAACATTCGTCAAGGCGTGATGCCGCTGAAATAGTCCGCGGAGAGATTGCTTCTGGTTTACCCTGTGTCACCCCGTGCCCTCCGTGGTAAAGAATTCTACGGAAAGCCGGCAGCGACATTGCCCGGCGTTACACCCATTCCAGCGCGCCTTTTTTCCAAACCCAGATGTATCCGGCGATCAGGATCACCAGAAAAATCAGCATCTCCACCAAACCAAAGATGCCGAGCGCCTTGAACTTGACCGCCCACGGAAACAGAAAAATAGTTTCCACATCGAACACCACAAACAGGATCGCGACAATGTAGTAGCGCACGGTGTAACGGCCGCGCGCGCTGTCGATGGGGTCGATGCCGCACTCATAAGGCATCAGCTTGGTCTTGCTCGGATTGTCCGGACGGACAAGCTTCGCCGCCAGCAGCGTCAGCGGAAGCAGCACGCCAATGACCGCCATAAAGATGAAGATAGGAACGTAGTTTTGCGGCATAGTGTCCTTGCGCGTCTAACTCGCCCGAACAACGGTCGAGGACGCAATCTTACCGCCGATGCCGAACGACTTCAAGAGAGAATGCTCATGCGGATAACTCATGCGGTGAATGCTAGTGTGCGGAATGCTTATGTGGGAACGGGCGCCTCGCCCGTTCAGCCGAGCGCAGCGAGGCGGCTCTGCGTTACGCTGGCAAACCGCCGCTACCTGTTTACATCTCCAAACACTTATCGGGAGCACGAAAACTCGCGAGCCAAATCTGATTGCAGCGTCCCCTCGCGGTAGTAACGGCTCAGAATGCCGTCTCTCCAAACGAGCAGATCAGGATTTCGCCGTGCGAACTCTTCCCAATCCGCACTCTCGCAACCAGCCATCCGCTCCCGGATCAGAAACAAATATGCGCAGGTGATGGTTTCGTTGTAGAGCTGGTCTTGCCGCGGGCGGCAGCGAATCGCTTCAACGCGCAGGCAAACTTCTCCAGAGCCGGAGAACCGGATACTCGCACAGGTAAGCAAACGCCAGGCGCACGTGATCGGCATGATGAAAAGACTTTCCTGGAAGCGGTCGCTCTCGAAGCAGCGGATGAGCTCATCATCGCTCATAGAAATACGCTCACCGTAGCGCCGCCGTCCCGGCGGCTGTCGGGCGGGCGTCCTCGCCCGCCCGTCGGCGCAATGCTCTGTCACCCCAACTGCGACCGATCCCTACGCTGCCTTGCCACTCGCGACGGCCCAAGCTGCTGCCGTGTAGATGACCAGATTCCCTACGTCTAAATTCCATGCAGCAAATGAACCAAAATCGCTAGCAACCATCAGCGGAATACCAGAAGTGACACCGAACGCCGGCGGTAACGTGGAAGAGCGGCGCTTCAGCGCCGCGTAAAGCCCCACGATCAGTGTGGGCTTTAGCCCCTGTCCGCCCTCTGCTTCCGCCCTGCTCGCGCCTTGATCTCCTTCAACCGATGGCTGGCGCTCGAATCCAGATCAAAATCGTAAAACCGCTTCAGCTCCTGAATGCGTTCAAGCGAAGCCGGACTGAACGGCGTCTTGCCGTCGAAAGCATGAAGCACGATGCCCTCCAACAGATCGCCAAGAGTCATGTCGTGATACTCGGCAAAGGCCTTCAGGACCTTGAGCAGCCGCTTCTCCATGCGCACCCCGGTCTGCACCCGCTCCACCAGCAGCTTCGAATCATCCGTCATGTGTACAAATGTACCACAATACTAGCTACCAGGCAACTGCAGTAGCGCCGGCGTCTCGCCCGCTGCCTCAGGGCCACCCGTCCGCTGCCGCCTATTCGCTCGCAACCTAGCCTGCGGATGCACGTCCATGCGCTGGTTGTTTATAATCGCGTTTCACCGTTTCATTGATCCTCTCGCGCCGCAAGGCGCAATTCCCTGTCAAAGGATTCCCTTGGCATTCGACGAAAATGTTTACGAACTGCGGCGCCAGAAGCTGAAACAGATCGAGGCGCTGGGCCAGATCGCATACCGAAGCAAGTACGAGTTCACCCACACCATCCCGCAGATTCTCGCGGAGTACTCCGACAAGACTGCCGAGCAACTGGAAACTCCGCGCGTCAACGTGCGCGTCGCCGGACGCATCATGGCGATCCGCCTGATGGGCAAGGCTGGCTTCTGCCATCTGCAGCAGGATGGAAAGCGGCTGCAGATTTACGTGAAGAAAGACGCGGTCGGCGACCAGGGCTTCGAGTTATACAAACTGCTCGATCTCGGCGACCACATTGGCGTCAGCGGCTATTTATTCCGCACGCGCACCGGCGAGCTGACCATCCACGTGGAGGAGATCACATTTCTCAGCAAAGACCTGCTGCCTCTGCCTGAAAAATTTCACGGGCTCACCGATGTCGAACTGCGCTACCGGCAGCGCTACGTCGACCTCGTCATGAATCCTGAAGTGCGGGAAGTTTTTCTGAAGCGCAGCAAGCTGGTGCAGTCGCTGCGCCGCAGACCATGGAAGCGCATGGATTTATCGAGGTCGAGACGCCGATGATGCAGCCCATCGCGGGCGGAGCGGTGGCGCGGCCGTTCGTGACGCACCACAACACGCTCGACATGGATTTATATCTGCGCATCGCGCCTGAACTTTATTTGAAGCGGCTGGTGGTCGGCGGATTCGATCGCGTGTACGAAATCAATCGCAACTTCCGCAACGAAGGCCTGGGCTGGCGCTGGAATCCTGAGTTCACCATGCTCGAGTTCTATCAGGCCTACACCGACTACCAGGGCGTGATGGACCTGACGCAGGAGCTGATCACACAGGCCGCGAAGGATGTGACGGGCGGAACGAAAACCAAGTGGGGCGATCAGGAAATCGACTGGGCGAACTGGCAGCGGCTGACCATGCGCGAGGCCATCATCCAATTACTGGCCTGAAAAAACCGCGGGCGCGAAGCCTGCGATGAGTTCGACTTCGCTTCGCATGATGGAGTGAGCAAATGGTTGCGCGACTTCTAATCAGGCGCATGCGCACATGGCTTACGATCCAGAAAAGCCGGTGGGCGAGACGATTGCGGGTTTTTTGAGGCGGTGGCTGAGGAACACTTGACGCAGCCGACGATTATTTATGAGTATCCTACCGCGGTGTCGCCGCTATCGAAGCAGAAGCCGGATGAGCCGGAGTGGACGGAGCGCTGGGAAATTTTCGCGGGGCAGATGGAGATCTCGAATGGGTTCAGCGAGCTGAACGACCCAGAGGATCAGCGGCGGCGCTTTGAGGCGCAGTTACGGAGCGCGAGCGCGGCGACCTCGAGGCGCACCAGATGGATGAGGATTACATCCGCGCGCTGTCGTATGGGATGCCGCCGGCCGGCGGCGTGGGCGTGGGCGTGGACCGGCTGTGCATGCTGCTGACTGACTCGCATACCATCCGCGACGTGATTCTGTTTCCGTTGTTGCGGCCGGAAAAAAACTTTAACACAGAGGGCACAGAGGACTCACAGGGTAAACCTTAGCGCTTCTTGAGATATGTTCCGGTGGGAACATTGTGCTGAATGTTCCAGTTGGAACATATGTGCAGTATGTTCCAGTTTTGGTATTTATCTGTGCGCTTTTGTGCTGATCGCAATGTATTTACAACGCGTTCAAGCTTAAGGGTTCAGGGGAGTTAATGACTACTCGAAAGGCAGCCCTTACGAGCGCGAAAGGGTCGGAATGTTCCGGGAAAATTGGCGATATTGTATGTACGATCGGCGTCCCTGTCTGAACTTTGGGCGGCCGGCGTCTTAAGAACCTTAACCACGGGGGACACGGGGTTACACAGGGTAAGTCATTGACGGGCTGCGGGTTGGTGCCTAAGATGGTCGCGCACGACGCTTGCCTTCTCCGTTGATCCGCTAAACATGATCGGCCAAACTATTTCGCATTACCGCATCGTTGAGAAGCTCGGTGGCGGCGGGATGGGCGTGGTCTACAAGGCCGAAGACACGCGGCTGCACCGATTTGTTGCCCTCAAGTTTCTTCCCGATGATGTTGCCCGAGATCCGCAGGCGCTGGCGCGCTTCCAGCGGGAGGCGCAGGCCGCATCGGCGTTGAACCATCCCAACATCTGCACCATCTATGACATTGGCGAGCAGGACGGCCAGGCCTTCATCGCCATGGAGTTTCTGGACGGCCTGACGTTGAAGCACCGCATCGCGGGGCGTCCGATGGAAACCGAGATGATTCTGTCCCTCGCCATCGAGATCGCCGACGCGCTCGACGCCGCGCACGCAGAAGGTATTGTCCACCGCGACATCAAGCCCGCGAATCATTTTCGTCACCAAGCGCGGCCACGCCAAGATTCTCGATTTTGGTCTGGCCAAGGTCGTGCGTGCGGCCAGTTCCTCCAGCAACGATTGCGGCGCTAAACACGCAGACGGGCTCGGTGGACGAGGAACATCTCACCAGTCCCGGGATCGACGCTGGGCACCGTGGCCTACATGTCGCCGGAGCAGGTCGAGGGCAAGGAACTGGATGCGCGCACCGATCTGTTTTCCTTCGGCGCGGTGCTGTACGAGATGGCGACCGGAACGCTGCCATTTCGACGGCGAGACTTCGGCGACTGATCTTCGAGGCCATCTTGACATCCGATGCCGCAGCCGGCGGTGCGGCTTCAATCCGCGATGTGCCGTCGGAGTTGGAACGGATCATCAGCTAAGGCGCTGGAGAAAGACCGCAATCTGCGCTACCAGAATGCCGCCGAGATGCGGACCGATTTGCAACGGCTGAAGCGGGATACGGAGATCGGGCACGGGTTATCAGCAGCTGAGTCGGGGACCGTGGTGGGCGCACAGGAAAGCGGCGAGCTGCGCTCGTCCGGACTGCCGAGGCGCGGCTGTCCCAGCACGAACATCCGCGGACGGCTATGCTTCGCATCTGATTCCTCGCACGCAGCGCGGGCGGCGTTCCGCGTCATGGGCGAGCTCGGGCAGCTCGGCTACATCGTGGCGCGGCTCTCTTGTCGCTGCTTGATCGCCGCTGGCCTCTACTACCGCTCCGGCAACACACTGCCCACGCCTGACCGAGAAAGACACCATCGTCCTCGCCGACTTCACCAACAGCACCGGCGATCCGGTTTTTGATGACACGCTGAAGACTGCGCTCAGCGTTTCTCTGCAACCAATCGCCATTTCTGAATGTGCTCTCCGGAGAACAAAGTCGCGGCGACTTTGAAATTGATGTCCCGTCCGGCGGGCACGAAGCTCACACCCGAAGTGGCCCGCGAGCTTTGCCAGCGAGCAGGCAGCAAGGCTTACATTGCCGGATCGATTGCCAGTCTGGGCAGCGAATATGTGCTGGGGTTGAAGGCGGTGAATTGCCAGAGCGGAGACCCGCTGGCCGAGGAGCAGGTGACGGCGGCGTCGAAGGAGAAGGTGCTGGACGCGCTGGGCGAAGCGGCGTCGAAACTGCGAGCTGAGTTGGGCGAATCGCTGGCCACGGTGCAGAAGTTAGATGTTCCGCTGGTACAGGCCACCACGTCTTCGCTCGAAGCTCTGAAGGCGTTCAGCCTTGGCAGAAAGGCCGACAACGAGAAAGGCGCCGCCGCAGCCCTGCCTTACCATCAACGCGCCATCGAGCTTGATCCGAATTTTGCCATGGGCTACAGGGCAGTGGGCAACGACTACGTCAGTCTCGGCGAGCTAGGACGGGCCAGCGATTACTACACCAAGGCATTCCAGTTGCGGGAACATGCCAGCGAACGGGAAAAGCTGGCGATCACCGCCGCTACTATCAGAATGTAACCGGAGAACTGGATAAAGCGGCCCAGACGTATCAGGAAGAGATTGAGAGCTACCCGCGAGACTCCGCAGCGTATCGCAATTTGGCATCGTGTACGCTGAGCAGGGACAGTATGAAAAGGCGGCGGAGTCGTATCGCGCAAAGCCTCCGCCTCGCCCCAGATAGTGCTAGCCTCTGTACACAGACCTTGCCAACAGCCTGATCTGCCTTGCAGCGCTTCGACGAAACGCGGCAGATCATCCACGAAGCGCAAGCGCGAAAACTGGATGACTTACTACTCCACAATGCTCTCTACGCTCTTGCCTTTCTCGGCTCGGACTCAGCGGCGATGGCGGAACAGCAGCAGTGGTTTGCGGGCAAGCCCGAAGAGAACTTTGGACTTGCGCTCGCATCCGACACCGAGGCGTATGGCGGTCATCTGGGCAAGGCGCGGGAACTGACCAAGCGGGCAGTGGACTCCGCCATCCGGGCGGACAGCAAAGAAAGTGGGGCGATCTGGCAGGAGAATGCCGCTCATCGCACAAGCCGCTTACGGCAATCCTGCGGAAGCGCGGCAGTGCAGCGGCAGAGGGTTTAAAACTGGCTCCCACGAGTCAGGGCGTCGAGGTCGAAGCCGCGCTGGCGTTTGCCATGGCGGGCGATACGGCGCGAGCCGAATCGTTGGCGCAAGACTTAGGCAAACGCTTCCCGCTGGACACGCAGATGCAGTCGCTCTGGCTGCCCGCGATTCAGGCGCAGTTGGCGCTGAATCGACAAGAAGAACCCTGCTGCTGCCCTGAATACGCTGCAAGCTGCTTCACCCATCGAGTTGGGGCAAATTCACTTCGTCGCCAATATTTCCTGCCTGTATCACGTGTACATTCGCGGCGAGGCATATCTGGCAGCCGGACAGGGCAAAGAAGCCGCCGCCGAGTTTCAGAAGATCCTCGACCACAGCGGCATCGTCTGGAACTGCTGGACCGGAGCGCTGGCGCATCTGGGCGTGGCTCGGGCGAATGCGTTGCAGGCTAGGAATTCGTCCGGGGCGGATGCCGATCTGCGCGACGGGCGCTCGCCGCTTACAAGGATTTTCTTACGCTTTGGAAGGATGCTGATTCGGATATTCCTGTTTTGAAGGAGGCTCGGGCGGAGTATGCGAAGCTGCAGTGAGGAATGGCTGACGGTTTGGAGCCTCGTGCCTGAGGTCAACTTCAAAACCTTCAACACGGGGGACACAGGGTTACACGGGGTAAAGAATTGCATTTGGTCGCACGTTGACGCACCCACGGCACTCACAACGGCTGGAGCTTCGCTGGAGCGGCCTTTAAAGCAGCGCTTGAGCGCTGCTCCACCCCGGGCCTTTGCTTCTCCCAAGTCCGGCTCCATCCGAAGCTCCCCTTGCTGGTACCCTACAATGCACTAGAAGTGGGGCAGGGATGTTTTTATACTTGCGTATTGTATTTGGGCTCTGAAGTGGCGGCGCTGCCGTAGTGTCCGGTCGGGACATTGGGTCGGTGGCGTTTTGCTTTTTTGCAGGCAGGCGACCACGGGGGCTGAAGCCCGCGTTATTTAGCGCGCAGACGCGGCGCTTAAGCGCCGCTCTTCCACGTACTCCACCTCAGGCTCTCGTGAATTCTTCTAGCACTTCGGGATACTCGTGAGACTCCTTACGCGTCCAGGGTGCTTCAACTTCATCTTTCCTGAAGCTGCGGTTCGGGGTGGGTCGTAGGGGGGCTTGTCGGGGCTGAAGTTGTGTGCTCAGATAATCGATCAGGGCGTCGCGGTCGGCGGGATCTACCAGCGCGCCCCACTTCGTCATCTTGTCTACTTCTTTCGTCCATGCTCCCTTGGAGAGACGTTGCTGGAGGATTATGCGGGCTTCGTGGCATTCCAGGCAGGCTGTTGTCGCCTTGGCTTGCATGGGACCGGCGGGGAGATCGGCGGTTGGGGTTGCGGGCTTTTGAGCTTGCGCGTATATAGACGCGAGCGCGAGCAGGGCGATGACGGCGAATGTTGTCGCGCAGAAAGTGCGACCACGGGGGCTGAAGTCCACATCTTCCATGATGCTTGACGCGGCGCTGAAGCGCCGCTCTTCCACGTTGCTACGCGTCTTCAGACTATTATGCGACATGGATTTTCACCTGATCTACGGCGTTGTAGAGGTAGCCGCTGGGATTCCACGCTGGGGTGGAGGGTTGGGTGCGGCCTTGATTGTCGGTGGCTCGCGACTGGATGGTGTAGTCGCCGCTTTTGGTGGCTTTCCAGTCGTAAGTCCAGAGACGCCAGGCGTAGTGGGCCTGGTCGTGGCCAAGCCTGGCCGGATTCCATGTGGCGCCGTTGTCGGTTGAGATCTCGACTTTCGTGATGTCGGCCTCGCCGGCCCAGGCTGCGCCGTGCACGATCACTTTTCCTGGCTTAATTGTGGTCCCGTCGCTGGGGCCGGCGATCACTGACTTCACGTTCAGCGCGGTGAGCGGGTGGGTGTCTTCGGGCTTCACGGCGTCGCCTGGCTTCACGGGCTGGTTGGGAAGGCGGTAGCCAGGACTCATGAAATTGCCGACGAATTCCGCATCGAGCAATTTAATTTCCGTAAGCCACTTGCAGGATGCGGCGCCGATCCAGCCGGGGACGAGAGCGCGGGCGGGAAAGCCGTGATGCTTGGTGAGCGGCTGTCCGTTCATGTGGGTTGCGATCAGCGTATCGGAGTCGAGAGCTTTCTCGATGGGGATGCTACGAATGAAGGGAGGGACTTTGCCGGGAACTTCATCGAGGCCGCGAAACATTACGTGCTTGCCGGTGGGCTTCACCCGGCGCGCTGCAAACGTCGCGCAGACGTGGGCCGGAGAAGCGGGCGGTACTCACCGCACCTTTGCCCCATTGAATGCCGGGGACTTGAGGACGATGGAGGCTGCGTCCGTTGCCGGCGCATTCGAGAGTGTTGACTACGGAGTGGGTCTCGAGTTTGGTGAGTTCGGCGAGGGTTAGGGTGATGGGCTTTTCTACTTCTCCGCCGATGGAGAGACGCCAGTCGGCGGCATCGAGCTCGACCGGCTCGTACATGTGGTTGCGCACGAAGAAATGGGGCACCGGGCGTGAGCCAGGTGTTGAAATATTCGACTGGAGCTTCGAGATCGACGAAACGGAAGGAGCGAAGAATCATTCCGTCTTCGCCGGGGACCTCGATGGACTGTGACTGGGGGAGAGCCCAGGTCAACATTTTGGGCATGGCGCTCGCAGCTAGCGTCGCAGCTGAGATGTGTTTGAGGAAGTTACGCCGGTCGTTCATGATTGGATTCTCGTATTACCGGGGCATTATGCCATAAAGTCCATGGTATTAGTAGACTTTATTGAGTGGCGTCGTCAATTGACGCACATGGGGGATCGAAGGGCGGCGAGGGGGTCTTGGCGTCGGCGCGGCGGGCGAGACGCCCGCCGGACAGCCGCCGGGACGGCAGCGCTACCACTGCGCGGTACGCTTACTCGGGTGGCATCGGGATCCGACGCGGAGCACTTGCAGGGTGATGTTGTCGGGACCGCCGCGTTGGCGGGCCAGGTTCACCAGGCGGCGCAGGACTCGGCGGGAGTGTTGGCGCTCAGCGAGGTTTCTAGCTCTTCTTCGGTGACGACGCTCCAGAGTCCGTCGGTACAGAGCAGGAGATCGTCTCCCTCGAGCAAGGGCAGACTCTGTTCGGCGCGTCGACGGCCAGTTCCCTTCCCGCTCCTAGGGCGGCGGTGAGGATGTGGCGTTGGGGATGCTTCTCGGCATCTTCGGCGCGGACGATGCCGCTCTCGACCAGCCGGCCAACGTAGGAATGATCGCGGGTGAGACGCAGGATGCTGCGCATCGCGCAGCAGGTAAAGGCGGCTGTCTCCGACGTGGGCGAAATAAAGCTGGCGGCCGCGGAGAACGAGGGCAGTGCAGGTGGTGCCCATTCCCTGGAATGCGGGATGTTGCTCGGCATACTCTTGAATGCGGGCGTGAGCCGCCGCGAACGACTCAACGAGGGCCGCCTGAGGATCATCGCCCGAAGGCCTGCTCGTAAACTTCGCGAACGGTCTCAACCGCCAGGCGGCTGGCTTCCTGGCCGCCTTCGTGGCCGCCCATGCCGTCGGCGATCACGGCGAGACGTCCCTTGCGCTGAAAGTCTTCGTTGGCGGCTGGCTCCCAATAGAGATAGGAGTCTTCATTGTTCTCGCGCTGGCAGCCCACGTCGCTCAGGCCGGCCACTTCGACTCCGGGTTTCACATTCATGCAATCAACAGACAATTATTCCCTACCTCAACCAGGGCACGGAGACGATCGAAAATGACAAGCGGGAAACCCTGCTTGCTGCCGGGGAAACCAAAGCCGCGATGTGCCCCGGCCATTATAGACAAGAGCCCGCGCAAAAGGGGAACGCAGGTTTCTAGTTTCTCGGGCTTCGGGTTTCTAGTTTCTCTGGTTTCTACTTCCGACTGGATCGAGAAGTGGCAGGCGTATAATTCGCCCGCTGGAGGAATCTTCATGAAACTTACGGACACCATTGCATTGGTATTAAGGAGTAAGGATAACAGTCGAGTTCTCTCTGCAACGCCCGAGCAGTCCGTCTATGAGGCGATTGAGAAGATGGCTGAGGAGAGCGTGGGCGCATTGCTGGTTATCTCGCAGGGCAAATTGGTTGGCATCCTATCGGAGCGCGACTATGCCCGCAAAGTGATCCTGAGAGGCCACTCCTCGAAGGAGACTCCGGTCCGCGACATCATGACCTCGCCCGTCGTCTTCGTGACTCCGCGGCAAACGGTGGATGAATGCATGTCGATTATGACCAGGCACCGTTTCCGCCATCTTCCGGTGATGAGCGAGAATGACACTGTGGCGGGCGTGGTTTCGCTGGGCGATCTGGTGAAGTGGATCGTCTCTGACCAAGCCGAGACTATTCAGCAGTTGGAAGGCTACATCACAGGCAGGTATCCGGGATAAAAGCAGGAACGATAGAGCAGGAACGATAAGAGCAGGAACGATAAGAGCTAGGAAGTCATCGACTAAACACCAGACGCTCTTCCGGCGTGAGTTCCAGGGCGTAGCTGGCCCGGGCGGCGTCGTCGTGGAACATCTGTACGGTCTCCAAAGAAAACTCGTGCAAGTCTTTTCCAATCAGGCTGACTTTCTTGAGCACGTCGGATGTAACAGTAATGATGTGGCAGCCAATTTCGTCGGCCTGGAAGATATTCAGGAGTTCCCTAGGACTGGCCCAAACGAGCTGAGTGTTGGGCTCGGGCGCCATCAATTCGAGCGCCGATCTTCATTATTGGAATCGGATCGCGGCCAGTGTCGGCAATTCGACCGGCAAAGACTGAGATATAGGACGGGGCGCCGCCGCGCAGCGCTTGCGCGATGTGTTGAACTTGATCGAGCGCGAGCACCGCGGTCGCGTTCACCTGAATGCCATCCGCGCTCAAGCGGCGAATGAGCTCGTACATGGGCTCGCGGCGGGTATTCGTCACCGGAATTTTTACGTAGACATTCGAAGCCCAGCGCGCGATCTTGCGGGCTTGCCGTTCCATTTCAATTGCATCGTCGGCAAATACTTCGAAGGAGATGGGACGGTCCGGAATCAGTTGGAGAATTTCGAGAGCGAAGCGCTCGTAGTCGGTGACGCCCGCTTTCCGCATCAGGGTTGGATTGGTGGTGAAACCCTTGATGTAGGGTTGCCGATAGAGCTCAAGCATGCTGGCCTTGTCGGCTCCGTCGGCGAACACCTGAACCCGCAATTCAGACACGGACTTCATCTTAATTGTGAGACCCCAATTGTGAGACCCCATCGTGAGACTCCTTCAAGCTGGAGCTGATGATCCAGCTGGCGGCTTCCCGCAACGATCGTACCGTAGCCTCTGGAGGTTTTAACGGCTTTCTCTCCTGGTAACCGTAATCAATCAGGATCGTCTTGCAACCTGCGGCATGGCCGGCGTCGATGTCGCGCCAGCGATCTCCTATGAAGAAACTGCGTGAAAGATCAATATTGTGCTTGCGCTGGGCCTCGATCAAAAGGCCGGGCCGGGGCTTGCGGCAAGCGCAATCATCCGCATCATCATGATAGCAGACGAAGATATCGTCGATTGGAAGAGAGGAGGCGAGCGAGTGATGGATGGATTCGACGGCCTCTCGGGTCTGGGTGCTGCGCGCGACATCCGGCTGGTTGGTGATGACGAAGAGAGCGAATCCGTGCGCCTTCAGGTCGAGCAATGACTTCGCAACGTCGGGCATCAGTTCAAGTTCTTCCAGATTGGACGGTGGAAACGGCTTGCCGTCGCGGACCACGGGGCGATTGAGGACGCCATCACGATCGAGAAAGACTGCCGCGCGTTGACCGCTGTGCGCCGCGGTTGATTCCCACTTGGTCTGTCGCTGCTTCACTGCTGGGTGCGAAACCAGCAGATGCCACACCACGGCTTGGAAAGCTTCGGTGTGCGGCGTGATGTGCGCGGCGATTGACGGTAGGAATAACGATGCAGACATCGGCGACCTTGGCGGTATGGCCGCCATCCCGGCCAACGATGCCCAGGATTTTCGCGCCTGCAGTCTTCGCGTATTGCAGAGCGGCTACCAGATTAGGGCTGACATTTTTTTCCAGATCGCCGCCGCCGACGGAGAATACAAGTACAAGATCGTTCGAGCGGAGGCGACTCACCCGTAGCCAAGCCTCGAACACAGTTGCCCAACCTTCATCGTTCACCCGCGCCGTGAGTTCGGACACATTGTCGGTAGGGGCATAAGCCTCAATGCCGGCAATCTTGCGGAAATCGTTCACCGCGTGGGAAGCGTTGGCGGCACTGCCTCCCACACCGAGGATGAATAGCCTTCCGCCGGCAGCGCGGGTTTGTGCCAGCAAGGATGGCGGCGTTTTCAATGCTGGCAGCGTCCAAGCGGTCGATTACTTCTTTGGCTTCCGCGAGAAACTTTTGCGCGAATGAACTCTTTGCCGTCATTTGTTTTTGCGTCAGCTTAAGAAGTTTAACCACTAAGGACACTAAGTTACACGAAGGAAAACAGACGAACTTTCTTCTTACAATTCTTGATTTGCCTCTTGTGCGGCCAGGAATCGGCGTCTCTTGCAGTCCCGTGGGCGAGCCGATCTCGTAAAACCGTTCATGCACTTCAAATGCCGCCAGTTGTTGGCGTTCCAGCAGGATCGTGTACAGTTCGGCGAGATCGCGGGCTTTACCGGAGACAGGTCTTGGAACGCTTCGGCGCGAAAAACTCCGAGCCCGTAATCGATATAGCGCATGCGCGGGGTGCGATTCGTCTTGCTGTATGCGAGAATCTTTCCTGTTTCTAATCCGCCTGTTTCTAATCCGCCTGTTTCTAATCCGGCCGCTTCTAATCCTTCCGCTTCTAATCCGGCCGCTTCGAACTCGACGTTGCTGGTGTCCCACTTGCCTTCGTTGCGAAAGACGGTCATCATCCCCAGCACGCTCGGCGGCGTCGAAGTTCCGGGCGATCGCAGCATAGTCACAAGGAAGATAGGAATCACCATACATCACAAAAAATGACTCGCCTAGCTTTGGCAAGGCGTTCCTGATCGCACCGGCTGTGCCCCGCAGCGCAGGCCCGTCGAATGAGTAGTCTACCTGAAGGCCCAGGGCAGAGCCGTCGCCGACGGCACGCTGGACCAAATCGCCGAGATACCCCACACAAAGCACGACCTGCCGGATGCCGTTCGATTCAGCAAGCGCAGTTGATGCACGACGAAAGGCTCGCCGCTAACTTCGAGCAACGACTTCGGCACGGTCTCGGTAATGGCCGCAAACGAGTAGCAAGGCCGCCGGCGAGAATCGCAACGCAATATCGGATCCGACCATGATTCAACAATAAATTCTCCTACGAATGTGCCACGACCGTGGTTCCGGCAAAGTCAAATTGCATACGAACTTCGCGGAGCCCGCGCATGGCGCATGACCGCTCTGAGGCGAGTTTTTTCTTCGGTGTAAAACATGAGAAATCCGCCACCGCCGGCGCCGACCAGTTTACCGCCGAGTGCGCCATTGGCTCTTGCGAGTTCATAGAGCCGGTCGATTTCGCCACTGCTCATGCCCGGGGACCGTTTTTTCTTGTGCTCCCAGTGCACGTTCATCAAGTCGGCAAACTTGCGCAGGTCACCGAGTTCAGCAGACGCGTCGCGGCTCTCCACGCCCAATTGCTTGGTGAAGTGAAGGTTCTCGATCATCTCAGAGTTGTTCTGTCTGGTCCTCGAGTCCTGGTCACGAAGAATGTCGGAGGCGTTGCGGGAGCTTCCCGTAAAGAACAAGAGCAGGTTGTCTTCGAGGTTGGCCAGAGTCTCAGCTGGAAGTTTCAGCGGTTCGACAACCACGCGATCATCGGGCAGAAACTGGAAGCAGGTGATGCCGCCGAAAGCGGAGATGTATTGATCCTGCTTGCCGATGGGCTCGTTGAGCAATCTTCAGTTCGATGTGGCAGGCCTGCTCGGCGAGATCTCGCGGGCGGCACAAAGTCCCTTTTCAGCGTATGCAGTGCGCACAGCAGAGCCGTAGTGAAACTGCCGGAGGAACCCATGCCGGTGCCGGCTGGGATATCGGAAAGGCTCACGATCTCAAGGTAAGGTCCGGTTATCCCAGTCAACTTCAAAGCCTCGCGAATGATGGGATGCTGGATTTCATCAACGCGCTCGACATCTTCGAATTTGGAGTACTTGACGATGATGCGGGGACGAAACGCTTCATTGATGGTGATGTAGACGTAGCGGTTAATCGCCGCGGAGAGGACAAAGCCAGTATGCTGCCGGTAGTAGGAAGGGAGGTCGGTGCCACCGCCGCCGAGACAAATCCTCAGCGGACTCCGGGTAATGATCATCGAGCGGACCCGCCTCCGGGTCGGCACGCGTGCGCAGGAATCATCCTGAAATCATATGCGAAGCGGCGCTTGGAGGTCGAGTGCCAGAGCGCTACGCGCAGGGATCAGTTTGTACATAGGACAGAACAAGACTAAGACAGAGAACCACTAAGGACACTAAGGATCACGAAGACCCTACAACCAGCATGGCTCATTCGAGCCCTCTTTTATTCCACCTCAAAATCAGCGGTGCGGGTTTTGCTGGTGTTGTCTGCCGAATCAACGGCCCGCAAGTTCACACGATACGAACCAGGGCCGAGCGAAGCGACCGGCAGACTGAAGTCCCAGCGGAATGACTGGGTTGCCGCGTGTTCCCTTCGGAGTCCGATCGCCGACGTGGAGTTTCTCCTGTCCGCTCTTGCGTTCCACAACGATTAGCTCGTAGGCAACCTCCGGAGGATTCGGCTTCTTGAGCAGTGGTTCGTAGACCTCGGCATAATGGCCGGCGGTGTCGGTCTTCTTGAAATGGTTGGAGGCGGAGGGATAAAATCTGAACTCCCTGTACCACCAAAGGCGTTCGGTCTTCGAGCAATTGACTGTCCAGATCGGTGGAGGGATCGGCGGCGCGGCGAAATGTCGTTGCTCAGCGCGACGCCGCTGATGCTGAATTCCTGACCGCGGTAGGGGTCGATTACGAGCGGCGTTTCGACTTTGCCAAAGCTGTCGTTGCCGGAACTGAACACGACTTTCAGTTTGTACTCGCCGGAGGCGATGTCAAACTGGTTTTCGTAGCGAAACGGCTGTTTCTGAAATTCCTCCACTTGTTTCTTGTCATCGAGGTCCACATTCACGGTATCGCTGAAACGCGCGGCAATCGAGGCGTCGGGCTTGTAGGCGATGCCTAATATGTTGATCGCCGCATGTTGTTTCCCTTTTACCTTTTCGAACTTGAGCGCCGCGGAAGGAATCTCCACGGCGAGATGGACCTGGGCGGTGTTGGGCGAGGTGTAGAAGAAAGGAGCCTGCATCAGAGCGGTCGACATTGCCCTGCATCTCGCCGCCGGCACGGGTTTCCAGATCTTTCTCGATGGGATTGCCTGCCAGAAGATCCGCCGGCTTGACATTGCAATAGCCGCTGCGGGCGCGAACTGCGGTTCCTCCGCGCTCCACTTTGACTTTCAGGGTGTGGCAACTGCCCTCGGCTGAAACCTCGGGCTTGTAGCCGAGAAGGTAATACTGGTTTTGATCCTTGGCGATCCGTTCCAGACCACCCAGCAAATCATTGGTGTTGAGAATGACAAATCCGCCAGTTCCGTCGGCGAGCTGATAGAGAACCTGCTGGTTGTCGGACGCGCTGGGAGGAAATGGCGGGACGATCTGCCGGGGCTGATGGTACGGACTGTACAGGCCCAGTGTTCGCGATACCGTCCACCGCCGCCATGGCTACCGCCGCCGATTCCGGCCGCCGCCGATTCCACCGCCGCCATGCCCTCCGCCGCCTCCGCCGTCGCCGCCTCCACCGCCACCGCCACCTGGCCGCCGCCTCCACCGCCACCACCGCCGCCGCCACCGTTGCGCGGGAAGGCCGCAGCGGGTTCAGCAAACGCAGCCAGCATGAGAGCTGGGCGGATGAGATTGGTTACCGGAATAGTGAAATGCGGCTGGGACGAGCGATCCCGGTGCGGAATGAATGGAGGGCCGCGACAGACGGCCTGAAGGCCTCGGCATGTCTGGCGCGACCAAGCCACGAACATCGATGGGATAGATGGCGACATTCGACTTGTTGCAGGTATCGATCACGGCAGTCATTTCCGACTGCGTATTCCGAAGGTCAGCGGGAAACCGGAGGTCAACATGACCAGCGACTTGCGGCCGGGTACCGTGGACATGTTCTTGGCCAGAGTCCGCAAGGCCAGCGAGCACGCTATGGATGCCGAAGTCGGATTCCGGCATTCTGCACGAGCGGGCGCCGCGAGGGTAGAGGGGCCATGAGGAGCGCCATCAGGACCGGCGGCTGCTGCATTCGGCGAAACCACAGAGCCTTTAAGGCCCTTCACCACCTGCTTCAGCCGCTGGGCATCGGCAGTGAAGTTTTGCGAGATGTGTACGGTGCCGCCGAAGTCCGCAATAGCGATCAAACGGTCGGGGCCGGCATTCGCGTCAATAAACTTTGCGGCTGCATCCCTGGCTTTGGCCTGATCGCCAAAGTCCATGGTAGAGTTGTCGAAGAACAGAACGAGGTAGCGTGGCTGTGCAGTCGGTGAGCCCGTGCTTCTCCTCAAATGAGAAACTGGTGATGGTCTGCTCCTTGCCATCCTCCCAAACCTTGAAGTCTTTCTGCGCAAGATCGCGGATGTAGTTGCCTTTCTTGTCGGTCACGACCGTATCGACGAGAACCAGGCGGCTCTCCGTCCGGAACACCTGTGGGTCGGACGCGGCAGCTGGAGTAGATTGCTGGGCGTGCGCTAACAGGTGTCTGGAGCCGGGTTCGAGGAACATCCAGCAACTGACCAGACAGATCAGGCCAATCAAGAAAAACAGCTGGCGACCGCGCATATATTACCTCCGGCGGCTTCCGTCTCCTTTCTAACGAATCTCAACCGTTCCATTCTCCGCGGACATCAGTTGTCCTTCGGAATCCCTTACCACCAGCCGGACCAGATAGCTGCCAGGCTTTCACGTCGAAGCTGGTCTTCAGTGTGATGCCCGAAGCCAAGCTTGTGTTCCAGAGTTTCATCTTTCCAATGCATGGTAACGATCTTCTGCGACCCCTGAATGAAGGTGCCATTGCGATTAAACAGAGCGGATACGCAGGTTAGAACGTTGTCGTTCCGGCCTTCGACTTTCCGAAAGTGCAGACGCTTTACGTCCACGTGGGCGAGGACGACCAGCTTGGCCTCCTCGTCGCCGGCTTTGAAAAACTGCGTGTGCAGGTTGACCGGAAGATTATGCAACTCCTCCTGGGAGTACATTTCGTCTTCGATTTCCTGCTTGGCCTGCTCGTCTGGATTAGCGAAATTCTTGGGCGCGTAATAGCCTCGGCGCGCTTGCAGTGTCAGCTTCTGCGAGTTCTTCAACGTGACCTTCAGACTATGGAAGCTGCCGTCGAGCTTGAGGTTTTGCGGAACGAATGCCAGCACGTAGGAATATTCAGGAGTCTCGGCAACGCGCCGGAAGCCTTCATTGAAATCGTTGTTGTTGTGGAAGAAAGTACCGCCGGTGCCGTCGGCCAAGGCACCGAGAAGATCGGCCTGAGCGGAAGCAGCCGCAGTCAGCATCAAGGTTTTGCTGATGTTAGGAGTGGTGGGCGTGATAGTGCTGTCTCCGGGAATCGCGGAATGTTGCTGGCTGGCGTCTCCATAAGGAAGGATGACATACAGCCCGCGCGCGTCCAGTCGTGCTGATCACGACCTGTGCGCGGACGGCACGGTCGACGATGCCAGTAAATTCGTACTGCAAGTCCGGGATGATAAATCCTGGCGAAACAACCACAACGCTTCGCTGACCGGGCATCCTCGATAGATTGCGCACCACATCCTGCAGAGAGCCCAGGGAAACGCGGCTGGCGTGCTCACCCTCGCTCAATATTCCTTGACTCATGGAGGTTACGATCCCCACGGGGTCTCCGAGCGGCGTTGGGGGACCGTGGGCAACAACGAAGAGAGGACCGCACTGCAGTTGTTCCTCGACGGCAACCTGTATGGCGTTGGTATCTTGCTTGTTCGACGATCAGATCCGCCTGGTAGTAGCTGATCTCCGGGCAATTGTGCAGAAAACTGGTCGAGGATGGGACGTGGCTGCAGCCGAAGCAAGGCTTCGTGCAGTTTAGAGTGATCGTCGGTAAAATCCAGGTCCGTAACGCCCGAGGTAGTGTAGATGGCGGCGCGATCCGTTGGCTTCAGAGTCGCAAAGTGGCGCTCCGCCGCTTCGCGCACGCGCGCAAGATCGCCAAATTCCAGATGCACATCGTCGAACAAGTAAGCAACAAAACGCTCAGGTGCGGCGGGCGCATTCCCGGTAGCGGAAGAAGTTTCGACGGAAGGGGAAGCGCCGGAGCTCTCCTCCGACTTCTGGCGCGCCCTCGCGGCCATGGCTCCCGGCTGTTCGACGTCGAAGTGGGTGATCACTTGCGGCTTGCCTTTATCAAAGATCTGGAAGTCTTCCTGATGTAGGTTGCCGACGGCGTGCCCTTGGGAGTCGCGGACCACGGCGCGCACTACCACCAGCTTTACGTTCACCTTGAAAGTGGTGGGTTCGTCGTGAGTGGCGATCTCCGTCGAGGTCTGCTTGCTTTCAGACTGGGTGGTGGGGTTCGGAGCAGCAGCCGGGGGCGACACATCCTGCGTAAGTGCGGGACGCGTGCAGAGGAGAAAACAGATAAAGGAAAGGACCAGCAGAAGCCGACACGGACGCAAAGTATGGCTGAAGAAGACGATTCTTGACGCCCCGCTGGTTGCGACCAGCCCGGCTTCGGGAGAACTTCTCATAACATTTCAGCGACGGCCGGAGGGAAGGCAGGGTGTCCCACAGTCGGCGTGCCCCAAAAGCTGTGATCCCTTTCGGATTCCCAACACTGCCGCACAGTGTACACCTGTCCCGGCTGCCGCGCGACAGAGTTTTAAGAGTAAACATTTCCTGCCGGCCTAGCCTCGCGAAGCTTCCGCAGCGAACCTCCGCTTCAGGCCAAACAATCCGTGCTAGCTGATAGCATGGTCGTTGCTTATGGGCCGCGGATCATGAAACTGGATTGGAGCGAAGGCGCCCTGGCGGAAGGCCTGCGTTTGTATGATGCAGGCGAGTTTTTTACCGCACATGAAGCTTGGGAAAGCGTTTGGCTGGGGTCTCCCGAGCCGGAGAAAACCTTCTTGCAGGGGCTGATCCAGGTGACTGCGGCGTTCCACCACCTGCAGCGCGATAATCCCCTAGGAGCTATGCTGTTGTTGCAAGCGGCTCTGCGGCGGCTCGACCGCTATCCACCTGCCTTCGGAGGGATTTCTGTCACGCTGCTGTGCGAGGACATACGAGGGCGCTTGCAGACGCTCGAAGCGGGCGAACCGGCATCCGGACTGCCCTCGCCCCGAATACAACGAAGCTAAAGTCCCCCGGTGTCTTTCCCGTTCGTCGCCGGTCAAGAAACTGTCACGGAGTAAATCGAAATACCACGCCGCGGTTGAGGGTGCCGCCGTAGGTCGTTGTACCGTAGAGATTTCCAGCCGCGTCCCACATCAGGTCGCCGGACGGCAATTTTCCGTCCGAACCGCCAGTGAAGGCATACAGAATCGTCTCCGTCCACGGGCCCGATTTGGGAGATAGCTTGAAAAGCATTCCTGCAGCGCCGCCGGAGAACGTGACTCCGTAGAGATTTCCTGCGGTATTGAACACCACACCCGCCGTCGGATTCGCGCCATCACTGCTGCCGCCAGCGAAAGTATGGAGTACGCTCTCAGTCCAACTGCCGCGGGACCCGAGCGTAAGTTTGAAGACGGTACCACAGCCGAAGGAGCACTGCGATGAGTCGCCTCCCACTTCGGTTGTGCTGTAAAGGTTGCCGGCTGCGTCGAAGGTTAACTTGGCGGTCGGCGATCCACCATCGCTGCCACCGGTGAAGTTGTAAAGTATCGTCTGATTCCAGTTCCCGCCGGAAGGTGACAGCTCAAAGACCACGCCTCCCCCGGAGCTACCACCGTCCTCGGTGGTTCCGAAGAGGTTCCCAGTCGCATCGAAGATCAGGCCAGCCCACGGGGAGGCTCCGTCCGCTCCGCTGAAACTATAGAGCACTCTTCCAGTCCAGCCCCCGCCAGATTTTGGTGACAGCTCGAACACTACGCCACAGCCGCTGCTGCCAACACAATTGGCGGAGCCGCCGCCGAATAGAGCAGTCCCGTAGAGATTCCCGCTTTGATCGAAAACCAGCTCTGACTCGGGTGCGTCTCCGTCAGTTCCGGCTCGGAAGCGATACCATTCCTGTGCTTGCATTGACTTGACCGGTTCTCAGACGTACGATTTTGCCCAGCGATCAATCAAACCTTATTCATATCGCAACGTCAAAAGCACAGCACTTTCGGAGGATCTACTTGCCACTTTCATTTTTCCGTCGTCCATTTTCCCGTCGTCATGGCGCAGCAGCGGTTCTTGCGGCTGCATGCATTGCCCTTGCCACAACCGTGCATGCGCAGACTTCGCCGGGACCGCAGCCCGCACCCATGCCGCCGCCCATCGCTGCGCCGGCTGACACGCCTTATCCCGGAACAATTTCGTTGCTTGTCGACATTACCAACCTCACGGATCATGTACTGAGCGTCCATGAGACGGTCCCGATAAAAGGCCGTGAGATTACGCTGCTCTATCCTGAATGGCTTCCCGGAACGCACTCGCCGTCGAACCCAGTGGCCGACCTTGCCGGGCTGGTGGTCACGGCGAATGGCAAACGCATCGCCTGGGTGCGCGACCGCGTGGACATGTACGCCTTCCATGTCGAGGCGCCGCAAGGTGCAACAACCCTGGATCTCAACTTCCAATACCTGGCCTCGCTGGACCCGAAGCGAAGCCGCATTTCCTCGAAATTCGCCGACGTAACCTGGAATAGTGTGCTGCTCTATCCCGCGGGATACTTCTCGCGAGATATCAAATTCGAAACTACGCTGCGCTTCCCGGAGGGATGGCACTTCGCCTGCTCCCTGGACGTGAAATCGCAGAACGGCAACCTGGTTCAGTTCAAAGAGACGACGCTGAATACCCTGATCGACTCACCGCTTTACGCGGGCGCGAACTTCAAGCGTCTCGACCTATCTACTGGGCCGGACAACCTGGTGTATCTCGATGTCTTCGCCGACAAGCCTGCCGATCTCGAGATCACTCCGGAAGAATTGCAATTCCACAAGAACCTTGCGATCGAAGCGCAGAAGCTTTTCAATTCGCATCACTACGAGCGCTATGATTTTCTGTTTTCTGTGAGCGACATCGTCAGCGGCAAAGGACTGGAGCACCATCAATCGAGTGAGGACGGTTCTCGCGCCAACTACTTTACGGACTGGGGCGCGGGAGTTGGCGGCCGGGCCCTTCTGCCCCACGAATACACACACTCGTGGAACGGCAAGTTCCGGCGGCCGGCTGACTTGTGGACGCCTAACTTCAACGTGCCGATGCGTAACGACCTGCTATGGGTTTATGAGGGCTTGACGGATTATTACGGCAACGTCCTAACGGCGCGTTCCGGAATGCGAACTCCCGAACAGGCGCGCGACACATGGGCACAAATCGCTGCCTCCTTCGAAATCAGCCCCGGAC
The DNA here is from genome assembly GCA_963841125.1 of uncultured Acidobacteriaceae bacterium. Classification (GTDB taxonomy): domain Bacteria; phylum Acidobacteriota; class Terriglobia; order Terriglobales; family Acidobacteriaceae; genus Sulfotelmatobacter. Next base: position 436,688 of record CAWJBH010000004.1, read on the forward strand.
GCACCTGGCGCTCTTTGCAAGACACCACCAACGGGCCGATTCTTTCAGCTCACGGAGCCATGCCGCAGACTTGGCCAAGCTGGGAACGTTCCTTCGACTATTACCCGGAATCAGACCTTATATGGCTCGACGCCGACACGAAGATTCGCGAGTTGAGCGACGGGAAAAAGTCTCTCGACGATTTCGCGAAACTCTTCTACGGAATCAACAACGGGAGCTACGTCACCGTTGGTTATACGTTGGAGGACCTCGTAAAAGCGATGAACACCGTGCAACCCTACGATTGGGCTGGATTCTTCCGCACGCGAGTTTACGAAGTCAACCCAGACGTTCCGGAGAACGGGTTCGCACAGGGCGGCTATCGGCTGGTGTACAACGACAACGAACCGGAGTGGATCAAGAAGGAAGAAAGCGTTCGCGGGGCGAGCTTCGCCACTTCGCTGGGCTTCTCGATTAAGGCGGACAGCCCCGAGTCACATGGCAGCCTGAGCAACGTTATGTGGGATAGTCTAGCCTTCAAAGCTGGCATGACGCCGGATATGCAACTGCAAGCCGTCAACGATCAAAAGTACACTGCGGCGGGACTGCGCGAAACCATCCTTGCGGCGGAGAAAAACAAACAACCGATCAAGCTCTTACTTAAGCACGGCGACGAGTTTGTCACGATCTCGCTGGACTACCACGGCGGCATGCGCTACCCGCACCTGGAGAGAGTCGAGACCACGCCCGACCGTTTGGATGGGATACTCGCGCCCGCCAAATAGAAGTCGACCACAACAGAACACCGCCGGCATGTCGCGCCGGCGGTGTCGGTCCTCCCTTACTTTCGCGAGTCCTTAGGCGGAGCGTTGGGAGATTCTCTCTCCTCGCCCTGGGACCTGGGGAACGGCCGGTCCGCATGGATGTTCGGGATAGGTCTCTCGCCACTCGAACTGAAACGAGGCTCGTCTGCCGAAGCCTCAAGCGGGTTCGTGGTGGTGTAGGCGGCTTCGTTAAAGAGCCCTCCTGAAGGCGCTTTTGCCACCATGAATACTCCGAATGCCTTACCGTTCACGTACGAGGACGAAAGATAGTCGGCGAGCATCGGTCCGTTTTGCGAAGCCGGCAACCAACTGATCTTCATCGAGCCAGCCCCCAGATCCTTTCCCGCTGTCCAGGTCTTGCCTCCATTCGCGGAGGTGGTAAAGCCCACATGTATCTCGCAGGTGGAATCGTTGCAGTCGGCCTGAGGATAATAGTAGTACGTGCTGGTAAGTTTGGCGGTCTTGCCGGAGGTGCGACGGTTCACCGCAAGCCCAGGAATGAAGTGATCTATGGTGCTGTTTAGCGCATCGATCGGAATACGAGCGGGTTTCGTCCATGTCGTGCCGTTGGTTGAAGTGCTCATCACCAGGTCATTGGTGCTGCATCCTGCGCGAAAGCTGCAATCCGACCAAACGACATAGAGTTTCCCGGATCCATCCATCGCGACTGAGGGAAAGGGCAGCCCGACGCTCCGCAGACTGCTGTTTCCCTGGAAGGTATTGACCACGGCGATGGTGAAGCTCGAATTCCAGGTCTTACCGCCGTCGGTTGAGGTAAATGCCTGCATGTTATCTCCCAGGAACGGGACGACCACTTGGCCGTTGGGCTGAACGAGAGGCTCTGCTCCGGATCCAAAGGCTTCGTCCTTGGTAGTCTGCGCTGGTCCCCAGGTCAGTCCACCATCGGTGGAGGTACTCATGAAGATGGTTCCGACGTCCCATTCGGAGTAGCAATTGCCGTAGAACGGGCTCTTGGCGTGGTTGTCGCAGGTGATCCAGTTCTTGTCGTCTTCGCCGCTGCTGTCCACCATGATCGGATTGTCCCAGTGGAGTCCATCCTTGGAGCGGCTGACGGCGACGTTGTCGCCTGAGTTGCCAATCGGAAGACTCGAAATCAGCCACACTCCGTGTTTCACGTCGTAAACAACTGACGCATCGCTTGCCGCCGAGTTAGTGCCGCCCTTGTAGTTGACGGTGAGTCCAGGAAGAGAACCGTGGGTCCAGGTTTTGCCGCTGTCCTTGGAGGTTGCGAAACCGAGGTCTGCGCCGCCACCATCATCGACACGAGCCACCTGAAAAGCGGCAACCATGGTTGTGTCCCACGAATATGTGTCGGGCTCAACCTCGGTCTTGTGCTGGCTATAGCTGTTGAGAAAACTGTCGGTGCTGATCTTGACCAACTGTCCATGCGCCGGCGCCACCATGGCGAGGGAGATCGCACACGCCAACGAGAAGGAGTGAAACGCAGAAACCTGGCCGATCCGATAGCTAAATAGAGTTCGCTTCATCAAGTTGTCCTTAATCGCGAATCTGGTTTTTGACTTCAAAGAACAGGGGCAAGTATGACATCCATTTCTTCCCCGCGACACTGTGAAAATATTTTCATCTGGAGGGCGGCCAAAGCGGGATGCGTGCCGGCGGCTGGCAGGGTTGGATAGCAATTCCAGCCCCTGCCCAATCAACCGCGGCACTCCGCAGATTCAACTTACGATCAGGCGATCAGCACTACTGGAACGCAATCACTCCGAACAATCCATCGACATTGTTGCCCGGTCCAGCGGTAAAGTAGAGTTGGTTCGTTTTGCCGTTGGCGGTCGTCCCTCCGCCGAATTCGATTCCCCAAAGCTGGTTGATGGTAATCGGCTTCTTCGCCAGGTTCTTCATGGTACCTACAAAGGCCCCGGTGGTGAGATTAAAACCATTGATGTTCCCGGCATTCGTGTTGTTGGAGATCAGCAGGGTGTTGCTCAGCGGACCAAAATTCTTCGGAGCAATCGCAAATCCCCAGGGTTGGTTCAGCGGCGCCCCATGAGCGAATCGCTTCACGAACGTGCCAGCCTCTGTGAAGATGTCAATGTATCCACCCCCACCGCCCGTCGCGCTCGCATACGCGACGTAAAGCTTACCCTTGATGTCCTGAACGTTGAAAACCACGAAGCCCTTCGGAATCTTCGCATCTTTAAACGACTTTACGAAGGTGAAGGTGCCGTCGTACATATCGATTTTGTTATTGTTAACGTCGGCCGCATAGATAAAATTCCCCGACTTCTTGCTGGTTATGGCCAAACCCGTGTAGGCAGCTTTCTTGGACGAATTGTTTACCGCAATAAGGGAATTCGAGGGCTCGAAATCCGACCAGCCCTGAATGGTCCCGTCCAGCGTTGCAAACAAAAAGGCCGACGTCCAAGTGTCAATCTTGAATTCAGTCGAACCGTTGTAGACGATTCCCGTCGGCGAGCCCGGCCCAGTTCCGCTGGCTGGAGGAATAACTACCTGCAGACTTTGCGGGACACCGGCTCCGTTGTAAAGTGTGGACCACCCGTTCCATTCGTCACTCACCCAGAACGGAGCGCCGGGACCGTAGACCAGCCCCCAGGCATTCTGCAGCAAGGGGTCCTGATGTTTGGCCTTTCCAGTCTGATTTGAAGTGAGGTTGGTTAATTTATATTGGGCCAGGGCCGGGCTGGAACTGAATCCAAATAAGAGCGCGACCCACAAGGCTAGAGCGCTGGTGCTAACGAATAGACGTTGCATGCTGATTTCTCCTTTTAACTATTGAGCTAGGCTGGACGAGCGCCGTCACAGGACTACCCTCCCAAGCAAGGCATTTGTGCAGGAGCGGCGTGATCGTTGACTTTATAGTCCAGGGGCGCACCGCAGTTGTCACGAATATGTAAAAAGACAACTCGAACATCTCGCATAATGCGGCGGTAGAAGCCTGTTGTGGGGCTCTGCGTCGGAGCCTGGTTCAGAGCGGTTCCGGCCCGGGCCGTCTTACTTGTTGCCGCCGGTGATCGCCTTCGTGGGCAACACACCAAAGACTACGAGATTGTCGGAGGTTCCCACGTAGACCTTTCCGTTGGCGATCGTGGGCATGTCGAAATGCGTAGTCGGGTCTATCGCATCTCGCGTGGGATTTTGGGTTGAACTGTATAGCAACTTCAGGTTGGTGGCGTTAAAGGCAGTCAGAGAATGCCTGCCCTCCTGGGTCTCAATGCCCCACAGAATGCCATTGTTGACGCCATCGGCCGAGATGGAAAAAAGGCTTTCGGTGTAATACGCGGCCGCGGTCGTCACCACGGGCCCGGAGGACAACACTCCGTTGATCAGCGAGAACGCCTTTACTGGCTGCCCCACCCCGCCGAAGTAGACGAGGTTGTTCCAATAAGTAGCGCCGCCGGCGATTCTAACGTTTTTGGTCGGATCAAATGGTTCCTCTTGCACAACCTGGTCAGTGATCGAGTTGTACTGTCCGAGATTGTCTCGGTTTACCAGGTAAATCATCCCCTCTTTTCCCCCGGTGATACCCAAATGAGGGTATGGGCCCTTCTGGTCGGGCAAGACAACGAGCCCAGAGGACCCCAAATCCAAGTCCTTGGCGTAAAGGTCGGCTTGGTTGTAGGGAGTAAAGTAGTCGACCAGGTTAAAGACGACGTCCCCAAGACTCAGCTTCAATACCGTGTCACCGTAGTTCAGGCCGCCGACGTTGTGGTCGAAGAATCCCTCGCCGGTGGTCACGTACACGTCGCCGCTACTGTCAACCGACGGACCGTCTCCAGCCATCCACATACCCGGGATGGCCTGCTGGTCGGCCCCACGTCGAGCACAGCCAGTTGCTTCAGGCTAGTTGCGTTGTACGCCATCATCCAGGCGGTAGAGGGCGGGTCCTGCGCGCAACCCGCCGTGCCGAAGGCGATATAGATCACACCTTTCGAAAGCAACAGCGCGGGACGCTGCATGCGATGCCGGCTCCGGAAGCTGACTTCCGTGCCGTCGCTGTCGTAGGAACCTTTAATCACCACCGGCCCGCCTAGTTTTTCCTTTCCCGTGGTGACATCCAAAGCGTGCAACCTATGCACATAGGTTCCACTCTCCAAGGTCTTCGCCACCAGGTAAATGGTCTTGGTAGTGGGGGCGATTACCGGAGTTCCGACGATTCCGACTTCAGTAAAACCGGTGTTGGGGCAACCCTGTTGGTCGATTGAAACCGTGGTTACTTTCGGTGGGTCAATGAAGCTCGTGTACCACAACGGCGAAGCATTCTTGCCGGTCTTACTGTCAGCGTCAAAGGCGTAAATCCCGTCATGCAATGTGGCTGCGAACACTACGTTGTGCTTTGCCCCGTTGACTTGCAGATTGGGCACGTACAAGGGCTGCGCAACGACCATACCATCCAGGGGGTGAGTAAAGAGCTTGCCAAATTGCCTGGTGTTGACCACAGCTCGCGTCAAATGGGTTTCACTGAGATTTTGCCCGGTGCGCGCAATATCGTTGTGATGTGTCAGAACCGAGATCTGGGCGCGGCCTGGGAGCACGAGGACCGTGGAAAGCAGGATCACACAGACTGCAAAAGTCTCGTGAGAACATTTCAACACGAACCTCCTTTCGACTTCAACGGCGCGAGGCAAGTATTACACCATCTCGCCTTTCGCAACACTGTGAAATATTTTTCATCCGTAGTGTGTTTGATCGGCGCCATGTACCCACAATAAACGTTTCCTGATATCTGCCTAATCGAGTACATGTACCAGGCTCAAACTGAGGTATGCCCTAACGTTTCTTGCGCATTTTCTGTCCTGATATATGCTCTTTGTAACGCGACATTAAACATCAAGCTGCTGCCTCTTTCGTCGTTCTTGGTGGGTTGTTCTCCGACTGAACCTTTGACTTCTTCCAGAAAAAACAGCGGTAGATCCCCATAGGAGCAGAGGTATCCCCAATGATGTTTGCCAGAGCTGGTTTGTTGTTTTCTTTGCTTGCAACTCAGTTAATTGTCTTCTTTCCTACCAATACTTTGGCGCAGGACCAAAGCAGCAAACACGTCGGGAGACATGCCTTCGGAATGCACATGAGCATGGATACAGATCCGTGGCCAACCGGGCAGGTGCCGGGATCAGATCGTATGTGGAATGCTTGGGGAGCGCAAAGGCTGGAAGTGAATCCGTCCGAGGGCGTCTATGATTGGGATAAGTTCGACAAATTCCTAGCCGGAGCCAAGGCCTCCGGAATTGACGATGTTCTCTATACTCTGTCCGACACGCCGGATTGGGCTTCGCAACGCGGCAGTCGTTGCAAGGGAGCTGGGGATCCCGACGATAGTTGCACCGGACCAGCCGATAAGGTGTGCGAAATTCACGCCATGTGCTACCCCAATGCGGACTTGAACAACGACGGCACGGGCACGGATCAGACTTGGAAGGACTGGGTCACGGCCGTGGCAACTCATGCTAACACTCTGGATCCGGCGAAGTACGCCCACATAGGAGCATGGGAAATCTGGAATGAGTTCTTTCGCAATCGGGCCTTCCCCCATGAAAGCGATCGTTTTACCTGGCTGGGCACCTATAACCAGCTCATCCGCATGGCCAAGGACGCCAGGAAGATCATCAAATCGATTGATCCAAGTGCGCTTATCGCAACTCCATCCAGCACAGTCGGAAATGTAGGCAGCAAAATGCTGGCAAACTTTCTGTACTGCAACCAGAATCCGCAGACGCAGTGCACCATGGGCTCCGCGGGAAGCGCGGCGGTGGACATAATCGCGGACCACGCCTATGAAACGGATGGGAAGCCTGAAAGGCTGGATTGGGCTTTCAAAAATCTCAAAGAGTATCTGTCGGATAAAGACAGACGGAAGCCACTGTGGATTACCGAGGGTGGCTGGGGGCGAAACAGCAATTTGCCCGACTCGGCATCGCAAGCCGGGTTTATTGCCCGCTGGCGTCTCATCTTGCTTAAAAATGGCGTGGCCCGTTCATACTGGTACGGCTACGACTTCGCTGAGTCTGGCACGCTCTGGAACAAAGACAACGGCAAGCTAACGGCGGCCGGGGAGGCTGATCAGCAACTTCAGAAATGGTTTGTCGGCCAGACATTTGGAGGATGTACGATTGAGTTGACAGTTTGGTCCTGCGTGGTGGGACCGAATCTCGTGGTTTGGGACTCTGCCGGCAACTCTAGCTTCTCCACGAAGTACCAGCGTTATGGAAGTCTCGCCGGCCATACCCACTTCGTCCGGGAAGAAACGGTCACAATCGGGCAACAGCCAATTCTACTCAGCGGAGATGACCTCCTCATTCAATAATTTTCCCCTATCGACTTCGTCGATATCGCCTTGCGTGTTAACCGCTGATGAATTCCGCGAGGAAGGCACGTTACGGTTCCGCGGCCGAGACCAAAGATTCATCGTGATGGCACTTACGGTGGCCGATCCCCGTGATCGTCCGAGGAATCATCTTCGCCTTTCCCCGTTTCCCTCTTCCCTTCGCGCGCAGGTGATGTGTCTGTCGTCCGGGTGGCCAGCGATAACACTCGGCGCTTTGCACCAGGCTGACTTGCTCCTTCACGGGCGATTCCGCGCCTGAAGGCATTGAAACCATCGCTGGGGTTGTGCGGGGCAGCGTCCCATCGAACTACTATCGGGGCAACAGAGAAGAAAGACCACATTGACTTCACACCCGTCTGCCAGTAGGCTTCTGCGGCATGTTTTAATCCATTCACAAGTCTGATCTGTGATGGCAACGTGCTGAAGTTCCCTGTTCGAACCGCTTTGAGCGAACCCCAAAATCAGGAGAGGGACAGAACTGCTATGAAGTCGCGAACGATCGGAATCACACTCGCCTTAATGCTGGCGTTGACCAGCATTGGCTTTTCCCAGACATGGACCCCACTAGAGCACCAACCTACTTTTGCTGCCAACGCTGCCCTCCTCCTCACTGATGGCAGGGTGATTGTGCAGGACACCAACGCCAGCGATTGGTGGACACTAACCCCAGATAACACCGGCAGCTACGTCAAAGGGACGTGGAAGAAGGTAGCTTCATTGCAATCTGGATACGCCCCGCTGTATCACGCCGCTGCCATTCTGCCGGACGGCCGGCTCATGATTCAGGGCGGAGAGTACAACGGAGGCAATAACGGAGTCTGGACTAACCAAGGCTCCATCTACGATCCGGTAAAGAACAAATGGACGCCAGTATCTGCGCCCTCGGGATGGAGCCAAATTGGTGACGCACAATGCGTCGTTCTGAATAACGGAACGTTCATGCTCGGCGATCCCTTCGACGAGGCAGATGCTCTACTGGACGCAACAACGCTAACCTATACGGTGCTGACCGGCTCAGGAAAAGCGGATCGCAACGATGAGGAAGGCTGGACATTGCTGCCCGACGGAAAAGTTCTAACTGTCGACGCCGAGGATGCGCCGAATTCGGAACTCTACGATCCTACGAGCCAGACGTGGAGCAGCGCGGGGAGCACGATTGTGCGCCTCGAAGACTCGGGCTCTGAGGAGATCGGGCCTATGGTTCTGCGGCCTAATGGGACAGTGTTCGCCACAGGAGCCAACGCGAGCGGCGCGGGGCACACTTCTAATTACAACACTAAGACTGGAGAATGGACAGCAGGTCCGGACATCCCGGATGGACTGGACATCGCCGATGGTCCGGCGGCCCTGCTAACGGACGGGAACGTGCTGATCATGGCTTCTCCCGGCGTATTCAATAATGGCGTCCAATTCTTCGAGTGGAATGGGACAACCTTCACCTCCGTACCAAATATCACCGGCGCTGCAGACATACCGTCGTTTATAGGCGACATGCTCGTGCTGCCGAGTGGCCACATCCTCCTAACCACCCAGGGGGCAGCATCTCCTCAGGTGCTGATTTACACCCCCAAGGGGACTTTTAAGCCAGCTTGGCAGCCGACCATCAGTTCGGTCCCGACCAAGATTACCCGTGGGACTCAGTACGTGGTGAAGGGCACGCAGTTCAACGGTCTCTCGCAAGGCGCCGCATACGGGGACGACACGCAATCCGCAACCAACTACCCGCTGGTGCGGATCACCAACAACCAAACCAAACACGTTTTCTATGCTCGGACGGTCAACCCCAGCACCATGGCGGTCGCAACCGGGAGCAAGGCCGTGTCCACGCATTTCACGGTGTCGGCCGCTACGGAGACAGGTGCCAGCAGTCTGGTTGTAGTCGCAAACGGCATCCCCTCGAAACCAGTGGCGGTAACCATCGAGAAGTAACCATGAAACGGTTGTAACATTTCAATCCACTCGTCTTGCCTCGGATCCAGTGGTGAGGAAAAGGCGAGTGGATTTGTTTATCTTTCATCTCCTGGGAGTATGAGGATGTCGCTTAGATCGTGGTTATCGCGTGTGAACGCGATCTTGTTCGGGGTTTTCGTCGTCAGCGGGATCGCATTTGCCGCTAACAAGCCGCATTATCTGGTGACTAACGATGATTCGCCGCCCGAAATCATTTCCAGCGTTACCTTCTACACGGTAGGTGCGGACGGTCAGCTGACCCTAAAAGAAAAGGTGTCGATCGGCCAGGGCGGTATCGCGGGCGGCTATTTTGGGCCGAATCGGCTGAGCGTGCTGGACAGTGGCAATTCAGAGTGCATCTTCGCTTCCCAGGCGTTGAACGGCGACATTGTGGGAATAGTCGTCGAGACTCTACAATCTGCCGGTCATGCGAACGGCTCCGCGCAGGACACCGGGAGTGCGAATGGCGTCGGCTTGGCAATGAACAGTAAATATCTTTACGCCAGCTTCACCGACCCCAACACGATCGGAACGTTTCAGGTGAATACGGGCTGCAGTCTCACGTTTATCAGTGACATCAACGTCGGCGGACTGCAAACTGGCGTGATCGACGGAATGGCGATCCACGGAAATACCATGGTCACCACTTATGGCGATGGCTCCATCGAATCCTTCGACATTTCGGCGGGCGTGCCGGCATCAAACGGCGACCTGCAGAATTCCACAGCTTCGCGCTCTGGCAACACTTATCCAAATGGTGTCGTCATCACGCGCGATGGACACTACGCTATCTTCGGCGATACCGCCTCCTCCACCGTAGTCGAAGTCTCCGACATTTCCTCTGGGAAATTAGCTCCGACCGTTGTCTATCGCTTGGGAGGCACCAGAAGCTCCAGCAACATTCTGCTCAGCCCAGATCAAACGCTGCTTTACATAAGCAACACGCAAGGGGATAGAATCACTGCTGCTTTTTTTGACACAGGCACGGGCAGAGTTTCAAAAGGCTGCATCTCCGGCAAGCTCAAAGGCTATGTGGCGGAATGGTCCTATCTTGGATCGTTGGCATTGGAGACAACCACGGGGACAGGAAGCGCAGTCTACGCCGCCGAATTCGGCGCTCCATCCTCCATCGCAGAGATTAAGGTGACATCGGCGGGTGGGAAATGCACTTTGCAGGAATCGGCGGGTTCACCTGTGTCTGACCCAAACAGCCCGGGATTATTGTCGATTAGAGCTTTCCCGCCTCTCTGACGGCAGCTAGATCACGGAAGGAAAAACGCTTAAGCGCCCAGAATATGGCGGCCAGGGACGGAGTTGAACCGGCGACGCCAGCCTTCTCGTCGAGATCCTTAAAACAGAAATACGGTGTCCCGGACTGTTCGATAATTCCCTCGACTACCCCGTAGATCGGCGCGTCGTGCCCACACTTGAAGCTCGATATCTCGAGCGCCACCAGGTTGGGATGCCGCGCCGTAAACTTTGCCGCCCACACTTTATGGTTGGTTCGGTGATGTCGAGGGGATGACTAATTCGATGGGCTCGCAGAGCATCCACTCGCTACATTGAACAGAGTTCGCACCGAGCGCGGTGACCAACTCACTCGGCATCCCAAGAAGAGCCACAACCTTTGTTAGTCTCTTGGCACCTAAGCATGGCCACAGAAAGGATCTCATTCACGAGGGTGGCTAAGCGCGTGCGGACCATATTGCTGATCGTGTTAATTGTCCTTCTTCTCGGAGCACTGCCAACTTGGCCGTATAGCACAGGCTGGGGATATTATCCCAGTGGTGGATTGGGCTTGGTTTTGCTAATCGTGGTGGTATTTGCTTTGATGGGTCGCCGGTGAAATGCCGGCGGAAAACCGCAAACTGAAAGGATCATGATGACCAGCGAAAGGACGGGAAAGTGCGCTCACCTGCCTTGTGTTTGTATACCTCCAGCCGGAGAGAAATATTGCAGTCAGTTTTGCAAGGAGGCGGGTTCGAACGAGGCCGAGATTGCTTGCGATTGTGGTCACCCCGCTTGCACAAAATAGCTTAGGTACTGGGCAGCACGAACTCTGGGAGCATCGCGCGTGACGGCTGAAGCGCCATAAGCAGCTCTATAGTCCGTACTGCCTTGTGGAACGAGATTCTGGGGTGAAGGTTCTCTCCAACGGCTGCGCCGAGCGAGTCCCGGTTCCGCCCGATCTACGATTCGCAACTTGTAGCATTGCCGGAAGCCACCGCTTCGATGGCTTCCATAACTGCACCGATCCCATTTACGTCCTTGGAGAGAACGGCGCGAACACCAGCCGCGGAAGCCAGTTCTGATAGTTGTGGAGTAGCAAACATTGTATACATCAGTATGGCGCACTTCGGAGCGAGGCCGCTCAATACTCGCGCTGCTTCAAGCCCGTTCATCACAGGCATCGCGAAATCGAGCAAGACCACATCTGGCTTTACCGTACGAACGAACTCTATGGCGGCGTCTCCGTTTTCCGCTTCTCCACAAACGACCCAATCTTCTTTCAACTTTAGACACACCCGAAGCGCGGCTCGCACCCTTGCATTGTCATCGACTATAAGGATTCTCGTCATGCGCTCGATTAGCGGTTAATTCGGATTCAGCTGCACCTTGAACAAACACTTATTGGGCCCGATGCCACGGCCCAAGGGCCTCGCATAATTTGTTTCGTGGACGTTGTGGCGTTGTGACGGAAGTTGTTGCCGTTTCCGCGATTTGAACTCTATCCACCGCGGAAGTAAATGGCACGAGCGTGGGACAGAGTAACACCGATGAGGTAAGGTACTTTTTGTAGCTCCTGGTGCCCGGAGGTTTCGGTGGCCTTTTGGCGTTTATCGTTCTCGTTCGGCGTGCCTGGCACCGGAGCCAAATATCGAAACCTGACGAACGAATTCGAAATAGCTCCCGCCGCCAAGATTTTCCACAGAAATCTACCTTCAACTTCATGCCTTATCTAGCCGGAATAAACTGCTCAGAGCCGAGCAAAACTCGCGTGAACACGTTTCGCCGCAAAGTGTCTTATCTCTTTGAGAACCAAGACATTATCCGTTTGGCAAACCAACTGCTAGACGTATTAAGACCACAAAGAACACGAAAGGACGCCAATGTCCCTCGTCTCCTGTATACAACTAGCCGGAGGATGGTTACGGGAAGAGCGCGAGCAACGAAGGATGCTTGACTATCTACCCTGCTTTATTTGCGGAAATCCTGTGCAGCTGGAAACTAGCAACACCGATGAACGCGGGAAAGCCGTTCACGAGGGGTGCTACGTTTTCACAGTCACACAGCGAATTGAGCAGTTGTCCGCACACGCTCCATCTCGCATCGGTCGCAAAAGAAATGCTACATTACTCGCCGCACTGAGGAATTGACTATGAGACTGCGCGACAGACTGGAACCGCAGCGTTACGAGCAAAGAATTCAACTTTTTCGTTGGGAACGAAAAGCCGAAAGGAAGCAGGTAGAACGGTTGTCCGCAATCCTCGTTAAGAAAATGGGTTCCGTCCAAGCCACAAGCTTGCGTGTCAAGGCGGCTTAGTTTTGTCTGCTTCCGTAGGCCGTAGAGGCCCCCACTATCCACATCGGTTAAGTTGTCGCAAATGTTTGCTTATTAAGAGGTGGCGATTCCCATGTTCTCTGTTCGGGTAATTCTCTGGACGGCGGCTATGGCATATACCGGGTTCATTTTGACCAACCAAGGACTAAGAACATTCAATAGTCTCTCAGTTACAGAAGCATTCCTCGGAGCTCTAGCAGGATTTTCCCTTGCTATCATGTTCACCCTCAGAAAGAGGCGGCGACAAAGACCCGCCTTCGTTGCGCATTCCATTGCACAAATGTTCCCGGACTGGGGCTCATCCCGCGACTCCCATCCGAAGTCAGAGCGTTGATTCCACTACACACATTAAGCCCGGGGCGTGGTGCTCAACGAGTGCGACACGAGTCGACCGTCTGTCTTTCGGAATAGATGCGCTTGCCACATTCACCTCCCGTGGATCTTAACCGGAAATACTACATTGGCACCTGTCGTTTCCAGCTACCGTAGGAGATTTTACGGAATCCCGCTGCCCGCTGATTCGCAAGAAATGCTGCGCCAACATTTCGAGCGGTTCCCTCTGTAGTTTCGAGTCTTGGCTTTGTCCCAGGGCATTTCCAGCACATCGCCATGCATGCACCAACGATTTTGTGTTGCCCAACAGAGGCTGCGATAATGTTGGGCGAAGGAGCCTAGCAGTCGTGATCTCGCCACTCTCGCTCTGATCGTTGTGAGCGGTCTTGTACAGATTTCCCAGTTCAACTGCAGCCCGGCCCCGTTCCGCAAGGACCCTCGCCCCAGGAGATTTCGTTATGCCGTCCCCCAGATTCAACATCCCTCGTTCCGTCTTAGCCGTTTCCATCCTCGCATGCGCCACATCGCTCGCCTTCCCCCAGGATGTTCTCACCTACCACAACAACAATGCCCGAACTGGACTCAATCCCTCCGAGACCACTCTCACCCCGGCCAATGTGAATTCCGCGGAATTTGGAAAGCTCTTCATCCTCCGGGTTGACGGTTTAGTCGACGCTCAGCCTTTATACCTCTCGGCCGTCCCCATCCCGGCCCGCGGCACTCACAACCTTGTTATCGTCGCCACCGAACACGACTCGGTCTACGCCTTCGACGCTGACACCGGTTCCCCCATCTGGCACATCACCACCCTGAAATCGGGCGAGACTACCTCCGACGACCGGGGCTGCTCCCAGGTCACTCCCGAAATCGGAATCACCTCCACTCCCGCCATCAGCCGCCCCAAAGGATCGAACGGTGTCATCTACACCGTTGCCATGTCGAAGGATTCTTCCGGCAACTATCATCAGCGACTGCACGCTCTCGACGCCCCCACGGGCAACGAACTCTACAAAGGCCCCGTCAACATTGCAGCCAAGTATCCCGGCAACGGCGATAACAGTTCCGGCGGCTACGTCATCTTTGATCCCGCACAATATAAGGAACGCTCTGGACTGCTTCTTGCCGGCGGACTTCTTTACCTGACGTGGGCGTCGCACTGCGACATCCGCCCCTACACTGGGTGGATCATGGGTTACAATCCGGCCACCCTCGCCCAGAAGACCGTCTTGAATGTCACACCCAACGGCAACGAAGGCGCTATTTGGAGCTCGGGCGCAGGCCTCACAGCGGACAATGCGGATAACATCTTTTTCCTCGACGCCAACGGCATCTTTGATACGAAGTTGAATTCCGGCGGATTCCCCAGTAGCGGCGACTATGGTAATGCCTTCATCAAGCTGACCACGAAAGGCGGTCTGGCCGTCGCCGACTATTTCGAGATGTATAACGGGGTACAGGAAAGTGAGCACGATGGCGATCTCGGCTCCGGCGGAGCCATCGTGCTGCCCAACCTGAAGGATTCCTCCGGCACGACTCGGCAACTCGCCGCAGGTGCTGGCAAGGATAACAACCTCTACCTGGTCAACCGCCACTCCATGGGAAAATTCAATCCCAACCGCAACAACATCTACCAGGAACTTTCAGGCGCCTTGCCGGGTGGCATGTGGTCCATGCCCGCCTTCTACCAGGGTAGGCTTTATTTCGGTCCTGTAGGCCAACCTATCCTCGCGTTCCGATTTCAGAAAGCAAGACTGCTGACTGCTCCTGTGGCGCGAACCAGCACCTACTTCGAGTATCCGGGCGTCACGCCCAGCATCTCTTCCAACAAAACTGAGGACGGCATTCTTTGGGCGGTCGAGAATACCACTCCTGCTGTTCTCCACGCCTACAACGCCCTTACCCTGCAGGAGCTCTACAACACAAACCAGGCCATCAACGGGCGCGATCACTTCGGCGCCGGCAACAAGTTCATCACTCCCCTCATCACCAACGGTAAAGTTTATGTGGGAACAACAAACGGCGTAGGCGTCTTCGGACTGCTGTCGCACGACAGTGAAGGTTCGAAATAGGCCTGCACATCTTGAGCTAAGTAGGGACTTTTCGGCGGGTATTGCTCGGAGACCCGTGGCTAAGGCCCGCTCCGCATCACATCTAAGCCGCCCGCGCCCTCACGAGGCATCAACCGTCGTAGCCGAATCAACGGTATAGTCCACCAGCGTTCTCAATTGACAATACTGATACGGTCGCCGATACTGCGATTTGCGCATGTAGGATGCAACGGCACTTCGCCGAAGGGCAATGCCCACCTACGATCTCATCGTGGAGGCCCACATGCCCAATCTAGAGAACCTCAAAAAGCAAGCCAAGCTCATCTTGCGGTGGCATCGCGAACGCCACTATCCTGTCGCGGCACAAATCCGGGAGCATTTGGCTCGTTTCCTGAATATGCCCGACTCCGAGATTCTTGCGGCGAGGTTTAAGCTCAGCGATGCGCAGGAAATAGTCGCAAGACAGCAAGGCTTCGATAGTTGGCAAGCCTTGAAAACTGGGCTTTCGACCACGCCGCTCAAGGTGAAATCATCGCCATCCAAAGCAACCATTGTCCGTGCAGAGCCGCAACTGTTCGTCACCGATATCAAGAGATCATGCGACTTTTTCGGTGAGAAGTTAGGCTTTTCGCTTGTGTTCAGTTACGGCAAGCCTCCCTACTATGCGCAGGTTGGGCGCGACGCGGCGCGTCTCAATCTAAGGTACGTCGAGCAAGCAGTAACCGAGTCGATGGTCCGCGATCGGCAGGAATTGTTATCGGTATCTATGACCGTCGCTACGGCAGAAGAGATCAAGCTTCTGTTTCTTGAGTTTCAGTCCGCTGGTGTTGCCTTTCGCCAGACGCTGAAAAAGCAGCCTTGGGGCGCTAAAAATTTCGTCGTCAAGGATCCCGATGGAAATCTGCTGCTGTTTGCTGGACCCGCAAACTAACAGGTACCAAGCCGAAGTGTGCTGATCGAACATCTATACATTGCTGCCAAAGGCGAGGGGTTCGTTGAGGACCTGGGGCTGGAGCACGATAGCAGGCGCCCTTGCTGCTCGTGTCGTCGTGCTGACGGCGCGCTTCAGCTTCTAACTCGCAGTTTCGGTGGACGTAAGTCGCAAAGGCGCTCCCAGTATCTCCAGGCCAAGAACTAGGACCGGAGATTCCTGCCGTCGATGCGCGATGAAGAGGTACATTTGTCCCGTTTGCACTCGGATGGTAGGTCTTCAGTTTTCAACAGGAATCCTCCGCATCCCAGTTCCTTTCGATAAATCGTGAGCCGGTCGATAGCCCCGTGCCGCGAAATAGAGTACGTAAAGATGGCAGACAAATGGAACCCAAAAAGCATAGCGGATACTGCTCATATCGGAGATATAACCCATGATAGCGGGAAAAACGGCGCCTCCAATGATGGACATCACCAAAAGAGAGGAACCGAGCTTTGTGTGTGGCCCGAGATGCTTCAGGCTGAGGGCGAAGATGGTCGGGAACATGATTGAATGAAAGAAGCCAAGCAGCACCAGAGCCCACAGAGGCGCGGCTCCGGTTCCAAGCAACACTATTGTCAGGCAGATCAAAGCTGACATTCCAAACAGTGAGAGCAGACGAGAAGCAGGGATGCGTTTCATGATCGCAGAGCCGGCAAACCTGCCAATCATGAATCCCAGCAGGTGTAGCTTGAGAAAATTTGCTGCCTGCTTCTCGGGCAGTCCTGGCATGCTGTATTGTGCAAAACGGATTACAAAACTGGCAACGCCCACTTGTGCACCCACATAGAAGAACTGCGCGAGAACACCTTTCAGCAGATGTTTATACGGCCACAATCCCCGCAAACCTCCGCCTGCATCCGGTATTTCGCCTTCATCCTCCTCGCGGACCTCAGGCAGGTTGGAAAAAAAGATGAGCGCAGCGACTGCAAGGAAGAGTCCCGCGATCACCAGATAGGGCCCTTTGACGGTGTTGGCCTCGGCCATTTCGTAGGCGTGAAGCTGGGCGGGAGTCATGGCGGCTAACTGCGCCCGTGAATACTCCACTCCGGAGAGGATGAAGGCAGCACCAAAAATTGGAGTGACAACGGCGCCGACGGAATTGAACGATTGCGCGAAGTTCAGGCGGCGCTCCGAACTCTCAGGAGGGCCGAGAATGGTCACGTACGGGTTTGCCGCCACCTCCAAAACTCCCTGACCGCACGCCATTACGAACAGGGCAAACAAGAAAAATCCGTACAGTCTCACGGAGGCCGCCGGAATGAACAAGAAGGAGCCCGCTGCACAGGTCAGCAGGCCGACCAGGATTCCCCGTTTGTAGCCGATCTTCTCCATCAGCCAGCCGGCCGGCAGAGCTGCCAGGAAGTAGCCTCCGAAAAACGCTGTTTGGATCAATGAGGACCGAAAGTCGGAGAGATGGAAACCCTTCTTCAAATGCGGAATTAGAATGTCGTTCAGATTGACGCCGAAAGCCCAGAGAAAAAACAGGCTGGTGACTAAAATAAACGGCAAGACATAGCGGCGTTCCGTAAGTGGCGCGGACGGTTTGGTCATGTCCCTCCAGTTAGGTCAAGGCGCGATCCAGATGCACATAACCCCCGTCTACAAACAAGTGCTGGCCAGTGATATGCCCGGCCTTCGGTGAAAGCAAGAATGTCACCATAGCCGCAATTTCATCAGGGGTGGTCATCCGCCTGTCGAGAGGAATCTTGGCTTCGACACTCTTCAGTTTCTCCTGTGGATCGGGAAACCCATCGAGCCACTGTTGATAGAGCGGGGTCATCACTTCAGCCGGAATGACCGCGTTCACGCGGATACTGTAAGGAAGCAATTCTGCCGCCCATTCGCGGGTCAAGCCCAGGATCGCGCCCTTGGAAGCTACGTATCCCGATGTGCCTCCCTGGCCAGTGAGAGCGGTTTTCGAGCTGATGTTGACAATGGAGCCGCGGGTTCGCTTCAAATGTGGGAGGGCGTAGTGCGCCATATTGTAGTAATGCAGAAGGTTCCGTTCCAACGAACAGAGAAACTCCTGGGGATCGCCGTGTTCGAGGCCGACCTTATCGTTGATGCCTGCGTTATTCACGAGCGCATCGATGTGGTCGAAACTCGCAATCACTTGCTCCACAATCGCTTTACAGTTCGTGGCCGGCGAAAGATCCAGGGCAATAAAACTGATTTGCAGACCTCGGGCACTGAACTCTAATTGCTGACATGCTTTCACGTCCCGGTCCACGGCAACTGCGATGGCTCCCTCCTGGGCGCAGGTTCGCGTGATGGCGGCGCCGATGCCTTTTGCGCCGCCGGTTACCAACACAACCTTGTCTTTGAGTTGCAGATCCATGAGAAGCCGTGGTCGGTGACGAGTGGCCAGTGAAAAATATCCTCGGGAATCCCGGTTGCTGGCCACTGGTCACTGATTTTCGCGGCATCCGCCGAGACGCTTAGCCGCGGAGATTCAAGAACCCCCCGTCGATCGGGTAGTCCGAGCCCGTGATGAACGACGCTTCTTCTGAACAAAGATAAAGAGCAAGCGCGGCGATTTCTTCGGGCTGAGCCATTCTCCCGATAGGCTGCGATTCTTCCAGCTTCTTAAACATTTCTTTTTCTTTGCCGGGATAATTACGGTGGAGGAAACCGTCGACGAAGGGTGTGTGGACTCTTGCCGGCGAAATGCAATTGCAGCGAATGTTGTGGGCCAGGTAATCCTTGGCCACAGAGTATGTCATCGCCACCACAGCGCCTTTACTCATGGAATACGCAAAACGATCGGCAAGGCCAGCTGTACCGGCAATGGAAGCCATGTTCAAAATGATGCCGCCTCCATTACTTTTCATGTGAACCACGGAAGCATGCATGCAGTTGTACATGCCCTTGACGTTTACGGAGAAAATCCTGTCAAAATCGGCTTCTGGAGTACCTTCCAGGCTACCGACATGGGAAATTCCGGCGTTGTTCACCAGGATGTGAACCTGTCCTTCCTGAAACACCTTGTCAAAAGCCGCTTTAACACTATCGTGGTGGGACACGTCGCAGCTATAGGCCTTCGCGTTCCCGCCGCTGGATGCGATTTCGCGGGCAACCGTTTTGGCCGCGTCCTCGTCGATGTCCAGCACGCGGACGCAGGCTCCGCTACTGGCAAACCTTTGAGCGACTGCGCGGCCGATGCCGCTAGCCCCTCCCGTAACCACGGCAAGTTTGCCATCAAGGCGAAAAGAGTGTGAATTACCCTTCAGAAAAGACCTCCCCTTGCTTGATTCAAGACTCGAATCTACTTCCCCTGCTCCTCATGGGCGCGCTCAAGCATTGCTAGCGCGTTTTGTGCGTCGGCATCGTTGGGCGCCAACTCGAGCGCAGTGTGCAGCTCTTTCCTCGCGGCGCCGATATTTCCCGTTCGCCCGTAAAACAATCCCAGATTCTTATGCAGATGAGCGCCTTGCGGGCAGTTACCACAAAGCGCAATAGCCTCATTCATTTGCTCCACAGCCTGGGGCCAATTCTGGGCGTTGGCTGCTTCCAGCGCGAAGTTGCCCAACTGCGAAACTCGATCGGCGATCTCCTGGCTCTTCTGCAACGCTTCGAAGCGGTCCTGATATTGTTTCGCTTCCGAATCATGGATCTTGTCCAACGACTTGGCCAGGTTATATAGAGCTTGGGAATGACTGGGTCGGCCTGCACCGCGGCTTTCCAGTGCTGAATAGCCGCAAGGCTGTCACCGGCGTGCTCCATGTTTTGTCCGAGGAGGTATTGCGCATCCGCATTGTCTGGCTGCAGCGCAACTACTTTCTGCAGGAGCACCGTGGATCGCTCAGCCTGATTTTCCTGCTTTGCCGTGAGAGCGAGGAAGTAGAGCGCACCGGCGTAATCCGGCTGCAGACGAATTGCGGTTTGGAGTTCCCTATCCGCGTCTTCGTACCTGCCTGTCTCGAAGAAGAATCGGCCCAGATTGTAATGAGCGGCGGCAAGCCTTGGATCCATTCGGGCGGCTTCAGAAAACTCCTTAAGGCCAGCGGGGCGGTCGAACTGATCCACCAATGCAATCCCCAGGTTAAGATGGGCCTGCGCCGAGGCCGGATCGAGCATCATCGCCTTCTGAAAACTCTTCACGGCTTCAGCACCGCGCCCCGTCTTGGCCTGGAGCATCCCCAACGCAGCGTATGCATCCGGATAGTTCGCGTCCGCCCCGATCGCGGCCCGAAATTGCTGTTCGGCTTCTGCGAACGCTCCCTGTTGCGCCATGAGCAACCCAAGGTTGACCCGGGCCTTGGAGTACTTGGGATCATTTTCTATAGCGTGCTGAAACAGTTCTGCAGCTTCCTTGTTCTTGCCTTGCTGGCTGTAAAGCACGCCCAGATTGCTCTGCGCTTCAGAGAACGTAGGATCGATCGCCGACGCCTTCTTGAAAAGTTCTTCCGCCACCGCTGCTTGCCCGCTTCGCAAAGCGAGCAACCCCAGCTGATCTTGAGCGACTGCAAGAGTGGGATCCAACTGCACCGTTCTCTCCAGTTCTTTCCGCTCTGACTCGAAGTCTCCCATCCTGTCTAAAGCGAGTGACAGATTGTAGCGGAGCTTGGCGTCGCGAGGCTTGAGTTGCAGGGCCTTTCGATAACTTTCTGCAGCTGCCTCGGCCTTCCCGGTAGAGAGATACTCGCTGGCCTCCGCGTAGAACTTGGCAATAGCCTCTTCCCTGTCACCCCCCGACTTCAGGGCATTGACCTTGGCTTGTTCGAGACGAGCGTGTTCCTTGTCGCCAGCTTTTTCGAAAAGCAATGCGAGTTCTTTATGGGTCGCAAGATCAGACGGATTAATTCGCTCCGCAGCTTCCAGTTCCTTGATGGATGCATCTGTGCGTCCCGCGCTCGCCAGCAGCATTCCGAGATTGAAGCGGATTCCAGCGTCTCGCGGGTCCAACTCGACAGCATGCCGCAACGCGCTGATGGCTGCATCCGGCTTCTTAAGTCCTTCATATGCCAGTCCCAGGGCATAAAAACCTTGGGCATCTTTCGGTTCCCGGCCGGTGTACTCCAGAGCGACCGGCACTGCGTCAGAATACTTCTGCAAGGAAATCAAGACCCGCCCGAGCGCGATTCGGGCAGGATCCATGCCGTGGTCCAGACGCAGCGCTTCGCGAAATTCCCTCACGGCAATTTCTTCGTCCTTCGACTGCCCCTGCCTGGCGTAAACCAACCCCAGATTAAAGTGAGCATCGGCGGAACCGGGTTGACTGTCGACGAGGCTCTTAAGGGTCGCTAAAGCCTTCTCCATCTCGCCGTTTGCGGCGTACGCGGCGCCCAGCGCCGCCTGCACCGGCTCAGTCTGGTCCAGGGGCACTTGCTTAGCAGCGTCTTCCAGGCACGCAACTGCTCCATGGCCTTTGCCTTCGGTGATTAAAACTTCACTCAGCTTGATCGCGCCTGGCGCGAAGTGCGGATCAATCTTCAAAACCGAGCGAAATTGTTCCTCGGCATTTCCCAACTTCTTTTCGTCTTCAAACACACTTCCCAGGGCAAAGTGAGAACTCACGGAATCCGGCTTCTGCTGAATAGCGGTTTGCAGCTCATGTACGGTCCGCGCTCGGTCTCCTTTTCTAAGAAGCGCCAGGGCAAGGTTGTAGTGCACTTCCCAATTCTGGTCTCCGAATTTGAGACCGGCCTCGAAGGCTGCGATCGCGCAGGACACTCGATCTGCCTGGGCGTACAAGACCCCCAATGTGTTGTAGGCGCCGGCCGTGGGATGATCGTGAACGCTTTCCAGCAGCGCTGTCATCTTTTCGGAGGGATTGCTCTGCTCCAGACACGACTTGGAGAACCCCAGCGGACGGGCTGCGGGCGCAGCTTGCCCTGACGCAGCGGCCTGCCCAGCTGCGGAGAGTGTACCCGCCAGCGTCACCAGGACACCCACGCACACGAGCGAGTACATCCCGGGTCGAGCACGTCCTGTCCTAGCCGCCAACATCTCCAATACCCTTCAGGCTTGCAGTTACTGTGATCATTCGCTTGCCGCGTCGTCCCTAGGCCTGGTTCGTCGCTGTGACACGGAGTCCGGCAAACTTGTGCTCGCATAAAGTGTAGCGCCTGGAAGAGTTATTCTGCCGGTCAAAAAAATGAAAAAGCCGAATATGCAATCCGCTCGAGAAACTTTGGGCGAGCGCATCTGTCTCAGTTAACTGAATACGCCCGCCTTCGAATTCGTGCGCACCGGAGCGCCGCAACTGGCCGGGCTCAATAATAGAGTTTCAGCGCGAACTGTAGCTGTCGAGGCACGTTTGCCGTACTCGTAACCTGCCCGAAAAGTGGAAGATCCATGTCCGTGATCGGAACTGCCCAAACCTTTGTGTTTGTGGCGTTGAACA
This sequence comes from uncultured Acidobacteriaceae bacterium, assembly GCA_963841125.1. GTDB lineage: Bacteria > Acidobacteriota > Terriglobia > Terriglobales > Acidobacteriaceae > Sulfotelmatobacter. Next base: position 459,028 of record CAWJBH010000004.1, read on the forward strand.
CCTCAAAGCGGAATTCCGCCCGGAATCTCTCTGTAATCGGGAATTGGCGGAAGATCGAGATGTCCAGGTTCCTGTTCCAGTCTGAGCGCAGTGAATCCCGGCCCAAACTTCCAAACGTATCTAAAGCGGGCAACTGGAAAGATGCGGTGTTAATCCACTCGGCGATGGTTTTGCCGCTCGGATATCGGCTACCGACCAGATTGGCCCGCTCGTAACCATATCCGTTGCCATAGTTGTAATTGCCAGTCTGCGCCTGGTCCAGGCCGGTTCCTACATCGAACGCCTGCCCCGAATTGAGCGAGAGAACGCCATTCAGGTTCCAGCCTCCGATCAGCGCGTTCACAACCGAATTGTCCGAGGAAAACTTGCCGCCCTTTCCGAAGGGCAGTGTATAGACCCATGCGGCAGAAAAGATTTGCGGAAGGTCGGTGGCGGACGGTCCTTTGTCCGCTTGCAGGTTATACGGGTTTTGAATGGAGCAACCTTCCACTCCGTACCATCCAGTGCAGCCAAGGTCGAGGCTCTTCGACCAGGTGTAGGAAACCAGGTACGTAAGACCGTGTTGCTGCCGCCCGTTAAGTGAAACCTGCAAAGCGTTATAGCTGCTCTTCCCCTGGCTTCGGTCATAGGCGGTCGCGCCGATATATGGAAAGGGAGCTCCGCAGTTGAAGTCGTTCGGATTTGCGCCGTATGTAGGACAACCGACGTTTCCGCCAGGAGCCACGGCCACGTTATAGGCACCGCCAATATCCAAGCGCCTGCCCACCGAACCAACGTAATTGAGCGTGAGCACGTCCTTGGATGTTACTTGTTGCTGGATGCCGAGGTTCCACTGATCTGCATAAGGCCTCTTTAGATATGGATCGGCAAACCAGGTTGACTGAGTAAAGGGGGTCGGGCCGGTAAGTGGAGGTCCGCTGCTCTGCTGGAGAGGATTTTCCGCAGTCACACCCGGGGCGCCAGAGGCGATTGGGTTAATATTGCTGGCTCCGAGTTGGTCCAGGCTTGGCCAGGTGCCCTCGTAGTTTTGCGAGGTTTGAGTTATCGCTGCCCAGTTATCAAAGAATCTCCCGTAACCGGCCCGCAGCACTGTATTCGGCAGTATCTGATAGACAAAGCCGATGCGCGGCTGGAGGTCGTTGTAGTCGGTATGGAATATCCTGCCACCGCCGAGGGGAGTTAATACCACATTTGCGGGCAGCGTTCCATTGGGTATGCAGGGAGCAGCATTCGTCTGTGCGCACGAGGGAGCGTTGTGCGCGAGTATGTAGGTTCCATTCGTGAAGTCCATGTCCCCGACGTAATAGTTGTCGTTCGGACTGTTCCCATAAATGGGCATGAGCGTGAGGTCGTAGCGAAAACCGATGTTCAAATTCAGCTTGTTAGTCACCCTCCACTGATCCATGGCATAGAACCCATCCACCCAGCCGCCATGTGTGGTTTCAACCACATTGCGGCGTGAGGCTTCTCCCGGATCGCCGAGAAGGAACGACGCCAGACCGTCGCCGCTGGGCGGAGCGCCCTGGGGAGGATTGGGTTGTGCTGTATTTGCGGCCAGAAAGTCGACACTTGAGTTCAGATACAGAGCATTAACGTTATTGCTGGCGAAATCTGCTCCAGCCTTCAGAGTGTGGCGCCCGATGGTCTTGGTGAAATCACCCCCGTATTCCCAGATGTTAGAGGCGTGAGTGTCGTCAATCTGGGCGGCGCCGTGCGCACTGGGGTTGGAGGTGCCTATATATCCCTGGATGTAGACTTCCGGCACCATCGAGACTCCGCCTTTGAATCCCCCCGCGAAGTTCGGGTTGAACAATTGCGTGCCCAGGCCGGGTCCTCCATTCGCAAACCCTGATCCCTGATCGATATTCATGTTGTTGCGTCCGAAGCGGAATTCGGCTAGCATGTTCCCGGAAAACAGGTGCATATAGTTCACGGCTACGTTGTAGCCATTCGTGACTTGATCGTGCAACAGTCCGGCAAAACCGCCCGACCCTGTGACCGGCTGCCGAAAGCTGCTGTAACGCGCCCAGACGCTGTCATGGTTGTTGAACTGGTGATCCAATCGCCCGCTGCCTTCGTCCTGACGTGTGATGGTCCCGGTCGTGTCCAGCCCGTTGAACGCGGTGGGGCTGGAAGGAGTAAGATTCGGGGCCGGAAACAGCGTTTTTGCGTATGTGACCATGGTCTGGTCGATCATGTTGTTCGGGATAACGTTGCAGGGCGTGCCCCCGGGAGCCTGTATTGGGCCCGGCTCCGCGACGCCGGGCGCGGAGCACAGGAACGGTTGGCCGCCGTTATACGGGTTGTAAATCTGATTGACGATCGATGAGAAGTTGGCGTCGCCGCCACTCTCAACGGCGGCCAGTGCGGAAGTGTTTGGCGTGATGTATCGATTGGATGCGGCCGAGTGCAAGCGAAAGCCTTCATAGCTCAGGAAGAAAAAGGTTTTCTTCTGCTCGCCGGGAATGGGCAGCGGTCCGCCAAAAGTTGCGCCGAACTGATTCTGCTGGTATTGGGGAATCGGGAAAAAATAGTTTGCCGAGTCAAGGTCCTTGTTTCGGATGAACTCCCAGCCAGATCCATGGAAGCGCGAGCTCCCGGACTTGCTGACCACATTGACCACTCCGCCCATCACGCCCCCGAAGGAAGCGTCGTCATTGTGAGTTTGAACTTTGAATTCCTGAATGTCGTCGATAATCGGTGGAACGGCGTAAGTGCTTCCGAACGATCCTTCGTTATTCACGCCGTCGAGCAAAAATAAATTGCTGCGGTTGGTTTGCCCGTTCACCGATGGATAGGAAAACGTGCCGATCGGATTCGACCAGACGCCGCCGCTGGTGGCGCTGTTCTGCGATACATTGACGGTGCTGACGCCGGGCGTGAGATTGAGAATCTGGGTAAAATTTCGTCCGTTCAAGGGCAGGTCGTTGACTTGCTCCTTTACCACGGCGACGCCCACCTCAGCGGTCGACGTCTCCAGAGCAATCGGGTTGGCTTGCACTTCGACGACCTGATTGACCGATCCGGCCTTGAGTGCGAAGTCGTACGTTGCGGTTTGGTTTACCACCAGAATAATTCCCGATTTAACAATCGGACCGAAGCCGCTCTTTGTTGCCTTCAAATCGTAATTTCCCGGCTGTACGTCAGGCATTACAAAATCGCCTACGCTGTTGGTCACCGCAGTGCGGTCAAGGTTTGTGTCGCGGTTGTGCAGCACGACGGTGGCCTCGGTTACGACCGCGCCCGCCGAATCGCGAACCGTGCCATTGACGGTCCCGGTGGCTTGGGCCCATGCGGGCGACGCAGAGAACGCGGCCACTAATACCGCCGCGACAGTCAGTGTCAATACCACCACCCATCGCTCATGCCTGTTCAAGAAAACCTGGCGTGTCATCGTATAATCCTCCTCGCAGGAGGTCGCGTCTTTAGCCTCTGCGACATTGGTTCCGCAAGTTCAACTGCGCTTTTCGTCAGGACGGATGAACCGGGCTGCCAACAACGCCCACAAGAAAACCCCACGGCACAAACTTCTAACCTGATTGCATTAATCTTGTCAATCAAAAAATTTCACATCTGTGAATATAGTTCCACCAGATGAAACAATTCGCTGGTATTATAGCGATTTTCCGTGTTAGAGTTCTGCATACTGAAATGGGATCTCGTGAGCGAGATGCCCTCCAGCAGGCCTCTAAGTCTCGGAGTTTGGGCCTGAAATTGCCGGGTGCGCTATGCCGCGAGTCACAAAGTCGAGTCCGGGTTCGGCGCCTGTCGGCGTGATCTCCAAAGTGTTATTGATTCTCGAGGCTCTCCAGGGCTCTTCCGCTGGATTAGGTTTGAAGGCTATCTGCGATCTTACGGGCATTCACAAGAGCACCGCGCACCGCTTTCTGAAACACTTGGAACACGAGCGCTATCTCATTCGAACCGAAGCGGGAGCTTATCTCATCGGTCCGCGACTCTCACAGATGTCGGCGCGCGGTAACCAAGGAGCGACGCTGCAAGCGGTCGCCCGGCCGATACTTTGGGGGTTGTGGAAGTCAACTCGGGAAACTGTCAACCTGGGTGTTCTCGACCAGGGGACTGTGCTTTACGTCGACGTGATCGAGAGCCCCCACGAATTCCGGCTTTCATCGCGCGTGGGCACGCGGCGTTCGTTGCATGTCACCGCACTGGGCAAAGCGTTGGCGGCTTTCTTGCCCGAGGAACCGCGAGAAAGTATTTTGAGCACGATCACATTCCAGGCAGCGACGCCGAAAACGATTATGAATTTGTTGCAGTTCCGCCAGGAACTTGTCAAGATCTCGCGGCAAGGCTACGCCGTGGACGACGAAGAAGCCGTCCAGGGTGCGCGCTGCGTGAGCGCCCCAATTTTCAACTCTAATCGTGAGCCGATCGCAGCAGTCAGCGTCTCCGGACCCGTGACCAGAGTCAGCCCCGAACAGGTTGCGGGACTGGCTGGAGCAGTTACATCTGCGGCCCGCGCCATTTCCGTCGCGATGGGGTTTTCACAACGTGAACCGGACGCGGCAAACCGCCGCCGGGAAAAGAAGGTCGTTCCTTCCCGGAACTAATTCTGTGAAATTTCGGGCTGTAGTTTATTCGCCCACTCGCGCCGAAGTGGTGTCACACCGTTTCATGAGGGCTCTGATTGCGTCGTCTTGCGGAAATCGTTGCCTTCCCTTGGCTGCAACTTCGCAGGCTTCCTGCATTTTGTTGAGTGCGAAATATGTCGTCATGCTGAGGCGATAGAGGTCAGCGTCATAGGGCGCTAACTGTATTCCCTGCCGCAAAACACCGAGGGCATCGGTCTGGTGGTTAGCGGCAACCAGCAACTTCGCCAGTTCTTCGAAGTCGGGTGGGTTGGTCGCGCCGTGAAGGATAGCCTCCTCAAGAAATTGAATCGCCTGCGCCTGGCCTTCGGGATTCCTATTCTGGATGGCTGCTCTGTCGGCGAGCGCCTCCAAAACCAAAACATTGTCCGGCTGAGAAGCCTTGAGTTGCTCTGCCAGGGACCAGTAGCGCGCCCGATATTCCGGATTCGCCAACATGACCTGGCTATAAGCCTGTAACAGGGTAAGCAGTGGCGGCGGCTCCGCCTTTGCGGGATTGGCGCTGAGCTGAACCAGATCGGGAATCTCAGAGGTTGTCATGTGGAACGCAACATCCGGGAATGGCTCTTCGGCCTCGGCAACAATGCGGTGGTTGGTGAGAACGGAATGCGAGATCACCGTCACGTCCCGCTTGGGCATGTGGCAGCCCGAGCAATCATCGGGGGGCATCTTGTGCAGCCGTAGAGATTGCGGCACGGCGCAACTTTTCTCGGTGTGACAGGCCAGGCACTTCTGGCGAAAGTATGCCGGAGCCTCTTGCTGCGAGGGCTGTGCGTGAGGATCGTGGCAACTGATGCAGCTCAGCCGCCCCCCGCTCCGCAGATAACACTTGCTGAGACGCATGGACAGGTAGTGTTCTAATAGGTCATCTTTGGGCGCAGACTGGCGAGTAAAGGGAACCATGAAAATACTCAGCGTGTCGTTCAGTTCGGTGCCTGGGCGAAAGTCGCGGTATGTTTTTCCTGTTTGCAAGACGCGCGCATCGCCGGCTTGATGACACGACATGCAGATGTTGTCTGCCAGCCAAGGCGAAAGTTTGGCGGGATTTGCAATTGAGCCAGTCGGATCTCCCATGTGCGCCGCGGCGGCGTGTGACAACCCTGGACCGTGGCAGTTTTCGCAACCGATGGCCAGTTCCGCAAACGGCGGGTCTTGAAATCGGCCGTTACCATTCAGCACTGGGCGGGGCTGGCCGCTATGGCAAGAAATGCAAGCGGGAAGAATAGGACGGTTGAAACCGTAATCCCCGAATTCATAACCCGGAGAAAGTGCCCAGCGATGTGGCTTCGCATAAAACGAGAGCGGCGCTTCGAACAGATAGTCATCCTGCTTCACGATAGCTCCGCTGCCATTTGCTCCCGAACCAATGATCCAATCAACCCTGCGGGTCTCGCGAAAAACTTCCTTGCCATCGGCTGCAGTTTCGTATTCGCTCTGGTAGAGATCGTTGTCGCGCACAGAGATCTCAAAATGGCGCTTGAGCCTGGGATCAAGGATGCTGGCCGACGCGGGTATTCTATCGAGGAGCGCCGGCGTGATCTTCGACATCGAACGGCCCATGTCTGTGCGCGAGAAAGACTCGTAGATGCTCGCGTGACATTGGGAACAGACTAGGGAACCAACGTAGCCAGTTTCTTGTGGTGAACTCTGATCTGCCGATGCGTCTTTTTCCGGCAACTTGCTCTGGAAGCTCAGGCACAGAAGTGGACACATCAGAATCCCGATCCGCAACGTCCACTTCATCATGAAGCGCACTCTAGCCCAAAGGCACTTCCGATGGCAACCAGACTTTTTGCGCCAGTCGGCTTGACGAGTAAGGCGGGCATAGTCCATTCTTCAAGCCTTCACCTCGGGATACCGAATGAATCAGGCAGTGTTGTTAGGAATTAGCGTGGTCACCTTGGCGGGTATCCTCCAGGGAAGCTTTGCCGTTCCGATGAAGCGGATGCCTGGATGGCGCTGGGAAAACTCCTGGCTTCTCTTCGCGCTTTCTGGCCTGATCATTTTTCCGTGGATAGTTAACTTCGCCACCGTGCCGAATGTCGCGAGCGTTTACTCGGGAGCATCGCCGTCCGCTCTCATCAAGGTTTTTCTGTTTGGATTGCTGTGGGGTGTGGGCGCCACGCTGTTCGGTCTGTCGATCAGCCGCGTGGGAATGGCGCTTGGATTCGCGTTGATCCTGGGCATCACGTCTTCGTTTGGCTCCCTGATCCCGCTGGCGATTCTTCATTCTGAGCAACTTCTGGCCAAACGTGGGCTGGCTCTAATCGCCGGCACTGCCGTCATGGTTTTGGGTCTCGTCTTTCTGGCGCTCGCTGGACGCACTCGTGAAAACGATTTGGGAACCGGCGACGGCGCGCGCTCCGGTTTTGCTTTCGGTCTGGTGCTTTGCATATTTTCCGGAATCTTTTCCTCGATGATGAACTTCAGTTTCGTCTTCGGCGAGGAGCTGAGACTTCGTGCTCTTCACTCCGGAACAAGCAACGCAATGGCCGCGAATCCGATTTGGGCGCTCACAGTGACCGGCGGCTTTGTCGCGAATTCCCTGTACTGCGTATACCTGCTGACCAAGAATCGGACTTGGTCTGTATTCCGAGAAGGAAATCCGCCGGTCTATTGGCTGCTGGGCATGCTGATGGGCGTCCTTTGGTTCGGCGGAACCGTTCTCTACGGAATGGGAGCAGCTTCCCTGGGTGCGCTCGGCGGGATCGTGGGTTGGCCCATCTTCATGACCATCGACATCATCGGCGCTCTGTTCTGGGGTGCCGTATCGGGCGAATGGAAGGGCGCGAGCCGCCGCGCCTTGGTCTACAACTGGACTGGAGTCGGGATTCTCCTGGTCGCAATCGCAGTCATCTCTGCCGGCAACGCAACCTAGCTCGCCGCAGACTAGTTCGCGTGAATGGAATTGCTATTTGGCATTCGTGCCCAGCACGTGAATCTGCACTGTACTCACTCCGTGGGTCTTGCTCTGGTCCACACCGCCGCCTTCTCGAACCAGGTAGTACTGATTCGCGGGAAGATCAGAAAGCGTCTCGACCAATCCGCTGGGCCAGCGAATCGCGACCCTTTCCGCCCGCGTGGCCTTACCAAGGCCGAAATGCAGCCGCAGGTCGCTCTGCGAGATGTAACCGCCCCCGCTGCGTACTTCCTGCTCGCGCTGATCGCTGCCTTGCTCCAGTGTCACAACCGCACCTAAAGCTGCGCGATTCGATTTCGCACCCACCAGCTGCAGGCAGATCCAGTTTCCCATCGGCGAAGTGTTGTAATAGAGGGAGGGCTTCTCGTTCATGTTGTTCACCAAAGCCTCCTGGTGACCATCGTTGAACAGATCGCCGAGCGCCATGCCGCGGCCCGAGTGTGCCTCGCTCAGAACCGGGCCCGCATCCGCAGTGATGTTGGCAAATGTGCCATCGCGCAGGTTGTAGTAAGCGACCTTCGGCTCGCGATAGCTGGTGCCTAACGCTTTGCCATCCACCTCTGGATAAACATGCCCATTCGCGATTAGGATTCCGGGCCACCCGCTATTGTCAAAATCATAGAATTGTACTCCCCACCCCAGCCACCTCTTGATCTTGCCTAAACCCGAGCTGTAGGTAACGTCATCAAAGTTATCGTCGCCGCGATTCAGGTATAGCGTTGGGGTGTCGTCGCTGAAATTGGTTTTGACGATGTCCTGATAGCGGCTGTGAGTAAAGTCGTCGGCGGAAAGGCCCATACCCGCCTGGTCAGAGCCGTCCTCGTTATACGCCACGCCCGCCTTCTTTCCGATATCGGTGAACGTGCCGTCATGGTTGTTGTGATACAGAATGCTGGCGGTGGAGTCGCAGGCAACATAGATATCCGGCCATCCATCTCGGTCGAAATCTGCGGTCAGCGCAGTGAAGCCGTAACATGGCGTTGTATTGAGAATGCCGGACTTCCGTGAGACGTCGGTAAATGTGCCGTCGCCGTTGTTATGGTACAGGGCATTCACGCCGGGTTTAAGCCCACGCGGCCCGCACATAACGTTGATTCCTTTCCATTGGCACCACCGTCCCTCCCCTGGCCTGGGCACCGAATCGTAACTAAACTCCACATAACGCACCACCACAATGTCTGCCTTGCCGTCCCGGTCGTAATCCACAAAACTGCAACCTGTGCTCCACTCATCCCGAGAAGTTTTGAGTCCAGCCTTGGCAGTCACATCGGTGAACGTTCCGTCCCCGTTGTTGTGATAGAGCGCACTCTGTCCCCAGTACGTGACGAACAGATCGAGAAAGCCGTCGTTGTCGTAATCGCCTACGCAACCGCCTTGGCCCCAGCCCGCGCGATCCAGCCCCGCGCGCGATGTGACGTCGGTAAACGTCCCGTCGCGGTTGTTGTGATACAGGTGCCCGGTTGGAGCCTTGTCTTTGGGAAATCCTTCTATCGTCGATCCGTTGGGAAGAAAAACGTCAGGCCATCCGTCGTTATCGTAATCAAAAATGATAGCGCCGTTGCCGGTGGTTTCAATGATGAATTCTTTGTGACCGTCCCCGCCGTATACGTTGAGTGCGTTCAGTCTCGATTGTGACGCAATGTCTTCGAAATGGACTTCACCGGGCTTGATTCCCGGTGTTGCCGCTTTGGTGGGCTTTGTTTGAGCCACGAGCGGGGTCGCTAGCAGCGAAAGCGCCGCAACGAATAAAACGGAGGTGGACCTTCGAACTTTCCTGAGCGGAATCACCCTGACATCTTAAAGCAGAAATCGCAACAGTCTAATCCCGTGCGGGAAGAACGCTAGCCGTTCGTTCTGTCGGCCTGCCACGCCACCACCCTCTGCCGTGCCTCGCCAAGGTGGTCGATCCCCAATTCAACGACATCGCCGGCCTTCAGGTATTGCGGCGGACTCATGCCCAACCCGACTCCAGCCGGTGTTCCGGTGCTGATGATATCGCCGGGCAAAAGCGTCATGAATTGGCTGACGCAGCTGACCAGAGTTGGTACATCAAAAATCATTTCACTAGTAGAACTGCGCTGCCGGAAGACGCCGTTAACTTTCAACCACATTTTCAGATTGCTCGTGGCCGGAATCTCATCACATGTCGCCAGAAATGGCCCGAGCGGCGCGAACGTATCAGCACTCTTGCCCTTAACCCATTGCCCGCCACGCTCCAGTTGAAACCAGCGCTCGGAATAATCATTGTGCAAAGCATAGCCAGCCACATGTTCGAGCGCCTCTTCCTGCTCGATATAGATACCTTTCTTTCCAATCACGACAGCGAGTTCGATTTCCCAATCCACTTTTCGCGCATTCTTCGGCATGATCAGATCATCGTTTGGCCCGACGAGTGAGGTGGTGGCTTTGAAAAATATGACTGGCTCCTCCGGAATCTCCATTTTGCTTTCTTTGGCGTGATCGCGAAAGTTCAACCCGATACAGACAATCTTGCTGGGACGGGCGATTGGTGATCCTAGGCGGATAGAGGGTGCAACTCGCGGCGCTGAAACGGCGTTCTCTTTCAACCAATCCTTCAATCGGGAGAGTCCGTCATTAGCAAAGAACGCTTCGTCATAATCATCCACGCAACTAGAAGCATCCAGGCGGACGGCGTCCTCCAACATCAGCCCCGGACGCTCCTTGCCGGGTTCGCCAAATCGGATCAGCTTCATCGAATAATCTTCCGTTCTCGTTTCCCGACGTTCTGTTCGGCGTACCCGACTGAACAAGATGCGAAAAAGGTGCCAATGCTAAACCAACTGATTCAACTTCGCAAGTTCAGGATTCCGAAGACCTGGAAAAACATTTGCGCTCGTTGTTTCACTGGATAAAACGCATCGCCCGAAGGCTCATCGAAAAGATTAAGTTTGGCCTGCCTCCATGGTAGCTGCTAAAGTTGTGCGCTTGCGAAGCACAAATGGTTATGAGAAACGATTCTGAATTGCCCGATGTTTTCCCGCATCTCGATTACAAACCCAAATTACCGCTAAGCATGGACCGCGGAATCGGCATTGTCGGTGCCGGAGGAATCGTCAACTATGCTCACCTGCCCGCCTACAAGAAGGCAGGGTTCAAAGTTGTCGGCGTTACCGACCGGAATCGTGAACAGGCGGAGCGCACCGCCAAAGAACACGGGATCCCTAGGGTTTACGCGAGCGTCGAAGAGCTGCTGAGGCAGCCGGAAATCGAGGTCGTCGACATAGCCGTGTATCCAGCCGAGCAGGTCGCTATCGTGGAACAATCCGCGGCCGCCGGCAAACATATGCTCTGCCAGAAGCCTTTTGCTGATGAGTATTCGAAAGCGGTTCGCAGCGTCGAACTCGCGGAGCGCGCCAAGGTAAACATTGCGGTCAATCAGCAGATGCGCTGGGACGCTGGGATCCGCTGTGCTCGACAGCTGATAGACGCAGGCTGGCTGGGTCACACCCACCTATGGCGCCATTCAGGTCCACTGCAAAACCGATTGGAGTCTCTGGCCGTGGATTTATCAGGGCAAACACGTGGAGATCATGTTCCACAGCATCCATTACGTCGATTCGCTTCGCTATCTGCTGGGCGACCCTGCTTATGTGTTCACCAGCGGAAGTCGAGCTCCGGGCGAAACCACACAAGCCGAAACGAAAACGCTGACCACGTGGGAATACAAGAGCGGCCTGCAAGTGCTGATCGATGTTTGCCACACTACCTGGCAGGATGACCCTTATGCCATTTTTCGCTTCGAAGGTACGGAAGGAGTGATCAAAGGAACCATTGGGCTGATGTACAACTACCCCGCTGGCCGCCCGGACACGCTTGAGTTCATGTCCAAGCGCAATCTGGGTTATTGGTTCTCCGCGCGTCTCGACAGCATGTGGATTCCCGACGCGTTTGTCGGACCGATGGCGTCACTTATGTGTTCTGTCGAGAACGGCTCGGAGCCCGAGACCAGTGGACGCGACAACCTGCGCACCTTGCAGGTTGTGTTTGCCCAGTACCGTTCGATGGCGGAGAAGCGTGCGGTCCGCCCGGAAGAAATCACCTCATGAAGATCAATGCATGAAACCCCGCGAAGCTCGCGGCTGCACACCTTTCAGGCCAGAAGAAGAGCCCGGCGTCTGCGGAGTTACATACACGCCGTTTTCTATACGGGCAGGATTCACGAAGTGCGGCTGTAGATGCGGAATGCACTCGAGGAATACCGCTTCGTGTCCCATCGCAATGTGATTGAACAAAACCAGATGCTGGTGAATCTGTCCCATGTCGCCCACGTGAGGGACGACTCTCAGGCCGAACTTTCGCGCGAGCAGGCTCACCGTAAGAAATTCGGAGATGCCCGCAACCCGCGTGCAGTCCACTTGCACGATCTGCACCGCTTCCGCCTGCATGAAATTCTTGAACATGATTCGGTTGGGAACGTGCTCGCCTAATGCAATTGGGATCGGTTTGATTGCGTCGGCAAGCGTGCGGTGCGCCCGGATGTCGTCCGGGTGCGTGGGTTCTTCCACGAAGTACGGGGACATCGTTCGAAGCTCGACACTCATCTCCAGCGCACGTGGGAGCGTCCATTGCTGATTCGCGTCGAGCATGATCAGCGCATTTGCTCCGACAACCTCGCGCAGCATGAAGGCCCGCCGCACGTCGCGCTGTCCATCGCGGGATCCAACTTTTAGCTTGAAAGCGTGAAACCCCTGATCCATGGCCTGCCGCGCCAATTGCCTGACCTGACTGTCTTCGTACTGGAACCAGCCGACTGATGTGTCATACCCTGGATACCCACTCTGTAATATGCCCTCCCGCTCTCGCCTCGAACCGACGTGGTTTTGCAGCATCGCTTCTGCCTCATCGCGAGTAAGCACATCTTCGAGATAACTCAAGTCGAGCAGGTCGACGATCCTTGTGGCGTCGAGATCCAGAAGCAGCCGCCACAGGGGTACGCCGCGGCTCTTGGCCCACAAATCGAAACATGCGTTGGTGAGCGAGGCGAGCGCCAGGTGAACTACTCCTTTGTGAGGACCCAGCCACCGAAGTTGAGGATGTTGGGCAAGTCTCTGCGAGACCGCACCGAAATCCGCCATCAGATCTTCAATATCCCGCCCAATCAATTCCTTGCCCAGATATTCAATCGCTTCACAAACCAATTGGTTCCCCAAACCGAGCGTGAGCACGATACCGGTGCCGAAAACCTTATCGTCAGAGGCAAGCAGCGTCGTGGCAAATGCATACTCTGCTCCCGAGTGCACCGCGTCGCTGCCCGCGCCGTGCTCCAGCGGGAAGCGCACATCGCGTGTTTCCAAGGAAGTAATCCGATGTTGTGTCATGTCAATGGTTGCGAAAGTTAGTCCCTCAGATCCTCACCAACTATAGCCAGCTTTCAAAGGCATCGAATATAGTGGAGCGGTTCGGGGAGTGCAACGTGCCACTCTCGTGAAAGGACCATGACATGAAGCGCTACGGTTCTGTGATCAAAGTAAGACCAGAGTCTCTTGAAGACTACAAGAAATATCACGCGGCGGTTTGGCCGGATGTGCTGGCGATGATCCGGCGTTGCAACATCAGGAATTATTCTATCTACCTGAAAGACGACTTCCTCTTCGGATACTTCGAATATCACGGAGCTGATTACGCCGCCGACGCGGCCAAAATGGCGGCGGACCCGAAAACCCAGGAATGGTGGGCCATTATGATGCCGATGCAAAAGCCATTGGAAACACGCGCCTCAGGCGAGTGGTGGGCCAATATGGAAGAAGTGTTTCACGCGGACTGATTTGACAGCTTTCGAAGTTTGAAGTTAGAGGTTCCGCCCGGTTAACAGATTATGCAGATCGTAGACACACACCAACACCTATGGGATTTGGATCCCTTCCGCTACGCGTGGCTCGACTCACTTCCGCAACTGAACCGTTCCTTCCGGATGGCTGACTACCTGGTGGCGGCCAAAGGACTCGAACGTGGCCAAATCCGTGCACCTCGAAGCCGATGTCGATGAGCCCTACATGCTCGACGAGACCAGGCATCTACTTGCGCTTAGTGATCAGCCGGACAATCCTCTTGAAGGCGTCGTCGCCTGCGGCCGCCCCGAAAAGGAGGATTTTATATCCTATCTGGATAAGATCGCAGGTCACGCAAAACTAAAAGGAATTCGCCGCGTGCTTCATACGCAGCCCGACGACGTCGGTCAGGGAGCGACCTTCATTAAGAACGTGGGCGCGCTGTCGAGCTACGGCCTTTCATTCGATATCTGCGTTCTCGCTCGGCAACTTCCGATCGCGATCAAGTTAGTTTCCAAGTGCCCCGATGTAGTTTTCATCCTCGACCACTGTGGAGTACCGCAGGTCAAAGAAAAGAATGTCGATCCGTGGCGTTCTTACATTACAGAGATCGCCGGCTTCCCCAACGTATCTTGCAAGATTTCCGGCCTTGTGGCGTACGCGGATCCACAAAGATGGAACGCAGAAGACCTGCGGCCTTTCGTCGAGCATACGATCGCAAGCTTCGGGTGGAATCGCGTGCTTTTCGGGAGCGACTGGCCCGTCTGCACGCTGTCGGCCAGCTATCAAGAGTGGGTAGAGGCGTTGCAGACAATCACGCAAGGGGCAGGCGAGATTAATCAGAAAAAGTTGTTCTACGATAACGCTATCCGTGTTTACCGCTTGACCTAGAACCAAAATGAGCTAAAGCCCGAACTCTCTCTGAATTTCCTCGGTGTGTTGTCCCACCCGTGGCGCGAGTCGCTCGCTCGTCAGCACATTTCCATTCAGGCGAATCGGAAGCCGCGTAGTGAGAATCTCGATTCCGCGCCCATCCCGGAGGGTTTGTACCATGGCAAGTTGCTGAAAGGCCTCGGTGGCGCAGAGTTCGGGCCAATCGAGGACCTCCGCGCACCAGATATCCGCTGCATTCAGAATCTTAAGCCAATGCTCGTTGGTGTGCTCTTTGAGACGGAGGGCGATGATTTGCTTGATTTCGTCACGGCGGCGAAAACTGTCGGCTCGATCCGAAATTTCCTGCAGCGCAGGCAGATCGAGCAACTTGCCCAATGTCGGAAGATGTGTCATCGCCAACGCCAGATAACCGTCGGCCGTATCGTAAACTCCATAAGGCGCGGCCAGGTAGGCGTGCGCATTGCGGAACGCACTTCTGCGCGGCGGACGCCTTCCATCATTCAAATGTGTGGTGAGCACTTCAAATTGGAAGTCCAACAATGCCTCAATCAGACTGGTTTCTACCAATCCACCTCGGCCGGTCACACCGCGTCGCACCAAACAGGCCAGAATTCCCTCGCAGAGGTTATGCCCTGCCAGCATGTCAGCGATGGCCAGAGACATCGGTGTAGGCGGATCTCCATCGTCGCCGCTCAGCCACATGATTCCGGAGCGCGCCTGCGCCAGCAGATCCTGTCCTGGCCGATCGCGCCATGCCTCAGCGTTTCCATATCCCGAGACGATTCCGTAGACCAAACGGTTGTTGATCTGCGAAACCTTGTCGTAGCCGAAGCCCAGCCGTTCCATAACTCCCGGACGAAAGTTCTGCACCATCACATCAGCCCGCGCAATTAAATGACGCAACTTCTCCAGGTCAGCGGGATTCTTCAGATCCGCCACATAACTCTCTTTGTTGCGATTGATGGCGTGAAAGAGCGTGTTTTCTCCATGAACATCCGTGTCGCTCAAGTACATCGTGCGGCCCAGGTCTCCCGCGCCGGGGCGCTCGATCTTGATCACGCGGGCGCCCATATCCGCCAGTCGAAGCGTGGCCAGCGAGCCCGAAAGAAACTGGCTGAAGTCCAGCACCAGAATGCCGTCGAGAGGTCTTTCCCTACGGCTCCGATCTGTGGAAACGCGAAGTGTGGAATCAGTCACGAGTAGCTCCTTGCAACGTCCAAGTGGTTAATTCTACCCATAAAATCATAGTTTCATTAGAGAAATTATGTAGTAAGCTAATAAAGTTACGCACTATGACCCAGCGGGCGCTCTCAACCCGACAGCAACTGACTTCGCGAAGAAGCCGCTACACGGCTCCTGCCCTCGAAAAAGGCCTGGACATTCTGGAGCTTCTGGCTTCGGTCTCCGTGGCCCTCACTCACAGTGAGATCGCCAACCGTCTGGGCCGCACCATTACTGAGGTGTTCCGCATGTTGGTGTGTCTCGAAGAGCGGGGCTATATTTCACGGACGGGTGGGGACGAACGTTACCAGCTCACGCTGAAGCTGTTTGAAATTGTTCACCTCCATCACCCTCTGCAACGGCTGATCGCGCAAGCGCGCCCGCTGGTTCAGCGGGTGGCGAGCGACACCGGCCAGTCCTGCCATCTGGCGATGCTCAACCATGCCGAGGTGGTCGTAGTCGCGCAGTTCGACGCGCCGGGAATCATGGGTTTCTCCGTGCGGCTTGGAGCGAACATCGACCTCTTGAATACGGCTTCCGGACACGTGATTCTGGCCTTTCAAAGCGACGAAGTTCGTGGCCGGGCACTGGGCGCGTGGCGCTTCCGTTCCAGAAAGCCCATCCCGCGTGGTGTCTACGGCCACCTGAACCAGATTCGCCGGCGCGGCTACGAAGAACTGGCCAGCTACCAGGTGCGCGGAGTAGCGAACATCAGTTACCCGGTTTTGAATCAACACGGAGAAGCCATTGCGGCAATGACCGTTCCTTTTCTTGCGCGTATCGGAGACAGCGTGGGCCCACTTCAGGTGAAGAAAGCATTGAGCCTGGCTTCCCACATGCTTTCTTCAGCCATAGGTGGAAAGATGCCGAAGTTTTCTTCCGGCAGGGTGCAGCCGTGACGCCAACCGAGTATTTCGAAGACTATGTAGTCGGCGCGCAACGAGTCACCTCGGGACGCACCATTACCGAGACTGATGTGGTCATTCATGCCGGACACACTGGAGATTACTTTCCGCATCACGTCGACGCGGAGTTTGCCCGTCAGACTACTTTTGGGCAACGCATCGCACACGGCACCATGACCTTTGCCATCGGCGTCGGTCTCACGGCAAGTCAAATCAATCCCGTCGCCTTCACTTATGGATACGACAAACTGCGCTTCCCCAAGCCGGTTTTCATCGGAGACACGCTGCGCACCAGAGTCACGGTAAAGGAAAAGCAGGATGAGCCAAAGCGCAAAGGGCTGGGTCGCATTGTGGAAGCTTGTGAGGTACTGAACCAGCGCGATGAAGTGGTTTTGTATTGCGAACACATTTTGCTGGCCGAGAAGCGCCCGGCAACTTGATTCGGCAACGAAAACATTTCTGCAACGGAGGTTGGTGTGGGAATCACTCTCAAAGGGCTCACCTGGGATCACCCCCGTGGTTATGCCCCTTTGCTCGCAGGGGTTCCCGAGTATGAAGGGCAAAATCCAGAAATTAAAATTCAGTGGAACCGGCGAACGCTGCGCGAGTTTGGCGAAGCTCCCATCGAGCAATATCTTGATCGTTACGATCTCCTCATCGTCGATCACCCGTTCGTCGGCTTCGCCGTGGCTCACGGTGCGTTGGTCGACCTCTCGCCTTTCATCAGTGAAGTGGAGAAACTTCATTTCGCAGCAGACTCTGTTGGCCCGTCCTGGCAGTCATACTGTTACGATGGCGGTCTTTGGGCCCTCCCCATCGATGCCGCAACTCAGGTCGCTTCGTATCAGCCAGATCTGTTGCGAGAGCTGTCTCCCGCTGTTCCCGACACTTTCGACGATGTTTTGGAACTGGGAGAAAGAGCGCGCAAGGCGGGGAAGTACATCGTCGTGCCAGCGTGTCCGACGGACGCGATCAGTCTCTTCTTCACGCTAAGTGCGAATCTCGGATATCCCATCCCAGAGAAACGCGACATTTTCGTGGACGACTCCGTCGCTGCGGAGGTACTGAATCGTCTGCACGCCCTTATCGAACTGGCTCATCCCCGGTCTGTCGAGTGGAATCCGATCCAGGTTTACGATTTCATGGTCGGCGGCTCCGACGCAGTTTACTGTCCGTACGGTTTCGGTTACTCCAACTACTCGCGAGTCGGCAAGTCGGTGCGATTGAAGTTCACGAATGCTCCAGCAGCCGGCAAGCGCGGATGCGCCGGGACCATGCTCGGAGGAACGGGAGTTGCGGTCAGCAAGCTCAGTCCACATCGGTCGGAAGCCATTGCCTATGCCAGGTGGCTGGTGAGCCCCGAACACCAGCGAGGTACTTATTTTCGCGAAGGCGGCCAGCCCGCCAGCCTGGCCACATGGACGGATTCTTCGGTGAACGCCATGGCCGACGGGTTCTTCTCCGGCACGCTGCCAACCTTGCAGACGGCCTATCTGCGGCCTCGCTTCGACGGCTTCGTTCGTTTCTTTGAGGCCGCGGGCGTCCAGATGAATCGCTGCTTACGGGGAGAATTGAAGGACGCTGGCTTGGTCCGTTGGATGAACGAGCGCTACGCCGCGCAGCGTGTTGCAGCGCGCCGAATTGCGTAACAAAAAAGAGGAGACCAGTGAAGAATCCAAATCCTGACCCCGCCAAGCACAAAGAGATCACCATCTGGAATGCCGAGGATTGGTTGTACGAGGACTTCGAGGTGGGCAAGCGCGCACGTTCCATTCGCCGCACGATTTCCGAAGGGGAAAGCATGTTGTTCAACGCCATCGTCCTCGACATGCATCCCTACGTCGCCGACGATGTCTTCGCCAAAGAAGAAGGTATCTTCAAGAAACGACTGGTCGCAGGCGCGATGGTGTTCAGCCTGGGCTTGGGCCTGATGGCGCACAACAATATTCACACCTTCAGCTACGGATATGACAAGTTACGCTTCATTAAGCCAGTGTTCGTCGGCGACACGATTTACACCGTTCGGACGCAGCTTGAAAAGTGGCCCAAGTATGCCGAGATGGGGATGGTGAAGGTCTCTTATGAAGTATTCAAAGTGCCCGGAGAACTGGTTCTCTACTGCGAACATTTGCAGACCGTCAAGTATCGAGAGCCCGTAAAGTTCAAGGAGCAGCTGCAGCAAAAGTAGGTGAAACTAACAATGACGCCAAGCATTTCGCTCGCCGACAGGCTGAGAAACTGCTACAGCGGAGCCGTCTATGATGTGTTGAGAGCACGGAGCTATCTCAGGCAGACGCTTCCGCATTACATTCGACCTCTGAATTTACAGCAGAAACTCGCCGGCTCTGTTTTCACCATTCAGGGTAAGCGTGACGATTCTTTGGATGCTCATCAGAGCCTGCTCAAGTGGTGTGAACTTTTGTCCGAGGCGCCGGCAAACACAGTGCTCGTCTGTCAGCCCGACGACCATACCCTTGCGCACATGGGCGAACTCTCGTCGGAGACGTTGGTCTACAAGAAAGTGCTAGGCTATATCGTCGATGGCGGCTGCCGTGACTCTGCGTTTATCGAGAAGCTGGGTTTCCCGGTGTTTTGTAAATATTTTACCCCGGTGGATGTGGTTGGCAAATGGGCGGCCACTTCACTAGGCGAGCCCATTCAGATTGGCGAAGTCACGGTGCGCACCGGTGACTACGTTCTTGCAGATCGCGACGGAATCGTAGTCATTCCAGCCCACATCGCTTCCGACGTGGTGCAGCAGACCGAAGAAGTCCTGCGCACTGAAAATCTGGTTCGTAAAGCGATTCTGCAGGGGGTTGACCCCGTCGCGGCTTACTTGCAGCACGGGAAATTCTGATGCAACCCGAAGGAAAGTCACGGAAGCTGTTGCGCATCCATCGCGATGACAATGTGCTCATCGTTGTTGCGCCCGTACTCGCGGGAGACCGGGACCTGGTGGATGGCCGCGAACTCGTTTTCACGCAAGACATTGCCATCGGCCATAAAGTCGCCGCCCGCGATATCAAGGCGGGGGAAAAGGTGTACAAATGTGGCGTGCCGATTGGCTCGGCCAAAGAGATGATTCCAGCCGGTGCCCACATGCATCTGCATAACCTGAAGAGTGACTACATCGCTACTTATACCCTGGACAAAGATCATGTCTTCGTCAAGTAACTCACCCGTGCTGCAAGGCTTTCTTCGCTCTGACGGAAGAAAAGGAATTCGGAACTGTATCGTTGTCGCCTACCTCGTGGAATGCGCTCACCACGTGGCCCGCGAGATCGTGGATTCTTTCAGAGGTCAACCGGTGCATCTGATCGGCTTCGGCGGATGTTATCCCAATGCTTATGCCGACCGGATGATGAACAAGCTGTGCACGCATCCCAATGTCGGCGGTGTGCTGCTGCTTTCCCTGGGATGCGAGAGTTTCAATCGGCATCGCCTCGCGGAAGAGATTGCGAAGACCGGGCGGCCCGTGAGCACCGTCGTCATCCAGCAAACTGGCGGAACGAAAAAATCCATCGATGCGGGCACGACCTGGGTTGAGCAGGCTATGAAGCAGATCGCG
The DNA here is from genome assembly GCA_963841125.1 of uncultured Acidobacteriaceae bacterium. Taxonomy (GTDB): domain Bacteria; phylum Acidobacteriota; class Terriglobia; order Terriglobales; family Acidobacteriaceae; genus Sulfotelmatobacter. The sequence goes on from CAWJBH010000004.1 coordinate 478,935, forward strand.
CAAGTGCCGCGAGCGCCGCTCGAAGTGAATGAACTCGTGGTAGGCACCGTCTGCGGAGGGTCCGACGCGACCAGCGGAATCTCCGCCAACCCAGCGGTCGGTCGTGCCTTCGACATGCTCGTGGAGCAAGGCGCGGCCACGATCTTCGAGGAAACTGGCGAAATGATCGGACTCGAAGGAGTGATGTCGGCCCGGGCAATCACTCCGGAACTGGGCCACGAGTTGAAAGCGTCAGTCGAAAAGGCGGCGTATTACTACAAACAGATGGGCCACGCCAGTTTTGCTCCAGGAAACGCCGAAGGCGGGCTGACCACGATCGAGGAAAAGTCTATCGGCGCTTATTGCAAGAGTGGCGATTCGCCAATTTCGGGTCTCATTAAGCCGGGCGATGTTCCCCGAAAGGGCGGTTTGTATCTCTTGGACGTCGTGCCGGATGGCGAGCCGCGTTTCGGATTCCCCAATATCAACGACAATGCGGAAATTGCGGAACTGATCGCCTGCGGTTCCCACGTAATTCTGTTCACAACCGGACGCGGCTCGGTGGTGGGTTCGGCAATTTCGCCTGTAATCAAAATTTGCGCCAATCCTGAAACCTACGACCGCATGAGCGATGACATGGACGTTAACGCAGGGAAAATCCTGCGATTGGAAGCCAGCGTCGACGAAGTCGGCAAAGAGATCTATGGCAAGGTGCTTGAGGTCGCCTCTGGGGTGCAGAGTTGCTCGGAGAGCCTCGGACACCAGGAGTTCGTGCTCACATATAAGTCTTTTGAGCCGATAGGCCCAGCCTGCCTGCCGATGTAAGGTGATACTGACGGATCGTAAGATTCAAAGACGCCGGTGAACGTCTTCCCTCTCGGGCCGAAGTTTACTGGAACTCAAGCATTACAATCTCGGGATTCGATCCCAGCCGCAGCGGCGGTCCCCAGGTTCCTGCCCCGCTCGAAGTGAAAACCTGCATCTTCCCGATCCGGCTTAAGCCATAGACAAACTGCCGGTAAATCCGTCGCGCCATCCAGCTCCAGGGCAAGAACTGCCCAAGGTGCGTATGCCCGGACAACTGCAGGGAGACGCCGGCAGCCTCCGCAGTCTCAGGATGGTCAGGCGCGTGCGTCAACAGAATGCTCGCCCGATTGCGATCCAAGCCGATCGCACGCAGCACCGACGCAAGCTGCCCATTCTGCGCCGCGTTCCGGTATGGAACGCCAATAATCTGTAAACCATCCACTTCCACCTTCTCATTGCTGAGCACGCGCACTCCGGCCGCCGCGATTGCATTCAGATATTTGCTATCGTCTCCAAATTGCTCATGATTCCCCGCGACGAAATACACACCTTGTGGCGCAACGAGATCGTTCAATGGCTCCGCCGCTCGCCTCGCGTCGATGGCCGTCCCGTCATACAAATCACCAGCAACAAAAATCGCGTCTGGCTCTTCCCTTAAGGTCTTTGCAACCAAGCGTCGTAGAAAACTGCCGTTTCGCACGTGCCCAAGGTGCACGTCGCTGATCAATGCCGCTCTTCGCCCGCGCCACGCTTCCGGCAAGTTCGCGAGCCGTACCGTCGTTCGCGTGATCCTGGTCCATCCGGCGTTGAAAACCCCATAGAGTCCGGTCATTGCCGCAGCACCGAATAGAAATTCCACGGTTCGATGGAAGTTCATGTTCAGCCCCACCACCCGCGCAACCGCGAAAATAATCCAGGAGGAAACTGCGGCGAGAAAAAGGAAACTCACCAGACCCATCCAAACCGCAGCAGCCCTGTAAAACGCGCGCAGAGCAGCATTTGTATAGCGAAAAGCGAATAGTGAAGCGATAACAAAGCTCACCGACAAAAACCCGAGGGCGAGTTTGATCCACAACGCACCAGGCGTTTCGCTCCCTGCGGGCGATAAGGTCCATGTCTCATAGAGCAGATAATGGGTCAAGAAAAGAACAGACTGAATTACTGCGACGAAGCCGATTAATTCTTTTCGTAGACGCATGGTGGATTAGACTCTCCAACCCGCCATTCGGATTCTTGGCATAAGCTCTCTGACATTCGCTCTTAGCTCAACCGCACGACATTAAGTTCACTTTAAACTGTTTCTATTGAATTCGCGTAGATCAGATGACGTACCTTCGGTTCGGCGACGACGTAGCTGGATAGGCGTTGCTCCACTCCCCGGTCCGCTTGGATCTGCCGTTCGTGTTGACGCAGATGTTCTGCCCACGAGTTCACGAGAAAAATTTCCAGATAGCGATCCCCAACCTCAGTGTCACGGTAGACCCCCACCGATATGCGCCATCGCGACGTGGTATGCGGCCATATTGATGGATCGCCTTCACGAACTCTGCATCGCGTTCCGGAATGACCGTGTATTCGACCGTAACTAACAGCGGTCCCCGCTGAAGGTCGGCCGTAGCATCTCTGACGACAACCGGCATGCGCCAGCCAGGGCGACATGAAACCAGCGATGGTCAAGACCGCGAGAAGCAGGGCTACGGCCATCATCCACGACTCGGTGAAAAGAATCAGCTTGCGTCGGTCGAAGACATCGCCAGCGGAGCCCGCCGGAAGGGCCAGTAGAAAATATGGCAAGGAAGCGGCAGTCTGCGTCAGGGCAATATAAATCGGCCCGGCGCCGAGTGAGACCATCAACCATGCGGCGCCAACGTTCTGAATGAAAGCGCCGGCGTCTGAAATGACGTCCGCGATTAGCAGGTTGCGAAAAATCGTTACTCGAATCGGTCGCCACAGATTTGGGGAAGCTGTAGGCTTCATTTCTCTCCGCCGTTGTCTTTCAACTCGCCGGTCCTGAGGTTCGAGTCGAACTCGCGATCGAAGTTGGTAGCTGGGCTATTTCTTCCGCACTATCGAGGCATCTTCCGTACTGTCGTGCTTGTTCCACCCGTGGAAACGCGAGAAGTCACCCGCATTCCATGCTTCGCGGAGTCCAGGAGTACTCAGATCCCAGTCTGGGCGGATTTCACTCGTCACGGCGCGCAGATCGTGCCAAAGATCGCTGATCGATGGACGCCCCCAGAACCAGTAGCCGTTATAGATGCTGTAAACCACGAGACCCGGCTTGAGCACGAGCGTATGCGGGATCATCGGATTATGCTCTGGGTCGGTGTACTCCTGGATGTCGAGATCCTTCTGTATCGTTCGGTCGAGATCCGAAAGAAAAGTCCATTGGGCTCCGACTGACGCACGGAATTCCTGAAGAGTATGGTGATCGTCGGTCGCGATCGTCGCGATCTGAGTGTACGCCACTGCGATTTTCGGGTAGAACGCGGCGAGTTCCAGATGCTGCTGGTGCTCCTTTGGGCAATAGTGGCCGCGCGCGAGCGTGAGGATTAGCGGATCCTCACCCTGTAGCTCGCTGAGCTTGCGCAGTGTGCCCGTGTGATCGGGCAGTTCGTAGTTGGGGAAAACGCCTCCGGGCACAATATCAGAACGCATGATTGGACTCCTTCCGTTTCTCTCAAAGATCTTCTCTTAAAGGTCTTCTTTTAAAGATCCAGCGTGACGCCTGCGTTTGGCTGCGAACAGCATACAAGCACGTTCCCAGGAGCGGGCGTCTCCAGCGGCTCAGGATTATAAGTTATCGATCCGCCAATCAGACCAGTCATGCAGGTATGACAAACTCCAGTTCGGCACGACCATCTGACCGGAACATCGCATGCTTCTGCCAGTTCAAGCAAACTGGCAAACTTACGATCCCAAGCGGCGGTAATCCCGCTACGCGCGAATGAGACTGGGGGGCCAGAACCGGGCGGCCCTGGTGGCAGGTGAGGAGTGTGAACAACCTGCGCCATACCAGGAGTAATAGCTTCGAGAGAACCGAAGATTTCCGTGTGCACATTCCCGGCGAGCACACCCCAATGTCGCAGCCCCTCGTGCATGTTCTGCAAGAATGAAGAGGGGCCACACAGATAGAAGTCACTACTCAGTGACACGCCAATTCTCTCCAGCAAAGCTGTGTCAATGTGCCCGAGAGCATCGAAGTCTGCCCCGACTTGGTCGACTGCAGCGGGCCTGCTGTACACAATGTATCCTCTTCCGCGCGAGAGCTGTTTCAGTAACGAACGCGACTCCTCCGCAAATGGATGCTCAGCGCCATTGCGCGCTCCATAGATCCACCAGATCTCCCGTTGCGATCTTTCAGCGGCCAGCGAGTGCAGCATCGACATCACGGGCGTTGCGCCCACTCCAGCGCTCAGCAGAACCACAGGATTCCGGCCAGGACGCAGAGTAAAGCTACCGCGGGGCGCACTCACATCCAATACGTCGCCTTCTCGCGCACGATTGCACAGATATGAACTTCCAACCCCGTTCAATTCGCTCTTGACGCTGATACGGAAATGATCGGCTGCCGGCAGATCAGACAACGAATAGCTGCGAAGAACGGGCGATTTGCCGGGGTCGACGACCAGTCGCAAGACGACAAATTGACCTGCCTGGCAAACAGAAAGAAGTTTCCCGTCGATCGGCGACAGAACGAAGAAAGTTACGCTATCGCTTTCCTTCTTAATATTCGCGACTTGCATTTGTCGAAATCCGGGCCACGCCGGTGCTTGCTCCTCATTTGCGAGTCCCGGATTCCCCGCCGCAGTTTTGGAGCTCAACTCTTCTTGGAGCATTGCCTGGAACGAACTCTGCCAACCTTTGCTAAGTGCAGGAACACGCAGCGCGCGTTGCAGTTGGTCGCTGGAATGTCCCGGCAAATACAGGAGGGCGTCAACGTCGGCCACCGTGAATTTTTCTGGACCATCGGCAAGTTTTGCAATGTCATCGCCTGCCCCAACTTCTCCCTCCTGCAACACCCGAAAGTAGAATCCTGGTCTGTGATGGGCTACGAGCAGAGCTGGCATGCGAGGCTCGTTCATGCGAATGCCGACGCGGTAGCACGTCACGCGCGGCTGCGTTACCTCAAATTCGGCACCACCGATGCGGTATCGATCGCCGATGCACACCTCGTTATCAGGAAGTCCCTCGACGGTGAAGTTTTCTCCGAATTGGCCGGAAGTAAAATCGTTGCGGCCCAGAAACTGTTCCCAGTAATGGTACGAATCCATCTGGTAGACGAATACGGCGCGGTGCTCCCCGCCGTGACCGGCAAGATCGGCTTGCGCATCACCATCGATATCGAGCTTGCGCACCATTCGCCGCCCCGTAACCGGAGATTTCCAGACTGACGTTCGGACAGTTTTGCCGTTCCATGTCACGTCGCGCGGAAGGCCGACATTTACTGAAAGCAATCGGGGCATGCGTACCTTGTCGAAGTCGAGCGTACGGTTAGGATTTCCTTTTATTTTTACCATCGACGGGCAGGGGCGGCACCATCCACGTGGAGAATCTCTCCGCTCACATGACCCGCCTGGGCCAGATAAAGAACGGCCTCGACGATATCCTTCACCGTCGCCTTTTTCATAGCCGGCTGCAACGCCGAATCGCTGGGATCAGTGTGGTGCATCGGTGTATCTACTTCGCCGGGAGCGACGGCATTAAACCGAATGCCATTGTTTGCATATTCGATTGCGAGATTTTGGGTCGCTGAATTCAGCCCACCCTTCGTCATCATCGAAATCGAGCTATTTTCGCCGGCGATTGGCCGATCGGCAAGCGCCGCAGTGATGGTCACAACGCACCCCGATTTCTGTTTCAACATCTCTTTCACAGCACGCTGAGTGATGTAGAAGAATCCGAGCAGATTCGTGGAGACAAGGGCGTTGAAGTCCTCGGCAGTGAAGTCAGTGAAAGGCTTGGTCAGGAAGATACCAGCGTTGTTAACCAAAACATCGATGGTTCCGAAGTTGTTGATTGCTGCTTCGACAGCGTCGGCAGCAGTTTGCTGCTTGCCGATATCGCCATCGAGCAGAACCAGGCTGCCTGAGGTGGCCAACTTCCGATTAGCGTCACGGGAGGTTGCGACGACGTTATAACCTTCTTCCAGAAACCGGTCGACTAAACCCGTGCCAATACCCCCTGATGCTCCGGTTATGATTGCTGTTTTCTTGTCCGACATAAATAACCTTTCGTCTTAAGGGTTCGAACCCAATACGCACTTGGATGCTCCATCAATAGTTTCATGTTCCTTTTCCTTATGTTCCTGGTTATGAGCATTCCGATTGAATCCGCTCGATGCGAGCAATCAGAACAGAAGCTTGGGGGAATGGACAATTGGACGATAGTATCGTGGATACTTTGGTATAGGCTCTCCTGCTAATGAGCGCTGGCCACAAGGGTTGCAGCGTAAACTACCAAGGCAAATGAACCGATCTCTGATAGAATTTCCCTCACATTGGGGCGTCATCAGCCAATGGTCGGCATTGGATACGGGTTGAGCCGACGCACCGTTGGCCAAGAATGGGGTTGACCCGTGTCGGATGCTACGCCAATTGTCTTCGTTGTCGACGACGACGTCTCCGTGCGCGAATCTCTGGAATTGTTGATCCGCTGTGAAGGGTGGCAGCCGGAGACATTCGCTTCCGCGCAAGAATTCCTCGCCTGGCCACGAGCCCTTCTTCCGAACTGCCTCGTACTTGATGTTTCTCTTCCTGGCCTCAATGGGCTTGATCTGCAGAAGCGCGTCGCCGCCGAACGGACGGATATGCCGATCATCTTCATCACGGGCTACGGCGATGTGCCCATGACGGTCCAGGCCATGAAGGCGGGGGCTGTCGAATTCTTGACGAAGCCATTCAATGATGACGTGCTGTTGACTGCCATCCGGGCAGCCCTTGAACGTAGCCGAGTTGCTCTTAGCCTGGAGGCGGAGATGCGGGTACTCCGGGAGCGCTACGCGTCGCTTACCCAACGCGAACGACAGGTTATGGCGTTGGTGGTTTCCGGCCTGCTGAATAAACAGATCGGTGGAGAGCTTCGCATTAGCGAGATCACGGTGAAGGCACACCGAGGCAAGGTGATGCAAAAGATGAAGGCCGATTCTCTTGCTGATCTAGTGAAAATGGCTGCGAGGCTCAACCCCCTCCCCGCAGCGATTACGGCGGCCTAACGTTCATCATCCTCGTCTTATTCGTGAAGATGCGGAATTCGCAGACACCGTCCCTCGAATATCTGAGGGAGTAATAGGCGAACTGGTCCTGAAGCCGGACGGATTAAGACGAACAGGCAGGCGAGCCAGGCCAGCATGGAAGCCTGCGTTGCGGGCGACGCCAATGGGAGGAGAACACCATGAAGAAGACTACAGCGCCGATTTCCCTTGCCGGCTCCCATCTCGGCGAGGTACGTCATGTTTGCGCATTTTTCAATAGCGACGACGAAGAGTATCGCGTGCTGCTTCCGTTCATTAAGGACGGGTTCGAGTGTGGCGACAAGGCGGTTCACGTCGTGAATCCGGATCAACGTGACGACCATCTGAAACGGTTGGCCGCGGCAGGCCTCGATCCGGCAACCGCCGAGCAGAGTGGGCAATTAGAGGTTCGGATCAACACCGAAGCTTACATTCGGGACGGCCGTTTTGATCAGGATCGAATGCTGGCGGCGTTCGAGCAGATGGCCAGCGGCAATGCCAAAGGTGGATTCCCGCTGAGCCGCATTTGCTGCCGAATGGATTGGGCAATTGAAGATCGATCCTACATTGACGATCTCGTTGAATTCGAATCGCGCGTGAACGATGTGTGGCGAGATCACGACGACGCGGTGATCTGCACCTACCAACTCGGCAAATTTGGAGGCGACACGGTGATCGACATCATGCGGACACATCCCATGATCATCATCGGTGGCCTCCTGCACCGGAATCCGTTTTACATGCCCCCCGAGGAATTCCTGCGCGAAGTCCGCCAACGTCGGGCCGCGCGGCCTTCCTCGTCTTCCACGGCTGCCTGATATGGAAGTCCAACCCGAACTTGCTTCCGGCGAAGTCAAGCATCTTCAACGGTGCATTAACGATCTTGTCAGCCTGCTTGCTCTTCCCGCCATCTGGAGCGGCGGCGATCCATCTCAGGTTCTTCATACCTTGATCGATGCGCTCATGCGCATGCTGCGCCTGGACCTGGTCTCTGTGAGGCTGACAGATCCAGTTGGCGGGCCGCCCGTTGAGATCGTCCGGCTCGCCGAGCTGCGAGGACCGGTGCCTTCGGCGCACGAGATCTGTGAAGCGCTCAGTCAGTGTTTGAAAAACGAGTCACGGAAATGGCCTCCACTGCTTCGGAACGTTATGGGTGAGGGAGACGTTTCGATCGTGCCTTTGCCACTTGGGTTACAAGGCGAACTCGGCGTAATTGTGGCAGCGGCCGAACGGACGGATTTTCCGCGGCAGACGGAGGCACTTCTTCTAAGCGTAGCGGCGAATCAGGCATCGATCGGGCTACAGGAGGCTCGGCTCCTGATCCATCAGAAGCGCCTCGCCAGCGAACTTGATCAACGCGTCGTGCAACGGACTGCCGAACTTGCCACGGCCAACGAAGAGCTCAAGAAGGAACTTGCTGAACACAGGCGGGTAGAGGAGAGGCTCGGGCATGAGGAGAGGGAGTTGAAGCGCAGTGAGGTCCACAAGGCAGCGATCGTGGACTCGGCGCTCGACTGCATTGTGACGATCGATCACGAGGGGCTGTATTACTGAGTTCAATCCGGCGGCGGAGCGCACCTTCGGCCACCGCCGGGACGAAGTCTTGGGAAAGCATCTGGCGGACGTCATCATTCCACCATCTCTCCGGGAGAAGCATCGGCAGGGCTTTGCCCGCTACCTGGCCACGGGCGAGGCGCGCGTGCTTGGGAAACGCCTTGAGATGACGGCAGTGCGTGCTGACGGAAGCGAATTCCCCGTCGAGCTTGCAATCACACGCATTCCGTTGGAAGGGCCGCCGTCCTTCACCGGCTATCTGCGCGACATTACGGAACGCAAACGGGCGGAGCAGGAACTACGGCGCAGCGAGGCATTTCTCGCGGAAGCCCAGCATCTTACTCGAATCGGTAGTTTTTCCTGGCGTGTACCGACAGACGAAATTGCCTGGTCCGAGCAGCTTTATCGCATTTTCCAGATTGACCGGGATGCGCGGGTAACCTTTGAACTGATCGGCACTCGAATCCACCCTGAAGATTTGCCAGTATTCCAGGAACATATCGAGCGATCTCGGCGGGACCGCAGCGATATGCGACTCGAGTTCCGCCTGCAGATGCCGGACGGCGCCGTAAAGTACGTACACGTCGTCGCTCACACCCGCGGCGACCACGGCGAACTGGAATACATCGGCGCAGTGCAGGACGTGACAGAACGACGATCCTCCGAAGATGCACTCAGCAAGGCCCGATCGGAGCTCTCACACGTGGCCAGGGTTACGAGCCTTGGAGTATTGACGGCGTCGATCGCACACGAGGTCAACCAGCCGCTTTCGGGCATTGTCACCAACGCCGGCACTTGTCTGCGGATGCTGGCCGCCGATCCTCCCAACGTTGACGGCGCTCGCGAGACAGCCCGGCGCACAATTCGCGATGGCAACCGTGCCTCTGAAGTGATCACTCGATTGCGCGCACTCTATGGCAAAAAGGAGTCCATGATCGAATCGGTGGACCTGAATGAAGCTACTCGAGAGGTGCTTGCGCTGTCATTGAGCGAACTTCAGCGAAACCGGGTGATCCTGCGGCCGGAACTTGCCGAAGACCTCCCTCTGGTTACAGGAGATCGCGTCCAGTTGCAGCAAGTCATCCTGAACCTGATCCGGAATGGATCAGACGCGATGAGTAACGTCGACGATCGTCCCAGGCAGTTGCTGATCAGAACCGAACGAGACGAAGGCGATCACGTGAGCCTCACCGTACAGGATGCAGGAACCGGTTTCGACCCGCAAGCCGTGGACAGACTTTTCGAACGTTTCTACACTACCAAAAACGACGGTATGGGAATCGGATTATCCGTCAGCCGCTCTATTATCGAGAGTCACCATGGCCGTCTGTGGGCAACACTGAACAATGGTCCGGGAGCTGCGTTTTCATTCTCGATTCCTCGCGGAACCGGCGCTGCGACGAACGCCGAAAGTAATCGCGCCACTCGGACGCCTGACGTGACGGATGCGGCGTGAAGTGTGTCCCGTATGAGCCGTTACCGGACTTACTAAGGGATTTCGGCTTTGCAGTGGGGTTCCGATCTGCGGACCGTTCCCCACCTCTGATTGGCAAACCAATACTAAAGTGCAATGGACAACACCTCTCAAAGTGGCGCAGCGTGGTGTTGTGGAGCACCGCCGAGAAAAGATCACCCCGGAGAACAGCCTCGTCGTCAACGCGCTGCCCCTATTAGTATCGACAGCACTCCCTGACGGGCACGTCGACTTCCTCACCAACGCGAGTGCGAATGCACTGGGTTTAGTGTTGCCGAAGCCTACCGCTGTGGGCGCGGCGTGAAAAATGTATGACAGTCACGCGTTCACTTGTGTCAGTGGTGGATGACGACGAATCTGTACGCGAGTCGCTACCCGACTTGCTAAAGGAGTTCGGCTTTGCAGCCCGCACGTTCTCATCGCCGGAAGAGTTCCTCGCATCCGGTTGCGTCCCCCAAACCAAATGCCTCATTCTCGACATCGCCATGCCGGGGATGAGCGGACCCGATCTTCAGCGCGAATTGAAGCGTCGTGGGCACCAGATTCCGATCATCTTTATCACTGCCAGCACCGATAAAAGTGTTCGTCCCCGACTCCTCGAACTGGGTGCAATAGAGTGCCTGTTCAAGCCATTCAGCGATACGGCTATGCTTGAGGCCGTTAATTCGGCACTTCACTCGAAGTAAGAGTTCCGCAGAGATCCACGCTTTTCGGTTGCACGGCTGTCCCTCCATCACAGAAGCCCTTTTACGCAACGATTCAGCCTTGACATGACATATGCACAGTGATACATATGTATTGTTATGCATGTAGAGGTGCTTCAAACCCTGGGGGATCCGACTCGGCTCCGCATCGTGGAACTCCTGCGGGGCGGCGAGCATTCGGTCAACGATATTGTCGGGAACGTCGAGATTGACCAATCCGGCGTATCGCGGCACCTCCGCATCCTGCAGCAGGCGGGGTTCGTGCGCGTTCGACCCGATGGACAGAAGCGCTTCTACTCACTTTGCCCCGAGCCCTTCAGAGATCTCGATGCCTGGGTAAGCCAATATCGGCAACTGTGGGAAGGCCGTCTCGACAAGTTCGCAGAAGCTCTCGCGCGCAAACGCTACGCAAAAAAGTCCGGCCTTCCAACCAGAAAATCATCAAGGAGAACATCATGACCGAAAAAGCGAATAACCGGTCCGATCACAAGATCGTCATCGAGCGCACATACGAGGCATCGATCGAGGATATCTGGGAGCTTTGGACGACGAGAGAAGGCATCGAATCGTGGTGGGGCCCGGAAGGGTTCTCGGTAAAAGTTCACAATCTCGATCTGAGGGCTGGTGGCCAGATGGAATATGCAATGACGGCGGTCGATCCGCCGCAGGTTCAGTTCATGAAGCAGGCGGGGATGCCTCTGACGACCGAAGCGAGGCTCACCTACACCGAGATCGTTCGAGGCAAGACGATCGCCTACACTCACCGGGCCGACTTCATTCCCGGCGTTGAGCCATACAACGCAGGCAACAGGGTGGACTTCTTCGCAGCAGGCGGCAACGTGCGCATGATCCTGACGCTCGACCCGATGCATAGCGATGAGTGGACGCAGCGATCAGTGATGGGCATGGAGAGCCAACTTGGAAAGCTCGCCAGGGTCATCGCTAGCCGAGGCGCGAAATAGACGGTCTCCGTCCAGTGGGCTCATAGGGATCTCTCCGGTGAGGCCACTGATTGACCAACTCATCTCATAAACGCATCGATCCGCCGTTGCTAAATTGATTCCGGGTAGCTGGTTTGCTATGGTCGTCGTGATGCCCGAGCCTGTCATGTCCGAGCGTTCCCCCGATCAGATACGTGACCAGATACGCGAATTGCTCGAATCCCTTTATCGCGTGGAGTCGGGACGAATCCTGGCAACTTTGATCCGCTTGCTCGGCGATTTCGATCTCGCCGAGGAGGCGATGCACGAAGCCTTTGCGGCTGCGCTGAGCCTGTGGCCGAGCAGTGGAGTACCCGGCAACCCGCGGCCATGGCTGATTTCGACGGCCCGATTCAAAGCTATTGACACTCTGCGTCGACGGGCAAGATTTGATGCGTCTCAAGACGAGCTGGTGCGATATATCGAAACGCATTCGATTTCTACGGAAGGATCCCGTGATGACGATTTTCTTGAAGACGACCGGCTGCGGCTGATTTTTACCTGCTGTCATCCATCTCTAGCGCCGGAAGCGCGCGTCGCGCTCACCTTGCGCGAGGTATGCGGGCTGACTACCGAGGAAATCGCCAAGGCCTTCCTCACCACTCCGCGTACGCTGGCGCAGCGCATTGTGCGCGCCAAGGCAAAGATTCGAGAGGAACGGATTCCCTACGAAGTGCCGACGCCGCAGGAATTGCCGGAGCGGCTGGACGCGGTGCTTCAGGTCATCTACCTCGTCTTTAACGAGGGCTACTCGGCTGCATCGGGAGCGGAGGTAACGCGGGCCGAGCTAACCGGCGAGGCGATTCGACTGGGCCGCTTGCTGATGGAACTCCATTTGACCGAACTTCATTTGGCCAAGCAAAGGCCAGAGCCGGAAATGATGGGTTCAGAAATAATGGGACTGCTTGCGCTGATGTTGCTACAGGAATCCCGTCGCGCCGCGAGAACTTCTCCGACCGGCGAGCTGATTTTGCTGGAGAATCAAGACCGCGCGCTCTGGAACAAGGAGCAGATCGCGGAGGGAGTGGCGCTGCTCGAGAAAGCCCTGAAGTCCCAGCAGAAGTCCCGTCGCTTCGGTGCCTACACACTTCAGGCTGCGATTGCGGCCGTTCATGCGGAGGCGGAATCGGTCGCTGCCACCGACTGGCTGCAGATCGTTGCGCTTTACGACCAATTGATACGAATTCAGCCTTCGCCAGTTGTGCAGCTCAATCGTGCTGTGGCCATTGCCATGCGCGATGGTCCAGAGGCCGGTCTGGCGCATATCGACGCGGTGTTGGAAGATGGCGAACTGGCCAATTATTACCTGGCACATTCCGCCCGTGCCGATATGTACCGCAGGCTCGGCAGGACAGCGGAGGCACGGGCGTCTTATGAAAAGGCGCTGGCGCTGACCCAACAGGAACCCGAGCGGCAATTCCTGCAAGAGCGGATTCGGCAGTTGGGATAACAAGCTCGTCAGAAGAAATCGTGGATAGATTCCGGCCGGGTGCCCCATTTCTCGCGTTCTTTGCGAGAAGTGGGGCTTTTCGCCGACACCCTATCAACCTCAACCAGCACTCTGTTGAATTTTCTCCTCTCACCAGGTCCAGTCGTTGATCCAAACCAATCCGGCTCTCCGTAAAGCATATGATCGGTAGCTACTCCAGCGCCAATCCTCTGGACTTGCCACCAGTCCACGCACCAACGGATTGCGATGGATGTACTTCAGCTTCTCAACCTCTTTCTGCTGCCGAGCTCAGAATGAGCTCAAGCCAAAAGCCCCACTTCTCGCAAAGGACGCGAGAAATGGGGCACCCAAGCCGCGCCCTCCCGACCCTCAGCCAGCGCTCCGCCGAATTTTCTCCTCCCACCAAGCCCAGTCGTTGATCCGAACCAATCCCGGCTCTCCGTAGGCATAGGAGCGGTAGCTACTCCACCGCCAATCCTCCGGCCTCGCCACCAGTCCGCGCACCACCGGATTGCGATGCATGTACTTCAGTTTCTCAACCTCTTTCTGCTGGCCCCACAGATTGAAATCATAGAAACGACTCTGCCAGAACCGGCCGGAGAATTCACCTGCAATCGCCAGCCGCCGCGAGACGCTCAGCTTCACGGCCTGAATTATCTTCGAGGGATTGCCAACTAAGGGTTCGGAGATCAGTAGATGTATGTGTTCGGGCATGACCACGTATCCGATCAAGGCAAAGCGATAGCGAACGCGCATCAGTTCGAGGACAGTAAGTACCAGGTCGCGGCGCGCGGGATTGCCCAGCAGCGGCTTGCGTCGGTAGCAGCTCCACGTGATGAAATGGAAGCTTCCTGTGCCGTAATAACGCTTTAGGCCCCAGGGCATGAAGAAACCCTACGCATCAACGGAAGGTCATGTCTGTGACGGATGAACATTGGCTGGGCTTTCGTGAGCTCAGGCCAAAAGCCCCACTTCTCGCAAAGAACGCGAGAAATGGGGCACCCAGCACGGAGCTAGAATGCGAACGTGTGGGAGAGCCCCCTCAGACTCAACCGCTCCAGCCACTGAAATAAAAATAATTCCCCGCCGTTGTCGATTTTTTCCCTTCGCGACGACTATAGGATGAACGGTCGATAGAATAAACGATCCAGCGCGCAAGGCTGCCGTACCGGCCAGACTGATATTAGTAATCAAGGAGACTCGCAAATGAGAAGGCTCAGAATCTTCGAACACATCTCGCTGGACGGCGTGATCCAGGCCTCCGCCGATGAGAACAATTTTCCCTACAGTGACTGGTCGGCGCCATATCGCACCCCGTCTGGCAGAGAGATGCTGCTTGCGAGGTATGGCGAGAAGTTCGATCTGCTGCTGGGCCGACGCACTTACGATGGTTTTTCGAGCTTCTGGCCAAAGGCGCCGAGCAGTCCTATGGCGGACCGCCTCAACGCCGCGAAGAAATACGTCGTGACCCATCGGCCGGAAAGCCTGGAATGGGGCCCGTTCGAGGGCGTTGGCCCGGACATCGTCGATGGCATTCGCCGCATCAAGTCGCAGGACGGCCTTGACCTGCTCCTCATGGGCAGCTCGACGCTGACCTCTACGGTGCTCGAACACGGCCTTGCGGATGAGGTCGTGCTGCTGGTCGATCCAGTCCTGTTGGGCACGGGGAAACGCATTTTTACAGAAGGAACTCCGGCACGCGCATTCGAGCTTGCCAGCACGACGGCTACGGCTACAGGCATCGTTGTCAATTCCTACAAACCTGTTGGGCCGCTGAAAAACCAAACAACGAAGAAGCAATAACGAAAAACCAATCCAAGGAGAACACAATGCGCTTCATGATGATCATGTTTCCGAAAAGCTACCTGAATGCAAAACCCGGCACTGTGCCCGACTTCAAAGAAATGGAGGCAATGGGCAAGTACAACGAGGAACTAGGGAAAGCCGGCGTGCTGCTCGCACTCGACGGGCTGACCCCGCCCGCGACGATGAGCGCGCGCGTCACCTTCAAAGGTGGAAAATCGAAAGTGACGGACGGCCCGTTTACCGAAGCGAAGGAAGTGGTCGGCGGCTACTGGATCATCCAGGTGAAGTCGCGCGAAGAGGCGCTTGAATGGGCCTCGCGCATCCCCGGAAAGGATAACGAAATGGTCGAAGTTCGCCGGATGTTTGACATGACCGACTTCGATCCCGAGACCCAAAAGGAGATCCAAAAGAAGTTCGGCGACGACGTGGCGGCTGAGATGCGCCAGTAGTAAAAAACTTTCCAGAAAAGCTGGGGACACCGTCTGTCCCCCGTTTTCTCCCCCACTTCTCGCAAAGAACGCGAGAAATGGGGCACCCAGTCTATTTAAGGGATCCACCCTTGCGTTAACCGTAGACTTGGTCGGTGCTCTGTCCGACTTCGATGATATAGCCGTCAGGATCGCGGATGTAGCAGCGTATCTCGCCGTACTTGGGGATGGGCTCCGTGATGAACTCAGCTCCTCGACTTTTCCATAACTTGTAGCACGCGTGAATATCCGCAACGCGGAAATTCATAAAGCTGTTGATGTGATTCGGGTCGGGGACGCTGAGCGTTACCGTCGGCTTGTCCGGGGTCGGCCCGCCGCCAACGTTCAGAATCATCCAGATATTCGCCAGTTGAAGGTACGGAGGCGCGTTGCCATCACCCATGGTCAGAATGCGAGCGCCGAAGACCTTTTCGTAGTAGCGAGCCGATCGCTCGACGTCGGCAACGGTGAGAAAATGCGCGATGCTGATCCCTTCTTTCGGGGGCATCTCATAGCTCTTCTGGTCGATTTGTACGCTACTCATTGACAGTCTCCTATTTCAATAAATATTTCGCTTCAGCGATTGATGTAGCTTATGGCTGCGGGAATCCGAACATCAACCACGACTGATTGGCTACCCAATGCGGATATAACTCCGTCATCTGATCGAACAGTTCCTGCTCGGACTTCGCGGTTTTCTGCAACCGATCAAAGTCCTGCAGGTAACGCTTGGTGTCCTGGATCGCCGAGGGAGAGTCGGGTGCGCCAGTCTTCTTGTGGCCGGCGACAACCATCGTCGGATTCAGCGCCGCTAACCGGTCCAGCGCGGCGATCCAATTCTTTCGGCTCTCGGGAGTGGTGTCGCCAACGTACATGCGGCATTGGTTGTACACAACATCGCCAGCGACGACCAGGCCGATCGATGGAACATATAAAGACGTCGAATCGGGACTATCGGTGCGGCCCTGCTTGATGATGCGCAATTCCTGACCCTCGAGAGTGAACGTGTCGTTCGCATAGGGCTCAGGTGGAACTAACTTGGTGGCCACTCGACCAGGAAACAACCGGCGGGCCAACCGCTCTACTACAGGAGTGAAAGACATCTGCATTGCACTCACCGCCTCGGGCGTTGCGATCGCCCGAGCGCCCGGGAAACGGTCGAGCAGAATGCTCAGGCCGTAGAAGTGGTCGAAATGGGCGTGCGTTATATAGATGGTCTCCAGGTTGCGGTTGTGCAGAGCAATCCAAGCCGCGAGCGCCTCGGCCTCAGCCACCGTCCCCATTGCGTCCACCAGCACCGCATCGTACTCGCCGAAGATTAAAGTCGAGGTGATCGGGTCAAAGCCGAACGCTTCGCCGAAGGGCTTGGGCCGCTCGCCGACCATAGTCTTTCCCGGGGCGGTAAAAACGTTCACACTAAGAGCGTTCGACGCGACAGGCGCGGTCACGCGCGTGGTCTCTTTCGGTCCATTCTTGGCGCCCATTTGGGACTCCTTTCGATGTCGGAGCGAGTGACAGATCAGGGAAAGATTGGCAGAAGCGCGACCGCCAGTCTATTGGACGAAGGTATTGATCAATGCCGAAGTATTGGGCTGGTGGCCCGGGGACGGGAGATCTGGGCCAGCCCTCGGAAGAAGAAAAAACACTTGGGCGATTTGTCGATTCCGGTCCGGCCATTCGACTATATCGTGAAGGCAGGGCAACGGCCCACCCGAAGGCTAAAGAATAGACGACCGTTACAGGAGAGGAAAGTTCATGCCACAGTATCTGATTGCTAACTACATGCCCGACAACTTCGACCCGTCCGCCGTAACCGAAGCGATGATGGAAGAGATCCACGCTCTCAATCGCGAAATGATCGCTGCTGGCATAAGGAAGTTCGCCTGCGGGATTTCCCCGGCCGCCAATGCAAAGACGGTGCGGAAGCAATCCGACGGCAAGGTGCTCGTCACCGACGGGCCGTACACCGAGACCAAGGAGCACATGGGCGGTTTCTGGATACTGGAAGCCGCTGATCTGGACGAGGCGCTGGCATGGGCGAAGAAGGGCGCCATCGCCTGCGATGTGGCCGGCGAGGTGCGCGAGCTTCTTTTTTTCCCGGCCCCGGAGGAAGCAACGAAATAGTCTGGCCGCCGCGACTTCGAAATATGCAACGTAGTGAAGAACATGAGCGATCAACTCAAGGAGACTCTATGAGAAAGATCACGATCATCGAACACATCTCGCTGGACGGCGTGATTCAGGCCCCGGGCGGCCCGAACGAAGACCCACCTTATCCCTATGGTGGATGGGCGGGGCCGCATGCCGACCCGGACGGAGGAGCGGCCATCGTCGCGGCTCAGGGCGAGGTTTTCGATCTGCTGTTGGGCCGCCGAACTTACGATATTTTTGCCGGCTTTTGGCCGAAAGCCCCGAAGAGTCCGATGGCGGACAGTATTAACGCAGCGACGAAATACGTCGCGACCCACAGGGCGAAGAGTCTGCAATGGGGGCCGACCGAAGACCTTGGAGCGGACATCGTGGAGAGCATTCGCCGCATCAAGGCAAAAAGCGGGCGGCACCTGATCGTCTGGGGCAGCTCGACGCTAACTCCGGTGCTGCTCGAACGCGGGCTTGCGGATGAGCTCTTGCTGCTCGTCTTTCCGGTTCTGTTAGGCACCGGCAAACGTATCTTTTCGGATGGAACCCCGCCGCGCGAACTCACGCTCGTCAGCACGAAGGCTGTGGGCTCGGGCGTCATCATCAGCACCTACAGGCCCAGCGGACCTTTGCGGACCAGCTCCTACGCCGACGCGGGGAAGTGAGAGGGCTAGGCGGGTAGCTAACAAGCTTTAAAGGAGATCAAATGAGAAGTGTAATCTACGCAATCAACATTACCCTCGACGGCTGCTGCGACCACACTAAATTCAAACCCCCTGACGATGAAGAAGTACTTGAACATTGCACGCACCTCTTGCGAGATGATGCTGGCCTGCTCGTCTATGGGCGCAAAACCTACCAATTGATGGTTCCTTATTGGCCTGATATCGCAAAAAGCCAGTCCGAGACAAAAGCGGATATCGAATTTGCGCAAGCATTTGATTCCCTCAACAAGATTGTTTTTTCACGATCATTGGCCAGCGCCGAAGATAAGAATACGAAAATCGTTCGCTCAAACCTTGGCGACGAAATACTCAAATTGAAACAAGAACCAGGCAAAAATATTTTGGTCGGCGGTGTAGATATTCCTTCACAGCTGATGGAGCTTGGCCTGATTGACGAATATCGTTTGGTCGTTATGCCAATCATTGCTGGGGAAGGGAGACGGTTGTTCGAAGGTGTCAAGCTGCCGGAGAAACGCCAATTGAAACTTGTTGAGTCAAAGACTTTTAAATCAGGATGTATTGCGCTTCGTTACTTGAAACAGTGACGGAAAAGTCTGCGAGAGCGGTGCTGCTGGTCACACCCGAGACGAAGACCGAGGAGAAGAACAATGAAATACATCTGCCTGGGATACTTCGAGCCAGGAAGATTCGAAGGGATGACGGAGGGCGAGCGAAACACAACGTGCGACGATTGCTTTGAGTACAACGACCATCTGCGCGCCAACGGACATCTTGTCGGCGAAGTACCTCTTCAGTCTCCGGAGACCGCGTTGACCCTGTGCTGGAAAAACGGCAACGTCGCGACGACCGATGGCCCCTATGCGGAAACCAAGGAACAGCTTGGCGGCATTCAGATCCTCGAGGCGCGAGACCTCAATCATGCTGTTCAGCTCGTCTCACAGCAACCGGGCTTTAAGTATGGCCTTGGACCGGTTGAGATACGGCCGGTTGCGGATTTGAGCGAAATCATGAAGGAGAGCCAGCACCGCCGGCGAAAGGATCCCTCGCGATGAGAATCGCCAGGTTGCGCGATATTGCCGAGTGGCGGCAGTAATTAACGAACTCCCGGGTCGAAAATCCTTGACAATAAAACTTGTCAAGGCTAGCATCTCTGCGTGCTCGACCTCCAAGTCATCGATGATCCGGCAGCGGCGGCGGCGGCTTTGGAGCCTATACGGGGTCGACTCCTCTCCGAGTTAGCCGTGCCCGCATCGGCGGCGACGTTGGCCACGCGAGTTGGCTTGACTCGGCAGAAAGTCAACTACTACCTGCATGGGCTGGAGGCGCATGGGCTTGTGCGATTGGCCGAGGAACGCAAGTGGGGCGGCCTGACGGAACGGCTGCTCGTGGCGACGGCTGCTTCCTACGTCGTTTCGCCGAACGCCCTGGGTCCGGTCGCCGCCGATCCGAATCGCGAAATCGATAGGTTGTCCGCGAGCTACCTCATCGCCCTGGGCGCACGGGTCGTCCAGGAGGTGGGCGATCTTGTTCGTCGAGCGAAAGAGACGGGCAAACGCCTGGCGACCCTGGCGGTGGATACTGAGGTTCGCTTCCGGTCAGCGACGGACCGGGCGGCTTTCAGCAACGAACTCGCCGAGGCCATCACGAAGCTGGTTTCGAAGTACCACGATGAATCCGCGCCCGGCGGCCGCCGGCATCGCCTGGTGGTCGTGGCGCACCCTCTGCCGCAGAAATCCCATCCTAAGGAGCCATTATGAGCGTCAAGAAAGAACCATCCGGACGCCGTTTCGTCCAGGTCGAAGTCGAGGTCCCCGGCACGCCGGAGGAAGTCTGGCAGGCCATTGCCACCGGGCCCGGTATTTCGTCCTGGTTCGTGCCGACAGAGTTCGAGGAGCGCGACGGGAAGCCCGTTGCGGTGAAATTGAACTTCGGCCCCGGCATGGAATCGAGTTCCGCGGTGACGGCCTGGGATCCGCCGCGGAGGTTTACCGCCGAGGCTCCCGGCTGGGCCCCTGGCTCGCCGGTCATCGCGGACGAGTGGACCGTCGAGGCGCGCGGGGGAGGCATCTGCGTCGTGCGCGTGGTGCACAGCCTTTTCGCCAGCACGGACGATTGGGACAACCAGATTGAAGGCACTGAATCCGGCTGGCCTGGATTCTTCCGCATCCTGCGAATCTATCTCACGCACTTCCGCGGCCAACGCTCCGCGATGATGCAGTGGATGGCCCCCGCCGCGGGAACCGAAGCGGAGGCCTGGGAAGCGCTCACCGCGGCATTAGGGCTGAAAGGCGTGAGCGTGGGGCAACGTATGACCGTCCCGGCGGGCATCCCAGAACTCAGCGGCGTGGTGGAGCACGTCAGCCAGAGTCCGTACACCGCACTGCTCCGGCTCGACAAGCCAGGCCCCGGCACCGCCGCCCTTGGCGCCGTCAACTTCGGCGGCCAGAGCATGGTCACGCTAAACTTCTACCTCTACGGCGATCAGGCACCCGGGACCGTCGCCCGCGAGACACCGCTCTGGCAAGCGTGGGTTCAAGAGCGCTTCCCGACGCCGGCAGAGACGAGCGAAAGCGAATGATCGCGCGGTCATGCGAGTGTTCCAGACTTCATATCTAGAAAGGGTGAATCGTGGCAAACCTTGAGCGAAATGTTTTCTCCATTCGAGTCGAAACTTGTCTAATGCCGCGCCTGCGAGGAATACCGTGGAGCACAATCGCGCTCGGGTCGCTGTTGTTCATCGCGGCCCGCTCAACAGGAGGACAGGAAGCGAAATCTCCGCAACCTGAAAAGCCGAAGCCGCCCGTCACAACGGAGCAGCGCGGACGCGTCATTGGAATCGGCGGTGTCTTCTTCAAATCCGCTAATCGTGATCAGATGCGCGAATGGTATTCGAAGCATCTTGGACTCGCTGACAAAGGCCAAGGCGCGATGCTTCCGTGGCGCGAACACGACGATCCGCAAAAGGAACACGTTACAGTCTGGACTGTTTTTCCCAACTCCACTAAGTATTTCGATCCCAGCCCAGCCCCGTTCATGATCAACTACATCGTGGACGATATGGATGCTTTGCTCGACCGCCTAAAACAGGAGGGAGTAAAGATTGACGCCAAAAGAATGGATGAATCCTACGGTCGCTTTGCCTGGATCTATGACTCGGACGGGAATAAGATTGAGCTCTGGCAGCCGCTGCCCGCAAAGCCATAAGGCTTAGCAACAAGCTGCTTCGTCGTAAGCTGTTTCGTCGATCAGTCACCTCAGTAACTGGCCGGCGAGCCAGTAATCGACACTGAACCTTCCCGGACCAGAGCAAATCAGCCAGATAAAGAAGAGCACGTACAGGACTTCCGGAAGGTAGAGGAAATCGTCGAGCCAGTTAAGAGGCGAAAGTCCTTTAGGCAGGGTGGAAAGCGAACTGGTCAGCGTGGCGACAATCATATCAATCATTAGAGCCACGCAGCCCGCGCTCGAAAGAAAACCCAGAGTCACCAGAGATCCGCATACGAACTCGACGCCCGCCACGAAGGAGGCCGTCTGGCGGGGGAACGGGACTTTGGCCTTAACGAGGGTGTCGTAAACAGGTTTCGTGCCGCCGGCGACAAACAATTTGTTTGCCCCGGAGATGGCGAAGAACAGCCCGATCGAAACGCGAACCAGCAGGATGGCATATTGTTCCAAATCACTGCCGCCCAGTAGCGCAAACTGGATCAACCGTTTCCAATCCATACTCTTGTCCCTCCATCGGAAGATTATGTGTCCATCCGTTCGACCCATTGAGCGCGAAATGCCGGAGCCACGAATGGATCCGCAAAGTACTGTGTTTCCCGCGCAACCTTGTCGCCTCTGAACTCCATGATGCTCACGGTGTAGGTCGGCGTGCCGTCATAGGTCAGGATAAATTCGGTGACCCAAAGATCATCGCCGCCAACGATTCGTCGGACCGTAAACCGTTTTTGGCTGGGCTGACTGGCACGTTGGCCCTGTATGTTGCTTCGACCGCGGGTTCGCTCGCCTGACTGCGGGTAATCGAGCACCGCGTCCTCGTGATAGATGCGGTGCTCCGTTTCAAAATCGTTGGCATCGGACGCCGCCCAATGCTGATCCAGTGCAGCACGGATCTCTTGATCTCGTACTCCAGAGTCCGGCTTCTGCTTTCGTTGATCGTTCATCTTGAGCCCCAATGTGACAGAAAATCGGCTGCTTGTAGTTCATTCATCGCAGCAAATGCACACGTAGTCCGCGACATTCTCAAGAACTCACGGCATCGGTCCGAAATCGTCGCTCGGGTGATACAAAGCACGCAGCGATATATAGGCTTGGTGATTAAGCCACAACAAAATGGGGCGCGCTTGGACGATAGTATCGCCCATTTGATACCAAGGTATCGTCGATACCATCGTCTGATTGTTATACTCCCCTCACGTGTGGCTTAATCGCTGTCGTTCGAGATGCATATTGATTGAGCTTAGAAAACCTCTTTGTGAAGGAGAACACATCGTGTCTAAACTTGTGACGGAATCTGTGACGCAAGAGCAACAGAAGATGGAAACGCGCACCGCTGTGCAACGTGTCGGCGGGCTCACTATGGTGACGATAGGGGTGGCTGTGCTTGCGGTCCTCGGAACCGCCCCCCTTTTCGCGCAGGGCCAAAACAAGGAAAAGTACTCGCTGAAATCGCCGAGCGGAATCGCGTTCTCCGACTTCCGGGGATACGAGGACTGGGCTGACGTCTCTTCTGCCCGGACCGACGAAATACTCAAGGTGATCGTCGGCAACCCGACCATGATTAGGGCCTTTAAGGCCGGCGTTCCAGTCAACGGCCAGCCTTTTCCGGATGGCTCCATGATCGTGAAGCTTCAGTGGAAGCACAAGAAGAGCACGGAGGCTCCTTTCGTCGTGGAGGTGCCGGACGTCTTTAGCCAAGCCTTCGTCATGGAAAAAGACAGCAAGAGATTTGCAAAAAGCGGCGGCTGGGGATACGCAGTGTTCAACTATGACGCCGCGTCGGACAAGTTCACGCCCGATGCCAAAAGCCCCTCAGACTGCGGATTCGCGTGCCATACGCCGGTGAAGGCGAAAGACTACATCTTTCACCCGTACCAGAAGCGTTAAACCGCGCCTGCTCCGAGATCAAGCACCCGGCGCGGCGCCGATTGATTGAGAACTGCATGCGAACGCAAATGGGAACGAGCCTGGAAATATTGGTGGCACCAAGGTCCCACGATCAGGGATAACCATTTATGCAATTCGGAATCTAGGCGATAACAATTTCGTTATCGCCAACTCTCAGTATGTTCAGCATGGAGACCCGGACCTGTCCGGCCTGGGCAAGAGGTCGAGGCAGAGGTCGAGAACGTCTACCGGTGTCGACTTTAGATATGCACACACGCCTACGAATGGGAAGTGATCTCACCCATCCTGGAGATTGTTGAAGTCCATCTCTTCAATTCGGACAATCAGCGAGCCCGGGATTCGTCTAAAATGCCTTGCCAAAACAAAAGTGGCACCCTTAAGACAGTAGGTTAAATCAAAAGATATGAAGCTCTTGAGAGTAAAACGCGCGAATACAAAGGAGTATGCATATGGCAGCACAGGTCGAACCGCTAACGAAGCCGCCGGGGGCCAGACAAACGGCGTGGAGCGCGCTGGCGTCACATTACAAAACGGTTTCAAAGCTGCATCTGAAGCAGCTTTTTGCGGAGGATCCGAAGCGCGGTGAGCGTTTGGCGGTGGAGGCGGCGGGTCTTTACCTGGATTACTCGAAGAACCGCGTCACCGATGAAACGATGGGTCTCCTTCTTCAACTGGCGGAAGAGTCTGGCCTGCGGGCACGAATCGACGCCATGTTCCACGGGGAGAAAATCAACGTCACCGAGAAGCGCGCAGTCTTGCACGTTGCCCTGCGTGCGCCGCGAGGCACTTCCATTGTCGTTGATGGAAAGAATGTAGTGCCTGAAGTCCATGCTGTGCTCGACCGGATGGCGGATTTTTCCAGCCGCGTACGCAGCGGCGAATGGAAGGGACACACCGGCAAGCGCATTCGCAACGTCGTCAATGTCGGCATCGGCGGCTCCGACCTGGGTCCGGTAATGGCCTACGAGGCGCTGAAGCACTACAGCGATCGAGCCATGACGTTCCGCTTTGTGTCCAACATTGATGGCACTGATTTCGCCGAGGCGATCCGAGACCTCGATCCCTCGGAAACACTTTTCATTATTTCTTCGAAAACCTTTACAACCCTGGAAACGATGACAAACGCTCACACGGCTCGCGACTGGTCTCTCGCTGGACTAGGTGGGGACGAAAAGTCAGTTGCGAAGCACTTTGTAGCGGTCTCGACGAATGCGGCCGAGGTTGCGAAATTCGGAATCGACACCGCCAACATGTTCGAATTCTGGGACTGGGTTGGCGGACGCTACTCGATGGATTCCGCCATTGGCCTGTCAACCATGGTCGCCATTGGCCCGGAGAATTTTCAGGCGATGTTGAATGGTTTCCATCAGATGGACGAACACTTCCGCACTGCTCCCTTCCAGCAAAATCTGCCCGTGCTGATGGGTCTTCTGGCGATCTGGTACAACGATTTCTTCGGCGCGCAGACGGTCGCCGTCCTGCCCTATGAACAATATTTGAAACGGTTTCCGGCCTACCTCCAGCAGCTCACGATGGAAAGCAACGGCAAGCACGTCACGCTTGCAGGGAAAAAAGTCAAGCACGACACGAGTCCAATCTATTGGGGAGAACCGGGAACCAACGGCCAACACTCCTTCTATCAACTGATTCATCAGGGGACCAGGCTCATTCCGTGCGATTTCATCGCTTTTTCGCAGCCGCTCAACCCGCTGGGGCGGCACCACGACATGCTGATTGCCAATGTTTGCGCACAAACAGAAGCACTGGCCTTCGGCAAAACTGCAGAACAAGTAAAGGCGGAAGGCACTCCGAAGTGGCTGGTTCCGCACCGGGTGTTCGAAGGCAACCGTCCGTCGAATACGATCCTGGCTGAACAACTCACGCCGGAAATTCTCGGAAAGCTAGTGGCGCTGTACGAGCACTCCGTGTTTACTCAGGGCGCAATCTGGAATATCGATTCATTCGACCAGTGGGGCGTCGAACTAGGAAAAGTCCTCGCGCAACGCATCATCCCTGAATTGGAGAGCAAAGAAGAACCCCAACTTGCGCACGACAGTTCCACCAACAATCTAATCAGGCGTTACCGTAAATCGAAGCAGTCATAAAGGGGACTCGCCATGCAACTCAGCATGGTCGGTCTGACCGCACGAGGCTTTGCACGCTTGCGTGACACAGAATTGAGCATTGAACATTGAACATGAACGGTTCCACAACCTGGAAGACTAAGGCCCATCTTTATGAGCACCAATCGCGCCGTGCGCGAAAGCTCCGCAAAAGTCGCTCCCCTCGCCACCAGCCCAACGAATGTTTCAGACCTTCTTCAACCCTACGGGTTAGGCTCAACTCCGGTCATCGGGACGGAAAACGCTTTCTATGAGCGGCATTTGGTTTTTGACAGAGCGATCGATCCCAAGGTAGCGAGTGCGCGTGAGCGATTTGAGGCGTTCTCCCATTCGGTGCGGGACATCCTCGCTCAGCGTTGGGTCCTGACCAAGAACACTTATGAGCGAGAGAATGCCAAACGCATCTATTACCTCTCCATGGAGTTTCTGATCGGGCGTTCGTTGGCCAACAACATCACCAACCTGTTGTTAGATCCCCTTTTGCCGGATGCGGCTCGAGAACATGGTATCGACTGGCTGGAATTGATTGAGCAGGAACCAGACGCCGGCCTGGGCAACGGCGGCTTGGGCCGGCTCGCGGCGTGTTTTCTCGACTCGATGGCGACCATGCAACTCCCAGGCACCGGCTATGGTTTGCGCTATGAGTACGGCATGTTCAAGCAATCGATTGTAGATGGCTGGCAAAAAGAGAATCCCGACAACTGGCTCCGCTACGGCGATCCCTGGGAGATTGCCCGGCTTCACGAGAATGTGGAAATCAAGTTAAACGTCTCATTCAAGTTGCAGGAGGGTAATTTCCACGTCATCCCCGACCGGCCGTCAAGCCTGATCGGTATCCCGTTTGATCGCCCGGTGGTGGGCTATGGCGGAAAGACGATCAACACGCTCCGGCTCTGGGCCGCGTCGGCGCCCGATTATTTCGATTTTGAGAAGTTTGGCACCGGAGACTTCGTGGGCGCGCTCGGCGAAACTCTCCAAGCGGAGTCGCTTACCCGCGTGCTGTATCCCGACGATTCCACGACGAAGGGGCAGGGGCTGCGCTTTCTACAGGAGTATTTTCTGGTCGCGTGTTCCATGGCCGACCTGGTCCGCCGCTTCCAGCGTCACAACTCGGATTGGGAAAAGTTTCCGGAGAAGGCCGCAATTCAACTCAATGACACGCATCCTTCCATGTCGGTCCCTGAACTGATGCGAATCTTGCTGGACGATGTCCACTTGGGATGGGATCAGGCCTGGGACCTGACGAAGAAGACGCTTGGGTACACAAATCACACCTTGCTGCCTGAGGCTTTGGAGAAATGGCCGGTGGCGTGGTTTGAGATACTGCTTCCTCGTCATCTGGAGCTCATCTACGAGATCAACCGCCGCTTGCTCGATGAAGTTCGGGTTCGCTTTCCCGGCGACGAGGGGCGCGTGCAGCGCGTGAGCCTCGTAGAAGAAGGGAGCCCGCGCAAAATCCGGATGGCCAACCTCGCCATTGTCGGCTCGCATAGCACCAACGGAGTGTCTGCTGTTCACTCCAAGCTATTGCGAACCACGACGGTCAAGGATCTCGCGGAAATGTTTCCCGAGCGTTTTAGCAACAAGACAAACGGAGTGACTCCCCGGCGCTGGTTGCTCGAGGCCAATCCTGCGCTGGCCCGCGAAATCACGCAAGTCATCGGAGATCGGCTGGATTACGGATCTGAGCCAGCTTAAACAGCTCAAGCCATTCGCGGAGGATTCCAATGCTCGCGAACGCTTCCTCAAGTCAAAGCGAGAAGCCAAAGTGCAGTTTGCCAATTGGCTCAAGTCAACGTCTGGGCGCGTCGTAGACCCGGATAGCATCTTCGATTGCCACATCAAACGTATTCACGAATATAAAAGGCAATTGATGAATGCGCTGCGGATTGTGATTGTTTATAACCGGCTGCGGGAAAATCCCGGCATGAAGATGGTGCCTCGCACATTTTTCTTTGCTGGTAAAGCGGCGCCTGCTTACAAGCTGGCCAAGCTCATCATAAAGTTCATCAACAACCTGGCGAGTACGATTGATGGCGACCCGGCGGCGAGCGGCCGGCTTAACGTCGTCTTTCTCCCCGAGTACAACGTATCCTTGGCAGAACGCCTCATTCCAGCCAGCGATGTCTCCAACCAGATCTCAACCGCCGGCTACGAGGCCAGCGGAACGAGTAACATGAAATTTATGATGAACGGAGCGCTGACGGTCGGAACCCGCGACGGGGCGACCATCGAAATGGCAGAGGAGGCCGGAGAAAAGAACATGTTTCTGTTCGGGCTCACCGTAGAGCAGGTCGAGAACAGCCGGGCCTGGTACGACCCGCACTGGCATTATGAACATGAGCCGGAGACGCGAGCCGCTCTCGACCTGATTTTCTCTGACCACTTCAGCCGCAACGAACCCGGAGTATTCGCTCCCTTGCGCGATATGCTTCTGACGCAGGGCGATCCCTATATGCATCTGGCGGACCTGACCTCGTATTGCAAAGCACAAGACCGGGTCGGAGCGCTTTATGCCGAACCTGCCGCATGGGCGCAGAAAGCAATCTTGAACGTTGCCAGCTCCGGCAAGTTTTCGAGCGATCGCTCGATTGCGGAATACGCAAGCGAGATCTGGAAGGTGGAACCATGCCCGGTAGTTTAGAAACCCAGTCCCTGACAGGTGAACGCATTTCGCCGTTGGCGGGCAAACCAGCGCCGAAGGAGTTGCTGGTGGACCTGGCTCGCCTGCAGAAGGAATATTTTGAGCGGCATCCCGACCTGGACGATCCCAACCAGCTCGTCAGCTTCGGCACCAGCGGACACCGTGGCTCGCCCCTGCGCGGCACATTTAACGAAGCGCACATCCTTGCAATCACCCAGGCGATCTGCGAGTACCGGCACGAACAGGGCACGGACGGCCCGCTCTATATGGGGAAAGACACCCATGCTGTCTCCGAACCCGCGCAGCGCACCGCCCTCGAGGTGCTGGCGGCAAACAACGTCGAGACGATCATTCAGCAAAACGATGGGATAACTCCGACGCCGGTTATCTCGCGAGCGATTCTGGTTTACAACCGCAGCCGTAAGGAGAAAGACCATCTCGCCGACGGCATCGTAATTACGCCATCGCACAATCCGCCGGAGGATGGAGGCTTCAAGTACAACCCGCCCAACGGCGGCCCGGCCGATACCGACGTGACTCGTTGGGTAGAGAATCGCTCGAACGAATTGTTGCGCGTGGGGAATGCAGGGGTCAAGCGCATTCCGTTTGCCAGGGCGATCCGGTCCGCGACCACTCATCAGGAAGATTTCATCCTGCCATATGTTCGTGATCTCAAGAATGTCATCGACATGGATGCGATTCGCGGCGCCCACCTTAAACTCGGCGTGGACCCTCTGGGCGGAGCCTCATTGCCTTACTGGGAGCCGATCAATTCCATTTACGGGCTGGACATCGTCGTTACCAATCCGATCGTCGACCCGACATTTTCGTTTATGACCGTTGACCACGACGGCAAAATTCGCATGGACTGTTCGAGTCCCTACGCGATGGCCAGGCTCGTCGCTTTAAAAGATCAGTACCAGGTGGCTTTCGGGAACGATACCGACGCTGATCGGCACGGGATCGTAACTCCGGTTGCGGGTCTGATGAACCCGAATCATTACCTTGCCGTTGCCATTCGCTATTTGCTCACGCACCGGCCTCAGTGGCGTAACACAGTTGCGGTGGGGAAAACGCTGGTGAGCAGCAGCATGATTGACCGGGTCGTCAAGAAGCTGGGCCGCACGCTCCGCGAAGTGCCGGTGGGTTTCAAGTGGTTCGTGCCGGGCCTGGTCGATGGCTCGTACTGTTTCGGCGGAGAAGAAAGCGCTGGAGCAAGTTTTCTTCGTCTTGACGGGACAGTATGGACGACCGACAAGGATGGGCCGATCATGGACTTGCTGGCGGCGGAGATTACCGCGCGCACGGGCAAGGATCCCGGAGAACATTACCGCGAACTTACGGCGGAGTTCGGCGTCCCGTACTACACGCGCATCGACGCGCCCGCGACGCCCGAACAGAAAGCACAGTTAGGAAAACTCACCCCGGACGCGGTAAAGGAGTCAGACCTGGCGGGTGAGCCAATCACCGCCAAACTGACTAAAGCCCCCGGCAACGATGCCCCCATCGGCGGATTGAAAGTTGTGGCGGAGAGCGGTTGGTTTGCCGCGCGACCCTCCGGCACCGAAAACATTTATAAGATCTACGCCGAGAGTTTCAAGAGCCAGACCCATCTGAACGCGATCCTTAGCGAGGCGCAGGAGATGGTGAATAATGCGCTTGGTCCTTCTGCAGTAGGTCCCGAATAAGAAGGCCCGGGGTGAGTGGACCGCGGGCGGGCGAGCGCTCAAATCTAGAAACAGACGGAAGGTTAGCCTGGTGATTCAAGTTGCCAAGAGTATTCTCCTGGTGGTGAGTGCGCTCTTTCCGATCGTGGATCCGATCGGAGGCGCTCCGGTCTTTCTGCTGCTCACGCGAGATTACGCGGCCGAAACACGACGAGTGCTGGCTCGCCGCATCGCGGTGGATAGTTTCATACTGCTGATCGCGTCTTTTACACTCGGGGCGCACGTACTCTCCTTCTTTGGGATTTCGCTCCCGGTTGTGCAGGTCGGCGGCGGGCTGATTGTGATTTCAACGGGCTGGGCGATGCTGAATCAGAAAGACGCGGGCGATCGGCCTGCCAGCCGAACAGTCACTTGCGCTGATGCTCTAAGCCAAGCGTTCTACCCGCTGACGCTTCCTTTGACAGTTGGGCCCGGCTCCATCTCGATTGCGATCACTTTGGGCGCGAATGCGCCGCAGCACTTGGGCGCAAACCTGCTGGTGATTCTTGCGGCGGCGATCGGTTCCGCTTTCATCGCGGTAACCATCTATCTCTGCTACGGCTATGCAGATCGTCTCGCGAGCAGGGTCGGCCCCACTGGAACGAACGTAATTCTAAAACTCACCGCGTTCCTGCTGGTGTGTATTGGAGTGCAAATATTCTGGAACGGCGCGAGCAAATTGCTCAGTTCGTTGCCGCAGCTTAGCGGAGTTGTAGCGCTGCCGCATTGAGAACGAAGCCAGCGGCTGGAGTGGATGGAAGAGAGGGGCAGTGAACAGTTCAAGCGTTGACGTGCTCGCCAACAAGAATGGTCCGGCCGAGGCTGCCAACACCGTGGCGCCACTCATGAAACAACCGACTTGGGAGCAGACTGAGGGCAATCCATTGCCGCTTGGCGTCAACTGGATCGAAGAGGAGCAAGCCTTTAATTTTGCCATTTACTCGGAACATGCAGAGAGCGTCAGTCTATTGCTCTATTCCCCAGCCGATCTACTTCACGTTAGAGGTTTCACGAAGAACCCAAACTCTGTCGACGCATCGCGTGCCGGCAGCTTCGCCGGTCTGGTGGAAAAGATCCCCTATTTGAAGGAACTCGGGGTGACGGTTGCAGAACTGATGCCGGTTTTTCAACGTGATCCACAAGAAGGCGACTACTGGGGCTACATGCCTTTGAATTTCTTCACGCCGCACGCACAGTAGGCGAGCACACGCCGTGATGATGAGCTGCGTATTCAAGACAGGCAAGTGAGCCCATTCTCCGGTTGAAGTTCAACGGCTTAGTGTTCCTCATCGCGATTTTAGTCCCAACGCATTATCACCAGTCAATTGCCTCAATGAATGTGGCGCCGACTTAGCGCCAACCGAGGGCTGGAGCGACCGAAGTCAGAATTGCCTCCATGACATGCGCATTGTAGGCAATGCCCAGTTGATTTGGAATGGTTAGCAATAGCGTGTCGGCCTCCGCGATCGCCTCATCTTTCCTAAGCTGCTTGATGAGAATATCCGGCTCAGCAGCGTAGCTCCGGCCGAAGATTGCTCGCGTGTTTTCGTCTAGGAATCCGATTTTGTCCTCCTCCTCAGAGCCTCGTCCGAAGTAGCCACGATCTCGGTCGTCGATCAACGCGAAGATACTGCGGCTGACAGAAACGCGCGGAGTCCTCTTGTGACCGGCTTCCTTCCACGCTGCGCGAAAAGCGCGAATCTGCGCTGCCTGTTGGATGTGGAGCGGCTCGCCGGTTTCGTCGAATTTGAGAGTTGAGGTCTGCAGGTTCATTCCTAGCTTCGCGGCCCATGCTGCTGTCGCGTTCGAAGCAGAGCCCCACCAGATTCGATCACGCAATCCTGCCGAGTATGGCTCAAGACGCAGCAGCCCCGGCGGATTGGGAAACATTGGGCGGGGGTTAGGCTGAGCGAAGCCCTTGCCGCGGAGCAACTCAAGAAACTCTTCGGAGTGCTGCCGGCCCATATCTGCATCGTCCTCACTTTTACTCGGGCGGTAGCCAAAATAGCGCCAACCATCGATGACCTGCTCAGGGGAACCGCGGCTGATTCCCAACTGGAGCCGGCCGCCAGAGATTAGATCCGCGGCCCCAGCGTCCTCCGCCATGTAATGAGGATTCTCATATCGCATGTCGATCACGGCGGTGCCAATTTCAATCTTTCGCGTTTTCGCACCCACCGCCGCGAGCAGCGGAAACGGTGATGCCAGTTGCTGCGCGAAGTGATGAACCCGGAAGTAGGCTCCGTCCATTCCCAAACGCTCGGCCTCGACGGCGAGGTCAATGGACTGCAATAGCGCATCGGTCGCCGACTGCGTTTGTGACTGCGGTGAAGGTGTCCAATGACCGAATGAGAGGAAGCCGATTTTCTTCATGCAATATTAGTTTACCTATCGTTGGATATGGCCGTGCGCCGCCTCTCCACACCGCGCTCGTTGAATGCTTCCAGGTTCTCTCGATCCACAATGGGTCCGCACTCTACACTGCGGCGATGCTGGAAGAAATAAGAAGGGGCGCCCGGATCAGCGCATTAAAGCTCGGGTCATAGAGCCTTTTCTCAACCCTTCTACTAGCCGCTTCGAGTTGTTCGGCCTTCCCATCAGGCTCCAACAGTCACAATGGGCTTCGCCTCGATCATCTTGGCGACGTCTGCCACCCGCCAATAGGATTGCAGTCTGTCCTCATGCTCATAGGTATCGGTCACAATAATCACTTCATTGGCACCAGTTTCGCCCAACAGCTTCTCCAATCCCGCTTTCACGGTTGAATCGGATCCGACTATCGCAGCGCTCAATCTATTCTCCACGGCTGCCCGCTCGCGTTCGTCCTGCCATATGGACTCCATCGACTCCACCGGGGGCAACAACTGCACCGGCTGATTTCTTATCAGCCTCAAAAAGCGCTGTTGCGGCGTCGTGAACAACCGCTGGGCTGCCACATCGGTCTCCGCTGCAATCACCTGCACCGCCACCATCAGGTATGGCTTCTGCAGAACTTCGCTTGACTGGAACCGATCCCGGTAAAGCTGCGCGCCCGCGTACAGATACTCAGGAGCAAAGTGCGCTGCGAACGCAAAGGGCAGCCCTAGCATCCCTGCCAATTGTGCACTAAAGCCACTCGATCCCAGCAACGTGATCGGCACATTGCTTCCCTGCCCCGGAATCGCTTTGACAGCTTGACCCGGTTTCTCTGGCGCCAGATACGAGCGGAGTTCTTCCAAGAGGGCTGGGAAGTCGTCGCCACTCTGCCGCAAGTCCCTTCGTAGCGCCCGCATCGTTCGAGGGTCGCCGCCCGGAGCGCGTCCCAGTCCCAGATCGATTCGTCCCGGATATAGCGCCTCCAGCGTCCCAAATTGTTCCGCCACCACGAGGGGAGCGTGGTTCGGCAGCATCACCCCACCGCTCCCCACCCGAATCGTCTTCGTCGCACCGGCGACATGCCCAATCAGCACGGGCGTCGCGGAGCAAGCCAGTCCAGATATGGAGTGATGTTCGGCTAGCCAGTAGCGCCGGTATCCCAACTGCTCCACGTGTTGAGCAAGATCAACCGACCGGGCGATTGCGCTACCGGCGGACTCCCCTGCTCGCATACCTACCAGATCTAAAACCGAAACTGCTAAGCCGTTACCCATGTTGAATTGGATGATGCGGCCGGGAAAGCGATGCGAAGTACTGGATAGGGCTCGGGAGGAACATAAAACATTGGTGTCGGGCAGCGTGCCGATGACGTACAAGAATGCACTGCGTGAAATTGCGAATGCGACTTGACACGAACGCATAGGCGGCCCGGAAAAGGCCGCTCATTATGTTGCCAGGAGGGTCAGACCCCAAAAAATGCTGGCTCGAACCTAGGCTCTGGTCTAGAGATCAAGCATGATCCAGGTTGGCGCATGGTCGCTCGCGTTTTCCTGGCCACGCGCCCATCGGTCAACACCGCCATCCACCAGTCGGTCCGACAAATTCGGTGAGAGCAGAAAGTGATCGAGTCGCATACCTTTGTCCTTCTGCCACCGTTCAAATTTGTAATCCCAGAATGTCCAGAGCGGCCCGTCCGGATGTAGCTTGCGCATGGCGTCGGTCCAGCCTTGAGCCAGCAAGCGCGCAAAGGCCTCGCGGCTCTCGGGTTGGATTAACGCGTTGTTATCCAACGACCGAGTCGGATAGATGTCCTGCGGCGTCGGCACGACATTGTAGTCACCGGCCAGCACCACGGGCGCGCCGCTCGCCATGAGTTCGGCGGCGTGGGCAATGAGGCGCTCAAACCAGGCCAACTTGTAATTGAATTTCGGTCCCGGTTGCGGATTCCCATTGGGGAGGTAGATGGAAGCGATCAGGACTCCCTGAACCGCCGCTTCAATGTAGCGAGCTTGATGATCTTCCTGATTACGAGTTTCATAAGACGCCTTCAGAATTTCCCGGCAGGCTCGTGCGAGTCAGCACGGGAACGTGGTTTCGCGCGAGAATGGCCACGCCGTTCCAGGAGCGCTCGCCTTGCCAGACGGCTTCGTACCCGAGAGTCCGAAGGGCTTTCACGGGAAAGGCTTCCTGCTCTGCCTTGAGCTCTTGCAGACTCACCACGTCCGGTTCAGCTTTCGCTAACCAAGCCAGGAGGTTGTCGAGCCGCTTATTGATGTTGTTAATGTTGAAGGTGGCGACTTTCAGCAGGTCCCTTTCCGTACCTGTGCTTTCTGGGTGTCTCCAAAGGCTTCCGAGTTGCCGACCGATCGCTCGGAACCTCCACGCGATTCAGACCAAATTCAGCAAGAGCTATAATTCACTCAATTTCATGGCCGACGGAAAAACGCTCGACGAGTCTCAACTTCACTCTGCGCGGCAGTGGCCACACTCCGATCCGTGCCGAGACCGGACCTTCTCGCCTCCACGCTTCGTCCTGATGGCAACGATCTTTCTCTGCCTGACCATCGGCAGCCTGCCTCTCTTCCTGCTACTGATAAGTAAGCCCTATGGACTGCAGGAGGCGTCTATTATCAGCTACACCCTTTTCGAGTTGTTCTTTACGTTTGCCAGAACAGGCTCTAGAGGGGGCCCTGATCTGCCTCCCTTCAAGTTTAAATGCCCCGCCGTGCGACCGCAGATTCCGCGTCTTCTCTGGCGTCACGCTGGCTTTCTCGCTGCGCTTTTCGCCCTTCAAACCGCGATGCTGGCGGTTCGTACCTACTTGCCTGGATGGTGGAACATGAAGGACAGGAAGGGCCCACCCCTTTCGACCTCGTCCTTGTGTTGGTGTGTTTCGGCCTCGGATACGCTCAGGTTTTCACAAGCCGCTCGCTTCTCGACCGCTCGCACCGGGAATTTGCTGCTTAAGATGCCAGCCCTACGAATAAATCCCAGGCGCCTCATGTCCAAGCTTCTGCACGTACTCGACGTATGACCCAGGATAAACCGTGGGATTGCGGTCCGTGCCGCTCTCGCCGCCCAGTTCCAGCACACGTGAGCCGAGACCGCGAAGGAACATGCGGTCATGCGATACGAAGATCATGGTGCCTTCAAAGTTTTTCAGGGCATCCACCAGCATCTCCTTGGTCGCAAGATCCAGGTGATTCGTCGGTTCGTCGAGCACCAGGAAGTTCGGCGGGTTGTAGAGCATGCGTGCAATTGCCAGCCGCGATTTTTCTCCGCCGGAGAGTGCGCGGATCTTCTTCTCTACGTCGTCGCCAGAAAACTGAAATGCTCCCGCCAGGTTCCGCAACGAGCCAATACTGTCTTGAGGAAAATCCTGTTGCAGTTGTTCGGCGACGGTGAGATCGGAATTGAGCGTTTCTAAAGATTGTTGCGCGAAGTAGCCCATATACAGGCTGGCGCCGAGCCGCACGCTTCCCGCATCTGGAGCGCTGGCTCCGGCAATCATTTTAAGAAGCGTAGTCTTGCCGGCGCCGTTTCTCCCCATGACGGCCCAACGTTCTCCGCGGCGGATGGTGAGGTTGAATCCTTCATAAATCACACGCGGCCCGTAACTCTTGTGCAGATTCTCCAGGACGGCCACCTGTTCGCCGGATCGGGGGGGGACACGAAAGTCGAACTTCACGACCGTGCGTTTCTTTGGCAGTTCGATCTTCTCGATCTTATCCAAGGCCTTGATCCGGCTCTGCACCTGGGCCGCTTTGGCCGCGTGCGTCCTGAAACGATCAATGAAGCGCTGCTCCTTGGCAAGCATGGACTGCTGCCGTGCAAACGCTGCTTGCTGGTTGCTCTCCCGCACCGCCCGCTCGCGCTCGTAGAAGTCGTAGTCCCCCGAGTACGTGATGATTTCGCCGCCATCAATCTCTGCAATCTTTGAGACCAGACGATTCATGAACTCGCGGTCGTGCGAAGTCATGAGCAGCGCGCCGGGAAATGACTTGAGAAACTGTTCCAGCCAGATGATGGATTCGATGTCGAGATGGTTCGTCGGCTCGTCCATCAGCAATACATCCGGCATTCCCAGCAGCACCCGTGCCAGCGCAACCCGCATCTTCCATCCGCCGGAGAGAGCGCCCACATCGCCGTCAATCTGATCCTCTTTGAATCCCAGACCGTGGAGCACTTCACGGGCTTGCGATTCGAGCGCGTACCCGCCCAAATGCTCGTACTCCTCCTGCACGTGACCGAAGCGCTCAAGAATGCGATCCATGTCATCCGCCTTGTCGGGGTCGGACATTTCCCGCTGCAAGGCTTCGAGCTCGTGGTGCAGATCGCCGACGCGTCCGCTCCCCGCGATCGCTTCATCCAGCACCGAACGCCCCTGCATTTCCTCGACGTCCTGGCGAAAGTAGCCGATCGTTAACTTCTTTGGGACAGAGACTGTGCCATCGTCGGGAGTTTCCTCGCCGACCACCATCCGGAAGAGCGTTGTCTTGCCCGCCCCGTTGGGACCGACCAGCCCGACTTTTTCGCCAGGATTCAACTGAAACGAAGCATCCACGAAGAGCAACTGCTTGCCATACTGCTTATTGATGTTTGAGAAAGAGATCATTTTGAAGGAACAACTCGCGGTGCGGTGCCGCTTCCAGTGTAGCGTGGAGAAAGTTGCCGGTTAACGGGTGGCGTTGGATTATTGAAGGTTTGCCTAGGCTAGGGTCGCAGTTTTCTTAGCATCTTGTCCGCCGGCACATGATCGCCGTCTACATTCGCTCGTTTCAGGAGTCTTCTGGCGTTTGGCATCGAGGCTCGCACCCCACGGCCCTCATGGTAGGCGATTCCGAGGAAGAAAAAGGCGTCATCCAGTCCGAATCCAGATATGTTCTTTGCTTTTGTTGCGGTGCGGAAACACTGAACCGCTGCTCTTGGATTCTTCCTTACGCCCTTTCCCCAGTAGTAGTGAATCCCGAGCTGAATTAGTGCGTCGGCGTCATCCGCCTCGGCAGCTTTTCGAAACCATTTGACGGCTGTTTTTAAGTCACCATTTTCACGATAGGTTATTGCGATATTGTGTCTAGCACATGAGTCTCCAGCGCGGATTGCTCTCCTGAGCCACATCAGCGATTCCTCGACGTTTTTTCTGACTCCAGTTCCGTTGGAGAGCAGAATTCCAAGATTGTTCTGGGCAGGGCCGCTGCCGTGTTCAGCAGCTCGCCGAAACCATTGTGCAGCTTTCGTGGGAGACCGCCTTACAATTACTTTCCCTCGCTTGTCTTTGCATCCATCCGCATACCGATCCGCTACTCCCCATTCTACTTCCCGATCGCCATTCTCCGCTTGCGCCAGCAGAGACCTCCATTCAACCGCAGATGTTTCGTAGCCGTACGGCCAATTCCAGTCTCTCAGCGTCACTTTCCACGGAGACTCCGAATCAATCACCGTGCAGTCGGTATTGGGTGCTCGGCGTTCTGTCATGGGTTCCACCACAAGTTCCCCACCAGAATTCTACATCGACGCCCACCCTTGAAGAAAAAGCAAGGATGGGGCAGCACCCTCTGCACAATTCCCACTTGACATTGGCAGATAATCCACTACCATATGGTTGTGGATAAATTGGGTACAACCTTTGCGGCTTTGTCTGATCCCACCCGCCGGGCAATGATCGAACGGCTCTCCCATGGGCCTGCCTCTGTGCATGGATTGACGGAGCCGTTTGCACTCTCGCAGCAGATGATTTCAAAACATATTGCCTACCTGGTGCGGGCGCGGATTGTGATCAAGACGAAGCGTGGACGAGAGAGTGTGTGCACGCTTAGGCCAGAGGCGATTAAAACAGTCCGCGACTGGGCGTTTAGCTATCGCCGATTCTGGGAAGAGAGTTTCGACAAACTGGATGCAGTCGTAAATCAAATGAAGACGGATCAAGTGAAAAAAAATCAAATGAAGAAAGAGGAGGTCAGAGATGACAAAAAGCACGGTGAACGAGACAGAGCGAATGGTCGTCACAAGAGTTTTTGATGCCCCACGCGAGTTGGTCTGGAAGGCGTGGACAGACCCGAAATACATTATGCAGTGGTGGGGACCGAAGGGCTTTACTGCGCCTGTTTGCCAGATGGATTTTCGCGTTGGAGGAAAACTTCTCTGCTGCATGAGAGCGCCGGATGGGCAGGAGGGCTGGAATGCGGTGGAATACCACGAGATTGTTCCCCAAGAGAAGATCGTTTCCTCCATGTACTTTTCGGACTCGAAGGGAAACAAGATTGACCCCGCGGAATTAGGAATGGAACATGAGGCTATCGACGGTGCCTACGACGTGACCATCTTTGAGGATCTCGGAAACGGCAAGACGAGGCTCACCCACACTGGAAATGAACCCATGGAGAGCGCGAAGAATAGCGGTCAATTGGAGGGCTGGAACGAGATACTCGATAAAGTTGCCGCAGTGGTTACGAAGCTAGCGCAGGCGAAATAAGAAGTTGGATTTTTGATTCGCGAAACTCAATCGTGGAGAAAGAAATGAAAAGAATACCGTTTCTCGCTATCGTCCTGCTGGCATGGGCATTTCCCGCCCATGCCCAGGATGCGATCAAGAAAGATGCGATGAAGCAGGACGCGATGAAGAAAGATGCAGCCGTCAAACCTGCCGACCCGGAATTGAAAGTCGTGCTCGATTCCTGGAATGAGATTGGCCGCAAGCTGACGGCAATGGCTGAAGATTTTCCCGAGGACAAGTATGACTTCAAGCCCACGCCGGCGCAACGCAGCTTCGCCGAGCAGTTGCTGCACGCGGCGGGTTCATGCTACTACTTCACGAATCCTGTGATGGGGAAGAAGCCGCAGGCAGCAGAAGATCCCAAGCGCGAGCAATACAAGTCCAAGACCGACGTCGTTGCGTTCGTCAAGAAAGCCTTCGCCGATGGCGCGGCCGCCATCCAGTCGAAAGGCGAAAAAGGCATGACGACGGAGGTGGTTTATTTCGCTGACCAGAAAGCGCGCGTTCTCGACATTGCCTACGGCATCATCGAACACAGCGGTGAACACTACGGCCAGCTCGTTGTGTACTACCGCCTCGCAGGTCTTGTGCCGCCGGAGTCGCGGCCTAAGAAGTAAAGAGCAAGAGACCAGGTACCCCGTCCTTATCGCGCGCCGTTTGCGCGAATGGGCGGGTACGACGACGGCATACACAACGGGTGCTGTAGAACGGACAGGAGTTGCGCCGGCAGCATCGCCGCCCACCCCTTCGACAAGCTCAGGCAGCCTCTTGCGAAAAACGCAAGGACGGGACACCCTCCGTGGGGATTGTGCAATGCAAAGATAGGCCACCCGCCAAGCAGTAGGACCTAGCCCACCATGGGTGCGATAATCTCGGTAACGAATCCTCCTGCAACTTATGAAGCGCCACGTGCTCATGTACGGGTTGATCGGTGGAATCTTGATTGCTCTGCTCCGGTGGACCGAGTATCGGTTCCTGGTCGTCGAACATTCCATCGAAATCTACGGCGGACTGATCGCCGCGACCTTTGCCATTCTTGGCATCTGGCTTGGCCTCAAGCTGACAGCAAAACGCCAGACAATTGTTGTGAGGGAGGTCCCCGTCTTTGTCCCTGCCGAGGGACCGTTCATCCCTGACGAAAGAAAACGTGAGGACCTCCATATCACTCGCCGCGAGCTTGAGATCCTTGAACTGATCGCCCAGGGCCTGAGCAACCGCGAAATCGCGGAGAAGCTTTTTGTGAGCGAGAGCACGGTGAAGACCCATTCCAGCCGTGTTTTCGACAAGCTCGGGGCGAGACGAAGAACGCAAGCGGTGCAACTGGGCAAGGAATTCGGCCTTCTCCCCTGATTTACTCGTGCACGTGCACGGTTCGCGCCAATAACCGCTCCCCCAAACGAATGATTTTTCTCTCCGCCGCCAAAATCAGCCAAAAGGATGACGACACCGACCCCGCCTCATGCGGTATGTTGAGCCGCGCTCAATACGAGCGACACGAAGTTCATGAAAACATGAAGTCTATGAAAACATGAACTTCTTGAAAAAAGGAGCGAACATGAAGTCTCTGAATTCGATGAAAGTCTTTGTCGTGGGTACTCTGTCGATCGGCTTGTTTTCAAGCACTGCGCTCATTCCCGCAACCGCCGCCGCCCCGGAATATGAACTCCCCCGGGTCTACGACGCCTCCATGCCACGTGACCAGCAGATCACACTGGCTGAAAGCGCCGCCCCGGCCGAGGTATCCAGTAAAGCCACGGTGTATGTTCTCGGCCCCAAAGGCTACGAGAAAGGGCGCGAAGGCACGAACGGCTTCAGCTGTTTTGTTGGCCGGCATTTCGTAAAGCCCGCAGAAACAACCCCCGCGGAAACAACCATTGAGCCGCAGTGCTTCGACGCTGAAGGCAGCCGCACTCTCTTGCTTGTCTACATGCACGGTGAAGAGCTGCGCACGAACGGCAAGTCCGAGGCCGAAATCAAGGCAGACGTCGCTAACGGATATAAGGACGGCCGTTACCAGTATCCCAGCAAACCGGGATTCCTCTACATGATGTCCAGCCGGAACCGCTTGCGCGCGATCCCCGAGCACGGCACTGGCATTTTCCCTCCGCACTTGATGTTTTATGCGCCGAACATGACAACGAAAGACATCGGGTTCGACGCCGAACCGAACGTCGATTATCTTGGAATGACTCACCCCGGAGAAGGCGATAACCTGATCGTAGTGATCCCGGCGGCATCCAAGTCGCCAGCTGACGTGGCTGGTCGCTGAGCCCGTATGAGCATGGGGCCGGCAGCATACGTGGAAATGTCAGGGTCGGATAAAGACGATCGGATAAAGGCATTACGAGGATATGAGAAAGATCGTCGTCACCTTCGGGCTGATTTCCGGCGCTATCTCCTCGCTGATGATGATAGCGGTGGTGAGCTTCGGCGGCAGGATTGGCTTCGACCGCGGCGCGATCATCGGCAACACCTCTATCGTGCTCTCGTTCTTGATGGTGTTTGTCGGCATCCGAACCTACCGGGACAACATCGGCGACGGTCAGATAACCTTTTTAAAGGCTTTTGCCGTCGGCCTCTCCATTACGCTGATATCCTGCATCATCTACGTCGTAACCTGGGAGGTGATCTACTACAACTTCCTGCCTGGTTTCTGGGACGCATATGGCGCTCATTTGGTTCAGAAGCTTACCGCCTCGGGGGCGAGCCCGGCAGCCGTCCAGGAAAAACTTCAGCAAGTCAGAAAATTCAAAGAGCTGTACAAAAACCCGTTCTTCAATGCAGCGCTCACGTTCATTCATCCCTTCCCGATTGGGCTCGGCATCACGCTGTTCTCCGCGTTGGTCCTGAGGCGAAAGCCGCAACCGCAACCCAAGCAATCACCCCTGGCGGGTGGCCCGGCCTCCAAACTGTAGAAGCCACCACAGCTGCGGGTGCCCCGTCCTTCGAGTACCTTGCCAAGGGCGGGTGGCCCATCTTTGCATTGCACCAGTCCCACGGAGGGTAGGAAGCGCAAGAAGAGGTAAGGCAAAATTTGGGTACAGACGGGACTGTCACCATTGGCTTAACACAAAGAATGGGGTTAGCCGCGTTTGTCACCCGGTTCACCCAAAACCGGCGCGCAAGGTATAAACTTCGGCTCGGATGGGGCAAAGACGGCGCCGCTGGGCGGACTGAAATGGTCTGCGGCGGTGGAGGGAGGAGTGCGGGATGACTCTGGAGGAGCAGTTTGGGCAGATTGATATCTACCTGTTCGATCAGATATTGCGGGGGAATATTTCACCCGGAATGCGGGTGGTGGACGCGGGGTGCGGCGGCGGCCGGAATCTTCAGTATCTGCTGCGCGAGGGGTACGAAGCGTTTGGCGTGGATGTAAGCGCCGAAGCTGTGGCGGCGGTGCGGAAGATGGCAAGCGAGATCGCGCCGGGAGTACCGGCTGAGAACTTCCAGGCCGCGGCGGTGGAGGCAATGCCGTTCGCGGATGAGTTTGCGGACGTGGTGATATGCCACTCGGTGCTGCACTTTGCGCGGGATGAGGCGCAACTGGAGGCGATGGTACGAGGGCTGTGGCGGGTGCTGCGGCCGGGCGGGATGCTGTTCTGCCGGCTGGCATCGACGATTGGGATGGTACGGGGGATGGCGTGCGAGGCGGTGGGCGGGAGGCGGTTCCGGATGTCCCACGGTGCAGAGTGGCTGCTGGTGGATGAAGCGCTGTTGATGGAACTAACGCGCGGTCTGGAGGGGGAGCTAGTGGATCCGCTGAAGACGACCGTGGTGCAGGGGCAGCGGTGTATGACGACGTGGGTGGTGAAGAAAAAAGCGCCGCCGGGAGTGAGAGGGCGGGCGTTTGTCAGCCCGGGGATGCCGGCGCGTAGGCTTTAATGGGAGAGATGTTACCAAGCGTATCGTGTGCGTGTCGCCGGCAATCCGGATATTTCATTAGCTTGCCTTTTTCATTCTAGGCTGCAAGCCCATATCGTATTGCCGCTTCAAGCGTATCGATGCTTATATCCTTTAGAGCTTTAAACCGGATGCAATATCCGGTTACGCTCGCGTTGCCTAGTTTTTTTCCATAGGTTTTGGCCAGGTACTTCTTATCTTTGAGACCAAGAATATAGACAGAGATTCCGGTTTTGTTTCCGCTCACACCAATTTGAAAAAACTCTCTGCTTTTTCCATTGGCATATTTTATTGTCTGAAGTCCATATCCAATCGTAGGGTTGGAAACAGTGTGATTTTTGCTGTCTTTACCATCGAAGAACCACAATTTGCATTCTGGTGATACTTGAAGCGTGAGCCGATGCAACTCTCGCATGTCACTGCGTTTTGACTCCGGTTGGCTGGTAATATACTTCTCGATTTGTTCTTGTACGTTCATATGTCCTGCTCCCAGATTGGGCGCGTCCTTTTAACTGCCGAAGCTAACACAACTGAGGGTGCCCCGTCCTTGCGCTTTGTGCAAGGGCGGTTGCGATGCTGTCGGCAGCACCGGGTTTGACTTATCGCGTTCTGGCTCCGCCGCATCTGCACAGGCTGGGCAAGTGCGAAAGCTCTGGACGTCATGCGTCCGTAGTACCCACCCTTGCAAAGTACGCAAAAGTGGGGCACCCTCAGTCGAGGTGATTTCTGCAACGGGTGGGCACCCGCCGACCGTTGGGATTGACTTCATCGTACAATGCCCGGCTGGAACGTCAATGGAGGCGCCCTTGAACGATAAGAGCAGAGGACGGCAGATCTATGGGAGCCCTTCAGCACTCAAAAAGGCCAAGGCGGATAAGAAATTCTCGTACGTTGTGGCCTTGGCGAGGGCGATAAATGCGCTCAACTCCGCTCATTCGCTCATGATGAGCACCGCCAACCGAAATACTCCTGAGGCCATGCGTGACCGGATGAATGGCAACTTCTTCGTGTCTGGGATCCTCTATGAGACGCTGAAGCTGATACGCGCGATGAGTGGCGTTTTCAGGGATGACATTAGCTTCGAGACGAGCTTTCGACTTGTACTCAAGGATACCTCCGCGCTGGCGCTGGAAAAGATGCATCTAAAATCAGCGAGACACGGTGGCGTATTTCATTTTGCGCCTGACAGATTTGCCGAGGCGATCGCGAAGACGCCAATGACGGAATGCGTATTTACGTCTTCAGGGCCCGGAGAGAAACGAGGGAGCGTTCAGTACGAGTTTGCCGATCTCATCACGGCGGAAATGATGGTGGGCAGGCGGATCGATGACGAGGCATTGGTGAACGAGATGTTCGTGAAGATGCTCAATCTCGTACAGAAGATCACTGAACACTCAGAGAACTTCATTGCTGACCAGTTGAACGTATGGGGGTTTGAGGTGCGTGCTTCGCAATCGGTTTCCGATCATGCCTGACAGGTTCTGCCTCTTACGGTGTAGCCTGTGGATTCGCGCTGGAAAGACTACGAGATGCGAAAAGGGTCTACAAGAAAACCACAAGCGGACGCCCCCGGGCCGCCAGTCAAAAACTACATCACGCGGAGCGGCCTCGAGCGCCTGAAAGATGAGCACCGGTTTCTGCTCGCCAGGGAACGCCCGGCCGTGACGGAGGTGGTGGCGTGGGCTGCCAGCAACGGCGATCGCAGTGAAAACGCCGACTATCAGTACGGCAAGCGGCGGCTGCGGCAGATTGATGGGCGGATTCGCTTTCTCACCAAGCGAATCGAAGCCGCGGAAGTGGTGGACCCGGAAGCTCCGAGAGCGGGGCAGGCGGCGACGAGGGCGTTCTTCGGAGCCACCGTGCGCTACGCCAATGCTGCGAGAGCCGAGCGAGTGGTGAGCATCGTGGGCACCGACGAAATCGATCTCAACCGCAACCACATCAGTTGGGTGTCCCCTCTGGGGCGCGCGTTGATGAAGTCGGCAGCGGGGGACAGTGTAGTCCTTCAATTGCCGGGCGGCACAGAATACCTGACCGTGCTGGAAGTGCGTTACCAGCGAATTGCTGTGGAACCGTTCCGTGAACCCGATGGATCCGAGGCCTCGGCAAAGGGACTTCCTCGCCGACGCTCACCTGACGAAAAAGAGACGAAACGGCA
The DNA here is from genome assembly GCA_963841125.1 of uncultured Acidobacteriaceae bacterium. Taxonomy (GTDB): domain Bacteria; phylum Acidobacteriota; class Terriglobia; order Terriglobales; family Acidobacteriaceae; genus Sulfotelmatobacter. Next base: position 523,722 of record CAWJBH010000004.1, read on the forward strand.
CAGGTGATGAAAAAGCGACGACCGTCATAGCGCGCTATCGGCTTTTGGCAAGCGACAGAAGATGAGCTGAGTCCTCATAAACGCGCTATCGCCATCAGCTTTCAGAATCGCCGGCAGTCCGGAGATCTTCACCAAGATCCGGTTTGCAGTCTCCTTTTTTCGTTAATTCGGTTTAGCGACCCTCCGTTCCGTCCGACCACTGTTGCACGCCGATCGAGAACATAGTCAGGTGCTCGGTCCGGTGCTCGTGCTCGTCGCTCACGGCCAAGATTGGAGAACCCGGCAGATTCGCTCCCCAGGTTGCGGGGTCGGTCTGCGAATAATAAAACATCACATGCGGAGGCCAGTGTTTGACGCTGTCGCCGCCGTATCCTTGCTTCGACATCATGTAGCACATCGCGCCGGGTTCCATCGCCGGCAGTTCTTTTTTGTCGACAGCGGCGAAGATGGCCTCGTCCACCTGAGCTTGCGTGCGTCCCGCCAGGATCAAGCCAGTCCTGTTGATATTGCGTAGAAGGGCGGAATGCGCGGCTGCCGCGTTATAACAAATCGGGGTCCGCACTTTCGGACTCCAAAAGTCAGCCTCGGCTGCGGAGGTCCACGAACGTTCCACGATACACACGAAACCGTTTTTGCCTTTGATCGCCGTTTCGAAACCACGCCGCCCAAGAACCAGTACCTCTGCATCGCGTGCAATGGACTCCGGCGCTGCACTTCGCGCCAGGGCTATTTCCGCACCTTGATCCGTCATGAGGTACTGGTCGATCGGCGCCATCTTTGTCGGGACGATGCTCGGATAAGTTGTCTTGGCATTCTGTGCAGTCGCCTGGGACACCGTTCCGAGCACCACAAGCAGTGCGAATCCTTTGATCGCGATTGCGCCAATTTTCTTATGCATTGTTCTCCTCCTTAGAATGGGCCTTTTCTGTCAACCCGCCGCTTTTGGCTTCTCTGCTAAACAGCTTTGCCATCGCCGAATGCGTTGCGCAGCGCAGACTTCCAGTTCGCGCTGAATTGTTGGGAGACTTCGGCATCCGGCACGAGCAGGTCAAATCCATGAAAGGCACCACGCGCGACCAAGAGTTCGGTTGCGATTCCTGCGTGGACTAGCCGCCGCGCGTACTCCATGTCTTCTTCGACGAACAGGTCGATAGCACCGACGCCGATCCAGGCAGGCGGCAGGCCGGCGACGCTGGCTACCCGGGCGGGTACGGCAGCTGCCGGCACCTTGGACGAACCCGCTGGAACACCGAGCAGCGAGCTCCAGGCAAGACGATTCGCGCTCGGAGTCCACATAAAGTGGCCAATGGCGGGCGGCGCCGGGCGGGAGCTGCCCGTTCGGTCGTCCAGTTGGGGATAGATGAGCAGCTGGAAGCAGATGGGAACGTCTTCTTTGCTGCGGTCGCGCGCGTGAATCGCAAGACTGGCTGCGTGGCCGCCGCCCGCGCTCTCACCGCCCACGGCAATCCTGGAGCGATCAATGCCGAGTTCCGCTGCATGAGCGTGAACCCATTTCAGCGCGGCGTAATTGTCCTCAAGCGAGCCGGGATAGCGGGTCTCCGGAGCCAGCCGGTAGTCAACCGAAACGACGACGCAGTGGCAATCTGTCGCGATCCCCTGGACCCGGGGCATCAAATTGGGGTCGGTCATCATGAAGCCGCCGCCATGCATGTGAAGCAACAACGGCTTGCCCTTCTCCAAGGGCGCAGGATCAACGATCCACAGACGAACCTCGGGTGCTCCTGGCGGCCCGGGGATATGCCGCTCCACGGGCTGCGGCGCGGGAGCAGGCAACGGGGGCATGCCGGGCAATTGCCGGAACTTGCTGACCATCTCCGCTGAGAGGTCAAAGGCGGGGAACTGCTTGAGCACAGGAAGAAGTTCCGGATCGACAAGGGAATATGGATCCGCGACCGCTGGCGAAGTTTCTGAGCGCGAGGCTTGCTGAGCCTCGGCCAGCGTAGCAGCAGGCGCGAGTCCCATAGCCAAACCAAAACCGGCGGTGCGGATAGCGAAGTCGCGACGCGTGAGTTGCTTGGATTTCATTGTTCTTCTCCTCATAGCTGATTGTGTTGCGCCGGTCGTTCATCTCGTCACTACGGCGCGTGTTCCGAGGCCGCGGCGGCCAGGTTGTTTACTTGCTACCGCCGGGTCCATGCCTCGGAGCCGGGCGGAAAAGAAGCTCGGGTGCACCTCGACCGGCGCGCGGCAGGGGATGACGGCCTTGCGTCCCCACGCCAGTGCCTCGTCCAGATCAGCGGCTTCAAGTATCCAGAAACCGCCCATGTGCTCCTTAGGTCTCGGTGCACGTCGGTGACGAGCACCTTGCCGTCGGGGGAAAGGCAGCAGGCGAACTTCCTCGCGCCGGCAGCGATCAGTTCGCAGTTGAGCGCGTGGATCCTCTCGATAGTCGCTTCGGTTTCGATGGACGGGTCGTAGTCGTCGGGGTGATAGATAGCAACCAGATACTGCGGCATGACTCCTCCATTCTCCCTAACGGCTTTTATTATTAGTCTTTGGGCGGGCCGATTGCCCTGCCTTCGCCATATAGTCGAACGGCCACACCGGCATTCGACAAGCCGTCGAGGTTTTTATTTCAACTGCCGAATCCTCTCTTGCAGGAATTGCCGCTCGGGTCCCTGCTGGATCAGCGGCAGAGCTTTCTTCATCCGCCCATGCTGGTTGCTCGGTGGAGGAACTGCCGCTGCTCGCGCCTGTTCCTCTTCGACCTGTCGTCTAACCTCGCGCATGAGGGGAAGGTCTTCCTCCGACGAAAGTTCCGCACCGGGCTACTGACTCCCCGGAGACTCCCAGGAGAAGGAATGACGCGCCTGCGCTCCGTCACGAGGACGTCGGGACGACTATGCAGCTCTACGCACAGTCCGACATGGAGTCGATGCGCGATGCACAGGGCAAGTTCCTGGAGCAACTGTTGAGCGACCGGATTCACTTGCTCACGGAGAAGGTGCAGTGAGAAATTCGGCGTCGGATGTCGGAATCGTGGATTGGATCGTGGGTGGGGAATTTCAGCTCTGCACCATTAAGTTCTTTAAAATGATGGTGGCCAGGGACGGAGTTGAACCGCCGACGCCAGCCTTTTCAGGGCTGCGCTCTACCACCTGAGCTACCTGGCCACGCTTCGAGACCCGCTTTCAGACGCGGGCCACGACGATCGTTCGCTTCACGCCGATTGTTGCGGGGTTCCGAACCGAATGAGAAACAGCTCTCTGCCGAACGCTTATGGAACGTCCATTGATTATAGCAATGGCCACGACTTCCCTCAACGTTGCCAGTTCACGGCCAGATACTTAGGCCGTTGCCGAAATAGCAGAAATCGCATACGTTGCGTACAGGGCCATCGCACAGCTGGCCCTTCGTTACGTCAGTACTTCAATGGCGAGATTCCTGAAGTTTATCGGCCTCCCGCTGAAGAGCCGTGCTGTCCCAGCCACGACGCAAGTTGCGGTTCCTGTTGCGACTTCAGATCGACACAGTTGTTGATGCGCTCGATCGATTGCCGGTAGGTGCGTTCCGCGGCTTCGATCTTGTGCGCGGCGAAAAAGTCCACCACCTGGTCGCGCATGTGAGCGTCGCAGAAGGAACTGGTGGCGCCTACAATCTGGGCGCTGGCAAAAGGTCCGCCAGCTTTCTGCACCGCATCCCAGTGCGCCAGAACGAAGTCCCAAGCCAGTTTTTGCCCTCAGGATTTTGCATCACGCTTGTGATCACGCCCAGAGCGTCCTGCGAACGAACCTCCGGAGAGATGGCAAAGTCCAGAGTCCGCTGCAAAAGTTTCGGATCGCTGAACTGAGGCAAGCGTAAACAGACTCCATGTAGTAATCGTCCGGCGACTTCGGATTTTTCAGCGCGGCCATGCAGCCGGTCATAAAAATCCTCCCCGCCGTTCAAAGCCGCGAGCGCCAGAGCTCCGCCCGCCATCTGCGCGGTTCACAGAAGACGGATCATCCAGAGCCTTGTCGGCGATCTTGCGGGCTTCCGCCAGCACTTCCGGATCGCGCGCGTCGTAGCCCAACGCGTTAAACAGTCGAGCCCGCAGCGTTCTCTGTTCGTCGCTCTCGCCCGGCTTGGGTTCCCAGCCCACATCCTTCAACATGGGCGTCAGATATGCCCGCATCCAAGTCCGGAAGGACTCGCGGTCACTCATCGGTTACCAGATATTGGCCAATGTAGTTGAGCCGACCGAGAACATCGTCCATAACCGCGCGATTGCGATCGCCTGCCCAAGCCCTGCGCAAAAGCGAGATAGTCGCCCACCGGCTCCCGCCCCACCCGTACCGAAGCCCAGATGTCGGTCTGCAAAGCAATCCGCTCCGCGGGCGAAAGCTTGCTCTCGGCATCCGTTCGCCAGGGCTCGCACCGCATCTGGCTGATAGCCTGCGCGGTAGTAACCAGTGGCTCCGGCGTTCGCCAGAACCCATGTCGAGCAACCGGGCAGCGTGAACGTCTCTTCCTTCTTGGTGAGCAGTTCGCACTTCTGAGCGCCGGTCGACGACTTCATGCAGAAGGGAACTTGCCAGAGCTCATCATTCGGCGCCTGGAATTTTTCGCGGTCGTAGTAATAGCGGCGCTGATCCAGGGTCACCGTGGTCGAATTGCCGGAGCATTGCGATTTCACATCGATGAATCGGCACTCCCGCCTGCTTCACAAAAGTTGGCATGATCTGGTCGACCGGCTTCTTTGAAGTCTTGGTCTGCGCATCCCAGAAGTCGTCGGCGGTCGCGTTCGCATATTGATGTTTCTGGATATAGGCGTTGACCCCGGCACGGAAAGTCTCTTCGCCCAGGTAGGCTTCGAGCATGCGCAACACTGAAGCCGCCTTGCCATACGCGATTCCGTCGAACAGTTCCTGAATCTGCGCCGGAGTATTCGGCGGCCTGATGGATCGGTCGCGTGTTCGCCAGCGAATCCGTGTTCAGCGTTCCGCCCGTGTTGCTCACGTCGTCCAGATTGAAATTCCATTCCGGCTTCCAGGCCTCGATCGGCTTGCTCGACATCCACGTGGCGAAACCCTCATTGAGCCAAATATCGTCCCACCATTTCATCGTGACCAGATCGCCGAACCACTGATGCGCCATCTCATGCGCAATCACCGAAGCGATGGTCTTCTTCAGGTCGACGGAACCTTGCTTCTCATCGATCTGCAGTAGGACTTCGCGGAAAGTGATGCAGCCGGTATTCTCCATCGCGCCCGCGGAAAAATCCGGCAGGCCAATCAGATCGAGCTTTCCATAGGGATACTTGATGCTGAAATATTTATCGTAGTAACTGAGGACGTGCTCGGCGGTCTCCAGCGCAAATTTCCCCATCTCTTTCTTGCCGGGAGTGCCATAGACGCGGATCGGAATGCCATCCGCCTCGCCCTCGATGTATTCAAAGTTGCCCACCACCAGCGCCGCCAGATAAGAGGACATCTTCGGGTGTCGTGGCAAAGCGAACCGTGTGCCGGTCGCCGGGGCCGGGAGTATCGGAAGACAACTTTGGAGTTCGAAATCGCGACCTGTCCCTTGTCGGCGACCGCAGTGATGTCGAATGTGGCCTTGTACGCGGGTTCGTCAAATGATGGAAAAGCGCGGCGCGCGTCCGTGGACTCGAACTGCGTGGCGGCGTACTTGCGTCCCTGGTCGTCCTTGCCCAAATAAAAGCCGCGCATCTCACCGTTGAGGATGCCGGTGTAAGTGATGTGCACGGTTGCCGCTCCGACAGGCAACTGCTTCTCAACCGTCAGCACGACCATTTCTTTATCTTTGTCGGGCGTGACCTTGGCCTTCTGGGTGATTCCACCGCTGGTGATCGTAACTTCGTGGAAGGTGATGTCGACCGCGTTCAGCGTGATTTCGGCGGTCGGCTTCAATACCCGGATGGAAATGGTTTCATCGCCCTCGAACGTGGCCTTATCGAGGTCCGGCGTGAAGGTGAGCTTGTAGTTCTCTGGAACGGCCAACTCGGGCAGCCGTTGGGCTGCTGCCAAGCGATAATGTCGCCAACGCAAACACGAGTACCGCAAGAATTCGCTTCATAAGTTTCCTCGGGAGATGCTTTAAATTCATTTTGTAACCAAATCAGTTTCAGGGCCTGTTTTCCTAAGAAAGCGAGTTCCACCAGACAAGCTCAATAAGACGCAATCATCGATCCTTCAGCTCTATACGGAAGTTCTGCGGCAAAAGTTCACTGCGGATGCGCTACCGTGCCATTCATAACCGTCATGAGCACCGGTTGGCTCCAAACCAATAAGGGATCTCGCGATAGTCATCCACCGCAAATACTGCCAAATCAGCGTCTTTGCCCGGTTCAATCGTGCCCTTCCGATCCGCCACTCGCAGCGCCCACGCGCCATTGATCGTGGCCGCGGCAATGGCTTCCGCCGGCGACATCTTCATATGGGTGCAGGCCAGCGACATCGCCATCGGCATGCTCAGTGTCGGCGATGTGCCGGGGTTGTAGTCCGTCGCCAAGCGCCACCGGCACGCCTGCATCAATCAGCTTGCGCGCCTGTTGGATATTCCTTCATCCCCAGAAAGTAATTCGCTCCCGGCACCAGCGTGGCGACCGTGTCATGCCTGGCCAACTCCGCGATATCGTCTTCGTTCACATGGTCCATGTGATCAAACGACGCCGGATTGAATCGCAAAAATGGCTGCAGCAATGTCTCCGAAAGCTGGCCCATGTGCGCCCGGACGCTGAGCCCGTGCTGCTCGGCGGCTGCAAAGATCTGCGCGGTCTCTGCCGCCGTAAACGCCCCCTGATCGCAAAAAACATCGACAAACTGGGCGAGCTTCCGCTTCGCCGCCTGCGGAATCATCTCTTTACAGACGAGCTCAACGTATTTTGGTGAGCGGCCTTGAAATTCTTTTGGAACCACGTGCGCCCCTAGCAGAGTCGAAACGACCGTCCCCGGCCAGCGCGAAGCGGCATCGCGGATTGCTTCCAGCGACTTCAGTTCCGACTCAACCGTCAGTCCATAGCCTGACTTGGCTTCGACCGTCGTCGTGCCGTGCGCCGCCATGTCGCGCAAGCACGGCCAGAACTTTCTCCGCCAGAACCCGCTTCCCTGCCTTGCGTACGCCCTCAAGGCTCGACCGGATGCCGCCTCCGGCCGCGGCGATCTCTTCATAGGAAGCGCCTTCGATGCGTTTCTCAAAATCCACCAGCCGTGGGCTGACGAAAACCGGATGGGTGTGGGAATCGACGAATCCGGGCAGGACGACTTTGCCCGCGCAATCGATCTCGGTAACTTTCTTGCGGTTCTTCTTCAGCCAGGGATCGCGCAGGGCATCTTTGGTGGTGCCGACGGAAACGATCTTCCCGCCGAGCGCATAAGACGGCGCCGTCTTCGATGATGCCGAGTTCTTTGAGGCTCGGTACCACGACGCGGGCCGCGTACACCGTAGAAGACCGAAGCGTAAGCAACTGGCTAATGTTGGCCAACAGCATTGGAGGCTGCGTCTTCATCATTCGCTTTCCGGGGTAAGGTCACGCTAGAGCAGTTTAGCAGCCGTGGAGATGCGCTGGCTCGCTGTAGGGCGTACTCTGGAGTTGCCTGAATGTCGGGCATTCCGTATAATCAGGCATTCAGTGTAGGGGATCGGAACCATGCAATCGGCAAGAGTCGGAAAGCGCGGTGCAATCGTTGTACCTGCCAAGTTGCGCAAGCGCTTTGGCATCGAGGAAGGCAGCATCGTAATCGCCGAGGAAACGAATGATGGCATACTGATTCGTCCTGCCATGGTTGTCCCCGTCGAGCGATATACTCCCGAGCGCAAAGCGGAATTCCTGCTATCCAACGCTGTCGACGAAGCCGACTACCGCAAGGCCCGGAAAGAGGTTCGGAAGCTGGGCCTCGACCCGGATTCGATTCAACATTTGCGACCTGAATAAATGGACCGGCTGTTTCTTGACGCCAACGTTCTGTTTTCTGCCGCGTACAAAATCGACGCGCGGCTTCTGCCGCTCTGGAAACTCAGGAGCCTGACGCTTTGTAGCTCCCACTACGCATTACAGGAAGCAAGGATCAACCTCAGGGGTGAAGACCAGTGGACACGGCTCACCGAGCTCTCTGCGGCGCTTCAGCTGTTTGAGGCGGGCCAAACGTCCCTTCCTCCCGGAATTATCCTGCCTGAGAAAGATGTACCGATCCTCCTCGCAGCTATCGAGGCCCGCGCTACTCACTTGCTGACGGGCGATGTTCAACACTTCCGAGCTTATTTCGGCAAGAAGATTAACGGAATTGCGATTATGCGTCCGGGAGAGTATCTCAGAGAGCGTAAATGAACTCAAACTCGTCGCAGAACTCCGCGCCTCCGTGGTGGGTGTTCATGTTTCCACCATCGGCACTTTCACGCCGTTCTTCTTCGCGAACTCCTTCGCCTCGTCATAACCCGCATCCGCATGCCGAATGATCGCCCATCCCCGGATCGGTCGTCAGCACGCGCTCGATGCGCTTCGCCATCGCATCGGTTCCATCAGCGACAGTGACTTGCCCGGCGTGCAGCGAGTATCCAATGCCCACGCCGCCGCCGTTGTGAATCGAAACCCACGACGCGCCCGCCGCCGTGTTCAGCAGAGCATTCAGCAGCGGCCAGTCGGCAACCGCGTCCGAGCCATCTTTCATGCTCTCGGTTTCGCGAAACGGAGACGCCACCGAGCCGCAATCGAGATGGTCGCGGCCAATCACAATTGGCGCTTTGATCTTCCCTTTCTTCACCAGATCGTTCATCGCCAGGCCGAACTGCGCGCGCTCGCCGTATCCCAGCCAGCAGATGCGCGCCGGCAATCCCTGGAACTTGATGCGCTTGCGCGCCAGATCAATCCAGCGGCGCAGAATGCGGTTCTCGGGAAATAATTCCAGAACCAGTTCGTCGGTCACGTGAATGTCGGAAGCCTCACCCGACAGCGCCACCCAGCGAAATGGCCCGCGTCCTTCGCAAAACAGCGGACGAATATACGCGGGCACGAACCCCGGAAAGTCGTACGCATTCTTCACGCCGCGCTGAAACGCGAATGTGCGGATGTTGTTGCCGTAATCGAACGTCACCGATCCCATCTTCTGCAGCCGCAACATGCCTTCCACGTGCGCGCGCGATGGCATCGAGCGATTTCTCCTGATACGCCTTCGGATCTTTTTTTCGTAACTCGATAGCCTCGGCGAGACGTCATGCCATTCGGCACATATCCATTCAGCGGATCGTGCGCCGAAGTCTGGTCGGTAAGAATGTCCGGCACCACGCCACGCGCGGCCAGCTCCGGAATCACGTCCGCGCAATTCCCCACCAGCCCGACCGAAACATTCTCTTTCTTGCGCACCGCATTCTTCAAAATGCGCAGCGCTTCGTCGAGCGTGGTGACCATGAAGTCGCAATAGCCAGTCTTCAGCCGCTTCTTGATGCGCTCGGGATCAACGTCAATGCCAAGAAACGCCGCGCCCGTCATGGTCGCGGCCAGAGGCTGGGCTCCGCCCATGCCGCCCATGCCACCCGAAACGATCAACTTGCCCGCAAGATCTCCGCCGAAATGTTTTTCGCCAGCTGCCGAAAACGTTTCAAACGTCCCTTGCACAATTCCTTGCGAGCCGATATAGATCCACGAACCCGCCGTCATCTGGCCATACATCATCAAGCCCGGCGCGCTCCAGTTCGTTGAACTTCTCCCAGTTCGACCAGTGGCCGACCAGATTCGAATTCGCGATGAGCACCCGCGGCGCATAATCGTGCGTCTTGAACACGCCCACCGGCTTGCCCGACTGCACCAGCAAAGTCTCGTCGTTCTCAAGCTTCTTCAGAGTCGCAACGATGGCGTGGTATGCCTCCCAACTCCGCGCCGCCCGCCCCGTTCCGCCATAGACGACAAGATCCTGCGGACGCTCGGCAACGTCCTGCGTCGAGATTGTTCATCAGCATGCGCATGGCAGCTTCCTGCTGCCAGCCTTTGCAGGTGATGGCGTTCCCGCGGGGCGCGCGAATGGAAGCGGGGGCCTGGGTGAATTCCGTTTCAACGGGCATGAATAGATGTTAGTGCCTGAGCGAAGCCGGCGCAATCCAGAGTGCCCGCACATCGCAGCATGGCATCGAGGCCTCAGAACAACATCCGCGCCGTGAGTACCAGCCCATGGTTGTAGGTGTGAAACTGCGACGTCGCGATCTGCATTCCTCCACCCACCACCATAGCCAGGCGATTGCGCTCATCGCGCTGCAGCTTGAATTTGCTCAACATCAACCCAGGAGTAACAAAGTTCTGCACTTTACCATCATTCGGTCCCCCGTGGTAGAAGATCGCATTGCTCTCGATCTCCGGCCAAAAGAACTTGCCGATGTGGTATTGTCCCACCACATTCCATACCACCGGACGGCCCAGCTTCGTGGTGTCGCCTACCGGCAAGACTGGGCCCACCGTCGATTGAACGTCGAACCTTCCAAAACCCTTGCCCGCGCACAGAGTGGGTGCAATCGTTGCGGCAAGGCTGCCGTTCTTGTAGCTTCCGGTCGGTAACGCGCCGGCGACCGAAAAGCTCAGCGAATAATCACCATGGCTTTATTTCCCGCCGCGAGGCGGTACTTCAGCAGCATGGAGAAGTCGCCAAATCCATCCTCGGCCTTGGAGTTGTGCTGGATGTAGGGAGGGGCCAGCGCCTCGAATTCCACCCGGTACCAGGGCACTACGTTAATGCCCTTGCTGTTGTCGTAGTTCCACGTGTCCGTGCCGGCGGGCGCGATCTGGCGCACGAAGTCGGTGCGCGCGACCTGTAGCAGGCCCGACGATGCCGTAACCAGCGGAATTGGCCACGATGGCTGTTCCGCCAGCGTTGTGCGTACACGGTCTTCCCAGTTTGTGAAGAATGCAGTTGCTCCGTCCTGAGCCGCAGCTGGGATGCAACAACCCGCCATCGCAAGCGCTGCACACACCACCACCACAACGGTTCTCGTGAGAATCACTGAACCTCCCGGTTGACTCAAGCCGTCAAGCTTGGCTTATTTTTCTCAAAACTCAGTTGAGCTGCATATCAACGAGTGTCAGGTTTTTATTAGTCTCGAGGGGAAGTGTCCATAGTCTGAACCTATTACTCATGCGGACAAAATGAGAAAAACTTCAGAAAGGAGTTTCACGACGGAATCTTCAGAACGCGATTTCAGAAGTGAACTTCAGAGGATGTCAGATGCGGGCTCAACCGGCGCGACCACTACCAGGTGCTGTACGCAGTGCCATCGCTCGACGTCGCGTTCGAGGCCGAGTGCACGTCGTCGATGCCGGGATCCTGTTGGTCGATGGACAACAGCACTTCTTCCTGGTGCGGTTCCCAGTTCGCTTCATTGCGTCATCGGATCCTTGGGAAGCTCCTTAAGGTAGCCTGCCTGCACCAGGTCATCCAGTGACTGCGGGCCTTTTTGCTTGTCGAGCGTGTACTGGGAGATCAGTTTGCGCAGTTCGAACAAGTCGTTGCGCAGGACGGCCTCGTGCGCTCTCACCACCGACTGGGTATAAATGGGGAGCGCAATCGACAACAGGATCCCCATGATGATCATCACGATCATCATTTCGAGCAGCGTAAAGCCCCGCTGTAGGGTCAAGCCCCGCCCCGTTCTTAGCCGTCTCGCCATTTACCAGTCCTTATATTTCGTGCCGTCCAGCCCCGTACCCTGCGACTTGGTGTAGACATCGAATACGCTCTGCCCGCCCCAGGAGTCGGAATCCGGATCATCCTGCATCGAACGCAATCCCCATTCCGTTGTGCCCGTCATTGGATCGACAGGAATCTGGCGCAGGAAGCGCACTTTCTTGCCCTGCACATCCACGCCCTTCACCAGCGTTTCGAGATCAGGTGGATAATTCTGGCTGTCCACCTTGACCTGGAACCCGCCCCGGTCGGCTGCATCTTTGTAGCGGTCGATGGCGTCGCGCATCATCCACAAATCGTTTCGCAGCATGCGCTCCTTCTCCCGCTGAATGGTCAGCCGCGCCATCGGAATCGCCATGGTCGAGAGAACTACCAGGATGGTGGTGGCGATCATCAACTCAAGGAGCGTAAAGCCCCGTTCGGGCTTCGCACTCCACCCACGCTTGAATGCTTGTAGCTTCATGTCTAAATTCGGATTGAGCGATCGCACGCCCGCCCTATTGCACGGTCACCGAGGCCTGCGCTCCGTTCACCGCGATGGAATGTTGACCGGGATCGAGCGCCTGACCCCGTGTGATGGTCAGCGGAGTCTGTCCGCTGTCCTTCGCCTGAAATGTCAACGTGACCACCGTGCCCTGCCCGGATACTCCACTCGCCCCCGGTGGCCTCATGGCGGTGATCTGCAAGGTTCCGGTAGTTTCATCTTCGCGGCGCACCAAGGCTACGGCTTGTCCATCCTGAGAGAGGAACCCGCCGTTTGAAACATTCACCAACTGCAGCTTGGCCGGATCGTAATTCATCTGCACCGGCACGGAATAGACATTCTGCGCTCCGGATATCAGCAGGTTCACGACAAACGTGTTGCCCTTCACCGCCGTGATCTGCGCCGGATCAAACAAGAAACTGGTGCCGCCCGGCGCCGGGTTCGCAGCCTGATTCGGAGTTTGAGTCACAGCAGGTGCCGCGGCCTGGCCCGAAGCAGCAGCCGGCGCGGCCGCGTGTGTGACGTGCCGCAGTTCGATGGTACTGGCGGTCCCGATGTCGATTGGCCGCTGATTCAACTCAGTGAGGTTATTTGCCCGGATAATGTGCGGAGTGATGGCGAAGACAGTCTCGTCCTGCGCTTTATCTTGAGTTGTTTGCCCAAAGAAGTATTTCAAAATCGGAATTTGTGCCAGTCCCGGAATACCGCTTAGCGACCTGGTCTGCGAATCATCAAAAATTCCGCCAATCAGGCTTGGCTCCCCGTCTCTCAAACGGATTTCATGCTCGATTTTTTTCTGGCCGATGATGGGCTGGCTGATGCCGCCGATGCTCGACTGACCCACCACCGACGAGATTTCCATGGTGATCTTCAAGGTCACTTCCCGGTCCCCGTGAATGTGCGGCGTAACGTCGATATTCACACCCACATCCAGGTATTGAAACTGTGTATTCACCAGCGGGTTGATCCCGACGCCGCCGATTCCGGGCTGGAATGATCCCGTAGCTACCGGCACGCGTTCGCCGATCTTGAGCGTCGCCTTCTGGTTATCAAGCGCGCGAACCTGCGGATTCTGCAACATCTTCGTGTCGCTGTCTCCCATCACCGCTGATAAGTTCGCGGAACCGACCGACACCTGAAAATCAGTCGCGTTCAAATTGCCCAGAGTATTCAACTCCAGCCCCCCCGCTGATGGCGTGGAGGTACCCGTGGTCGTGTTGCTGGTAGTCGTGTTGGTATTGATGTTGCTCTGCAAAGCAACCGTCGCACTGCTCGGCGGCAGAAATCCAAGAGTGCGCGATCGGTCCTTGCTCACCTGCAAGACGGCAATATCGACGATCACTTCCGGACGCGCCCTATCCAGGTCATCCACCAGCTTTTCCGCCAGCGCAATCTGGTCGGGCGTGCCTCGCACCACCAGCGCATTCTGCGAAAGCAACTGCTGCACGCGCTGCACGTCGAGCACGGCGCGGATCGCATTCACCACATCCTGCAACTCGGTAGGCGCCGACAGATTCGAAAGATAGAAAGTCTTGAGAACGCTCTGTTCCAGTTCTTTGCGCTTAGCCGGATTATCCTGCGCCACGAAAATGGTGTTTGCCGTCACCGGCCGCCAGAAAGTCTTCGATTCCAGAGCCGTAATCTTCAGCGCTTCTTCCAGAGTCACTCCATTCAGTTCGACTTTAATGCGCCGCGAGGTGTAGTCGTAATCGAACAAAACATTGATTCCGGCCAACTGGCCGATTGTCTGATAAATGACTTTGGAATCTTCGGTGAGCTTGACGGTGATGGGAACGCTGGAGATGGGTGCGAGTTCTACGGGACCCAGCGCTTCCTTGATCTTCCGCTCCAGGTTGCTGGGCGGGCCTGCCGCTTGCGGCGGCGGGTTGGTGGCCTCGTCAATCATCTGCTGCGTGCGCTTCATCTCCTGTTGGGCGCTGAAGAGTGAGGGATCGATCTGCGCCGCCTTCTGAAATTCGGCCAGCGCTTCCTGCATCTTGCCCTGTTCGCGCAATATCACTCCGTGATGGACGAACGTCGCGGCCGCTTTGAAACGCATGCGCTCGAACGAGGCGCGGTAGCGCAAGTCTTTTGGCTTCAGATCGTAGGCCTGCTTGTAGAATCAAAGGCGCCCACAAAATTCTGCCGCGCCTCAGCGTCCTGGCCCTTGTTCATAACACTTTTGGCCTTATCGGCAATGGCGGGCAGAATGGCAACTACGACCAGCAGCACTACTGCCGCGGGCATCAGACGTCTCATTCGTCAGTCCTCGTCTTTAAAGTCTTCGCCGGACACGCGGTCCCTACCCCTTAGGCCAGCGAACCTGGGATTCACGTGACGCTACGCCGAAGCAGCAAAAGTCGAGTTTGGCTGCGATTATAGCATCGCGTTTCTCGCCGTCCCATGTGATTGCATGCACGGGAGTTACACTCTTTGGTCGTTGTCCTGTCGGGCTTCGGCTTTCGGGCTCCGGCTATGGCGAACCGCGCTCGATCTGACCCCATCAATCGCCATCCGGGTTTGCCGAAGCCCGAAAGCCGAGGCCCGAAGCCTAGCCCTCTGCTGGTAAGATTGATCTGAATCGAACCCATGCCCCGCCAGTCCACCCACGAAACCAAGCCTAAACCGGAGAAATCCCCGCGCCGCGAGCCTACCGCCAGCGGCCAGCGCGATGCCGCCGTTAATAGGATCGCTTCTCATAACTACTTCTTGCTGGAAAAATTTGAGTGCGGCATTGTCCTTACTGGAACCGAAGCCAAATCGGTCCGCGGCGGCCTCGCCAACCTCAAAGATTCCTACGGCCTGGTCAAAGACGGCGAACTCTGGCTGCTCAACGCCCACATCGGCCCCTACGAACACGGCAACATCCACAACCACGCCCCGCTGCGCACCCGCAAGCTGCTCATGCACAAAGAAGAAATCCGCAAGCTCATCGGCAAAACGCAGCAGAAGGGACTAACCCTAATCCCTGTCCGCATGTACTTCAAGAACGGCAAAGTAAAAGTTGAACTGGCCCTGGCCAAAGGCAAGCAACTCTGGGACAAACGCGAAACCGAACGCCGCAGGACCGCAGATAAAGAAGCCCGAGATGCTATCGGGCGTAGTAGAAAGGCCTAGGGGCGAAAGACCGTAGCCGGTTATTCAATCATCCACCTCAGCTTGTCATTCCGAAGGCGGCCCTATCGCCGAGAGCCTGCCCTGAGCGGAGTCGAAGGGAATCTGCTGTCAGCCCGCAGTGCCGAATCACCAGCCTGTGAAACTTATGCCTCAATCCTGGGATCCGGAAGGGTACGACTATCAGTCGTGCCGCCAACCATCAAAACACCTCGCGCTTCGGCGCGCTTGATGGGTGTCTACGCCAAGCAACCGGGTCAATGAGTGAAATTGATTCCATGACAATGTCGGCTCCGACGCCCGAGTAGAGTTGGTGGTGCTAATGCCAACCAATAGGCTCGGGAGAAAGGAGCCGAACATGATCATTATAGGAGTAGATTTCCATCCCGAGTTTCAGCAAATTGCTTCGGTGGATAGCGAGACCGGAGAGTTCCAGGAAAAGCGGCTAGCTCATCCCGAAGAGGCGGAGAAATTTTATCGTGGTCTGGTGGGCCAGAAGGTGCGCGTCGGCATGGAGGCCAGCGGGCATGCACGCTGGTTCGAGCGGCTGGTGGCGGAGTTGCAGTTTGAGTTGTGGATTGGAGACGCAGCCGAGATCCGCACGAAGCGGGTGCGCAAGCAGAAGACGGATCGCCAGGATGCGCAACTGATTCTGCGCTTGCTGCTCGAAGATCGGTTTCCGAAGATCTGGGTGCCGAGCTTGGAGAACCGGGATCTGCGGCAACTGCTATGGCATCGTCACCGGATGGTGCAGGCGCGCACACGGATCATGAACCAACTACAAGCCGTGGCGCTCAACGAAGGTCTGCGCTGCAAGAAAAGGTTGTGGCGAGAACGCGGACGGGAGCAACTGGAATCATTCCTGCTGGCTCCGTGGGCCAGCCGGCGGCGACGCGATCTGTTGGAGTTGATGGATCGACTGAGTCCGACGATCGCGGAACTGACCCTGGCGATCGAGCGGGAAGTCGAGAAGTGCCCGGAGGCGAAACGACTGATGACGCATCCGGGAGTCGGTGCCCTGACCGCACTGGCCTATGTGCTCATCATCGGCAAGGCCGAGCGCTTTGGCTCGGGCAAGCAAGTGGCGAGCTATCTCGGTCTGGTGCCGTCGGAAGAGTCCAGCGGGAATCGGCGACGGCTGGGGCATATCACCAAACAGGGGAGCTCGATATTGCGTTTCCTGCTGGTGGAAGCGGCGCAGGTCACAGTGCGCAGCGTGCCCGAGTGGCGCAGTAAGTACTTCCACCTGGCGATGCGACGAGGCCGGAAGATTGCTAAGGTTGCCATGGCTCGCAAGCTGGCGGTCCGTTTGTACTGGATGATGCGCCAGGGATGGGATTACGAGCAGGTGAAAAAGTTCGGTTCGCACGCGGGACAGCCCGGAAATCGCCATGGTGTGCAGTCGAACACCGAGTAATTGATTGGGCGTCCCGCTCCTCTATACCGAGGAGTCCGAAGTAGTAATCATGATCGCAGTAAGAGACCGAAGAGATGCATGGGTCGGACCGAGTTCCGGACCTGAATATTGATTGCGAGCGAGCCTGGGTTGGCAGAGCAAAGCAACAGCGTCATCGAGAGCGAAATGGCGCTCTTCTACGAGTGCATGCTGAAGTGTGCTCGAAAACTACTTGACACCGCCGACATTGTCAGAGAGGCGATTTTTCGCCACTGGCCCTTCTCATACGTGCAAGGCTGCCCTCCTGTCATCTAGTACAAAATGGAAGGCAAGTACGCGCCAGCGGGTTCGTTGTAGAGACCGATGGTCATCAATGTCATTGGCTGGACAACTCGAAGCCCGCTTTCAAGACACCAGCGGAACAAGGCCGCGTTTCGGGTCGGCACTAAAATTCCTGGACCCTGAAATTCCGTCGCTGCCGAAATCAGCGCTTGCAAGTCCTGATTGCTGTCGGCGACCGCGTGTCCGGAGAAAGCAATGGACGAGGCGTAGGCCTTAATTCGTCCCCGCGACTCGGCGACTCTCGCTGTTCCCTGCTGAACAGCATCTTTAAGTTCAGCGGCGCGATCATGCCCGTGAACTCGCATACAAATGTCGCTGCATGCCGGCAGGTCGTTCAGTTCGGCCGGCCGAACCTGATAGGCAGACGGCGTCTTCTGGATCGCACCCTGCATGCAGGCCAGCGGTTCGCGCACCGCGAAGCCGAGTTTTGCGTACAGCGAGAGCGAGCGATTGTGGTAAGCCGCCTGAACCAGACGCATTCCCGCGAACTTCCTCTCGGTCGCACGCGCCATGACAGCTTGCATCAGTTGCCGACCTGCGTTCCGGTTTTGGACGGCGGGATCAATGGTGATCGGACCCACACCGGCGATCGGTGCTCGCTCGTCAAGGCAGTTGCTGCCTATTACTTTGCCGTCCCGCTCAGCCACAACGCAAAAGAACGACGGATGCGAAAACATCATCGAGAGCACATGAACACTGTGCTCCGGGGCGGGAAAATCGGGAGGGAAGTTGTGCTTGTTGGCGAGCGATGTGAAAGCATCGAAGCCGATCCTTCCGCACAGCTCGGCATCGGCCGGGGTAGCGCGACGAATCCCGACGACTTGATTTTCGTTGATCAATGTTTGGGGCGGCGGAGCCATGATGATGAACTCTCCGATCTCATCCAATCCAGAAAAGCGCTCAGCGCTGAGGTTTTAGTCTACCCTGCCATTCTATTGTCAGCTAACGTAATCAGGCGCTAGCACTTATTGATCTTCATCCCCGACTTCAGCAACTGGAAGAACCACGACTCGTATCAAGAAGCCTTCCAGCGCGTGATCAGCGGCCTGAAATCTTCTGACTCAAAAGCGAAGTAAGAATTTCCACAGGCCTACTGTGACATCTGACCTTGTGCACAGCCCATCACATGCGCAATCATGGTCGAGGCCGTGACGGTCGGCACACGCCAAATCGCCACATCCTTAAGTCCTTTGTTTCACGGATTTTAGTATCTAAGTTCTTTGACATCCGCATTTTGCGGGGAATTTCCTGCTAGCGTAGTGATTCCAAAGATTGAGGGGGAGGGGGGGATACCCTGATTTTTAGCGTAGGAGCAAGCGATCGAACGCTCACCCCGACTGCGCCGCGAATTTTATTTTCCGGCGGGAATCCACAGCGATGAAAACCGCCAACCTTAAATCCGACATGCCTCAAGTCCACGAAGCGTTGCAGCGCCTCGACCGCGAACTAGCTCTCGCACGTCAGGAGAAAGCCAAGCTGCTGAAGCTGGTTCACGGTTATGGCTCGACGGGAGCAGGCGGCGATATTCGCATCGCCGTCCAAAAGCATTTACTGGAGATGGTTCAGAGTGGTCAGCTTTGCGGCTGCATCTTTGGCGACGACTGGTCAAAGTCCGAGGAAGCGGCCTGGAAACTTCTGCAATCGCATCCCGAGTTAAAAAGCGACTCCGACCTCGGCCGCCGCAATCGGGGAATCACGATCGTAATGCTCTAGCCTGCGCGGATGCCGGCCCTTGGCTACCGCTATTCCTTGCCTTCCGGAAGCCGGACGCCGTTTTCGTTCTTAGGACGCCTGCGTCTCAGGCGGCACAGTTGGAATCACCGGCGCAGAAGCCGGCTCACTCGCCGCGGGGCCACGACGGTCACGGAAGTGAAAGACTCCACCGCCACAATCGGCTGCACCATATTTTGCAGATAGTAAGTTACCGCCACGCCTCGCTGCCAGAATCGCGGGATCAACAGCAACAGCAAGATCAACTGGCTCACGAAAAACGCGCCCATCATGCTGGCGGGCGGCACAAACTTCATCCACACCCAAAGCCCTGCGACAAGCACAATTGCCGCCACGATGGTGGTCACAACATAGCTTGCCAGCAGTCGTCCTAAACCACGCCAAGTGTGCCGGAAGCCAGCTCCGATCGACTTGCGCACCGCACGTTGATCGCTCAGAACCACGTCGGCCTGCGCCAGATCGAACCAGATGCGCAGAACGCTCATCACCAGAAAAATGACGAACAAACTTGCAAACGAAAGATAGACTGGAAGCAATTCGTTCGTGCTCTCGTCCGCAGCCTTCAACAGCGGAGCGCGAATACCGAAGAGCGCTACACGCCACGAATCCCAACACGATCCCGCCACGATCATCAAGCCGGATATACCGCCACAGGTTTCGTCCGCAGGCGCGGAAAAAATCCTCTCGCGGCAGCCGGTAAGTCGAGGCATAGCCTTGCAGCACTCCCGGCAAAAACAAAGCAGTCGCAACAAAGAAGAGCACGGCAAAACAAAGTCGCTGGCACCGTGGAAGCCGACGTCGGCCCAAACTCAGGCCGTCCAAACATCTCAGCCAGAACGCCGATGTGAAAAGCCGTGCAACAAACGGTCCGACTGCAGCCTGTGATCCAGAATCGCGTGCGCCTGATTGCGAAACGCCGAGGTGCCGAATTCCGCCAGCGTCAGGTTCAGCAAATAGAACCAGACGATGTAGCGCTTGTTGCGCCCCACCATGCTCCAGCCGCTGCTCAATAAACCTTGATTCTCAGCCATGCGTCTTTTTACCTCATCGTAGTCGCTTACTCGTCTTTTCCGAAGCCCGAAAGCCCGGATCGCTCCGGGAAGCGCCGAAGCCCGCCCTTAAACGCCCACCACGCCAGCGCCTGGCTGAACCACTGCTCGGCAAACAGCCAATAGTTCGCCACTTTGCGCGCCGGCTTGCCGTTGGCTTCGTCCATATAGCTATTGTTGAAATCGTTGCGGTCAATTTGCACTTTGTGGTCGGGATCAATCTCCGCCGATGCGACTTTCGTTTTCTTGTCGTACGGACCCAGCCTGGTCCAGCGGCTTACTCCATCCCAGTGCTCGCGAAGCTTTTCGCCGTTCTCGAACTTGATCTCCACGTCCACTGGCATCACGAAGTCTTCCTTGCGTTGCAGCCAGACGTAGGAGCGGTAAACCGTATCTTTGTCATCTTTGTCTTTATCTTTACCCGCTCGCGTTTTTCTTCTCTTCGTACCAGTTCACTGGAAGGGAGTCGATCCTCAACACTTTGTAATCCATCACCTGCGTACCGTAGATAGCCTGGTTGAAATACCAGCGCAGATCCTTGCCCGAAACTTCTTCAATCGTCTTCAGGAAATCTTCCTTGGTGGGATGGGTGAAAGCGATACTTCATGAAGTAGACGTGCATGGCCTTCGCCATGGTGTCTTCGCCGATAATGCTTTCGAGCGTCAGCAGCACGCTCGCCGTCTTGCCGTAGGTGATCCCCCCGTAGGAGTTGGAGTTGTAATAGTCGTAGGCATTCTTCGCAATAGGGATCAAGATCGGCCACGCTGATATAGCCCAGCCGTTGACTCTTCCCGCTCGCCCAGCGTAGCTCCCGCCAGATTCAGAATCGAGGTGTCTCGGCCCAACCATCGAATCCAGCACCTTCACTTCCGAATAGCTGTTGATGCCCTCGTCCATCCAGGCATCTTCAAATTCATTGGTCGCGACCATGCCGTACCAGTACTGGTGTCCGAACTCGTGCTCTACAACCAATTCCGGCCAGTGCACTCCCTCCGGCATGAACCAGCTCGTGCCCCCGGTAATGAAAGTGGGATACTCCATGCCGAACGCGGCCGAACCCGGCTCGGTATCGACCAGCGTCAGCGTCTTATAAGGATACGGCCCATACCAGCGCTCGAAGTGATCGAGAGACTGCCTCAAAATGTTTTCATGCCGCTCCGCCTGGCTCCAGTGCGCCGGCTGCATGAGAATGCGCATCTGCACCGGCCCCATCTGCGCCTGGTACACGGCTTCTCTTACTTTGTAGCGCGGAGCGGCCGTCCAGGCGAAGTCGTGAATGTCGTCTCCGTGATAGGTCAAAGTCTTCGTGTTGTCAGCGTTGTTCACTTCGCCGACTTTCACGCCGCTGGCGCCCACGACTTCATACTGCGGCACCGTCAGCTTGACGTCATACACGCCAAAGTCGGCAAAGAATTCGGTCGTGTTGTGATACTGATGGCAGTTCCAGGCTCCGTGCCACCACACGCCAACCTTCGGAAACCATTGTCCGCCCAGCACGAAATCGCGCTTCCATCCCGAGCGCGCCTGGGTCTCGGGAAAGTTGGTCTGGAACGCGATCTTGAACTGCACGTATTCTCCCGGCGCAACCGGCTTGGGAAGAGGCAGGTCGATCACAGTCTTGTCATCTTTGTTGCCATCATCGGGCTGGATGTATTGCAGCTGCGAGGTCAGATCACCCTGTCCCACCACTTCGATAGTCTTGATCTCTTCCGACCCGTAGTATTTGTCTTCCCACTTCTCGTAGTTGGTGTCCCGGCTGCCGTCGCGCTTGGCCTCGCGCACCCACGTGGCTTTCGGCTGAAACGCATTCTGATAAAGATGAAACGGAAAATGGTCGAGCGCCTGGCCAGTCAGATTGTGATAGGTCAGCACCTCGGTGGCGTCGACAATGTGCTTCACCGCGTCATACTTCGCGTCGATCTCGTAGTGCACGACGCGATCCGACATTGGTTTGTCCGAATTGATGGCCAGCGTCGTGTCGGGAATGGTCAGCGCCCCGGCAGGGTTCGCGGTCATCGAAGCCGGCAGCGGCCATGGCCACCGCAGCCACAGGCGCCGGCGGCGGAGCTGCCGCGCTCGCCGCATGTTGCCTCACCGCCAGGGAAATCACGATCACCGAAACCACCGGGAAAAACAAAATCGTCCACCGGATCTTCATGGAACAAACCTCTATTCTCGCTATGGCGATGGAATCATACCCCAGGCAGTAGAATGCCGCCATCCCGCCGTTTGAGTTACGCAGCGCCTTCAACGAAGGTTCCCTGGGCAATGTCTGCCAGCCATAAAACTGGACACAGATTTCACAAAACTTGACCAAATTCATGCATCTCTTGACCTTATGTCCCCATATTATTGGGAGTAGTTGATGCTGCGTGGACGGGCCTGTGAAGACCACTGGCCAGCAAAAAGACGGAAGCGCAGTTTCAGCCGGAGGAATCGCTATGAAGTCAGCACTCACGCTGGTTCTGTTTCTTGCCACTTCCGCCTTCGCGCAAAATGCCCCTCAAGCCCCGACTGCCTGCGGTCCGCTCGACGCCAAGTTTGACGCGCAAGCCGAGACGGGCCGGCCTGCGGCCGAACTCGAGCCCGGCAAAGCTCTGGTTTATGTCGCCGAGGTCTTCACGAAAGCCCCAGGCGAGATCGGCAATCCCACACTTCGCGTCGGCATGGACGGAGCCTGGGTAGGCGCCACCCGAACCGATTCGTATCTCGCCTTCTCCGTCGAACCCGGGGAACACCATCTATGCAGCAGTTGGCAGTCGCACTTGAAGAGGCTGTCGAAACTGGCTGCGTTCGCGGGCTTCACCGCCGAACCCGGCAAGGTGTACTACTTCCGCGAGCGCATCACCTACTCGAGCGTGGGAGGTAACACGGCGAGGATGGGTCTGGATCTCGAACCCGTCAATTCAGACGAAGGGCAGTATCTTGTTGCCTCATACAAGCCGAGTGCGTCGCATCCGAAATAGGCGATTGCAGGCGACGACCGGTCGCGGCCCTTTATGAATTCAGACCGCGCCCGGCGGCAGGTTGTCGGCAATCTCCAGCCCAGCCTTGCGCAGGCCGTCAATCAGGTGCTCGACCATTTCTGGATCGAGCCGCATCCCGAGCGCCGGGCGTGCGATTAAGGCGATCTTCGGCATCAGCTTCAGAAGTTCCTGCAATGCTTTGCTGGCTTCCTCACGCTGGCCGAGTTGCCCATAAGCCGCCGCGAGCACGATATGGGTGGAGTGGAGGCCCGGGAGGTTGATCTTGAGAGCAAAGTTCAGTGCGCCCTGGTAGTCGCGTTTGCGGTAGGCATTGAAGAAGAGCGGAAACCAATACCAGCCGGGATGATTGGGATTGAGCTGCAGGGCCTGATCCACGAATGCACATCCCCGCTCCCATTCGCCCGCGTAAGCGATATAGGAACCCAATTGGGCGATGTTGCAGCCGTCCATGGGGTTCAGCGCGATGGCCCGCTCTGCGGCTGTTCGGAAGGCCTGAACCTCCCTTCGGTAGAAAAGGACGGTAGCCAGGGCCTGATAGCCGCGATGACCGGAGGAATCGAGTTCGACCGCCCGCCGCGCGGCCTGGAGTGCGCGCTCCAGCGGATTGGCCTGAGGGTTGAATCCAAAGCCATACTCATCGGCAATAAGAAACGCCAGCATGGCCCAGGCATAGCCGTAGCTCGGAGCCACTTTCACGGCCTGCTCCAGACCGGCGCGCGCCACGGCATGCTCCTCGGGCGTGATGCGCTCGGCGTAACTGAAGCTTCGCAATACCGCCTCATACGGACTAAGCTGCTCGGGACTCTTGCTCCGGATTCCCTCGCTCATGGTATGGGGCAGAATTCCATGCGCGTCGGCGACGGTCGAGACGATGCGCGGGACGAGTTCATCCAGCAGGTCGAAGACCGTGTCAGGATTAAAAGCGCGTTCATAGTTCTCAGCCCAAAGATGAGCGCCCGAGACTGCATCCACGAGTTGCACGGCGAGCCGCAGCTTCGATCCGGCCTGGCGCAGACTTCCTTCCATCACAAAGCGTGCACCAAGTTCTTTGCCGGCGGAACGAATATCGACGGCCTGATTGGCGTAGCGCGAAGTCGAACTGCGAGCGATCACCTTCAGATAAGAAAAACGTGACAGACCGGTGACGATATCTTCGGTGAGTCCTTCAGCGAGCGCGGTGAGTTCCGCGTTACTTCCGGTGCATTTGAAGGGCAGAACCGCAACCCAGAAACCCTCATCGGCGCGGGTCGCGCCGGATCCCGTCGTGGTGGCAACTGAACCGGATCCGGCAGCCGATGTAGGTTCGCTTCTCAGTTTGGGCTCGGGCTTTATTGCGATAGAATCCGTCGCGGCGGAAGCCGCCGATCCGTACTGCAGGCCGGCCTTCTGCAATCCCTGCATCAACCGTTCCACTTCATCTTCGTCCGGGTCCCACCTTGCAATCTCTTCGCGGACATTATCCAAATCGAGAAACGTGGGGGTGTACTTGCGCAGGGACTCAATGGCAGCTCGGGCTTCCTCATGATGGCCCAGCATGCCGGCTGCGGCTGCGGTCGTAATGTGGGTCCAATGGTATTGCGGCATGCTGATCTTCTTGGCGGCGAGCAGGGCCGCTTCGTACTCGCCTTTGCGATAGTGATGAGCCCATGAGGCGTTGTAATACCAGCCGGGATGATGGCGGTTGAGGTCGATCGCTCTTTGCACCAGAGCCACGCCGCGTTCCCACTCGCCGGAGTACGCCATCATGATTCCCACGTAAGCCAGAGTGGTGCCGTCGCGCGGATTGAGCGATGTGGCCCGATCCGCGGCGTCGCGAAAAGCGGCGAAATCTCGACTGAAGAAGTGCACCAAGGAGAGCAGCTTCCAGCCCATCTGACAGGCGGGATCAATCTTCACGGCCCGCCATGCCGCCTCCCTCGCCCGCTCGATCGGTCTGTCCAGTGGATTGAATCCATCGCCATACTCCAATGCGTACAAATTGGAAAGACAGGCCCATGCGACGGCGTGGCTGGGCTCGCGTTCCAGCACCCGTTCGAAGCCGGCTCGGAGCGCCGCGTGCTCTTGCAGATCGACGTGCTGCATGAAGGCGTAATAGCGCAAGACAAGGTCGGACGCACTCAGGTCCTCCACCTTTCGATTGCGAGTGGGAGCAGCCATGGAGCGAACCAGCACTCCATGCCCGTCCGCGACGTTGGACACAATATGGTCGGTGAGGTCGTCCTGAATCTGGAATGTGCCTGCGTCGCCAACTTCGCGGTCATAGGACTCGGCCCAAAGCTGAGCGCCACTCGCGGCGTCCATCAGTTGCGCGCTGACGCGGATGGCGGGGCCTCTCTTGCGTATGCTTCCCTCGATCACATAGCGCGCGCCCATGTCACGGCCCACCGTGCGGATATCGGCTGCGCGGCCTTTGTGAGCCAGCGCCGAATTGTGGGCGATGACCTGAAGATAGGGAAATCGCGAAAGCCCGGTGGTGACGTCTTCGGTCAGGCCGTCGGCCAGACTTTCGAGGTCCGCATCGCCGCTCGCTCCCCGGAACGGCAGCACCACGACCCAGAAGCCTTCGGCCGCACGCGTCACGCCCGAATCGGCGGCGGGGGCCATACGCGCACCCGAGGTCGCGGCAGGAACCAACTTCTGCGACGACTGCCGCGACAGATCGCGGAATTCGTTGCTCACATCGCGAGCCGTCTGCACGCGGTGCCGCGGATCTTTCTCCAAACAACGCCGGATGATGCGCGCCAGGTCGCCGGGTAGATCCGGACGCGCGTCAGTAACCGGCGGGGGCGTATCCCGAAGAATCGCCGAAACCAACTCTGCGGAAGAACTCCCATCGAACGGCCGCCGCCCCGTCGCCATCTCGTGCAGCACAACGCCTAGCGAAAAAATGTCGGTGCGATGATCGAGCGGGCGTCCCGAGGTCTGTTCGGGAGACATATACGCCGGCGTTCCCATCACCACGCCAACTTGCGTGCGGTGGTCTGAGGTCAGCGTGGCGTCGGCGGGGTCAGTGGCTCCAACATCTTTTGCCAGCCCAAAGTCCAGCACCTTGACGCGGCCCTCGTTCGAGACCATCACATTGGCGGGCTTCAAATCACGATGCACGATGCCTTTCTCGTGTGCCGCCGCCAGCGCGTCTCCCAGCGCACCGGCAATCTCCACGATCTGATCGGCTGGCAACCCGCTGGCCGGGATAAGGCGGTCGAGTGGCTGCCCTTCGACGAGCTGCATCGTCAAGAAGTGAACGCCGTCGGATTCCTCCACGGAGTAGATGGTGACGATGTTCGGATGATCGAGTTGTGCTAGGGCCTTCGCCTCGCGACGAAAACGTGCGAGCCGCTCCGGGTCTTGCGCCATCTCAGCGGGCAGCACCTTGAGCGCTACGTCGCGACCCAGTTTCGTATCGGTGGCGCGGTACACCTCACCCATGCCTCCGGCGCCCAGCGGCGACTGGATCTCGTACGCTCCGAGCTTCGTACCCGACATTAACGTCATTGGGTTGCAATTATAGCTTCCTCGAAACACGCCGTCCCCTTGCGCTCGCCCCGGTCCGCCGACGATACTGGAGTGTCACCGACAGCTCTTAAAACGACATCATGAAAACGACAATCTCTCTCTCTACGCCGCCTCAACTCGAAACCGAATCTCTGGTCGTCATCGTGCTGGATCACTCTGAAAAGCACGAGTCTGATCCAGCTCGAAAGGAAAAAAATAAGGACGAAAAGCCGCAGCTCAAGCTTGCGACCGGCGACTCAGCGGTCCAGGCCGTCGCTGCCGACCTGCTGACGAGCGGCGAGTTGACCGGCAAACCGTTTGAAAGCAATCTGCTGCACAAGCCTGCTGGATTGAAGGCCAAGCGCCTGTTGCTGATCGGCGGCGGCGCGGCGAAAAAGTTTACCAGTTACGATTTGCGGCGCGTCGCTGGAGCGGCCGTGCGTACGCTTAAGTCGCGCGGAATCCGCAGCTTCGCTTTCATCGCCCCGACCGGAATTCCCCCCGTGGAAGCCGTGCGGGCGATTGTTGAAGGCGCGCTGGTTGGCAACTTCGATCCCGATTACTACCGTAGCGACCGCAAAGATCAGAAGATTGATGCGCTCACAATCGTCGCCAGCGGAAACACTGATCAGGGCGCGCTCGAAAAGGCCGCCCACGAAGCGCAAGTGATCGGCGAATCGCAAAACTTCACCCGCGACCTGGTGAACGAGCCTTCCAACCGCATGACTCCGACCATTCTGGGCGACCGCGCCAAGAAGATGTGCCAGGAAGTCGGTTTGAAGTGCGAAGTCTACGGCGCCGACAAGATCAAAGAATTGAAGATGGGCGCATTCTGGAGTGTGGCGCAAGGTTCCGACGAGCCGCCCGCGTTGATTGTGATGACCTATGAACCCGCGGGTGCTCCAGCAAAACCGGTCCTGGGCCTTGTCGGCAAAGGAATTACCTTCGACACCGGCGGCATCTCGATCAAGCCCGCCGACGGCATGGAGAAGATGAAATATGACATGGCCGGCGGAGCGACCATGATCGGTGCAATGCGCGCGATTGCGCTGCTGAAGCCAAAAGTGAAAGTCATCGGCATTGTGTGCGCCACCGAGAATATGCCTTCCGGCAAAGCGCAGAAGCCCGGCGACGTGCAGATTGCGATGTCAGGCAAGAGCATCGAGATCATCAACACCGATGCTGAAGGCCGCCTCGTCCTCGCCGATGGCCTCTTCTATGCGCGCCAGCTCGGCTGCACTCACCTGGTGGATGCGGCCACGCTGACGGGCGCAGTCGTGGTCGCGCTCGGCTACGCCAATGCGGGAATCTTCGCGAACGATGACGCCATGTACGAACGCTTCCACAAAGCGAATGGCGAGGCCGGCGAAAAAATGTGGCGGCTGCCGCTCGACGATGAATACAAAGAAAATATCAAGTCAACCATCGCCGACATCGTTAACTCCGGCGGACGCTGGGGCGGAGCCATCAACGCAGCCATGTTCCTGAAAGAGTTCGCCGAAGATACTCCGTGGATTCATCTCGATATCGCGGGCACGGCGTGGATGGAAGACCAGAAACCCTGGATCGCGAAGGGACCGTCGGGAATCGCTCTGCGCAGCTTAGTTGAATTCGTGAAGGGCTTCGCGAGCTAGAAGCAGGCCAGGAATCCGTCGCTGAAGTATCGGCTGTGTGATCTCCTGACATTATGGCGACAGCCTTTTCCAGACGGACGGCATCTACTCGTTCGCCGTGGCTCGGGTCGCCCTCGGTAATTCTCGGTCTGGAGGAACACTGTGAAAGCTCTGATGGTGGTTGGGGTGGTAGTGCTGGTACTGGGGATCATTTCGTTCTTCGTTCCCTTTCCTCATTCTGAACATCACGGCGTTAGTGTCGGCGACGCCCATGTGGGTATCACAACGCACGATGACCACAAGCTGCCGCCCGTCGCGAGCATCGTGATGATCGCCGCGGGAGCTGGTCTGATGATTGCCGGTGGAAAGAGCTAGGTCTCCCGAAGAAATTGGCCACGGATTTCCCGGATCGAAGAGCAGAAAGATATCAAGCAGACCGTGCGTGCAGATCCCGTGCAGATCCGTGGCCAAGTTGCAACAGCTTACAGAAAACTTCTACAACTTACGAAGATACTGGTCGGCACAGTCAGGCACCGAATCGTTCTGCGGCGCGAGCTTTCGCCTTCGCGGCCTCTTCTTCCCGGTTTTTCGGCGGCGCCGTAGTTTCAAGGGAATGGAGAAGACGAGCCGAGACAGCGGCTACTTCATCGATCGCCGACAGGAACGCAGCCTCGTTGGCCATCGATGGTTTGTTGAAGCCGCTGATCTTTCTCACGAACTGGAGCGAAGCGGCTCGAATTTCTTCCGCATTGACCGGCGGATCGAAGTTGAAAAGGGTTTTTATATTTCTGCACATTCAAGCGACCTCACCGGACCTCAACGTGAGACTTGCGAAAGGCGTGAAAGCATTAGTTTGACACAACCGCTGACCGCTGGAAACACTTTCAAAACAGCCGCCCAACGGAAAAGTTCACGCGCGACTCTCCAGTTGGACTGACGCTACCCGCCAGGGCAATAGGCCCGACAATGGTTTCTGCGATCACGCCCAGATTGAACGTGCCGCGCACTACAACCGTATCTGGGTCGTTGAAAGCCGTGCCAGCCTCATACCATCCGCCCCAGTAGATCTTTCCTCCGACAAACTGTGGGAGATGATAAAGCGAACGACGAAATCCTAACGAGGAATAGGCATAGTGGTTGCCGACAAATTCCTGCGGAAGGTAGGCGCCCAGGTGGAACGCTCCGCCCAGCGTGAAAACCTGGAACGGGCCCGCGGCACCGTGGAAAGTGGTTCCTCCATCCGCAACAAAAAAGAGCGAGGTCTTGGGCCCGGTCGGAATGAAGGTGGACGTTTGAACGTCAAGTTGCCCGATGGGATGAACGAGACCTGGACTCTGCAGGACGCGCGAAAGGTTGGCGATGATGCGCGTGCCGCGACTGGGAACCGACGGACTATCCTGGCCGTCCCAGATGTAGCGGGTGCGAAACTCACCGGTGCTGCCGGTGACCGATGGCAAGCCTGCGCTGCCAATTAGCGGCGCCAGTTTGCCGCTGAAGATCTCGTATCCCAAGCGGACTTCACTGCGCTGGCCGGTGTTAAAGCCGAAATCGAAACCGCCGCCTGCTCGTTCGTCGCCGAAGACGGCGACACGGGTTCCGCCGGTAAATTCGTTGCGCGGTAACTTGGACGCAAAAGCATAGGGCGCGACAAATAAATGAGTACTGCCGAGCGGTTGATAAAACTCCGATGCGGCCAGGTTGCTCGAGCCGAGCAACAGATCATTGCGCCACTCGCCGCCGCGATGTTCCACGTCCATAAAAGTGATGCGAGTCCCAGCGGAAAAGTCGAAGGCGGCCACGCCCGAGCCGTCGACGTTGACCGCCAGATCCACGAATGGCGGACCGTATGTCTTCTCATGTGCGGTCACTCGCAGCGCGGGCACGCCATCCTGAGCAAAACCTTCGTAGCCCAGGCGATCAAATTCGCCTTCTCCCGCGATGCGCGTCAGTTGGCTTTCGAGTTTGGCCAGATCAAGGGGGCCGCGCGTGTCTGACTTCAGACTTTGTTCGAGCCGATGGTTTGTGTCTGAGTCTCCTCCTTCGACTACGACCGACTGCACTTGCTTGGGTGGAACGCGTTTGCGCGCCGAACGTGCGGCGAGGTATCGCTGCCACTCCGCGTCATCTTGAATGGCAAAGGGTAGCAACGAGGCGGCTTGATTGGCGGCGCTCTGGTAACCGAGGCGGATGAGATCGGGAAGCCGATCGTAGTCGTCGAGCGAGAAATTCGCCGTGTCCACCGTGATCGTAGTGTTTGCCAGAGCCAGGGAGCGTCGCTCATTCTGCAGAAGCATCACGTCGAGTGCGCGGGAGAGCACGCCGGTCAGAGTTTCCAGTTCCTCGCGTTTTCCGAGGGTCAACCGGAGATAGACGGCGATGACGGTGTCGGCATCCATCTCGCGCACCACCTCGACAGGAATATTCTCAACCATGCCGCCATCCGCGAGCACGCGGCCATTGATTTCCACTGGAGTGAACACGCCGGGAATCGCGATGCTGGCGCGCACAGCTCTGGGCAGAGAACCATCATGCAAAACCACGCGGTCGCCGGTCTGCATATCCGTGGCGACGCAGCGGAATGGGATGGGCAAGTCATCGAAGCTGGCGATGCCGGACTCGGAAAAAGCGATGCGATCGAGCAGCAAACCGACGCCATGGCCGGGATTGATTCCGTTGGGGCCATTGAGGCCATGCTTCAGTCCGAGCGCAGGTTCGATCTGGTAATCGCGGCGATCCTGCTTGCGCCGATAGCCGAGGCGCCGGTACGTGGGTGCGGGAAGCAGTGCGTCGTCCCAGTCAACGCCTTCGGCAAACTTTTGGATTTCCGCAGGCGACATGCCCGTGGCGTACATGGCGGCGATGATGCTGCCCATGCTGGTGCCGGCGATGCGGTCCACCGGAATGTGATTCTGCTCGAGCCATTGAATCACCCCGATCTCCGCCAAGCCGACGGCACCGCCCCCGCTGAGGGCGAGTCCGATGCGGGGGCGGCGAATGGGCTGCGTCGGGCCGGTCAGCTGGGCCGGCTGCTGGTCTCTTATCTGCATCTGCATCTGCGGTGGCGGCCGATTTTGCGCCAGGGTCAGGCTGCTGGCGAGCGCCAGCAGTAAGAAGACGGTGAGCCGCGCCTTGCGGATGCGGCGATTGAGGAGCGAATACATGTTCATCCTCCGGAGAAACAGGCGGAGCTTGCTGGCCAGAAAAAATCACATTAGCAGGTTTGATCGAGATTGATGAGGCGAAGAATTCGTAAGTCGGCCTACATGACTGGCGGTACGGTAATGCCCATGATTTCCAAGACGCGAATCAGTTCGCGGCGAACTACGGCCACCGTCGCGAGCAGGAATTGCTTTCGCTTCTCATCCGGCTCGCTCAGGATGGGATGGCGATGATAAAACGCGTTGAAGAGTTGGGCTAGTTGGAACGCATGCTTGGCAAGATAGGCCGGTTCCGTGGTCTCGATGCATTGGTTCACGATGTAGGACGTTTTCGCCGCGGCTTGCCATAGTTCCCAGAATTCATCGGCGTTATCGCCCGACAGGAATTTCGCGAAGCTTTCTGCAGAGAGGTTCCCGGCAACATCTCTACAGAGAATATCGGGATCGATGTCGGCCTTCTTGAAAATGCTGGTGGCGCGCACTACGGCGTACTGCGCATAGGGGCCGGTTTCGCCTTCGAAGCTCAGCGCCTCTTTAAAATCGAAGGCGATCACTGATTGCTTGGTGAACTTCAGCATGAAGTAACGCAGCGCGCCGATGGCGATTTGCGTGGCGATTGCGAGGCGCTCGGCGTCCGTGAGTTGAGGATGGCGGGAGTCAACTTCGTTCTTCGCTGAAATGATGAGCTGGTCGAGGAGGTCGTCGGCTTTGACACCGAAACCTTTGCGGCCTGAAACCTCAATATAAGAGCGCGCCTTATCTTCTTCGCTGAGCGTGTAGCCGAGTTCAGCGGCACAGCGTGGCGTGAGCGCGACCATTTCATAAGAAAAGTGCGTGTAGTGGTCGGCTGCTTCGTTGTGGCCGAGGCCGCGCAGGGCTTCGATTACTGTATTTTGTGCTTCCGACTGGCGGGCGTCGATGACGTTGTAGATTTCGGCAACATCGCCGAAGTGAGGATGATCTTTCTCGCCCTGCATGGCGGAAATCCAGCAGTCGTGCTGATTAGGATAGCGATAGAACTTGCGATATTCGAAATCGCGGCCGAGCAGGCCGAACTTCCACATGTGATAGGCGATGTCTTTGCCGACGTAGCCGACGGTGCCGTTGGAGCGGACGATCACTTTCTGGTCTTCTTCGGAAATTCCGGAGGGACGGATATCGACACCGGGCTTCAACGGAATCTCCACGAGCACATCATTATTATCGTCTGCATTCGACCAGCTCTTTCTACTCTTAGCATCGGGAGTCGCGGGCAGGGTGCCCGCGCCACATCCCCCGTTCCGGCTCTCCGCATGATCCAGCAGCCTTTGTTCTTGCCTTCGTTCTCGTAAGTGAGCACGCCAGCTTCTTTCAGCTTAATGAAGGCCGCGTCCCAGAAATGCAGGTGCAGGATTTCGCTCTCGCGGGGGAGAAAATCGTATTCGATGTCGAGACGATCCATAGTTTCGAGATGGCGGCGAAGGACGGCGGTCGAGATCAATTCGGCGATCGCGGAGGTGCCGCTCGATGCGTCTTCTATGGCGTGCAGCGTTTCGCGCCGGGCTTGCAAATTGTTTTTGTCCTCGCGCATACCACTGCGAGACTCGGGCGTAGAGATCCCAGCAGTAGTAGTCAAAGCGGGGCTGGCGGGCCAGGGCATCGATTTCAGCGCGGGATTTTTTCTCGATGTGCGTGAAACCCACAACCACATCAGCGACCTGCACGCCAGTGTTATCGATGTAGTTCTGCACGTCGACTTCCCTTCCCGCAAAGCGCAACAGGCGGACGAACGTGTCGCCAAGAATTGCGTTGCGCAGGTGGCCGATGTGGGCGGCCTTGTTGGGATTGATGCTGGTGTGCTCTACCAGAATTTTTCCCGCCGGAATTTCGGCAGCCGGTTTGCGATCGGCGATCAGAACGTGCCGCCATCCACGCGCGATCAATTTTGACATTCAGATAGCCCGGCGGCGCGACATGCATCCCGGCGATGCCCTCGATGGGTCCGATCTCAGTACGAATGGCTTCGGCAATCTTAAGCGGGGCCGTGCGCAGCGGTTTGGCGAAGGGAAAGAGGGGGATGGCAAAGTCTCCGAGTTCGACTTTCCGAGGCTGCTCGATGACTACGCTTGGCAGGGATGCGTCCGGATAGCGGCGGCGAAGAAACTCCACGATGCGCCGCGCTAGAACGTGTTCGAGATGACGATACAAGGATTCCCTCTAAGCCGTTTAAGGAGACAGTGATTTTAGCAGAGAGCGCGGCGACGCTGGTTTGACGCAAGGTGCAGCGTTCCCTATGATGAAAAATCAGTCGAATCAGTCGTTGTATTCTTCCGTTCATCACGGTTCTTATGCGCATCGCCTACCTAGAGTGTTTTTCCGGCATCAGCGGCGATATGTTTCTGGGCGCGCTGGTGGATGCCGGAGTTTCGCCGCTCATTGCTGGAAGAGGCGGTGGCGGCGCTCGGAGTTGGGGCGCGGCTGGAGATTTCCCGGGCGGTGCGCAGCGGGATTTCGGCTGCCAAGGTGGACGTTTGGGTTAATGGGGAAAAGGATTTGCCGCGGGAGGAGTACTGGGAGCGGGAGGAACGTGAGCGTTATCATTCCGACCAGCGTCCCGGTCATGCTCATGAGCACGAGCGTGGCGAGATTCGCATTCTGGCGTGGCGCGGACAGAGCCTGCCCTGAGCTTGCCGAAGGAGTGCCCGCGCCACACGAGTTCATGGCCGAGGGCTTACGGAGATTCGTGGGATTATTTCGGCGGCTTCGATTTCGGATGGCGCCAAGAAGACTGCCATCGCCATCTTCGAGGCTTTGGGACAGGCCGAGGCAAAGATTCACGATACTTCGATCGAGAACGTGCACTTCCACGAAGTCGGAGCGGTGGACGCGATGGTGGATATCGTCTGCGCGGCCGTTGGTGCCGAAGCGCTGGGAGTGGATGAGATTATCTGTTCGCCCTTGAACGTCGGCGGCGGCACGGTGAAGTGCGCGCATGGAACTTTTCCCGTTCCGGCTCCGGCGACGCTGGAATTGCTGAAGGATGCGCCTGTATATTCTTCCGGCTTGCAGGCGGAGTTGGTGACGCCGACGGGCGCGGCGATCGTGAAGACGCTGGCATCGCGCTTCGCGGCGTTTCCCGAGATGAAGATTGAGAAGTCAGGCTACGGCGCGGGATCGCGGGATTTTCCGGGGCATCCAAATGTGGTGCGGCTAACGATTGGAGAATCAGCCTCGAATGCGCTGGCTGCGAAGACCGCGTCAGAAACAGTTACAGTGCTGGAAGCGAATCTTGACGATTTGAATCCGCAGGTTTTCGGGTATGTCATGGACCGGTTGTTCGAAGAAGGCGCACTGGATGCTTTTGCGATGCCGGTGCAGATGAAGAAGAATCGTCCGGGGACGCTGCTGACGGGCTTTGTGCAAGCCAGAGGACGCAGAGCCGGCTGACACAACTCATCTTCTCTGAAACGACTACGCTCGGCGTGCGGCGGCGCGACGAGATGCGGCAGATTTTGGCGCGGCGGTGGGAGAGTGTGCGCACGCCCTGGGGCGAGGTTCGAATCAAGATTGCCAGCATGAATGGGACGGTCACGAATTACGCTCCGGAATACGAAGATTGCCGGCGCATTGCGGCGGAGCATCATGTGCCGCTGAAGACTGTGATTCAGGAAGCCGCGCGGGCTTACCTCGGGACCGGCGAAAAGCTTTGAACACGGGGGTCCACGGGGTAGATTTCAGCGCGAATCGTTGACGCGTCGCCTCCCAATAAGACTTATGAGCAGGAAGTTCTACATCACGACACCGATTTATTATGTGAATGCGCGGCCGCACATTGGGCACGCTTATACGACAATTGCCTGCGACACGATTGCGCGGCGGCAACGCTTGCTCGGCGCAGACACTTTCTTTCTTACTGGCACGGACGAGCATGGACAGAAGATTGAGCGCGCGGCGCAGGCCGCCGGAAAGACTCCGCAGCAGTATGCGGATGAAATTTCGGCGGAGTTCCGGCGGTTGTGGAAGCGGATGGGCATCTCGAACGACGACTTCATCCGCACCACCGAAACCGGCACACGAAGCGCGTGCAGGCACTGTTCCGGAAACTTCGTGACAATGGCTACATCTACAAGGGCACCTACACCGGGCAGTATTGCGTGTCGGATGAGCTTTATGTCGATGGCGCGCAGCCGGGCGATCCCTGCCCCACTTGCGGGCGCATCACCGAGACCGTGAAGGAAGAGAACTATTTTTTCAAGCTCTCGGCGTTTCAGGACAAGCTGCTGGCGCTGTATGCGAATCCGGAATTTATTTTTCCCGAGGCGCGACGGAATGAGGTGATTTCGTTCGTGCGGTCGGGGCTGCGCGATCTGTCGATCAGCCGGTCGACGTTTACCTGGGGCATTCCGGTGCCGGATGATCCGAAGCACGTGATCTACGTGTGGCTCGACGCGCTGGCAAACTACATCACCGCAATGGGGTACGGATCTTCGCATGCTGGAGCGCAAGAGGCGTTTAAGAAATTCTGGCCGGCGGATGTGCAGATGATCGGGAAGGAGATCGTCCGCTTCCATTGCGTCTACTGGCCGGCATTTTTGATGGCTGCGGGACTGCCGATGCCGAAGGCGATTGTGGCGCATGGATGGCTGCTGTTTGAAGAGAGCAAGATGTCGAAGTCGCGCGGCAACATCGTGCGTACGGAAACAATTCTCGATGTGCTGGGCGCGGACGCGCTGCGCTATTTTCTGCTGCGCGAGGTCGTCTTCGGGCAGGATGGATCGTTTTCCTTCGATGCGCTGGTGCAGCGATACAACTCCGACCTGGCGAATGGTCTGGGAAATCTGGCCAGCCGCACGCTGACCATGATCAATCGTTATTTCAAGGGCGAAGTGCCGTATCCGTCGCATGGGGCTTCGAAAACCGCGGCGGACGAGGCCATCGCCGAGACGGCGCGAAAGACGATCCGCGAATTTGGGGCGTTGTTTGATCAATTCCAGTTTTCGCGCGCGCTCGAAGCGGCGTGGGCACTGGTTGCCGCGGTAGACAAGTACATCGTCGAAAACGAGCCGTGGGCGCTGGGCGAGAAGCAGGATGAAGACAGCCGCTCGCGTCTGGCGACCGTGCTTTATACCGCGGCGGAAGCGCTGCGCATCGCGACAGCGCTGGCGCATCCCGTAATGCCGGAGGCGACGGCAAAGATCTGGACGCAGATGGGGCTGGGGGACATCAAGAAACTGGCTTTGAACGAACTGACTTGGGGACAGTTGCCTTTGGGCACCAAGCTGGGCGAGGTGCAGCCTGTGTTTCCGCGCGCCGACAAGAGCGCGATTGAAAGGATGCAGAAGATGGAAGAGGAGCAGAGAAGTATGCCGGTGGCTGAGGCTGTGCGGGCGCAGTCGGCTGTGCCGGCAACAAGCGCTGCAGCAACCGTCTGCGGCGTGGTTCCAGTCCGCGACTCCGGCCGCGAACGAAAAGATTACGATCGACGACTTTGCCAAGATCGAACTGCGCGTGGGAATCGTGAAAGTCGCCGAGAGAGTTCCCAAAGCGGACAAGCTCTTGCGGCTGGAAGTTGATATTGGAACCGAAGTGCGGCAGGTGCTGGCCGGGATCGCCGAAGCATATGCGCCGGAAACTTTGATCGGGCGGAAAGTGGTGATCGTGGCCAATCTTGCTCCGCGCAAGCTGCGCGGGATGGAGTCAAACGGGATGATTGTGGCGGCTTCGCTGGAGGATGGGAAGCCGGTGCTGGCTGGGTTTTTGGAGGATGTGCCGGTGGGGGCGAGATTGAAGTAGGACCTGGCGGCAGTCGTTGAGCGGAGCGGAAGTCAAAACCGAGCCGAGCTTGCGCTCGACATGGACGGGCGAGGACGCCCGTCCCCACATGAACAATGCCGGACTCCGAGCTCTTGCCAACGACCAACGACTAACGACCAACCATGTTTATTGATTCTCATGCGCATCTTGATGGCGAGCGGTTTGACTCTGATCGCGAGCAGGTCATCGCGCGGGCTCGCGAGGCCGGAGTCCAGGCCATAGTCGCCATCGGCAATGGCGACGGGCCCGCGCAAGTGGATTGCGGAATTCGCTTGGCCGAGAAGTACGATTTTATTTACGCGACTCTGGGCATTCATCCGCATGAAGCCCGGCTTGCGGATGAGGCCGCCTATCAGAACATGGAGCGGCTGGCGCAGGCATCCCAAGGTGATCGCCTGGGGCGAGATCGGCTTGGACTATTTCTACGACCACTCTCCGCGCGACGTGCAAAAAGAAGTTTTCACGCGGCAGATGGAGTTGGCGGCGGCGGCGAAGCTGCCCATCGTGATTCATTGCCGTCCTTCGGATGGCAGCGACGACGCGTGGGAAGATTGCCTCGGGCTGCTGCGAGAGCATTGGGCGGCGAATGGGCTAGGAGGGATTCTGCACTGCTTCACGGGAAAATGGCCGCAGGCGAAGAGCGCGCTCGATATGGGGTTCATGATTTCGTTCGCCGGCAATCTGACCTTTCCCAAAGCGCAGCAGATTCGCGATGCGGCGCTGGAAGTTCCGCTGGATCGGATGCTGATTGAGACGGATTCGCCCTATCTGGCGCCGGTGCCGTATCGCGGCAAACGCAACGAGCCGGCTTTCGTAAAGGAAACGGCGCGGAAGCTGGGCGAGTTGCGCGGGTTGTCCGCCGATGAAGTCGGGCAGCAGACAGCTCGCAATTTCTACAATTTTTTCAAATTGGCTGAAACGGCTGAAAGCAAAGTTTCGGCAAGTTAGCCCTCCTGCCGAAGCGCTTCTTCTGGTACCCTCAAGAATCAGATTCCATCATTTCAGAAAGAATTGAAATTCGATGCCCGACAACACTTTTGACATCGTGAGCAAGATCGATCTGCAGGAAGTGTCAAACGCCATTCAGCAGGCATTGAAGGAGATCCACACGCGCTTCGACTTGAAGGATTCAAAGTCGAATATCGAACTGGAGAAAGACGCGATCGTGCTGCACTCCGCCGACGAGTACAAGCTGAAGGCGGTAAACGACATCCTGCAGCAAAAGCTGGTCAAGCGCGGGGTCTCGTTGAAGGGATTGACTTATGGCGCGGTGGAATCGGCCGCGGGTGGAACAGCGAAGCGCAAAGTCACGATGCAGCAAGGCATCGCCATCGAAAAAGCGCGAGAGATCGTGAAGCTGGTCAAAGATTCGAAGAAAAAAGCGCAGGCTTCGATCCAGGGAGATCTGGTGCGGATCAGCAGCAAAGACCGCGACACGCTGCAGGAAGTAATCGCCATGCTGCGAGGACACGATTTCGGGATCGACTTGCAGTTTACGAATTATCGAACGAACTAGTAAAGAGAATCCACCACGGAGGCACTGAGACACGGAGAAAACAAGGCCTTAAGTTTGGTTTCCTCATGACTCCGTGCCTCCGTGGTGAAGAATCGGGATATTGGAATTCACATTGAGCGCACCGGCCACCATTAACGGGAAAGAAATCTTCGACCTGCTGCACGACGATCTCGCAGCACTCGAGGACGAGTTTGGCCAGGATACCGTCTCGGGCGTCCAAGCCATCACAGAGATTGGGGAGTATCTGCGCGCCGGCGGAGGCAAGCGGATCCGTCCGGCGCTTCTTTTTCTTTCTTCCAAGCTGTTCGATTACCAGGGACGCGGCGCGGTGCGACTGGGCGCGGTCGTCGAGATTATTCATACAGCCACGCTGGTGCACGACGACATTATCGACGAGGCCAAGACGCGCCGCGGCAGGCCTGCCGCCAATACTCAGTGGGGCAACTCGAAGTGCGTGCTGGCGGGCGACTGGCTCTACATGCAGGCTTTCAAAGTAGCGGTGCAGGAGCGCAACTTCCGCATTCTCGACACGCTGATTGAACTAACGCAGCAGATGGTTGAGGGCGAACTGCTGCAGATGGAAAAGCTTGGGAAGCTGATCACCCTCGACGAGCATTTCGATTTGATCTATCGCAAGACGGCTTGCCTGTTTTCGGTTTGCATGCGGCTGGGAGCGATTCTGGGTGGAGCTACAGCCGCGCAAGAAGAAGCTCTGGGCCGCTACGGCCACGACCTCGGCATGGCCTTCCAGATCGTCGACGATGTGCTCGACCTGACCGCGTCGGAAGAGGTTCTGGGTAAACCCGTGGCCAGCGACCTGCGCGAGGGCAAGGTCACAATGGCGGTGATCCATGCGCCTGGGTCGCTGCACGACGGAACAGCGAGCCCAAATTGAAACCATCCTGCGCGACCGAGCCTTCAATGGAGTAACCCATCGCGCAGATCATGGAGATCCTGCAGCGCTATGGATCGCTCGAAGCGGCGACCGACCGCGCCGCGCGGTATGCGGAGTCGGCACGGAAGGCGATCTGCACCTTCCCGGATTCCGAAATCAAGCGAGCCCTGCTGTGGGCGCCGGAGTTTGTCGTGGCCAGAGAGAAATAGGACGTTCTGCCGCATCAATCCCAAGTCTTCCCACTCTTGCAGCAACCTCTCTCTCCCGACAGACACCAAAGAGCTGGACATCCGAAGCGCGCCAATCCGTTCGCAGTCCGAGAAACGTACTACAGACATGGGCAGAAATCTGGCCGGACCTTTCAGAACAAAATGACAAGGAGAAACTTATGAAAAAGTATCAGTTAGTTTGCTGGCTCTGACTTTCGCGATGGGCTTGACCGCCTTCGCGCAACAGGACAGACATCGCCAAGTAGCATGTCGCAAACCCAAGCCGATCAGACCGACGCGAAGGCTCCTCTGATGACTTTGAAGGGAACCGTCAAGGCGGATGGCGACAAGTACACTTTCGTCAACGACAAGGATGGCAAGAGCTGGGATGTGATGAACCCCGAGGAACTCAAGGGACACGAGGGACATCACGTGCAACTGAGCGCTCATGTCTATGCCGACAAGAATGCGATCCACATCATGAGCGTCAAGATGCTCAAGGGCGGTTCGATGAGCAATGATTCCATGGGCAAGTAATTGCCCATTGCGGACGTGCGGGGCGCTGATTCTGCCCCGCACTTTTTTGCCGTGGTTGTCCCGCAACTGACGGGCTTTGTTATACTGAACCCTTTCCTGATTTTACTTATCCAACATTGTCTATGAATTTGTTTTCCCTGATGGCGCGCCATGGATACGCCTTGACCTTCGGTCTCTTGCTGGCGGAGGCGATCGGGCTTCCCTTCCCGGCGGCGATCGCCCTGGTGGCAGCGGGAGCCGCAGTGGCGGCGCACACTTTGTGGGGCCCGTATGTGCTGTTTGCGGCGATCACTGCGCTGCTGCTGGGCGATATCGTGCAGTTCTGGCTGGGACGATA
Source organism: uncultured Acidobacteriaceae bacterium (assembly GCA_963841125.1). Lineage (GTDB taxonomy): Bacteria > Acidobacteriota > Terriglobia > Terriglobales > Acidobacteriaceae > Sulfotelmatobacter. Next base: position 564,006 of record CAWJBH010000004.1, read on the forward strand.
CATGGGCTGGCTGCTGCTGGGGTTCCTGTGCCGCGTGTCGATCAATCCGGAGACCTGCATTCTGCGGTCGGCGGAATCTTTTTACAAGCGCGGCAAAATCACGCTGGTGATTGCGAAGTTTATCCCTGGGGTCAACACCATGGCGGCGCCGCTGGCCGGCAGCATGAAGATGCGCTTCTGGCAGTTTCTTCGCCTGGATCTCGCCGGGGCTCTGTTCTATTCCCTGACGTATCTTTTGGTGGGATATCTTTCGCGGGATTTTCTGGCTGCGCTCCTGCGCGGATTTCATGCGGCGGGATTGGCCATGGAAATCGTGGTTGTTGCGGCGCTGGTCGCATACTCAATTTACCGCGTAGTGCAATACAGCAAGCACAAGAAGTATCGCGTGGTGCCGCGGATTCAGGTTCAGGAGCTGGCCACGCGCCTGGCATCGGACGATGCAGGCCGCGTGCTGATCGTCGACGTCCGCAGCCACGGCTACTACGATTCGGGAGGAGAGCGGATCAAGGGTTCGATCCGCATCGAGCCCAACAATCTTGAGGAAGAGATCAAGAACCTCCCCAAGGACAAGGATATTTATCTGTACTGTACTTGAGCGCGCGAAGCGACCAGCGCCCGGGTGGCGCACCTGCTGCGGGAAAAAGGATTCAACACGTTCGTAATCGTCGGCGGATTGACGGCCTGGCGCAAGGCCGGCGAACCAGTGGAAGGGGTTCCTGCAGAACGATCTGGTGAAATTGCCGACGTTTAATTAATTAGTTGTCGCTTGCCTGCTGACTTTGGTCGCGCCGTTCCTTTTATACTTCCTGGGATGACCTCAACTAGAGAAATCGAAATCAAGTTTCGCGTGGACGACTTGAGCGGAGCTCGCGCGCAGGCTGCGCGAGGCGGGATTCCGCCTGGTGACCCGCGCACTCACGAGATGAACACGCTGTATGACCTGCCGGGGGACGTTCTGCGCGAGCGCAAGGAGCTGCTGCGCATCCGGAAGTACGGCTCGGAGTGGACGCTGACGCACAAGTCGAAGGGGAAGATTGGCCGGCATAGCGGCCGCGATGAGCTGGAGACGCGTCGGTGACGGCAGGAAGATGGATTTGATCTTGCGCGCGCTGGGATACGCGCCGTCATTCCGCTACGAGAAGTTTCGCGCCGAGTGGACGGATGGAAAAGGGCAAGTCGTGGTGGATGAGACGCCCATTGGGAAATTTCTGCGAGATCGAGGGCGCGCCGCGATGGATCGATGCGACCGCGAAGAAGCTGGGAGTGAAGGCGGCGGATTACATCACGAAGAATTACGCGGGACTATTTCTGGAGTGGAAGGCTCGAACGAAAAGTCGGGCGGAGGAGATGACGTTTAAAGCGGTGGCGTCTCGAAGTAGGGCTGCCCGGCGTTCGCAGTAGATTGCGCCTCGCTGCGCTCGCTGGATTCTTCGGCTTCGCTCAGAGCAGGCTCGCGAAGGTGCCCGTCACCCCACGGCTCGTGGCGGTTTACGCCCCGTGGCACTTCTTGAATTTCTTGCCGGAGCCGCAAGGGCAAGGATCGTTGCGGCCTACTTTCTCCTGACCGCGAACAACTTGCTGCACCGGCGCACGTCGCCCGCGCCGGCCATGCGCGCCTGTTCCAGTTCGCGGCGCTTGCGGCGCATGAAAGCTTCTTCCAGGTCGTCGGCGGAAGTCGCGACCAGGCGAGGCGGATGATGCCCGTTCCCGCCACTTCCCTGTTGAGACGGCACTCCTGGCTCCGGACCGCGGCCTGCAGGCTCGCCTCCCTGCGGGCCACCAGCGCCCGCGTCCGGCGGACGCTCGATAATCTGCATCAGATAGAGATAGCGCGCCGTGTCTTCCTGAAAGCGCTGCAGCATGGCCTCGAACATGTCGAACGATTCCTTCTTGTACTCGACCAGAGGATCGTGCTGGCCGTAACCGCGCAGGCCAATGCCCTCCTTGAGGTGATCCATGCTGAGGAGGTGATCTTTCCACTGCGAGTCGAGAACGCTGAGCATGATCATGCGCTCGTGATGGCGCATGGCCTCGGGGCCAATTAGCTTTTCTTTTGCGTCGTAACGTTCTTTCAGCTTCTCGAAAATAGCGTCGCCGAGTTCCTGACGGTTCAGCGCTTCGGGCTTCACGCCTTCTGCAATGAAATCCACGCCGAAGCGGGTGAAGACCGCGTCTTTCAGGCCCTTGATGTTCCAATCATCGGCATGGCCCTTGGGCGGACAATATTCCTCCATCAGATCGCCAAGAATGGCTGAAACGTAATCTTCGAGGATCAGATCTTTCTGATCCATGCCCTCGAGCAGGCGGCGGCGCAGGCCATACACGGCCTCGCGCTGCTTGTTCATCACGTCGTCGTATTCAAGCAGATGTTTGCGGGATTCGAAGTGCTGGCCTTCGACCGCCTTCTGCGCCGTCTCAATGCGGCGGCTGATGAGCTTCGACTCGATCGGGATGCCTTCTTCCATGCCCAGCCGCTCAAGGAGTTTCGAAACCCACTCCTTGGCGAAGATGCGCATCAGGTCATCTTCCAGCGCAAGATAGAAGCGCGACGAGCCGGGATCGCCCTGGCGGCCGGCGCGTCCGCGAAGCTGATTGTCGATGCGGCGCGACTCGTGGCGTTCGGTGCCAAGAATGTGCAGGCCGCCGACGGCAGTGACCTCGTCGTGCTCTTTGTCAGTTTGCGCCTTGTAGCGGTTGAAGGCCTCGGTCCACTTGTCGGTCGGCACGGTGTATTCATTGCCGTTGTAGTAGAAGACCGAAGTCGTGCCATCTTCCTGCGGCCCTTCGATCTTGCCTTCGGCCACGCGCAGTTGCTGCGCGATTCCCTTCTTCACCATCTCCTGCTTGGCCATGAATTCAGGGTTGCCGCCGAGCAGAATGTCGGTGCCGCGGCCGGCCATGTTGGTGGCGATGGTGACCATGCCTTTGCGTCCGGCCTGGGCCACGAATTCGGCTTCGCGCTCGTGGAACTTGGCGTTCAAGACCACGTGCTTGCTTAAGGCCTTTCTTCTTCAGCAACTCGGAGAGGCGCTCGGATTTTTCGACCGAAGTGGTGCCAACCAGCACCGGCTGGCCTGTTTCCGGCAGCCTTTGAATCTCATCGGCCACCGCAAAGTATTTTTCTTTCTCCGTGCGAAAAACGACGTCGGGATTCTCCAGCCGCAGCATCTGCTTGTTGGTCGGAATGACGATCACTTCCAGCTTGTAGATGTTGTCGAACTCAGCGGCTTCCGTTTCCGCCGTGCCCGTCATGCCAGAGAGCTTCTTGAACATGCGGAAATAATTCTGGAAAGTGATGGTGGCGAGGGTCTGGTTCTCGCGCTCGATCTTCACGCCTTCCTTGGCTTCAATCGCCTGATGCAGGCCGTCGGACCAGCGGCGGCCGGGCATCATGCGTCCGGTAAATTCGTCGACGATGATGACTTCGCCGTCTTTGATCACATACTCCACATCGCGGCGATAGAGAGCATGCGCCTTGACCGCCGTCTCGACGTGATGCTTGAGCGGCCAGTTTTCCGGATCGGCGATGTTGCCGATGCCGAGCAGGCCCTCAACCTTCGTCCAGCCTTCGTCGGTGACCGTGATGTTGCGGTGCTTCTCATCGACCACAAAGTCGCCGGTGAGTTGCACCGGCTCACCAGTAGCAACTTCCAGCTCTTCACCCTTCTCCAGCTTGGGGATGATCCGGTTGACCTTGTAATACTTGTCGGTCGATTCCTCGCTCGCGCCGGAAATGATCAGCGGCGTGCGGGCTTCGTCGATCAGAATGGAATCGACTTCATCGACGATGGCGAAATTGTGCCCGCGCTGCACGCAATCCTTCAGATCGAACTTCATGTTGTCGCGCAGGTAGTCGAAGCCGAACTCGTTGTTCGTGCCGTAGGTGACATCGGCGGCGTAGGCGGCACGGCGCTGCTCGTCGTCGAGATCGTGAACGATCACCCCCACAGTCAGCCCGAGAAAGCGATAAAGCTTGCCCATCCATTCGGAGTCGCGCTTGGCCAGATAGTCGTTGACCGTGACCACGTGCACGCCGCGTCCGCTGAGAGCATTGAGATAAACCGGAAGAGTGGCGACCAGGGTTTTGCCTTCGCCGGTCTTCATTTCCGAGATCATGCCCTGGTGCTGCACCATGCCGCCGATCAACTGCACATCGAAGTGGCGCATGTTGAGCACCCGGCGTCCGGCCTCGCGCACCACGGCAAAAGCTTCTTCCAGGATTTCGTCCAGAACTTCCTGCAGAGCTTCGTATTGCTCTTTTTCGAATTGTTTCGCGCGATCGGGATCCTCAGCTTCGGAATCCGACGCCGCAGCATTGCTGCCGACGACTCAGGCGCTCCTGGATGCGCTGCCGGAACTCATCCGTTTTGGCGCGCAGTTCATCGTCGGTAAGCTTCTGCATCTGCGGTTCGAGGGCATTGATGGCCTCAACCCGGGGCATCAAGCTCTTGATGACCCGCTCGTTCTTGGTCCCAAAGACCTTGCCAATCAGAGTGTTAATCAAACTGTGAAATCCTTCAGAGGGCGGGAACTGCCCTAGCGTATCTCTTTTAGCCTAGCATATTTAGATGCACCGGACAGGCGTAAGGAACGATTCACTCCCAAGAACGCAGAGAGCGCCGAGAGGACCGGGGAAGGGTATTTATTCGACTTAGGGGCGGCCTCAGCGGGCTCGGCGGTAAATAGATTTTTCGTGTATATTCCACACGACTCATGCCCACTTTTTACGACCGTTTTCTCGAGTGCGCGGAGCGCTGGCCAGACAACGTCGCGCTGGAACTTCAGCGCCACGATCAGATCGAGAGCTGCACATACGCCGAACTCCGCCGGATGGCCGAATCGGTCGGACGATGGATCATCGAAAACGGATTCGCGCGAGGATCGCGGCTGGCCATCGTCGCGGACAACCATCCGCGATGGGTAGCGGCGTATCTCGGGATCATTGCAGCGGGATGCACGGTGGTCCCGCTCGACACCGCTCTGCACGCCGACCAACTGACCAAACTGCTGAAGGATAGCGGCAGCTCTGCCCTCTTCTGCGATGCGAGGCACTCGAAGCATCGCGGGAAGCAGTTGCTGGCTTGAACATCGGGCTCGTGCTCATGGACCCGGACCGCATGCCTCAGCAGTCAAGCAATGAGCCCTGGCTGGGAAATCTGCCTGCGATTTTCGCTGAAGGGCCAGGAAAATTTCAGCCTGCGCCTTCTACCGCGGACGACCTCGCTTCCCTGCTCTACACCTCGGGAACCACCGCCGACCCCAAGGGCGTGATGCTGACCCATGCCAACTTTCTGGGTGAAGTGGAAGCGGTGTTTAATTGGGTCGACCTCGGCCCCTCAGACGCGTTGCTCGGCGTGCTGCCCATGTTTCACGTGCTGGCGCAGATGGCGAATCTGCTTCTTCCGCTGGTGAAGGGCTCGCGCGTGGTGTATCTGGAAACTTTGAACACGACTGAGCTTTTGCGGGCTTTGCAGGAGCGCAATATCACCGGTTTCGCCGTGGTGCCGCAGTTTTTTTATCTGATTCACGAGCGCATTTTTCAGGAGGTCGAGAAACGAGGCGCACTCACGCAGAAGGTGTTTAAGGGTCTCATGCGAGTCAATCGATCACTGCGCAAAGTGGCAATCAATGCTGGGCCGATTCTTTTTCGCAAGGTCCACGAAACTCTCGGCAAGAAGATGCGCTATCTGGTCACCGGAGGGTCGCGCTTCGATCCCGAGATTGCGAATGATTTTCACGATCTCGGCATTGACGTGCTGCAGGCCTATGGTCTGACGGAAACAACCGCAGCCGTATTTGCAAATTCGCCGGCGAACAACGTGATCGGGTCGGTCGGCAAGGCCATGAAGGGCGTGGAAGCCAAGATCGTGTGTGCGACCGACGACGCCAACCGCAGGAAGATGGCGGGCCCGCCACCGGCGAAATCGCGTTGCGCGGTGCGGTCGTGATGAAGGGTTACTGGAACCGCCCGGACGCAACCGCAGCGGTGCTGCGCGATGGTTGGTTCTACACCGGCGATCTCGGCTACTTCGACGCCGACGGTAATTTATTTCTCACCGGCCGCAAGAAAGAATTGATTGTCCTCAGCAACGGGAAAAATATTTATCCCGAGGAGGTTGAGGCGCATTACCTGAAATCGCCGTACATCAAGGAACTGGCGGTAATGGGGCTGGAAGGCAAGCCCGGCGAAGGCGGCGACCGGCTGCACGCCGTGATCGTTCCCAACTTCGACGTGCTGCGCCAGAAAAAGATCGTGAACGCAAAGGAAGTGATCCGCTACGACATCGAAAGCCTGTCGCAGCAGATCGCTTCCACAAAGCGCATCGGCAGCTACGAGATCTGGCAGGAAGATTTGCCTCGCACCACCACCCGCAAGATCAAGCGCTTCGAAGTGGAGAAGCGCGTAAAGGCAAATCAGGCGCGGACAACTCGCAGATGATTCCGAATTGCCGTCCGAACGGCCGTTGACTGACGAAGAAACGGCATGGCTCGACCAGCCTGACGTGCAGCGCGCTCTGAAGATTGTGCGCGAGGCCGCCCGCACTGCGCCACCAACCTTGCGGCCTGCTCATAATCTGGAACTCGACCTGGGGCTGGACTCCATGCAGCGCGTCGAACTGCTCAGCCAGATCGAAGAACAACTCGGAGGCAACGTCGAAGAGTCGCAGCTCGCCGGGATTTATACCGTGCGCGATCTGGTCGACGCCGTTCTGCAAAGCGCGGCCAGTGGCGACGGACGGCCCGGGAACACGCACCCACTTTGCCGGTTGGAAGGCGATTCTGGCTGAGGAGCCGGACGCAACTGAGGTGCTTTCTTTGGTCCGGCCCCAGCCCGTCAGCGCCGCATTCTGGTATATGGTTTCGCGGCTGATACAGGTGATCGCCCTCGACCGGTTTCATCTGCAGGTGCGCGGAATTGAGAAGCTGCCGAAGAGATGGCGCATTCATCATTTCGTCCAATCACCAGAGCTATCTCGATCCCGGTCATCCTGGCGAGCGTTCTGCCGCCGCAGGTGTTTGACAAAGTTTTCGCGGTGGGGACCAGCGAAATCTTCGGAAAGGGATTCATGCTGCGCCTGGCGCGTTCTTTGCGGGTTGTAGTCGTGGATCCGGACGCGAATCTGATTCCTGCCATGCGCGCCGGTGCGTTCGGGCTGCGCCAGGGCCGCCCGCTCATTCTTTATCCCGAAGGCGAGCGGTCGATCGACGGCACGCCGAAAATCTTCAAGAAAGGCGCGGCCATCTTGTCCATTCACATGCAGGTGCCGATTGTGCCCGTGGCGATCGAAGGATTCTACGAAGCATGGCCGAGGAACAAACCGTTCCAGAAATTCGCGCCGCTGAAAATGGTATTCGGCGATCCGATTCTTCCGCCGCCGGAGAGTGAAGCGTCAGAAGCGGCGTACGAGAAGCTGACTGCGGAGTTGAAAACGCGGGTGGTCGAGATGTGGGAGGAGCTGCGGGCGCAGTCCCCTGACAAAGAGTGATTCAGAGCCTCTCCTTCAGCTCGTCGACGAGAATCTTGGCGGCGCCGATGGAGCTCGACCAGCGGTCCCTTTTGAAATTCGATGTCATCGCGGCAGATATCGCTGTGCAGGGATCGGCAGAGCTGGTGGGCTGCTCGAATTCGCTCCGCAGTCAGATAGGAAGCAACCGGTGGCGTCTCCTTGATCAAAGAGCGGGGCATTCGCCGATTGTTGGGCCGCCCAGGCAGTGTTGCGGATGCGATTCAGCGCGTCGCGGAAATCGGCCAGAACGCGCGCATCTACTTCCGCGGTCAGCAGCGGCTCCTGCAGCGCACTCAACTCGGTAATAGCATTCGCCAGCCTCTCGGAAACGTTGGCCTTTTGCGCACGGATTCACCACTCACAGATCTGCCTCTGACTTAGAGAGTAATACGGTTACTCTCTGAGAGGGCAGACCCCATAGGAACATCTGCTTTCGTAATCGTAACTCGGACGAATAATGCATTAGAGATCGCACAAGAACGCCTCTTGACGTCAGGTCTGAAGACGTGCACTCTATCGGGAAGAGCAGCGGCGCTACTTCGCTCGCGGATGCGTCTGGTCGTAAACCTGCAACACGTGCTTCATCGACAACTGCGTGTAGCGCTGCGTAGTCGCGAGGCGCTCGTGGCCAAGCAACTCCTGAATGGCGCGCAGGTCGGCGCCTTCTTCCAGCATGTGCGTGCCGAAGGCATGGCGCAGCGTGTGCGGATGCACGTCGGGCGAAAGGCCTTTGGCGACGGCAATTTTCTTGATGATGCGGCCGACACTGCGCGTGGTGAGCCGGCCGCCACGCCGGTTGATGAGCAGCGCCGTGGAGTGCTTGCTGGTTTCGGCAAGAATTTTCTGCCGTCTCGGGAAGATAGGCTGCGAGAGCGCTCTTCACCGAATCTCCAAACGGAACATAGCGTTCTTTCTTCCCCTTGCCGCGAATCAGAATTGCTTCGGCACTGAGCCGAATGTCGTCGAGGTTGATGCCGGTGAGTTCCGAATTGCGGATGCCGCATCCGTAGAGCAGTTCCAGCATCAGCCGGTCGCGTTCCGGAAAAGCCGCCACTTCAGGCATTTGGCCGTCGATGACGGAATTCATTTCTTCAATCGTCGGCACACGCGGAAGTTTCTTGGGAAGCTTCGGCGTGGCCACCAGCTTTGCCGGATTCTGCTCCACCACTGCCTTCCCGCGCCAGCCACCGATAGAGCGAGCGCACAGCGGCCAAGAGCTCGCGCAACGGAGGTTTTGCTCAATCCCTTCTCGTAGAGTTGCGAGAGAAATCCTCGCACGGCAATGTGGTCGATCTGTTTCCATCCGCGCGAACCGGCGTAGGCGGCGAAGAGCACAAGATCGCGGCTATAAGCCTTAATGGTGTGCGGCGAAGCGTTGCGCTCGCGCAGATGGCGCAGGAAGTTGGCGACGGCTTTGGTGACGACAGTATTGGTGTTCTCGGCATTTCGTCATCTCGCCTTCGCCCTGGGATGATGCTTCTGATAAACCGTCCGCAGCCGGTCGAGCGCCAGGTGCGTATAAACCTGCGTGGTCGAAATATCGGCATGGCCCAGGATGGTCTGCACAGTGCGAAGATCGGCGCCATTCTCCACCATGTGCGTGGCGCAGGAATGGCGCAGCATGTGCGGCGAAGCCACGCGCCCGGAGGCGGCCGACGCAGCCCGCACCATCTGCCAAATTCGCTGGCGCGTCAGCTTGCGCCCTCCGCGCGCGATGAACAGCAAAGGCGAATTCCTGGCGCGGACGGTGACAATCGCCGCCAGAGCCGCTTGCCTGGCTTCCCTGCCGCCAGCGACCGGGCGCGCTTGCGCCAGATACTCCGTAAGCGCGTCCTGAGCCGATTTACCCAGCGGCACCACACGTTCCTTGTCGCCCTTGCCGCGCACCAGCATGTATCCGGCCTCGAGCTTCAGGTCTTCCAGTTTCGCGCTGATGATTTCCGAAACTCGCAGCGCTCCCGCGTAGAAAACCTCCAGCATGGCTCGATCGCGCACCGCCAGCGCGGCAGAATCTTTCGTGTTGCGCGCCGAAATGCCGTGCAGCGTAAGTGGAGCGGCCAGCGTCGCTTCCATTTCATCGCGAGCCAGGGCTTTCGGCAGAACCTTCCATTGCCTCGGCGACTCGATATTCAGCGTGGGATCGTGCTCGATTTTCTTATCCAGCAACAGATAACGATAGAGATGACGCAGCGCCGAGAGTTTTCGTCCCACGCTGCGGCCATCCACTTGATTGGAAAAAAGCTGCTGCAGGAAATCGCGCACATCGGTGCGCCGCGCCGTTAGCAGTATGCGCTTGCGTTTTTCCAGAAATTCCGAGAACTGGCAGATGTCCGTGGCGTAGGCGCTGATGGAAAGCGGCGCCAGTCCTTTCTCGATTCTCAAGTAGTCGAGAAAACTGGAAAGCACGCGCGAGTTTGCTTCCGAAGCCATGGTAATGAGGGATGAATGGAGTATGCGCGTTATCGGACGCTGGACGGAAGTAATGAAGGGGATGCCAGCAGACAGCAGCCGCCGTAGAAGCGACGTAGCTTGCTACGTCTGGCCAGCACTCACGCAGCAGGTCGACTGCAAACAAAGCCCCTTCAGGCGTCTCCTCATGCTTGAAGTAGGCGAAGACGTCGCGGCCGGCAGCCAGGTGTTCTCCGATGCGCGCGACCATCCCACGGCGTTCCTCTCCCGTGTAATTCGGCTTGCGAAATCTGTAGTAGACAAATGGCGCGGTGACGACATCGGGCGTAGTGCGTTCTTCGGTCTCCGCCACGCACAGCGCGGCTCCATGCGACTTCAGCAATTCCCACGTCGAGTCGGCGAACCACGAATCGTGACGGAATTCAAATGCTGCGGGCAGCGTGCGCGGCAGGAGGGCGAGAAAATCCTTAAGCAGCGCAGCATCCGCTTTCAGATTCGGCGGCAACTGAAAGAGCACAGGGCCAAGCTTGCCGGCGGCCGCCAATGGTTCGATCGTCGCCAGGAAGCGCGGAACGAAATCTTCCGTCCCTTTCAGCCGCTTGATGTGCGTGATCACCTGGTGCGCTTTGATGCCGAGACGAAAGTGCGCCGGGGTTTCCTGAATCCAGTTCTGGATCGTGGTCTCTTTCACCAGTTGCCGGAAAGTGAAATTCACTTCGACCGTATTGAGTTGCGTAGCGTAGTGACTGAGAAATTTTTTCTGCGCGAGCTTAGCGGGATAGAAGTCAGGCTTCCAAGCTCGGATAAGCCCATCCCGAAGTCCCGGCAAACAGTTGAGCCATGGCAAGATTCTCGAAGTAAAATGTGGCGCAAAATTGGCAAGCGAACGGACGGGATTATACCTTGCGTCCCGTCTTGCGCGTCCGCGGCCGTTTCCCGGTCTTTTCTCAAAGTGCGGCTCTGAGTGCTCCTCAGGCTCGTCTTCCGCCTGCGCTGCGATCGAGATTGTTGCTCGGTTCCGCAATCGAAGGCTGCCGCAATCCTTTCAGATCGGGCAACCGTTGCTTCAACTCGAGCACCGGCGCGAACAGGTCGCCCATCTTTTCCACGCGTGCAACCACTTGCTTCGCTTCGAATACCAGCAGGTTCGCGTCTTTTTTCTTCAGCGCGCGCTCGACTTCCTCCCACGTCACCGGCGTCGAAACCGTAGGATGCTCTCGCGCCCGCAGCGAATACACCGCCACGGTGGTCTTGTGTTCATCATTCTGGCTCCAATCGACAAAAACTTTCCCGGTCCGAACCTGCTTTCTTCATGTCCGACACAACCATTCTGGGATGTTCGTGTTCGAGCAGTTGCGCCAGCGCGTGGGAAAAAGTCTTGGTCGACTTCGTAGTTGGTTGGGGTGTTCAGTGGAACGTAAATCTGCAACCCCTTTGACCCCGAAGTCTTCGGAAAACTCTGCAACCCGAAGTGCTCGAAGATTTCGCGCAGCCACAACCCGACCTGGCAACATTGCACAATGTTGGCCGGCGGACCAGGATCAAGGTCGAAGACCATCATCGTCGGGCAGGTGATGTCTTTCGCCAGCGCAAGCGACGGGTGCAACTCAATTGCGGCAAGGTTCGCCAGCCAGACCAGCGTGGCCAGATCGTCGGCAAGAATGTAATGAATGGTGCGGCGGTTTCTCCCACTCCAGATGGGCGCAGTCTTTACCCAGTCGGGGCGATGCTGCGGCGCATTCTTCTCGTAGAAAAATTCTTCGTCCACGCCGTTGGGATAGCGCTTGCGCGTAAGCGCACGCCCGGCCAAATGCGGCACCATCGCCGGCGCAATGCGAACGTAGTAATCGATGACCTGCTGCTTGGTAAATCCCGTCGCGGGATACAGAACCTTTTCCAGATTCGACAGCTTGAGTTGCTTGCCCTGAACCTCAATGGTCGAATCCATCGCGCGCCAGCGCTCCCGCAGGCATTGTGCATCAAACGGCGGCGAACGCAAAATCCGCGCTGACCACCTACGCCTCGCCGTTTGACAATTTCCCTGCCCGCCACGTACTTTCAAACTTCTGCCCTGTCATATCCGTCCAACCCTCTGGAGGTCCAATGAAATACCGCATACTCAGCCCCTCACTCTTGTGCTGTTTCTTCTGCTCTCGCCGCAGCGCAGGACGTCGCGTCTTTTGAGAAGCGCATCACGGTCAAGAAACTGCCGAACGGCCTGACCATTCTCATCTGCGAGCGGCCTGAGGCGCCGGTCTTCTCTTTTTTCACCATGGTCGACGCGGGCTCCGCGCAGGACCCCATGCGCAGGACCGGCTTGGCTCACATGTTCGAACACATGGCTTTCAAAGGGACGGACACAATCGGCACCACGAACTACGCTGCAGAGAAGCCCGCGTTGGAAAAAGTCGAGATCGCCTACGCCGCCTACATCGCCGAGCGCGACAAAAGCGTAGGCCGCGACGAGGCCAGGTTGAAGCAACTGGAAAAGGCATGGAAAGACGCCATCGCCGTGGCCGACAAATACGTCGTGCCCAACCAGTTCGGCAAGATCATCGAGCAGAACGGCGGCGAGGATCTCAACGCGTTCACCGATTACGACGAGACCGCCTACCACTACTCGTTGCCCGGCGAACCGGCTGGAACTGTGGGCCTATCTCGAATCCGAACGGTTTCTCCATCCCGTGATGCGGGAGTTTTACAAAGAGCGCAATGTCGTGATTGAAGAACGTCGCATGCGCACCGACAGCAATCCGACCGGCCGCATGGAGGAGCAGTTTGACGCCGCGGCATTCGAAGCCCATCCCTATCACCGGCCGACCATTGGATGGATGTCCGACCTGAATTATTTCTCCGCCACCGACGCGAAAAAGTTCTTCGACCAGTATTATGTGCCCGCAAACATGGTGGTCGCCGTGGCGGGAGACGTGAAGGCCGCACAGATCATGCCGCTTCTTGAAAAGTACTTTGGCCGCCTGCCCATGAGCCACAAGCCGGATGAGACCACTACTGCCGAGCCTCCGCAGAACTCCGAGCGCAGGGTGGTGCTGAAAGAAAAATCCCAGCCACTTTATCTAGAGGGCTACCATCGGCCCGACTACATGTCGAAAGATGACGCAGTGTACGACGCAATTACCGATCTCATGTCGGAGGGCCGCACCTCGCGTCTTTACCGCGCGTTAGTGCGCGACAAGAAAATCGCCGCGTATCTCCGCAGGATTCAGCGGTCTGCCCGGCACCAAATATCCACACCTGTTCGCGTTCTATGCATTTCCGCTGCCCGGCCACACCACGCAGGAAGTAGGCGGACGCGATCCACGTCGAAATCGAGCGGCTGAAAAAAGAAGACATCAGCGACGACGAATTGAAGATGATCAAGACCCGCACCAAGGCCAACTTGATCCGCGGCCTGGGAGACAATGAAGGATTGGCGACCCAGTTAGCGATTTACCAGACTCGTTATGGCGACTGGCGCGAGTTGTTCCGTTCGGTGGATCGCATCGACAAGGTAACGAAGGCTGACATTCGGCGCGTGGCCAATGAAACCTTCCAGGCTACGAACCGAACCATCGGCGTGATCGAAACCGCTGCGGGCGCGGGACAGGGCGGCGAGCAACACTCCGATCAAAGCTGCGCCGGATCAGGCACCGCCAGATCAAGCCTCAGCGGATCAGGGAGGTGCGCAATGAAAACGAATCGGATATTTCTTTCGATGATGTTCGTAGCCGCCATCCTGTTTATGCCTCTTCCAAGGGCCGCATCCCAGGCGACAAAATGGCAGCAGATCCCGATCGCACCTCTGCCCACTTTCCATCCGCGCCAGCCGAAGCGCATTGAACTCTCCAATGGCATGGTGATCTTTCTGCAAGAGGACCACGAACTCCCTCTGATTGGCGGCAGCGCACGCATTCGCGGCGGTTCGCGAAATGAACCCGCCGGCAAAGTTGGACTGGTGGATATCTCGGCGAGGTCTGGCGCACCGGAGGCACGAAGACACAAACTGGCGATCAGCTCGACGACTTTCTCGAAGTGCGTGCAGCCAAGGTCGAAACCGGCGGCGGGCCTGATTCGACCAGCATCAGTTTGAGTTGCCTCAAAGGCGACTTCGACGATGTCTTCAAAGTCTTCGCCGAGCTGCTGCAGAATCCCGAATTCCGCGCCGATAAGCTCGACCTCGCCCAGAAGCAGGCAGATGACGGAATCTCGCGGCGCAACGACGAAGCCAGCGGGATTGCGGCCCGCGAATCTACCAGGCTGGCGTACGGAGCGGACAATCCCTACGCCCGCGAGCCTGAATATTCCACCATCGCCGCCATCACCCGCCAGGATTTGCTCGACTGGCACAACACTTACGTCCATCCCAATCAGATTATTCTAGGCATAAGCGGCGACTTCGATGCTGCCGCCATGGAAGCCAAGCTGCGCGCCGCGTTTGAGGCATGGCCCAAAGGCGCCGACTTGCCGAAAGAAGAAATTCAGTATCACCCCGCGAAGCCGGGTTACTATCTCATCCCGAAAGAAGACGTAAATCAGAGCAATATTCACATGGTTGCTCTGGGCACCACGCGCAGCAATCCCGACTTCTACGCCATCAGCGTCTTCAACGAAGCTTTCGGCGGAGGCTTCTCTTCGCGCCTGTTCAACGACATTCGCACCAAGCGCGGTTTGGCCTACGACGTTGGTGGAGGTATCGGGGCGAACTTCGGGCATCCCGGCATTCAGCAATTCGTTGTGGGCACGAAGAGCGGGACAACGGTCGAGTCGATTCAGGCCTTAGATGAAGACATCGACAACCTAGCTAAGCAGCCCATTACGGACGCGGAAATCAAGCAGGCTAAGGACGCCATCCTGAACGCGTTCATCTTCCGCCTCGACTCACCCGACAAAGTTCTGGCCGAGCGCGTCACTTACGAATTCTACGGATACCCCGCCGATTGGCTCGACAAGTATCCCGTGGAAATCCAGAAGGTCACGGCTGCCGACGTAAATCGCGTAGCGGCAAAGTACGTGCACCGTGATCAACTCGCGGTGCTGGTGGTCGGCAACACCAAAGAGTTCGACAAGCCTCTCACGTCACTCGGCCCGGTGAAGGAAATCGATATCACCATTCCGCCGCCGGCAGGCGCCAAAGGAAAAGAAGACGACAGCGCTAAACCTACAGCGTCCAATGAAGAAGGCCAGGCAATCGCGGCGAAAGTGGTGGCCGCGATGGGAGGTGAAGCCAAACTGGGGGCAATCAAAGCCATAAAGGCGAAGTTTACTCTCATCCAGAAAACGCCCGCCGGCGAAGTTCCCATTCAAATGGAAAGCGTGATCGTTTTCCCTGACCGTCTGCACGCGGAAATGCAAACTCCGGCCGGAACCATGAACATTGTGGTCACGCCGCAAGTTGCCTTCATGGCCGTCTCCGAGGGGGGAATCCGCGACTTCCCCGCCTCCCAGAAACAAGAAACACTGGAGCAGATCAAGCGCGATCCCATCTTCATTGCTTCACACTGGAAGGACCCCGATGTCTTTTTCCGCGCCGCAGGAACCGAGAAAGTTGGCGACATCGACGCCCGCATCGTAGACGTGAATGCCGCCGGCGCCGTATATCCGCTGGTTTGTCGACCCGCAAAGCGGTCACATTTTGAAGGAGACCTATCGAACCCTAAGCCTGAGTGGGCCCGTGCAGGGCGAGACCGACATGGATGACTGGAAGTCATTAAGTGGCGTGAATATTCCTCTCTTGCGCCACAACAAGCAGGACGGCGAGGATTTAAGTACAACGAAATACACAGCCCTGGAAATCAACCCGGCAGTCGATTCCAAATTGTTCGACAAGCCGGCGCAAAAACCAGCTAACCAACCCTGAAGTGGTCAATGAGTGATATCGCGATATTTCACCAAGGGAGTCGGTAATGTATTATGGCTGCGCCGCTGGTGTCGGAGGGGCGCTCTAGCCTTGAAGAATCTCGTGCGTTTAGCAAGCCTCGCTTTTCTGATCTGCTGTTGCTTGATGTTCGCAAGAATTCAGGCACAATCGCCGCAAGAACAAAATCACGAAGAGGCACCCGTCACCGACCTTGCTAAGGTCTGCAGCGATAAGAACCCGCCACCCTGCGCCACACCTCCACGCGTAATCTCCGCGCCTTCAGCCCAATTTTCCGAGTCAGGTCGCGGGAGGGAGTTCAATGGCGTCTGTACACTCAGCGTGAATGTGGAACCTGATGGGCGCACGAGTCACATTCGCGTTTTGAAGAGCGTAGGCAATGACCTCGATGGGAAGGCAATTAAGTCCGTGAAGGGTTGGAAGTTTAAACCAGCAACACTAGACGGCAAACCTGTCACGGTACAGATCGCGGTTCAAGTATCGTTCCATCTTTACTGAGTAGACCAAGTCCCCCTTAAGGTCTCTATAACTGTCGTTAACAGGCGATTACACGTTTTGACAGGGGTCAATGAGTGAAATCGCGATATTACGCCAACTCACCTCTTCCGGGACTATGATCGAAGTGCCATGGAGCGGCATATCAGACAGTACACGCTTTCAGTAACCTTTCTGTTCTTATGCGTAACACTTCCCGCCCAGTCGAATCGGGACTCAACGTTCCACATCTCGGGAAGGGTCACCCTGTTAGGAAGTCCGATAGGCGGGAACTGGGTAGCGTTCGAGGGACCTTCAAAGGCATCAGCTAGAGTTGACCCGGCCGGTCACTACGAAGCCGATCTTCCGCTGGGCGTGTGGAAGGCAGCTGTCATAGTTTCATCTGCCTCCGACATCAACAAGGCGTCGAGTCTATCTCGCCCCCGCGTGATTCGCGTGACGAAGCCGATGGACGTTGTTGTCGATCTTTATGTGAATGGCGTCGGGTGCGGGGGCGTTCACATTGTCACCCCGGATGGCAGTTCCCCAACGCCCCAACAGGAGGAAGAAAAAATCGAGGTCTGTCAGGGTCGGGAATTTATCCCGATGCCATCCGAGGACGGTGTACCTTTCGAGGTCGTCATCGGCAAAGTATTCCCCTTGTGCTCGGTTCCAAATGACAGTGTTGCGTGTAAGCGCCAATTCGGCACGTACAACTTGCTGACCATGTACGCAGATCAGATAAGCTTTACTTCCACTCCCATTGGGGGCCTCATGGAGGGCCAAGGCAATGTCGTCATCCTAGATGGCGGTCGAGAAACTCAAAGAGCTTCAGCTGGATTCCTGATATCGGCCGGTGAAACTCACCGGACCTACTAGCTAAGTGTTGTAATCAGGCGTTTACGCGCATTGGCCAAATTTTCCAAAAACACACTGCCCCTAATCTCTTTTCCCTCTTGACAACAGCCGCCAGGAAGCTTACTGTAGGCGAACAAAAGGCGAATATGTCCAGCCTGCCCTTGTTCGCACTTCCGCAGAAATCCCCGCTGGTCGGCATCGCGCGGCTCGCCGCGGAAAGCGAATCCCTGCGCGAAGGCCATGACGTCGAATACTTCACGCTCCCGGCGAAATCCCTGCTGAACCGCTGCGTAAGCAACCGCAGCCTGCCTTTCACCTGGACCATCAATCCTTACCGCGGTTGCGAATTCGCCTGCAAATACTGCTATGCCCGCTACACCCATGAATTCATGGAAATGCGCGATGGCGCCGAGTTCGAGCAGAAAATCTACGTCAAGCAGCACACTGCGGAATTGCTGCGCCGCGAACTACGGAGGGTCAAGCCAGGCGAATCCATTTCGCTCGGCACCGCCACCGATCCTTACCAGCCGGCCGAGCGCCGCTACGAAATCACGCGCGGCATTCTCGAAGAGTTCGCGCGGCATCGCGGCTTCGAGCTGGGCATCGTCACCAAATCCAATCTCATCGTCCGGGATCTCGATCTGCTGCGCGAGGTCTCGCGGAACAACGCGCTGTCGATCCACATCACGGTGACTACTCTGAATGTCGAACTAGCTCGGATCTTGGAACCACGCGCGCCTCGCCCCGATCTGCGCTTAGACGCGGTTCGCCAACTTAGCCAGTCGGGGCTAACTGTAGGAGTGAGTTGCTCGCCCGTCCTGCCAGGCATTACAGACGCATCTGCGGATTTAGAAGCGATAGTGTGTGCAGCCGTCGCCGCCGGAGCTCGCCACATCTTCGCCGGACCTCTTTTCCTGAAGCCGTGTTCCGCCGCGGTTTTTCTTCCGTTCCTTAAGCAAAACTTTCCGCAGCTAGTTCAGAACTATCGCGAGCGCTATCAGGACCGCTCGTTTCTGCCGCCTTCCTATGGCAAGCAGGTGGCACAACTCATCGCAAGCTTCCGCCAGAAATATGGAATCCCCCGTGCCGACCCAAGGGGAACAATGTCGCACGACATCAAGTGGCAGGTGCACGGTTCAGACGAGCAGTTACCGCTCTTCTAACAGACTGCGAATCGCTTTGGTTTTCCTTCGTGTAACTTAGTGTCCTTAGTGGTTAGGTCTTGTAAGTTGGAGATCCACCCTCCCCGTTCCTCTATAATTGCTTCTCCCATGGCGACCGCTTCCCCACCGGCTCAACGCACTCCCCTCCGAGTGCGCCTGCACCGGTTCTGGCAGCGGGTCACGGAAGGCCTTGAGGTAAGCCAGCTCTGGTCGCAGTTCGAAACCGAAGCGCGTTCCAGCTACCGCCTTTATTCCAGCGACGTGGCCGCTAAAACTCCGGAGGGTCTGACCCGCGCGGCCGCAATCTTCACGTCGTCAAGGAATTCTTCTGGTCCGTCCTCGAAAAACTTTCGCCCGCGCGCCGCGTCCTGCTGCTCGTTGCATTGATCATGCTTGTATTTCCCAGCAGTGGCTTCAGCTATCACGATGCCGGACACGAGTTGCACGTCGTCGAACTCGACTTCCACTTCTGGGGCGGCCTGCTGCTGTTTCTGCTGCTCATGCTGGAGATTGCCGACCGCGTCGTGATGAAGCGCGATTTGCAGATTGCGCGCGAGATTCAGACCTGGCTGCTGCCCGGCGCTCCGCCGCAGATTCCAGGAATTTCCGTTGCCTACACCACGCGCCCCGCGAACACCGTCGCCGGCGACTATTACGATGTGTTTCCGCGTCCTGGCAGAACCAACGACGAAAATCGCGTGGTATTCGCCGTGGCCGACGTCGCCGGCAAAAGCATTCCAGCGGCCATGCTCATGGCCACTTTTCAGGCCAGCCTCAAAACGCTTTCCACAGCGCAGGTGGCTCTCCCCGAACTGGTCGCAAACATGAACAAGTACGCGTCCTCCAACAGCCAGGGAGGATTGCGTTTCACCACCGCTTTTCTCGCGGAGTACGACGCAGCCGCAGCGCGTCTTCCACTACATCAACGCCGGTCACAACAATCCAATCCTGCGCCGCGCCAGCGGATTGATCGAGCGTCTCGACGTCGGCGGATTGCCTCTCGGCATTCTGCCCGACGCAAAGTACGAATCGGCCAGCATCACACTCGCTCCCGGCGATTGGCTGATCATCTTTACCGACGGCTTGGTGGAAGCAGAGAACGCTCACCAGGACGAATACGGGGAAGCCCGCCTTCTGAGCGTGATCAACTCAGCCGCATCCTCAACGCCGGGCGAGATGCTGACCCGCATGATGGCGGAACTCGACCTCTTCGTGGGCGCAGACTCCGCAGCACGACGACGTAACCTGCTTGCTGGTAAAAGCGGAATGAGGATGCGAAGAAAGTGGTCAGTGGTTAGTGATCAGTGATCAGTGGTCAGTAAAGACAAACGCCGCTTGCCTGATTTCGATATTTTCGATCTGGCCACCGATCACGGCCACTGCTTGCTGACCACTGATCACTGACCACCGACCACTAGCCACTGACGTTCAGTAATCGGAAACGATTCCAGCCGCGGCCAGTATCTGCGCGGCAGATCGCTGAGCCTGAGTGAAATCGTGGGAAATCCGCTGCGCGCGAGCACTGGCATCGTCTGCCTCGGCCACGCGACCCGCTCGGCGTAGTGCCTGCGCCAGCAGCAGATACCCTACATCGCCCGGCTCCAACTTCACGGCATGAGAAATCGGGGCGATCGCTCGCGTGAAATCGCCCTCCCGTTCCGCAAGCAAGCTGCTGCCTACAAGAGCAGCAACGGTGTCAGGATTCTGTTGCAGCGCCGACGCATAGTTCGTTTCTGCACGCTCGAAGTCACCCATCTGCAGGTAGGCTGAACCAAGACAGCTCAGGCCAGCGGCTCGCGAATTCGAATCCTGCGCAGCATTAAGCGCCTGCCCGTATTGCGAGGTCGCCGCCTGCGCCTGCCCATGAGTTTGTTCGTAAACCCCAAGCACGACCATGTCAGAAAAAGAATAGGTATGTAGACTCTCGGCTGCATTGAACTCCGCAATAGCCTCTTCCGTCTCGACCCTCTTGGGCCAGCTCGCGAGCGAGGCCGCCGTGCGCCATATAGTTGCGCTCGGTGACGCTCAGGGTATGTCTCCACAAAGTCTCGCTGTCGTACCAATAAGCAAGCTGACGGCGGCTCAGTACTCCAAGGGTCGAACGAGAATCAAAACCGCGGGCGTCGCCAGCCATACAGCGCGGATCTTCCGCTCCCGCGCGATGTCCGCCACCAGCCAGACCACGCCCACAAACAATCCAATGTAAGGTAGATAGGCATAGCGATCAGCCATCGCCTGCTCGCCAACTGAGACAATCCCGATCACAGGCGCCAGCGTACCCAGGAACCACAGCCAGCCCACCAACAGATAACGACGTTCATGCCGACGAAATACCAGCCCAGTAATCGAGAGCAAAACCGCCGCCGCGCCGATGACTTCCCAAGCCGGAAGCGAATCGCCGGGATGCGGATACAACACCGCCAGCCGTGTCGGCCAAAATCGCCTTCCCGAGATAGCGCACATAAGCAACCAGCGCATTTCCCCATCGCTCCGAAGCTGGCAAGGTCCGCACCGCATGGCCCGGCCCGCTGCGCCAGCAAAGTAATCACGCCGCTACCCACCGCAAGCAACAACAACGGAAGCTTTTCAGCCAGAAGGAAAGAGAACGACCGAGGAACAGCCGCAACACGCATACCCGAAGTATCTCGGTAGGGTTTTCACTGAGACTGAGAACTGAGAACCGAGAACTGAGATCTGGGCCTGGAACTCTCTCCAGCGGCCAGTAGTCCCAAAGCAACAACACAAACGGCAGCGTAATAATCTCAGACTTCGCCATCAACCCCAACGCAAACAAACCAGCCACTACGGCGTAGCGTTTCACTCCTCCGCCGCGCCGCGCATACCATCCATAGGCGTACAGGGTCAGCAGGAAGAAAACCATGCTGAGCACATTCTTCCGTTCCGCAGCCCAAGCCACCGACTCCACATTTACCGGATGCAGCGCAAACAGCGCCCGCAACCATCAAGCTCGGCCAGATCAATCCCGTGCAACTCTCGAGCAGCAGAAACAATAAGACCGCACTCCCGGCGTGCAATAAAGCATTCACATAGTGAGGACCGGCCGGGTTCAGCTTGAAGAGTTGGCAGTCGAGAGCGTGCGACAGCCACGTAAGGGGATGCCAGTTCGCGGCGTCATAGCTGGTGAATGCCCACTTCACGGTGTCCCAGGTCAGGCCCGCGCGCACATGAGCGTTATCCAGAATGTAAATGTCGTCATCAAGGTTCGTGAACCCGTTGTGGAGCGGTGGGATTGTAAAAAGCCATCGTCACCAGCACCAATGCAAAAGGCACAAGACCGCCTTGAGCCACGCCCGACGACGCAAGCCGATGTGCCGGCGGGCGGGAAATCACTGCGGGCTCTACCGCGGGCGCTGTCGCGCTGTGAGACAAAGATTTCAAATCCTCGCTTTACTCTTAAGATGGACCTGCTCTGGATGAATCTAATCGAGATCGATCTACTCGGCCTTAACTCCGGCGGTCGCCAACAGCTGCGCGGCGGACTGCTGTGCTTGACCAAAGTCCTGTGAAATCCGTTGCGCCTCCCCATAAGCCTCTTGCGCCTCGGGCAAGTGACCGGCTCGACGCAAGGCATATCCCAGCAGAAGATAGCCCACGTCGGTGGGCACAACCTTCATGGCGTGCGAGAACTGCGCGGCTGCAAGCTCGAAATCTCCGTCCCGTTCAGCCAGCAACCCGCTATCCACCAGAGCGCTGGCGTTGTTCGGATTCTCTTTGAGCCCGCTCGCGCAGCTGGCTTTCGCTCGCTCGAAATCCCCGCTCTGCATGTAAGCCGAAGCCAGCCGGCTCAGCACAATAGCTCGCGTTTTCGAATCTGGAGAAACCTTCAAGGCTCCGCCGTATTCCTCGATGGCCGCCTGCAGGTGGCCATGATTTCGTTTGTAGGCGGCGACCGCGACCCTGTCGAGAGCGGCATACTCATGCAAACTCTCGGCGGCATCGAACTGGGCAATCGCCTCGTCACTTCGATCTTCCTCGGCCAACGCGGAAGCCCAGCGCCCAATGCGCCACGTAATTCCGTTCGGTCAAGCCCAGCGCATGCTTCCATAGAGTCACGCTGTCGTGCCAGGTACTAATCTGTCGAGAGGTCAACGTTCCGAATGTCAGCAAAATCAAGACCGCAGGAACTCCGAGCCACGCCGCCCGCAATTTTCGCTTCTGCGCCAGTTCCGCGAATCCAAAAACGACGCATAGAAACAGCCCGATAAAAGGCAGATACGCATAGCGGTCAGCCATCGCTGCCGCGCCCACTTGCACCAACCCAATCACCGGGACCAGCGTCCCCAGAAACCACAGCCAGCCCACCACCAGGTAACGGTGACTCCGCCAATGCCACACCAACGCCGTCAACCCCGCCAATACGATCGCGGAAGCCACGATCTCCCAAGTCGGAAGATGCAGACCCGGGTGCGGATAATAGTTTGCGAGGCGCACGCGGCCAGAATGCTTTCCCCATGTACCGCACATAAGCCACAATCGCATTCCCCAGCCGCCCCGGAGTCGAGTCATGCACCGCGCCGCCTGCCCTTTGCGCCAGCATGGTCATCACAGCGCTGCCCAACGAAAGCAAAAACAGCGGCACCTTCTCAACCACCAGAAAAGAAAAAGATCGCGCAACCGGCGCCCCCGTCCCCGGCTCTAAGCCTTGTCTCTTTCTGAGAACTGGGAACTGAGAACTGAGAACTGGCGTCCCTGCCATCCGTTCCAGCGGCCAGTAATCCCACAGCAGCAATACAAACGGCAGCGTGATGATCTCTGACTTCGCCATCAATCCCACAGCGAAAAGACCGGCAACCACCGCGTACCTCTTAACGCCGCCTTTGCGCACGTACCACCCATAGGCATGCAAAGCAAGCAGGAAAAACAACATGCTCAGCACATTCTTCCGCTCCGCCGCCCACGCCACCGACTCCACATTTATGGGATGAAGCGCGAACAGCGCCGCCACCATCCAACTCGGCCAAGTCAAGCCTGTAGCGCTTTCAAGCAGCAGAAACAGCAGAAGTGCGTTCACCCCGTGCAGCAGGACATTCACGTAGTGGTGACCCGCAGGGTTCAGCTTGAAAAGCTGAACATCCAGAGCATGCGAGAGCCAGGTGAGCGGATGCCAGTTGGCCGCGTCAAAGCTCGTGAACGCCCACTTCACGGTCGCCCAACTCAGTCCCGCCCGCACATGAACGTTGCTTGTAATGTAGATGTCGTCGTCCATATTGGTAAAGCCGTTGTGAACGACGGGGTTGTAGAAAGTAATGGTCAGCAACACCAAGGCGAGACACAAAATCGTGCTGCGCTTCTCACCAGAAAGGAATAATGGCGCCGGTGGACGGCCAACCACTACTGGCTGTGCTTCTGTCACGGTGGCGCTCATCGATTCAAGCCTCGCCTCTCCTGACACGATTATATCTATGCGTTTTTACGCCGGACAGCCGTCATTACCCTGGAGCGGTTACTTCTGTGTCTGGCGGAATCGAACATCCTGCCGCACTTTTCAGATGCAAGGCCACAGCGCTGACTCGTTCTGAGATTGGGAATCAGTCCGCGGGTGGAATGCCGCGAACCGTCAGTTCCATGACAGTTTTTGCCATGAAGCAACGCGCTGCAAAGCGCGTTACAATAAGTCTGTAAGTTTGACCCTGCTAATGAAAATAAAGGCCTTGCTCTTAATCCGGCAGGAACCAAGGTAACTAGCTGGTTTGGCCCGGCAAGTGCCATTATCTAGCTCGACTGCGTCATTACCATGACCAGCATGAAATCAAGAAAAGTCCGAAAGCGAGGGAAAATAGAGATGCGGAAACAACAGAAGGGTTTTTCACTGATTGAGCTGCTGATCGTGGTTGCCATCATCCTGATCATCGCAGCTATCGCGATTCCTAACCTGATGCGCGCCCGTATGGCTGCCAACGATTCGTCCGCGGCTGCTTCCGAGCACACCATCATTGTCGGAGAAGTCGGCTATTACGGCGCTTATCCTACCCAAGGTTATGCCACGCTGGCCCAGTTGGGCGGCGCTGTACGCCTTGCGTTCCGGGAACGGCCAATGGCTGCTTGATCGACAACAACCTGGCCACCAACGGCCCCGGCGGCAACGGTAAGAGCGGTTATACCTTTGCAGATGACCGTTACGGCTCCGGAGCTGCGGCGCCTTCCACGTTCTACACGACCGCGGCGCCGATCTCGAACACGCCGGCACCAAGTCGTTCTGCGCGGCTGATGACGGCGTAGTGCGCAACGGCGCGGCTGGCGTCACGACGGTTCCGGCTAGCTATGCGGCTTGCCGGCTTCTGACACCCGATGAACAACTAACGGGTCTGAGTTGGCAAAGTATCCCGCGAGGGTACTAAGCCTAGAGGGCAGCGGATGCAAATCCGCTGCCCTTTTACTTTTGTCCTTCCACGCATCACTGCCCTTCTTCGTTGAACCACCAAGAACGGTCGAACCTCCCGAATAGTTCCAACTCCTAGCCTTGTTGCCGACCCTGAATTTCTCTTTCGATAAACTGTGGTAACCGAGGATCTTCGCCACCCGGATTTACAATCACTGCAAACTCGTCTTCCGATGGCGGATCCTTTGAGAGGTGTTGCAGGTATGGCGTGGGAAAAACTGACTCCTTCGCGGTGTAACACGCTAGCTCCTATTACCCTCTCTGTGGTGTGGGCAGCGCTGGTAATTGCGGCAGCGTTGCTAACGAATTTTGACGAGCCCTACGTGCCCTTCGCCATTGCCGGTGGGTTTGCGTTCTTCCTGCGCGGCGCTCCCTCGCGTTGGGAGATCTACACCTGGCTGTTGATCTCAGCGCTCTTCATTAAGGTCATTCACCTCCCGCACGTTCCATTTTGGGTACTTCGCGGGGCCAGCGGTCTTGCAGCGCTCGGCTTCGGCGCGATCTTACTGCTTGGGCTCCGCGCTTTGTGGTCAGAGCGCGAGGGCCGGGAAAATGCCCTGGCGCTGTTGACGCCCGCCGTAGTTCTCATCCTCTTCGTTCTTGCTTCCGCTAATGTGCTGCGCCTGAGCACCAGCCTGAGTCCCGAGACCGACGATGCCTGGCTGTACGCCTTCGACGGAAGCCTGGGGTTTCAGCCGAGTTTTTGGATGGGAAGAATCATGTACCCCAGCCTCATCCTGACTCGCGCCACCCTGCTGACGTATCTCTCCCTGCCATTCGCCATGGCAGTTGTGTGCGCGTGGCATGTTCCTGTTGGAGTCAGGCGGGTGTCGTGGCACACGCTGACTGTGCTGATGCTCGCAGGGGCTGCCGGATGGCTCTTGTATAACGTTGTGCCCGTCACCGGGCCGCTCTACGCCTTCTCGCGAGACTTCCCATGGCAAAGTCTTCCCTACAAGAATCTATCGACATTCACGCTGCAAAAGATGCCGCTTCCGCTGGGTATCCCTCGCAATGGAATGCCCTCGCTGCACATGGGCTGGGTAGTCTTGCTCTGGTGGAACAGCAGAGGTCTCCCGCGCGCCCTGCGTGCTTTCCTGATGCTCTATCTCTTGCTCACCGTGATCGCCACTCTGGGAAGTGGACAGCACTATTTAGTCGACCTGGTTGTGAGCTTACCCTTCGCCCTCGCGGTGCAGGCGATAGCATCCCCTGGCCTGCCGAACCGATCGCGGCGAATCGCCGGCATGGTTGCCGGCCTTGCACTCACCACAGGCTGGCTTGTGCTCGTGCGCTTTGGCGTATCGTGGGCGCTCCAGTCTCCCCTAATTCCCTGGAGTCTCATCCTGGCAACTGCGTTCACAAGTTTTTGGCTTGAGAGTCGGATGGCGAAACCCAATTCGACTTTGTACGCTCGCCGACCAGATCAAGTGATCGCACCGGAAATGGTTACTCCAGTAACTGGCCGGGGATAGCAGCGTTGGCCTTTCATGTGCAACAGTATCTATATGTTTCCGCGGAGCCATAATCTGAGTGCCGTTCAAGTGCTGCTGAAGAAGAGGCAGGGCTCCATATTGAAACAGAAGGGCTTTTCACTTATCGAGCTGTTGATCGTGGTGGGGATTATCCTGGTTATCGCCGCCATCGCCATCCCGAACTTAATGCGGTCGCGCATGGCCGCCAACGACTCATCGGCTGCAGCTTCTATGCATGCCATCAACGTCGCCGAAGCGGCATATTTTGGCGCCTACGCTATCACCGGCTTCCCCGCGACACTGGCTCCCCTGGGCGGGGCGCAGCCTTGCACTCCGGGCACCGCAACGGCTTGCCTGATCGACCAGTCTCTGGCCAGTGGCGGCCCCAAGAGCGGCTACAGATTTGCTGCTACCGGATCCCCCGGCGGAGGAAGCCCCATCAACAACCAGTTCTATGCCACGGCGACCCCCATCAGCGACCAGACCGGAACCCGCGCTTACTGCTCGGCTGAAGACCTGGTGATCCGACCCAGCCGGCCGGCAACGTCACTCTTGTTGGAAGCTATGCAGCGTGCCTGACTCTCGCGCCTCAAGGCAACTGAGCCGCTAACATTAAACTTTTCCGGCCGGGGTGGAAATTCCCCCAGTGTCACCCGCCTCTTTTACTTTCGTAACATCCCCGCGCCTGCGCCGCCACTTTACGCGCCATCGGATTCGCATATAATTTTTCTTGTAAAACAAGACAATTTCTCTAGCACCTGAATTCCTCTCATGCCTGCCATAGAGATTTTGGGATTGGAAAAAACCTACAGCATCGGCTTCTGGCGCAAGCGCCCGAAGTGCGCCTTGCGCCCCTTGCACCTCACGGTCGAGGACGGAGAGATTTTCGGATTCCTCGGCCCCAACGGCGCCGGCAAAACCACCACTCTTAAACTGCTCATGGGCCTGGTGTTCCCAACCTCCGGATCGGCGCGCATCCTCGGTCGCGATTGGACGGACCCTCAAGTCAAAGCGCAAATCGGCTTTCTTCCCGAGCAGCCCTATTTCTACGACTATCTGACGGCTCACGAACTGCTGGAGTATTACGGACAGCTTTCCGGCGTTCCCGCTAAACAACGCAAGCACCGTGTCGAGCACGTACTCGATCAGGTTGGGCTGCGCGACGTGAAGGGAATGCAACTACGCAAGTTTTCCAAAGGCATGCTGCAGCGCGTCGGAATCGGTCAGGCCATCCTGCACAATCCCAGGCTCGTATTCTTCGACGAACCCATGTCCGGCCTCGATCCCATGGGCCGGCGCGAGGTGCGCGATCTCATGTCCCAGCTCAAGCGCGAAGGCAAGACGGTCTTCTTTTCCACGCACATTCTCTCCGACGCGGAAACGCTTTGCGACCGCGTTGCCGTCATTCACAAGGGAGAACTTCGCGGCGTGGGCGCAGTCGAGGATTTGACTTCCAGCGTTCAGGGCAAAGTGGAAGTAATCTGGCACGGCACGCACGTGCCGGCCTCGATCAAGGCGCTAAGTGCGGAGTGCCACGTCACGGGAGACCGGGTTCGCGCCATTCTTGATGAGAACCAGCAGGACACGATGATCGATGCCCTGCGCCGCGAACACCTGCGCCTAATTGCAATCACTCCGGTACGGACTTCGCTCGAGGCTTACTTTGTCGAAAAATTGCGCCGCGCCGAGACCACGGCTGGTTCTGCTTTATGAAGATCTGCTTTATGAAGAGTGGAGCATGAAAACTCGCATCGCACACATTGCCTCAAACACTTTCCGCGAAGCCGTCCGCGACCGCGTCCTCTACAACCTCATCGCTTTCGCGCTGCTGCTCTCGGGGGCAGCCATTCTCGTAGGCCAGATTTCGATCGAGATTGAGAAGCTCGTCGTGATCAATCTTGGACTCACCGCCGTCTCGCTGTTTGGAATCGTGATTGCAATTTTTATCGGCATCGGCCTGGTTTCCAAAGAAATCGAAAAGCGAACCCTGTACACCGTGCTTTCCCGTCCCGTACGGCGCTGGGAGTTCATCGTCGGCAAGTTCTTCGGCTTGGCCGGAACGCTCGTAGTGAACACGTTTTTTATGGCGATCGGCGTGTTCGGAGCGTTGTTCTACGTCTCTCACAAATTCGTGCGCGCCGACGCGCTCATTTTCGTGGCCTTGTACTTCATCGTTCTCGAGTTCGTGATCATCTGCTCGCTCACGTTGTTGTTCTCGTCGTTTTCTTCGCCTCTGCTTTCCGCCGTCTTCGCTTTCTCGTTGTTCGTCATCGGAAGTTTTGCCGAAGACCTGCGCAACTTCGCGGGCATGGCGCACGGGTTCTCGCGCTGGCTGGCCACGGGGGCGGCCTATCTGGTCCCGAATTTTTCGGCGTTCAACGTGATCACTTCCATTGCGCATCAACAGCCGGTCGCCGGACAACTCATTTTGCAAAACACGCTCTACGCCTTGTTTTACGCCACGATGGCCCTGAGCGGGGCGGTGCTGATCTTCGAGCGCCGGGATCTAAAATAAAAAGACTTGAAATAATGAAGACTCGCCGGAAAACCACGATCGTCGCCAGCGCGTGCTTGATCCTGTCGCTGGCTGCGAGTTCGTTTGTGCTTCATCGCGCCGACCAGCTTCGCCCGCAAGCCGCGCCCGACGAGGTCCTCTTCCTCAGTTCGCCAAAAGTGATCAAGCGTCTCAGTCTTGGCTATAACGGTCTGATGGCCTGCATTTATTGGACGCGTGCCGTGCAATACTTCGGCTACCGGCATCATTACTTCGCCACCAGCTACAACCTGCTGGCCCCGCTGCTTGAAATCACCGCCCATCTCGACCCGCATCTCATGGTCGCCTATGAGTTCGGCACCAGCTATCTTGCGCCCGAACCCCCGCACGGCGCAGGCGAACCCGAGCAGGCGATTGAACTCGTGGAATACGGCATCCAGACCAACCCCGACAACTGGAGGCTCTACTACGACCTGGGCTTCGTCTATTACATGGAGCTTCACGACTACAAGAAAGCCGCTGAGACCTTCGAGCGCGGATCGCACATCCCGAACGCTCATCCCTTTCTAAAGGTAATGGCGGCGCAGATGGCGCAGCATGCCGGCGAGTACCAGACGGCTCAGATGTTGTGGTCCGCGACTTACCAGACGGCGCAGGACGCGCAGATTAAAAAGAACGCGCTCGAACATCTGCGAGCGCTGCGCGTGGACGAAGACGTCCAGCATCTGCAGGAAGCCGTGACCCGCTTCGGAGAGCGCACTGGACGCCTGCCCGCAAGCATGGCGGAACTGGTTGCCGGGGAGAAGTTGGCTGGAACTCCCGTCGATCCCGACCGCAATCCCTACACATTAACCCCCGAGGGCCGCGTAGAAATTCGCGTGCCCGACGACTTTCCTTTCGCGATCAACGGCTTGCCTCCTGGATATAAACCAACTCCGAAATTCCATCAACTGCAGTAGCAGTACCTAGTACCTAGTAGCTAACCTAGCGCTGATAGTTCGCACTTCGCTTATGATGGCGGAGAATGGGTACCGATCCCTCCGCTTCATCGCGAATCAGCCTGCTACGTTCGGCGCGGCAATGGTGGAATGACATTGCCAGGCGCGAAGGCTCGCTCGCGGCAACCCGCCAGCTTCTGAGCGCGCTGTGGGAGTTCGTTCGCGATTCTACGCCGGAGCACCGTCGCCGGCGTTACGGCGACGCTGACTATGATTGGGAGCATCGCGTCAACACCACCAGCGCGGCCGTAGGTTGGCGCGACCGACTGCTCGGATTGTTCCACTCGCCGTATCAACCAACAGACTCGGCTCTCTTCCACGAAATGCTCGACGCTTTGCATCAGCAAACTCATTGTGACTTTCGCGACTTCGTCTTCCTCGATCTCGGCTCCGGAAAAGGACGCACGCTGCTGATGGCATCGGACTATCCCTTCCGCCGCATCGTGGGCGTGGAGCTCTTGCCTGCATTGCATCAGGCCGCGCAGGAGAACCTCAGCAAATACCGAGGCGAATCGCAGAAGTGCTTCGCTCTCGAATCGATCTGCGCCGATGCGACCGAGTTCTCTTTCCCCGCCGAGCCAACCGTGCTCTATCTCTTCAATCCGTTTCCGGAAGCGGGGCTGAGGAGGATGATCGCCAACCTGAAGCAGAATCTGCGGGCACATCCACGGGCAGTGTATGTGCTCTACCACAATCCCCTGCTCGAACATGTGTTGAGTGGGAGCGCTGCGCTGACCAGAGTTGGCGGAACCCATCAGTATTCGATTTATGGGTCTCTCGATCCAGATCAATAAAATCACGGATCGAGTCTGCTACATTCTTGATTCAGAAGGACTTAGGTCGTCGATATCCTGCCTGAATCCGGGTAAAATATTGCTTCTAAAGAACTTAGCTGCAAAATATTCAATCTGAAGGACTTAGCCTTGAGAAACGAGAAAGCATGGGGAAATGAGACAAGCCGCATTCGATTGTCAAGGAGCCGGGCGACGCAGCGGAAGCCGCACCCACCATCCTAGCCAGAAATTGACGGGAGCGATGTGACGGACGACCCAAGAATCGCGGTGGAAATCCACAGCACTACGATACGAGGGCTCGAATCCCTCCAGGTCCATTCCGCCGCCATTCTTGGCAACATATCCGCCTCAGTGGCTGAAGGCAATTTATTCTTGCGTCGATTTATGTCACGACTGAACGTCGTGCCCTTCCCGGTTCGTAATGTCTACGGGGACAGCAGGTTTCTCACCGGGCTATCGCCCGGTTCGGAATGACAAAGAGTTGGGGTGGTTTCTACGGATGGATTTAATTCAGGAAATACTGCCGATACAGCGTATCCCTCTGCGCGGGCCGGAAGCCCGCGTCGCGGATGATGCGGCGCAATTCTTCTTCGGTGGTGCAGTTGGTCACGCCTGCGGCTCTTACTACATTTTCTTCCAGCATCACCGAGCCTACGTCGTTGCCGCCGAAGCGGAGGCCCATCTGGCAGACTTTCAGGCCTTGCGTGACCCAGCTGGATTGCACGTTCAGGAAGTTCGAGAGATAGAGGCGCGAGATGGCTAGCACTTTCAGATATTCGACGGCGGTGGCTTCGTCCCAGTGCGGCCGCCTAGCGCGGTGTTTTGCGGCTGGAAGCTCCAGGGGATGAAGGCGGTGAAGCCGCCGGTTTCTTCCTGCAGATCGTAGAGTTGCTGGAAGTGGTTGACGCGGTGTTCGTAATTCTCGCCTACGCCGAACATCATGGTCGCGGTGGTGCGCATGCCGATCTGGTGGGCGGTGCGGTGGACGTTGATCCAGTCGTTGGTGAGGCATTTGAGGCGGGCAATTTTGTAGCGAACTTCGTCGTCGAGAATTTCTGCGCCGCCGCCGGGGATGGAATCGAGTCCGGCATCGCGCAGGCGGAGAATCGTGTCGCGAATGCTGAGACTCGCTGTACTCGGCAATGGCGATGATCTCGGACGCGGAATAGCAATGCAGATGAATTTGCGGAAAACGCTCTTTGATTCCGCGCAGCATTTTCTCGTGCCAGTCGATCTTGAGATCGGGATGCAGGCCGCCTTGCATCAGCACTCCGGTGCCCCCGAGCTCGACGGTCTCGCGGATTTTTTCGTAGATGGTGTCGAACTCGAGGATGTAACCTTCTTTCGCCGCGGGGCCTTTCAGCGGGCGATAGAAGGCGCAGAAGGTGCAGTATTCGGTGCAGAAGTTGGTGTAGTTGATGTTGCGGTCGATGATGTAGGTGACCGTGCCTTCGGGATGCAGCTTGCGCCGCACCGCGTCGGCTTCCATGCCGATGCCGATCAGGTCGTCGGAGTCGAACATCTCGAGAGCTTGGGGTTTGGTGAGGGACATTGGGTGCCGGTTAATTCTAACGGAGGACAGGCTGGCTGAGCCAAGTCCAGATGGCTTCACCGTTTGTTATGGCCTACCTGCGACTGCTTCCTTCTCCTTAGCGCAAATATTGAATCACCGTCAGCACCGTGCCGATCACCGCCAACCCGATCAAGATCGCCAGCGCCGGTTTGTAGTATTGCGAGAAGAAACGCAGAATATGCCTGCCGTAAAGGAATCCCAAAGCGGCCTCGATGGAAGTAGCGAAGACCGCGTCCAAGCACTAAGGCTGCCAGGAACTTTTTTCGCGAGTACTGCATGGCGCCTGCCGCCAGCAGAAATGGAAGAAACGGAAACGGCGGCGGCAACAAGGCGGGAATCACAATCGGCGGCGAATCCCCAACGGTCAAATGCTTTGGAAACCTGCGCGGCTCTTTTTTTCGAGAGCTTGCGCTCCATCGCTTCTTTGCCGCCTTTGCGGGCCAAGGCATAAGTAATGTAGCCGCCGATCACGCGCGCCCAGCGTGGCCATGAAGGCGTAGTAGGGCCACGGTTCGCGATGACGCGCGGCCAGCCAGATGGTGAGAACGTCCATGCTGCCGGTTAGAGGGATCACGGAATTATCGGCCAGTCCCAGGAGGATCAATCCCACTCCGCCGAGATGGCGCAGTTGCCGCCAGATGGGAACTGCGAGCAAGGGATGAAGATGGAGAAGCATGCGGGTTTGGAAGAGTCTACAGGGCAGGCACTGGAGTGCGGGCACCAATTACGGCGTTCGCCTGACCAGAAACGAAATCTCTGGTGCGGCGGGCAGCGCGCCGATCTCGGCCGCATAGCGATAGAAAAGTTGCAAACCTTCGAGACAAGGCGGGTCGAGGTGGTAATAAATGTTTTCGGTGAGATAGGAGCGCACGTCGGCTTCGCTGATGCCGAGTCGTGGAGCCCATTCGCGGGCGATGTGGTCGAGGCTTGCGGGTTCGAGTCCGTGGTCGCGGGATTGCTGGAAGATCGTGGCCAGGTCTGGCGCATGTGTACGAGCGTCGCTTCGCGACGCGGACGGGCGAGGGCGCCCGTCCCCACACGACCCGTCTCCACACAACCCCTCCGCATACTGCGCGTCTTCCTGCAGGGCATCCTGCCTGACTGCCCAGAAGGCGAAGACGAAAGGTTTGCCGGTGTGGCGAATCCATTCTTCGGCGAGATCGAGCGTTAGATAGCGCGAGCGGTCGATCTGCAGGGCCGGATCTCCAATCACTAATCCGGCATCGTGGTCGGCAAGCATTTTTTCGATATCCGGCGCCATCGAGGTGAAGGTCCTGCCGCCGCCCAGCCATTTCTCGAAAAGAATTTTGGTCAGCGCGACCGAGGTCATCGAAGACGTATCGAGAGCCACGGTGCGAATCTTGTCTCACCGGAACGCGGCTGACCAGCAGGATGGAACGCACCGGCCGGCGCGAGGCGATCGCGACGCCCGGCAATACCATCAGGCTGGGGAATTGCGCGTAAGCGGCGGCGGGGATGATCCCGATGTCGGCGGTTCCGCCTTCGAGCGCGCGAGCGCAAGCCGACGGCAGGGTATAGGAAATGTCGAACTCGTGCCCGGCCTCGCCGTGTTCGAAATCCCACATCAGGGGAGCGGTGTTGAGGTAGGAAATCGCCGAGATGCGTAGACGTCTCATTCCTGTTTTGATTCTAGCAGACGAGTTTTCACAGGGCATTGTGACGGCTGCCCTTGACACTGCTTTCCGGCAAGTGACTACAGTCCGCCCAGTCTCTGTCTCTAGCTCTAGATCTTTGGCCGCAATCAAGATTGGAGTCTCGACGTGTCCAACGCCGTTGCCGCATCGCCATCCGCAACTCATATTCTGGAGTGGCTTGCTATCTCGCTGACGCCCGGCCTGGGGCCGACGAAGGCGCGGAAACTGGTCGAACACTTTGGCAGCGCCGAAGCGGTGTTTCACGCGTCGCTCACGGAACTGGAAAGCACCGGCATTCAGGCGGTTTCGGCGCAATCGATCGCTACAGGGAAATCGGCGGAACTGGCGCGGGAAGAGATTGCGCGTGCTGCCGCAGCGGGAGTAACGGTGATTTCACTCGAAGATCCTCTGCTATCCGCCGCGGCTGAAGGAAATTTACGATCCGCCGCTGGTGCTTTATGTTCGCGGCAATCCTGAAGTGCTGATGCAGCCCGGGATCGCCATGGTGGGCACGCGGCATCCCACGCCGTACGGCTCGGGGATGGCGGAGCGATTGGCGTGCGATCTGGCGGCGCAGGGGTTGGTGATTATCAGCGGCATGGCGCGCGGCGTGGATACGGCGAGTCATCGCGGAGCGATCGCGGCCAAGGGTAAGACCGTGGCGGTGTTTGGCACGGGCGTGGATGTGATTTATCCCAAGGAAAATTCGCGGTTGTCGGAGCAGATTCTCGCGCTGGGCGGCGCGCTGATTTCAGAATTTCCTCTCGGCACCTCTGCCTTTCCGCAGAATTTTCCCATTCGCAACCGGATTTTGAGCGGCATGTCCGTCGGCGTGCTGGTGGTAGAGGCCGCGGAATATTCTGGAACGCGCATCACGGCGCGTTGCGCGCTGGAACAAAACCGCGACGTCTTCGCCGTGCCCGGCAACGTGACGAACAAGAATTCCTGGGGGCCGAACACGCTGATCAAGCAGGGCGCGAAGCTGGTCGCAACCTGGGAAGATGTGTGGGAAGATCTGCCGGCGGAAGTGAAGCTTGCGCTCACGCCCGGCAGCGTCGCCTGAATCCGCGAATGCCTCGTCCGCATCTCTATTTCCGGACGAGGGGCTTCCTCCGCACGAGAAGCGGATTTTGAGTTTGCTGAAAGCGGATGAAGCGACGCACATCGACGAACTGGTGGAGAAACTGGAGAATGAGTTATCTTCTTCTGAGATTTTCGCGGCGCTGTTTGAGCTGGAACTTAGTGGCAAGGTTCGACAGATGCCGGGGAAGAATTTCGTGAAAAGCTTTTAGCTGTCAGCTCTCAGCTTATGGCGGAGGCCGCCGGTGCAGAACTTTAGAAATCTAAAGGTCTGGGAGAGAGCCCATCTGTTGACGCTCGACGTTTACCAAATCAAGCAAATCGTTTCCTCGCGAGGAAATGTATGGATTGACGAGCCAGATGCGAAGAGCATCGTCATCGATCGGCGCCAACATCGCCGAAGGGACTTGCCGAAGAGGATGACATAGACTTCGCGCGGTTCCTTCAAATCGCCGCCGGTTCGGCCAGCGAATTGGAGTACCATTTGCTCCTTGCCAGGGATCTAGGCTTTTGCAGACGGCAGATTACCAGCGTCTTTCCAGTGCAAGCCGTGGAGGTGAAACGTATGCTGGCATCTCTCATGCAAAAGCTAAGAGCTGAAAGCTGATGGCTGACAGCTGCTCGCGCCGTAACTTGTTGCTTTCGTCCCATTCGTGCTAGGTTCAAAGCGAAATCCTAAAGAACTGAGGTTCCATTGTTAAAGAGTTTAGTCATTGTCGAATCGCCGGCGAAGGCGAAGACCATCCAGAAATATCTGGGAAAGGGATTTACCGTCGAGGCCTCGCTCGGCCACGTGAAAGATCTGCCCAAGAGCACTCTGGGCGTGGACACCGGCAACGACTTCGAGACCGATTACGTCGTCATCCCCGGCAAAGAAAAAGTTCTGGCCAAGCTGAAGAAGCTGGCGGGGCCGATGGATGCGATCTATCTTGGCGCCTGACCCGGACCGCGAAGGCGAGGCCATTGCGGCGCATCTTGCGTTCGAACTCGGCAGGCAACGGCCACGCGAAAGAAAGCCAAGAAGAAGAAGAAAGAAGATGCGGACGCCCCGCCGCGGATTCAGCGCGTTACGTTCAATGAGATTACCAAGCGCGCGGTGCAGGCGGCGTTCGAGCATCCTCGCGCAATCGATCAGAATCTGGTCGACGCGCAACAGGCGCGGCGCGTGCTCGACCGGCTGGTTGGCTACCAGGTTTCTCCGCTGCTGTGGGATAAGGTTCGGCGCGGACTTTCTGCCGGACGCGTGCAGACGGTTGCGCTGCGGCTGATCGTGGAACGCGAACGCGAGATCAAAGCGTTCGAGAAAAAAGAATATTGGACGATCGACGCGCACCTCGCGGCCAGCAAGCCTCCCGCATTCGACGCCCGGTTCCTGGGCAAGGGTGAAGAGAAGATTGAGGTCACGAACGGCGAGGATGCGGAAAAGATCCGCGCAGCGCTCGAGCACGCTGATTGGCTGGTTCGGTCGGTCGACAAGAAAGAACGCCGCCGCAACGCCGCGCCTCCTTTCACTACCAGCAAGTTGCAGCAGGATTCCTCGCGCAAGCTGCGCTTCAGCGTGAAGCGCACGATGATGATCGCGCAACGCTTGTATGAAGGCGTGGAACTCGGCGAAGAAGGACTGGTTGGCCTGATTACCTACATGCGTACGGATTCGACCCGGGTTGCGCCCGAGGCGATTCAGGAAGTGCGCGAATACGTGGGCAAGGAATATGGCGCGGCTTATCTGCCCGAGACTCCGAATACATATAAGGAGAAGAAGGAAGCGCAGGCGGCGCACGAAGCGATCCGGCCAACTTCGGCGATGCGGCATCCCGACCTGGTAAAGCAGTACTTAAAAGAAGATGAGTTCAAGGTCTACAAGCTGATCTGGCAGCGTTTTGTGGCTTCGCAGATTATGCCGGCCGTGTTTGACCAGACCACCGTCGACATCGACGCCAAGAGCGAAGAACGGCGACGTTTACTGGTTCCGCGTCACGGGATCGGTGATGAAGTTCGACGGCTTCCTGCGAGTCTACGAAGAGTCGAAAGAAGGCAAGGACGAAGAAGACGAGGAACTGAAGCACAAGCTGCCGGCGCTGGAAGCCGGACAGAAGCTCACGCTGAAGGAGTTGAAGCCGGAGCAGCATTTCACCGAGCCGCCGCCGCGCTACAACGAAGCGTCTCTGGTGAAAGAACTGGAAGAACGCGGCATCGGGCGTCCATCGACTTACTCGGCGATTCTGTCGACGATTCAGGAGCGGCAGTACGTGCAGAAGCTGGGCGGAAAGTTTACGCCGACGGAGATCGGGCTGGTGGTCACCGATCTGCTGGTCGAAAACTTCCGCGACATTTTCGACATGGCCTACACCGCCGGCCTGGAAGAAAAGCTCGACGAGATCGAAGAAGGCAAGGAGAAGTGGACGGACACGCTCGCCGAGTTCTACAAGAAGTTTACGAAGGACCTCAAATATGCCGAAAAGCATATGGAGAACATCAAGCGGATGGAGAAGCCCACAGACGAGAAGTGCGAGAACTGTGGCGCGCCGCT
Source organism: uncultured Acidobacteriaceae bacterium (assembly GCA_963841125.1). Taxonomy (GTDB): domain Bacteria; phylum Acidobacteriota; class Terriglobia; order Terriglobales; family Acidobacteriaceae; genus Sulfotelmatobacter. The sequence goes on from CAWJBH010000004.1 coordinate 601,289, forward strand.
GGTGATCAAGTGGGGCAAGCACGGATCGTTTTACGCGTGCAGCACCTACGATAAAGAAGATCCGAACACGTGCACGTTTACGAAGGAAAATCCGATCAACCTGCCAGATCTCGATTCGGCCGACGTGCAGGAGACCACGCAGGAAGAATATTGCGAAAACTGCGGGCGGGTGATGGTGCTGAAGCGCGGGCGCTTCGGGCAGTTCATGGCCTGCACGGGATATCCCGATTGCAAGACCACGCGGCGGCTCGACCAGGGCAAAAAGGTTCCAGATATTCCGCTCGATGAGCCCTGCCCGAAGTGCGGACGCAATATGATGATCCGCCACGGGCGCTTCGGTGAGTTCACGGCGTGCAGCGGATATCCGGAATGCAAGTACGTGAAGCAGAACTACATCGGCGTAAAGTGTCCGGAGTGCAAAGAGGGCGATCTGGTGGAGAAGCGCGCCCGCAAGGGAAACACGTTCTACGGATGCGGGAATTATCCGAAGTGCAAGTTTACTTCGGCGCACAAGCCGATTGCCGAAAAATGTACGAGTTGCGGCAGCGAATATCTGGTTGAGAAAATCCTGAAAGCCGGACCAGTGATCGCGTGCCCGAACAAAGAGTGCGACTATGAGCGTCCGGCCGCCGGAACTGGCGGCGACGACGACCGCATAGTGCGGGAGCATCAACCTTAGTTGATGCTTTGCGCCGACCAAAGCGTCTAACACAACCAGTGTGATCCAAAATAAACGGAGGAAGCTATGGCTAAGAAACCTACTGCTGCCGATGCTCAACTGATTCTCCAGCTGTACGATCTGCGCCGCGAGGCGGAAATGCGCAAGGCGCGCAGCTGGTGGCTCGGCGAATTCTGGCCGCAGAGCGCCGACGATGTCGTGAAAGTTGCCTGGGCGATGGGCACGCAGGAAAACAACTGGCTGCGCCAGGTCGGTGGATACTGGAGCATGGCCGCCTCTTTCGTGCTGCACGGGGCGCTGAATGAAGAGTTGTTCATCCAGCCTGCGGTGAGTGGGGAAATGTTCATCGTATTTGCGAAGGTTCAACCCTTCCTGAAAGAACTGCGCGAAAAGATGGGTGACCCGCAAATGTTCGCGAACATCGAGAAGGTCATCACCGGCTCCAAGTTCGGCCGCGAACGGCTGAAGTTGGCGCTCAAGCGAGTCGAAACGATGCGCGAAAAGAGAGGCCTGGCGAAGGCGAGTTAGAGAGGCTGTTGGCGTCAAGCTGGTGGCCTTCTGCTTCGCTCAGGGCAGGCCTAAGGGCTGGCTATCCCCACACGAACGCCTCCACAAACTGAGACGCCAGATCATCTGTTATCCTAAACCGTTGTGCGGATGATCTGGTGGTTCCTGATCCTGGGTTGCAGTGCGCTGGTGGTGGTGTGCGTTGCAATCGCCCTGTACATGCGTTTGCGCCGGCACTTGCAGGCCGCGCATGCCGCGCGGGAAGGAACCTCCAGCGAGGTGGAGCGCGAGCGACAGTCGAGCGACATCGAGCACTGACGCTCTGCGTCGAAAATCTGGAGAGTCTTCCATGTCAAAAGCTGGCGATTCAAACCATAGGCAATCAGCAGGAACGCGTTTTCGAAGCCGCGCGGCAAGTTGCGCTCGTGGTGGGCGCCAGCTTGTTCGTTGCATTGTGCGCGCGCATCACGATTCCGATACCGGGCACGCCTGTGCCGCTGACGGTTCAGAACTTTGGAGTGCTGTTGGTCGGCCTGCTGCTGGGCAGCAGGCGCGGATTTGCGGCGCTCGCTCTGTATCTGGCTGAGGGAGCAATGGGAATGCCGGTGTTCAGTCCCGTAGGTCCAGGCGGGAATCGCGCACCTGCTCGGCCCCACCGGCGGATTTCTCCTGGCCTACCCTCTGGTTGCGTGGCTGGCGGGTTACATCATGGAGCATGGACGCAAGACATTTGCCCGCGCCGCGATGGGCGGCCTTCTCGGCGAAGTTGTGCTTTTTGCCGGAGGCCTGACCTGGCTTGCCGTTACTGACGCATTCGGTGGCGCTGGCCTTTCGCTGGGGACTTTACTGGTTCTTGTTTGCCGAAGTGATTAAGGTGATGATGGCTGCTGGAATTGCGGCGCGGTGGCAGCGGCGTTCGGGGGCATAGCAGTACCAATCACAGCTGCGGGCGGTTTGGAGTTCATACGATGACAGTCATTTCGGAACTAGAAGCGAAGCGTTCCGGCGGCAATCCGGCATCGCAGGTGCGCGAGATCAGCATCGCTCACAGTCCGGATTCCGACGATGCCTTCATGTTTTACGGACTCGCCACCAGCAAGGTTCGCGTGCCGGGACTGCGCTTCACCCACACGCTCTGCGATATCGAGACCTTGAACCAGAAGGCGCGCGAAGGCAGTCTACGATGTGACTGCGATTTCGTTTCATGCCTATCCTTATATTCAGGATTTGTACGCGCTGATGTCGTGCGGCGGCAGCGTGGGCGAGGGTTATGGGCCGATGATCGTTTCGCCGCGCCCGTTCACGCAAGTTGAAATCAAGGATAAGCGCATCGCCGTTCCGGGCACGCTCACTACTGCGTATCTCGCGCTGCAGCTTTTTGCGCCTGGGGTGGAGACCGAAGTAGTTCCCTTCGACCAGATCATTCCGCAAGTGCTCGAGGGCAAGTACGAAGCTGGGCTGATCATCCATGAAGGCCAGTTGACCTATGACAAGGCCGGTCTGCACCGCATCGTCGACCTCGGCAGATGGTGGAAGAAGATGACGGGATTGCCGCTGCCGCTCGGAGGCAACGCGATTCGGCGGGCGCTCGGCCCGGAACTCATCACCGCGGTCAACGGAGCGTTGCGCGACAGCATTCAGTATGCGCTCGAGCATCGCGAGGAAGCTTTATCCTACGCGATGCAGTTCGCCCGCGATCTCGACACGTCAACCGCCGACCGGTTCGTCGGCATGTACGTGAACGAGCGCACGCTGGACTACGGTCCAGACGGACGCGAAGCTGTCGTGCGGTTGCTTGATATGGGACACAAGGCGGGGATCATTGGACCTGAGGCGCAAAGTGGATTGGGTTTAGAAGGCTTCTAGCTTTTAGCTGCTGCTCTTTGCCAGGTGGAACGCAGCGCTCTCCGCCTTTCTTTCCGATGGATGCGACCGTCTTGAGGCGATACAGAATTCCAAAGAACCTTTGGCTCGCTTTTGCCGGAAGCTAGCAGCCCAGGAGCTAGAAGCTTGCCTGCACAAACTCTGCTCATCGACGCCGACGACACGCTCTGGGAGAACAATGTTTACTTCGAGCGGGCGATCGTCCGCTTTATTTCGTTTCTTAATCACCACGAGTTTTCTCCCGAGCAGGTGCGGGAAGTGCTCAACGATGTGGAGCGCGAGTGCATCGTGACTCACGGTTACGGACTGCACAGCTTCTCGCACGCTCTGGTAAATACTTTTGAGCGGCTCAGCGTGCAGCCGGTCACGCCTGAACTGCACGCCCAGATCACGAGTTTTGCCCACACGGTCGCTGACCATCCGGTCGAACTTTTGCCGGAGGTTCCGCAAACTCTGCATTACTTGTCCACTCGGCATCACCTCATCCTGGTGACCAAGGGCGCGGTCCCGAGCAATCGGGAAAGATCGAGCGTTCAGGACTGAAACAATATTTTGCGGCCACCGAGATCGTGGCTGAAAAAAATCCCGCCGCGTATCACGCTCTGGTCGAGAAGCATTCACTCGCGCGCGACTCTACGTGGATGATCGGCAACAGCCCGCGGTCCGACGTCAATCCGGCGCTGGCCGCGGGGCTGAACGCGATCTTCGTACCTCATGGCGACACGTGGATCCTGGAACATGAAGAAGTGAATGCCGCTCCAGCGGGGCAGCGTTTGCTGATCGTCGGGCGGTTTGCTGAACTGCGGGAGCATTTTTGAGCGCTGCCGCGAGCACGGGGGCTGAATCCCGCCCGGAGAATGCTCGACTTGGCGCTGAAGCGCCGCTCTTCCGCATGTGCCGTACGCCAGCACCAAACTAACCAACAATGTGGCCTCGCAGAGCGTTGTTGCCGCATGCTACGCTCATTCTGCTCGGCATTCCGCACCACTTATCGTGGCCGTGGAGACCAACAATTTCCGCAGGCTGTTGCGCACCGTGGAAGCTCTCTCCGAACTGGGGCCGGAGCTGACGGCGGAGCGCGACTTCACCGAGACTTCGCGCCGGATGCTCGCCGCAGTTATGGAAGCGGCCGGCGCGCGCGAGGGCGCGCTTTTCGTTTTCAACGAGAAGCCCACGATGCTGACCTCGGTGGCGGCAGACGGCTTCGCAATGCTGCCCGAGCCGGCGTTCATTCCTCTTCTGCCCAAGCACGCTCACGCACTCACCGCAGCACGCGGTCCGATCGTGCTCAACGCTTCCACGTATTCGATCTTCCTCAGTTCCAACGGCAATGTAGCTCCTGAACTTTTCAAGTGCCTGGCTCCGCTCAAAGCGTCTGGCAAACTGGCGGGCGTTGTGGCGCTGGGCCGGCGCGCCGGGCGACGCACCTTACGAAGACGCTGAGCTCGACGCCATGGAGTTGCTATGCAGCTACATCGGGCTCGCGGTACAGAACCATGCTCTGACGCAGACGCTGGCCCAGCGCGTGACTGAGAACTCTGCGCCTGATGGCATCCCTGCACGGTTTCTATGACACGGCCCTCGAAGCCTTTGCGACCGCGATTGACGTGAAGCATGTCAACATTCACGGCCACTCACTGCGCGTGGGCCGCTACGCCGCCGCTATCGGAGAGGCGATGGGCGTCGATGCCGGCGAAGTAGCCGCCTTGCGCAGCGCCGGATATTTGCATGACATCGGCAAAGTGGCGGTCGACCGGCGTCTATTCAGCAAGCCCGGAGCGCTGAATCCCGAGGAGTTTCGCGAAATGGCGGACCACACCGTGGTCGGCCATCAGATTGTGAGCAGCGTGCGAATTTCCCTGGCCGAAGATTCACGAAGCGGTGCGATGGCATCACGAGCGCAGCGACGGCTCCGGCTATCCCGATGCTCTCGGCGGCGACGATCTGCCCATGCCGGTGCGAATCATGGCGCTCGCCGATACTTTCGACGCCATGACCAGCGTGCGTCCTTATCGCGAATCGCTTTCTCTGGGCAGCGCGCTGAGCGATGTGGTCCGCATGTCTCCGCAAAAATACGATCCCAATGTCGTCCACGCCCTGCTGATCCAGGTGCGGCGCGATGCCGTGGGCAGCAATCGAACTCCCCTGCTGGCCGACCACATGGCGGTAAACATCGCTCCCGCGGACGTCGACCAGTTGGCCGCCACTTTGCAGCACAAAGTGTCGCGCGGCAAGATGTATCTGACTTAGCTCGGCTTAGCTTCTGGCTCCTAGCTCTTGCAGCCACGCCCATCGTCTTTGGTAACCGCCGGCAGCAACCTTTTCCTTCGGCTCCGGGTTGATAATTAGAAGAGTTCGCCGCCTTTGCCTTCTGGGAGTCCACATGCGTTTGGGCCGCACGAAGTTTGCTGTTTGTCTTCTCTGCTTCAGCCTGGCGTGCCCGGTCCCGCAAGTTGGCTGGGAAAAAAGAAAGGCGGCGACAAGGCCCAGCATCCACAGCAATAGCAATAGCAATGACAATAGCAATGACCAACGGCGCGCCCTGCACGCGCTCAATCGCCTGACCTTCGGCCCCCGCCCGGGCGATTTGCAGCAAGTTGATGGCGATAGGGGTGGATCGATGGATTGACCTGCAAATGCATCCCGACGAAGATTAACGACAGCGCGCTCGACGCTCGCCTGGACCCACTCCTCACCCTCCGCATGAGCACTAAGGAGATTGCGGAAGATTTTCCCGATCCGCAAGAGATCAATCAAGTGAGGAATGGCAAGAAGGCGATGCCGTCCGATCCGGGGCGGCGCGCGATTTTCCAGGTGCAACTCGCCCGCCTTGAGGAGAGAGAAAGCGCGGAAAGGAAGAGGATGCCGGCAAAACCCTGGCCGCGTCCACTGCGCCGGAAAACCAGCAACGCACGGCGGCAGGGTCAGCGACGCGGCAAACATGGCCTCTGACGGGCAAGCCCGCGACAGTCAACGATCCGCCGGCGAACGGAGCGGCAATGGCCGAGTAGAATCGAGTCCATGGCTTGCGCCGCCGGCGAAGTGACGCTCAAGAAAAAGAGCAGGCGCACCTTCGCGAGGAGCAACTCCGCGCCGACCTCGAAATCCGGCGACTGCCAAGCCTCGCGCCGGACGAGCGTTTCAATAAAATTCTGGGCCTCCCGATCGAGGAGAAGCTTGCTGTTGCCGACTCGCTGCGCGGAGGCAAAGCGCCGGAGCTACTCGAAGGCCTGAACCCAAAGCAGAAGGAAACTCTGCTTGCGATGAACTACCCGCCGGGCGTGGTCACGGACGAACTGGCGCAGGCAAAACTTCTCCGCGCCATCTATAGCGAGCGCCAGTTTGAAGAGGTGATGACCGACTTCTGGTTCAACCACTTCAACGTGTTTGGGGACAAGGGACTCGACCGCCTGATGCTGACGAGCTACGAACGCGATGTAATCCGTCCGCACGCGCTCGGCAAGTTTGAGGATCTGCTCGGTGGCCACGGCGAAGGCTCCAGCCATGTTGTTCTACCTGGACAACTGGTTGAGCGTGGGACCGAGCTCTGCCAAGGCTTTGGGAATCCCGGCGCATCCAGGGCGGTATCCACCGCGGCGGCCGGGCAAGCGCACCAGTGGCCTCAATGAAAATTACGGTCGCGAGTTGCTGGAACTGCACACGTTGAGCGTGAACGGTGGCTATTCGCAGCGGGATGTCACCGAGGTTGCCAAAGTCTTTACGGGATGGACCATTGAAAACCCCGCCCAGGGCGGCGGCTTCAAGTTCGATCCGCGCATGCACGAGCCCGGATCCAAGTTCGTGCTGGGACATAAGATCAAGCCCAAAGGCGAAAGCGAGGGCATGGAAGTTCTGCACCGCCTGGCCACGAGTCCGCAGACAGCGCACTTCATTTCTTTGAAACTCGCAGAACGTTTTGTTTCGGACGATCCGCCTTCGGTCTTTAGTCGATCGGATGGCAAAAGCGTTTCTGAAGAAGAAGGGCGACATCGGCGAAGTGCTGAACACGTTGTTCCATTCGCCCGAGTTTTGGGACGAGCACACCTACCGCGCGAAAGTGAAAACACCTCTGGAATTCGTGGCCTCCGCGATACGAGCCACGGGCAGCCGAGATTGACGATGCGCAACCTCTGGTCGGGCAATTGAACCGCATGGGCATGCCGCTTTACGGCGCGCAACCGCCCACGGGCTACTCCATGAAGGCGGAAACGTGGGTGAGTTCCTCCGCGCTGCTCAACCGCATGAATTTTGCGTTAGCATTGACCAACGGCAAGATCAAGGGAGTAAAAGTGGATGCGGCGCAAACTGGCGGGAAACGGTCCCAGCGGCCGGATGCGAACGCGACGCTCACTGCTGCTGGAAACAAGCCTGCTTGCAGGCGGCGTATCGCAGCAAACGCACGACTCGATCACAGCCCAGATCGAAGCGGCAGCAATGAACAGCGCGCACGCAGAAGCCAGAAAACAAGGCCAACGCGCAAGACCGCGGATGCAGCGCGTTCTCCGGATGTGAGCACGATTACGGGTTTGCTGCTCGGGTTCGCCGGAGTTTCAGAGAAGGTAGCTGCTGGCCTCTAGCTATTGGCTTTTGGCTTGAAAACTGTTTCGGCGTTGCAGCGAAGACGTTGTGAAAATACGAAGAGCAAGTAGCTAGGAGCTAGCAGCCAGGAGCTGGTTTTTCATGTCCATTACTCGTCGTGTCTTTCTTCGCAACAGCGCGCTCGCCGTCGTCGGGACGGCGGCAGTGCCAAGCTTTCTCGCTCGCGCCGCCATGGGCGCTGCTGAGCCGGGGACCCGCACCAAGCGACTGGTCGTCATCTTTCAGCGCGGAGCCGCCGATGGCCTGAACATCGTCGTCCCTTACGCCGAGCCGCAGTATTACTCCATGCGGCCCAGCATCAACATTCCGCGCAAGGCCGTTCTCGATCTCGATGGATTCTTCGGCCTGCATCCTTCGCTCGCGTCGTTTCAGCCGCTCTGGCAGCGGCGTCAACTGGCGATTGTGCATGCCGCCGGATCGCCCGATCCTAGCCGCTCTCACTTCGATGCGCAGGACTTCATGGAGGCCGGAACTCCGGGAGTGAAGTCCACGGAAGATGGATGGCTCAATCGCTCGTTGCACGACCTGCCGCAACCCTTGCCGAAATCGCCATTCCAGGCCATCGCGATGGGGCCGTCGATCCCGCGCATCCTGAGTGGGCTTGAGCCGGCGATCGCGATGAACAACATCAACGACTTCTCCGTCGGCGGACGCGAGACCCGAAACCTTCGCCTGTCGCGAACGCATTCGAGGCCATGTACAACCACTCCACCGACACCGTGCTTCACGGCACCGGCGAAGAAACATTTGACGCGGTCAAGATGCTGAAGTCCGCGGATCCGTCGAAGTACAAACCCGCGCCCGGCGCAGATTATCCCAAGGGACGTTTTGGCGACAGCCTGCGCCAACTTGCTCAACTCATCAAAGCGAATCTCGGCGTGCAGGTTGCGTTTGCCGACATCGGCGGATGGGACCATCACGTCAACGAAGGCGCAACCGAAGGCCAGATCGCCAACGTGCTGCGCGACTTCTCGCAGTCGATCGCCGCGTTCTGGACCGATCTCGGAGATCTCGGGGAAGACACTGTGGTCGTGACCATGTCGGAATTCGGCCGCACCGCGCGCGAAAATGGCAACCGCGGCACCGACCACGGCCACGCTAACGTGATGTTCGTTCTCGGCGGACCGGTGAAAGGCGGCAAAGTTTACGGACGCTGGCCGGGGCTCGATCAGTCACAGCTTTACGAAGGACGCGATCTGGCTTTGACTACGGATTTTCGGCAGGTGCTTGGCGAAGCTGTCGCGCGGCACATGGGGAATACGAATTTGAGTGCAGTGTTTCCGGGATATGAGAATCAGTCCGGGAAATTCTTGAGGTACCTCGGATAAGTAACATGCTAAAAATCAGGGCGCGACGAATTCAATCCGCTTGACATTCCTTGTGTTGAGATACACACCTCGGCCGGTTACGGCATATCTTTCAACTAGGTCGTCGTCTACTCGCTTTGCTTCTGCGAGCAGGAAATCATTGTCCTCCGCGTCAGGGTCGAATGTGAAATCCTCAATCCAACCGAGGTAGATCGAGCCGTCGTCCAAGACAACGGCATAATCGTTCGAGGGGCGGTTTATCTTCGCCCAGATTGACTGTGGATCTGGTGCGATGCCGGCGCATCGGGGAAAGCGACGTGCAATTTCAAAACGACACCAATCCCTAGCAATCAGGACTGCTCCGCCCAGGACCCCAGTAACGATCAACGCCATCACCAGACGGAACGCTGGAAAGCCCGTGGCCTTTGTCTGCAGCCATCCATGGAAGCAGCGGTCATCGATCCAACGAACAAAGGCAGCTAGGATAACGCCATAAATTAGGCTCCATGCCACTTGGAGGGAGTCACTTAACTTTTTCGCTGGATACTTGGCGCGATAGAGCTGCAAGGCCACGAAACCCGGCATCACATAGAGAAAAAACTCGACTATGTGCTCGGCTGGCTCAGGAACGCCTGCCATGAATTAACCCTTCTTTGATGAGTCCGGTTTATTCGAACCAGCGTTCTGGTCCTTCTGACTCGCATAGTTCGGCCTGCTGGTGGGGGGAGGTGAGGTGGGCTTCGGCCGCGTATGAGTATATGATCTTTGAAAATCCTCGTTGAAATTGCCTTTGTCTAACTTACGATCTTCTACCAAGGAACGCCTCCGCTAGCTGCTTTAATGTTACACCTAATTCAGGCCAGACGGAGAGATTCGACCGCAGCTTCCGTGGGTCACACCTCAATCAGCACATCCCCGCCCTCGATCTTCAGCGGATACACGGCAACCTTCGCGCTGGGATTCTGCACCGCCTCGCCAGTCTTTGAATCCCACGCCCAGCCGTGCCAAGGGCAGACTACCTTGCCGCCTTCGATCATTCCCTGCCCCAGCGGGCCGCCGCGATGCAGGCAGACGTTGTCCATAGCGCTGAATGCGCCGTTCACGTTGGCTACGCAGATCGTCTTCTCGCCGCAGGGAAATTCTTTGGCTTCGTCGGCGGGTGGGAGTTCGGATTCGGTGGTGAGCTTCGTGAAGGTCGGCATGTAGCTTTTCAGCGAATCGGAAGAACGGCCTCGCTCGCGAGGCGGACAGCCGAGGCGACTGTCCCCAAATGATTCTTTTGCTAATTGCCCACGGCTAATAGCTGAGAGCTGATAGCTATTTGGGTTGCAGCGTCTGCGCGATCATTACCTGGCGCTTGAAGTTCTCCAGCATATTCGGATCGAGGCGCACTTCCGTGGGCCGCTTCGCCAGCGTCATGGTATCGATTTTGTCCTGCAGTTTGAGCAGCGCGTAGAAAAGATTCTCGGGACGCGGCGGGCAACCGGTGACATAAACATCCGTGGGCACGATTTTGTCGACGCCCTGCAACACGGCGTAAGTATTGAACGGCCCACCCACCGACGAGCATGCGCCCATCGAGATCACCCACTTCGGGTCGGGCATCTGGTCATAGATGCGCTTCACCACCGGCGCCATCTTCAAAGTCACGGTGCCGGCAACGATCATCAGGTCGCTCTGCCGCGGGCTGGGACGAAAGACTTCCGAACCAAAGCGCGCAATATCAAACCGCGCGGTCGATGAAGCGATCATCTCGATCGCGCAGCATGCCAGGCCGAACGTCATCGGCCACACGGCGGACTTCCGCGCCCAGTTGAAGACGTAGTCCACCGTGCTGATCATGAAATTCTTTTCGAATTTGTTTTGCAGCCAGCCCATGCAGGGGACCCCGGTCTCAGAAATGATCACCGCAATTATACAGTTCAAGTGCCGGGAACCGGGGCTGAAGCGCTTGTTGAGTTTGCTCCAGCGTCCTGACTCAGCTACAAATAGACATCCATGGATTCAATATCCGCCGCGGCCACCGATCGCGAACGCACGCTCTCTCTGCTTGCGAATATCTGGGCTCACATCCGCACCTCGCAGTTCTGGATGGTGGCCATCGCCCTGTTTCTGCGCGTGGGCTGGATCATCGTCGGCCACACTTACAAGTTCAAGAGCGCCGACAATAACTTCGGCTTCGGCTGGGAAATGGGTCGCATCGGCGCGGCCATCGCCTCGGGACACGGCTTCAGCAATGCCTTCGGCGCTGCGACGGGGCCGACCGCATGGGAACCGCCGCTCTATCCTTACTTGATCGCCGGCGTGTTTCACATCTTCGGTATTTATTCGAGGGCGTCGGCGTTCGTGCTGCTTTCCATCAATAGTTTTTTCTCGGCGCTGACCTGCATTCCGATTTTTCTGATTGCGCGGCGTGTTTTTTCTGAAAAGGTCGCAGTCGGCTCGGCCTGGACTTGGGCTCTTCTGCCTTACGCGATGTCCTGGTGCACGCGCTGGGTCTGGGAAACCAGCCTATCGGCGCTATTGCTGGCCGTGATTTTCTGGCTGGCGCTCACCATGGAAGACCGCGACGGATTGCGGCCATGGCTGGAGTTCGGCTTGCTCTGGGGAATCGCCGCGCTGACCAGCACGGTGTTGCTCGCTTTCTTGCCGGCTTCGGGAATATGGGCCTGGTATCACTGCGCGAAGCGGCGCAAGCTGTCGTTGTTATCTCGTTGGCCGGCGTAGTGCTGGCGTCTGCCGTTTTCCTTGCGTGCATCGCTCCATGGCTGGTGCGCAATTACCAAACCTTCGGAAAATTTATTTTCATCCGCGACAATTTCGGCGCGGAATTGCGTCTCGGCAACGGCAACGGCGCCGACGGCACCTGGATGCAGTATTTGCATCCCACACAGGATCTCTACGCCATGCGCCAATACACCTCGATGGGCGAACTCGCGTACATTGCGATGTGCAAGCGGCAGGCCGTCGACTACATCAAAGCGGATTACTCGCGCTTTGCCCGCTTGTGTGTGAAGCGCTTCGTCTACTTTTGGGCGGGACCACCCCGGCTGGCACAAATCTGGTGGCTGGCGCAGGTGAAAAACTCGCTGTTCCTGGCATCTTCGGTGCTAATGTTCTGGGGATTGGCGCGCGCTCTGCGCCGGCGCAAACCCGGCGCCTGGCTGCTGTTCTGGCTGATTCTGCTGTATCCCGCGATTTACTACGTGGTCTATCCCGGCCAGCGCTACCGGCATCCGATTGAGCCGGAGATGACGATCCTGGGCGTTTATTTGCTGACCGAAGCAGGCCGGAGGAGCCGGGCAAAGGACGAACTGCGCGGCCATTGAACTATTTTTCCAACTCGATCTTCAGGACATGGATCTGTTTGACCTTCGCATCCAGAATGCCCGTGACCTTCACTCTCTGTCCTTCGAAACCGTGCACCAGATCGGCGCGATCGAGCCGGAAGACATCGTTGCCGGCGGCCAGAACCAGGTAGCCTCCCAAATGCTCAATGCAGTACACCGAACAGGTATTCGCCGTTCCGCCCATGGACTTCGACTTGAGCATCTCTTGATGCGATCGCGTCAGGGAGTGAACATTCATGGCGCACTGGTTGTCCGAAACATCGCCATGGAAAACGCGTGAGTTCTGGCCGTAACTGGCGCCGGCCAGTACCAGAATCCCCGCAGCACACCAAATCGTTGCTCGATACATAGCCACTCCTTGCCTCTTGTTCTCAGGGCAGCACGGTAAACTTCATATTCATGCCTTCGTGGTCCTCGCTGCAAATCACGGTGCAGACCACAATGTACTCGCCCGGCTCGGCCGGGGCGATGAGTTGGAATTCCTGCTTGCCCGGCTTCAACAGCAAGTCCCAGCCTTCCACCCTGGTTCGATCCTTGGCGTGCAACAAGCTGAAGCCGTGGATCGATCCATCTCGATTCCACGACCTTCCCCGGCGAGCCGTGACTCGCAGAAGAACCTGTTCGCCAGCCTTGACGGTGATCTCCGGAGTCCGTTCTCCGGCAATCTTGTAGCGGCTGTCGCTGTCAGCCAGCACCTGGATGACATGAATCTGCTCAGCGCCAACCTGCGACCGGGCGCAAGGCAGACCCGTCAGCAAGACGCTCGCCGCGGCGACGAATATAAGAGTACGACAAAGCCTGGGTGATTTTGTCATCGGTCTTTCTGGATTGTCGCAGTCCGAGGATTCACTGCGTCATGTAGAAGAGCACCAGCCGCATGTCTTCGTCGGTAATCGTAGCCCGAACCCGCATGTGGCGCAGAACGGTAGCCATCATGCGCGGAGGAAATTTTTGTGGCGCGGCGTGGCAGCGGCCGCAATTAGCTCGATAGCGCAGTTCGCCCTGCACGCGCATGGCATCGATGTCATGGCTGGCCGCAACTGTAGGACTGGTGGCTTCTTTCTTGCCGGAGGGGCCTTCGGCATAAGCCAGAGCCCCACAGATCACGGAGACCGCGGCGAGCGCGCCGGCCAGAATTAGAATGCTAATTTTCATGGTGTTCCCACCCGCCCCAGCGGGACCAGAAACCGGTAGGCAATGCCCACGGTCCAAAGATTGAGATTCCCGGCCGGACTGAATTGCCGCCCGTAACTGGCCACGGCCTTAAGCCCGTCTTTCAGGTAGTAGTTCAGTCCGAATTCGCCTTCGCGGGTGTTCGCGGTGGGCAACTCGAGTGCCTCGGCTTCATCCGCACTGATCGAGCCGCTGAAGAATTGTTCGACCCTGCCTGCGATCTCGGTACGGCGCATGGCCTTTCGCCAGAAATGCAACTGGCTCAAACGGTAAGCGCCATCGATCCAATATCCACTGCCTTGATTGGACCGCGCGTATTCTGAGTGCATGCTGAGCGGAAGCCGCGTTGGCTGCCACGCAAAGTGGAATCCAAAGGCGTTGGTCCGAGCATCCTGCAACAGCTTCTGAAAGGAAGCTCCCACCTCAACCCGCGGGCCGGGAAAGAATACGCCCAAACGCCCACCGGCGTTACGAGCCGCTTCCAGATTACTGTGGTCCGTGCTCACTGCCGAAACATAAGCCGCATAATTCAGGTTAGCCTTGGCGCTAACAGCAAAACCACCGCGCAGCATCATGCCGTCGCTCGATTCGGCGGAGAGCGGCAAGATCAAAGGGTCCTGCTGCAGGCTACGAATCCAGATGGGATACAGGCGCTCATTGAAGATTCCAAATGGCGTGAGAAATCGGCCCATGGTGACGGTCAGGTGTGGGTTGGCGATGTAATCCGCCTGCAGGTAGTCGAGATTCTTGCTTACTTCGCCGCCGTAAGGCCCACCGCCGTCAGGGCGCGCAAACGCTCCCTCAAACTCCGCCCTCGCTTCCACCAGCCAGCGGTCGCCCAGCGGCACCAGAAGAACAGGGTTAATCTGCGCATTTACTTCGTTTTGTCCGGCCGTGACAAAGTTGAAATAACCAGCGCTGCCGCTAAGAATAGGGACTGGCTTCTCCACATCCGCCGACTGGCCGGCAGCCAGGCCAACCGTCAGGCATACGAACGCAATCCATAAAGTAAGGGATGAACTGGGTCGCCCAGGCAGAGCAGTTCTCAGCCTGGCCCGCAGACCCGTTTTTCGAAGGAAGTACAGCACGAACAACTCCACTTAAGCCTTTGGTGAGATTGTCCTTCGGCAAGTGAAAGATGTGAACATCACCGAGGTAACTTTCGTATAAAGAAGCAAGGGACAGGCCTTTTTCCGGCTTGACCCTCACTAATTGCAAAGCGCTGCGTCTAACGTGTTGAAACGGAGGAGAATATGAACCGCCAACGCCAATTCCCTGCCTGGTCCGGTGCCGTTATCGGAACCATCTGTGCCCTGCTTGTTCTTGCGGCCGGAGCGAACGCGTCCGATCACCGGGGAGCGTTCACCGAAGAATTCCATCAGACCTACACCCTCACGCCCGATGGCCGCGTGGAACTCGATAACATCAATGGCGACGTTCACATCTCCACCTGGGACCGGAACGAAGTGAAGGTCGATGCCGTGAAGTCTGCCGACGCCAAGGAGCGGCTCGACGATGCGCGCATCGAAGTTGACTCCGACAAAGAACATCTATCGATTCGTACCAAGTATCGCGATCACGACAACACTTTCAGCTGGGGCTCACACAACAATCCCCCGAGCGTTGACTACACGCTCACCGTTCCGCGTACGGCGCGACTGGACGAAATCAAGCTCATCAACGGCGCCTTCTACGTCGCTGGCGTTAGCGGTGAGGTGCATGCCTCATGCATCAACGGCAAACTGGAAGCGCACGATCTCTCCGGCCGGGCCGAGCTCTCGACGATCAACGGCCACCTGGACGCCAAATTTGACCAGCTTCCCGGGTCGTCCATCGAACTGACCTCGGTCAACGGCTCGGTCGAGTTAACGATTCCCTCTGACTCCAAAGCGGAGATCGAGGCCAGCACGGTTTCCGGTGGAATCGACAACGATTTTGGGCTGCACGTTAATCATCACCGGTTCGTCGGCCACGATCTGCGTGGCGAACTTGGCAACGGAGGCCCGAGGATCAAACTGGAGAACGTGAATGGCCACATCGAGATTCACCACGCCTCCGACGGCCGCGCCCTGAGCCCGGTCAGGGACTTGAGCCATCGCGATAAGGATGATGACGACGATAGCCAGATTTAGTTTTGAACGGGCGCGGCGTTAAGCCCCGCCGCGAGCCGGTTTTGAGAGCGTGCGTCTTGAAGCCGCATGAGGGTGGGGCAGTCGTTCAAGGCCTGCGTTTGAGGCAGGCTCTTGCTTTGGGTTCCGAGGGAAGCCGCCCTCGCAGCCGTCAATAAATCGCATACCCCGGCGCAGGCGTGCGCAGATCGGGCTTCGAGGCCATCAGCAACAACGCGCCCTCGCGCTTGAACGCCCGCAGATCGTCCAGACTATGAAACGACTTCGTCTGATAGTCATCCGGCGTCGGGCGTGTCATCGGGAATGCGGCACGCCTCAACATTCTCGAACGCATGCTTCTTCAGCAGCTCGACATACTCCGCCTCAGACCGCACGTGCACCGGCACCTTCAGCTTGTCGACCCACTGCAACGAGTATTGATTGTCCTTATAAAGATTGATCAGGATGAATAACCTTCCCCGCGGCGCCATCACGCGAAACAACTCCATCAGCGCCCGATCCTGATCGGCGTAGTAGTAGAACGACTCCACCGACAAAACTTTGTCAAAGAAGTTTTCTTCCCAAGGAATCTGCTGTGCCGATCCCCAGACATAAAGCACGTTGTCGAAATCCTTCGAGGCCGCGCGCGCCTCGCGAATCATCTCATCGGAAACATCGAGGCCAACCACCTGTCCGAATCCATCCGGCCCTTCGCCCACCAGCCGCGCCAGCAGCCGCGTCGCCCATCCCGAGCCGCATCCCAGATCGAGCACGCGCTCGCCCGGACGCAACTTCATCCGGCGAATCGTCTTCGCCGTAATATCGAGATGATGGCTCTCCATCTTCGGGCCTTCGCCCGCCGCGGCCCAGCGGTTGAATTCCAGTTGCAGCTTCTCGTCGGGAGTGAGGGATTTTTCTGGCATGAGTAGAATTTTATCGCGTCTCCGCCTGCTGCTGATAATGTCGGCAATACAGGTTTTCCTTATTGTTGTTGCCCGTGAATTCCGCCTAGCCTTACTCGCAATCGAAAAGGCATTGACATCAGCTTTAAGGCGAAATAGTTTGGAGTGCTGATTTCAGTTTATCCCTGCACATTGGATGGAGGAAGCCTTATGAAACACTTCACATTCTTCTTGGTTGCAGTTGCAACAATGGCTGGCGTTGTCGCCCTCGTTGCCCCTGCGCCAGGACACGCGGATGGGGAACCCGCCCCGTTCGTTACCGAGATTCCTCATGGGTACCGCGAGTGGAAGTGGATCTCCTCGGCCCATGAAGCAGGCAAGCTCAACAGTTTAGGCGCCCTCCTGGGAAACGATGTGGCGTTCAACGCCTTCCGGGATGGGAAGCTTCCGTACCCGGACGGCACGATCCTTGCTGCCTTGCATTACCATAACGTTCCATCAGATGAAAACAACAAAGTCTTTGGCCAGGTCCAATCTTTCGTTCCCGGGGCGCCCACGAACATTCAATTTATGGTCAAGGACTCAAAAAAGTACGCCGCAACCGGCGGCTGGGGGTTCGGTCACTTCGCAGATGGCAAACCTGGCGACGCGGCATTTATGAAAAGCTGCTTCCCCTGCCACGAGAAAGCCAAAGCGACCGATCTTGTCTTTACTCGTTATGCACCTTGATCTTGAAAAGATCCTGAAGACCAGGGTGGAAGGAAATAAAGGCGACGCCTACCCATCAGATCGGGGCGTGTGCCTCTGATGATCGGAGTCAGATCGCCAAATCACTAACGATGCCAGAACTGGCGCAGAGCCTTGTTTCATCGGTATCCCTTACCTCCGCGGCTGTGCTACAGTTTTCCTCCTCATGGCGACACGCCCGCAGAATCCGCAGCCTGAACCGAGCCCGGCTCGCTCTACTGCCCAACCTGCGCCAAGGAAGTAACCGATCCCCTGACTTGCGGTGACTGCTCCTCGGTAATCTGCCGCCGCTGCGGCACTCCGCTGGAATCTTCCGACGAACTCGGAATCGGATAATGGACTCCGCCCCCACCGAAGCCTCCGCCTCAACCTCGCAGGCAACTCCGCTTCAACCAACTCTGATTCGCGGACTCAGTCTGCTCGATTCCGTTCTGCTGCTCGTCGGCGGAATTATCGGCTCGTCCATTTTTCTCACCGCCAAAGACATTGCCGGACCTCTCCCTCACCCTGTGCTTTTTCTGCTGGTCTGGGTGCTCGGCGCCATGATTTCCATGTGTGCCTGCTTCGCCTTCGGCGAACTCGGCTCGATGTTCCCCGAGGCCGGCGGTCAATATGTGTACCTGCGCGAGGCCTACGGCGACCTGCCTGCATTTCTCTATGGCTGGATGCTCTTCAGCGTTGCCAACGGCGGCTCAATCGCGGCTCTTGCCGTGGGTTCGGCCGCCTACCTCGGCGGCATCATCCCCAACATTTCGCAGCAGCACGTAGTACTGTCGGTCGCCGGTGTTGTGCTGACCCGCGCTCACGTCATGGCCCTGATCATGATCGCGGCGGTCACGTGGATCAATGTGGTCGGACTGCGGCGGGGCGCACTTCTCCAAAACGTCGCCACCTGGGCAAAGTTTGGCGCCATGGCGGCATTCGTGATTCTTGGTTTCGCCATCGGCAAAGGTGACTGGCACCACTTCACCACCCAAGACTGGAGCACCGTTCACGGTCTGACCATGGGCATGGGTCCCGGACAGCTTCTCTCAGCATTCGGTGTGGCGTTGATCGCGGTGTTCTGGGCTTACGACGGATGGGTCTACATTGGCTGGGTGGCCGGTGAAATGAAAGAGCCGCGCCGCAATGTGCCTCTGGCCATGATGCTGGGCGTGTTGATCGTCGGCATCGTCTATGTCGCCATGAACATGACCTACGTGTACGCGCTGCCATTTACCGAAATCGCCAAGCATGAAACCATCGCTCACGCTGCTGCTGTCGCGTTGTTCTCGCCAGCGGCCGCAGTGTGGCTCTCGGCAACGATCGCGGTTTCCTGCTTTGGCGCACTGGCCTGTGCCGTCCTAAGCAGTGCGCGAGTCTACTACGCCATGGCCGTGGACGGCGTTTTCTTTCCGCGGATGGCGAAGATTCATCCCAAGTGGCGCACCCCGGCATTTGCTTTGGTCGGACAAGGGCTTTGGGCAGGAGCCCTCACCCTCAGCGGCCGCTACGACCAGCTCTACACCTACGTCATGTTCGGCATGGTGCTCTCCTACACGCTGACCGTGATTGGAATGTTTCTGCTGCGCTGGAAACGTCCTGACATTCCGCGTCCCTACCGTTGCACCGGGTACCCATGGCTGCCCGCGATCTACGTGCTGGTCGGCGCCGCCTGGACTCTGAACACCATCATCACGCGCCCAACCCAAGCTTTCTGGGGCACCGCGATCGTCCTGGTCGGCGTTCCGGGATATCTATACTGGAAGCGCAGCAGCCGGAAGCAGGCAACTTTGTCGTAACTGCCAGATGTCTGACAAGGAACAATTTCTATCCGTCCCGCAACTTATTACCAACTTCCGGGTTGAATAATTGTTGCAAGAACGATCCCAACAAATACCGGTTGCGATCATCTTGACATTTCTTTACAGGCGTCTTTGTTCCAGTTGAATTTGTCCCTCACCTGAAATTATGATGAGTCGTAAGCAACATGGCAGCATCCTAACGAATTCCCGGACGCATCTTAATTGCTGTTGCAACGAACTGATTAGGAGGTTTCTCTTGAGAAAGTTAGCGATCTTCACACCCATTTGTGCATTCCTGTTCTTCGCCCAGTTTGCCTCTGCCCAGCAAGGGGATATTATGATCGGCGGCGGCACCGTTTTGTCGTCCTCTTCCAGCAATTCGCTCCCTCGCCCCATCGGAAAAGGGCGGCAGCTACATTAACATCGACGGCGACATGGTCGGCTTCAGGAAGCGCCTCGGCTTTAACATCGGAACCGCCTGGAGGGCCAGCCAGGGCGACTACGGCGGCGGAACAGGGATACCTACCGCCCCATCCTCACGGACTTCAACGCCCTCTACCAGCCACGTCTGGGCAAGAAATTTGGCCTCGACGTCTTTGGCGGCATCGGCATCAGCCAGCACCCGCTTCTACGTCAACCAAATAGTGAGCTGCAACATCGGCAGCGGATGCATCAACTACACCAGCAGCAACCACTTCATGGAAGACCTCGGCGGCGGTATCCGCTATTACGTTTGGCGTCACGTCTTCGTGCGCCCCGAAGTTCACTACTACCACATCCAGGGCAACACCGACCAATTCAACTCCGAACAACGTGGTTCGAGTCGGCGCCTCGATCGGATACACCATCGGCGGACCAGAATAGGGTTTTTGACTCCGCAGAGTGATCGCGGTTCTGGTATCCTGAACAGCCAATTCTGACAGCCCGGTTAGTACGGCTGGCAGCCATTCGCGGCTGCTGCGTCGGCGTGCCGCCAATCTGGCGGGTGCATCCCAAACCCAACCGACTGACGAGGGGGCTGTATTGAGAAAATTTGCGCTGCTCACATCCGCCTGTGCCTTTCTTTTGTTTGCCAGCTTCGCCTCTGCCCAGCAGCAAGTTGACATCCTGATCGGCGGCAGCATCCTCGCAGTCGGCTGTCCGCACCAACGACTCCGTGAACTTCCACCCGCTGACTGAAAAGAATGGCATCTATCCCAGCATCAGCGGTGACTTCGTCGGCTTCAGGAAAAGCCGCCTTGGCCTCAACGTCGAAACTTCCTGGAGGTATCACCAGGGCAACTACTATGGTTACGAAAACTACCGCCCCATCTTCACCGACGTTAACGCGCTCTTCCAGCCGAAGCTGAGCAAGAGACTTGGCCTCGACCTCATGGCCGGCGTCGGCGTTGCCAGCAACCGGTTCGATCTCCTTACCTCTTGTGGCATCCCCGGATGCGTCAACTACACCAGCAGCAATCACTTCATGGAAGACCTCGGCGGCGGTATTCGCTACGAAGTTTGGCACCGCCTCCTCACATCTTTATCCGCCCCGAAGCTCACTACTACCACATCCAGAACAATCAGGGATTCAGCTCCAACAACGTGTTCCGCGTCGGCGCGTCGGTCGGACTACGTCCCATCGATCCCAACTAACTCGCTCGAAAAGGCGAGCGAAAAATAAAAAAGGCAGCGTCCGACGGACGCTGCCTTTTATTTTCATGCTCCAGCTCTACGGCTCAGACATGCAAATCTCAGCTTCGTGGATGGCCATGATCGAGATGCTCAATCGCTTTCGTGCGATGACCGTGGAACTCAGGCACGGCAGTCTCCAGATGATGCTTGGCGGCATCGCATCGCCTCCAATGCTTCATCGATGTGAGGATGAGGTGGCATCGCCGGAGCGGCCGGAGCCGGCGCTGCTGCCGCCACTGGGGCCGGACTGCCGGCGCCTTTGGACCAGCCGCTGCCACCGGGAAGGCCAGGGCTAACAGGAACATTGCCATGATCAAGAGTGTCAAGAACCCGATTTTCTTCATGCTTTTCCTCCTCGTCCGAATTCCAGCGCGGACGCCGCCGTTAAGATCAATGCCCACGGATCCCTTTCGCATCAGCACGCCCGCGACATTCGCTCAGTATAGTCGCGCTTCGGCAAAATCCCCCGGTGCATAAGTTGACTCTTAAGGTGCTCATCTCGAAGCTGATTTCAAAATGGTAGCAGGAGGGAGCGCGACCATCGTCACTTAATGATCGTCCCGGCCATTCCGGCTTCGCCACCACCACACCAGCACCACCACGCACCACGATGGCAACCGCTAGATCGAAGCGCTTGAGGTCATGGGCAAGCCGGCCCCAATGTCCGCCAAATAAATATCCCGCGCCGCAAATCGCTGTCACCCAAACCGCTGCTCCCAGAAAGTTGAACAGGGCGAACTTCCGCCACGGCATGTGCAGCGCTCCCGCCAGCAGCGAAGCCAGCACGCGCATCCCAAAGAGGAATCGCGCAAGAAACACGGTAGCCGCGCCATAGCGATCGAAAAGCCGCTCGCCCCGCGCCAATTCTCCGCGCGAATGGAGAAGACATCCCGGTAGCGTTCGATCAGCGGACGCCCGCCGTGGCGCCCCAGCGCAAAACCCAACTCTCCGCCCACCGTCGTCGCCACGGTCCCGACCACAATGATCCAGGGAAGCTGCAATTCGTGTTCGGAATAGGCCAGGAAGCTGGCCAGCAACAGAATCGTTTCCCCCGGCAAAGGCACGCCGGCATTCTCCAGCAACAACAACAGCCGCCACGGCCCAATATCCGTAGTGCACCACAGCGCCGCGCAGCAGCTCGAAAATGTGATGGTTCATAATTTAGGCATTGTCATCCTGAGAGAGCGCGATCTTTGCGCGAACGAAGGATCCGGGTGAGCCACGCGAAGGGTCGCGTTATTGCGACCCATTAATCGCGCGCTTGGCTCGCATCCCTACAAATTGCCTCTACCCGACTGCACTTGGCAGACGGGAGCTTTCCTCTCAGTCAGGAATTCAATCAAGGCCCGGTTGAATTCCTCCGGACATTCTTCATATGGCAGATGTCCAACGCCGGGAAAAACAATCAACTTGGAATTCGTAAAGCACTTCGCCAGCGGCACAGCCGACGAAGCATACACCGCCGGAATCCTTGCTGCCCCACATCAGCAAGCGTAGGAATGCCCGCCAACCTCGGCAGCGTCGCCTCCAGTTCGCGCAGGTCTTCGGTCCAGGTGCGCACAATGCTCAGCGCATGTTCGAACAATCCCGGCTTCGCCAGCGGTGCCATGTACCCTTCCAGACGTTCCCGGCGGAATCCGGCTGCGGTCGCCATACATGCGCGCATGCCAATAGGGATAGAGAAAAGCGCATATGCACGCTCGTCAACCGGAACAAGCGCCGTCCCAAACTTGCTGCCAAAAAACGGCGCCAGCCGCCGCCCATGCGCCGAATAAGGATTCACTGGCGCCACCAGCACCAGTCGCCGCAAATGCAAACGAGCATTGCTCGAATCAGCATTGCTCGAATCAGCATTGCTCGAATCAGCATTGCTCGAATCAGCATTGCCGGTCAGGCATTCCGCAGCCGCCATCATCGCGACCGCTCCCCCATGCGAAGTCCCCAGCAGATCGAACGAAGAGATTCCCAGATTCTCGATGAACCGCAGCAGCCGCCGCGCCGTCCCCCGCATGGAATGATCCATCCCCGACCGGCCGATCCGAAAACCCCGCACCCATCATGTCCGGCGCGTAGACCGTAGCGTAAGGCGCCAGAGCCGGCATCGTATACCGCCAGGAAAAAGAATATCCCAGCAACCCATGCAGCAAAATCAGCGCCGGCCCCGAAGTCGATGTGGGTGCCCCATTTCTCGCGTCCTTTGCGAGAAGTGGGGACCTTGGAACCAGCTCGCAAATACCGCATGCGCGCCCCATCGAAATCCATCCAGCATTCTTCCACACCCGCACTCAAAGCCGGAGCAAGCGCAGTAAAAACTTCCCGATCTGCGCCATCACCGCCAAATCTTCCAAACTCCCGGACAACTCTTTACCCAAAGGCCGACTCTATTTAAGTGAATAACGCCTCTGTTCGCTTCACTAGGGGAGCTTTGGCTCCCCGTTTTTCACGTCAGTGGCCTGTGATCGGTGATCAGTGATCAGTGATCAGTGATCAGCAAAACGAAATCGGCATTACTGGCCACTGATCACTGACCACTGACCACTGCTTTCTTCTTCCTCAACAACTTCTTCAACACCCGAATCCCCTTATCCACATGCTTCTCCTCCAACAAGAAAGGAGGCAGGAACCGCACCACGGTATCGTGAGTCGAATTGAACAGCACGCCCTCAGCCAAAGCCGCATCCACAATCGGCCGCGCCGGAATCTCCAGATTGATCCCCTGAATAAATCCCCGCCCGCGCACTTCCTTCGCCGCAGCACTTTTCTCGACAATCGATCTTCAACTCCTGCTGCAGATAAGCGCCAACGTTATTCACGTTCTCCAGCAGCTTCTCGTCTTCCACAATCGCCAGAAACTCCAAAGCAACCCGGCAAGCCAGAGGACCCCCGCCAAAAGTAGTCCCATGCTGCCCCGGCGAAATCGCATTAGCAAATTCTTCCTTCGCGATAAAAGCCCCCAACGGCAACCCCGCCGCAATCGGCTTGGCAATCGCCACAATATCCGGAGTCACGCCGAAACTCTGAAACGCAAACATCGTCCCCGTCCGCCCCAGCCCGCACTGGATCTCATCAAAGATCAGCGCCGCCTTGTGCCGGTCCGCCGCCGCGCGGCACTCCCGCAGAAACTCCACCGAACACTCATAAATTCCGCCTTCGCCAAAAATCGGCTCCAGCACAATCGCGCAAGTGTTGTCATTCACCGCCGCCCGCAAACCTTCCAAATCATTCTGCGCGACAAACGTCACTTCCTCGAGCATCGGCTCAAATCCCTTGCGATGCTTCTCCTGCCCGGTCAGCGACAGCGCTCCAAACGTTCGCCCGTGATACGACCCCTCGAGCGCCACCAGCCGCGACTTCGCCTCGCCTCCCGCGCGATGTCCCGCCAGCCGCGCCAGCTTGATCGACCCCTCAATCGCCTCGGTCCCGCTGTTCGAAAAAAACGCGCGCGCATTTCCGAACGAGCTGCCCAGGAGCGTGCACAACTTCTCCGCCAGCTCTCCCTGATACTCGTGGTAATAAAGATTCGAGACGTGAATCAGCTTCCCCGCCTGCTCCCGAATCGTCTTCACAATCCGCGGATGCGCGTGCCCCAACGCATTCACGCCCAAGCCAGAAACAAAGTCGAGATACTTCCGGTCGTCAATGTCGTAAAGAAACACGCCCTTCCCCCGCGTCAACGCAACGGGATACCGGTTATAAGTCCCCAACAAATACCGCCGCTCCAACTCCGCAATTTGTTCAAAGGTTTTCATAGGAAGATTCGATTCTACCGGAAGGAGTATAGGAAAAGCCCCCGAGAATGATCGACCGGAAGCCCGAAGCCCGAAGCCCGAAGCCCGGAGCCCCTTCAATACAGCGGCGCATCTCCCGGCGGCCGCGTCTTCCACCTCCGGTGCACCCACAACCACTGCTCCGGATACTTCCGCACATAGTCTTCAATGATCGAAGTAAATTTCTGCGTGTTGGCGTGGATGTCGGCCTCCAGGTCGCCCGTGCGCACCAACTCCACCGCCGGATCGAACCGCAGCCGATATTTCCCCAGCTTCGCGTCCCAGATCGTGAACGTCGGCACCACAGCCGCATCCGTGCGCAGGGCAATCCGCGCCGGCCCAGCCGCCGTGCATGCCGGAATACCGAAAAAATCCACAAAGATCCCCTGCGGCGGAGTCATGTTCGTATCCATCAGCATGCCCACAACTTCCCCCGCCTTCATCGCCGAAAGCAACCCGCGCACAAAATCATCTTTGTCGACGGCCTTGTTCCCATGCATCGTGCGATAGCGGAGGATCAGCTCACCCAGATACATGATTGTCCATGCCGCGCATGATCACGTGCATCCAGTGCCCATGCATCGACAACACAAAAGACGAAAGCTCCCATCCCCCAAAATGCCCGGCAAACAAAAGCACGCCCTTGCCGCGAGCGTGCGCTCGTTCGTAATTCTCGAAGCCGTCATACACCACAACTTGATCGACGTTCTCCAGCGTGTATTCGGGAAAGTGGCAGACCTCGGCCAGTTGCCGCCCCAGCGAAGCAAATTCCCCGCGCAGAATCCGCGCCCGCTCCGCCTCAGTTTTTTCGGGAAACGCCATGGCGAGATTGCGCATGCCCACCTGCCGCAATCGCACGTGCAGAAGATAGACCACCCAGGCCAGGCCAATGCCGATCGCCCGCGCCAAGCGGCCGCGGCAAAATACCCATGATTTTGATGAACGGCCAGGCTGCCGCGTACTCAAGTCGCTGCCGCATTAGGGAAGCGGAACGGTACCACCGTCAAAGCTCACTTGCAAACTACAGGACTAACCGCGAAAGGCGTGCAGGTTTACCCTGTGTTCCTCTGTGTCCTCTGTGTTGAAGAATTTGTCCGAAGCCTGATAGCGGAAGCCCGAAGCCCGCCTTACTTCGCCGCTTCCTGCGCCCACTTCGCCAGCGTAGTCAAAAACGCATTCGCCCCCGGCGGCGGTTCAATCTCTCCCAGTCAGCGACGTCCGGAACGGCACCATGCGTCCGTAAAATTCCCGCGTGCTGTCCTTGTCCTGCTTAATCACGGCTCCATTCAGGGTCACGCCGGCAAACAGCCCGCGCGCGCGCGAATAGGTCAGCACCTCGGCCCGCATCTTCCAGTCCGTATTCCCTTCGGCGTGGCGTCCGACCGGGCCCGCCGCCACCGAAGCATCCGCGCCCAGCGCGAACTCGCTCGACAGCAGATGCTTCATGCCATCCTTATTCATGATCAGCATCACCAGGTCAACCGCCTGCCCGCCGATCTGAAACCCAAAGCTGCCGCCGGTCACGACAAAAAATGCCGGAGCGCTCCATCCCTTCGGAGTGCGGCAACTGGCCAGCCCGCGGCCATACTTCGCGCCCACAATAAACCCGCCCTTCAGCATCGACGGCACCACCGCCACGCACTCCGCCGAGCCCAATACTTCCTGCGGGATTCCCGTATCTGGCGCCGCCTGAATTTCATTCAACACATCCGCGGCCGCCTGCACGCGATCCGCCGCCTTCGATTCTTTTGCCGGTTCATCCGCCGCAAAGGAGAGAGAACAGAGAGACACAATTAGGGTCAACAATAAAAACTTTTTCATGGTTCCTCGTCACACAGAAATTCTCTGGGATCTGGTACTTGGATTGTAAACGAAGCGGCCAGCATTGTATCGGGAGACGTTCAACCGCGAAAGGATGGGACGAACAACTACAGAAGCAGCAAGCAATTCTGCAAGACAAAAAAATCGGGGCTGAAAGTAGTGACCCTAATCGCCACTCTCAACCCCGTCTCCCAGGTTCTGTGGTAGGTGAGGCGAGTATGCCCCGCACCTGAATTCCCCGCAAGATTACCAAGGTCATTGTCCCGAAGTAACCGGGAACCCGACCTACCCGGACTGCGTCCAGCTAGAAGCTAGCAGCTAGAAGCCGCCCTATTTCGCCGCCACCAGCGAATGCGTAATCGCATGCACCGACAGCGCAATCCGGTTCTGCACGCCCACCTTGCGCATCAATTTCGCCACGTGCGCCTTCACCGTACGCTCTTCAATCCCTAACTGAGCGCCAATTTCTTTGTTGGAGCGCCCCGCCACCAGCATCTCCAGCACTTCTTTTTCGCGGTCGGTAAAGGTCACGCGGCCCGCCGGAAAAATCCGTCCCGGCGACGACGACACCCGCTCAATGAACATCGAGAGAACTCTTCGCGGCGCCCACACCGATCCCTGACTCACAATGCGAATCGCCTGCGCAAACTCCGCCGGCGAGGCCGCCTCATCCACATAGCCCTTGGCCCCGGACGCGATCGCCTTCAGAATGGTTTCTTCGTCCACGCCCGACCCAGTCACGATAATGCGCAGATCGGGCCGCGTCGCCTTCAGGCTCGCCATCACATCAAACAGGTTTTGGCCGGAGCGGTTTCCCAGCAGGATCAGGTCCACATCCTGCAACGTGGAGATCTCGGGCAGGCCGGCGGAAATCAGTTCGAACTCAGGCTCGGTGTCGAACAAGGCGCGAAATCCTACAAACCTTAGCGGATCGCTCTCCACCACGGCAATTTTGATGATCGGTTTTCTGGCTACTGCTGCTTTCATAGGTATCCCTGTGGGGTGTAGTGTCTTAGCTAGAGCATAGCGGCATTTGACCGCTCTGCAAAGAGAACGTGACCGAAGTTAAATTACGGGAGTAACATGAAAAAGAAGGTCGAAAAGCCCTTCTGCAGCGGAGATTGGCGCGTGAATGCTCGCGGCGCCACTCGCGGAGAAGATTCAGCATGAGAAGAAAGTCCACTCGCGTCTTTGCAAGCGTCGCCATTCTCGCACTCGGTTCCTGCCTGCTTTTCGCCCAAGACCAAGTTTCGGCCCCAGCGCCGGCCGCTCAGCTTCCCGCAACGACCTACCAGCCAAAATTCCATGGCGATCCCGCCCGCTCTGATTCCGAAGCCGCCGCGCTCGCCTACATGCGCGTCGTGATCCGCGCCCAGCAGCAGTTCAACAAGCAGTACCACCACTACGCCACATCCCTACCTGAGTTAGTCCACTCCGGATCGTTCACCAAACGCATGGTCGATCCTCATCGCGGCGACTACACCGCTGGCTTCAAAGGCAAGAAAGACAGCTTCGTCCTCACCATGACGCCCAACCACCTCGACGCCCAGCACCGCTCCTTCTACGCCGAAGATGACGGCAAAATCCACGCCGACGAAGAAAAGCCCGCCGACGGAGATTCCCCGGTAGTGAAGTGACACTTCTGAGCTCTTAATCTAAGGCTGTCATCCTGAGCGGAGGTTGTGCTTCGCGCAAGCGAAGCCCAACCGCAGTCGAGGGACCCCTACCCAGTAATCGGCATCCGCCTGGCAAGGCGTTCGTATCACGCCCCGGCGCCCCGCACCCAAAACACTTTGTCATTCCGAAGTGCGCCGAAGGCGCACGAGGAACCTGCTGTTCGCCGGCAGCGCCACAACTCAGCCCGCCGATTCCCCAAACTCGTTTATGATGGATCGAGAAATTACCCAACCTGGAAAAACGACTTCGGAGGAATCATGTCCCCAACCATCGGCGCCCCTGCACCCGAATTCACCCTGAAAGATCAGGATCAGAAAGAAGTAAAGCTAAGCGACTACCGCGGCAAGAAGCGCGTGGTCCTGGTCTTCTACCCGCTCGACTGGAGCCCGGTCTGCACCAAGGAGCACGCCTGCATGGTCAACGATAAAAAGCAATTCGAAGATCTCGACGCACAGGTCCTCGGCATCAGCGTCGACAGCGTGTGGTCGCACAAGGCTTACGCCGACAAGATGGGCATTCACTACCCGCTGCTAGCCGATTTCCAGCCCCGTGGTGCAGTCGCCTCCAAGTACGGCGTCTATCTCGAAGACAAAGGCATCACCGGCCGCGCCATCTCCATCGTCGACCGCGACGGCAAGCTCGCCTGGCACAAGAACTACGACATCCCAGTCGTCCCCGACATAAAAGAAGTCGCGCAAGCGCTCGCCGCAGTGAAGTGAATGCGGAAGTAACGGAAATGCGGAAGTAACGCAGATGTAGAAGTAACACGGAGATGGAGATGCGGAAGTAACGGAATGCGGAAGTAACGGAATGCGGAAGTAACGGAATGCGGAAGTAACGGAATGCGGAAGTAACGGAATGCGGAAGTAACGGAATGCGGAAGTAACGGAATGTGGAGTAACGGAATGTGGAAATAACGTGGAAGAGCGGCGCTTCAGCGCCGCGTCAGCTCGCAACTCGGTGAGGGCTTTAGCCCCCGAGAGGACATAAACCTCACTATGAAGCTCTCCGTCTTTATCGGCACAAGCCTCGACGGCTTCATCGCCCGCCCAAATGGCGATCTCGACTTCCTGCCGCCCGGCGGAGGCGAACCCCACGGCTACACCGAATTCATAGCCAGCGTCGATGCGATCGTCATCGGTCGCAACACTTTCGAAACCGTCCTGACCATGAAGCCGTGGCCGTATGGTGAAAAGCGAGTAATAGTTTTGAGTAGCCGTCCCGTCGATTTCTCAGCGGTCGTGGGAGGCGTGGTGGAACACATGGCAGGAACTCCGGCCGATATCGTCACACGCCTGGCCGCCACTGGCGCCCAGCATCTCTACATCGACGGTGGAATCACCATTCAGCAATTCCTGCGCGCCGGACTGATTCAACGTCTGATCATCACCCGCGTGCCCGTGCTTATTGGAGACGGAATCCCTCTCTTCGGTTCCCTACCCCACGACATTCGGCTCCGTCACATACAAACGAAGCACTATCCCAGCGGCCTGGTAAGCAGCGAATACGCGGTAGTCGACTCAAAATAAAACAAGAGGGTGCCCCGCCCTTGTCTTGCCGTTTTTTGGCAAGACAGGGCGGGGGTTTTGACTTCCTACGTCCCCGCTCGAACCTCCGCTGCCTTCCCCTCGCGATAAATGACCACCAGCGGCTTCCCTCCATTCGCATACCGCAGCGTTCTCTCAGAAGACGAACTCCCCGCATCCAGCATTCCCATCCCCACCGCAAAATCCGCCTGCAACTCATTCATCCCCGGCTTCACTTCATGCTGCGCCACCGCCTGCCAAACATCCGCCGGCCAATGTTTGTACAAATCGCGCGGATCCTCCACATAGAACATCTCATCGGAATAAATCTTGTACTGCCCCTCGCTCTCAAATCCAATCGGCACCGCGTAGCTCTTCCCTTCTTTCTGAAACACGGCCATCATCTGCCGCCGATTCCCTGCCCCCGGCCCAGCCTCCGTCTTCACATCCTTGATCTCCAACCGCTCGATCGGAAGCAGCAGCCCAGCCTCATGCCCAAAGTCCGCCCGCTTCCGCGCTGCGTCATACGGATAATACGTATACCGGTATCCCTCCTTCACCCACACCGGTTGTTGCGTCAACTGCTTCGCCGACTTCAAATCGAACGGATACAGCTTCTTCGGCACCACATAGTAATCCGCATTCGAGTAGCCGGCTTTTTCGCCGCCGCTTGTTTCTGCGCCGCAACATAATCCTCATGCCGCTCATAAAGGATGTATCCCGCCCGCACTCCCGCCACCACCACCGCCAGCGCCAAAGCAATCTGGATCTTCTGCTTCGCCTCTTCACTCATCATGCAAGTGCGCTTTACCCTGTGAACCTCTGTGTCCTCTGTGTTAGAGATCTTTGGGTGCAGTACACTGGAAAGGAGTCCTACGGTACACTGGAAGGAATCCCATGCCCACCGTCACCGAAGAAGATGTCCTGAGCGCCCTGAAAAGTTGCTACGATCCTGAGATCCCCGTCAACATCGTCGACCTCGGCCTCATCTACAAAGTGAACTTCGCACCGTGCGCCGAAACCCCCGAGCAAGCCAAGCAGGATGTCACCGTCGACCTGACGCTGACCTCGCAAGGCTGCCCCGAACACGTCAACATCAGCGCCCAGGTAAAATCGCGCCTCGAGCAGTTACCCGGCATCCGCAACGCCGCAGTCAACGTAGTCTGGACTCCGCCTTGGACCCCCGAACGCCTAAGCCCCGACGCCAAGAAACAACTCGGCATCGAGTGAACCGGCTTCGGGCTTCGGCTGCGAATCTCAGCAAAGCGTCTAAGGCTTAAGGCTTGAGCCGAAGCCCGATAGCCAAAGCCCGAAGCCCGCTCTCCTCACCCGCCAATCTCTTCCCAGGTCTCATGAGCCGACCGCCCCGCCGCTTCAGTAATCCGCTTGCCCGCCCGCGCCGCCATCTCCATCACTTGCATGCCGCGGTCAAAATAATCCGGCAGCGACCTCCGCACCTTCTCGAATTTCTCCGGAAACTCCGACGCCAGCACCGCCAACCCAACTCCCGTCGCCAGCACACCCGCCGGATACTTCTTCTTCAAAAACAAAACCGTCGCCGCCCCAACCGAACCCGCCACCACCGCCTTCTTCCAGCCGTCCATGTTTCCCCCGCGAAAACATTTCTCCCGATTGTACATCCGGCTTCACACTGATTAATCACTTCCTGTCATTCCGAACCCGCGAGGCGCGCGAGGAACCTGCTCCTGCTTCCGCTACTCATGTTGCCGATCCCGCCACATCCTTTATACTTCCTCGTTCCCCGGAGACTCCATGCACCGCATTCCTCAATCGCACTCCTCGCTCATCCTCACCGCCGCATCCGCCCAATCCAAGCCCCGCGCCCGCGATCTCGGAGTCCCCTTCGACGGCACTCCCGGCCCCAACAACGCCATCACCGATGTAAAAGGCGTCGAGGTCGGCCACACCACGCTCATCTCCGGCAAGGCAAACTGGTAGTCGGCAAAGGACCAGTCCGCACCGGCGTCACCGCCATTCATCCCCGCGGCAAGACCAGTAACGACGCCGTCTTCGCCGCCTGGTTCACCCTCAACGGCAACGGCGAAATGACCGGCACCACCTGGGTCGACGACTCCGGCTTCCTCAACGGACCCGTGATGATCACCAACACGCACAGCGTCGGCGTAGTCCGCGACGCCGTCATCGCCTGGAAGGTCAAACGCGGCGAGCCCGACATGGAAGGCTACTGGTGGTCGCTGCCCGTAGTCGCCGAAACCTGGGACGGCTGGCTCAACGACATCAACGGATTCCACGTGCAGCCCGAAGACGCCTTCCACGCCCTCGATACCGCCCACTCCGGCCCCGTCGAAGAAGGCAACGTCGGCGGCGGCACAGGAATGATCTGCAACGAATTCAAAGGCGGCATCGGCACCTCCTCCCGCGTGCTCGACGCTAAAGCCGGCGGCTATACCGTCGGCGTCCTCGTCCAATGCAACTACGGAGACCGCGATCAACTCCGCATCGCCGGCGTTCCCGTGGGCAAAGAAATCCCCGACCATCCCGTCTACGGCGAAGATGAAACCGCGAGTTTAGAAAAAGGCGTGTGGGGAAAGCCGCCCTCGCCTGCCCTGAGCAAAGCTGGAAGGACTGTCCAGCGGCCTGACGGGCCGCTTGCTGGCAGACGTCGGCTCCATCATCGTCATCGTCGCCACCGACGCGCCGCTCATCCCCACGCAACTCAAACGCATCGCCAAAAAAGTTTCGCTCGGCCTCGGCCGCGACGGCAGCTACTCCGGCGACGGCTCCGGCGACATCTTCCTCGCCTTCTCCACCGCCAACCCCGGCGCCGTCAGGCCCCAAAGCGCGGCCAACAATGTTCACCAGCTAACCATGCTCCCCAACGATTCCCTCGACCCATCTTCCTCGCCACAGTCCAGGCCACCGAAGAAGCCGTAATCAACGCCATGGTAGCCGCCGAAACCATGAAAGGCATCAACGACCACGAAGTAATAGCCCTACCCCACGACCGCCTCCGCGAAGTACTAAAAAAGTACAACCGCCTCGCGAAGTAAGCGTGTAAAGGCTTGTCATCGTGGGGACGGCCGCCTCGGCTGTCCAGCCAAGCGCAGCGAGGCGAATTGTATGCAGCGGACGATTGATGCGCGCTTTGGGTGGCGCAGCGCATTCAGCTGCGATCGAGACTCAAGAATGCCAATCGTGCCTTCAGCCGCTGAGCAGAACTCCATTCCCACTTCTTAGAACTCTCTCATCCACCGCCCTCATTACCTTCGCTGCCCACCCCCGTGCCTATCACTCCACGCGCCAAAAGACTACACTCGAAGTGTGAAGCGACACTACACCATAGCGCGCGTCAAGGGAGGCATGAAGTTCACCTGCACCCACTGCGCCCACCACGTCAGCACTCTCGACTTCGACCCCCACAACGGCAACCTCCGCACCCAGGCCGCCACCGCCATCAATCGCCACGCCACCAGCGTCCACCACGAACCCGTAATGTTCTCCTCCCTAGACACCCAGCAACTAATCTGGCGCGGCTAACCCTTTTCCAAATTTTGTCATTCCGAGCACGCCGAAGGCGGGCGAGGAACCTGCTGTTCGCATGCAGCGCCAAACCCGCATGCGATCGACTCCGAAAAATAAACTAAGACAACGGCTTAAGCCACCGGCCAGTTTACCTTTTATAACAGGGCCACCCCTCCCCCCCGTCAATCTTTGGAATCATCGGTTTAAGCATGTTTTGGCCCGCAAAATCCGCAGGACAAATGACTTAGAGGTTAAAATCTAGGGAACAAAGAAGTTTACGTCCCGATTTCTTCGCGGGCACTGCATCTGGCTCTACTGCCTTTGCTTGGGCAATGATGAATGAATTGCTGGCTGTGCGCAAGGTCAGATGTCATAGAGGGGATGTGGATTTCTTCAGGCGGATTCGGCTCAAACGGCCATGAATCTCTAGAGTTTCGTCAGTTGGATATGTCCATCCTTTGAAAAGGACTCACAAGGATTGAGCCACCCGCGAACAGACAGGTGCTAAACCCTCTTGATTGACTTGCATAGAGTAGATACTCCTAAGATACGCGGAGAATGGATGACCCCACGGATACCACCCGACAGCCAGACGACGACATCGCGATACCGCATTGTCGAGAAGCTTGGCGCTGGAGGAAATGGGGTGGTGTATAAGGCCGAGGACACCCGGCTGGGACGTTTCGTGGCCCTCAAGTTTCTCCCACCTGAAGGACAGCGGGATGCCCATGCGCAGGCGCGTTTTCAGCGCGAGGCGCGGGCGGCGTCAGCGCTAAATCACCACAACATCTGTACTGTCTATGACATCGGCGAGCAAGATGGCCAGACGTTCATCGCCATGGAGTTGCTCGAAGGGCTGACCCTGGAGCTGAGGATTGGATCGCGTCCGCTGCCGCTGGAGACATTGTTGGACTATGCGATGCAGATCGCTGCAGCGCTGGAGATTGCGCACAAGAACGGGATCGTCCACCGGGACGTCAAGCCATCCAATATTTTCGTGACCAGCCGGGGTGAGGTGAAGCTGGCCGATTTCGGCTTGGCGAAACGCGCGATGCTGGATCAGCACGCCAATCGAGCGAGGGGCCAACGATTTCAGCTCCGATCACAGGACGCGGCTCCATTGTCGGCACCGTGGCATACATGTCCCCGGAACAGGCGCAGGACAAGGACATCGACGCGCGGAGTGACATTTTTTCGTTTGGCATTGTGCTCTATGAGATGGCGACCGGGAAGCGAGCGTTCCCCGGAGAGTCTCCCGTAACAATCATCGGGGAAATTCTGCACAAAGAGCCGAAACCCATTCGCGAGTTGAATCCCCAGGTACCCGAAGAATTCCAACGAATCGTTGGGAAGACTCTGGAGAAGGATCGGGAGGACCGTTATCAGACGGCGCATGAATTGATGGTGGATTTGCGGCGGCTGACAAAGAAGGAGACGGAATCGATCGCAGAGCGGAATGCTGGCAGGGCCGAGCAAAGCCAGAGAAGTTGAGGAAGTGGATCTGGATTGGGGCCGCGACTGCTGGTCTGCGCCGCCACGTGGTTTGCGCTTACCCGCCGCGGAACGCCCGCCGATGCTGCGCCGCTGCCCATGGAGCAATTGACTTTTTCGAGCGAAACCAAAAATCCCTCGATCTTCACGGACGGATCGCGTATTTATTTCGTCAGCGGATCACGATCCCGTCGAAATGTCCGTAAAGGGGGGAGCCACGGCGCCTCTCCGCGCCGCGATCGGCGACATGGGTATCCTGGATATTACGCCGGATGGCTCTGAGTTTTTGCTGCTGCAGAGCGATCTGAACGACGAAACCCAGCGGGGAACGATCTGGACCATGCCGGTGCTGGGAGGAGCGGCGAAGCGGTTGGGAAATGTCACGGGGCGGGGCGCAAGTTATTCCCCGGATGGGAAGTTGATTGCGTTCAATGAAAAGGAATCGGTCTATGTGTGTGACACCGACGGACAAAACGTAAAGGAAATCTGGAATACTCACCATATGGTGCCGGGCAATCCCGTTTTTTCGCCGGACTCCAAAAGAATTCGTGTAACGGTGTCGAGAAGTACCCTGGAGGACGATGTTACAAGGATCTGGGAGCTGAACGTAGACGGCAGTAATCCACATCTACTTCCTCTTCCTCAGCATTGGCCGGAGGACTCCGGCACTTATAGGTGGAATCTGGACGCCCGGCGGAAAGCATTTTGTTTTTACCTCGTACAAAGAGGGGTCCCCCAATCTTTACGAATACTTAGAGCCACGGTGGTACGAGTTCTGGGGCAAGCCGCTACGCGGTGCGATTGACGCCAGGCCAACCCGAAGTGACTGCCATGGCGCCGAGCCGGGATGGCAACGGAATGTTCGTCGTCGGGTCGCCTGGCCCAGGGATCCATGCATTTCTACGACGCAAAAGAAAAGCGGTTTTTGCCGTATCTTGGGAGGATTACCCGCGACCCAGCTTGTGGTCTCACCAGATCGAAAATGGATGGTATACACGGATTATCCCAGAGGTTATCTGTGGCGGTGCAAGATCGACGGTAGCGAGAAGTTGCAACTTACAGACGCTTTCACGCAGATGCCCACGTGGTCGCCGGACAGTAGGTGGATCGCCTATTCCGACTGGCGCGAGATTTATCGCGTCAGCGTCGAGAGTGGCGCACCGGAAAAGCTGACGTCCGAGGGTTTTACGGAAGTACTGCCGAACTGGTCGCCGGACGGGAAGTCCATCTACTTTAACGATTACCCGATCCCGGGACACCTGCGCATCCGCATTCTGGATCTGGAGACAAGAAAAGTGTCGACCATGCCGGGATCGGATGGCTACTATGCGCCACTGTGGTCGCCTGACGGGCAGTACCTGGCAGCAATTCAGAATCCACCGAAGAGCCTGGCGATTTATTCCGTGAAGACAAAGCAATGGAAACAGTTGGAGGTTTTTGAACACGATTGGGGATTTTTTGTGTGGGCGCCGGATTCGAAGTCGCTTTATTTGATGCGCGGCCCGGCGGAAGCGGCGAGCCGGCGAGCAAATGGGAATCTACCGGCTGACCGTGCCAGACGGGAAGTGGGAGTTATTCACCAAGTTTACTGGGTTGAACTCACTCCTGCAGTGGAGTGGTGGATATCGTATCCATCACGCCAGAGGGCAATATCGCAACCCTCAGCGATACCAGCGTGACCCAGATTTATCAGATGAAATGGAAGAACGCGGAGTAAGGCTAGGTACTAGGTACTCGCCTAATCGACCACAGCCTTATCAGTAATCAGCAGCCCGCGATCGATGATGTCAAACGCTTCGCGCAACTGCTGCTCATTGATGCACAGCGGAGGATTGGTGAAGAAAGTGTTCCAGCGCACAAAAGTGTACAGCCCTTGCTCGCGGAAGAAGCGCCCGAGCGCGGCCATCTCGTCGGACGTGCCGTTGAACGGCGCCATTGGCTGGCGCGTCTTGCGGCTGCGCACCAGTTCGACGATGCCGAACAGCCCAATCGAGCGCACCGCGCCCACCGACGGATGCTTCGCCTGCAACTCCGCTCCCAGTTCTTTCATGATCGCGCCCAATTTTCTTCGCGTTGTCGATCAGCCCGTCTTCTTCATACACGCGAATGGTCGCCAGCGCCGCCGCGCATCCCATGGGATGACTGTTATAAGTCAGCCCTCCGTAAAATACTTTGTCCTGAAAATGCTGCGCGATGTGATGCCGCATGCCGACCGCGCCCAAAGGCAGATAGCTGGAAGTCAATCCCTTCGCCATGCAAAGCAGATCGGGGACCACCTTCCAGTGATCGACCGCAAACCATGCGCCGGTGCGTCCGAAGCCAGACATCACTTCATCGGCAATCATCAGGATGCCGTACTTGTCGCAAAGCTTGCGCAGCCCTTCGAGATATCCATCAGGAGGAATGAGAACGCCGTTCGTGCCGGTAACCGGCTCGAGGATGAACGCAGCGATGGTTTGCGGACCTTCAAGCTGAATCGTCTCTTCAATCATCGCGAGCGAAGATTCAGCCGACTCCCATCCGCGCTCGATGCCATGATAAGGATCGAGCACATGGACCACGCCCGGAATGCCCGGCTCCGCGGCCCATCTGCGGGGATCGCCGGTAAGACTGATCGCGCCCGCAGTCGCGCCGTGATAAGAGCGATAGCGCGCGATGATCTTGTGGCGTCCGGTGAAGAAGCGCGCAAGCTTGATGGCATTCTCGTTGGCCTCAGCGCCGCCGTTGGTGAAGAAGAAGGTGTCGATGTCGCCCGGAGTGATTTCGGCAAGCTTCGCGCCGAGCCGCGCGCGAACTTCCGTAGCCATGAATGGATTCGCATAGGCGAGCGTTGCCGCCTGCTCGCTGATGGCCTGAATGACGCGCTGGTCGCCGTGTCCGATGTTGACGGACATGAGCTGGCTGTTGAAGTCGATGAAGCGCTTGCCTTCCGGCGTGTAGAAATAAATCCCCTTGGCGCGCGCGACGGGAATTGGATCGACCTTCGACTGCGCCGACCATTCGTAGAGCGTGTGCTTGCGCGAGAGATCGACGATTTCTTTGCCGGTCATAGCGGTAGTGGTCAGAGTTGTGGTCATGAAATCCTTCAAGTTAATTGCCATGGATCTTCACGGATTTTACGGATCAATTGCTTGCAGTATCCGTGTCGAATCCGTGAAATCCGTGGCTAGAACTTTCGGCTATGTTCTTTGGCCCAGCGTTCGACTACGACTTTCTTGTCGGTGTAGAACTCGATGGCGTCGCGGCCTTGGCCGTGAAGATCGCCGAAGAAGCTATTCTTCCATCCGCTGAAGGGAAAGTAGGCCATGGGCGCGGCGACTCCGATGTTGATGCCGATGTTTCCCGCGGGCGCTTCGTAGCGGAAGCGGCGCGCGGCTGATCCGCTCGATGTGAACAGCGACGCCTGATTGCCGTAGGCGCTGCGTTCGAGGAAGGCAAGCGCGTCGTCCATGTCGTTGGCATGCACGAGGCTCAAGACCGGTCCAAAGATTTCGGTGTCGGTCAGATCGCTGGTCGCCGGAACGTTGTCGAGGATGGTGGGCTTCACGAAGTTGCCGGATTCGTATTTCGGAATCTTCGAGTTGCGTCCATCGAGCAGAATCTTCGCGCCCTGCTTTTCGCCGATTCCGATCAGCGATTCGACCCGCTCTTTACTCTGCGGCGTGATCACCGGACCCATCTGCACGTCCTTCATCAAGGCCGTTGCCGACTTTGAGTTTGGACGCAGCATCAGCGATGGAATCTCGAAACGTCTTCATGCGCTTCGCCGATGGTGACGGCGACGGAGACGGCGAGGCAACGCTGGCCGGCGCATCCGAAGGCGCTGTCGCTGATGATCTGCGTGGCCATGGGCATGTCGGCGTCGGGAAGGACGATGACATGGTTCTTGGCGCCTCCCTGACATTGACAGCGCTTTCCTTTTTCGCCGGAACGCGCATAGATGTAGCGTGCGACCGGAGTCGATCCGACGAAGCTGATGGCTCGGACTTTAGGATGATCGATCAGCGCATCGACCACAGCTTTGCCGCCGTTGACCAGACTTACTACGCCTTTGGGCAGGCCGGTTTTTTCCAGCAACTCAAAAGCATAGCGCATGGTGAGTGGCACGCGCTCCGACGGCTTGAGAATGAATGTGTTGCCCGTCGCGATGGCGTAAGGCAAATACCAGAACGCGAATCATGCCCGGGAAATTGAAGGGCGTGATAGCAGCGACAACGCCGAGCGGCTGGCGGATCATCATCTCGTCGATGCCGCGGGCCACGTCTTCGAGGTTGTAGCCTTGCATCATCATGGGAATGCCGCAGGCGACTTCGACGTTTTCGATGGCCCGCCGCATTTCGCCTTTGGCTTCACCGAGCGTCTTGCCATTTTCCTGGGTGATGATGCGGGCAATGTCATCGATGTGGTCTTCGAGAAGCATCTTCAGCTTGAACAGCGGCTGGATGCGGTCTTCGGGCGGAGTGCGGCGCCATTCGGGGAAAGCCGCGGCTGCGGCTTCGACGGCCTGGTTGACTTCGGCAGCGTCGGCTAAGGGGACTTGAGCCAGAGTCTCGCCCGTGGCCGGATTGATTACATCGCGCCACTCGGATGCGCGGGAGTCGGTCCATTGGCCGTTGATGTAGTTGGTGAGCCGGATTGTCGGGACGGCTATGGTCGTCATGAGTTCACCTCTGCTCGCGAAGAATGCAGGCGGCTTTAGATATCCCCTGCAACGCCTTCAATGATACATACGTTGTAGGGGTCCTTCGACTGCGGTTGATCTTCGCTCAGGATGACATTCTGGTTACACCAGCTGTGCGACTGTACTCTTCTTATCGGATACAGCCGCCAACGCCGATTCCAGTACATCCAAGCCTTCATCCATTTGCTCGTTGGTGGCTACCAGCGGGACCAGGATGCGAATCACGTTCGAGTATGTGCCTGCCGTGATCGTGATCAGGCCGTGCTCGTAGCAATACTGGGTGATCTCTTTGGTTTCGTCCGCGGCTGGAGTTTTCGTTTCCTGCGACTTCACCAGTTCGATGGCTTGCATACCGCCGAGGCCGCGCACGTCGCCGACTATGGGCCAGCGGTGTTGCCATTCATGGGCACGGCGCTGGAAGCGGTCTCCGAGTTCGTTGGCGCGGATTAACAGATTTTCTTTTTCGAACAAGTCGAGGACGGCTAGAGCCGCGGCGCATGAAAGCGGGTTTCCCGCGAACGTGCCGCCTAGTCCGCCTGCAGCTGGTGCATCCATGATTTCGGCGCGGCCGGTGATGGCGGCTAGGGGCAGGCCTCCGCCTAGAGATTTCGCTGTGACTATGATGTCGGGTTCGACGCCGTAACGCTCGCTGGCGAAGAGCGCGCCGGTACGTCCGAATCCGGATTGGATTTCATCGGCGATGAAGAGCACTCCGTGTTTGTGGCAGAGATCGATTAGAACTTTAAAGTAGTCTGGCGGAGGAGCTACGAATCCGCCTTCGCCGAGGACTGGTTCGGCAATCACTGCCGCTACTTCTTCATTGGCGACTACGCGCTTGAACGTGTCTTCGAGATGGCGCGCGCAGTAGAGATCGCACGAAGGATATTTCAGGTTATACGAGCAGCGATAACAGTAGGCGAACGGAATGCGGTAAACCTCGCCGGGGAACGGCGCGAAGCCCGCTTTATAAGGATGAGTCTTGCTGGTGAGTGCGAGCGTCATCATGGTGCGGCCGTGGAAGGCGTCTTCGAAGGCAATGATCGCGGGGCGCTTCGTATAAGCGCGGGCTATCTTCACGGCGTTCTCGACAGCTTCGGCGCCGCTGTTCACGAACAGCGTCTTCTTGGGGAACTTCCCCGGCGTGACTTGGTTCATGCGCTCGGCGAGGCGGATGTACCCTTCGTAGGGCGTGACCTGGACGCAGGTATGAAGGAACTTGTCGAGCTGTTCGCGAATGGCATCGACCACTGCTTGCTGGCGATGGCCGGCGTTAGCGCACCCGATGCCACCGGCGAAATCGATGTAGCGATTGCCGTCCACGTCTTCGAGCCATGCGTCTTCGGCTTTGGCTACGTAAATCGGCGTGCCGTGGGAAAGGCCGCGGGGCACGGCTTTCGCACGTCGGGCATGGAGCGCCTGGGAGTTGGGGCCGGGGATCGCGGTGCGCAGTTGAATAGTTGACATCGTCAGTTCCCAGTGGCCAGTGGTCAGTGATCAGTGGCCAGTAAGTTCGGTTCGTTTTTTAACTGGCCACTGGTCACTGACCACTGACCACTTGTTCTCTAGTACCAGCCGATTGGGGCTTCGTTCAGATTGATGTACACCTGCTTGGTTTCTAGATATTCTTCGATGCCCCAGGGGCCCAGTTCACGGCCGAAGCCGGATTGTTTGTAGCCTCCCCACGGAGCTTCGACGTAAGTTGGCTGCATGTGATTCACCCAGACGACTCCCGCACGCAAGGCCTTCACGGCTCGCAGAGCTTTGAAGATGTCACGGGTCCAGACGGCGGCGGCTAATCCGTAGGGCGAATCGTTGGCGATCTTGAGCGCGTCTTTTTCGTCTTCGAACGGGATCACGGCGGCGACGGGGCCAAAGATTTCTTCGCGGGCGATGCGAGCGCTGTTCGTGACGTCAGAGAAAATTGTGGGCTGCACATAGTAGCCCTTGCCGATCTTTTCGGGGCGTCCGCCGCCGGAGGCGAGTTTGGCCTCTTTCTTGCCGATCTCGATGTAGGAGTTGACGCGGTCGTATTGTTCTTTGCTCACCAGCGGACCCATCTTAGTTTCGCGATCGAGCGGTGGGCCGAGTTTGATCTTCTTGGCTTTCTCCGTCATCGCTTCGACAAATTTCTTGTAGATGGTTTTCTGCACCAGGATGCGGCTGCCTGCGGAGCAGACTTCGCCTTGATTGATGAAGACTCCGAACAGGGCGCCATCGATGGCAGCTTCGAAGTCAGCGTCGGCAAAGAAGATGTTAGGCGACTTGCCGCCTAGTTCAAGAGTGACGCGCTTCACCGTATCGGCGGCCTGTTTCACGATGATTTTGCCTACGGCGGCGCTGCCGGTGAAGGCGATTTTGTTTACGTCGGGATGCTGGACTAGCGGGGCTCCGCAGGTCTCTCCGAAGCCGGTGATGATGTTGACCACGCCCGGCGGAAGGCCACAGTCTGCAAAATACTTGGCGAATTCGAGAGCGGTGAGGGGAGTTTGCTCAGCCGGTTTGAGGACGCAGGTGCAGCCTGCTGCGATCGCTGGAGCCAGTTTCCATGCGGCCATTAGCAGCGGATAGTTCCACGGAATGATTTGTCCGGCGACGCCGACTGGTTCTTTCAGCGAAAGGGACATCGCGTTGTCGGGAACGGGGTTTACGTAGCCTACGACTTTGGTCGCGAGGCCGCCGTAGTACTCGAAGCAGGTGGCGGCGTCGTTGATGTCGAATTCAGCTTCTACGATGGGCTTGCCGGTGTTGCGGCATTCGAGTTCGGCTAGCGCGGGGAGATTGGCGCGGATTTTTTCTGAGAGGCGGAAGAGGACTCGGCCGCGTTCCTGCGCTGTGCTCGTGCTCCACGGACCATCCTCGAAAGCGGCTTTGGCGGCGGCTACCGCGCGGTTGACGTCGTCGGGGCCGGCGTCGGGGACCTGGGCGATGACTTCCTCCGTGGACGGATCGTAGACGGGGAATGTTTTTGCGGACTTGCTCGCGGTCCATTCGCCGTTGATGTACATCTGATAGGTGCGGACTTCTGTGGTGACTCCGCCGGGCATTTGGTTTCGACCTCCTGAGTAACTCGGGGGCTAAAGCCCCATCCCATCACGACACTTATCGCATCGCTGAAGCGCTGCGCCACCCAAAATCAGAGCTAGTAGCGAGCTTCGCTCGCTGGACAGCCGAGGGGCGGGCTGTCCCCACATAAATCACGGTCAGCGGCGAGCGATGCTCGCCTCGACCCTTCGGCTTCGCTGTGGCAGGCTCATGAAACGCCTGTCCCCACACTGGCCGTTCCTACCAGAACCTTTTGCAGCGTCTTCCGGCGGCCGTAGACGAAGAAGAAGAATGCGGCCAGGCCTATGAAAAACAACGTGCCGCCTACCATCCAAATCTCGTACCAGAATAGCGATGTGATTTGCTGGGTCGGGAAAAACACTAAAGCGATCCCGAGGATGGTGGTTAGGAATCCGCTGGTCCCGGCTATGAATAGTGTCGTGCGGCCGTAGTGGCCGCGAGGAACGGGCTCAGTCACGGCAAATTTTACGAGCGCACCGAACATGTACACAAAAGGAACGAGATTCAGCACGACGGCGAGCGAGAGAAGTTTCTGGAATGTTTCCTGAACGCCGGCGCCGGCGAGATTCAAGATCACAAGTACCGCGGAGACCACACCCTGCACGACCAAGGCCGCGTACGGCGTCGAGTAGCGCGGGTGAATGTTTCCGAGCCATGAGGGCATGTAGGAATCGAGGCCAGCAACGAACGGGATGCGGGCGCAGCCGCCGATCCAGGCCGAGCCAATGCCGGCGATGGCCAGGCTGAGCATGACGGCGAATGGCATCAAAATCCAGTTCGCGCCAACACGCTCCGCCATTGCGCCGACTGCCTGAACTACGCCTTGCAGCACGTTGACGCTTTTGCCGACGGCAATCAGCAGCGTGAGAGTGACCGCGACATATAGAGTGCCGGAGATCAGGCCGCCCCAG
The DNA here is from genome assembly GCA_963841125.1 of uncultured Acidobacteriaceae bacterium. Classification (GTDB taxonomy): domain Bacteria; phylum Acidobacteriota; class Terriglobia; order Terriglobales; family Acidobacteriaceae; genus Sulfotelmatobacter. The sequence goes on from CAWJBH010000004.1 coordinate 644,444, forward strand.
GCTACGGCTCCGGGGAGAGTGCGGGCCGGGTCGCGGATTTCGTCGCCCATGACCGAAGCCAGCTCGAGGCCGATCAGGCCAAAGCAAATGACGCCGAAAGAATTGAGAACAAAGCGCGGATTGGCGGGAATCTTAAAGTCGGCAGCAGCGATTGTTGTGCCAAAGCGCGAGTAGATCAATACGCCGAGACCGATCAGGACTGCCGCGGCAATGAAAGTGCCGATCGCACCTAGATTGTTGATCCACTTACCGATGCCAAGACCAAGAATGTTGAGAAGGGTAAGCGATGCTAGAAGCGCGAGCGATATGGCAAGCGCAAAAGACTTGCTATCGGCAAGGCCCGCGTGGCCTGGGCCGAGAATGAACACCGAGACGCCGACGAAGTAGAGCATGATGGTCGGCACGTAGAGCATGTTGTTGGTCCAGTAACACCAGCCCGAGAGGAATCCGTGAAAGTCGCCGAAGACTTCTTTGGCCCAGAGATAGACTCCACCTTCGCCGGGATAGCGATGGGCGAGTTCGATGACGGCGATGCCTTGGGGCCAGAAGAAAAGAAGGAGGGAGATGATCCAGAGCCAGATGGTAACGCCGCCGTTGGCTGCGATGGAGGGGACTACGTTGAGGTTGAAAACGGCTACTACGAAGAGGAGGACTAGATCGCGGCGTCCGAGGGTGCGGATCAGGTGGGGCTGGGCGGGTTGGGCGGTGGTGGACAAAGCAAAACCGGAACAGCAGGTTCCTTCGACTTCGCTCAGGGCAAGCTCTCACCGGGCTTTCCGCCCGGTTCGGAATGACAAGGTACTTTTATTAGTACAGCTATCGTGCCGATGCATGCGGGCGGGCGAGGGCGCCCGCCCTACACTTACGGATCTAGTGCGCGGCCAGCGCCGGTTGGCCTATGCGTTCCTGCTGGGCTTTCGCCAGCGATGCGGCTATATCGTCGAAGGCAGATAGATGCTTGTCGATGTCTGCCTCCGTGTGCTGGACGGAAATGGTCCACTGCTCGTCCCACCAGTAGGGCTGCGGCATCACGCCGCGGTTGACCATGGCGAACCAATAGTGCCGCCAGAGATCGATGTCGATCGTTGTCCAATCGCGGTAGTTGCGAATTTCTTTTGGATAAAGCATCAGCGCGCCATTGGCTCCAGCTTGCGCGATGTAGGCCTGTAGTCCGACCTTTGCGATGGTCTTGCGATATCCGTCGGCTAATTTTTGGCCGAGTTTGTCGACATGAGCGTAGTTATCTCGCGTTAGGACCTCGCGAAACGTCGCCAGACCCGCAGCCATCGACACCGGGTTGGTATTGTAGGTGCCGCCGTGGAAAACTTTATGCTGCGAGATGAGGTCCATGACCGACTTGCTGGCGCCGAATGCGGCTAGTGGGAAGCCGCCGCCAATCGACTTGGCGAGGCAGATCATGTCGGGATGAACGTTGAAGTATTCGCTGGCGCCGCCCCAGTCGAGCTTTGCGCCGGTTTTTACTTCGTCGAAGATGAGGAGCGCGCCGTTTTTCGTGGCGATCTCGCGAAGGCCTTGCAGGAAGCCGGGCTGCGGCATGCAGAGGCCGACGTTCATGAGGATAGGTTCCAGAATGATGGCGGCGATCTCGCCGGGATTTTCCTTGAAGCGGCGCTCGACACTCCCTAGGTTGTTGAACGTGGCAATCTTAACGTTGGCGATTGCGGATTGCGGAACGCCCAGCCCGCCGGTAACCGGCGTGGGATTTTCGATATCGCCGAAATCGGGGGCGTGGGGTTTGACGCTGACCAGGGCGGAGTCGTGCAGTCCGTGGTATGCGCCTTCAAATTTTATGATCTTGTCGCGACCGGTTGCGGCGCGGGCCAGGCGGATGGCGTGCATGGTGGCTTCGGTGCCGCTGTTGCCAAAGCGGACCATCTCGATGGGAAAGCGGGTGCAGATTTCTTCCGCGAGTTCCCATTCCATGTCGTGCGGCATGCCGAACATGGTTCCGGTGGAGAGACGTTTCTCCACGGCCTTCATGACGGCGGGATGGCAGTGTCCAGCCATGAGCGCGCCGAAGGTGAGGTTGTGGTCGATGTATTCGTTGCCATCGAGGTCGCGGAACTTGCTGCCGCTGCCCTCTTTCACGAAGATGGGCCAGGGATCGTAATGGCGATAGTTGCTGGCTACGCCGAGCGGAATGCGTTTTAGATTTTTCTTGTGCGCTTCGGCGGATTTGGGCGTGCGACGTTCGAAGGCCGCAAGCTCTTTTTGCAGGTCGGGATACATCAGGTTCTCCGGGGAAACTCAGGCCGGCGGTTTCTTGGTAAAGCTGCGGGCCGTTAGAATGCCGGAACGGCGGGCCGTTCCGGGTGTATCTTTTTAGTTTAGTCCTTCCCGCTAGAAAAAGAATTTCAAAGCAAACTGCAGCAGGCGCGGATCGCCGGCTGAAGTGATCAGGCCGAATGCTGTCTGGCCGTCGGAATAGGCGCCATCCGGATTGGAATAATTGGTTCGATTGAAAACGTTGAAAATCTCCGCCCGGAACTGAAGGTACTTGGTCTCGCTCAGAGGGATTTTCTTGTGCACCGAGAAGTCCCAATCGATGAGTCCCGGACCGCAGCACAGTGTGCGCTGCGTACCATTGTTAAATTGGCCGAGCGGCGGATCGGAGAACTGGTTGTAGTTGAGGTAGAACCCTCCGCTGGTCTTGGGATTCAGCTTTTGCAGCGGGCCATTCAAACTGGGCGCCTCGGTGCCCAGGAAGAACAGGCTGTTAATGAGTTCATTGTCATCCTCGGTATTGAGGCGGATGGGAAACCCGCTCTGGAATTGCGTGATGCCGGAAACCTCCCAATCATTGAGCACCTTCCCGGCGATGCCGCGGTACTTCGTGCGGGGCAACTCCCAGTCGTAGCTGATGACGAAACGCTGTTTCGAATTAAACAATGACAACCCACGGCTGGCGCGGTAATTGAACGGGTTGAGCGTTTCTTCGAATGTAGACCCGTCGTCGATCGACTTGCTGAAGGTGTAGGCTGCCTGAAATTGCAAGCCGTGGGAGAACCGCTTCTGCAGCATCATCTCCAGCGCGTTGTAGTTGGAGTTGGCGATGGTGTCTTCGGCGAAGATGTCGGTGAATACTGGAACGCCGTCAACCGGGCAACCAGTGCTGGTGAACGGGTTGCAGTTCGGCGAAGAGTACGGCCGCAACCCGACCAGATTGAGGCCATCGAGCGGTGTACCGGCGGCAAGCACCTGTGGGCCATTCGGACCGTAGGGCATATGGAAACCTCCGGCCGGAGCTACGCTCCCTGTCGGAAAGATGAACTGCGCATCCTCGCTGGTGGGTGCGCAAGTCCCAGCGCCAAGCACGGAGTTAATGTCCAAGCAAGTTTGCGGGTTTGAGGCATTGATGTCATGCGTGGCCAGCAAACGATGACCCTGGGATCCCACGTAGCCGATCTGGAACATCATGCTGTTACTCAGCTCGCGCTGAATGGTGAGGTTGTATTGGCTGGTGTACTGAGAGCGCAGGTGCGGCTCGAACTCGCCATAGAGAAGGATCGGGCGAAACAGAGACAAATCTGTCGGTTGGCCCTTGGTAGGAGTAATGACGCCGTTGAAGGGATTCGGGATCGGTGAACTCCCCCTGATTCACAAACGGTGTGTTGAAAAACACATCGGAGAATGAAGAACTGCCACCGAAAGGCGGTTCAGCGCCGAACTGAGCCAGGACAAGTTCTTCGATCGGATTGTAGAAGAGCCCCCAGCCCGCACGAATGCTGGTTTTGCCGTTGCCGCCGAGCAGCTTTGCCAGGGGACCGCTTGTGACGTTGGGACTGTAGGCGATGCCAAAGCGCGGAGCAAAAGACTTGTAATATGTTGAAGTCATTCCTTTGGGAACTCCGGGATCACCCGGAACTACCAGGCCGGTCGGTTCGGCACCGGTATTCTGGCAGGTGGGACTCCCTACACCCAGGCCTTGCCAGTAGGATGTACTGTTCGTAATTCCACAGGGGTACACCGTGGAATTCTGTCCAGGGCGGAACGTCTCGACGTGCCCGCTGATGTCCGTCAGAGGAGGACTGTATTCCCAACGCAGACCGTAATTCAGCGTCAGGTTAGGCTTAACTTTAAAGCTGTCCTGAACGAAAGGGTACGCTGCGAAACTACGAACGTCTTCGCGCTGTCCGGAACCCTGAGTGTAAGCATCAGCCAGCCCCAGCAGGAACTCGGCATACTGGTCGCCGTCACCCGGAATAATTCCGTTGGGACCGCTGTTGTCGAATGTGTATTCGCCGTTGACGTCGAAATAGTAATACTGATCAAAGCGAGCCCGGCGAATGTCCACTCCGAACTTGAGGGTATGGTTTCCCTTCACCCAGGTGAGGCCATCGGACCACTGAAAACTATTTCCCACCTGAGGCAGGAAGCCCTCGAAATTGTTTCCGAAAGATGCGCCGCCAGAAATGCTGACGTAAGGAACGCCGGTCAGGTTCGCCGACAGTCCGGGCGTGATGCCTAAGTTGGCGGCGGTGCCGAACTCATTCGTGATCGCTGAAGAATCGGAAGTGCCGGTAAAACAGAAAGCCGAGGCCGCCCCCGTGCAGGTGGATGTGACCAAGCCGGTAGTTTGGGGCTTGATATATCCGAGCTGGCCTTCCCGCATATAGGTGAAGTGGGCCTCGTTCACCAGAGTGTTACTGATGGTCCAGGTGTGGGTGAAGTTCCACTGCTGGTTGCGGAGATTGTTTTCGTTTCCGAAACCGGTAACGTTAGCCCCGGCCGCCTCAAAGGTGTCGTAGGGCTCGAGCGCATGAGCGTCATTGAAGTAGTAATACGCGGTAAAGCTCTGGCGGTCGTTAATCTTGTGATCAATGCGGGCGGTGAACTGGTTGGCGTTGTCGGTGCCCACGGGGACGACCTGACTTTGGTTGGTGCCGATGTTCGCTGCGGGAACAAATTTCTGGAGTAGATTGGCGGCTACTGGATCCTGACAAGCAGTCGGAATCACACCGGTCGGAAAGATCGATGACCAGTCCACACCGGCCGCCGGTGCTACCGCAGTGGGAACGGCGAGAATCGCATTCGTGCAGCCCGAGCGGCCATTGAGTACATCAGCTACGAACTGATCGTTGATCCCTCCACCGTTGGCGAAACCGCCTGTGTCCGAGAAGTCTCCTCCGAACTCCGCCGTGCTGGGCACGTTCAACAACTGCCCCGGGACGCCATCACGGATGCGGCGTCCTTCATAAGAAAGAAAGAAGAAGGTCCGGTCTTTCTTGATGGGGCCACCGAACGTTCCGCCGAACTGGTTCTGATTCAGCTGTGGCTTAGTTGTGTCCGGGTAGCCACGCGCGTCCAGAACCGTGTTGCGAAAATATTCGTACAGATTGCCGTGGAAGGCGTTGCCTCCGGACTTTGTGATCACGTTAACCACCGAGCCGGAGTTGCGGCCATATTCCGCGTCGAAGGTATTGGTGATGACGCGAAACTCCTCGACGGCGTCGGGAGTGGGCTGGATAGTCGGAGTATTTACGAACTGATCGTTAGCGTCGCCGCCGTTCACGCTGAAATTATTGGCGCGGGTGCGGCCGCCGTTGACGGAGACTGAACCGGGGTCGTCGGAGCCGGCGAACAAGCTGCCGCTCGATCCCAGCTGGGACTGCACGCCGGGCTGGAGTTGGAGGAACTGGTAGGTGTCGCGGGTGTTCAGCGGGAGTTCGTTCACGGAGCGGTCGTTGATGACAGCACCGAGCTGAGTGCTGGTGGTATCGACTTGAGGAGCTTCGGAGGTGACCTCCACGGTCTCCTGCGATCCGCCGATTTGCAGGGTGGAATTGAGAGTGACGACCTGATTGACGTCAACGATGACGCTCTTCTGAACATTCTTCTTGAAGCCGGTCAACTCAAACTGGACGGTGTAGGTGCCGGGAACTACCTCGACAAAGGAGAAGTCGCCACTGTCATTGGTGTTGGCGTCGCGGCTGATGCCGGTCGCCTCGTTGAGCAAAGTGATTTTCACGCCCGCAAGAACGGCGCCGCTAGGATCGGCGACGCGGCCCACGATACGGCCGCTGGCGCCCTGCGCAAGCAGCAATGTGGGAATCAGAAGAGAGACGGCAACGACGACACAAAAGGCGGTCCAGCGGGCTCGTGGTGACGGCATGGAACCTCCAGCATCTCGAGAGAAGTTGTTTTTTCTTTGAAAGCTATAGCTTGTGTCCGTCCACAACCTTGCTATAATCCCGCAAGGTTAGAGAAGAGGCACGCGCACTGTCAAGGAGAAAAACGCGTTCTCTCGATAGAAGCCTCTTAATTGGCCGTCCGGTGAAAAATGAGGGCAAAGACAGCATCCAGCGCGAAATCCTATTTAAAGATCGGGGATGTGGCGCGGCGGGTGGGAGTGTCGCCGTCGGTGATCCGATCGTGGGAAAGCCTGGGTCTAACGCGGCCGCGTCGCACCGAAAGCAAATACCGCCTCTACTCGGCCAGTGACGTCAAGCTGCTGAAGCGAGCACGATTCCTGCGAAAGGTGCGGGGGTTGAACGCAGCGGCAATTGTCGAACTGCTGCGGCGGGAGGGGCGGGCGCGTCCGGCGGCAGACGGGAATGCCGGAGCGATTGGTTCGCATCTGCGGCAGTTGCGCGCGAAGCGTCGGCTGTCGCTGGCCCAGGTGGCGCAAAAAGTAGGTGTCTCAGTGGGATTTCTGAGCGCGCTGGAGCGCTCGCAAACGAGCGGATCGGTGGGGACGCTACGCAAACTGGCGCGATTTTATAAAACCAATATCCTTGATTTCTTCGACGCCACCGGACCCAGCAGCCGGCAGGTGCGTCCGGAGCAGAGAAAAGTGTTGAAGGCCGGGCCCGGCGTACAAATGGACTTGCTGGCTTGGGGCAACACGGTGATGGAGCCGCACCTGTTTCGAGTGGCGCCGAAAGCTGGTAGCGGCGACTCTTACACCCACGAGGGCGAAGAGTTTCTCTACGTGTTGCGCGGGGAACTGGCGATCACGCTGGAGAAAGAAGAATACCGGCTCAAGGCCGGCGACAGCTTTTATTTCGAGAGCGCTACCCCGCATCACTGGAAAAATCCCGGGCAGGCGGAAACCTGGGTGTTGTGGGTGAATACGCCGCCGACATTTTAAGATCGACGTTCATAAGCCGACGTTCGAAGGAGGAACAAATGAAGGCGCGGATGATTCTGCTGTTCCTGCTCGCGGTGATGGTGTTCAACGGTTCGTGCGCCAAGAAAACTCCCACACTGAATTTGTTGGTATGGGAGGGCTATGCCGATCCTTCGTTCGTCAAGGCGTTTGAGGAGCAGCATCACTGCAAAATTTCTGCGTCCTACATGGGCTCAAGCGATGAACTGACTACCAAGCTCAACGGCGGCGCTGCGGCGAATTATGACGTCATTTCGCCATCAAGCGATGTGGCGGCGTTCATTGCGGCGAAGGGATTCGCGGCCCCGCTCGATCTGTCGAAGATTCCCGCATACGGTCAGCTTTCTCCGCAGCTTCGATCCTTGCCTCTGGTGCGCCTGCAGGGGCAAACGTTTGGAGTTCCATTTATGTGGGGCCCCGATCCGATGATTTATGACACCACAGTCTTCGCGCAGCCCCCGGATAGCTGGAACGTGCTTTGGGATGCAAAGTACAAGGGGAAGGTTTCGGTGTGGGACGATCTGTCGACGGTCTATATGGCGGCACAGGTTTTGGGCTATGACAAGCCCGATCCATCGCAGCTTTACAACTTGAACGACGAACAGCTTGAGGCAGTGAAGAAGAAGTTGCTGGAATTGAAACCGAACGTACGCAAGATGTGGTCGAGTGGCGGCGATTTGACGAACCTGTTTCAGAACCACGAAATCGTGGTGGCCATGGGATGGCCGCTCAACACGGCTGAACTGAAGAAAGTGAATTTTCCCGTGGGCGAGACCATTCCTAAGGAAAACACCACGGGCTGGATCGATCACCTGATGATCACGGCGGCCAGCGAGAACAAAGACCTGGCTTACGAATTCCTGGAATACATGGTCGAAGCCAGGACGCAAAAACTGGTGGCGGATAAGACTCACTACGTTCCGGCGAATCCGCAGGCTGCGCAGTTCATGACGCCAGAAGAAGTGAAGAGCCTGCATCTGGATAATGTCGACAACTATCAGAAGCGGCTTTATTTCTGGCAGAACGTTCCACGGCGCGCCAAATACAACGAGATCTGGAACGAAGTAAAAGCGGCACAGTAGAGCGGGCTTCGGCTTTCGGGCTTCGGCTTCGGGCTTCGGCTTCGGGCTTCTTTATTATGATGACCACTTCTGAGATCGCGATAAGACATCGGCGGGCGATATGCGTGGGTCGAGCGTCATTGCTCAGTATTCGCAACGTGGCCAAGCGCTTCGGAAAGAATGTGGTGTTGCGGCATATTTCTCTGGAGGTAGCCGAAGGAGAATTTCTCACGATCCTGGGAGAAAGCGGGTCGGGCAAAACAACGCTTTTGCGAATCATCGCTGGCTTCGAAAGCGCAAGTGCGGGCGAAGTGTGGATGGGTGAGGAACGCCTGGACCGCCAGCCGCCATACCGCCGCCGCGTGAACACCGTGTTCCAGCAATATGCGTTGTTCCCACATCTCACCGTAGAACAAAACGTGGCTTACGGACTTCGCGTGGCGAAGCGTCCCGAGGCGGAGATCACCTCCCGCGTGGAAGAAGCGCTGGCGAAAGTGAAGATGTCAGCATATGCAAAGTCGAAGCCGTCGAAAATCAGCGGAGGCCAGCAGCAGCGGATTGCGCTGGCTCGTGCGCTGGTGAACCGTCCGCGGCTGCTGTTGCTGGATGAACCGCTCTCGGCGCTGGACGCGAATCTCCGGCGGCAGATGCAGGTAGAGCTGAAATCTCTGCAGCGCGAAGTCGGCATTTCATTCATCTTCGTAACCCACGATCAGGAAGAAGCGATGGTGATGTCGGACCGCATCGCGTTGCTGCGATCCGGCGAGCTTGAGCAGGTGGCGACACCGCGAGAAATTTATGGGCGTCCGGCAACCGCCTATGCGGCACAGTTTATCGGACACACAAATCTGCTGCAGGGCGAAGTGCGCGGAGGAACGGTGCGTTGTGGTCCGTTGACGTGGTCGTCGGCGATCCCGGACGGCCCGAGTTCTGTTCTCGCTCCGGCCAGAGAATGTCCGCCTCGCTACTGGAAATACTCCGACCAGCAGGAAATGTGCGCGTTCGTGGAAACGTCCGCCACCAGGCATTTCACGGTGCAACCGAGTTAATTCGCGTGGAGTGCGCCGACGGGTTGGTGTTGGTAGTTCGAACCCCGGGCAGCGGCGGTACGCTCGACGATGTTGAGTTGGAGTTTTCCTCCACGGATGCGATTCTCGTGCGCGAGTCTCCGGAAAGAATCTAAATGTTCTCCCGAGCATACAAAGCGGCGGTGACCTTGCCTCCCCTGATGTGGGTGACGACATTTCTGCTGGCGCCGTATTTGTTGATGTTCTGTTACAGCTTCTGGTCGGTGTCGCCGTCACAGACCATCGTGCATTCCTGGAATCTCGCCAATTACCGCCAACTGCTGCGGGTCGACGTTTACTGGCAGACGCTGCTGCGCTCGATGTGGATTGCCGCGCGAGTCACGCTCTTCTCGCTGCTGCTGGCCTATCCGCTCGCGTATTTTCTGTCTTTCCACGCAGGAAAAAGAAAAGATCTTCTCTATCAATTAGTGATCATCCCGCTCTGGGTCAGCTACCTGGTGCGGGCGTACGCGTGGAAGACGATCCTCGGCTCTGACGGCGTGCTGAATACCCTGCTCCAGTATGTGCACCTGACAAAGCATCCGCTGGAGTTCCTGCTCTACAGCCCGTTTGCCGTGGTGTTGACGCTGACCCACATCTACACTCCATTTGCGTTTCTGCCGATCTACGCGGCGCTCGAGCACATTCCGCGCAATCTGGTGGAAGCGTCGCACGATCTGGGCGCGACTCCGGGGCAGACTTTCTGGAAGGTGATTTTTCCGCTCTCGATTCCCGGCGCGGTCGCGGGTGCGACATTTGCTTTCGTGCTAAGTCTGGGTGACTTTCTTGCGCCGCTGCTGCTGGGTGGGCCAAGCGGCATCATGATTTCGAACATCGTGGTCAGCCTGTTCGGCGCGGCTTACAACTGGCCGCTGGGCGCGGCGATTTCATTCTGCATGCTGCTGCTGGTGGTGAGTCTGCTGTTCTTCTCCGAGCGACTGGAAAAGAAATGGAGCTTCCCGTGAGCGACGCCAGCTTCAACTCCGGCCCACGCTGGCTGCTCGCGCACGCCGTCGCTGTGTTTGCATTCCTCTATTTGCCGATTGCCATCCTTATTCTTTATTCCTTCAACGGCGAGGGCGTCGGCGGATTCCCGCCGCACCACTTGACGCTCGACTGGTATCGCACGCTTTTCGCCGACGGGCCGATCTGGGATTCCGTGCTTAACAGTCTGCAAGTGGCGCTGGCCGCGATGGTGATCTCCCTGGCCTTCGGCGTGCCGGCGGCGCTGGCGCTCGAACGTGCGCAGTTTCCCGGGAAGGCGTTGTTTCGGCGATTGGTGCTGTTGCCGCTGATCCTGCCGGGAATTATCACGGGGCTTTCGCTGCTCATGCTGTTCAATATGGTGGGCACAAACCGCAGCCTGATGACAATCATTCTGGGGCACGGGACGGCGTTGATCTCCGTTGCAACCACCGAAGTATTCGCAGGACTGCAAAAGCTTGACCGGGCGCAGGAAGAAGCGTCTCTCGATCTCGGAGCGAATTACTGGCAGACGTTCTGGCGCATCACGGTGCCCAATTTAAAGCTGCCGATTATCGGAGCGGCATTGCTCATCTTTACACTTTCAATGGACGAGATCGCTGTCAGCTTCTTGTTGATCGGTCGCGATAACACGCTGCCGCTGGAAATCTGGGGACGGTTGCGGCGGGGCATCACTCCGGAAATCAACGCGGTGTCGACCATCATCTTTGTGTTTTCGCTGGTGGCGATTGTGTTCTGGTACCGCTTGCGCGTACGCGGCGAAGGCGGAGCGGACGCGGGCACTGAAATCGTGGCGACCGCGGAAGGAGAAGCGGCATGAGCGCGAATCGCAGAGACTTTATCAAGTTCGTGGTTGCGGGAGCGGTGACGGCGGGATGTCCCATCGATCTTTCCCTGGTAGCGGCGCAAACTGGCGAATTGAAGACCAGCGACTCGAAGTCCGGCGACTTGAAGAAAAGTCATCCGGCAGATGTCGACGGTGAAGACAACAAGATTTGCCATCAGGTGCGCGACAAAGGCAATCAGATATTCGCGCGGCCTCCGGTTTCGGCACGGCATGACGTTGTGATAGTCGGCGGCGGCGTGAGCGGGTTGGCGGCCGCATACCGTTTGCAGCAACACGACTTCCTTCTGCTGGAAAAAGAACCGCACTGGGGTGGAAACGCCTATGCCATGGAGTACGAGGGCAGCACGTACGCCACTGGTTCCGCGTTCCTGGTAAAGGACGAATACTCCTACCCCTTCGCGAAAGAGATTGGATTGGAGTTGCTCCCGATCAACAGCCCAGACGCCAGCATCATGCGTGGCGAGTTGGTCCCCGACACATGGGGCGACGGTCTCAACAAGCTGCCCTATTCTCCGGCGGTTCGCGAGGGCTTCAAGAAATTCAAGAAAGAAATGCTCGCGATTGATGTGGGGAAAAACAAAGACCTTTACAACAAACCTTTTTCGGATTTCTTGAAGGGATATCCGGCGGAACTCAAGCAATGGTGGGATAGCTTCGGGCCCTCCAACTGGGGAGCGACCAGCGAAGAGACGGCGGCAGCCCTGGCGATCGATAATCTGCAGGAGATGGCCGCGGAAAGTCGAGCGGATGATCGCTACACCTGGCCCGGAGGGTTGGGCGCGATCACGAAAAAGCTGGCGGAAATTCTGCAGCCGAAATACAAAGACCGCATGCAGACCGGCGCGACCACCGTGGCCGTGGTTTCCGAAAAAGAACAAGTGCATGTGACCTACATGCTGGGCGGCGAATTGAAGACAGTTGCGGCCAAGGCTGTCATCATGGCGACGCCCAAGTTTATTACGCGGCGCATCGTTGAGGGCTTGCCTGACAAGCAGAGCGAGGCCATGCATCAGATTCGCTATATTCCGTATCCCGTGGTGAATCTGATTTTCGACAAGCCGGTGTTCAATCATGGCTACGATACGTGGTGCCCGGGCAACTCATTTACCGATTTCGTGGTTGCCGACTGGGTCATTCAGAAGCGAGCGGGCTACAAGCAGAAGTTCAACATTATTAGTTGCTACACGCCGATGGAGGAAGAGAATCGCGGCTATCTGTTGAACGAAATTGGCGCGCGCAAGATCGCCGCCAACGTGCTCGCCGACTTCCAGAAGCTGATGCCGGGATTGAATGTCGATCCGGTCGAAGTGCACATTTACCGGCGCGGACATCCTTTGTATATGTCGACGCCGGGGCTTTACACGCAGGTTCAGCCGCTGGCGCGGCAACCGATGGATCGCGTCTTCTTCGCCAACACAGATTCCGAGGGTCCGGAATCGACCACCAACGCGGGAATTCTTGCGGCGCAGCGTGCGGTGAAGGAAGTGGAAGCGCGGTTGGCGGGAAAGCCGATGCCGAAGGGAGCGACGCGGTCGGCCTGGCTGAAGCGGCGAAATGCTGTTTACCTTGTGGGGACGGCCTCGACCATCGGCCGTCCTCGTCCGAGCGAAGCGAGGCGGCTTCCTCTCACTTCGCCTGCGAGCTCGAACCAGCACTGAAGTTTGACCTAATCTCCACTGAGAAACCTCCGCCCATAGTAAAGTTATAGATGTGGGGTATTTCGTCTAGACGGACGACTGCTCCCATCAATCCGCTCCGGAACAAGGACAACCCATACTTTGAGTTTGAGCATTCGCAACATCGCCATCATCGCGCACGTGGACCACGGCAAGACCACGCTGGTCGACGCCATGCTGCAACAGAGCGGCACATTTCGCTCCAACGAACATCACGTCGAACGCGTGATGGATTCGAACGAACTGGAGCGCGAGCGCGGCATCACCATCCTGGCCAAAAACACGGCCATCTTCTATCACGACGTGAAGATCAACATTGTGGATACGCCCGGCCACAGCGACTTTGGCGGCGAAGTGGAGCGCGCGCTGAAGATGGTGGACGGAGTGATGCTGCTGGTGGATGCCAGCGAAGGTCCGCTGCCGCAGACGCGCTACGTGCTGAGCAAGGCTCTGGAGGCGAAGCTGCCGCCCATCGTCGTGATCAATAAGATCGACCGGCCCGATGCGCGTCCGCAGGAAGTGCTCAACGAAATCTACGATCTGTTCATCGACCTTGACGCGAAGGAAGATCAACTCGACTTTCCGGTTCTGTATACGAATGCGAAAGAAGGGACAGCGTCGACCGACATGAAGGGCGGCGGCGAGAATCTCCAGCCGTTGTTTGAAGCGATCCTGAAAACGATTCCCCTGCCGCAGGGCGATCCGGCTGGGCCCTTGCAGATTCTGGTGGCAAACCTCGATTACAGCGACTATCTCGGACGGCTGGCCATCGCGCGCGTGTTTAACGGAACAATGCACACCGGCGAAGACGTGGTCATCGCGAAGCTCGACGGCACGATGCACAAGACCAAGATCACGAAGCTGTTTTCGTTTGCCGGACTGAAGCGGACCGACATCACGGAGACCGTGTTGGGCGACATTATCGCCGTGGCCGGCGTGGAAGGCATCACGATCGGCGAGACCATCACGGACGCGTTGAATCCCGCGCCGCTGCCTCCGATCGTGATCGATGAACCGACGATCGCGATGACCTTCACGGTGAACAATTCGCCGTTCGCCGGACGCGAAGGCACCTACGTTACGTCGCGAAATCTGCGGGAGCGGCTGGCGAAAGAACTGCTCACCAACGTTTCTCTGCGAGTGGAAGAGATGGGCACGACCGACTCGTTCAAAGTGCTGGGACGCGGCGAATTGCAGCTTTCCATCACCATCGAAATGATGCGGCGCGAAGGCTACGAACTCATGGTGGGCAAGCCCGAAATCGTAACCAAGCGCATCGACGGCAAGCTGATGGAACCGGTGGAGCATCTCACCGTGGACGTGCCGGAAGGATTCGTCGGCGTGGTGATGGAGCAGTTGGGATCGCGCAAGGGCGAAGTCACGAACATGCACAATCACGGCTACGGACGGGTGCGCATCGAGTTCCGCGTGCCCAGCCGCGGGCTTGATCGGGCTGCGCAGCCAGTTGCTCACCGACACGCGCGGGACCATTGTGATGAATTCGCTGTTCGACGGATACACCGAGTGGCAGGGCGAAATTCCGCACCGGCTTACGGGAGCGTTGATCGCGGACCGCGCCGGCACTTTCGACGGCATACGCGCTGTGGGGACTGCAGGAGCGCGGCGAGCTTTTCGTCGGGCCGGGCGTTGAACTGTATGAAGGGATGATTATCGGCGAGAACGCGAAGGATGACGATCTCGACGTGAATGCGGTTCGCGAGAAGAAGCTCACCAACATGCGGGCTTCGACCGCCGACGAGGCCATTCGCCTGGTGCCGTTCCGGCATCTGAATCTGGAGCAGGCGATCGAATTCATTGCGGATGACGAATTCGTCGAAATCACTCCGAAGTCGCTGCGGCTCCGGAAAAAAGTTCTGCAATCGAACAAGCGCAAAAAGCGGGCGATGGCAACGGTGGAAGAAGGCTAGGCACTTGGTTTGGTCTCCCCTCTTAATCACCCTGGGATTGGCTGTGGAGAGTAGGAGATTTGGAAGCCCTCTGGGAAGCCTACGAGCAGCGGAGGGCGGAAACAACGGCGTAAATGAGACCTGTGGTTGATTTCATATTGCGCTTCATCGTCGCCGGTCTCGCCGTATGCGCGTCTATGATCGTAGGAGTGCTTGTGTTCTGGGCTATCGGTGGCCTTCTATTTCACAGGGAATCATCAATGACGCGACTCTCTTTGGGTTTCCGTTGTACGGATTACTTCCCGGATTTATCGTGGGCGGGGTCTGGTACGCGATAATCATGACTGGCAAACAAAATTCAAAGTAGCCCACTACCCACCATCCGAATTTAACATGCCCGATTTGACAAACCTGCTATACTTCGTGCCGCATTCGACTGTTCGCCAGCTCCGGTTCCGATTTTCAGGAAGGTGTCCCCGACCTGCCAGTCCGCCGCATCGAGCTTGCACTTCGACAGCTCAATGCAGAGGCAGATGCGTGAAGAATATTTTCGTGGGGAATTTGAGCTTTAGCACATCGGAAGACGAACTGCGGCAGATGTTTGAGCCGTTCGGGCAAGTGGACCGGGTCAGCATCATGACCGACCGCGACACCGGACGCTCGCGCGGGTTCGGCTTTGTGGAAATGGCCAGCAACGAAGATGGAGAAAAAGCCATCACGGCGCTGAACGGTTCGCAGGTGGGCGGACGCACGCTCAACGTAAACGAGGCCCGTCCCAAGAACCGAGCACGCCGGAGGCGGCGGACGCGACCGCGGTGGCCGAGGCGGCGATCGCGGCGGAGACCGCGGCGGACGCGGCGGTGGCGGCGGCGGACGGCGGCCGCTACTAACGGCACGCTCACTAACACGTTCCACACAATTTAGACTGATTCTCGCGCCTGCAAGATGCGCTTGCGACTCCCGCGCGATGCGAGGCCCCCGATTGCTGCTTCGCAACGCCTGCGCAATACTCACATTGATGCTTCTTAACCCCCATGTAAACTGAAGTGGGCGCCCGTAGCTCAGATGGATAGAGCGATTGCCTCCGGAGCAATAGGTCGGGAGTTCGAATCTCTCCGGGCGCACCACATTCTTGCTCCACGACGTTGCGAAAGGCTGCTCACAGCGCGGCCAGCCGGCGTTGCACAAGAGGAAGTAAAGAGCCAGGAGAACCAGCAGAATTCCGTTCACGCCGAGCACCACTGGCGCGGTGAAGACGGGAACGAGCCATCCGGACAACAGATTTCCCATCGGCATGCCGCCGCGGAAGGCGAAGTTGTAGACGCTCATCACGCGTCCGCGCATTTCGTTGGTGGTGATCAACTGCACCAGCGAATTCACGGTGGCGAAGACCGCCATCATGGAAGCGCCCACCAGAACCAGGACGGCGCCGCTGAGCGGCACTGATTTCGAAAGCGCGAATCCTGAAATTCCGGCGCCCAGGAGCATGAGCGCTCCAAGGGCGACGATTCCTTTTCTTCGCATGTTGCCCGCGGCTCGCAATGGTGAGCGAACCCAGAATCGAACCCAGGCCCATCAAGCGCGAGCAGATTGCCGTAGGTTTCCGGACCGCGATGGAAGATGTCTTTCACGAACACGGGAATGTAGGTGCGCATGGGCATGCCCAGGGCGGTCATGCAGAAAGCCAGCACGATCAGCGCTTCCATGGAACTCTGTTTGCGGGCGAACTGAATGCCCTGCTTCAGGCTGTTGAACATCGACTCCGTGGTCTTCACCGGCAGGAAGCGGGCAGCTGATGATGGAGAGCGAAATGATCGGCGCGAGGAAAGAAAGGGCATTCAGGCCGAAGCACCACTTCTCTCCCAGCTTGGCCAGGGCCTGCCCGGCGAGCGCCGGCCCGACCATGACGGCCACGTTGAACTGAATCGAATTCAGCGCGATGGCGTTGGGCATGTCTTCTTTCTCGACGAGCGTTGGAATCAACGCCTGGTAGGCGGGGCCGCCGAAGGCCTGGGCGAAACCGGAAATGAAGGAAAGACAGAGAATGTGCCAGACGTGCACCCGGCCGGTGGCGACGAGAATGGTGAGTATGCCGGCGGTAGCCATCTGCACATACTGGGAGCCGAGCAGAATCTTGCGGCGCTCCACGCGATCGGCGACCACGCCGCCGATCAGCGAGAAGAGAAAAATGGGAATGCCGCCGAGAAACTGATCCAGCGCCAGCAGGAAGGCGGAGTGGCTGAGCCGATAGATCAGCCAGCCCTGCGCCACGATCTGCATCCAGGTGCCGATGCTGGAGGTGCAGGCGCCAAACCACATCAGACGAAAATCGCGATATTGAAATGCTTTAAAGACCCGGCGAATCACTCTAGCGTCACCATGTGCTCTTGCAAAAGCGTAACATGCGGCTTCACCCGTTCGTGAAACACCGACATTGCCGGCAGTTTCCCGGCGCAATGACCCCGAGGCGTGTCGGTGCAAGCCAACGTAATAAGACAGAGACTGCCGATTCCCTTAAGGGATAGCAATCCGGACAAGCAAAACCAAGAAATTAGTGGTGGCTCAGTTTGCCTGCCGTGGAGATTTCGCACGATTCAGTTTCCAAGTTGCTGCCGCTCAGGCTTGCAACCCTCTACAATCAAGGCTCAGCTATCTTGGCATGAACTACGACGCCATTCTGGTGGTTTCTTTCGGAGGTCCGGAATCGAAGGAAGAGGTAATTCCCTTCCTCGAAAACGTCTTGCGCGGACGAACGTTCCGCGCGAACGCATGCTCGCCGTGGCTGAACACTATTACCACTTCGAGGGTAAGAGCCCGATCAACCAGCAGTCACGCGATCTGATCGCCGCGCTGGAGGAGGAGTTGGAGCGACCGGCCCCAAGCTGCCGATTTATTGGGGGAATCGAAATTGGCGTCCGCTGCTGCCTGAGACTCTGCGAAAGATGAAACAGGATGGCGTGCAGCGGGCCTTGGCATTCGTGACCTCGGCTTACAGTTCGTACTCAGGGTGCCGGCAGTATCGCGAAGATATTGCTCGGGCGCAAAGTGAAGTTGGGGCGGGCGCGCCGGAGGTGGACAAGCTGCGGGCATTCTTTAATCATCCTGGATTCATTGAGGCTTCAGTGGAGCGAGTGCGAGACGCATTGCAGGCGCTTCCAGCGGATCCGAGGGCGGTGTCCAGGAAGACGTGCAGATTGTTTACACCGCGCACAGCATTCCGGTTTCCATGGCTGATACTTGTGATTATGTGCGGCAACTGGAGGAAGTGCGGCGGCTGGTTTCGGAGGCGCTGGGTCATGCGAATGATGCTCTGGTCTACCAGAGCCGCAGCGGCGCTCCGGGACAGCCTTGGCTGGAGCCGGACATCCTCGATTACCTGCGGCGGGTGAAGGCGGAGAATCTGGCGTCGGCTGTGGTGCTGGCGCCGATCGGCTTTATTTCCGATCACATGGAAGTGTTGTACGACCTGGATGTGGAAGCGCGGCAGCTTTGCGATTCGCTGGGCTTGCCGATGACACGGGCGAAAACGGTGGGCGTGCATCCGAAGTTTGTCGGCATGATTCGCGAATTGATTCTGGAGCGGATAAATCCCGGAGCGCAGCGGCGGGCTTTGGGACGGCTGGGGCCTCGGGCGGATGTTTGCGCGGAGGATTGCTGTGCGGCGCCGGGGCGGAAGGCAGTGGTCAGTGGCTAGTGGCTAGTGGCTAGTGGTCAGTGGTCAGTAGCTCGGGTCTGGAACTGAAGAAATTTACGGCTTGCGGAGTGGTAATGAGGCGATTAGCCGTCGAAGCGGCGGGCGAGGACGCCCGTCCCTTCGGCTTCGCCAGGGCAAGCTCCAGCCGGCGGGACGCCGGCGCTACTCGATATTCCTAGACGGAACTGGAGACTTTGGGGTGTTCGTAGTCGGTTGCTTTCGGAGCTGCCTTCGACTAAGTGCATGGTGTTTAGAATTGTCTGGATTACCGCTTCGTTCCCTACGGCCGTGTTGATCATTACATGGTAGAGGGAGCGGGTGGGCCAGTCGGCATCGAAGTAGTGTTTGACGAAGGCGATGCGTTCGCGGTCGACGGTGTCGACCAGATCTTCGGCTTCGGATTTTGTGCATTCGTCCTGGAGCAGGCGGTGAAGCTTTTCCGCGCGCGGAGCGTAGAGAAAGACATGGAAAGCATCAGGATGCTCGCGCAGGAAGTAAGGCGCGCCGCGGCCGACTACGACGGCATTGCCTTCCTTCGCGATTTTCGGGGCGATCTGCTCCATCATTGAAACCATGCGATCGGCATCGAAGGCCTGATCGCCGAGATGAGAACTGCGTTCGTAGCTGCCGCGCCAGAAAGTCTTCGCCAGACGGTAGAAGCTGCTATCCATACGCTCTTCGCAACGGGAGACCGCGGACAGTTCGACATTGGCGAGGCGCGCGATCTCTTCGGTGAGATGGCGGTCCCAGAGCTTCCAGCCCAGGCGGCGGGCTAAGTCGGCGGCAATGGCGCCGCCGCCGCAGCCGTACTCGCGCTCGATGGTGATGAGACGGAACATGGCTAGAGTCCCTCAGCGGCTAAAGCCGGTTTTGATTCTGTGGATTTACGCGGCGCTGAAGCGCCGCTCTTCCACGGCACCACAAACATTTGAGAGTTTTTCCGCAAGCCCTTGAACTCGTGCCCTTCCCGTTCGTGTTTACCGCGAATCAGTGTACCGCGATTCCGCCGCCGGGCCTGCCTTTTTTCATCAGGAATACCAGGGGAACCATTGCCAGGATGCATATTCCCAGCAACCGGAAGTCATCGAGATAGGCCAGCATGGTGGCCTGCCGCTGCACTGTGGCTTCAACCAACGCGTATGCCTGTTGCGTGGCAAATGCTGCGCTCGCGCCATGGGCCCGCATGGACTGCGTGGCACCCCGCATCATCGACTGGAAGGCGGGATTGGAAGCGCTCAGATTGTGGGACAGATCGTTGAGGTGAACCTGGGTACGGCGATCGAGCATGGTAGTGACGAGGGAAATTCCGACACTTCCGCCGATGTTGCGGGCCAGGTTCATCAATCCCGAGGCGGCGTTGTTCTTGTCGCGGGGCAGAAAGGCGTAGGCGGCAGTGTTGATGGGGACGAACAGGAAGGCCATGCCCACGGCCTGAAAGACGCGAGCTGTGGCCGCGGTGCGGAAATCCATGTCCAGGTCAAACCCGGCCATGTGGAAAAGGGACCCGGAAAGCACGACTAGGCCGAAAAGCAGCAGCCAGCGCGGACTGTAGCGGGAGAGCAGGAATCCTACCAGGGGCAGCAAGAGCATGATGGTGAATCCGCCGGGCATCAGCGCCAGGCCCGATCGCTCGGCGGTATAACCGAGCAAGGTCTGCATGAATAGCGGTAGCAGCAGCGTGCTGCCGAGCAGAGCGAACCCTAGCATGAACATCAATGAATTGGAGACCGCGAAGGTGCGATCTTTGAACAGATGCAGATCGATGATGGGATCTTTGTTCCTCCATTCCCAGACGATGACGAAGATCAAGGAGGCGGCGGCGATCAGGGAAAGGATCACGATAAAGTGGGATTCGAACCAATCATCGCGCTGGCCCTTGTCGAGGACGATCTGCAAGAGTTCCCAGACCGAGGGCGACGAAGCCGAGGCCTACGTAGTCGATCTTGGTTTCGCTGAGCTTGCGGCGCTTGAGATAAGGAGGATCTTGAATGAGCCGCGAGGTCAGCAAGAGCGAAATGATGCCGACTGGAATATTGATGAAAAAAATCCAGCGCCAGGTGAAGTTATCGGTGATCCATCCGCCGAGGGTTGGGCCGATAGCGGGAGCACTCACCACTGCGATGCCGTAAACCGCAAAGGCCATGCCGCGCTTGGCGGGAGCGAAAGTATCGGCGAGAATCGCCTGCTCGCTGGGCTGGAGACCGCCTCCTCCGGCGCCTTGCAGCACGCGGCAGATGATGAGAATAGCCAGGTTCGGCGCCAGTCCACACAGAAAAGAACTGATAGTAAATAGCGCCACGCAACCCATGTAGAAATTCTTGCGGCCCACGATGGATGAGAGCCAGCCGCTGAGCGGGAGCACGATGGCGTTCGAGACAAGATAGGAAGTCAGGACCCAGGTGCTCTCATCCTGCCCGGCGGAGAGGCTGCCGGCAATGTGAGGCAGAGCGACATTGGCGATGGAAGTGTCGAGCACTTCCATGAAAGTCGCGAGGGTAACCGTGACAGCAATGATCCACGGATTTACGGCCGGACGCCAGGTATCGGCGTTTGGGTTATTCAGCGTGGCGGCGCCAGCACTCATCGCCGGATCCAGACCTTGGGATCGACGGACATTCCGGGGCGCAGGTAGCGGTCGTTGTTTTCTCCAGGATCGAGCACGATCTTGACTGGTACGCGCTGCACGACCTTCACGTAGTTTCCGGTGGCATTCTCGGGAGGCAGCAAGCTGAAACGGGCGCCACTGGCTCCGGCAATGCTATCGACCTTGCCCTTGTAGCTTTTCCCGTTGGCGTCGACTTCCATCGTGACGCGCTGGCCTATCTTCATTTCACGAAGCTGGGTTTCCTTGTAATTGGCGGTGATCCAGACATCGTTGAGAGGAATGATCTTCATCAGTTCCTGCCCAGGGGAAACGTTCTGGCCGACTTCAACGGTGCGGTCGCTGACTACTCCTGCAACCGGAGCCACTACTTTGGTGTATTGCAGATTCAGTTTTGCCTGATCGAGGTCGGCTTTCTTTTGCTCTGCTTGCGCCTGCGCCGACGCTGCCCTGGAGCGGATGACTTGCATTTGCTTGGGTCCGGTCTGGGCGTTGCGCCAGTTGGCTTGCGCCTGCAACAACTTGTCCTGGGCTTGAGTCACTTGCGACTGGGCCGAATCGGCCAGGGCGTGGGCGGATTCGACAGCCGCAGCATCGGCTTTGGCGGCAGCCACGGCCTGATCGTATTGCTGCAGCGAGATTTCCTGCTTATCCACAAGTTGCTTGTAGCGCACCAGATCGTTCTGCGCTTTCACATTGTTCGCTTCGGCCTGGTCGCGCTGGGCTTTGGCGGACTCGAACTGTTGTTTGGCGGCGGCGATTCCGGCGCGAGCGCTGGCCACATCGGCTTCGGCCGACGAAACCTGGCTGTCGGTGCTGACCGAAGTGATGGGAACATTCACGCTGGCGGCGGCGGCGGTGGCCTGGCGCATCGTCGAAGTCGGCTTTGGCGTGGGCATACGCGACCTGGTAATCGGCCGGGTCGATTTCCACCAAGACCGTACCCGCCTCCACGTACTGGTTATCGAGGACATTCAGCTTCACGACGTGGCCTGAAATGCGGGTGCTGATGGAATTGATGTGGCCATCCACCTGGGCGTCATCGGTGGATTCGTAACTGGTGACATAGCGGTAGACGAAAAGTCCCACCACCAGCAGCACGACCACGGCAACGACGACAGCGATGCGGAAGCCGGGACTGGCGGTGCGCGAGGGACGCGTGCGGAAGTCTCGCTCGGTGGAGGGCAAGGGCTTGGTGCGGCTTTCAGGCTGAGCGCTTCCTAGTTGGCGGCCAGGCGGAGCGGCGGGCTGGGTTTGCGTCGTCGGTTCCATAGATTTGAGTTAGTGTTCGCCTTTCAAATATCGTTTGACTCCCTGTTCGGCATCGCCGATGGCGCGCGCCAGTTCGATCTTGGCCAGGTTATGCGCGTAGAGACTCTGGATGTAACTCTCATGCGCGCTGGCGACGGATTCCTGTGCCTGAACCACTTCCAGATTGTCGGCGACGCCTGCCGTGAAGCGATCCTCGGATTGGGTAAGAGTCTGTTCGGCCAATTCGACGGAACTGCGGGCGACATCGACTTGCTCGGCGGCGGAACTCAAGTCCAGCAATGAGGCGCGAACTTCATAGTCGATGCGGCCGCGCAGATCGGCTAATTGGGAACGGGCTTGCTTCAATTGAGCATCGGCCTCGAGAACGTCGCTGTGGATTTTTCCACCGGCAAAGATGGGGATGTTAAGTCCTCCATTCACTTGCCAGGTTCCGTTGGACTGGGCCGGAGTGACTCCGATATCGCCGTAGTTTGCGTTAAGGTCGAGGGAGGGATAGTGTCCGGCGGTCGCGGCCCGGCGTGAAAGCTCCGCCGCGCGGACTTGCGCCTGGGCTGCCTGATAGTCGGAGCGCGAGGCATAAGCACGCTGCAGGTAGGTCTCAAGAGGCAACGGGGTCATGGACTGGTACGGAGCTTTCTCGGTCAGGACGAACTCCTGACCTGGGGGCAGACCGATGACGCGAGCCAGGGACAAGTTTCTGCTTGGCAAAATCATTGCGCGCGGCGATCAGTTGCTGCTGGCGGGTCTGCAATTCAACCTGAGAGCGAAGAGTGTCGATGGCTGGATTCAGCCCGGCCTTTTGCTGATCGACCGCTTTGTCGTACAAGGCCTGGGCGTTCTTGACCTGGGCGTCTGTCGTTTCAATGCGAGCGGCTGTGGCAATGGCCAGTCAGGTAGGCGTTGCCTACGGCGAGCACTACCAACTCGCGCGCATCTTTGTAAGTGTACTGCGCGGATTTCAAGCTCTCAGAGGCGGAGCGCTCCTTCTCGAGATCTGTGAAAGTTGAAGAGCGACTGACTGACCGAGGCGCGCGCGTCGAAGTAGTTGAAGGGGCCGATCACGCGCGGGAAGCTGGAAACGGAAAAACATTGCCCCTAAAACCCAAGGGCAGTGAGGCTCTGAGTTTGGACATCTTCCTGCACTCGGGCTGAGAGGTTGGGCAGCAGGTTGCTGAGTTGCCTTCCATCTCTCGCCCCGCGCCGTGATGGTCTGATCGCCGGAGAGCAGCAGGCCGAGATTATTGCGAAGTCCGCGGTCGATGGCATCCTGGAAATTGAGCTGCAAGACCTCAGAAGTGGCTTTGCCCTCCGGTTCGCTGCCGGTGAAGGGACTCTGCGACCCGGGCAGAGAGATGGAAGGAGTGGGCGCGGAAGTTCTGAGCTACAACGCCAGCGACAGAGCACAGCAACATCAGCGCGAAGTGCAAGTAAACGGCGGGTTGGATGAGGCAAGAGAGTGGGGCATTTTCCAGGGTGAAAAAGTCCCATTATAAAGAAAGTTTTCGGGACAACGTTTCTCATTTCATGGCATAACGTCTTGTTATTGATTCGCTTAGGGCACCATGGCGATGCAAAAACCCCCGGAACCTCACGGTCTGGTAGTTCTGCGAGAGCCAATAGAACATACGTTTCCCGCAAACGGATAAACAAAGGCAGCATGGACAGTTGGCCCTCGGCGTTCGCAGTCAACAGAGGGAACTCGATCTGGGACCATTACTTTCGACACTTTCCAGTCCGTCCCGCCTGCCGATAGAGTAAGGCAGCTCACCCGAAAAGCCACTGAGGCTGTTCGAATTACATCCGAAGTGTCTCTGAAAAGCGACCGTTAAGTGCCACGAACATTCCGAAACTTCCATTCATGCCCGTCTCGACTACAAAGCCCGCAACAAAACATATCGGCCGCCGCTGGAGACGGCATCCCAGATTCCGCGCCGACTTCCGCGCTCACCGTAAGCTATCTTCTCGGAAATCAATACCAGAAGGTTGAGGGACATTGCAGGGATCTGTCGGAGGCCGGAATCGGCATCCTACTGGCCACCGAAATGAATGTTGGCGAGGTGGTCGGCTTGGGCTTTTCTCTTCCGGGATCTACCGCCGGCGTGGGAAGTGCGAGCTGTGGTCCGGTACCGGCGCGTATACCAATACGGCTTTGAATTCCTGTCCCTGACGCAGGAGCAGCAGGAATTGCTGGAGAATCATTTCAATGGCCTGGAACCCATTGACTGAAAAGTTTGCTGTTGCGGCGACGAAGCCCGTAACCAGTTTCCAAAGAGACATAGTTTGGAGATGACTTTGGTCATCTTGTAGATATGTGACTCAGGGCTCAACCTGAAACCGGGACTCGTTCGCGCGAGCGAGAGGAAGCGCCATTTCAATGAGTAACGCCAAGCCTGACGTAGCGGTGGGGATGGACTGGACGGGGCTACTGGCCGATCCAGACCTGGCACGGAACCTTGGAAAATTGCTGCAGACTTACCGGGATGCCCCGCCTGAGGGCAGAGAAGAAGCGCTACTGGCGGCCATTCGCGAAGTCAAGAAAGACTCCTCCGGAGCCTCGTCACCGCCGACCTCAACCAAGGTAGCGAAGGAAACTCCAGCGCAAGCTTTGCCGAAGGCCGTCTCCGCGCCTCCTCCGTTTGAGCCCGATATCTTCAGCCCCAACTGGGGACAAGATCGACGCCGACATCCGAGAATCAGATGTTTTGTGGCGGTCGAGTTGCGGGTCAATGACGCGGACGCACCCATCTGGGGCAATCTTTCCAATACCAGCATGGGCGGATGCCAAGTCGAGACTGCGGTTCACGTGAGCGGCGGCTCCAAAGTCGAAATCGGACTCTGGGTCGCAAGTGGCAAGATTTGGGTGAAAGGCTTGGCATTGAACGGGATAGTCACTCGCGTCGCGCCTGCTGCGGGAATGCGTATCCGCTTCGCTGGAATGGATCCCGCCGAAAAAGAGAATCTCCGTCAGTTTCTCAAGTATGTCCAGGAGACCACGACGAGCTTCGAACAGCGAAAACAGTTACCTGCAACTGTTGAAGTAGGGCAGCATCGCCGTTTCTTCGGTTCACGTTTCTTCTTCGCTTCCCGCCGTTTTTCAGCGTTCTTTCTCCATATTTTCACAGATCCTGCGACATCGGCCTGCAAGAAATTGGTACACTCCTTGCGTAGCTGCAACCCTTACTGCTCTAGGAACTCTAATTAGACTAGCGAGTAGAGCAACTCAGTGAAGGCAGCATAGTCCCTGGAAGGAGAGCGTAACCCATGGTGGCGAGTGAACAAGTGGTGGTGACCGGCAAACAGCTGGACACACTGTGCATTAACACGGTCCGCACGTTGGCGATTGACGCTGTACAGCAAGCCAATAGCGGACATCCCGGCGCACCCATGGGGCTTGGCGCCGGTGGCTTATTGCTTGTGGCAGGAATTTCTGCGCTACGATCCGGAAGATCCGAAATGGCTGAACCGCGACCGGTTCGTGCTGTCGAACGGCCACGCTTCCATGCTGCTCTATGCCATGCTTTACCTTGCGGGCGTGCGTGAAGTTAATGAGAACGGCGAGGTTTTGAAGAACGCTTGCGATTCCTCTGGAGGAGATTAAGCGCTTCCGGCAACTCGGGAGCCGGACTCCGGGACATCCTGAGTCACACCTAACCACTGGAGTGGAGACCACGACAGGACCGCTCGGCCAGGGCGTGGGAAACAGTCTTGGGATGGCGATCGCGAGCCGATGGCTGGCGGCGAATTTCAACCGGCCGGGCTTTGATGTCCTCGATTTCAACGTCTACGCCATGTGTTCGGACGGCGACCTGATGGAAGGGATTGGTGGCGAAGCTGCGTCGCTGGCGGGACATCTGAAGCTTTCGAATCTGTGCTGGATGTATGACCACAACAGCATCACGCTGGATGGTCCCGCCGATTGGTCATTCAGTGAAGATGTGGCGACGCGATTTGTCGGCTACGGATGGAATGTGACGCGCGTCGCCGATGCGAACGATCTGGAAATGCTGGCGAGGGCTTTTCGAGACCTTCCAGAAGACGACAGATCGTCCCACCTTGATTATCGTGGATAGCCATATCGGCTATGGATCACCGCACAAGCAAGACAGCAATGCGTCGCACGGAGAACCTCTCGGCGAGGAAGAGGTGCGGTTGACGAAGAAATTTTATGGCTGGCCGGAAGATGCGAAGTTTCTGGTGCCGGAGGGAGTGCGGGAACATTTCCAGGATGGCGTGGGAAAGCGCGGGCGTGAGGCGCGCGCGAAGTGGGCGAAGATGTTCGCGGAGTACTCGCAAAAGTATCCGGAGCTGGCGGAGCGATTGCATCGAATGCAACGCCGGGAATTCCTGATGGCTGGGACCGGAATTTGCCGAACTTCCCAGCGGACGCTAAGGGAATCTGGCTACGCGCGAGAGCTCAGGAAAGGTGCTGAATGCGTTGGCGCAGAACATTCCGTGGCTGCTCGGCGGTTCGGCGGACTTCGCCACCTCGAACAAGACGAACCTTACGGGCGCGGGCGATTTTCAGCCCGGCAGCTATGCGGGACGCAATCTGCATTTCGGCGTACGCGAGCACGTGATGGGCGCGAGTGTGAATGGGCTGGTGGTTTGTGGAATCCGCGCATTCGGGGCGACCTTTTTTAATTTCAGCGACTACATGCGGGCAAGCATCCGACTCTCGGCGCTGATGGAAATTCCTTCTATTTTCATATTCACACACGATTCGATTGGCGTGGGAGAAGATGGGCCGACGCATCAGCCGATCGAGCAACTGGCGTGGATTACGCGCAATGCCGAATCTGGTCCTGTTTCGTCCCGGGGATGCGAATGAAGTGGTGGAGGCATGGAAGGTGATTGCGCAGTTGAAGCACCAGCCCGCGGCGCTGGTGCTGACGCGGCAAGCAATTCCGACGTTTGACCGAACAAAGTACGGTGCGGCGTCCGGCACGGCTAAAGGGGCGTACATCCTCGCCGATGCGCCTGGCGGCAAACCTGCAGTGATTTTGATGGGAACGGGCAGCGAAGTTTCGCTGTGTGTCGAGGCTTACGAAAAACTTAAGCTGGAAGGCGTTGCAGGCGCGAGTGGTGAGCATGCCCTCGTGGGATATGTTCGAGCAACAGGATGCAGCTTACAAAGAGAGTGTTCTGCCCTCGTCGGTGACGGCGCGGGTTTCCGTGGAAATGGCGGCCACTTTCGGCTGGGAGCGCTACGTTGGACTGAAGGGGCGCAAGGTTGGCATGCACCGTTTTGGGGCTTCGGCTCCGTTGAAAGATTTGTTGAAGTTTTTCGGTTTCACCGCGGATGCGGTAGTTGCTGAAGCGCGCAAGGCGATCACGGAAAAATAAGCGTGGATTTTTTGGAGTGGCGGCACAGTTTTGCGGTGCGGGACGGGACAATCGTCGAGCTTCGCTCGACGGACAGCCGAGGGCGGCTGTCCCCACATGATCAAGGAGGAAATCAATATGCAGCCAACAGAATTCTAGAAACTTCGAAAGCTACCAATCCTTTGCAGGCGTTGCTCAGCTATGGGCAATCGATGTGGCTCGATTATATTCGCCGGGATCTGATCACCAGCGGAAGCCTTAAGAAGATGATTGCAGAGGACGGCCTTCGAGGGATGACATCGAACCCAGCCATCTTCGAAAAGGCGATCGGCGAAAGCTCGCTCTACGACGATATTTTGAAAGATCTGTCTTCGCGCAGCGATCTGGACACGACGGCCCGCTACGAGCAGATTGCGATTCGCGACATACAGGATGCCGCCGACATATCTGCGTCCGGTCTATGAAAGTTCGAAGTTCCGGGACGGGTATGTGAGCCTGGAGGTTTCTCCGTTACTGGCGCGAATAAAACCAAAGAGACGATCGACGAAGCCCGCCGCTTGTGGAAAGCGGTGAATCGCGAGAACGTGATGATCAAGATTCCGGGGACCGCCGAGGGACTTCCCGCAATTCGTCAGGCGATTGGCGAAGGCATCAATGTCAACGTGACTTTGTTGTTCGCGCAGGAAGTGTACGAGAAAGTTGCCGAAGCACATATCGCCGGGACTCGAGGATTTGGCGAAGCGCGGCGGGAATTTAAAGAAAATCGGCGGCGTGGCCAGCTTCTTCATCAGCCGCATCGACTCGCTGGTTGATTCGATAATCAGCGACAAGTTGAAAACCACAACTGACGCCCAGCAGCAGGCACTGCTGAAGGGACTGCTCGGCAAAGTTGCCATCGCGAATGGAAAGCTTGCCTACCTGCGCTATCAGCGCATCTTCAGCGGACCGCGATGGCAGGCGCTGGCGGGCCAGGGCGCGCAGACCCAGCGCGTTCTGTGGGCAAGCACCAGCACGAAGAATCCCGCTTATCGTGATGTTATGTACGTTGAGGAATTGATTGGCCCTGACACGGTGAACACGATGCCTCCCGCCACGATTGAAGCGTTTCGCGATCACGGAAAACTGCGCAACAGCCTCACCGAAGACGTGGCTGGCGCGCAGAACGTGATGGACAATTTGGCGAGGAGCCGGCATCTCGATCAAGGAAGTAACCACCAAGCTGACGGATGATGGAGTGAAGTTGTTCGCCGACGCGTTCCGCAAGCTGCTGGCTGCGGTTGAGAAGAGCACGCGCAGCCGAAATGAGATGATTCGCTGGAGTCCCTGCCGGCGCGTGCGCGCGCGTGCTTGCCGAGCCGCGGGCGGCGCGCGCTGCGCCTGCTTCGGCGGTGAAATGTTGGATGGATTTTCGCTGCGAAAAGCCGGGGGACGCCGCGCTACTTGACGGCGCTACTTAACACCGGCGCTACTAAGGAGCAACACACATGCAACTGGGAATGGTGGGATTGGGCCGCATGGGTGCGAACATGACGCGGCGGCTGATGCGCGGCGGACATCAACTCGTAGTCTCGGATCTGAGCCCGGACGCGGTGAAGGAACTGGCCGGCGAAGGGGCCGGCGGTTCGTCTTCGCTGGAAGATCTGGTGGGCAAACTGAAACCGCCGCGCGCAGTGTGGGTCATGGTGCCGGCGGGCGCTGCCACCGAACAGACGGTGCAGAAGCTCGCGCAATACATGCAGGCCGGCGATGCCATCATCGACGGCGGCAATTCTTATTTCAAGGACGACGTGCGCCGCGCGGGCCAACTCAAAGGTAAAGGCATTCATTACATGGACGTCGGAACCAGCGGCGGCGTGTGGGGTATCGATCGCGGTTATTGCATGATGATCGGCGGCCCCAAAGAAGCGGTGCGGACGCCTCGATCCTATCTTCAAGACGCTGGCACCCGGCAAGGGCGATATCCCGCGGACGCCCGGCCGGGAGAAGCTTGGGGGCACGGCGGAAGAAGGCTACATTCACTGCGGCCCTTCGGGTTCCGGTCATTTTGTGAAGATGGTTCACAACGGGATTGAATACGGAATGATGCAGGCTTATGCCGAAGGCTTCGACATCTTCAAGAATGCCACGAGCAAAGACTTGCCGGAGGATATTCGTTACGATCTGAACCTGCCGGATATCGCCGAGGTTTGGCGGCGGGGCAGCGTGGTCAGTTCGTGGCTGCTCGATCTCACACGCATGGCTTTGGCGGAGAACCCGACGCTGTCGGAATACGAAGGTTACGTGCAGGATTCCGGCGAAGGGCGCTGGACGATTCAGGCTGCGCTGGAGGAAGCGGTGCCCGCCGATGTGCTGACGGCGGCGCTGTATGTGCGGTTCCGCTCGCGGCAGCAGCATACCTTTGCGGAGAAGATGCTCTCCGCCATGCGGCAGAAGTTCGGTGGACACGTTGAGGCCGGCGCGGCGAAGACCAGCCCAGCCAAGAAAAGCGCCTAACCCGAACTATTCCGGCGGAAGAATTCTGAGGACGTGATCATGGCCCAATTGGCGGAACATCCCGCGGCAACTCCACCGCGCATCGGTAAACAGGGGGATCCTTGTGTGATGGTGATCTTCGGCGCCGCCGGAGATCTGACGGCGCGCCTGTTGATCCCGGCGCTGTACAACCTCGCCCGGGCGGATTTGCTGTCGAAGGAGTTCGCGGTGCTCGGCGTCGCCAGGGCGCCGATGACGGACGAGGATTTCCGCAAGAGAATCCTGGAGGATGTCAAACAGTACTGCGGCGACTGTGTCAAACTCCGAGACGTGGGACAACTTCTCGCAGCCGCTTCTATTATTTGGCCGGCAACTTCATGATGACCAGCTTTACCCGAAGGTGAAAGATCGCCTGGCCCAGATTGACCGCGATCACTCCACTCACCAAAACTATCTTTTACTACCTGGCGACGGCCCCAAGTTTCTTCGGTCCCATTGTCGAGAAGCTCGCGGCCATCGGACTGATGGAGCAGAACAATGACCACTGGCGGCGGGTCATTATCGAAAAGCCATTCGGTCACGACCTGGAATCGGCAAAGGCCCTCAACCAGCAACTGCTCAAGCTCGCGGATGGAAAAACAGATTTATCGTATTGACCACTATCTGGGCAAAGAGACCGTGCAGAACATCATGGCGTTCCGCTTTGCCAACGGAATCTTCGAGCCCATCTGGAACCGCCGCTACATCGATCACGTGCAGATTTCCGTTGCTGAAACCGTAGGCGTGGAAGGCCGCGGCAGCTACTTCGACCATGCGGGTTCGCATGCGCGACATGGTTCCGAACCACATCATGCAACTCATCAGCCTGACCGCCATGGAGCCTCCTATTTCGTTCGACGCCAATGCCGTCCGCGACGAACAGGCCAAGATATTGCATGCCATCCAGCCCATCAGCGACGAAGAGGTTCTGAGCCGCTCGGTGCGCGGACAATACGGGGAAGGCACGGAAGGTGGAGAGCACGTTTCCGGCATATCGCTGCGAGCCCGATGTTGCGCCGGATTCACGGACTGAGACCTTCGTTGCCATGAAATTGCTCATCGACAATTGGCGCTGGGCCGATGTTCCTTTCTATCTTCGTACCGGAAAACGCATGCCGGCACGCAATACTATCTATTGTGATCCAGTTCCGCCAGGCTCCATTCGTGCTATTCCGGGATACATCCGTGGAACACATGATGCCGAACCAGTTGGTGCTGCACATCCAGCCAGAAGAGGGCATCTCATTGCAATTCGCGGCAAAAGTGCCCGGCCCGGTGATGCGCCTGGGAACGGTGGACATGAACTTCGAATATCAGGAATACTTCGGAAAGCAGCCCAGCACCGGCTATGAGCGGCTGCTGCACGATTGCATGATCGGCGACCAGACCCTGTTTCAACGCGCAGACATGGTGGAGGCGGGTTGGTGCGTGGTCAACCCGGTGCTCGATCTGTGGAAGGCGCTGCCCCCGCGGAACTTTCCGAATTACCCTTCGGGCAGCTGGGGACCGAGAGAGGCCGACGAACTGTTGGAGCGCGACGGCCGGCGCTGGAGGAACTTCGAGAAATGATTCTGGCTGGCGATATTGGGGGGACCAACGCTCGACTGGCCTATTTTCAGCCGCAGAACGGCAATCTCCAGCTGATTTCCGAACGTGTCTTTCCCAGCCGCGAATACAGCGAACTGGGGGACATCGTCTCCAAGTTTCTGGAAGACTCCGCCACCCGGCCCGAGGTGGCGTGTTTCGGAATTGCGGGCCCGGTGCACAACGGGCGCGTCGAGACTTCGAACCTTCCCTGGGTCATCGAACAGTCCCGTCTGGCGAAACAAATTCAACTGCCCGTCACCTTGTTGATCAATGATCTGGAGGCGAACGCGTGGGGCATCGGAGGGCTCAGCGCGAAAGATCTGGTCCCTCTAAATCGGGTTGAACCTTCCGATGGCAATCAGGCGGTCGGTAATCAAGCAGTCATTGCGCCGGGAACGGGCTTGGGAGAAGCGGGATTGTTCTGGGACGGAAACCAACATCAGGTTTTTGCCTGCGAGGGCGGGCACGCGGATTTCGCACCGCAAGGCGATCTGCAAATCGAACTGTTGCGCTTCCTGGCGAACCGCTACGAACACGTCAGTTACGAACGCGTCCTCTCCGGACCCGGGCTGGTGAACGTGTATGAGTTTCTGCGCGAAAAAGGCTGCGGAGATGAGCCTGCCGGATTTGCGGCGCAACTTGCCCAGGAAGACGCCGCCGCGGCAATTTCCGGCGCTGCCCTAGACGGCACGAATCAGCGTGCGGAGCAGGCGCTGGATCTCTGGATCTCGGTTTACGGCGCGGAAGCCGGCAATCTGGCTCTCAAAACCATGGCCACGGGCGGAATCTTTCTGGGCGGTGGAATCTCCCCGAAAATTCTTCCCAAACTCACGGGACCGCTTTTCATGCGTGCCTTTCTGAATAAAGGTAGATTGCGCCCGCTGCTGGCGAGCATCAAGGTGCAAATCATCACCAATGACAAGACCGGTCTGCTGGGGGCGGCCCGGTGTGCGGCCGCGAAGTCGAGCAATGGCCGGGGAGGAGCATCGTGAGTGCGCAATTTGAGCTGCGCAGGCTAACTACTCCGCAGGACCTGTTTCAGGCGGCCGCGGAGGAAGTCATCCGCACGGCCACCAGCGCGATCGCCGAGCGTGGCCGCTTCACCATTGCGCTCTCTGGAGGATCAACTCCCAAGGGCATGTATACCCTGATCGCGGCCAACGCCAGCTCCAGCCTGCCCTGGGATCGAATGTTTTTTTTCTGGGGCGACGAACGCCATGTTCCTCCTGAGGACCCAGAGAGCAACTACCGCATGGCTAAAGAGACGCTTTTGTCGAAGGTCCCGGTTCCAGCCGCCAACATCTTCCGCGTCCCCTCGGAAAACCCGGACGCTTCGGCCGCGGCGGACGCCTACGAACAGACTCTGCGAAAGTTCTTCGCCCTGGCGCCCGCTGAATTTCCGCGCTTCGATCTGATCCTTCTAGGTATCGGGCCGGACGGACATACAGCTTCCTTGTTTCCGGAAACTGCGGCGCTGCAGGAGAAATCGCGGCTGGTGGTGGCCAACTGGGTGGACAAACTGAAAACCAGCCGCATCACTCTCACACTGCCGGTGCTGAATGCGGCGCGTTGTGTTGCGTTCCTGGTCAGTGGAACGGACAAGTCGGCGGCGCTGCACGAAGTGCTCGAAGGCAACGCCCCGGCCGAGAAATACCCGTCGAAATTGGTCCAGCCGAGTGACGGCAAGCTGATCTGGTTCGTCGATCGAGCGGCCGCCAGCGGCCTATCAACGGCCGCGTGAAGAAAGTTTCAAAGGCGCCTGCACGGCTAGCCGCGCCAGCCGCCGATTTCTTTCAGGCCCTGGCCGCGGGCGTGTTCAAAAAGCCGCACCCGATGGCGGGAGTGTTCGAACTCGTGGATATCCGCCCACACCTCGGCTTGCCACCCCTGGTCGTGGGCGGCGGACTCGCCGCAGGTGGCGCAACGGGTGTGCAGGCTGATGGAAGGAACTGCCGCTACAGGCGTTGCCGGCAATTCGAGGAAGCGAGACCATCGTGCGGATTATGCCGGACATTGGTTTTCTGCACACTGGAATCGAGAAACTACGCGGGCGCGGGCGCGGCCGCGCGCGCGCGGCGAGCGCGGGCGCGGGCCGCGCGCGGGCGCGGGCGCGGGGCGGCGCGCGGCGCGGGGGCGCGGGCGCGCGCGCGCGCGGGCGGGGGGGCGGGCGGGCGGGCGCGGGCGCGGGCGCGGGCGCGCGGGCGCGCGGGGCGGCGGCGGGGGCGGCGGCGGCGGCGGCGGCGGCGGGCGGCGGCGGCGAGGGCGGGCGCGGGCGCGGGCGCGGGCGGCGCGGGCGCGGGCGCGGGCGCGCGGGCGCGGGCGGGCGCGGGCGCGGGCGGGCGCGCGCGCGCGCGCGCGCGCGCGGGGCGCGCGCGGGCGCGCGCGGGGCGCGGGCGGGCGGGCGGCGGGCGCGGGGCGGCGGGCGGGCGCGGGCGGCGGCGGCGGCGGCGGGGCGGCGCGGGCGCGGCGCGGCGCGGGCGCGGGCGCGCGGGCGGCGCGGCGCGGGCGCGGGCGGCGGCGGGCGGGGCGCGGGCGGGCGGGCGCGGGCGCGCGCGGCGGGCGCGGGCGCGGGCGGGCGCGGGCGGGCGGGCGGGCGCGGGCGGGGCGGGCGGGCGGGCGCGGGCGGCGCGGGCGCGGGCGGGCGAGCGGGCGCGGGCGGGCGCGGCGCGGGCGGGCGGGCGGGCGGCGGGCGGGCGCGGGCGGCGCGGCGGGCGCGGGCGGGCGGGCGGCGGGCGCGGCGGGCGGCGCGGGCGGGCGGGCGGGCGCGGGCGCGGGCGCGGGCGGGCGCGGCGGGCGGGCGGGCGCGGGCGGCGCGGGCGGGCGCGGGCGCGGGCGGGCGGGCGCGGGCGCGGCGGGCGGGCGGCGCGGGCGCGGGCGGGCGGGCGCGGGCGCGGCGGCGCGCGGGCGGGCGCGGGCGGGCGGCGCGCGGCGCGGGCGCGGCGGCGGGCGCGGCGCGGGCGCGGGCGCGGGCGGGCGGGCGGGCGGGCGGGCGCGCGGCGCGGGCGGGCGGGCGGGCGCGGGCGCGGGCGGGCGCGCGGCGCGGGCGGGCGGCGGCGGGCGCGGGCGCGGGCGGCGGGGCCGGGGCGCGCGGGCGCGGGCGCGCGCGGGGCGCGGGCGGGCGCGCGGGCGGGCGCGCGGGCGGCGGCGGGCGGGCGCGCGCGGCGCGCGGGCGCGCGGGCGCGGCGGCGGCGGGCGGCGGGCGCGGGCGCGCGGGCGCGGCCGGGCCGGGCGAAAAAAAAAAAAAAAAAAAAAA
>CAWJBH010000005.1:0-167916 GCA_963841125.1 uncultured Acidobacteriaceae bacterium
GAGATGGTTGAACGAAGCAACAGGCACAGGAACAAAACCATGTTCCAGCTACCTCCAGCTTCACCTGTGCCGATACGGGGCATGTGGACAGTCGCGCGCTTTACTGTGGCAAGTTCCGCGACCTTTTCTAAGGCTGAAAAGAGAGCACCATATCTTAGCCTAGGTCCTGAACTCGGATTGGCGAATCCATGCTGCGACACCAGACTCACCAGAGTCAGATCGGGCCGCACGGCCACAGAATGAATATTGCCAAGTTTGAGGTTGCCCTGGCTAGTCGCCCACGCGCGAAAATTGGTTTGCGCTGGCCGCCATTTCTTACCACAATGCTTGGCAAAACCACCTCCCCACAGCGAGGCGCGATCATTGACCACTTGAAGCAAGACTTTTACCTCAGCACCAAACGGTTCAGATGCATCTCCGACCAGAAATCGAATCGGCTCAGATGCACTGAAGTCATCTGATAGAGGGGGAAATGCTAAAGCCAGAACACGAGGGTACGCCTCACCTGGGTTCGGCGAATTTCCAAATACTCAACAAACCATGATTTTTTATGCGAGACCCATCGGGCATCTTCTTCGATCTCTCGCACCAATTGCAGTACAGGCCGACGCCCTACTCGAGAAAGGCAATATGTAGCCACGACGGATTGCAAAATCCTCGTGCAATGCTGGCGAAGGTAAACAGTATTCGACAAAATACCGAGAGGCAGAATTATCCACTCTCGCAAAAAACGCAAAACACGGATACGTACTAGTCGAATCAGTCTGTTAACGATTGCTTCACATGAGACGAGAGTACTTATGGCGAAGATCCAAAGACCAAGCCCGCGCTTGGCCTGACCGAGACCTCCTCTTGAAATGTGCCTAATGGCATCAAAATTTCCGCCGCCGCCATATTGCAAAGTGATTCCAGCTGCCAATCATCGTCCTTCATGTCCTGATGAGTCGCGCGATTTCTGGTCGCCTCTGCACAATCCTCGAAAAGAGTGTGGGCTATTTCATGAGCAATTGAATAGCGCATCCTAGCCGCCGGGCGTTGGGGATTAAATTCGATCGTGAATTTCCCTTCCCGGTCGCTCCGTGTTCGGGCGTCCAGAATCTCTTCTGTAGGCAACAATCTCACTCCTCGCATTTCAGCTAATGAGAAAGGATTGTAGGGCGGTCCACTCCATCCTTCTTCGATCGCATCCAGCGCATAGCGCCTAGCGCGCGAAACGATTTCTGATATAGGATCTCGGTCGCCGAGAGTCAGGACCGACTTGTTCAGTCCATTGCGCTGCACGTGACAGCCGCTCCGGTTTCATGCGAACAGCCATCAACTCGTCAAAGAGTTTAGTCGCCTGTTCCAGCGTCAAGCTTGGTCCCAATTCTTCATGGGTCAGATCGGGGGACGAGAAATCTTCCACCTGAAGAAGAGCTTCAAGATCCTTTTCGATCATGCGCATACTGATTGGCGTTTTTTCAGTCCGTTTTTTCATTGTCCAAATGGTCATTAACGTATTTCTTAAGCTTCCTCAATCCCCGCACCCGCATCTGCCGAATCGTGTCGGGCGATTTGCCAATTTCTTTCGAGAGTTGCCGCATTGCCGATTCAGGCATTCGCTGGTGTTGCCGGTCGGCTTGCCACCAGAACATCGTTGCCCGAAGCACAGTTTGTTCGCCTCAGACAATAAGCAAAAACCGGATTTTACCAATCTGAGTCTCTCGCTCTCAGGGGCTGGGATTTGATCCGGGTTCCGATCCGGGACACCGGCCAGTTCGAGGTCTGCGTCATCGATGAGCAGGACCTCTGGCTGGCCGCGATAACGATCCCGAACCAAATTGTGAGCAATCGCCACGAGCCAACCGTGGCATTTCAGTTCCTGCTCAAGGGCTCCACATTCTTCCTCATGATCAAACGTGCGCGCTCCATTGAATGCGTTTATGAACGTATCTTGCACCAGATCGTTCACAGCGGCCAACCCGAGCAAGTATCCATGCCGATGCGTGCAAACGCGAGCCACAAACCGGTAGTGGCGGGTATA
Organism: uncultured Acidobacteriaceae bacterium; assembly: GCA_963841125.1. GTDB lineage: Bacteria > Acidobacteriota > Terriglobia > Terriglobales > Acidobacteriaceae > Sulfotelmatobacter. Next base: position 2,024 of record CAWJBH010000005.1, read on the forward strand.
GAAGACACTCCACGCGGCCCGTGCTTCTGAAGAGTCTGGTCCATGGTGCGCCATCCGTCGGATCAGTTCAAATTCCGGAATGTCCTTGCTAGGCGAAGCCATTCAAAGAGCCGAAACTGCCTAGCCGGATAACGCGAAACCGTGACGGCGACAGCCTGTCACGGTTTGCCGTTTACCACAGTGAAGGCAGCGAACCCATCCTACCGGATCGCGGGAATGGCTGGAAGTGAAAGGTAAACACATCACGTTGGCGGGGATCCCGATAGCAGAGTGCTTTTGTCGCTACCAAGATGGCGATGTTCCGCTCCCAGACTCAGCAGAGTCCAACCTGGCCGGCGAGGCTGGAACGGAATTTCGGAGCCCACGTGGTCGTGCAGCGCATGGCCTTATGCTGGCTGTGAGCACGGGATGGTTGGTATTCCGCGCATTACGGATGTAAGAAAGGACATTGACCGATGACGAAGCAGCAGAAACTACCGGCCCACACTAACAACGAAATCCGGACCATCGTATTGAGCTACTTTTACGACCGCAACAAAAACGCCACAAGTAGTCGTGGCAAGAAAGGCTCGTCAGTGAAGATAAGCGATGTGAAACGGGAGTTGAAGGAGAGTTACGGATTGTCCCAGCAGGAAGTCCAGAGCAACCTGACTTATCTGATCAGTCAAGGATGGGTGAAAGAGGACGCCATCGAGAAATCGTTCACGGCGCCCGGTGGTACCATCATTCCCTCCACGACGAACTTCTACACGATCACTGCTGCTGGTATTGATAAGATCGAGGGCCCAGGAGAGTTCACAATGCCAAAGTTTCATGGGATCAAGATCGAAGCGACAGGTCAGAACATCATTACACTTGGGGACGGCAACCAGGTCGACGCCAAGTTTGGTGACCTCGGGCAATCTCTCGCCGAGCTTCGTTCAGCTATTACGGATTCCCAGGTGCCAGAGTCCACTAAGCTGGAATTCGTGGCCGACATCGACACTATTCAGTCTCAACTCGCGAAGGCAGCCCCCAATCCCACAATAATTAGGTCCGCATGGGAGGTAGTGAAAGGCGCTGCAGTCATCAATGGATGCACCGCTCTTGTTGCCAAAGTTGCGGGACTATTACATCATTTCCTCTAATTCTGCTCGGAGGCTACCATCGCCCGGCATCGAGCAAGTGAACGTGTGGGAGCGGATCGGTGTCGTTGATTTTTACCCCGTCTCGATTTTCGCAGCATCATTGATCGGAGAGGCTGGTAAATGGGAGTAACACCTGAGGAACTATCACAGACCTATCCGCGGCTTTATCACATGGCTGACGCTCACAGCTGGCAGAACATCCAAGCACACGGACTCCTCAGCACTTCCTCACTGCTTGACCTTTTCGGCGTGAAGGGCCGCGAACGAGAGGACATTGAGAGTTCTCGCCGCCCGGAGAGTATCCCAATCGTTCACGAAAAACATGGCCGTGCGGTCGTTCGCGATAATAAGGCGATAATCGAATCCAAGTTACGAACCGCCTTGAGAAACTGCACACTGGAGCAGTGGTATCGCCTCTTGAACAAATTCGTCTTCTTCTGGTTAACTCTGGAGCGCCTGCAAACGCTGCTCTGTGCTCGCGGCTATCGCGACCACCCACATGCTGTGCTAACAATTGAGACGCTTCAGTTCGTCCGGAAGTACGAGCAGAGTATCGTGCTCTCGCCGATGAACTCCGGCAATACAAAGCCGATCGCTCATGAGCGGAGCCCGGAAACCTTTAAAAAAATGCGAGATTATCCTTTCCATGAAAGAGCCCGACGGGGCGACCACTATCAAGTTGTGGAGCTTGCGGTCGAGGGCGCTGTCGACGTGACCGAATCGGTGCTGTCAGTTGACCTCATGCAGTGTACTGGAAATGGCATGAAGGTGCTGCGAAACATTCACCAAAGATAGTCAACCGGTATGCCATTTCGCTTTGTTTCCGAGGTTGATCTGAATTCGCAGATTCTTGCGTTACAGCCCGGGAAGAGAGGCACACGCCTGAAACAACAACTGGACTGAAGCTGCGTCATTTAGCGAAGGAATGACTGATCGGCCCGTCAGCGAAGGATCGCAGACATGGGCATGACCCTGCGTTGATGTTCTACTTGGAAGACTAAGGCGTGTTCTTGAGGAATATGAGATTGTAACTCTCGATGGAAACCGGCGGGAACTCTAGAAAAACATGACCGTCTACATTTTCGACACCATCGATGTAGACGGAAAGCCCGAAATGCACTTTAAGTGCTTGAAAAGATTGGTCGGGGAGAGAGGATTTGAACCTCCGACCCCCTGGTCCCGAACCAGGTGCTCTACCAGGCTGAGCCACTCCCCGACGACCACGCAGGCGGCAGCCAGGAAGGCCATCCGCCCGTGCGCTCTCTTCTCGACAGCGCAGTAAAATTATAACATCGTTAAGCTTGGCTTCCTCGCGCTTGCCCGAACCATTTTTCGCGCTACACTTGATGACGCAACTGGGATCGAACGCCCAATAACCCGATCAACCAGGATCTGGCGGGCAGGATCTGACGGGCAGGATCTGACGAGCAGGATGGCGAGCACGATCTGACCACCCATGATTGTTTTCTGCGCTCATCGTCTCTATACGCCGCACGAAGAGATACCGGACGCGCTCCTGTTTGTTGAAGACGGCCTGATCACGACCGTTTCCTCGCGCGCTCAAAAGGAAATCCCGCAGAACGCGACGGTGGTCGATCTTACCAAAGACTTTGCCCGCGCCATTCTCGCGCCCGGTTTCGTCGACATACATATGCACGGCGGAGCCGGACTCGATGTTATGAGGGCCACGGCTGCCGAACTGCCGCAGCTGAACAAATTCCTTACAACGCATGGCGTCACCGGCTATTTCCCCACGACCGTCGCTGCGCCGCTCGATCAGACTTGCCGGGCGCTGGAAAAGCTTGCCGACGCCATCGCGACGGCAGCCATCTCCAGCAATGACAATGCCGGGCAGGCTCGCCCACTCGGCATTCACCTGGAAGGCCCGTTCCTCAGTCACAAGCGGCGCGGTGTGCATCCCCCGGAATACCTCGTCGAGCCAACGCTCGCCATCTTTGAACGTCTCTGGCAGGCCGCGCGCGGGCAGGTGCGCATGATGACCATCGCTCCCGAACTTCCCGGAGCGCTCGAGGTGATTGCGGAAGCGGCGCGGCGCAAGGTTTGCGTGAGCATCGGCCACTCTGACGCGGAGCTCGATGCCGCCCGGGCCGGCGTCCGGGCCGGCGCCCGCCATGCCACTCACACCTTCAACGCCATGCGACCGCTCGATCATCGTGATCCCGGCATTCTTGCCGAGGTGCTTAATGACCGTCAGCTCAGCGCCGACATCATTGCGGATGGAATTCACGTCGCGCCTGAGGTTGTGCAGCTTTTCCTGCACGCCAAAGGCATCGAGCGCGCCGTGCTGATTACCGACGCCACCGCTGCTGCAGGCATGCCCGACGGCACTTACCAACTCGGCCCTCTGCAGGTCGAGGTTAAAGACGGTCGGTGCACGATGGATGGGAAACTTGCGGGCAGCGTCTTGACCATGGACCTTGCAGTTCGGAACGTAACGAAATTTGCCGGCTGGAGCCTGCAAGACGCAGTACGTACCGCTACTCTGAACCCGGCGCGGGCAGCGGGTTTGGCCGGAGACCACGGAGTGCTCGCTCCTGGAGCGGAAGCCAACCTTGTGGTTCTCAGCCCCGGCGGTGAAGTGCGCCAGACGTTCGTCCGCGGAAAAGCGGCTTCTTAGCTACGGATTTCCACTGATCTATGCTGGTGGAGCTTTTCAGAATATTTCTGGTTTATCCGCGATACTCGTTGCGAATCTGTGGCGAAGCGATCTAATTCGGCTTTCGGTCTTTGGCATCTACCAGGTAGCGCAACAGCACTGCCTCATCGGCCCGCGTGAGCTTGTCGAGAAAAGAAGTATCCACTTTGCCGTCTTCGACGGTCTTTGACGCATTCGATTGCCGGAGTTTGTCACCGAGTTCAGGCTCGTTGCTCATTATCTGGCTATAGAACCAGAGGAAGTGGCGCATCTGGTCGAGCGACTTACAGAGAACCTGGATGGCTTCCGTCTCTGGTAGCGCGCTCAACGCTTCCATCAATTCCGGGTCGCTGGGCGCCTGCATGGCGGCACAGTTCAGTTCACGCTGGATCGCGCGCAAGTCTTCGGTAACTCGCACCATCCGCGTGTGAAGGTCGTCCATCTCAGTGTCGTTCCCCATGGTTCGCAGTAAACGATCGCAGTAACGATTGCGTGTTTGAACATCTCATCGGAGGCGGGGAGCGGATAGATGTCCCACGATCATGCGCTTTGGTAATTCAAGCGATTACTTTGGTCTGCGAAGTAACTCCTTATGTCCGGTGGCGCCGAACTCCGCTACTGGCAAGGCTTTTAGCGTGTTCGCCAGCGCGGTTTTGCGCTCCATTCAGAATCTCTCTCGCTGTGCTCAGTATTCTTTCCCGCGACCAACAGTGCAGTTACCTTTTGCTCAAAAGTCACCAAAGGCGCATGTAGGAACAGCCGCCCATTGGACTGTCTATGTCAGCACGAACCATGCGGAGGCAGCCGTATCGGCTGTCCGATAGCACGAACGCGACGCTCCTGGCATAGCAGCTTCCTCAACATCGTTTGTGATACAAACGCACGGATGGAATCCGCTTCTTCAAGCCGGCCCCACCAACTGCTTCGCGCCATCGGCCGCTGGAGTCTGGTTGCGCTGGTGGTGAACTCCATCATCGGCAGCGGAGTCTTCGGTCTGCCTTCAACCGTGGCGGCTCTTATCGGCAACTACAGTCCTTACGCGGTGCTGGCGGCTGGCGCGGGAATGAGCGTGATCATCGGATGCTTCGCCGAGGTTGCGTCGCGCTTTCAGGCGGCCGGCGGTCCCTATCTCTACGCCCGTGTCGCGTTCGGACGTCTCATGGGCATTCAAACTGCGTGGATGCTCTGGCTGGGTCAAGTGGCCGCGCCCGCTGCCAACGCCAACCTATTTGTGATTTACCTAGGCGAGTTTTTTCCGCACGCCAAGGATCCTGTGCCCCGGGTCCTAATTCTCACCGTGCTGGTGGGCCTTCTGACGTTCATCAACATTCGTGGGGTGCGCGCCGGAGCGCAGGTAAGCAATCTGTTTACAGCGGCCAAGCTGGTCCCGCTCTTCGCGGTAATCGTTTTGGGTCTCTTCGTACTGCAACAACATCACTGGACGATTGCGGCTCCGCCCGTTGCGTCCCCCGGGGCCAGTCAATGGCTGAAGGCGATGCTGCTTCTGGTCTTCGCCTACGGCGGGTTCGAAACCGCGTTAGCTCCAATGAGCGAAGCGAAAAATCCCCGCCGCGACGCACCTTTCGCGCTTTTCACGGCACTCGCAGCCTGCACCGTGATTTATGCGCTAATACAGTGGGTGGTGGTCGGAGTACTGCCCAATGCCGCGCACAGCCAGCGCCCTTTGGCCGATGTGGCACGGCTGGCGGTTGGTCCCGTAGGCGCGGCGCTGGTCGCGATTGGTGCGCTCATTTCTTTCTACGGATATCTCAGCGCAAAAATTCTCGCTATGCCCCGCGTCCCCTTTGCGCTCGCCGAGCAAGGAGACTTTCCCAAAGCCTTCGCCGCCGTGCATCTCCGCTTCCACACGCCCTATGTCTCGATCCTCGTATTTGCGGTTATGGTCTTGGGATTAGCCTTGTTTGGCGACTTCAAATGGAACGTAACGCTTTCCGCCGTAGCCCGTCTTCTCTACTATGGCGTGGGTTGTGCAGCTTTGCCCATCCTGCGCCGCAAAGAGCCTGAAGGCGCAAGCGCAATGTTTAACCTGCCCGCAGGAAACTTCTTCGCGGTGCTGGGCGTGATCCTATGTGTGATCCTCGTAACGCGCGTGGATTTTGGCCAGTCGCTGATTCTGGTCGCGACCGTCGCGCTGGCGTTCGCGAACTGGGCCATGGTGGCCCGCGGAAATGCCGGCTGATCGAGCGCTGGCCCATCTCTTTGTGCTAAAGTGTCAGTAGGTAACACCGAGGGACACCGCCTATGTCGAATCCTTCTACTACCAGCCTGAAGCTCGATGTCGAGATCAAAGAGCGTGTAAGGCGCCTTGCCTCCGCGCGTCGCCGATCGCCGCACTGGCTCATGCGCGAAGCCATCGAGGAGTACGTAGAACGCGAAGAGAAGCGCGATCAGTTCCGGCAAGACGCGCTAGACGCCTGGGCACATTACCAGGCAACCGGCCTGTACGTTACCGCCGAAGAAGCCGATGCCTGGCTGGCCAAACTCGAAGCGGGTAAGGACGCCCGTTCTCCGAAATGCCGCGCCTGATCTGGTCTCAACCGGCCTTGCTGGACGTGGCCCGCCTCTACAACTTTCTGGCTCCCAAGAGCCCGGAAGCCGCCAAGCGCGCCGTCAAGGCGATTCGACAAGGCATGAAAGCGCTCGGCAAGCACCCCCAGATCGGCCGTCCAGTCGAAGAAATGGCACCGGAGTTCCGCGAGTGGCTGATTGAATTCGGACATGGGGCCTACGTCGCTCTGTATCATTACGACGAGAAACAGGTCGTGATACTGGCAGTACGCCACGGACGCGAAGCCGGATACTGAGTCGACGCCTCCTACACCCCCCGTTCCAGCTCCAGCAGCGCCTTCTTACGCTCGATGCCCCAGCGGTAGCCGCTGATGCTGCCATCTTCGCGGACCACACGGTGGCAAGGAATCGCAACCGCAACGGGGTTCGTGGCGCAAGCCCGCGCAACCGCCCGGCTGGCGCTGGGCTGGCCGATCGCTTTCGCAACCTGCCCGTAAGATCGAGTCGCGCCGAACGGGATCGACTGCAGGTAAGTCCACACCCGCCGCTGAAATGCTGTCGCGCGAATGTCCAAAGGTAAGGCAGCATTCAACTCGCGTCCGATCATCTGCGAAAGCAACGCCGCTACCCAGGCCTGCAGCCCGCCGTCGTCAGGCTTGCGCGCGGCAAATGGGAATTCGCGCTTCAAGCCTTCGATCAATTCGCCATCGGAACGCGCGAACTGAATCGAGCAAACGCCGCGGTCGGTAGCCGCGATCAACATCCGCCCGAGGGGCGAATCGGCGCAGGTGTAGCGAATGGATGCAGCGATCGCGCCCCGGCGGTATTTGTCGGGCGTCATGCCGAGCTGCGACGCCGTCTTCTCATAGAGCCGGCTGCTGGAGCCGTAACCGGCGTCATACATGGCGCGGGTTACATTGTCTCCGGCCTGCAGGTTGCGCTTGAGCAGGCGGAGGCGGCAGGAATCGGCGTACTCGCGCGGCGTGATCCCGAGCGCCGCCTTGAAACGCCGCTGCAGATGGAAAGGGCTTTGCCGAAAGACTTTGCCTAGACGCTCGAGCGTGACCGGCTCGTCGAGATGCTGTTCGATGTAGCGGCAGATCTCCTTCGCCGAGTCGGATTGCGGGTTGCCGCTGACCGAATTTCGGCCGGCAACGCAGGCAGGCGCGAAAGCCGGCTTTCTCCGCCTGGTCCGGGCGGAAGAAGAACGTCACATTCTCGCGCCGCGGACGGCGCGCTCGCGCACGATGGCCGGCAATAAACGCCCGTGCTGGCAACGGCGAAGACGAACTCGCCGTCGTGTCCGGAATCGCGTGCCAGGACAGCTTTCCAGCGATCGGCGTCATTTGGCTGGGCGTTATTTCGATGGGCATTGCCGGGCTGAAGGCTGGGAAGCTTCATCGACTTGGTGTGCAATCCTGGCATTGGGGCTGTTGAGTGCTTAACGAGTATGGCATCGGCGGTCAGTCCGGGGAAGTCGTGTTCGTGAGAGTCATAATAGCGACAGCGTAAGTTAGAGATGAACCACCGGACTATCCGAATCTTGCGGGCAAAGCAAATCAGGGAGCAGCTCTCGGTACTCGGTTCGAGGCGCTCGAGGCTCGGCGCTCCCGACGTTGCGCCCGCAGCCCGAAAAGGCTAAAGTTTCTCGAACCTTCTTAATTCTCGTACTGATCGAGGGCAAAGCGATGAAGAACTTGCGTTTAGCGGCGGTGACCACTCTTGTAGCTCTGCTATTGACCCCAGTCTGGGCTCAAAAGACAGCGCAGCACTTGCTAAGCGTCGAAGAACTCAAGAAAATCGTACCGGCGGAGTTTTTCTTCCGCGGTCAAAAAGCGCCGACGCAATTGCGCAACGCCGCGGGATTTCAGACCGTTAACGGCAAGGTCACATTCGGCGCTCTGGTCGATGCCTCCGGATACTCGACGGCAATCCAGCAAAAGTATCAGGGCACTGCTCGTCACCGAAGTCCAAACTTGAACATCGGAGGCTCCGAGTTGGCGCCAGGAGAATACGGTTTCGGGTTTGCCGCCGACAAGTTCGTGGTCATGAACGTGGACAACGAGGACATACTGAGCGTCGCCTTCCAGACCGATGCGGAGTTGAAACGGGCCGTGCCGTTGAAATTGGTCGAAGACGGTACCGGCTACAAGCTATACGCTGGAAAAAAGTGGGTGTCGGTGAAAGCCTGAGTAGATTTGTGCTCCTCCGGCGTCATTTGCCGGCTGCTCCTGGCGCGTCGGAAACGTCTCAATTGCCCAAGGGCTGGAACGGTCCGAGCAGGCTGGAAACTCCCGAGCGCTTGCGCAATTCGCTGAGCAGCGCGCTGGCCGCATTGGTGTAGGTCTTGGTGGGGTCGGAAGGATCGGCCCAGACGGCGTCATAGATGATCTGCGCCGCATCTTTCAGGTCGATGTGCAGTGCGGCTTCGCACACATCCACGCGTTCCTGCAGGCGGTCGTAACAGGGCTTGCAGATCGAGGCCGGCTCGGCGCCTTGGGCATGATGTTCTCCGAGCGTGCAATGCCACAGGCGAGCACTCGCAACTTCCGCATGCGCAGCGAAAAGCTGCGACTTGAACTCCTTCAGGAAAGCTTCTCTCTCCTGCTCGACTACCTCGGTGTCAGGCACGGGCTCGGCGGTGGCCTGCGGTTTCGGAATAGCTGGGACCACGTTCGGAGAGACCCGCTCTCTGCTGTTGCAGGCCGGGCAAGCGTCGAGATTGGCGGGATAATAGAGGCGGCACTTGGCGCAAGGCATACCATAGCCCGAGGACTGCCGCGGGGCCTCGGCGTCGTGACGGACGGCGTTCCGTAGATCGTTGCGAACGTCATTCCGGACATCGTTGTTCCGGGCATCATTTTCCGGGCGGCCGGACGTGCCGGTTTAGCCGCTGCGGCTGCTGTGGATCGCGTCAAGTCCATAAACCAATCTCCCCATGCCTGTTTTAGTTTAAGCAGCTCCGCGCTCCGGCTGAAAATGCCTTGAGTACACTGTCCGGTATGTCCCTGCGCCTGCGTTACTGCGAGGTCGTGCCTTTTGTCTGTATCCGTGTCTGCATCTGCATCAGCCTAAGGAGTTCGTCGCGTCGGGCCCGGTAGAGCGTGCGATCGGGATCGAGCCGTGCCGCGGTCTCCAGTTCTGTCAGGGCTTCCTCATAGCGGTCCATGGTCATGAGGCAGGCCGCCAGAGAGTAGTGATTGTCGGGTGATGCACTGAGGCGAAGCGCCTCGCGGAATTCTTTTTCCGCAGCCGGAAGTTGTTCCTGCCGGAACAGCGCCGTGCCGAGTGCGCGGTGGGCAGCGTCGGAATCGGGATTGAGAGAGACGGCAAGCCGCAACTCGCGGACACCTTCTTCCAGCTTGTCATTTAGCAACAGGGCTTCGCCGAGGGCACGATGTTCCGCGGAGCCCGTGGGATTCTGGCGAACCGCCAACTGCAATTCATCAACCGCGCCGCCGTAATCCTTCTTCGACAGGTAGGCGCGAGCGAGGCAACTGTGTCCTTGCTCCCACTCGGGATGCTGGCGATAAAGGTCGCGCAGTTCGATCATGGCCGCGTCGAAATCGCCCTTGTCGCAATAGGTGTTTCCAAGGTTGTTGCGAACCGAAGCTTCCTCCGGCGCGAGATGCTTGGCTTCGCGATATTCGGCGATGGCCTCATCGAGTTTGCTCTGTTCGTGCAAAATCAACCCCAAATTGGAATGAGCTTGCCAAAAGGCTGGGTTCAGACTGAATCGCCTGGCGATACGCCTTGATGGCTGCGGGCAGATTTCCATCCGCATGAAAGGTGATGCCCAGGTCGTAGAAGGTATCCACGTTGTCGGGGTCGCGGCCGAGCGACTCAGCGAAAGCATGAACTGCTGCGCCGTATTGTCCGTTCGAGTACAGAGCCAGACCGAGGAACTGGTATGCCTCAGCGTTCTGCGGATCCATGCTGAGAGCGGTGCGCGCCTCCGCAACCGCGTTGGGACCGTCATCGAGACGATAGAAAATGTAGGCCAGACTGCTGTGGTTCTCAGGGAAGTCCGGCATGAGCTGCGCGGACCGCGTGATCTCGTCGAAAGCATCGTCCCAGCGCTCCTGTTGGCGGAGCATCGTGCCCAGGGCGAAGTGCAGAGCGGCATTTTGCGGATCGGAGCTTAGGGCTTGGCGCAGAGCGAGTTCGGCTTCGTGGAAGCGCTGAATTACGGGCGTCGGCACAGGCCTGCACGAGAACTCGGGAATCCCGGAAGTCGAAAATCGTAAGGGCGGCGGACGGCTTAAGATTAGCTTTGCTCAGAGTGCGGACCAGGGTTTGGTCGGCACCAGCAGCTTTAAGCTGGCGAATCTGATCTCTGCCGGGGACGCTGGCGATGCCCCGCTCTTGAACGATGCGGACGAGCCGGCTGGCGGGCACACCGGCCGTGAGCCAAGCCATCAGTTGGGGTGGTATTCACCGGCTGGCTTTCGCTGGAGTAGGCAGCCAAAGCCCCCCAACCACAAACAGACAAACTGACAGGCCCTTGCGCTTCACTCGACTCTCCGGCAGCGGTTTGGTTTGCTTGGTTAGTTTGATTGTGCGGTCTACGGTGGTTCCGGAACCGCCAACCCCACATTAGCCCGCCGATGGAGCCATGGGTAAGGTCACGGAAGTAATGGGCAGGGTCGGCGAACGGCCAGTAGGGCCGCCTCGCTTGGCTCTGCGGGACCCTTCGGCAAAGCTCAGGCAAGCAGATGAGCCAGGTCCTGTCCCCAACGCAGCATCTCTGCAAACCGACGCGCGGGAGGTTTGACTTCCCTATACCCGTCCAGTACCGTATAAACAGCTGGATGTGTGGTTCCTGGAGGTTCTGATGTTTGAAGGTCTATTTCAACCAACGCACCTGATCATCATTTTCGCGATTGCCCTGCTGATTTTCGGTCCCAGGAAACTGCCTGAACTCGGTAAAGGGCTGGGCGAGGGGATTCGTGCCCTGAAAGAAGGCATGAAGGATAATCCTCAGGCTCCGACCGAGCAGAACAAGAACACCGAGTCCAAGGACACCAAGAGCTGACTCGGTTCCCTTCGTGGGCAATTAGTCTTCTTTGATTCAGCAATTGACAGCCGCTTTGTCGCCGTTCCCTGTTCCGTTCCAAGCTAGCCTGGGCCCTTTTTGAGCCGTAAAACTGACTCTAAATCTGGAGGTGGGCAGTGTTGCGTAAAATCGAATCTATCGCACTTGTTGTGTTTCTAGGATTAGCCTCGGCGGCTTTCGCCGACCAGATCACCCTGAAGAACGGTGACCACCTCAGCGGTACGATCGTGAAATCAGACGGCAAGATTCTGGTGCTGCACACGGAGTTCGCGGGAGACGTCACGCTGCAGTTTGCGGCCATCACCCAGATCACCACCGATAAGGCGCTGCACGTAGCCTTGAAGAATGGACAAACCGTGGACGGCCCGATCACCACCAGTGATGGAAACCTGGAGGTGGCCACGAAGGGCGGCGCCCCGGTGGAAACGCCGAAGGAAAGCGTGGTGGCGATCCGCAATGACGCTGACCAGTTGGCTTACGAGAAGGCGCTGCATCCCAGCTTGCTGGAGGGATGGAATGGCGGGGCGAACGTGGGTTTTTCCTTGACCCGCGGCAACAGCCAGACCGAGAACCTGTCACTCGCCTTCACCGCCGCACGCGCCACGAGTACAGACAAGCTCAGCCTGTACACGAATGCGGTGTACGGGACGAACCAACTGGCGACTCCCAGCACGACGGCCAACACTGAAGCGGGTGGCATTCGCTACGACCGCAATATTAATCCGCGGATGTTTGGGTTCATCGGAGCCGACTTCTCGAGCAACGCGTTGCAGGACTTGAATCTACGCTCTGTGGGCAGCGTGGGTATCGGCTACCATGCCATCAAAAACGACCAAACCACCCTGGACTTCCTGGCCGGCGGCAACTTCACGGATGAGAACTACACGCAAACGGTAACGGATACCACCGTGATCCCGCCAACGACCACGACGTTTAAGGTCATACATAATTTTGGCGCCCTGACTCTGGGCGAAGAACTCACGCACAAACTGGGCAAGAGCACTTTGCTCACAGAGAAACTGTATCTCTATCCGGACCTGACGCAGACTGGCGAGTACCGCGGAACGTTCGACTTGGGGCTGGTGACGAAGATCAGCAAATGGCTGGGCTGGCAAAACCAGTTCAGCGATATTTACGTCTCGAACCCGCCTGAGGGCACAAAGCAGAATGACGTGGTCCTGACGACCGGGTTGAACGTCACCTTTACCCACTAAGGCGAGTTGCCAGACTGAAGAGGCGGACGCCGCTCGGGAGAGCGGCGTCTTCGTTTTTGTGATTCTTCGTTTCAGCGATACGCGCGGGCGATCCAAACCTGATACGCGACTACGAACATCATAAACAGAAGGTAGAGTCGAAGTGCCCAGATGACGAGGAGTTCAGGGCCTTTGAGCCGCCGCCTCGGAATGAAATGCTTCTTGGCCCGCGCCAGTTGATCGTGTTCGAGCGACGATAAGACCCAGGTTTGATCGGCGGCTGCGACTGTAGCTTGTGCGTGTTCTTTTCGCACCATCTGGTTCTCCTCCAATAAATTCTGCTCCAACATATGGCGGCTCTGGCCCTGGGGCTGAAGCCCACCTTGATCCCGGCTTAACGCGACGCTGAAGCGCCTCTCTTCCACGTTAGTGCGTGCATTCCTATGTCCCGCCCAGGGCGGCGAAGATGCCGGGAGCGACTATGCTGATCCCGAAAAGCACACCAGCGGCGGCGAGAATAAATACCACTCCAGCGGACAGTATGTTTGCCCATAGCGGATTGACCAGGTCGCCCATGATCTCTTTGTCATTCACTAGCATGAAGAGGAATACCAGGGCCGGCGGCATGGCCAGAACTGCGACCACATTGACCAGTAGAACGACGTAAACCAGCGGCAGACCTGGGATCAGAACGATGCCTGCCGCGGCCACGGCGCATAAACTCAGGACCGCGTAGAACGATTTGCCTTCTCCCATGGGCAGGTTGAGGCTGTGAGGTTTGTGCGTGACCTCACCGAAGGCATAAGCCGACGATGCGGAAATGGTGATAGCGGCGACGATGCCGGCTTCAACCATGCCGAGCGCGAACAGCGACGCACCGAGGCGGCCGATGATCGGCTGAAGAGCCTGGGCAAACTCTGCCGCCTGGAAATTGTCAGCGGTCATCTGATGAGCGAACAACGGAGCGGTTGCCAAGATGGTGGCAATCGCCGCGGCCGTTGCCAACGCAGCCCCTAGTACGGTATCGATGCGGCCGAAGCGAATGTCTTTGGTGGTCATTCCCTTGTCGACGGTCGCGCTCTGCTGGAAGAAAAGCATCCAGGGCGTGACGGTGGCGCCGATATCGGCCAGCACGATGAGTAAAGTGTCTTTGTTGAAGCCGGGAAGTGGTTGCCAGGTGAGTAATGAATGTCCGACTGAATGCCATCTGGGATGGGTCATGAGCGCGACCGGGATAAAAATCAGGTTGAATATGGCGGCGGCAAGCGTGATGCGTTCCCAAGTCCAATAGCGGTGACTCATGAGCGCCACGTACAGGATGATGAATGCGATCAGGATTGCAATCCACGGCGGCACTCCGAAGAAACCGAGGCCGGCGCGAATGGCGATGAACTCGGTGATAAGCGTGAGGAAGTTTCCGATGCCCAGGTCGATCATGGAAAACCAACCCCAGAATGGACCGAAGCGCTCGAAGATGAGTTCAGCATGTCCGCGATGGGTGGCAGCGCCCAGGCGCACCGTCATCTCCTGAACGATGATCGCCATGCAAAACGTGAGGACCACGAAAGGGAGAAAGAATCCAATGCCGAACCTGGCGCCCGTCGCAGCGTAAGAGAGCATGCTGGGGCCGTCATTCTCCCCCAGCATGACCAGGACGCCGGGGCCAACCAGCAACCACAGCAGGCGGGCTCTCGAGGAAAGGCCGCGCTGGGCTCGCGCCGTCGAGACTCGGACGCGGTCATGGGCACGATCAACATCTTCGTGAGTAATGACTATGGCTTCGGCTTCGTTTTGGGTGAAAACGGCCTTCATCGGTTGAGGGTTGAGTGGCTTGAAGTATCGAGTCTAATCCCCGCCGGGCTGGTTGGCATTCCGACTGGATTAGCTTTAGTATACACGATTTAATAAACCATAGTTAACCCAAACCCAAGTTGGAACCCACGGATATTAAAGCCTTACGGGGAGAACCGTGGAATATGTGCGCTGGGATTCTTTGACTCCGCTCGGGAAAGCCAGGTGTAGAGGGGCGCTGGCAGTCTATCGCTGGTCGGATCCGGAAACCCACACCCGCTCGGCTGCAGCTCGCCCCAGAGATACGTTGCCGGCCCTGGTGGACAAAGTCAGGGTTTGGTCGTAGTTGCGTTCGAGAAGGCGCAACTTTGCTCCGGGACGAATGCCGCGGGCTTCGAGAAATTCGAGCAGGCGGCGGTCGCGCTCATAAATGCCGCTGACGGCATAGACGGCTCCGGGTGCGGCATCGGCGAGCAACTGCAGGCCGCGCAGGCGGCGGCTTTCCGGACTCTCCATCTCGCTGAGGTTGCCGTGAGGGCATGCGCCACTCTTCCCCAGCTTTGCGAGGAGTTTAGCTTCGAAGTCAGGGGACACCGCGTGCTCTAGTCTCTCCGCTTCGTCGTGTACCTTCCACCAATCCATGCCGAAAAGCTCAGCCAACATGCGTTCGATGAGGTGGTGGCGAAGCGTCAGCTTGCGGGCAATCTTGCGTCCGGCGGCCGTGAGGCGCACATGTCCGTCAGCCTGGACGCGAACCAGACCGTCCTTTCTCAGTCGGCGCACCGCCATGGTAACGGCGGGAGCCGACACCTTCAGCCAGTCCGCGAGCCTCGCCGAGATGACGGATTCGCCTTCACTTTCGGCCTCCAAGATCGCCTTGAGATAGTCTTCCTTGGAAACGGTGATCATCTGGGAAGATTATACCTCGGAGTTAAGCATGGTTAATTTGGAAACGAAAATCTTTAACACAGAGGACACAGGGGAACACAGAGTAGGGCAAAATGAAACCGGGGTAGTGAATGAAGATTTTACTTCTGCATTCTAAATTCTGACTTCTGACTTTTCTTTCTCTCGTTTGACAGCCTTCCCACTCTGCCCCTAACCTTAAATTCTCTCTGACCTATGAAAGTTCTGGTTCTAGGTAACGGCGGACGCGAGCACGCGCTGGTGTGGAAGCTGCGGCAGTCCTCGCGCGTTTCGAGACTTTATTGCGCCCCGGGCAACGGCGGTATCGCGGACGAGGCGGAATCCCTGCCCGTCGACCTGAAAAGCCTGGATTCGATGGTGGCTGTGGCCGCGCAGCTGCGTCCGGACTTGACGGTGGTGGGGCCTGAGTTGCCGCTGACGCTGGGTGTGGTGGACGAATTTACCCGTCGGGGATGGCCTGCGTTCGGTCCTACGAAGGCTGCGGCGCAGCTGGAAGCGAGCAAGAGCTTTGCGAAGGAATTTTTGCAACGCCATCATATTCCCACGGCCCCTTATGCAATCTGCGATTCGGTGGAGGAGGTGCGAGAGGCTCTGGCGCATTTTCATGCGCCCGTGGTAGTGAAGGCCGACGGATTGGCGGCGGGCAAGGGCGTGGTCATTGCCGCGAGCAAAGAAGAAGCTGCCAGCGCAGCGGCTGAAATGTTGAGCGGCAAGATGGTGGGCGAGGCGGGCTTGCGCGTGGTTGTGGAAGAATGTTTGAAGGGTGATGAACTTTCATTTCTAGTTCTCAGTGATGGCGAGCGGGTGGCTCCGCTGGTTGCGGCGCAGGATCATAAGCGAGTGGGCGATGGCGACACTGGACCGAATACCGGCGGAATGGGCGCGTATTCCACGCAAAGCATCATCGATGACAAGATGCGCGACTGGCTGGTGCATCACATTGCGCGTCCCGTGGTCGAGGGCATGAAGGCTGAGGGCGCGGAGTTCAAGGGCGTGCTCTATTGCGGGCTGATGATGACGGCTCGCGGTCCGATGGTGTTGGAGTTCAATTGCCGCTTCGGCGATCCGGAGACCCAGCCCATTCTGATGCGGCTGGAGAGCGATCTGGTGGATGCTCTCGAAGCATCGGTTGCAGGCCGGGTCAGCGAAGGCGATTTTAAGTGGTCGCGCGATGCGTCGGTCTGCGTGGTGATCGCTTCGGGAGGATATCCGGGGACGTATGACGTGGGGAAGAAGATAACGGGACTCGACGAGGCTGAGGCCGTTGACGGAGTGAAGGTGTTTCACGCGGGCACTACGAAGAGGAACGGAGAATTTTATACCGCGGGTGGGCGAGTACTTGGAGTGTCGGCGCGTGCTGCGGATCTGGAGACTGCTGTGGAGCGGGCTTACGAAGCTTGCGAGAAGATTCATTTTGACGGGGCGCATTACCGAACGGATATTGCGGCGCGAGCGATGAAGAAATGATTTCCAGGGAGGTTGAGGAGAGTGATGAGCAAGCCACTAGTTTCAATCGTGATGGGCAGTGATTCCGACCTTGAGATTATGCGCGAGGCCGGGAAAGCTTTGGAAGAATTCGGAATCGCTTACGAGATTGATGTCACCTCGGCGCACCGGTCGCCGGACCGTACGGCGGATTTCGCGCGCAAAGCTGCCGGGCGCGGCATTCGGGTGATTATCGCGGGGGCTGGAGGCGCGGCGCATCTGGCTGGGGTCATCGCGGCGCACACGACGCTGCCCGTGATCGGCGTGCCGATTCCTTCTACCTCGCTGCAAGGGATGGATTCATTACTCGCTACCGTGCAGATGCCGGCGGGGATTCCGGTGGCTACGGTTGCGATCGGCAAACCAGGCGCGACCAATGCCGGGATTCTTGCAGCGCAGATGATGGCTCTGGCTGATGCTTCCATTGCGAAGAAGTTAGAAGGGCATAAAGAGAAGTTAGCACGTGGGGTGGAGGAGAAGTCGAAGAAGCTGAAGAACTCTGCCTAGCTAGGCCTGTGCGGTGGTGGTGCCTGCGCCTCGCTGCGCTTGGCTGGACGGCCGCCTCGGCCGTCTCCACACAGGCACTTGCCGGTCAGCGAGGCGGCTGTTCCTCACGAGAACCCCGACCCTAGAGCTTCAATCCCTTTAGATATTCTCGAAACGGAGCCCCTAAGTCTTCGCGCTTTAGAGCGAACTCGACTGTTGCTTTCAAGAATCCCAGCTTGTCGCCGGTGTCGTGGCGGCGGCCTTCGTAGACGTAGGCGTACATTTTTTCTTTCTTCAGCAGCAGGCGCATGCCGTCGGTGAGTTGCAGTTCGCCTCCGGCGCCGGTCGGCGTGTTGGCGAGGCAATCGAAGATTGCGGGAGTAAGAATGTAACGGCCGATGATGGCAAGGTTTGAGGGTGCGTCCTCGGGCTTGGGCTTCTCCACCATATTTTTTATCTCGACGAGGCGCTCGCCAAAGCGGCTGTCGACGGGCTTCACATCGAGAACCCCGTAGGAAGAAATCATTTCCCCTTCGATGATCTGAGTCGCGATTACCGAGCACTGGGTCTGGTCAAAAACCTCGACCATCTGCTTGAGACATGGAACCTTGGCGTCGATCACGTCATCGGCGAGCAGCACGGCGAAAGGCTCGTTTCCGACCATTTCACGGGCCATAAGAACTGCGTGCCCGAGGCCGAGAGCTTCCTTCTGGCGGACGTAAGCGACGTACATCATGTCAGAGATGGAGCGCACGATCTGGAGAAGGTCCGTCTTGTGTCGTTCCTCGAGCATCTTTTCCAGTTCGTAGCTGACATCGAAGTGGTCTTCAATGGCCTGCTTGCCGCGTCCGGTGATGATTAGGATCTGGTTGCAGCCCGAGGCCATGGCCTCTTCCACGCCGTACTGGATGATGGGCTTATCCACCAGCGGAAGCATTTCTTTGGGCTGGGCCTTGGTTGCGGGCAGGAAGCGGGTGCCAAGACCGGCTGCGGGGAATACGGCTTTGCGGACTTTCATAGTCATAAGGCTGGTCGATGGTTGTTAGTCGTAGGCTTGCGACTCCGGTCGCCGGATAATTGTACCTGCTGGTCGCGTACCGGGACGGCTGAAAGCCGCGCCTTTTTGGAAACTAAGTCTGTCCGCCGGCAGAGCGAACTGCTGATGCTGTGTCGGCGCTGGCGAGTTGCTCCAATACGGCCCGTAGCGCCCGCAGCACTTCTTCCGCGGCTGTCGCCTTCAACACGAATTTCAGCGTGCCATCCGGAGCGAATTGCGCGCCGCGCTGGCCGGAAACGAAGCGGGCTAACCGCTCGGGGTCTACCGTCGCATCCTGACGGAACTTCAAGGTGACGAAGTCGCGTTTGCGCTCGATCGCGACCACGCCCACCTTCATGCACAACAGCTTGAGCGAAGCGTAGTCCAGCAGGTTGCGGACTGCGGGGGGTGGTGGCCCGTAGCGGTCTTCCAACTCGGCGGCGACGTCGGTTAGTTGTGATTCGGTTTCGACGCGGGCTACGCGTTTATACATTTGCAATCGCTGGTTTTCTTCGGGGACGTAGTCCGCGGGAATGCGAATGTTGAGGCCGAGATTGAGTTGGGTCTCGGCTTCGTCGGGAGCCGCTTCGCCCTTCATTTCACGAACCGCTCGCTCCAGCATCTGGGTGTAGAGTTCGAAACCGATGGCTTCGATGTGTCCGCTCTGCTCGCCGCCGAGCATGTTGCCTGCACCGCGGAGTTCGAGATCAAGAGCGGCGATCTTGAATCCTGCGCCAAGATCTGAGAATTCTTTCAACGCGGCGAGCCGTCGCCGGGCGATGGGCGTGAGTTCGATCTCCGGCGGCAACATCAGATAAGCGTAGGCGCGACGGCTGGATCGTCCTACTCGCCCTCGGAGTTGGTAAAGTTCGGAGAGCCCTAGCCGGTCAGCGCGATTGATCAGAATCGTGTTGCACAAGGGGATGTCAAGGCCGTTTTCGATAATCGTGGTTGAAACCAGAATGTCGGCCTCGTGATGCATGAACTGCATCATCACTTTTTCGAGTTCGCCTTCCGACATTTGTCCGTGGCCAACGATGATGCGCGCTGGGGGAACGAGCGCTTGAAGCTTGGCTGCGATTTCCCAGATCGTGTCTACACGGTTGTGAACGAAATAAACCTGGCCGCCGCGCTCCAGTTCCTGCTCGATTGCGGACTGGATTAGCTTCTCGTCCCAAGCCGCGACTACGGTCTGAATTGCCATGCGGTCTTTCGGCGGAGTTTCGATCACGCTCATATCACGCAGGCCGATCAGCGACATGTGCAGCGTGCGCGGGATGGGCGTAGCCGACATGGTGAGCACGTCCACCTGCTTGCGCATTTGCTTGATGCGCTCTTTGTGGCGCACGCCGAAGCGCTGTTCTTCATCCACAATAAGCAGGCCGAGATCGGAAAACTTAATGTCTTTCGAAAGTATGCGGTGCGTTCCGATGAGAACGTCGATCTTGCCGGCTTCAGTTTTTTGCAGAATTTCTTTTTGCTGCTTCGTCGTGCGGAAGCGGCTGATCATCTCAATGGTGACGGGGAACGGTGCGAAGCGCTGCTTGAAGGTTTCAAAGTGCTGGAAGGCGAGCACGGTGGTAGGCGCGAGCACGGCCACCTGCTTGTTGTCGTTGATGGCCTTGAAAGCGGCGCGCATGGCGACTTCAGTTTTGCCGTAGCCGACATCGCCGCAGAGCAGGCGGTCCATGGGCTGGGAAGATTCCATGTCGCGGATTACGTCTTTGATAGCATGGTCCTGGTCTTCGGTCTCGCTGAATTCAAAGGCATCTTCAAACTCGCGGAACCATTCGTTACCCGGTGGAAAAGCATGGCCCACCGCAAGCTTTCGCTCAGCATAAAGCTTTAGCAGTTCATCAGCCATGTCTTTCATGGCTGTGCGCACGCGAGCTTTTGTTTTGCCCCAGGCTGCTGTGCCGAGATGACTCAAGGCGGGCTTGGCGCCCTCCGACGAGCGATACTTTTGCACCAGGTCGAGGCGGGTGAGGGGAACATAAAGCCGCGCGGCTTCGGCGAATTCGAGCAGCATGAACTCGGCGGGCCCATCGCCGTGATTGATTTCCTTCAAGCCCTGGTACTGGCCGATACCATGTTCAACGTGCACCACGTAATCACCGACCTGCAGGTCGCGGAAGTCGGAAAGAAAAGCCGAAACTTTGGATTTCGATCGTTGCGGACGCGACGCCACCGACTCGGATTCATCGAACAGATCGCGCGCGCCGAAGATGGCGAGATTGGCCTCGGGTAACAGCACTCCATCTGGGATGTAGGCCGTGGCCAGCGTGGTGGTGAGCACCTCGCCGGCGAAGTAACTGGTCTCATCGGCATAACTTTCGCCGCCGCGGGTGCGGCTTCCAAGCTTGAACGAAACGTTGTACTCGGTGAAAACATCGGCGAGCCGCTCGACCTCGCCAATGTTGGGGACGGCGAAGAGCACGCTCTTGCCGTCAGCATTGAGCTTCTGAACTTCTTCCAGCATCGCGGGAACCGCGCCATGGAAGCGGGGTGAAGGTTGCGCGAGAAAAGTGATGGCATCTTCGCCCAGGCTGCGGGTGATGCCGAGGTGCTCGATGTCAGCCCCGGGAAGCGCTGTGGCTTTTTGCCACCAGGCTTCCGGGGGTACGTAGAGGTCTTCGGGCCGGACCAGATTTCCCACGGCGCTGCGCTCATGGGCTTCGGCAACACGGGTCCAGAAGCGGTCGAACTCCTGCTTAAGTTGATCGGTCTCGTCGAGCAGAACCGCAGCGCGGGGGATTAGATCGAAGATGGTGCTCTCGGCACCGGCGACTGGCGAGTAGAACTCCCAGCCGGGAAAAACATTGACTCCACCGGCGCGGACGGCGGCTTCGACGATCTCCTCGTTGCCGGTTATTCGCTTGCCACTGAGCCGCGTGTGAATTGCGCCTAGCAGATGTTCGCTGACCGGAGTTTCGGTGAGCGGGAGCAGCAGAGCTTCATCTACCGGAGTTGAGGAACGCTGAGAGGCGGGATCGAACTTACGAATCGAGTCGGCTTCGTCCCCGAAGAATTCGATGCGCAGCGGACGATCGGCCTCGGGCGAGTAAATGTCGAGGATGCCGCCGCGCACCGCATATTGACCCGGCATCTCAACCACATCGGTTGATGTGTAGCCGACGGTATTGAGGTGAGCGAGCAGGGCCTCAAGATCGAACGATTCACCCCGGCGGATGGTGCGGGCGAGGTCGGCGTAGTAATCGCTGGAACGCAGGCGGATGGCTGTGGCCGCAACCGGCGAGACCACGATGGATGCGGCTCCGGTGGCGATTTTCCATAAAGCCGTGGCGCGTTCTTCCTGAAGTTCAGGATGCGGCGAGAGGTTCTGATAGGGCAATACGTCGCGTGCTGGGAGCGAGATCACCGACTCGGGATCGCAGGCGGCGGTTAGTTCACAGAAGCCGCGAAGAATGGGAACGAAGTCCTCGGCGGCGCGGTTGTCGTTGACGACGAAGATCAGGGGGCGCCCGGCAGCGCGTTGAAACAGCACGAGCAACAAGGCCTTCGCAGTGGGAGTGACGCCGGATACACGAATGCGCCCCGTGCCCTCCTTGAGGTGGGAGGCAACACGCGCGAAGGCGGGAAGCTTTTCTACGTCCACGAAGAGTTCGCGGACGAAGGGAAGAAGCATGCAGGATTATTTTAACAGGGATGGAGAGCCTTGGACGGCGACCGATTCCAGACAGTTCGTGGTGGCAGCCGCCTCGCTGCGCTCAGCGGAACGTGCGAATGCGCCCGTTCCCACACGGTCCTTAGTCTCACGCGTCTCTGTTTATCTGCGCAGTAGCGGGCGCGTCAAGCATGTGGGGCCGCCGCTGCCGTTGATGCAGAGTTCGCTGCCGGGGAAAGTGCGGACGTCGAATCCAGCTTGGCGGAGGCGGGCATTCGTCTTGTAATTCTCCTCAATCGCCAGCACGCGGTTATCACCAAGCGAAAGAACGTTGCAGGCTAATGTGTCGCGCTCTGAGGAATCGATCTCGATGAATTTGAATCCACGGGACTCGAGCAGTTCGACAGTTTCGACTGCGAGCCAGGGTAAATCGACGAGAGCCGTGTGCTCATCGAGCAGGCTTATCAAAGACATCAGATGCAGGCACGCGGATGGGCCCTGGCCGTAGGGAAGCTGCGCGGAGAGAACCTCCACTCCCTTGGGTGCTAGCAGAACGCGCATCTGGCGAATGCCTTCCGCGTTCGTGCGGTAGCCGTGGCCAATCAACAACGTATTAGGGTCGAGCCACACGATGTCTCCCGCTTCGGCGGTGCCGGGAGGAGTGATGGTGCCCAGCGTCGGAACGTCTTGCGTCGCGCAGAATGCGCCATGGCGAGGACCTTCGGCCACACGGTTCGGCTTGCCGGGACGCATCACGATCAGGCCGAAATCAGTGGGCAGCGAGGCATCGTGGGTATAGACGGCGTCGAGGGAGAGATCCGGCGCAGTTGGCATTCTAAAACCTCGGCACCCGCGGTCTCCAGCCCACGGCAGAGCGCATCATGTTGGGATTGCGCTCTGGCGAAGTCCGGCGCATGTTGGAAGCCCAGCTCCTGCCAGCGGGCGGCGCGTTCGGGCCGGTTCCATCCGGCGGTGCGAGGAGAGCAAACCAGGACGCGCTCCAGCCTGCCAACCATGGAGTGTCCGTTGCAATGCGTATTAACCAATGCTTCTCGCATCTTTTTCCTATGTTTCTGAAACTGCGCGGCCTCCTAGGAATCTATATCGGCATTATGGCAAAAGCAACGTGGGAAGGCGCTGTACTGGCCGAAAGCAATGCGACGGTGGAGGTAGAAGGTAACCAGTATTTTCCTCCGGACGCCATCCGAAACGAATACTTCAAGCCGAGCGATGCACACACGGAGTGTCCGTGGAAGGGCACGGCGAGCTATTACGATGTTGAGGTCAAGGGAAAAGGAATACCGGCGCGGCCTGGTACTATCCCGAGCCCAAGGCGGCTGCCAAGCAGATCAAAGGATACGTGGCGTTCTGGAAGGGCGTGAAGGTGGAGGAGTAGGTGCGTCTCCCGCGACGGCTAAAGCGGATCCTTTAGAAGGACCTTCGTCACAGCACTGAAGCGCTGCGCCACCCAAAATCACAACCGGAGCCAGGACGGCGTTTGCTTGCCGCTAGAATTCAACGTGGGCGCGGAACGACGGCACCAGGCACTGGACCACGGTCGCGATTGTAGCCGGGGTCAACAACGTGTTGCAGGCCGGGCGCTAGATAGATGCCGCGCCACACGTGGACCGTATAGTAGGTCTCCACAATGTTTTCGCGGCCGTAGTTCAGCGCGCCGTCGCCCAAAAGAAAACCGAGGCCACCAGCGGCAAGGTAGGCCTGGTGATCCTTCTTGATTGCGTTCGACACAAGCGCAACGCCCGCTCGATCCTGCTTGCGGTGCCACCATGAGCCCTGCGCTCCCAATCCTCCAGCGAAGGTTTGATCGACTTCGGTGTAGGCGAAGGATTCGGTCTTGCCGTTGTCCCAGCCGAAACGGGTGAACGCCGTCAGGTTGCGCGTGAGGCTCTGCTCGATGTTCACCCCGAATCCGTACTTGCGCGTGATGTGCCAGGTATGGTCGGTGATCTCCGGGACAAGCTCCGGCTGCGGAGATGTGTGATTTTCAAACTGCTCGACCACATTGCGATAGATGCCCATGTTTGCGTAGTTGGTGTAGGCCAAGAGACGAACTACGCCAGACTTTCCAGGGATCAGTCCGTGACGTAACTCGTATTCAAAGTTTTCCGCGTGCGCCTGCCAGGGCTTCCATACCAGATCGATTCCGTTGGCGACTTTGGGCATCAGCGCTTCCGCGAAGCGGAAGCCCCAGTTTCGGTCTTCGTAGTCGGCAGTGACGCCGACGGTGTACCCGCGCGTATCGGCGGCATAGTCGTAGGCACCGTTATTGTCGGTGGTCCAGTTGATGAACTGCAAATGGGTATCGGAGCCTACGGAATTCATGTCAAAGAAGTCCGGCATGCTGAACTTGCCGAAGCGGATTTCCAGGCGCCGGCGCGGCAACTCTTCAAAGAGCGAGAAGGCATTGCGCTGGTTTTCGACTTTATCCTTGCTCAAGCCAAAGACCTTGTGAATCATCCCGCGGCCCAGATAAGCCGCTTTGCTCAAGCTGGGATTGCGCACGATATCGAGATCCGTGTTGCCGGCGAGTCCGAAACCCTGGGTGAGTGCCGCCCCGCCGGCTTCTTCAATGTCCACGAGAATCTCGGTGGAATTATTGAGGCGCACGCCCGTGTAGAGCGTCATCACGCGGGACGTAGCTTTCTCATAGTTGGGGCTGAGGCTGTGCGTGCCGCTGTAGTCTGCATGGAACGGAGGATGAGTTTGAAAAATGAAATTCGCCTGGCCTGAGAGCCAGAAGCGTGTGTCCTTGAAATGCGGGAAGATCGTTTCGGTGCCTTCGTCGGGAGGGGGATCGGCGGCGTTGGCCGTTGCTGCCGTGTCCTCGGCGGTAGCGGAAGTTGCCTGGGGCGAGTCTGGCTGCTGCGCGATCGAAGGAAGGGCAAGACCAACGGCAATAACGGCCCACAGCGCGGGCAGCAAGCAGCACGTTCTGAGGCCAACGAATTGGATTTGCCCCTTCATTTTGTTACTTAATGCGAGTATATCACGGAGGATTAACTATAGTTAACCAAAACTCGCGGGCCGCTCTTGGGCTTCGCGGAGAATCTGCTGGCGGCGGGTTGCAGATGCCGTCAATCACCGAGCCTACGCAGAATAGGTTAAAGAAATGTTACAGCCCTAGGCTTGGGGGGAAGCACCCAGTTCACGCGCGAGCTTGTTTACCGGGGCTGGCTCGCCTCTGTCAGCAGCTTCTCGAAGCGCGGGTCTGAGCGCAACGAATCAAAATGCGGATTGGATTTGATGGCGGCGGAATCGCGGTACCCGAGCTCGATCGCCTTCTGCAATTCGAGCAAAGCTTTGTCTTTGTCTCCGCGGCCCTCGTACGCCAAACTGAGCTGATAGTGAGCGATGGGCGTGCTCTGATCCCTCGTGGGAAGGCTATGCATCGTAGTAATGGCTCGGTCATAGTCGCCCTGGGCGATATATACCTGAGCCAACCCAAAATCCGCCGTGCCGGAGGAAGGGCTGATGCTCTTGGCTTGTTCCAACGCGGCGATCGCCTCAGGAAATCGTTCTTGTTGCATCAACGCGCGGGCAAGATGGTAGTGAGCCTGGAACATGCTGGGTTGTAAACGAATCGCCTCTCGCGCGGCTTTTTCAGCGCCCACCGAATCGGGCGGTTGCTGATAGCCGAGCGCCCAGGAGAGTTGGTCCCAGGCGTGAGCGTTGTCCGGTTCGAGACTGGTTGCCACCCGCGACTTCTCCGCCGCATGGGCGTAGTCGAACATGTCTCCATAAACGTTGGCCAGGGCCACGTCTGCCTCGGCCAGTTGCGGATCGATGGCGAGTGCCCGTTCGGCCAGCTCGCGGGCCTGGCGCAGGTGCGCCTCGCTGGGATCGAGGTTGCGATAGTAAAAGGACTCGACCATCGAAAGGCCGGCAAGAGCCGGAGCGTAGTTAGGATCGAGTTGCAGTGCCTTCTCGAAGTTAGTACGCGCACCTTCAAGAGCTTTGGGCTGATCGATGAAATCCACAAGCGCGCGGCCTCGCAGGTACGCTTCGTAAGCTTGCGGGTTTTGCGTGTATCGCCGTTGAACGGCGTTTTGCTCCTGCGGTGTAAGCTTCAGGTTAAGCGCTTGCGCAATCTTTAGCGCGGTCTGGTCCTGCAGGGAGAAAACGTCTTTCAAGTCGCCTACAAAGTCGTCAGCCCAGGTTTGGAATCCCGTTGAAGCATCGATGAGTTGCACACTGATGCGTACCTGGTCTCCGGCTTTCCGCACGCTGCCTTGCAGCAGATATTGGACTCCTAGTTCCTGTCCCATATCTTTGGGATCTTTCTGTGCGCCTTTGAAGCGGGCGGCAGCGACGGAAGAAGCGATCCTAAGGCCTTCGATTTTCGACAGCTTGGTACCGATTTCCTCGGTCATGCCATCACTGAAGTATTCGTTCGCGGGATCGCCGCTCAGATTCTGCAGGGGAAGAACGGCGAGAGAGGTTTTTGTTCCGGGCGTAACCAACGCTGATTTTTGCGGGGTCTTGCGCATCCACAACAGACCGGCGGTTACCAGAGCCAGCAGCAAAACTCCCAGCACCGCCAGAGTTGGGTTTCGCGGCATGTGAGACGTAGGAGAGGCTGCGGTCGTCACTGGAGTCTTCCCAGACTCCGTATCCCGCCTCAGTCGCCTGAGGTCGGCTCGCAACTCGGCAGCCGATTGATAGCGCACCTCGGGATCTTTTTCCAGTGACTTGTCGATGATCGCTTCCAGTTTTGCGGGAAGTGCCGGATTCAGACGCACCGGAGGCGTAGGTGCGCGATTGAGAATCGACTCTGAAATGACGCCGGAGGTCTCTCCTCGGAATGGCAGTGTGCCGGTCACCATTTCGTAAAGCACGACTCCGAACGAAAACAAATCTGTCCGGGCATCCAGTTCTTTGCCACGGACCTGCTCGGGCGACATATAAGCCACCGTTCCAAGCGCAGTGCCCGGACTGGTGAGTTGCTGTTCCGCAGTTGCCGCCAAAAGCGCCGCGGAGCCACCGGCCTGGGCCGGAGTTTGCTTGGCCAGGCCGAAGTCGAGAATCTTGGCTTGTCCGCGCGTGGTGACGAAAATATTCGCCGGTTTCATGTCGCGGTGCACAATCCCCTTCGAGTGCGCCGCGTCGAGCGCATCCGCGATCTGTATGCCCCAGTCCACAACGGTATCGATTTCCAGGGGTTTCCCTGCGATCTTGTGCTTGAAGGTCTCGCCTTCGAGTCGCTCCATGGCGATGAACCAAACTCCATCGGCCTGGTCGATGTCATAAATGGTGCAGATGTTCGGATGATTCAGTGCCGAAGCCGCCCTTGCCTCACGCCGAAAGCGTTCCAGAGCCTGCGGATTCTTGGCCAGTTCCGGGGGCAGAAACTTGAGCGCGGCGTTCCGTCCCAGCTTGAGGTCTTCGGCCTCATAGACCACGCCCATTCCTCCTCCGCCGAGCATTTGCAGAATGCGATAGTGCGAGATGGTCTGGCCGATCATGAGTAGCGCGCAGCGCTGGAATGCCATGTTAGGGTGGGCGGGATGGGATGTCAAAGCCGGGTTGGGTTTCTAGCGCAAAGACTTCTGGCGAGAAATAAAAAAGGACAGCCCGGAGCCCCCGAAGCTGTCCCTGAAACCCTCCCGGTTAGAAGGGCTAGGTGATGACCCAAGTTACCTGCGCGATGTTGCGCAATGATGGCAGAATCATGAATATCTGATTAATTCATTCGCGACGGCGCTGCTATAGTAGTCGCGCAGTCTTGGCCTGTTGACATTTCTCTTGTGGGAGCCTCGATGCCGTCCACAACGTCCCGAAAAATCGAGCAGTCGCGCCGTCTGCAGCAGCGCGCCGAAAGCATGATTCCTGGCGGCGTCAACTCGCCGGTGCGCGCTTTCGGTTCCGTTGGCGGCGATCCGCCGTTTATTGTGCGCGGAAAAGGTTCGCACATCTGGGATGCCGATGAGAACGAGTACATCGACTACGTGGGATCGTGGGGACCGCTGATCCTCGGCCATGCTGCGCCGGACGTGCTCGATGCCATCGTGAGCGCCACTTGCAACGGCACCAGCTTTGGAGCGTCCACGCCTGCCGAGGCCGATCTCGCGGAGTTGGTGCTGGCGGCGTTTCCGCCCATGCAGAAAGTTCGCTTCGTGAGTTCTGGAACCGAGGCCACGATGTCGGCCATTCGCCTGGCGCGGGCTTACACCAAGCGCAAGTATATTGTGAAGTTCGAGGGCTGCTACCACGGCCATTCCGATTCGCTGCTGGTGAAGGCGGGGTCGGGGATGGCGACGCTGGGCATCCCAGGATCGGCGGGCGTTCCCGAGGAGTTCACGCAATTCACTCTGGCGTTGCCGTTCAATAACATCACGCCGGTGGAGTACGCCTTCCAGAAATTCAAACATCAGATTGCGTGCGTGATCGTGGAGCCGGTGGTCGGAAACATGGGATGCGTTCCCGCGGGGGACGATTATCTGGTGGCCTTGCGCATGATTACAGAGCGCGAGAAGGCAGTACTGATTTTCGATGAAGTGATGACCGGATTTCGCGTAGCTTACGGCGGAGCGCAGGAACTCTACAACATTAAGCCTGACCTCACGACCATGGGCAAGATTATCGGCGGAGGCTTGCCGGTCGGCGCCTATGGCGGGCCCGACGAGATCATGAATCTGGTCGCGCCGCTCGGTCCGATGTATCAGGCCGGTACGCTTTCAGGCAATCCGCTGGCGATGGCAGCGGGATGCGCGATGTTGAAACATCTGCGCGATCACAAGCTGGAGATTTATCCCCAACTCGATAAGCTGAGTGCGGCGTTGGTCGAAGGCGTCGCCGCGGCCGCTAAGGATGCCGGCGTGGTACTGCGCTACAACCGCGTCGGATCGATGTTCACATGGTTCTTCACGCCGGGCCCAGTAACGGATTGGGATTCAGCGTCGAAGTCGAACACAGAAGCGTTCGGGAAATTCTTCCGCGCCATGCTCGACAGAGGCGTATATCTGCCGCCCTCACAGTACGAGGCGGCGTTCCTGAGCACGACGCACACCGAAGAAGACGTTCAGCAGACGATCGCCGCCGCCAAGCAGGCCTTTGCCAGAAAATAGCAATCATTTGTGGGAAGGTACACCTTCCAGATTTGAGGATCCTCAATTCCCAGCATCCACGAGCAAGACCCGTGTAGATTGCGGAAGTGAGCCAGGTTCAAGTGCTCTTGAAATCCTCGCTTGCTTCACCCTCGCCCGAGTTCTGCTTCACCCGCGCTTCCTAACGCAGGCTTGGGATGCCCGCACCGCCCGCACCCTCGCTCTGAAATTCAGTCCTCGCGCCCTTCTGAGTTCCAACTGATGTAGTCTGTTCTTTCTGCGCATGAAATTACTGGGACAGTTGTTGCTGGCGGGGATGGGGTTCGTCTGGTTGACTGGGTGTGCTTCGGTAGGGCCGCCGTTGCCGGCTTCGCTGGAGTTGCCGAAGGCGCCTTCGGATCTGCGGGCGGCGCGCAAAGGCGACAGAGTTGCTCTTACCTGGACTATCCCGGCGCGGACTACGGACCGGCAGAGGGTGCGGTATCTGGGAAAGACTCGAGTCTGCCGGAGCCTCGAGTCTGCTTTCAAGGAATGTGGGACGGCTGTAGGAGATTTAGCGCCGCCGGGGGATTTCGCAGCGACGAATAAATCGTCTACGAAAAAACTTGCCGCAACTTTCACTGACACTCTGTCTTCGACAATTGAACAGTCCAATCCCACGGGTTTTGCGACCTATGCGGTAGAGGTGCTGAATGCGGCGGGCCGGGGAGCGGGAATCTCGAATCTGACCCGTGTGCCGCTGGTTCCAACTGTGACACCCTTCACCGGTTTTACCGCTAGTCCTGAAGCTCAAGGTGTGCTGATCTCGTGGGAGTGCCCGCCGACTTCAGGCAGAAGAACCGGCATAAAGTATTTATTCCGCATTTCCCGGCGTCCGGAATCCGGCGCAAGTGCATCTCGAATCGCCGAAATTGACGCTACGGATTGCGTTCAGCCGCGTGATGGGGTGTTGACATTGTCAGGCCAGTCTTCCAGCGCGGGGACGGGTCCTCCGAAAGAACAAGACACCATTGTTACTTCGTTCCTCGACCAGACTTTCGAGTGGGAGAAAACATATTTCTACCGAGGCGTGGTGGTAAGCGTGGTCGAGGCTTCGGGGACCCCCGCAGTTGAGGTGGAAGGCGATGACACGCCCGAGGTGAAAGTGTGGGCGCACGATGTGTTCCCGCCGGCCGTGCCCTCGGGAGTGCAGGCGGTATTTTCCGGGCCGGGGCAGCAGCCTTCTATCGATCTGGTCTGGGCGCCAGTGACAGATTCGGATCTGGATGGCTATAACGTTTACCGTCATGAGGAGGGTGGCGCCTCGGTGAAGATGAATTTGGAGCCGGTGAAGATGCCTGCGTTTCGGGATGCGCAGGTGGTTGCAGGGAAGACTTACTTTTATTCAGTGTCCGCGGTGGATTTGCGGGGGAATGAGAGTAGGCGGTCGGAGGTGGCGAGTGAGAGCGTTCCGTAGAGATTTGTAATTTTGTAATTGGGCGTCGGAAAGATGTACTTTACGCAAGGGGGTGCCTTTGATGGTCACCCAAAAACAAATCGATTCGGCACTCGGCAAGCTAAGAAAGCCCATTGACACGTATTCAAGGCTCCAACGAAGCCTTCGTTTTGTGAATGTGGCCGAGGATAAGGAATTCCAGCGACGGTTCACCAAATATTACGGAGTTCGTTTCCTGAAGGCAGTGCCTCGGCAAGGGTTGTTTGACTTGCTTGAGGAGTCAAAGAACCTACCGGCGGATTTCGAGAGTATCCTTGAAAAACTATGTGCGGTAACAGGCAGAATGGAGGAGTCCTTCGCGAGCAAGCTTGCCGCGACTATTGACCCGGACTTGCCGGTTATCGACCGCTGGGTTCGGGATAACCTGGGCTTGCGCAGGGCCTCGAGCACGGAGAACGCTAAGGAGAACCACCAGAAGATCAGGGAGCGATATGCGGAATTCCTTTCTACCGAAAATGGCAAGTATCTGGTAAGACGGTTTACTGAGACTTATCCAGAAGCGCACGTAACACAGGTCAAGATTCTAGATTTCATTCTCTGGCAGACTCGATAGGACCAAGTTGCATACAGTGCATACTTCCGTTTGGTAATATTGAAAGAATGCGAGGAAAGTGCGGCCACCGGGGCTGAAGCCCTGCATTTCATTCTGGAGCTTTACGCGGCGCTGAAGCGCCGCTCTTCCACGGTTATGCCCGCATCCCGATTAGGTAAGAGCAACGGCCCTGTGCTGGAACGTTTCGCTGCGCCCGTCCCCACACGAGCCCGTCCCCAACACCAGCATTTTGATTCCACACGGGAGAGGTGACGTGGTTAGATAGATTTTATGAAATATTGCCGGTTTCAACTGAATGGTGAGGCGCAGTACGGGCTGGTGGAGTCGGTTGCGGGGCGCGGGACTATCCTGCGAATTTTGCTTACTGCTCCGGAAGAGTCGGATGGCGATGTGGAGGGTTTGCGCACGCGGCGGATCGACGCGATTGCGCTGGAGGAGGCGGTATTGCTGCCGCCGGTGCGTCCGTCGAAGATTGTGTGCGTGGGGCGCAACTATCGGGACCATGCGGCGGAACTGGGGAATGAAGTGCCCAAGGAGCCGCTGTTGTTCTTCAAGCCGAGTTCGGCGCTGCTGGCCCCGGGCGGCGTGGTGCGGCGGCCTCGACTTTCAGAACACGTGGATTATGAGGGCGAGCTTTGCGTGGTAATGGGGAAGACCTGCTATCAGCCGGCGCCGGATGAGGATGTGCGATCTTACATCCTTGGCTACACCTGCCTGAATGACATCACGGCACGCGATCTGCAGAAAAAAGATGGGCAGTGGGTGCGGGCTAAGGGTTTTGACACGTTCTGTCCGGTGGGGCCGGTGGTGGCGGATGGGGCTGATCTTGATCCGTGGGCCGGGATTGGAGTGGAGACGCGCGTGAATGGCGCGGTGCGGCAGTCGGGGAATACTCGGGACTTTATTTTTACTTTGGACGTTATCATCCGGTACACTGCGCAGGTCTTGACTTTATTTCCGGGCGATCTGATTGCTACCGGTACACCGGCGGGCGTGGGACCGATTGTGGCTGGGGATGTGATGGAAGTTACGGTGGAGGGAGTGGGGACTTTGCGGAATTCTGTGGTGAATGAGTAAAAGTCAACACCTTTAACACAGGGTTTCACAGGGTAAATCTTACTGCAGGCGGAAGCGTTCCCGCAGGAGGCGCTGGAGGCGGGGTTTGTAGAGGATGTCGTAGGCTAGTTCTTTGTCGGGGAACATGGCTAGAGCGGCGCGTTTGGCGCCCGCGGCTAGTTCTGAGGCTTCTTCGATGGTGAGGCCGGGGTCCTGACTGATTACGGAAGTGACCATGCTCATCATGACCTGGAGGCGGCGGATTCTTCGGGCCTCGTCGTCATTCTGATTTTGATTCTGCGGCTCTCTTTGTTTCTCTCCGGACATTTCTAGCATTCTCCTCCAATGGGGAACCAAAGAAAACGGCCCTAAAGTGCCGGGGCGGCTGGCTGGACTAGCGGCGTGGCTGAAGCCGCGCCCTTTCAAAACGGGGGTTGCTATTGAGGTAGGCCGAAGCGGCGCATCAGGTCGGCGTAGCGGGGATCGGTGCGGAGGGGGTCGAGGGCGGGAAAGCGAATGCAGATGAGGAGTTCGTTGTCTCCGTCGGTGTAGGCCTTTTCGAGGTTCTCGAAGGCGTGGTCTTTGTCTCCGGCGAGGGCGGAAGCGACGGCGACGGCACCGGAACGATCGGTGCCTTGCAAAGTCGACATGAGATTGAGATAGCCCTTGGCATCATCGGTGACGGGAGTTGGTTTTAAAAAAATCTTCCGGAGTTCGCTCACGGCTTCGGGGAAGCGGCCAGTCGTCGCGTAGAGCTGCGACAGCTTGTAATGCGCCGGCCGAAAGTTCGGATCACGATCGAGAACCTTCTGGAACTGCGCCAACGACTCGGGATAGTGTTTCGCGACCATTAAAAGGACCGCATAATTTGTGTTAATGATGGAAGAAAGAGGATCGAGCGATAAAGCAGTGCGGTATTGAGCCTGAGCCTCGTCGAGGCGGTTTTCAGGGCCGAGGTAGGCGAGAGCGTAAAAATAGTGGGCATTGGAGTCGTTGGGGTTCAATTCAATGGCTCGCTGAAATTCGTGCTCGGCCTGGCTCCACTTCCATGCAGTGGCGAGGGCCAGGGCACGCGCGGAGTGAGCCTCGGGCAGGGAGTCATCGAGGTCGAGAGCTTTGCGCGAGGCTTCGTCGGCGAGCAATATGCCCTGCTTCGACGAGAGTGCGATATAGCTGGGGGCAATGTTGTAGGTATCGGCGAGGCCGGCATAGGCGAGGGCATAGTTGGGATCGGCGGCGATCGCTTGCTGAAATAAATCGATACTCTTCTTGAGTCCGGACGGGGTGCGGCCGTACCAAAGCTGGCGCGCTTCGAGATAGAGGCGGTAGGCTTCCGCGTTCGATGTGCCCGCACTGCCCAGCTTCGACGACGCTTTGCCAGGGTCGATGCGGCGGAGTTTGCTCGAAAGATCACGGGTAATTTCGCCTTGGACCTCAGTGACGTCCGCAGCCTTGCATTCGTATTGCGCTCCCCAGAGTTCGCTGCCGTCGGCACTATCGACGAGTTCTGAATGAATGCGGAGTTCGTCGCCATGTTGCGTGATGCGCCCGGTGAGAACGGCACTGACCTGCAAAGTTTGGCCGATCTGTCGCGGGTCGTCCTGATTTTTCTTGAAACGGAAGACAGTGCTGCGCGCGAGGACCTTGAGGCCGGGCAATTGCGAGAGAGCGCCGATGAGGCTTTCGGTTAGGCCGTCGCCGAGGTAGTCATTCTCGGGATCAGCGGTAGCGTTGACGAAAGGCAGGATAGCGAGGGAGTCGATGCTTCGAGTGGTGGATTGCTGGCGCAGGAAGTAGACGGCGGCGGCCGCTGCTATGACCAACAAGACAGCGGCGATGCCGACGGCCAATTTCTTGCGAGAGCGGGGTGGGGCGACTGGGGCTGAGGAAAAGTGGGCTGAGGCCGAGGCGGCTTGGATTACGGTGGAGGCGTTCGGAAAGCGTCCGGATTCGGAGTCGCGCTTGAGGCGGACGAGGTCGGTTCGAAGATCGGTGGCGCTTTGATAGCGGAGGGTGCGATCTTTCTCGAGGGCTTTGTCGAGGATGCGTTGCAAATCGGCGGGGACATCGGGATTGAAGCGCACGGCCGGGACGGCGACGCCATCGAGAATGGCTTTGAATATCTCGGCGGTGCTGCCGCCATGGAACGGGAGCGTGCCGGTCGCCATCTCGTAGAGGACGACGCCGAAAGAGAAGAGGTCGGTGCGGGCGTCGAGATCTTTGGCACGCGCCTGCTCGGGCGACATGTAGGAGATGGTGCCGACGGTGGACCCTGGGCTGGTCAGTTCGTGCTCGTTGACGCTGGCGGTGTTCGCGGAGGCAGCCTGGCTGGAAGAAGAAGCGGAGGGTGCGAGTTTGGCGAGGCCGAAATCGAGCAGCTTGGCGTGGCCGCGCTTGGTGACAAAGATGTTAGCGGGCTTGATGTCGCGATGGACGATGCCCTGGGAATGCGCGGCTTCGAGGCCGTCGGCAATCTCGATGGCGAGCGATAGCACGGTTTCGTTGTCGAGGGGCTTTCCGCCGATCAGATGCTTCAGCGTCATGCCGTCGAGAAACTCCATGGCGATAAAGGATTGGTCGCCGTGTTTGCCGATTTCGTAGATGGTGCAAATGTTGGGATGATTGAGAGCTGAGGCGGCGCGCGCTTCGCGGCGAAAGCGTTCGAGCGATTGCGGATCTTGGGAGAGGCGATCGGGGAGGAATTTGAGGGCAACGAAGCGGCCGAGTTCGGTGTCCTCGGCTTTGTAGACTACGCCCATACCGCCGCCGCCAATTTTTTCGACGATGCGGTAGTGCGAAATAGTTTGGCCGATCATACCTGTTCGATCTTTTGTTCGATCGTAATCTGTTCGATCGTGGTAAAGATGCCGGGCTTTCGGGCGAATTCATCTTACATCAGGCGGTGGAAGCAAGAAGCAAGAACGGCAATCCACGTGGGCGACCCGCTTTGGTCGGCGGACTGGCCGAGGCGGCGGCCCGCACATGAGCATCTCGCACACTTTGACTCGGGATAGGAGGTAGAATCACAGGCAGTGCGGGGTCCGGGCTTTTTGAATGGCCGCGGATTCCGAGAAAGCGAGATGTTTATGGCGGCGGTGCCCAACCTGAAGCCCGATCCTAATGAGAAGCTGGTTAAGGTCTTCGATAGTGAAGACGAGTCGGAGGCGTTGGTGGTGAAGGGATTGCTCGATTCCGCGAATATTGAAAACGATCTGCAGTCCGCCAGCTTTTTGCAGGACGCGTTTCCAGGGCTGGGCGGAATGATCATTCTGGTGCGCGAGGAGGATGCGGAGAAGGCGCGTGGGA
Source organism: uncultured Acidobacteriaceae bacterium (assembly GCA_963841125.1). Taxonomy (GTDB): domain Bacteria; phylum Acidobacteriota; class Terriglobia; order Terriglobales; family Acidobacteriaceae; genus Sulfotelmatobacter. The sequence goes on from CAWJBH010000005.1 coordinate 37,409, forward strand.
TGATCGAGGAATACCGGCGGCCGGTTGTGGACGAAGCGGATGATGATGAGACGCAGGCTTGAGTCTTGTGTCGGCGCCAAATGCGTCCACCGGGCTGAAGCCCGGAATCATTTTGCATGCTTTACGCGGCGCTGAAGCGCCGCTCTTCCACGGTATTACATGCATCAGTCCCGCTTGCTGGCGCGCCGCTATTCTGCGGTGTTACATGCATTGGTCCCGCTTTCCTGATCGCCATTTTTCCAGGCTATTGAAGAGATGGCAGCGACGGGGTTACTTTTTGGCCGTCCAGGTAAAACGTTACTGTGCCGTTCAGGTCGGTTCGGTAGACATGGGCTCCGGAGGCTTGGAGCCGTTGCAGGACTTCGGGTTTGGGGAATCCGAAATTGGTACGGAAGCCTAACGAGATCACGGCGAAGCTTGGCTTTATGGCCGCCAGGATTTCTGGAGTTGTGGATGTGGCGCTTCCGTGATGTCCCACCTTTAGCAGGTCGGCGTGAAGAGGGTGCTGGCTGGCTATGCGGCGCTCGACTGCTCTCTCGGCATCGCCCTCCAGCAATACGGAAGTCTCGCCGTAGCTGACGTGCAGCACCATGGAATCGTTGTTTTTGGGCTCGAGCCCCACCGGCCAGTCTCGGGGCGGAAAAAGCACATCTACTTTGGCTCCGCCCAAGTTGAATTCATCTCCTTCCCAATGCCGCACCACTTTGATTCCAAGCGCGTTTGCTTCGGCGATCAATCTGTCCAGCGCTTGGCTGGGTGGGAGCAGGCCTATCCATAATTCTTTCGGACGGAAATCTTTCAGCACCGCGGGCATGCCTCCGATGTGATCGGAGTGGCCGTGGGAGATCGCTACGGCGTCGAGGCGGGAGATACGTCGCGTCCACAGGTAGGGAGCAACTACATCTTCTCCGAAGTCGAGTTGAGAGGCGGCGCCCCAGATGGGGCCGCCGGCATCGATGAGCAGGGTACGGCCTTGCGGCGTTACCAGCAGAATGGAGTCGCCTTCGCCTACATCAATTGAAGTTACTTCGAGCAGGCCCGGTCGGACATCTGGCTTGGGCGGCAGGAAGGCGAGCGCCAGGGACACCGCGAGCAATGCGGCCAGTCCGGAAACCGCCAGCAGCGCGCGCTTGCGTGTGAGTGCGATCGCGAGTACCAGTGCTGCGGAGGCCGCGAGCATCATCACTAAAGAGGGTGTGGCCACGCGAAGATCGGCGAGGCGCAGGCCTCCTAAACCGTGGACCGTACCGGTAATCGCTTGCAGCGCGAATGAAGTGAGCAGAGCGGGAAGCTTTGCGAGAAGTGGAGAAACGTATCCGAGCGCGACTGTGACGACGGCTGCGGGCATAAGGAGTTGGGTGAGAGGAACGACTGCGACATTGGCGGGGAGGCCGATGGTGGTGGCGCGGTGAAAGTAGTAAGCCATGGGGAGGGCCAATCCCATCTGCATTACAGCCGAAATGAGGAGCAACTCAAATGTGCGCACTCCAACTATGGCTGTGCCCCGCACCAGACGCAGCGACCATGAACGTCCGAGAAAACGAGTGAGGCGTTCTGCGATCAGGCGGAGGTCCACGCGGAACTGGGCGACTTGAGGGGGCAGCGATGGGCCGAAGTCGTCGGAATCCCAATGAGCCAGCGCCTGGCGGTAGAGCTGCGATGTTCGCTCCAGGAGCGGCAAGCCGATTGCCGCCACGATGAGCACGCAAAGAAATGTCATCTGGAAGCTGGCGGTGAAGAGTTGGCGCGGATCGAACACGAGCAATCCGAGGGCTGCTGCGCCCAGCGCGTTTACCATGGCGCGGTCGCGGTAAAGCAGGCGGGTTCCCAGGTAGATGGCGCACATCAGCGTGGCTCGCCACACGGGCGCGCCCACTTCCGTGAGGAAGGCATAGGCAATACAGAACAGGATTGTGAGGACTGTTGCCGAAATGTCGCCAAGGCGGAAGCGCCGGAGCGTCCAGAAGGCGACGAACGCCAGGATGGTGACGTTCATCCCAGAAACTACGAGTATGTGATAAGTGCCGGAGCGCTGGAAATCGACCCGCGTGTCGCGATCGATGAAAGCTTCTTCGCCGATGACCATGGCGTCGATCAGTGCGGCTTGCGTTGGTGGCCAGAGCGCATGCACCTTGGCGATAATGCTGGAGTGAGTGCGGGTGCGCCAGAGCTCGACGCGGCTTCCCGAGAAGCCGGGAAGTAATTGCACATCCTCGGCCTTGGCGGATGCTAGCGCTGCGATACCGTTTGCAGCGAGGTAGCCTTGGTAGTCGAATGCGCCGGGATTGCGGAAGTTTCGCGGCAGCTTCAGCTTGAGTGGGAGGCGGAGGCGTTCGCCATAATGGAAAACGTGCATGGTGCGCGAGAGAGATCGGTCGCCGTAGAATCCCAAGCCGGACACCGGCGTGCACAGGGATGCGCGTGCCATTTCCGGTGATGAGTTGTTCGGTCTCGACGTCCAGGCTTTGTCTGACTTCATTATTTAGGGATGTTTCGCGCAACCTGCCTTCCCGGATTACGTGCGCCGTGATCTCGACTGGTTCGCCATAGGCGAACGGCTGCAGGCTAGTATCGAGGCTGGCTGGTTCTCTCATTTGGATATGAAGGGCGCCTGCCAGGAAGAACGCACCCAGAGCCAGGCTTACGCCGAGCCATTTGCGCCGGCGCACGAAGTAGAAGCCTGCGGCTAGAAATGCCGCTGCGGCCATGATCCACCACGATGCCGGGCGCCAGGCGTGAACTCCTGCAACTATTCCCAACGAGTAGGCCAAGGCAGCCCAGAGCATTGGCTGCCGGGTGGGCTTTAGTTGGGGTTCGTGCGGAGGTGGCGCGGATGGCGGCTCGTTGATCGGGTGTAAGGGTGGCATTGGTGGGTTTGGTGTCAACGGGTTGAACCGGGGCGGAATGACATCAGAGTGGCGCTGCCGGAGGCCTCGCTGCGCTCGGCTGGACCCCTTCGGCTGCGCTCAGGGCAGGCTCACGAGGCGGCCGTCCCCACAGGGCTACCTCAACAGCGGCTTGCCGGTCAGCGCACTAACTGCACTACGCTTTCCAGGTGGTAGGTCTGGGGGAACAAGTCGACCAGATGGACCTCCTCGACGCGATAGCCTGCTGCCTGTAACGGCAGCAGGTCGCGGGCCAGGGTCGCGGGATCGCACGAAACGTAGGTCAGGCGCGGTGCGCCCACATTTGCCAGGGCACGCGCTACCGGATCTCCTAATCCGCTGCGCGGCGGATCCACCACAACCAAATCGGGCTTGGGATTCTGGACCTCCGTCAGGTACTGCTCGGTTGCCGTTCGAACCGCCTTTCCATTCACGGGCAGATTGTATTGAAGGTCGCTAACGGCTGTCTGTGACGACTCAACTGAAACTGTGTGACGGAAGTTACAGGCCAAGGCTGTGGAAAACAGGCCTATGCCAGCGTAGAGATCGAGCGCCAGTTCGCCGGAACGGCCGGCGGCGACAATGTTGATAAGCTCATCGATGAGAAAACGGTTCGTTTGGAAGAACGCTCCGCCGCTGACTCGGAAGGCGGACGTTTGCGTCTGATAGGTTAATTCGTGCGCCCCGACCGCGACTAGCGGCTCCTGCACGCCTTTCTGGGGCTCGCGAAACGCTACCACGCCCGCGATTTCGGGCATGGATGCGCACAATTCTTCAGCCCACGCGCGTACCGCGGCGCGCCGGGCCTCGGGAGCGCATAAGAACTCGAGAAGCAATTTTGTGTCGTCGGCGTTGGAAAAGAACTCGATCTCGCGCACGCCTTCTACCGTTTTGCCTGCTCGTCCGGCTAGCCACAGGGCCGCGATGCCGCGGTTGATGAGAGGCGAGCTGATAGGACACTCTTCGACTGTGAGCAGTTCATGGGAGGCGAACTTGAAGTATCCGGCGGCGAATTCGGGGCGAGTGCGCACTTGCAGGCGTGAACGGTTGCGATAGTTCCAGGGCGGCGAAGGATGGACCTGAACTTCGCATTGCAGTTCGAGCTTTGCGATCCGCCGCAGATTCTCGCCGAGGATTTCCGTCTTGATTTCGAGTTGATGCTCGTAGTCGGCGTGCTGGTAGTGGCATCCGCCACAGTGGGTGAAGTGCGGGCATGGCGGCGGGACGCGGTGTGGCGATGGCGCTACTATTTTGCTGGCGTGGGCGCGGGCGAAGCCGGGTTTTTCCTCGGTGAAAGCGGCTTCGATTGTTTCTCCGGCTAGAACGAAGGGAGTGAACACAGCCTTGCCGCGGCTACGGTCTTTATTACTTTTACTCGATGATTCGGCGGGAAGGCGAGCGAGTCCGTCGCCGCCGTAGATCAGCTTTTCAATGTTTAGGAGCAAGAGTTGATTCTACGGCATGCGGAGGGATAAGGCGGACTGTGTGTTTCCGAAAAAAGCCCGCCCTCCGTTAACCGAAGGGCGGGATTCTGTAACGTCTTGACTCAGGTCTTAATGACTATCAGCAGGCTTCTCCGCTTTCTTGGCGGACGCGTGCCCGGCTTTTGGTTTCCAGAATTCCGGATCCGCTTTGACCCACTCGTCAGCCGGGTAGCTCATGCGGGGATTGAAGACGAACAAGTTGGTCTGGCTCGATTCAATAGCCGCAGCTGACAACTCGGAGAGCTTCTTCATGCCTGATTCACCCATCGCCGCTTCGAACTCCTTGCCCTGCGCGAAGCCTTTGTCAATTTCTTCCGCAGATTTCATGGGGTTGAAGATTACGTAGGTATTGTCTTGTAATCCGTAGACAACTGAGTAGGTCGCCCAATGCGCATCCGGGATTTTCTGGTAAGCAGCCGTTACCAACTTCACGATCTCGTCCCAGTCCTTGTCGTGCCCATGGCGAACCTGGTAGAGCGAGATTTCGAAATAGCGCATGTGGGGTATATCGACCTCGGGGCGCAGGCTGTATTCTTCGTGGAACATGAGCGCAGAGGCGTCGGTCTCGCTTAACAGTTCACCGTCTGCCGCCCAGGCACGGTCGAGGGCAGCGGACATCGCGGTGTTTTTCTGAATTGCGAGCCGATCCTTTTCCCAGGCCGCAAACGACTCGTAGCCGGTGAGGAATAGCGCCCTGTCCCTACCCGAAACAGACTCCACGGCCAGATAGTGGGTCGGCCATTTTGCCTGCATATTGGCCTGAACAAACGCGCTTTCGGTTTTCTCATGCGGGCTACCCGTCTTGCCCGGCTTGGTATATTCCCGTGAGATTGTCAGTATCTTGGGTGGCATATGGCCCATGGGTTTGTCCTGGCCAACAGCGATCCCAGACGTGCCAACTGCCAACAAAACAACTGGGGCGAGCATCGCCCCCACGATTCTTTTCATGGTTGACCTCCTCGGTCATACAAATAGATTGGAAATCGGAATTGTTCTCTTGCCCCAAAACCATTGGCATTGTACACAGATTCATCAGTGCGGAGTGCGTGCCGGCAAAGGTTGTTTGTTTATCTCAAAATGCACGGCATTAAGAGCTTGTCGGCGCCCTTACAGCGCTCGTCCGGCCGCCGCGCCTGAGGCCCAGGCCCACTGGAAGTTGAAGCCGCCGAGATGGCCGGTTACGTCCACTACCTCTCCGACGAAGAACAGGCCGGGGACTTTGCGGCTCTCCATCGTCTTCGCCGAGAGTTCGTTGGTGTCGACGCCGCCTGCGGTCACCTCGGCTTTCTCGTAGCCTTCTGTTCCCGCCGGTGAGATCTGCCATGTATGTATCTGCTTTTCCAAGTCGGCTAACGCATGATTTGTCCAGGAAGTAGGGGCATGTGCTTCGAGCCAACGGTCTGCCAGGCGATGAGGGAGAGATTTTTGCAACTCCGCGCGAAGCGTCGTCAAGTTTCTGGGTATTTTGGAATCGCGGAATGCGGCGGTAACCTCGCGCCCCGGTACCAGATCGATCAGGAGTGGCTGCGGCTTTTTGTCGTGCTCATTCCAGTAGGACGAAATCTGCAAGATCGCGGGGCCGCTGAGGCCGCGATGTGTGATGAGCATCTTCTCGCGAAACTGCTGGCCGGCGCAGGAGGCGATCACTTCCGCGGAGATGCCCGCCAGATCGGCGTAGCTGGAAACGTCCTCCCGGTTCAGCAGTAGAGGCACGAGTCCCGGCCGAGGTTCGCGGATGGCGAGGCCGAATTGCCGCGCCAGGTCGTAGCCGAATGACGTGGCGCCGATCTTCGGTATGGAGAGGCCTCCTGTCGCGATTACCAAGGCTGCGGCGCGAAACTCGGCATTTTCCGCGCGCACGAAAAAATCTCTGGTTTGCTCGACCTCGCTAATTTTAACGTTGAGAAATATACTCACGCCGGCGTCGCGGCATTCTGCTTCGAGCATAGCGAGGATGTCGCGCGCCGAGCGATCGCAGAAAAGCTTGCCCAAAGTTTTCTCATGATAGGGGATGCTGTGTTTCTCGACGAGCGAGATGAAATCCTGCGGCGTGTAGCCGGCCAAGGCCGACTTAGCGAAGTGGGGATTCGAGGAAAGAAAGCTTTCCGGCCGGCAATGAAGGTTGGTGAAGTTACAGCGTCCGCCGCCGGAGATCATGATTTTCTTGCCCAGGCGGTCGGCGCGCTCGAGGATGGCAACGCGGCGGCCGCGCTTGCCGGCTTCTATGGCGCACATCAGCCCCGCTGCGCCGCCGCCGAGGATGAGTGCGTCGAAGGAATGGGTCATGAGTAGATAGTGCCGGGGCTAAAGCCCGCATTCCTCGTGGAACTCTACGCGGCGCTGAAGCGCCGCTCTTCCACGTTACCGCTAGCCTCGCACGTTACCGCCAGCTTCGCACGTTGCGGCAAGCCTCGCACGTTACCGCTACCTTCCCGCGTTGCGGGGCTTCCGATTTGCTGCGGGTCTCCCGCGTTGCTGCGCGCCTGTGAAAAGGTAGAGGTCACATGTAGAACAGGCTGAGGCGCGGGAGGCCGTATTTTTCGAGAAGGCGCTTGTGTACATACTGCTTCAGCAGTTGCTCGATCTGCGGCGCTGCCATTTTGCGGCGATACGGCGCAAGTTCACGATCGGCTTGGGCACGCACGGTTACGATTTCTTCATCGGGCGTGGCGGCGAGCAATGCGGCAAAAAGCTTTTCTTCGAGCACGGTGAGGTGACGCTCTAAATCTTCCAGCCTGGTTGCCGCTTTTTGGCTCTGAGTTTCCTGGGCCAGCCTGCGAAGCGTGGCCGCGGATTCTGTGGCGACGGCGTGAACCGAGATTCCCGCACTTTCCGGGAGCTTCGCCGCCTCAAGAAGATCGGCGTTGCGGCGCAGGAATCCCGCGATCGTTTCTGGCTCGAAACCTTGTCCCGTGGTTGATTTTCTCGATGCGGGCTGACCGGCTGCCGTGCCTATTGCCGCTTCTTTCATTTCCTCCGCGGCAGTCAGCACCGCCTGCGCGCACCACAAAATGCTGTTTATCTTTTCGTGTCTCTTCGATTTGCGTTGTTCATACTTGTCGAAGGCGGAGTCGACGCCGCGCAACACGGCTTCCAGAGGAATGCCCGCATTCTTCCAGATTTCAATCTGATCCCAGTCGAGGGGTGAGCCAATAAGGGGCGATCCTCGCCGCCGCTGAAAGTGTTCCTCGACTTCGGTGAAGTATTGAAAGTAATTGTCCACAGCGGGTCAACGAGTGGAACGAGGAGTGGCCCGCTCGCCACCGCTGGTCTTCGTTTTCGAGGAAGCAGGCACCGCTTTGGTCGCGAGGCCTGGCCGCGCGGCCACATTTCGCTCCCAGATGATGCGCAGGCCTTCGAGGGTTAGAAAATCGTCCACCGTCTTGATGTACTTCGACCCCGTGCCAATCATAGGCCCGAGGCCGCCGGTGGCGATCACCTTTGTTTCTTTGCCCAGTTCCTCCAATAAGAGTTCGAGAATGCCGTCCACCAAGCCGAGATAGCCGTAGTAAAGCCCCGACTGCAAGCTGCCGACTGTGTTTGTCCCGATGACGCGCGCCGGTTTGCGAATCTCCACGCGGGGCAGGCGGGCCGTGCGCTGAAAAAGCGCGTCAGCCGAGATGCCGATGCCGGGGCAAATGACTCCGCCGAGATATTCGCCCTTTGCGGAAACGCAGTCGAACGTGGTTGCGGTGCCGAAATCGACAATCACGCACGGGCCACCATACTTTTCAAACGCTGCCACGCCGTTCACGATACGGTCCGCACCCACTTCCGCGGGATTGTCGTAATGCACCGGCATGCCGGTCTTCACGCCAGGCTCGATCAAGAGTGGTTTGGAATTGAAGTAGCGCTCACAAACTTGCCGCAGCACGGGATCGAGCGGGGGAACCACGGATGAAATCACGATGCCATGAATCGCCGAAGCCTCCAGGCTGGCCATCGAAAATAAATTACGGAACAAGACGCCGTATTCGTCTACTGTGCTGCCTTGTCTGGTTGCAACTCGCCAGTTGGCGACGAGGCGCTCGTAGTGCGGGGAGGAGTTGTCGCCGTTGGGATGCGGCTTCTCAGAACGGGCAAAGACTCCGAGCACCGTATTCGTGTTGCCGACATCGAGAACAAAAAGCATGATTTATTTGTCCAAAGCAATTGGCCGTCAGCAATTTGGCATTCAGCTTTACAACACCGTGGGGACTGCTAGCTGCTAATCGCTAACTGCTTCTTTCATCGCGCTCTTACCGTGCCACTCAAAACTGTCTGTAGTCCCTGCGCGGTCCGCACTTGCAGGAAGCCGCGCTCATCCAGGCCTTCCGTGGTTCCTTCGATTCTGGAACCATTCTCTTCGATGCGAACTTGCTTGCCTCGCACCCATGACGATTGCTCGGAAAAGCGGCGCAGAATCGACTGGCGCGCATCCGTCTCTTCGACCAATTGACGATATTCCCGGTCGAGTGATTTTAGCAAAGCTGCAGCCAGTTCCACTCGCGACCATTCGCTGCCCGTCGCCAGCCGCAGCGAGGTCGCCTCAGTTAGGAGTTCTTGGGGAAAAGTCGCCTGGTTCACGTTGATTCCAATTCCGACGACGATATAGCGTACGCGGGTGGCTTCGGCGTTCATCTCGGTCAGGATGCCGCACACCTTCTTGCCGTCGATCAGCACATCGTTGGGCCACTTCAAATCGGGGCTCACGCGAGAATCAACCTGCTCGATCGCCGCGCCGCACCGCCAAGCCCGCGGCCAGCGCAAGCACGAGAACTTCAGAAGGCGGCAGCGCCGGACGCAATACCACTGAGCAATAAATCCCAGCTGAACGCGCCGAGTGCCAGAAGTGCGACCCGCGGCCGCGTCCTGCAGTTTGCTCTTCGGCGAGAAAGACGCTGCCTTCGGCCGCGCCCTCCGCCGCAGCCTCCATGGCCATCGCGTTGGTCGAGCCGGTCTTATAAAAGTGATGGAGTTGAGCGTCGAAGATGGTGCCGCGAAGTAATGGCCCCAGAATTTCAGGCAGCAGCAGATCCGGGACCGATCTGCAGCTGATATCCCGTCGCTGGATGCCCGGCGACATCGACGCCGAGCCCGCGCAATTGCTGAATCAGCCGCCAAACTTCCGAACGGTTCGAAGAAATCTCCTGCGCGATCTTGGTGCCGCTGACCACGACGGTCGCATGCTCCATCAGTAGGCGCACGATGCGGCCCAGGCGGACGTCGGTGGATTCGGGAGTGCACGTGGTCTTCGCGGGCGAGGCGCCCGCGCCCACACGAGTTGTTTTGGCTTTCTTGATGCCGGAATTATGCGGCGAGCCGATGCCGGAAAAGCACAACCTGCTGTGCGAAGGCCTATTCAGCTTAGAGGGATGGCCCTACGCCGGCACAACGCGCAGGCTCATATCCACGGCCTGGGGCGAGTGCGTCAGCAGGCCGACGGAAATGAAATCCACGCCGGTCTCGGCGTAGGCGCGAACATTTTCCAGGCGGATGCCGCCGGAACACTCCAGAGGAACTGCGGTGTTCCAGCGTGGCGCACAGCGCTCGACGGCGCGGCGCACATCTTCGGGCGGACATATTGTCCAGCAGAATCGCTTCCGCGCCGTGGGCCAGCGCGTGTTCCAGTTCCTCCATGCGTGCGTACTTCGACCTCGATGGTCTGCGAGCCGCGCCGGTTGCGCACGGCGCGCTCGAGCGCCGGCACGATTCCGCCCGCCAGCGCGATGTGATTGTTCTTGATCAGCACTCCATCGGAGAGATCGAGCCGGTGATTCTGTCCGCCGCCGCAGCGCACCGCGTATTTATCGATCACGCGCAGTGCCGGGCGCGGTTTTGCGCGTATCGAGAATTCGCGCTTTGGTGCCGGAGACCGCGTCCACGAACTTGCGGGTCAGGGTGGCGATGCCGCTCATGCGCTGCAGAAAATTCAGAATCACGCGCTCGCAGGAAAGAATCACGCGCGCATTGTGCCGGATCACTGCGACCGACTGGCCTTTGTGCAGCCGCACGCCATCGAAAATTTCGGGATGCGTGGTGACTTCGTAGTGCGAAGTCACGGCGCCATCGAGCGCGGCGTAAACGTCGAGAATGCGCGCCCACGCAGCCGATGCCGGCGAGAATGCAATCCTGCTTGGCCAGGATGGTGGCGGACGCGCGCTGATTGGGATCGATGCAGGCATAGCTGGTGGCATCGCGCGTCGCCCGGTCTTCGAGCAGCGCGTTCTCCAGAATCGCGGTGATGCGTCGGGAATTCCAGTCCATAAAGCGGTGGTCAGTGGCCAGTCGGCTGTCCGCGTGGACCAGCCTCTCGATTGTCGACTCCTAGGTGCTCCTGTCAGCACGCTTAATTCATCTCAACTGACTTCTTTATCTTCTCCCGCAGTCCGACGCAGCTCCTGCGCCCGACCGGCGCAGGCCCTCCACCACTTTCTGCCGGAGCTTTCGCCAGGAACTGCTCGTTGCCCAGTTGCCGTCTGATTATTGCCGAATTCTTTTTCGATCTTCTCCAGTTCTTTCTTCAGGCGTTCGCATTCGGCAGCGACGTCGATCTTTCTCTCGTAGATCACGTGAACGTCGAAGCGTGCGGTGCTGCGGGCACCCGCTTGTTGGCGAGAGAACTTTCCACGAACGTAATCTTCTCCACATTTGCCAAGCGCTCGACTGCGCCACGATTCTGCTCGATCATCGCGCGAATTGCCGGGTTCATGCGCAAAAACTTCGATTGGAACCTTTACCTTGGGCTCAACTTTCAATTCCGCTCGCACGTTCCTGACGTTCACGATCAAATCCTGCAAGATCGCCATCTCGGTTTCGGCGGCGAGATCGAACTGCTGCTCGTTGGCCTGCGGATATCCAGCCAGCGCGATCGACTTTAGCGGCGGATTGCCTTCATAAATCGCGTGCCAGATTTCTTCCGTGATAAACGGCATCACGGGATGCAGCAAGCGCAACGAAGCGTCGAACAAATTGACCAAATTCGCGCAGGCGTGCTCGTGCCTGCGCCTTGTCCGCGCCTTCTTCGAAATTCAGCCGCGGCTTGATCAGTTCGAGGTACCAGTCGCAGAACTCTCCCCAGAAAAAATCGTAGATGCGATTCGCGGCTTCGTGAAAGCGGTAGGTCGCGAGCGCATCGTTCACCTCCGCCGTGACGCGATTGAAGCGGGAAAGAATCCAGCGGTCTTCCAGAGTCGACGAGCTGGAATCCAGGAATACCCTTCGCCGTGGCGAGATCTTCGCGGGCGAGGGCGCCCGCGCCACAGTTCCAGATCGATCCACATTCATGAACATGAACCTCGCCGCATTCCAGATCTTATTGGCGAAGGCGCGGTATCCTTCGGTGCGGCTCTCGTTGAAAGCAATGTCGGTGCCCGGCGCGGCCATGGCCGCCAACGTGAAGCGCGTCGCATCCGTGCCGAAGCGCTCAATAATCTCCAGCGGATCGATCACGTTGCCTTTGGTCTTCGACATCTTCTGCCGGTCGGCATCGCGCACCAGCGCATGAATATAAACCTGGCGGAAGGGCACGCTGTCATTCTTTCTTGTCGCCCCAGCCGCTGGCGTTTTTGATCGCGGGATCCTGCTCGTGCCCCTGCATGAAGTGGCAGCCGAACATGATCATGCGCGCCACCCAGAAGAACAGAATCTCGTAGGCGGTGATCAGCAGCGTTGTCGGATAGAAAACAGCCTGGTCGCGCGTCTTCTCCGGCCAGCCCAGCGTGGTAAATGGCAGCAGTCCCGACGAGAACCAGGTGTCGAGCACATCGGAGACCTGCTCCAGTTTCGCGCCGCCGCACTTCGTGCATTTCGCGGAGCTTCGCGCGCCACGATGATTTCGTTGCAATTCTGGCACAGGTCCACGCCGGAATGCGATGTCCCCACCACAACTGGCGCGAGATGCACCAGTCGTAGATGTTGTTCATCCAGTTCAGATAAATCTGCCGGTAATTGTCCGGAGACGATCGTGATCTCGCCGCTCTCCACCGCTTCTATTGGCGCGGTCGGCCAGCGGCTTGATCTTGATGAACCACTGCTCGGAAAGCCGCGGCTCAACGACCGTTCCGCAGCGGTCGCACTTGCCCGAGCGCGAGCGTGTAATCTTTCTCGGCCACCAGAAATCCCTGCTCCTGCAAATCGGCCAGCACGCGCTTGCGCGCTTCGTAGCGGTCGAGCCCGGCATAGCGGGCCGGCGTTCTGGTTCATGTGCGCGTGCTCGTCCATCACGTCGATCTGCGGCAGGTTGTGGCGTTTGCCGGCCTCGAAATCGTTGGGATCGTGCGCCGGCGTCACCTTCACCGCGCCGGTGCCGAACTCCGGCTGCGCCAGTTCGTCGGTGATGATGGGAATCTCGCGGTTCATCAGCGGCAGCAGAACTTGCTTGCCGTGCAGATGCGTGTAGCGCTCGTCTTTTGCATTTACGGCAACGGCGGTATCGCCCAGCATGGTCTCCGGGCCGCGTGGTCGCGACGGTAATGAATTCGTCTCGATCCCACGACCGGATAGCGAATCTCCCACAGCTTTCCGGCAACGTCTTCGTGCTTCACTTCAAGATCGGAGATCGCCGTCTCGCAGCGCGGGCACCAGTTCACGATGTATTTCCCGCGATAGATCAGTCCTTCTTCATACAGCCGGACGAACACCTCGCGCACCGCGCGCGAAAGATTTTCGTCCATGGTGAAGTACTCGCGGTCCCAATCGACCGATGCGCCCAGCCGCTTCATCTGGTCGAGAATCGCGCCGCCGTAGAGCTTTTTCCATTCCCACACGCGCTCGATAAATTTCTCGCGGCCCAGGTCGCGGCGCTTCTTGCCTTCTTTGGCCAGGTCGCGCTCCACCATCATCTGCGTGGCGATTGCCGGCGTGATCGGTGCCCGGCAGCCACAGCGTGATAAAGCCGCGCATGCGATGCCAGCGCACGATGATGTCCATCTGCGTCTGGTTGAGCATGTGGCCCATGTGCAGGCGGCCGGTCACATTCGGCGGCGGCAACAGCAGCGTGAACACTGGCCGCGTTTCGCCCTCGGGCGGCGTGGGCACGGAGAAAAGTTTTTCTTTGATCCAGTAGTCGGCCCAGCGCGTTTCAATCGCGCCCGGCTCGTAGGATTTGGGCAGTTCGTGCGGCATGGAATCAGCGGTCAGTGGCTGGAACAAATCTTAACCACAGACGACGCGGAGAACACAGGGTAAATTTTGGCTTCCACTGCGCGCCTTTGTGGTTGGGGCTTTGTCCAGATGCCGTGAAGTTTGATCTTACAGGCGCGAGAAAAGAAGGGTCAAACGGATCCAGGGGTGAGCCAGAAGCTGACTCATTCGTATGCCAGGGCTTCAATCGGATCCTTTCCCGCTGCCTTGAACGCCGGATACAGTGCCCCTGCGAGTGCTCCCAGCACCGCGACGGCGACGGCGCGAAGCACCCAATCTCCGCTGACCACGACCTGCACTAACGGAAAGCGGTGCCGAATGGCCCAACTCGCGGCCAGGCTGAACACGAGACCCAGTACGATGCCAGCCACGGCCAGCAATCCAGTTTCCCGCAGAATCGCGCTCACAATGTAGTACTTAGACGCGCCCATCGCCTTGAGGATGCCGATCTCGCGGGTGCGCTCCATCACTGCTGCGTACATGGACTGGAAGATCACGAGAAACCCGATGATCAGGCTCACCCCGATCACCACGCCGATGAATGGCCGAAAACCGGGCAGGCGGCTGGGCGTCATCATACTCAGATAATCCGGCGTCGACAGCACGGAATACTTTTCCATCCCAGGCTGATTCTTCACTGCTTGGACGACCTGATCGGCGTTGGCGGGGTCATCGAGTTTCAAGTAAAAGACTGAGGCCTTATCTTTCGCCCCGATCAAATCTTGTAGCGCGGCGAGAGGTAGAAACTTGCGCGCCCCGCGGCCGTTCTCAACAATCCCGGCCACACGAAAGTTGTGGTTCAGCACCTCCATGGTGTCGCCCACTTTCACCCGTTTCTGCTGCGCAATGTAGTCGTCCACAAGCATGTCATCCGGACCCTGAAAGGGGCCGCCGTGTACGTATTGAAACGGTCCGCCCAATGCTTCGAAGGTCGGCAAATCGATTCCGTCAATCAGTTCCACCGCACCCGTTGTAGAAAGCTGCCAGATTACCGGGCTCACCACCTTGACGTGGGGCAGACCGCGCAGGATACCGGCAACCTTGACAGAAACCGGAGCCCCGCTGATGCCAGCCAGAAAAGATGATCCTGGCGGCTGGACAATCACATCCGCGCCGATGCCCACGGTCCGGTTCTTGGAGTCGTTCATGATTCCGTAGCACAAGCCCGCAATCAGCAGGATCAGCGCTACTTCCAGGGCGATGGCCACGATGCTGATCAGCGACCGGAGCGGCCGGTGAACCAGGTTGGCGACAACCATTTTGTTCATCATGGGATCGAAAGGCGGCAATCAGCAGTTGGCAATGAGCGGTTGCTTTTTTATCGGTGCTCTCATGGCTAACTGCTAACTGCAAATTGCCAATTGCTTGCTGCTAACGCTGGTTGCTTGTGTTCGACGATGGTGGCGCGGCGGCGCTCGATTGCGGATGATCCAGATGCACCACTTCCGCGCCCGGCGGCTGCTCCAGCGCAAACTGATCGTCGCGTAACGGCTTGTTGATTTCCAGCTTCAACATATTCAGGGTGATGTCGTACTCCTCCTGCGGACGTTTAATCTCGATGCGCGAGGGGTAACTGACGCCATCATAATCCTTGTAGCCGGCATAGCGCGCGTCGGTCACCAGCTTGCCTTGACCGTCATAGATGTACTGGCGGTGCGGTTGCAGGTCAGTGCGGCTGAACACAATCTTGCGCGAAAGCATACCCTCGTTGTCGTCTTTCTTGCGGATCACGATTAGTTCGTAATCGTCCTGCAGAACGCGATGCCCCTTGGAATCGTGCAAAATCTCTTCGCCATTCTCGAGTACGGCGATCTCGTGCTCCGGATCGATCGGGCGGACCAGGAGCGCATCGTAGATATCCTGCGGCCGAATGCTTTCCATGGGCTGGTCCGAATCGCGCGTCTGCACATCGTTCCGCCCCACCACAAAGCGGTTCTTCGGAGGAATCCACAGCTTGAACTCCTCGCCGTTGCTCACCATGTCGAAAGCCGTGGTGCGCACGATCGGGAGCAACCCGATCATGTGCAGCATTGCCGGCTTCCGGGCGAGTACATAGCCGCGAATCTCCTTGTAGTCTGTGACATGCCCTTTTTTCGCGCCGCCGGCGGAAGTGTCGATATCCACGGTCGCCTGCAGCGAGCGAATCTTCTCCGCCTGCTGATTGAGGCTTTCGATCAATGCTGGTTGGGACGACTCTCGAAGCGGCGCCTTGGAGTAAGTTTCCTCCACCGGGCGCGTGCGAAACAGGCAGCCTGTCGTGGGCAGCACAGCGAGTAGCAAAGTCAGGGCCCAAAAGGGCGAGCTACGCCTCATGAAGTATTCAACGACTCCCAGATCATTTGAGTATACAGGGCGGCAAAGGGTGCAAAAACCGCGAGCACCTCATTCGATACCCAGCAGTTGACGCCTAGCCAAGGGGTTTCGACGAGGTTTACCTTCTTTCCTCTTCAACGGCTGGCCGGCAGCTGAACCCAGAGTCTTACTAAAGTCAGCTACGCGCACTCTCTGTCATCATCTAAACTGTGGCCATCGTGCGCAAAATTTTCTGGCTCATTCTGATCGCGGCGCTCGCTTGCGCGGGTTGGTTCGCCTGGGCTGTGCTGACTCCTACAGAACCTCCGGCTAAGACTTTTGTGATGCTGCACCCAGGGTATTCGACCCACCGCATTGCCGCTGAACTCAAGTCCGCTGGCGTCATTCGCAGCGAGCGAGCCTTCGTCCTTTGGCACTACTTTCACCGCCGCCGTTCGCTCAAGGCCGGAGAATACCTCTTCGAGATGCCGGCGAACATCATCGACCTGCAGAAGCGGCTGGGCCGCGGTGACGTCTACTTCCGCACCGTGGTCGTTCCCGAGGGCTTCACCATGTTCGACATCGCGCGCGCGGTCGAAGCCGCCGGACTCGGCCCCGCGGAAGATTTCTTGAAAGTAGCGCAGTCCGATACCGCGCTTATCGCCGACATCGCACCGCACGGCGCGCCTTCTCTTGAGGGCTACCTCTTTCCTGACACCTATCAGTTCAGCCGGATGATGACCATGCAGGAAATGGCCGCCGCGATGGTCAGGCAATTTCGCCAAGTGGCAGGCCAGATTGGATTGGTGCAGCCGTATCCCAGCGAGAAACCCGGAGGCAAACCGCAGGTATCAGCCTCCCTCATTCCTGATCCGAATGAGGTCGCGACCAAGGTGACCATGGCCTCAATCGTCGAGAAGGAAACTGCCATCGCCGAGGAACGCCCGCTCGTCGCCAGCGTCTACTACAACCGCCTGGCGAAGAAAATCGCGCTCGACGCCGACCCCAGCGTCATTTATGCCGAACTCCTGGCGGGAAGCTACACCGGCGCGCTGCATCACGATGACATGCACTTTGATTCTCCTTACAACACTTACAAGCATCCCGGACTACCGCCCGGACCTATCGGCAATCCCGGAAAAAGCGCGCTGGAAGCTGCCATGCATCCTGCACAAAGCGATTTTTACTATTTCGTCGCCGACGCCGCCGGCCACCACCGCTTTGCCCGCACCATCGAAGAACACAATAAGAATGTGGCCGCGTACCGCAGGGCCATGCGAGGACAGTAGCCGGAAGCCGAACGCCGAACACCGGAACCCGGGCATATAATCGCGGCGTGAGCCTTGACCAAAGAAAATCAGAGCGGCCCGCAGGGCGAGTTCTTGGGCTCGATGTGGGGTCGAGAAGGATCGGGATCGCGGTATCGGATCCTCTGGGTATCACCGCGCAAGGGTTAGACACTTTGCAACGGCGGAACAAACGGCACGATCTGGCAGAGTTGGAGCGGGTGATACGCGACTACGCGGTGCGGGAGATCGTGGTTGGCTTGCCGCTGCGCATGAGCGGTGCCGAAGGTACGCAGTCGGAGAAGATGCAAGGCTTCGCAGAGGATCTGCGCAAGCGCTTCCGGCTGCCGGTACACCTGTGGGACGAACGGCTGACCTCGGCGGAAGCCAACCGCCTGCTGCGGGAGACGGAGATCTCAATCGAAAAACGGGCGAAAGCCGTGGATCGGATGGCGGCAGTTTTGATCCTCCAAGGGTGGATGGAAAAGCAGTCGATGGAAAGGGCGAACTTCCACCAGTCGCAGCCCGCGGGCTGACAAGTTCAACTGGACCGCGACCACACCTCGACCCATAAACTATCCAAGCACAGTGACTTACAAGCAAAGCCCTTTCCGTCTCGTAGTCCCAGATAGCGCCTCTCAAACTTCTCCAAGGCTTCCAACCCGCGCCAATCCTTGCTTTTCGGCCCGTTTCGGGATAACCTGATTACAGTAGAGATAGCGCTGTTTCCCCACTTGACCCTTTCGCCTTCCCGGGTGCTTTTTATGAATGGTGTTGACCTGAATTTCCACATCGGCGACAAGGTCGTCTATCCCAACCACGGTGTGGGCGTGATCGAACAAATCAGCAGCCGGTCCATCGGCGCAACGGTCGAAAAATTCTATCTCCTCAACATCAAAGCCAGCAGTCTCAAGGTCATGGTGCCCTGCAACAACGTGGGCAGCGTCGGCATTCGCCGGGTGGTTCGAAATGGGGAGGTGCAGAAGATCCTCGATTTTCTTTCCATCGCCGAAAACCTCACCACCGCCGACTGGAAGGACCGTTTCAAGGAGAACTCCGACCGTATGCGCACCGGCTCGCTATTCGAGGTTGCCGGAGTACTTAAGAGCCTGATCGCCCTCCATCAGGCCAAGCCTCTTTCCTTCCGCGAGAAGAAGATGCTCGAACGCGCCCGCTACCTTCTGGTCAGCGAACTCGCCATGTCCCGTAACTGCGAAGAGACCAAAGTAGAGGACCTCCTTGCCCTGGCTCTTGGCAAGTGCAACCTTCGCTTCCCCGAAGCTTCCGAATTCGAAGCCTGATATTCGCCGTTTGCGGACTCTACTCCCCGCAGCTTGGAAGGTAGCAATCCCGGCGGCGAGCTTCCCAAGTGTTTCTTTTTATACAGAAACACTTCCTCTTCGGAGTTAGCTTCTTGAAGTGCATCACAACTCTTCTTGAAGAAGAGAACATTATGCCCCTAAGCACGCACAGCCGAGTCGCAGAGCTCCACAACCTTGCGGCCCATGCCCATGCCGCTGCCGCGACCCAACACGGCAAGGGAGACCATTTGACCGCACACGAACTCAGCTGGCAGGCCCACGAACACTCGATGAACGCCCTCAAACTTTCCCAAGAGCTCGCCGGCGGTAACGAAAATCGAACGCCCAATAAGTGATGACCAGGAGCTGTAACACGCTCTCACGCTGCCACAGACCGCCCGCGCCCTTAAATCACAGCCCGGTCCCACTCTTAAATTCGGTTATTTGCTTCCGAACCGGATGATCACGCCGGCGGCAATGCGAAAGTTATTTTGGTGATCATTCACTCCGTTGTCGAAACGCGTCAGGTAATAATCGGCCTCGATCGCTCGCAAGGCGATGCGCTGGGTGAACCCGATATCGAGTCCGCCGCCCGCGATCATGGCGAATGCATTTCCTGATCCCGGTAAGCCGGAGCTGCCGGGAGCAAGCGCTCCGCTGGCATGCACTCCGCCTAGGAGTGACTGGGCGAATGGCGCGAAGTGGCGTGAGGCGGCCCATGTGTAGCGGGGCCCCGCCAGGTAGGACGTAAGGGTCAGGTTGGCGCCGGTGCTGGAGATGTTCGAAGCATGCTGACTTGCGAGTTCGCCGACGAGTCCAATGGAACGGCTAAAGTTGAATGCAACCCAGCCGCTGCCGCCGTTCAAGGCGAAGCATCCGCAGCTTCCCGCCGGCGCATTGCTCCGCACGTAGTTGTAGTTGATGCCTACATCGAACAGGGAACCGCTCTGCGCCATCGCCCTCCGGGGAACCACGGTGGTGAACCCGAGAGTCAAGAGAAGCATCGCCACTGTCTTCGCAAATACCTGTTTCCGCATGGAATTTATCCTCGTCTCTAATCGTCATTAATCTTGTTTGCAGAATGTGGTGTTCTCCGACCCTGGTTCTCAGAGTCCGTTTCGCGGATGCAACCTCCTCATTGCACCGATAGTGTTACGGTGGTCGAGGCTTGGAGTGAGCCGCTCGTCCCCGTGACCGTAACCGTGTAATTTCCGGCCGGGGTCGAGGGAGTCCCGAAACCTCCTCCGCAACCGGTGACGAATGCAGTAGCGCTTCCCAAAACCGCGAGCGCCAAGGCCAGCACGAGCGGCCGCGAAATGCGCTTCGGCCCAAGCGCGATGCCGAACAGGGCGAACCCCAAGCTAAGAGGCAGAAGTAGCAGTCCGGTGCGGTTGGTGGGAATGCCGGG
Organism: uncultured Acidobacteriaceae bacterium; assembly: GCA_963841125.1. Lineage (GTDB taxonomy): Bacteria > Acidobacteriota > Terriglobia > Terriglobales > Acidobacteriaceae > Sulfotelmatobacter. The sequence goes on from CAWJBH010000005.1 coordinate 57,188, forward strand.
AGCTGGAATGCCTGCGGTGAGAGTTGCGAGCTGTATCGTCATCACGGTCGGCGCGCCCGCGGTGCCCGGCGTTACCGTTGGAGGATTGAAGGTAGCGGCCGCGCCCGGCGGAAGTCCGGTGGCCGAGAGCGTGACCACATTGTCAAAAGCGCCGCCCAGCGGCGGCACCGTAATGTTGACCATTACCGACCCTCCGGGCGCGATCGTGACTGGGGTTGCAGGAGCGGTGACCGTAAAATCGCTCATCACCGATTCCGTGAAAGCTACGCTGGTTAGCGTCGAGAAGTTCGTGTCTCCGCCGTACACCGCCGTAATCGAAAGCGCGCCGGCAGGCAGACCGGTAGTCGTGTAGGCCGCCACGCCCTGGGCCAGCGTGCCTGAACCCAACAACGTGGTCCCGTCGTAGAAGCTGACCGAACCGCTGGGAGTGCCAGCGCTGAATGAGACGGTTGCGGTGAACGTAACCGCGGTCCCCACTCCCACCGAAGCCGCAGAGGAGGTAAGCGCCACCGCCGGCGTTGCCTTGGCCACCGCCAGAGATATACTGGCGCTGGTCGAGGCATAAGTGCTCGGGTCGGTGGGCGTGAAGGCGGCCGTGAGCGTATAGCTGCCCGCCGCCAGCACGGTTGCTGCAGTAACTGCGACTGCGCTGCCGCCCGCGAGTGTGGCGGTATAAGTGAAAGTGCCCGCCACTGGCGTCGAGCCGCTGACTGCGGACGCATTCAGAATGCCGCTTAGAGTTGCGCCGTAAGTAATCCCGCCGTCAGGTGCCGTCCATTCAATCGTCGGCGCAATCGGCCCGGCAGATACCTGGACGGTGGTGGTATTACTGCTGGCCAGAAACGATCCCGATACCCCCGCATAGTTCGCCGTGATGGTGTGCGTGCCTGCGCCCGCCAGCGTGACTCCGGCCAGAATCGCCTGGCCTGCACCGTTGAGCGCAACGGCGCTGCCGCCATTGAGCGACACTGTTGTCGATCCAACGGTATCCATGAAGGTCACGCCGCCGGTGGGGATGGTCGCCGTATGGCCTGCGGTCGTATCGGTGACGATTGCCGTGACCGTGGTTGCCTGCCCCAGAAGCACGCTGGCCGGGTTTGCGGAAACTGCTAACGCCGTGGTGTCCGCCACGGCGATGCCGGTACCGCTCACTGCCACGGTTTGCGTCGTAGCGGTAAGGTTCAGACTGTTGTTGGTGACCACGATACCGGCGCTCAGACTTCCCGCCGATTGCGGCGTGAACTCGACCGAGACGTCGCAAAGCGTCCCGGCGTCGAGCGATGTGCTCAGTACGCACAGGTTTTCGTCCCCGGTGTCTTCGGAGAAGTTCACCGTATAGGTTGGAACTGTGGCAAAAATTAGGGGCAGGTCGCCGAGGTTAGCTACGGTTGCGGTCTGCGCGGTGCTGCTCGAGCCTACATCGGTGCTCGGAAACGCCAGAACTGCGCCGCTGACGTTCGCGAACACGATGCGATTGTTGGTCCAGTCGGGAATATAAAGGTTTCCCGAGGGATCGAGCGTTACTCCAAAGAGCAATGAGCCCAGACTCGAGGGAGCCGGCATTCCGCTGATGCTTAAGGCAGAGGCCACGCCCGCCGTTGTCAATCTCACAATTCGACTGTTGGCGGTGTCCACAACGTAGATGTTTCCCATCGCGTCCACGGCCACACCCTGGGGATTGCTGATCGCGGGGGTGATGCCGGGAAAACTCAGCTCAGAGGCCACGCCCGCCGTCGTCACCTTGATGATGCTACTGCTGTTCTGGGTGCGGGCCGCGGCGTAGATGTTCCCCTGGACATCCACTGTCATGCCTGTCAGCGTGCTGCCGGTGAAACTGAAGCTACCCGTCCCTATCACCACTCCAAGGCCACTGGAAGCCGCTCCCGCGACCACGAGAGTGGACACGCGAATAATCCTGCCATTGGTGAAGTCAGCGATATACAGGTTTCCGGCGGCGTCAAGAGCCAATGCCGTGGGGAAGCCCAGGGCCGGACTGAGTCCGGTGATACTCAGTACGGAAACCACACCACCCGGCGTAACCACCAGGATGCGGCTGTTTTCATGATCTCCAACGAAAAGATTGCCTGCTCCATCGACGGCGACTCCGGTAATGTTCTGCACCGCTTCGCTGCCCGGAGTTCCCAGAACTACCAGGGCGGCGCTGCCGCCGCCAGCCGGAATCTTGGTCACGTTTTTGCCGGTATAGTCGCCGACGTAAATATTCTGCGAGCCGTCCAGCGCAACTTGATACGGATTCGAGAGGGTCAGGCCGCCGGTGCTGACTACAACTCCCAGGTTGGGGCTCAGAGCGGCCACTGCGGCATCGCCCCACGCATATAAGGGAACCGTGAGGATCGGGTTCAGGTCCGTGTCATAGAGCACCACCGCGCCGTTGCGCAGGCCCGGAGCCGTCGGCAGAAACAACACTTGTACCGAGCACGGGGTGCTGGGGCCGGTCGAACCGCTGCAGGTCGTATCCGTGCCCGAGGTAAAGTCCAGGCTCGGTTGGCCGGAGGTCAGCACCGCGACCCCACCCAAACCGCCCGAGCCGCCCGTAGTGAAAGGCAGTGTCAGGGTTACAGCGGTCGAGCTGCCCAGCTGGAGGTGGCCAAAGCCCACTGCCGTTCGGTTCAGCGAATAAGTTGGGTCGCCGGAGGTGAGATCCGCGTTGACGGGAGGATCGACGACCAGGCCCCGGTTGTTGGCAGTATCGGCGATGTAGACCGTGCCAAACACGTCCAGCGCGACGCCCAGTGGCGCATTGAGCGTGATCGAGTTGGTATACAGTACGGTCCCATTGGAGCTGGTATCGATTTCCGCGATGCGATCATTGCCGGTATCGGCGATGATGACGTTGCCCATGCGATCGACCGTGACCGCCTTGGGCTGGAACAGGGTCACTCCGCCAAGAATCGACGCAACCACCCCTGTGGTTGAGCCTGCCGCCACAGTGACGATGCGGTTATTGTTGGAATCGGCGATGTAGAGTTTGCCGGTCACGTCCTCGGCCAGACCGATAGGGACGTTCAGGGTCGCGGAGCCGGAGGAGACTGCGATCGTAAGGGCTGCAGCGGAGCCGCCAGAGGTGACTTCGACGATGCGGTTATTCGTGGTGTCGGCGATAAACAGATCGCCGGACTGGTCCAGGGCTATGCCTTCGGCGGAACTGAGATTCACGCTGCCGGTGCTGATCGCCGAACCTGCTCCCGCAGCCGTGATCTCCACCACGCGGTTGTTTCCCGTATCGGCAACATAGAGGTTGCCCGATCCGTCAATTGCGATTCCATTTGGACTGCTTAGCGCCGGAGTCAGGCCGGTGACGGTGACAACCGACGCCACGCCCTGGGCGTTCACCTCCACGATCCGGTTGTTGCCCGTGTCCACAATGTAGACGTCCCCCGCCGCGTCAACCACGATGCCCGAAGGAGAGATGAGGGTGATTCCGGCGGTGTTGAGCGCCTGCGCCAGGCCCTGAAAGGTCAAACTGTAACTTGCCCAGGACACTCCGCATCCCAGGAGCACCAGCAGCGCCGGCGCCGCATATCGCAGAAATCGTCGCCGCAGGCCACCCGCGGCCAGCAGAACGATGAGTCGCTGAGCAGAAACGCAAACGCTCGCGACGAAAATCAGACTGACAATAGCGGTTGTTGCTTTAGACATGGTTGCTTCGACCTCGAATCCAAGCGGAAGATTTTTTGCTGGCTGAGAGCGTTCTCAAGAGCATCGCTCACTCGGGTGGGAATCATGCAAGTCGATTTCCAGAACCCGCGTTGGTTTTGAAAATTACCGAATGCGGCGATTCACAAAAGGTCGTAGCGATTCCCAGCAGCCCGACGAATTCCAGCGCCTGAGGTCAATTCCGGCGCGCAGGGCGGGTTCGCAGGCATCCACCGAATGTCAACAGACTGAGCCCGCAGTGTTGAAAATGCCAAAGCCAGAAACCGTTGTGGCCGCGAGAATCGCTGGCCGAGCAGCCAACGCGAACCGAAAGTTCGCCACAACAATCCGAAAAAGGAAAAAGCCTGGGACGCCAGGACCCAATCCGGGAAGCCTGACTTCGTTTAAATGCCGGGACTGACGGGGGTTCCAACCGGAACATTCGAGCCCTTTTGCCGACCCGCGCGGCCACCCCCACCCCTCAACAGGTTTATAATCTCGACAGCGGTAACGTATGCAGACTGATCAAATCAAGAAGAAACTGCAGGAAGAAGTCGACGCGCTGGAGCACGAACTGGTCCACGATCTGCCCAAGGAGATCAAACGGGCTGCGGCGCTTGGGGACCTCAGCGAGAACGCCGAGTATCACATGGCCAAGCAGCGCCAGGAATTCGTCAAGGCGCGCTTCCGCCAGCTCGGCAAGCGCCTTGCCGACCTGTCGCTGACCAACATGAACAACATCCCCAAAGACAAAGTGGGGCTCGGTTCCACGGTCAAGGTTTACGACAGCTCGAAGAATGAAGAGATCCTATACAAGCTGGTCACGAGCGAAGAGTCGGACGTAGGTGCGGGAAAGATTTCGACGACCTCACCCATCGGACGCGCGCTGCTGAACAAGAAGGTAGGCGATGAAGCCACCGTGATCACGCCCAACGGCAAGCGCGAGCTGGAAATTCTAAGCCTGATGACGATCCACGACGAGGCCGAGCCCGAGAAGGCGGACGCATAGTGGCTCCCAGCTGGACCAGCGCCTTCGGCCGCGCCTGCGGCGTGCTCCTCGATACCATCGTGCGCTGGCTGGCGCTGTCGCGAATCAATCCCAATGTGCTGACCTTCATGGGCTTGGTAGTGAATACCTGGGCTGCGATTCTGTTCGGCTCTGCCACAGCACTGACGCAGCGGCGGATGTTTTTCTATGCCGGACTCGTCATCATCTTCTCTGGATTTTTTGATCTGGTGGATGGACAGGTTGCGCGCGCCACTAATCGGGTCACGCGCTTCGGGGCTTTCTTCGATTCAGTCGTCGACCGCTATAGTGACGCGTCACAGTTTCTAGGGTTGCTCGTTTTCTACGCGCGTGGCGATAAGTTCTTCTACGTTGTGTTGGCGGCGTTCGTGATGGTCAGCGCCATCATGGTGAGCTACACGCGGGCGCGGGCCGAATCGCTGATTGGATCATGCCGCGTGGGATTTATGGAACGTCCGGAGCGGCTCGTGCTGGTGATCATTGGCGCACTCTTCAACCGCATGGCTCCAGTGCTGTGGGTGATCGCGGTGCTGTCGACGCTGACGGTGATCCACCGCATGCGTTACACCTGGACCCGGACGCAGGACGCGCCGGCGGCTGCGGCCAAGGCGGGCCAGGCAGCATAGATCTCCGACCGTCATGCCGACTCAGCAACCTGCATTGCTTCCGGATTTTCTCTACGGTACTGCGTGGAAAGAAGAGCGGACACCGGCGCTTGTGGAACTTGCGTTGCGCGAGGGGTTTCGAGGCATCGATACTGCTAACCAGCGCCGGCACTACTTTGAGGCTGGAGTGGGCGAGGGGTTGGCAGCAGCGTACCGCGCGGGTGTGGTGACGCGCTCAGATGTTTTTCTGCAGACTAAATTTACCTACCAGCCCGGTCAGGACCATCGGCTGCCTTATGATCCCGCGGCCAATCTTTCGGTGCAGGTTGCGCAATCGCTGGCCAGTTCGCTTGAGCATCTTGCGACTGATCACGTCGACAGCTTCGTGCTGCACGGACCCGCCTCCGGCTATGGCTGGACCGATGCGGACACCGAGGTCTGGGAGGGGATGCGGAAGGAGCGCGATGCCGGTCGCACACGCCTGCTCGGGGTGAGCAATGTTTCTCTGCGACACCTGGAGCAAATGGTGGACGTCGATTCAGAGGCTCCTGCGTTCGTGCAAAACCGCTGCTACGCACGCCTCGGCTGGGACCGCGAGGTGCGCTCGTTCTGCAACGAGCGCAGGATCATTTATCAGGGATTCTCGCTGCTGACCGCAAATGCGGAGGTGCTGCGGCATCCTGTGGTTACCGCCCTCGCCGTGGGTGCGGGCGCTACTCCGGCTCAAATTGTGTTTGCCTTCGCGCGTTTGGTTGGGATGCTGCCGCTGACCGGGACTTCTAGCGCCGAGCATATGAAACAGGATCTGGCGAGCCGATCAATGACGCTCCCGGCCGATGCGGTGAGGGCGATTGAGGCGTTGGCGGGGTGAGTTTGTTGTTGCGCTATTTCTCAACGTCGAGTCGAGCTAGCGCCTGATCCGTGGTGACAAATTTCGCTCCGAGAGCCTGCAGTTCGGCTACGGTTCGCTCACCATCTTCGGTTTTCAAAGTTTCGATTGCATCCTTTACTACCGAAACGCGGTGGCCGCGTTCGAGCAATCCCTTGGCGGCTAAACGAACGCAATATTCCGTTACTACGCCGAAGACAACGAATTCCGTGTCGTCTCCCAGCCGCATTACGAGTTCCGCGGCGTGCCGGCTTTCGAAGATATCGAGCGTCTGTTTTTCGAGATGAATCTGCTGATATCGAGAAAGATCGCGCGGCAGCGTTGCCGTGGGTTCATTCGGGACGGTGACAACTTTCTCTGCCAGCGCTTCCGCGACAACTGCGGAGCCTGGGGTGCCTTTGATGCAGTGAGGAGGGAACGTTTGGAACTCGGGATCGTCCTCGATGTGGTAGCACCCGTGCGAGACCAGAAAAACGCGGCCCTGGCGAGCGGCGTCTGTGAGGCGGCGAATATTCGGGAGCAGGCGTTCAGCGCCGGGCACGTAGAGTTTCCCGCCGGGCAACAGGAAGTCCGCCTGGGTGTCGACTTCCCAGAAAACGAGATTACGAGATACCATCGCCGGTTCGCCCTGACCGCAGTAGCAACAACCAGCTTATAACACTTGTTGGGGACAGCCAGAAATCGGGGCGACCTTACTCTAAAACGGTCTATGCCGGGGGATGATCAGTCGCGACTTCGGAAGCCGGCTGCACGCCCTGAACGAATGACTGCAGACTGACCTGCAAAGCGTTCTTGCTGGCTTCGGGCAGATCGACAAAGCGGAAGGGCTGCAGCCAACCTTGCGTGGCCCACATGGGAAACATGATCTCTGCTTTTTCGTGGATGGTGGTTTCCCCGAGCTGGAAAATCAATTCGATTTTTAGTTTTTCGTCGAGCGGTTGCTCCACATGAATCAGACCGCCGGTAGTCGAAAGCTGATGGAGTTTACCCCGGACCTCGCGGCGGTTTGGCAGTCGCATGAGCGTCAGGACAGATCCCCGGAACTTGACGCGAAACGGGCGTTCTCGCTCCTGGCGGGCGGCGGCGGCGGAAGACGGACCCGGCGCGACCAATTCTGGCGTCTGCGACATTGTGGATCGAGTATGACGCCTGACAGTGGCCGGGACGAGGTTACGAAAGAACGTGAAGGCAGTGGTCAGTGGCCAGTGGTCAGTGTGATTCGCGTAGTTTCTTGACAATGGGTTTGATTTCTGGCCACTGTCACTGATTACTGACTACCTATTTTCGTCCGGGATGGGCTTCGCCTTGGTCGGAAAAAAGGTTGTAGGGCCAGGTGTTCTTGCCCTTGTTTGCCGCGGCTGCGGAGGCAGCGGCAGGATTGGGGGCGCAATTCCAATCCTCGGGCGGGTTGGCAATTCCCCACACATTTCCGTGGTTGTAGAGCGCTACTCCGATAAGAAAGAATTTTCCGTCATTGCCTAGCGGCAGGCAAGTCGCTACGCGGGCGGAAGCTTTTCCGCCGCCCGGCAGATCGTTCAGCAGCACTGGAGTTTCGAGGGGCAAAGCCTGCGACGCGCGAAATCCGCAGCCTTGCGCGCTAACCACTAGAGCAAGACACTGTGCAGAAAAAGGATGCTTGCGGTCCAGGCTGGTCACAGTGATTGGAATCTCCACGCGCACTCGCGTGCTGCGCCGTGTCGTCTTGGCTGTGATTATTTCCATGTGCGTTAATTCGCCAGCATTGCAACAAGCCTGCCTCGCTAGTTTGACAGAAGCCAGGCTGGATGCGGTCCGAAGAAAGAACAAATCAGGGTAACCGAGGTAACCTTCGCACACCGAGATCAGAGCCGACGCGCAATTCGCACCTGGTTCGAGGACGCCATCCGGCCTTCCTGCCCTGTTAAGATTGCTCGACATCAGCAAACCACATCAGTGAGCCATCAGTGAACTTAGTATCCGGCACATCTGAGGACCGTCTCGCACCAACTTCTCCTGGCGCTGCCGAGTGGGAGCTTGTGCTAGCAGCAAGCTGCACCGATCCGGGGGAAAACGATCTCGGGCGCATAAGGCGGTTGCTCGGTTCACTGGCGCAGGAGAGGCCGATCGAGTGGGCAGCGGTATTCCGGCTGGCTGAACATCACGGCACATCGGGGCTGCTGTATCAGAATCTCTCGCGCTTGCGGGATATTGTCCCTGCGTCTGCATTGGCGGCCCTTCGGCAGGGTTATGAGTGGAACGTTCACAAGTCGCTTTTTCTGGCGCGCGAGCTGATTCGTATCCTGGATCGTCTGGATGTCATCGGTATCGAAGTAATTCCCTATAAGGGCATCGTTCTCTCGGAGGTCTACTACGGCGACATGGCGTTGCGCCGCTCCGGCGATATAGATTTGTTCGTTCGCAAGCAGGACGTGGCGCGCATCAAGAGTGCGGTCCGCGAATTGGAATACACACTGCGCGTGCCTATTCCTGAAGATGCCGAGGACGACTACGTCGCTTCGGGATACGAGTGCACGTTTGACAGCCCGGCTGGATGCAATCTGCTGGAGTTGCAGTGGGCGCTGCAACCGCGCTTCTACGCGGTTGACTTCGACATGGATGGATTGTTCGAGCGCGCCGTGAACGCGGCCATCGTGGGCCGCCGCGTGAAGACGCCCTCTTCCGAAGATCTGCTGCTTGTGCTCTCGGTGCATGCGGCGAAACATGTTTGGGGACGGCTGATCTGGCTGTGCGACATTGCACAAATTCTGAAGCGGGGGAAGTTGAATTGGGATTGGGTGCAGGCTCACGCTCGAGCGTTCGGCATCCAAAGGATTCTGCACGTCACGCTTTTGTTGGCGAACCGTTTTCTGGCGACGGCGATTCCGCCAGAGATCGAACAGTCCATTCGTGAGGACCGCGCGGCGCGAGCTTTCGCCGACGAAGTTGCGTTGGGTGTGGCTCGTGGGGTCTCATATGAGGAACAGCAGGTATCGTACTTCCGGCTGATGATGCGGCTTCGTGAACGCCGGGCCGACCGCATGCGCTTTTTGACGCGGCTGACTTTCACGCCTGGTCCTGGCGAGTGGGAAGCGGTTCGCCTGCCTAAGCCTTTGTTTCCGATTTACCGGTTGGTGCGTCTGGCGAGGCTTGCATCCAGATTCGCGGGTGGATAACGGCAGAGAGCAGACGGCGATTCTCGGGTCAAAAGATTGAACATGCCGGAAACGAAAACTCAATGGCGAAACAAACGCTGCGGTTCAAAGCGAAGATCGAGGGGAAAGAAGTCGGGGCGGTGGCGGTGATTTCTCCGCCGGTAGACGTGCCGGAGTTTTTTGGCACGCGGGCCCGTGTACCGGTGCGGGGGACGATCAATGGCTATCCGTATCGTTCGTCACTGTCGCCATACGGAGGGCGGCACATGATGCCGGTGAACAAGTTACTGCGCGCGGGCGCCGGCGCGGAGCCCGGCGACATGGTTGACGTGGCGATGGAGCGAGACGAAGAGGAACGCAGGGTGGAAGCGCCGCCGCTGTTGAAGAAGGCGTTGGCAAAGAATAAAACTGCGCAAAGCAACTGGCAGAAGCTTTCGTTTACACATAAGAAAGAGATGGCTCTTGCCATTGTCGGAGCGAAGCAGGAGGAGACGCGGGTGCGACGGTTGGAGAAGATCATTGAGATTTTGAAGACGGGGGCGAAGTGGACGGGGTAGTTCCTAGTTGGCTAGGTACCTCGGGGGCTGAAGCCGCGATTGCACCGTGACCTTTGACGCAGGTCTGGAAGGCCTGCGCCACCCGCACCTCGCTTGCACGAGTCACAGCAGTTTAGACGCTGCCGACGTCTCGCTACGCTTGGCTGGACGCCGAGGCGGCCGTCCCCACATAACCACTATTAGCATCACAAAATGCTAGTCACGGTCGCGTGAGGGATGGATTAGCCACTTCAGCACCATGTTCACCAGGCCTAGCACAATCGCTCCAATGAATGCCGCGGTGAAGGTGTGCACCTGGAACTGTGGCGCCAGCAGTGCCGACGCGAGCTCGAGCATCAGGGCGTTGATCACGAACCAGAAGAGTCCCAGGGTGATCAGGGTCAGGGGGAAGGTAAGAATCTTCAGCAATACGCCGAGCGTGGCGTTGATGAAGCCGATCACGAGCGCGGCAATCAGAGCGGCCACGGGGCCGCTGACAGAAATTCCCGGCACTACTTTGGCCACAATCCATACGGCCAACGCGCTCAGAACCCAGTTCAAGAGCAGCCGCATATTTCGCTCCTTTCGCGGTTAACTGGAGACTGCAACTCAGCTTGCCTAGGAACTATACCAATTAAGTCTTGTCCGTCGCTGAGCGTTACAAGCCCGTAGACACCCGGTTCGAGCCGAGGACCCACCGGGTTCCACTGGTAACTCGTTCGTACACTCCCTTTTGGTAACCCTTGGTAACCATGCGCTTTTCCCTTCCAGCCGTACAATTGCCCTAGTCCAACCGGCCACTTCCGGAACAGGAGTTGGGTCAGTGGGCGTTTCCGCCGGGTAACACTTGCCGGAGCTTCATTAGGTACTTGGTGCAGAGGTTTCGGTTGTAAGAGTTTCTCGGGTTTAGGTTCTCGGTTTTTAGACCAGGGCTGGAGTTCGTACTCATATGGCGTTCGGTTTCGGGTTCAACAAACAGAAGGTACTCAGCGCTGCGGAGAAGTATGTCCAGCAGGGCAAGATGCAAAACGCCATCGCTGAGTATGAGAAGGTCCTCAAGGCTGATCCGAAAGATCTCACGGTCACCAATACCGTTGGCGACCTCTACTCCCGTCTCGGTGAGGCTGACAAAGCGACCGAATGCTTCAAGAGTGTAGGCGATGCGTATGCCAACCAGGGTTTCACGGTCAAAGCCATCGCCATGTACAAGAAGATCAGCAAGCTCAAGCCCTCGCTGGAGAGCGTGCTGAAGCTGGCCGAGCTTTATACCCAACAAGGACTTTTCAATGATGCGCGCGCCCAGTATTTGCAGGTGGCTGAAGAGTTTCTAAAATCGGGCGCGCTGGAAGATGCGGTCCGAATCTTTCAGAAGATTCTGGAAATGGATCCGGAAAACACCACCATGCGGGTGCGCCTGGCGGAAGTCTACATCCGCCTCGGAAAGAAGAATGACGCGTGGCAAATATTTTCAGCAGCTGCCGAGACTCTGCGTGCCAAGGGTTCGCTGACCGGCGCCGAAGAAGTTCTGCAGCGCATGCTCACTCTCGATCCGGGCAATGGTTACGCGCTGCTGATGCAAGGACGCAATCTGCTCGAGGCCGGGGACGCTGAAGCCGCCATCGCATCCTTGCAGAAAGTTCCAGATCTCGATTCCAATCCCGACGGACTGCGCGATCTGCTGAAGGCTTACCTGAAGACGGGCCGGCTCTCGGATGCCGGCACTCTGGCCAGCAAGCTACTCACGGTCCACAACGACCTGGCCTCTATCTCTGCGTTCACAGATGCCCTGATGCAAGCCGGCCAGTATGAGAACGCACTCCAGGTTTATGACCAGCACGCTGAGCGTCTGCTGGCCGAAGACTCCGACAAAGTTCTAAAGAATCTGCATTCCATCATCGGGTATGTACGGGACAATCCGGCTTCGCTGGAAAAACTTCTCGCCCTCTTCCAGAAAGCCGGAGAGAATACTCACATCACGGAAGTCATCGAGTTGCTGGCGCATGCCTCGGTGCAGTCCGGCGATCTGCCCCGGGCCCGCGATCTTTATCAGAAGTTGGCCACCGTGGAGCCAGGCAATCCCCTGCACATGAGTAATTACCAGCAGGTGGTAAGCCAGATCGGCGGCGATTCCAGCGCCAAGCTCATTACCGCGGAAGAAGCGGCCGTTATCGTGGATGAGTTGGAAGCTACCGCGCCCTCGATCCACCAGCATTATTCCGACGCGGTGGCGTTAGCGGTTCGTTCTGCGCTCACCGATGCCGAACTTTTCATTTCCTACAACATGCCCGCTAAGGCTCTGGGGCCGCTAACGGCAGCTCTACCCCAGGCGCCCAACGATTTGCGCTTGAACCAGCGCCTGGCCGCCCTGCACACGCGCGCCGCGCGTTTCGCCGAAGCCAGCGTATGCTGCCGCACGCTGCAGAATATTTATTCCGAAGCGGGCTATCCCGAAGAGGCTACGCGTTACGGCGAACTCGCCGGTCGATACGAAGAGCGCTCAGTCGCACCTGCTTTCGCCGATTCCGGCCTGGACCCCGCGGTCTCTGCGGCGAGTCCGAAAGAAATTTCACTCCCGGCCGCCTCGGCTCCCTGGCCGATCGATACGCCACAGCCTGCGGAAGAAACCGAATTCGCGATTGTCAACGATCCAGATGACGATCAAGAGCACACCCGGGACAATATCCAGCACAGCCACCAGGACTCGCCCGTCACCGAATCGGGCACGGGACCCGCGGAGATCGATCTGTCCTCCGAATGGGATGACGCCATTACCGTCGAAGCTGACACACCGACCGCCGAAGCTACGGAGATCGTCACGGATTCAGTTGGCGATCATGAGCTGCCGACCGGCAAGCCCGACCAAGACAGGCGCGGCGAAGCAACACTCGACCCGGAGAAGACTAACGAAGCCGTTGAAGAGATCCGCTTCTACCTCGAGCATGGCATGCCTGAGCAAGCCTCGGCAGCGTTCGAAAAGCTTCAAGCTCTCTGCAGCGACCAATCTACGTTAAAGGTGCTTCGGGCTGAAATCGAGGCCGCTTCGCAGCATGCCTCGGCCGCAGGAGAAGTCACCACAGTCGAAGCCGTCTCGGAATTCGTTACCACCGAGCCGCAGGCCGAGTTCACCGTAGACGAGATTCCAAATGCTGCCCCAGAATCCGCAGCGGTCATCGAACAACCTACTGCCGCGCCACCGGCTCCGACGGAAACACACGCTTTCTCTGGGCTGCAGGATGAGAACGTGGGAGCCGAGCCCCTGGTAAGCGCGCAAGCGCCAGGCGTTCTGCAGGAGTTCGTTTCAGATCTTGAGACTTCGCTGGGCGAGAGCTTTCTTCCGGGAACGATTGCGCATGATGCCGCGCCTGCCGTCGAGCACGCTACGTTGCAGCCATCGGCACCACAGCAAACTGTGCCAGCCGACGACGCTAAACCCGAACTTGAGCCTATCGGGAACGCCGCACCTACTTCGTTTGGCGTGCCGCAAACGGAGCCGATGGGTGAGTTCGTAGCCGATCTGGAAGCTTCCTTGGGCGACGACTTCTTGAAGGGAGCGCCAGTTGCTGAATCTGAGCCCGCCTCGCAATCTCAGCGAGCAACTCGGGTTGAGTCCCCTGTCGCCCCAGTTCAGGCTCCGCACTGGCACGCGCCCACCCCTGCGGACGCGCTCCCGGGCAGTACTCCGCTCGCAGCCAGAGCCGCAGCCGGGGCATCCTCCAGTGCGCCTGCAGTCTCACAGCACGCGCCGGCTGTGCAGCAACCGCCCGCCGCGCCCAAGCCGCAGATTTCTCCGGTCAATCCCAGTCCCAGCACGATTATTCCCGGCGCCGCCGCCGTCAAGTCTTCTCCCTTTGGTGAAGATGCTGGTGTGGATCTCGCAGAGATGTTCGGGGAGCTCAAACACGATCTTGAATCCGGCTCTTCCACCACCGATGAAGATCCTGAGACCCATTACAACCTCGGCATCGCCTTCCGCGAAATGGGCCTGCTCGATGAAGCCATCGGCGAGTTGCAGAAGACCTGCCAGGCGGTCGACCGCGGACATCCTTTCGCCCAGGTCATGCAGACGTATACCTGGCTCGCGCAATGCTTCCTCGACAAGGGTTTGCCTGAGGCCGCGATTCGCTGGTATGACAAGGCGCTTCACGCCCACGGCATCGACGAAGAGACACGCACCGCTCTCCATTATGAAATCGCCGCAGCTTATGCAACCGCTGGCGACAGACCTTCAGCACTGAAGCATTTCATGGAGGTTTACGGCCGCAATATCGATTATCGCGACGTTGCCGAGCGCATCAAGCCCCTGAAGTCGTAGAATATCCCGATGGGTTTTGTCCCTCACTGTTTCTCTCCGACAACCGGTGGATCGATTGTCCACCTGGGTCTTGCTTCAGCCCCGCTGCAGCGGAGCGCCCAGTGACCGATCCCAAGTTGCCCGTCGAGGCCAGTCCAACTGCGCCCTGCCAACCTCGGTCTGGGCCGAGCGAAACTGTCGTTGCGGTTCTCGACCCGAAAGCGGTGGTTCCTGCTCCCGTCCAGAATGGCATGCAACTCTGGTTGCACCGCACCTCCGTCTTTCTCTTCGTGCTGATCAGTGCGGTCGCCGGTGTCCTGCTCGTGATCCTACCGTGGACGCCTGAGTGGACTGACAATTATCTTCTGCTTTCGTTTCCGTGGCTTCGTACCCTGGTTTCTGCCGGCTTCTTCCGTGGACTGTGCAGCGGCCTGGGATTGCTCGACATTTGGATCGGCTTCTGGGAGGCGCTCCACTACCAAGAACAGCAATAGTGCCAAAGGAGTGCGACGAATTCGTAGAACAGGATTTCACGACGCGAATTCCTTAACGCTCAATTTCAGAACGCGAGTTTCTAAATATGGTCGATAAGCTCAACCCGGCTCCTCTGGCCTACCAGAACGAACCCTTTCTTAATAGTCCGGACGGACGCATTCTCCGCGTCCTGGCTGAATATCAGGAGCCTCTGTCGCGTTTTCGCCGGGAGCAGATTCAGGACACGGTCGTTTTCTTCGGCTCGGCCCGTTTCCAAGGGGGCACTGCGGCGCGGAAGAATTTAGAGGCAGCGGAAAAAAACGATGCAAAAGTGCCAGCGCCCCAACAGGAAAAAAACCTGAAGCAAGCTCGCGCCGCCGTCGATATGGCCCGTTACTACGAGGACGCACGCCGTCTGGCCCACCTTCTCACCGAGTGGTCCATTCAGATCCCCGCACGTCGCCGGCGTTTCGTCGTCACCACCGGCGGCGGTCCAGGAATCATGGAAGCCGCCAACCTGGGCGCGCACGAAGCCGGAGGCAAGAGCATCGGTCTCAACATCAATCTGCCGTTCGAGCAGAATCCCAATTCCTACATCACGCCATCGCTCAACTTCGAGTTTCACTACTTCTTCATGCGCAAGTTCTGGTTCGCCTACCTTGCCAAGGCGCTGGTGATTTTCCCCGGTGGCTTCGGGACTATCGACGAACTTTTCGAGATCCTTACCCTTGCTCAGACGGACAAACTTGCCAAGAAGATTCTGGTTGTCATTTACGGCAGCGAATACTGGCACCGCATTATGAACTTCCAGGCCTTTGTTGACGCAGGGACGGTCTCACCGGAAGATCTCAACTTGTTCAAGTTCGTCGATTCCCCGGAAGACGCTTTCGCATTCCTCCGCGACGGGTTGACGGAATACCACCTGGGCGGCGGCCAGCCCAAGAAGGAAAAAGAACAGGAAGTCCTGCCCGAGATCGCCAAGACCAGACCGTAGCGATGTCTGAAAGCGCCCTTCTTTACTACATCACCGACCGCGCTGCTTTCGGCGGCGACGAGGACACTCGCCGTCTTCGCCTGCTCGACAAAATTGCCGAAGCCGCAAGCCAGGGTGTCGATTACATCCAGCTTCGCGAAAAAGACCTGTCTGCCCGTGACCTGGAATCGCTCGCTCGCGACGCGATGCAGATCATCCTTGAACTGAGAGCCGAGAATCGGAAACGGAGAACTGCACTCTTAATCAACTCCCGCACCGATGTGGCCCTGGCCACGGCTGCGGATGGTGTTCATCTTCCATCGGACGATGTCTCCCCCGCCGAGGTTCGGGCAGCATGGAAGTACGGGGCGAATGCGTCTACGCTGCGAGATCCGCTAATTGCCGTCTCTTGTCACTCCCCGCAAGAAGTAACCCAAGCCGCGTCAAATCAAGCGACATTCGCCGCATTTGCTCCCGTCTTCGAAAAAAAAGATGCGCCGCGAACCAGCACGGCCGGCCTCGAAGCTCTTCGCCAAGCCTGTCTCGCGAGTATCCCAGTGCTGGCGCTCGGTGGTGTGACTCTCAAGAACGCGGAGTCTTGCCTGCAGGCCGGTGCTGCCGGGATCGCCGCCATCCGACTCTTCCAGGAAAACGATATCGCCACAATCGTGCGTCAACTGCGGGGCTAATCGCCATTGATATTCCTTATTTGGCTGGCCAGTGCCTTCAGGAACCCAACTCCAACAGACAAAAGCCACGCTGCAAGAGCAGCGTGGCCTTTTAGCACTGGCTACTGTGCGGGGCTTTCCTGAGCGCTCGGAGTAGTCGGCGCGCTAGCCGTCACTTCGGGAGCCACCGCCGGATTGATCTTCACCGTAGCCAGGATTTTCTCCAGTCGATGAAAGACTTCCTCACGATCCACTTGCTTGCCGCCCTCGGTCTCGACTCTAGTGGTCGCAACCTTGAGTGCGAACTCGTAGCAAGCCCCGTTTTCAAAGACATGATAGTACCGCGACGCTTCCTCGCGAGTCCCTTGGCTGGCAAGGCTTTCGGCGGACTGTAGTTCCATGTCGCCGATTATCAGTTTCGATGGCAGCTTCGACGGCTGCGAAGCAGGCTGTGCTTCAGGATCGACCTGTGTCGAACCCTTGACCTCTGGGACGGGAAATTCGACGCACTGCTCCGCTGTGAGCGATTTATTCACGCTGACATCGAAGAAGGCAGATGCCAGATCACTCTTGGGATAAACCGACTCAGGAACCGCCACTGCGGCGATCGCAACTCCGCCAGGCTGCACGAAATCCATCGGAACGGAGTCGGACGAAACCAACGTGTCCGCGTCGTCGCCGGTCTTAAGTGCATACTTACGCGGATACTGGAACGTGACGCCGGAGGTCTTATCGGTGTAGGTCACAGCCGGGGGCGCCTTGTGGACGACTTTCTTATGTACCGGCTTGGCCGCACTCTGCGATGCTGGCGTCGCTGGCGCGGTTGGAGTCGTTACGAGGGCCGGCGTCGACTGAGTCATCGCCGTCTGGTTGTTGGAGCTGTCGGTTTTGGGTTTCTCGCTGGAGCACCCGACGCCCACTGAACAAATGATCAAGAGCGCAGCGAACACCAGCGTGCCGGTGTTTTTATCAAAGTTAATCTTGCCCCACGCAACGGAATCGTGGGCTGCCCGAGTGGTGCGAGATGTCGCGGTGCGAAACAGGTTAATGCGGGTCATGGTGGGTCACCTCCTGCTGCTGAAGCAGCGCAGGTGATAGTGCACGGGGTTAGCCGATGAGCCTAATGTTGATTTCAGGCGGGTTAGGGCAATGCGAGATGCGCACGGTCGTAGCCCACCGGACACTGTGTGGGGCGCTGGACACGGTGGAACGGGCCGTGGCATTGTCGCCGGACAGACGAGTGCTGGCATCATTCGGACTGCTTCCGAAATACCGCTAGCTGCTGTTGAACTTCCGTGATTTGTCGTCTCAGTTCCTCGACCTCGTGTTCCAGGTGAGCAATGCGATCGTCACCCGCAGAAGGAATGGGAACTCGGGCAGATGCCGCTTCTGCAGCGGGTGCGCGCTCGGAAAACAGGTGCATGTAACGGGACTCTTTGGTTCCCGGCTGACGTGCCAAGATCGTCACCAGCGGAGGATCGCGCTGGCTGAGCCGTTCGAGCGTCGAGTGCACATCTTCCAACTCCTCGAAACGATACATGCGCTCGGCCCGCCCGCGCAGCTCTCCTGGAGTCTGCGCTCCTCGCAGCAGCAGCACGCACAGAATCGCAATCTCCCGGCGGTCGAAGTTGAATATTTCCTGCAGGCGGTGCTCATACTTCGTCACCCGGCCGTCGGCGCCGCTGGCCGGTCCCGCCAAACGCTGCATCTGCAGCGAATCGAGCGCTGCACGCACCGCATCCTCATCAAGCGTCATCACCGGGTCGCGGTTGTTCTTCTGATTACACGCGTTCACCAGCGCGTTGAGCGACAAGGGATAGTAATCGGGAGTGGTGATGTCCTTCTCGATCAACGCCCCCAGCACTCGAACTTCGACGTCACTCAAAAGATCCACGCGCATCACCGTTGAGAAGAAGTTGTTGTGGGAATCTTACTGTACTTCTGCCGAGCGAGTGAACAGGTTATGCTTAGGGGCTGCGTGATGCGATGAGCATAGATTTTTTCAACTTGGGCGATCTTCCGCTGGGCGCAGGTCTGATCGCTGCAAATATTTTCCCCTTCGTGTTGAAATTCCTGAAGCCGGCTACGGCGGTGGTCATTCTGATCTACCTGCAGATCAAGTTCCCGCACATGTGGGCCGGATGGCTGGGCCTGGCGAGACTGGAGCGGTTCGGCAAGAAGATCGCCGCCAGAAAGCAACTTTGCGTTTTTCTGGTTGGCTTATCTCTGCTGGTGATTCGATCCGCAGTGATTCCCGTCTCTGGGATTCCGCTGCCTCACTATCATGACGAGTACAGTTACCTGCTTGCGGGCGACACTTTTGCGCACGGCCGCCTGACCAATCCGCCACACCCGATGTGGACACACTTTGAAACTTTCCACGTGATCTGGCACCCGACCTATATGTCGATGTATCCACCGGGAGAGGGTTTGGTGTTGGCAGCCGGAGAGATTCTGGGGAATGCGTGGGTCGGACAATTGTTGACGGCGGCATTGATGTGCGCGGCTATCTGCTGGATGCTGCAAGGTTGGATTCCTACGCGATGGGCGTTACTGGGCGGAGTTCTCGCAATCCCCCGCCTCGGCCTTCTTAGTTACTGGACCAACGGATACTGGTCCGGATGCCTTCCGGCCCTCGGAGGCGCGCTCGTGCTCGGGGCGCTGCCCCGAATCAAACATTATTTGCGCTGGCGTGACGCTGTCATTATGGCGATTGGCTTGTTCATTCTCGCGAACAGCCGTCCCTACGAAGGACTCCTGTTGAGTACGGGAGTAGCCATTGCGCTACTGGCATGGATGTTCGGACACGACGGACCTCCCTTGCGGGTTTCGCTGGCGAAGATTGTGATTCCCCTCGTGCTGACGCTTAGTCCGCTCGCCGCATGGACCGGTTATTACTACTATCGCGTTACCGGAAGTCCCTTTCGTATGACGTATGACATAAACCGCGAAACCTACGCCATGGGACGTTATTTTATCTGGCAAACGCCTTGGCCGCAGAAAACCTACAACCACGCAAAGATGCAAGCTCAATACGAGCGGGAGTTGAGAGAGGCAGAGGAGAACAAAACTCTTCGCGGATTCATCCGGCGGGGACGGATCAAATTTTATTACTTCTGGCAGGTCTATCTGGTTTCTCCACTGCCGTTTGTACTCATTGCACTCCCGTGCGCGGTGCGCGACCGCAAGCTGCGTGTGCCCTGGTTCATCGGCGGCATCTTTGTGAGTGGCCTGATTATCGAGACCTGGTCCTTGCCTCACTATTTTGCTCCCGCTACGGGCTTAATCTTTCTGATTCTGATGCAATGCATGCGGCACCTGCGCCTCTTCAGTTGGCGTGCGCGACCAGTAGGTTTGGCCTTTGTGCGGGCAGTATCGGTGATTTACATCGGAGCGGTCTTGCTGCGTGTAGCGTTGGCGGTAACGTACATCCATCCCGAGCGGGAATGGCAGCACGGGGATATGGATCGGGAGTCGATCGTGCAGCAGCTTAAAACGCTTCCCGGGCACCACGTAGTTCTCGTGAATTATTCTCCGGACTTTGATCTCGACCGCGAGTGGGTATACAACCTCAGCGACATCGATGGATCGAAAATCGTTTGGGCTCGCGACATGGGGACCGAAAAGAATCGAGAATTGTTGACTTACTATCATGGGCGGCAATTCTGGATGGTCCATGCCGGCCCCTCGCCGCAGCTCGAGCCTTACCGCGAATCCGCAACGGGCGGCTCTTAACTAATACAAATGAGCTATGTGGCGAGGTTAGGCGGCGGTATAGGCTTCCCGATGCGAAAGTGGAAACGCGAATAGAAAGGTGGATCGCATTTATGACCTGGATTCGAACCATACCGATGTCGGAAGCGGATGAGAAGCTGCGCCAGGCCGTCGAGGGGCAGAAGGGGATGTATCCCAAGGAGTATTTTCAGCCGGTACATCCGGATGAGTCGGGCGGGTCGACGATCGTTGGGTCGCACACGCTGATTCCGGAGGCGCTGTATCACTCGTTCGCAACGTTCGGTGCGCTGATGTCGCCAGAGTTGCCCCTGAGCCGGCGGCAGCAGGAAATGATTGCGACCATGGTCTCCGTGACTAATCGCTGCGTGTATTGAATCGAGTCGCACGCAGAGTTTCTGCGCAGAGTGACGCTGGATCAGGAGTTGGTAGAGGCGCTGGAGAAAGACTACACGACCGCCCCTATTACTCCGCAGGAGCGGGTGATGGTGGATTATGTCGTCAAGCTGACCAAGGACGCTACCAAGTGTTGGAAGGATGACATTGACGGGCTGCGGGCGGCGGGGTTCGATGATCGCGGGATCTTGCAGATTACTTTGATTGCTTCCTGGTTTAATTATATTAATCGGGTGGCGGATGCGTTGGGGGTGGGGCGGGAGTGAGGTTTTCTGGAGTCGCCATGCGACTCAGTGATGCGTATGACGACGCAGAGTGATCAATGAAAAAATGACGGTCCCGAGGAGGAGCGTAGCCCCAACACATAGCAGGGCGGAAATGCCAAGGCGGCAAACGGTCCGCAGTGCACGAGAGTCGTCGGAAGGCTCTGGTGGAACCAAAGGGGACACCACAGCTATCACCAGCAGCTGAAATCCAACGACTACGTACGACCAATATTGCGCGTGCCTCTGCGCCACGATCACGTCAGCAACACGGCTGGGCAATCCGATTAGCGCCCCGGCGGCAATGCCGTTCGCCACTGCGCATAAGTACGAAATAATCGTCGCGACGGACCCGAGGAAAGCCATGGCAATGCGTCGTCCTGGCGTGAGCCGACTTGTGCTTATCGGAGCCATCTGCACTTAGGCTTTCGTCGAACATTGTAGCGGAACCCCATACTCAGGACACCTTCCAGAAATCCATCCCGACGGATGCGCGATTGTTCCCTTCTGCTACTAAACTTGCCTAAGGGGCTAGGCTTCGGTTCTATTTTCCGGCCGTGCACTTTCACTTCATGGCTGAATCATTAGCTGAGTTTTTCCTAACGAACTTTCGGGCGCACCGTGATGAGCGCGCTTATGGGCAGCGGTGTGGGTATCGGATGGAGCGGTTCACTTACGGGCAGGTTTTGGAGATGGCGTTGCGTTTCGCCGGTGAATTGGAGGCGCGGGGGATTGGCAAGGGTGAGCGGGTGATGCTGTGGGGGGAGAATTGTGCGGAGTGGGTTGCGGCGTTTTTTGGATGCGCTTTGCGTGGGGTGGTTGTTGTGCCGATGGATGATGGGGCTTCTGGGGAGTTTGCTGCGCGGGTGGCGGGGCAGGTGGAGGCTCGGCTTTGGGTTTGTTCGCGGAAGCATGCGGCGGAGATGGAGGCTGACGCGTCTTCAGTTTCGGTGATTACTCTTGACGAGGTCAAAACCTTTACCCGCGCCGGCGGGATGCCAGCGCTACCGTCGGGTACGGATGTGGCGGTTGGAAGTGAGGACATCCTGCAGATTGTTTTTACTTCGGGGACTACGGCTGAGCCCAAGGGCGTCGTGATTACGCATGGGAATGTGTTAGCTAACATTGCGCCGCTGGAGCGTGGGATGCAGCGGTACCTGAAGCATGAGCGCTGGGTGCATCCGGTGCGGTTTTTGAACCTGCTGCCGTTGAGCCATGTTTTTGGGCAATTCCTGGGGATGTTTTTGCCTCCGCTACTGGGCGGGACGGTCATTTTTCAGGAGGAGCTGAAGCCTTCGGAGATTGTGAGCACGATTCGCCGGGAGCGGGTGTCGGTGCTGGTAAGTGTGCCTAGAGTTTTGCAGTCTTTGAAGCAGAAGATCGAGCGCGATCTCGAAGATGGCGGGAAGATCGAGGACTTTCGGCAGCGATTTCGCACGTCCGAGGGAAAACACTTTCTGCGCCGGTGGTGGATTTTCCGCGATATTCGCCGTCAGTTTGGTTGGAAGTTCTGGGCGTTAATTTGCGGCGGCGCGGCGCTGGATGCGGAGACGGAAAAATTCTGGGATCGACTTGGCTACGCAGCAATTCAGGGCTATGGGCTCACGGAGACTACATCACTGATCAGTGTGAATCATCCGTTCAAGTTGGGAAAAGGATCGATTGGAAAAGTGCTGCCGGGTCGGGAGGTGAAGCTGGCGGAAGACGGCGAAATCTTGATCCGTGGCGGCGGAGTCGCGGCGGGATATTGGGATCAGGCAGGGCAGCAGCGAGTGGCAAATGACGACGGGTGGTACCGCACTGGGGATGTGGGGGCGCTCGATGACGCCGGGAATCTTTACTTCAAGGGGCGCAAGAAAGAAGTGATCGTGACGCCAGGCGGGCTGAATATTTATCCGGAAGACTTAGAGGCTGCTCTCCGGCGGCAACCGGAAGTAAGAGATTGTGTAGTGATAGGGATTGAGCAGGGCGGGAATGCGGAGCCCTGCGCGGTCGTGATTCCGCGCGCTGATGCCAGACTGGCGGGAGTGGTGGAGCGTGCGAATCAGTCGTTAGCGGAATTCCAGCGCATGCGGATGTGGGTCGAGTGGCCACAAGAGGACTTTCCGCGTACAAACACGCAAAAGCCCCGGCGGAACCTGATTGCTGAATTCGCCGAAAAACAGATTCTCGGAATCGGAGGAAAGGACATCGCGAGCGAGAGCCCATTGGCGGAGTTGATCGCGCGCATCACGGGGCGGCGCGTGAAAGGGGCGAATGCTGACGTGGCACTCGATTCCGATCTTTCCTCAGACTTGGGGCTCAGTTCCCTGGACCGAGTGGAACTGATCGGCGCCTTAGAGGATCGATATCAAGTAGATCTGAGCGAGACTCGTTTTTCCGCAGCGCGTACCCTGGGCGATTTGGAAAAGATGTTGAGAGGCGAGATACGGCAACGCGCTCAGTATCACTACCCGGATTGGGTTTTGCGGTGGCCAGTGACTTGGGCGCGATGGCTGGCGCATTATTTGTTGATGAGGCCAGCCATGCTTCTACTGGGCTGGCCGCGCATCGAAGGTCGGGAGAATTTGCGAGGCTGTAGCGGGCCGCTGCTGGTGGTCTGCAATCACATTACCGGCGTTGACGTGGGCTTCGTGCAGACAGCCTTGCCGGCGCGACTTCGACGCCGGATCGCCACGGCCGCGGGGGGAGAAGCGTTGGAAGCCTTACGCACTCCGGCCGCGGGCGCAAGTTTTATCAGGAGAATCTACGATCAGACACAATGGGCACTTGGAGTTTCGCTGCTGAATCTCTTTCCGCTACCGCGCGAGGCTGGGTTCCGGCAGAGTTTCGCTTACGCGGGCGAGGCCGTGGATCGTGGATACAGCGTGCTGGTGTTTCCCGAAGGACGACACACGGTGGATGGCAAGATGAACCCGTTCCGCGCCGGGATCGGGCTGTTAGCAAATAATCTGGGCATTCCGGTACTGCCTATGCGCATCGTAGGATTGTTTGAAGTGAAGCAAGCGGGCAGAAGACTCGCCAGGCCGGCAGAGATTTGTGTCCGCATCGGCGCCCCGATGAAATTTGCGGCTGGCAGCGATCCCGGTCAAATCGCGCAGGAGCTTCAGCGCGCCGTGGAGGCCTTGTAGCGCGCCGCGAAGCAGATCGTGTTGCAGAATTGGAGGCCTTCCTCCTGCTACTCTTCGTCCATCCCAGCATCCTCCTGATGCGGGTTTGATTCGATCTGCACTTCCGGCAGATTCGCGGCGCGGAGTTCGCGATTCAGTGCAGGAAGATCGGAGTTCTTAAGCGCATCCCAACGCTTCATGACGTCTGCGGCATCGTGCTCACTGACCCCGATAGCTTCAGACTGGGTTGCCGTCGGTTCGGCGTCTGCCTGCCACACTTGGCCGTATAAGACGGTGACTTGCCCATTCACCGGGGTGAGAGTGATTGCGCCGGCTGGCGACTCAAGAACTGCTGCGAGTTTGGTCTGGAAAGCCTGAATGGAATCGCGTGTCGCGCCCGTTGGCTGCTGGGTCAGCCTTTGCAACTGCTCGCGGATCGATCCGGCTTGCATTACTGCCTTGGAGGTCTCGCCCAAGAGTGGCGCCAGACGCATCTCAAGTTGGAATTTCTTCTCGAGGCCAGCTCTCGAAACTCGTACTCTAGGGTCCATTTTTACGATGAAGGGCGCCGTATAACTCTTTCCGTTAACGGTGAGCCGTGCGGTATAAGAGCCGGGCAAGGCGTTGGGCCCGAGCGGGTAGAGGGGCGTGCCTCCGGGAATGGCTGAGATGGGGTATTCGTGACGGGGTGAAACGGGCGCGGGATAGTGCAAGTCCCAAACCCAGCGGTGCATCCCGGCGCTGGCCGGCAGCGCGCGGAACAGACGCAGCCAATAAAGAGGGATGAGTTGTTTCTTGAGATCCGCTTCCGTGACGTCGGGCTTATCGTCGCTGGAAAATCTGCGAACGACATGGCCGCGAGCGTCGAGAATTTCGAGAGTGACCAGACTAGACGCTGCTTGTGCCAGATAGTAATCGATGATCGCTCCATCAGGTGGATTTGCAGCCGCAGGCTCGTCGGGCGGAAGCGGCGTGTCGGTGTAGGTATCGCGCTGAATGCGGTAGGCGGCGGCCGGAGTGAAAAGATGAGCGCCGGCGGTGGATAACGAACCGGCTGCTTCGCGAAGCGGGGTGATGTCATCCAGTATCCAGAAGGACCGGCCATGTGTGCCGACGATGAGGTCGTCGTCGTGAATCCAAAGATCGCGCATGGAGGTGTGAGGCAGATTCAGTTGCAGCGACTGCCAGTTGTCGCCGTCATCGAACGAGACCCAGACTGAGTTCTCCGTTCCGGCAAAGAGCAGTCCTTTACGCACGGGATCTTCGCGCACAGTGTCCACGGGACCGAACGCGGGCAGTCCGTTTGTGATCAGCTTCCAGGTCTTGCCCCCATTGTGCGTGCGGTAAATGTAAGGCTGCAGATCGTTGATGCGGAAGCGACTCACGGAAGCGTAGGCGGAGTCGTCATCGAAATGCGAAGCATCGATCTGCGTGACCTTGCTCCATGGCGTCAGTTCCTTCGGAGTAATGTCATCCCATTTCTTGCCGCCGTCCCGCGTACGCCAGATCAGGCCGTCGTCGGTGCCGACCCAGAGCGTGTTGATGTTCTTGAATGAAGGCGCTAGAGCGTAAATTACTCCCCGCTGTTTGTCGGCGCCTTTAGGGATGAGATTGCCCACGCTAGATGGGATTCCGGGATTCTGACGAGTGAGATCGTCGCTAATGGTCAGCCATGAGTTTCCGCCGTCGGTGGTCTTGAAGAGCACATTGCTGGCGAAGTAAAGAACGTGCGGGTCGAGAGGCGAGAACATCGTTGGCTCAGAGCGATCCGTACGGTATTTGGCGCTGCGAAGCGGGATCGGCGTGACGTTCTGCACCTGGCCGGTGGACCAGTGAAACTTAGAAACTTCGTTTCTTCCGCCGCCGAAAATAATATCGGGATCGAGCGGATCGGGCGCAACATAGCCATACTCGATCACGCCGACGGGATGCCATTCGCGGATAGTGACAGCGCCGTCGTTGCCGCGACTGGAGATGCAAACAGAACCGCTCTCCTGCTGGCCTCCGCAAACGCGGTATGGGAAAGTGGGAGCGACCGCGACGTGATAAATCTGTGCCGTAGGCTGGTTGTACCACGAACTCCAGGAGGCGCCGCCATTAACGGTTACAAGCGCGCCCTGGTCGCTGACCAGAAGAATAATGTTCGGGTCGTTCGGATTGATCCAAAGATTCTGGTAGTCATCGCCGCCGGGAGCGCCGCGGAATCCGGACCATATCTTCCCGCCATCCGTCGATCGCATGGTTACAGTGCTGGCGCAGTAAACGATGTCGGCATTCTTGGAATCCACTCGAGGAATGGGGAGATCGCCACCGCCGATTCGGCCTGAGGGACGCGGATCATCGGTTGCCTTGAACCAGTTCTCTCCAGCATCGTCGGAACGGTAGACGGATAGCGCGCCGGAGGCTGCGCCGATAGTGGCATAGAGCCGTCGCGGGTCCGTTGGAGCTATTGCTACATAGATCTGAGCGAGATCCTTTGGCAGGCCATTGGTAAGAGGATGCCAGGTGATTCCGCCGTCGGTGGATTTGAACAATCCGCCACCGGTTCCATTGACTTCGTTGCCGTCCTCCCAAGGTCCCTCGCGGACTTCCCACATTGAGGCGTAGATCACATCGGGATTCGAGGGGTCAATCTCCACGTCGGAGGCGCCGGTGTTCTCATTCTTGTAGATGACCTTCTGCCAGGTCTGGCCGCCGTCGATGGAACGGAAAAGGCCGCGCTCTTCATTGGGGCCGTAGGGATGGCCGAGCACAGCTGCGAAGACTCGATTGGGATCTCGAGGATCGATGGCAAGCGCAGGGATTTGCAGGCCGTCGCGCAGCCCTAGATGAGTCCAGGTTTTTCCAGCATCACTCGACCTGTAGATCCCATTACCCACTGAGAGATCGGGGCGGTGCAAGCCTTCGCCGCTGGCGACATAAATGACATTAGGACTTGAGGGTGCTACGGCGATGGCGCCGATCGACTGCGTAGATTCGTGGTCGAAGATCGGGTTCCAGGTGCGGCCGTAGTCATCCGACTTCCAAACTCCGCCGTTGACCTGGCCCATGTAAAAGACATTCGGCTGGCTGGGAACGCCAATGGCGGCGCGAGTGCGGCCGCCACGGAAGGGGCCGATCATGCGCCAATGCATTTCCTGATATACATTCTCCGGAATTTGCTGCGCGAAGGTCAATGCGGCGGATAGTAAAAGTGAAGCGCAGGCAAGCAGACGACGCACTAGCTTGGATCTTGTCAATTGGCCCTCTCAGACGGCGAACCGCAAACTACAGAGAATAACTCAAAACTGAAGCGAAGTCCGACGTGCGCGTTTCGGCTGACGAGTTCTAACCAAGCTCCGCCAAGCTTTGCTCTAAACCGGCCGACTTTGGGGCTGGCGTTGCTCCTGACTGGCTGGCGACCCAGGCACCGACGCGGTTGGCGTTTTCATTGATTTGCGCCAGCGCTATTCCTCGCAAATATCCGTGCACCATGGCCGCGGTGAAGGCGTCGCCAGCGCCCACGGTGTCGGCTACTTTCACTCTGAAGCCGGGATGTTCACTGCATTCGTCAGGAGATATAAGGAGGCTGCCGCCGTTGCCGCGGGTGACGCAAACCAGCTTCAGATCATGCAAAGACAGCAAACGTCGTGCCGAATCTTCCTCGCTGTGATGTTCCAGTTCGAACAATCGCATAATCCTGGGAAGTTCCTCATGATTGAGCTTGACGAGCGTTGCGAGCCTCATCGATTCCGCCAGGACTTGCACGCCATAGAAGCTCTGCCGGAGGTTGACGTCGAAGACTCGAACTGATTCGGGACGCGAAGCCAGCACAAATTTGCGGATGGTGGTGCGACTAATCTCCGAGCGCTGCGCCAGCGATCCAAAGCACACGGCATCAGCTTGTTGCGCCAGTGTTTGCCATTGTGGCGTCCATTCGAGAAAGTCCCAGGCGACTGACTCGAAAATTTCAAAGCGCGGCTGGCCGGCGCTGTCCACTTCCACCTGCACAGTCCCGGTCGGATGGTTCGTATCTTTCTGAATGTATTCGGTCGGGAGACCGAGTTCACCGAGGCGCTGAATAGCTGCTGCACCTAGAGCATCCGGGCCGAGACGACTGGCCGGAACGCCATGATCTCCGAGCAGCGAGGTGATGTAGGCGAAGTTGGCCGGCGCTCCGCCCAATTGTTTCCCAGCGGGCAACAAGTCCCAAAGCAACTCGCCCAGACCGACGACGATGTGTTTCTTGTTCAGCATCGAACACTTATTGAAGCGGCACACTTGCCGGAACCGCCCGCTCGATCCGCACCTTTCATTAATGCTTCACGAGCTTCGGATTGGCTGGGAACTGCATAGTGCGAACGATCCCCTCGCCTTCTTTCACAAATATCTGTTGGTTTGCCTTTACATCCTTCAGCGTGTCGACCTGGCCGCTGGGCCAGCGAATTTCCAGCAGATCGACCTTATCGGCCTTTCCCAAGCCGAAATGAATGCGCAAGTCATTCTGCGAAATGTAGCTGCCCCCGCTGCGCACTTCGTCGATCTGCTGGTGAGCCTTGGTTTCTCCGGGGGGATGGGTTGTGCAGGTGAGACGCGCACCAATGCCGCTCCGGTTGGACTTCGTGCCGATGGTGCGGACCTTGATCCAATTGTTGCCCAGGCTGGAACTGCATTGCAAAAGTTGAGGATAGTCGTTGACGGTGTTGACGACCACGTCGATGTTGCCGTCGTTGTCGAAGTCACCGAAAGCGCAGCCGCGCGCAGGCACTGGGTCGGAAATCCCAGGACCAGCTTGTAGAGAAACGTCTGCGAAATGGCCATTATGCAAATTGCGGTAGAGCAGTTTGCGCTGAGGGTAACCGGCTTCGGTTTTCAGTTGCTCGACTTCGGGATAGACGTGGCCGTTGCAGATCAGGATGTCGGGCCAGCCGTCGTTGTCGAAGTCGAAGAAGCCGCAGCCCCAGCCCAGAAACTGTGTATGCGCTCCTAAGCCTGCGGAGAATGTGGCGTCCTCGAAGCTGCCCCCACCCAGGTTGTGGTAGAGCGAAGGAGTATCGCCGGCGAAGTTGGTCTTGACCAGGTCGAGGTTGCCATCGAGGTCATAGTCCGCGGCCGAGACGCCCATGCCTGCCTGCGGTTTGCCGTCGGGGCTGAGAGCGCAGCCCGCCTCGATTGCGATGTCTTCGAAAGTTCCGTTCTTCTTGTTGTGATAGAGCGCGCTGGCGGTGGAATCATTCGCAACGTAAATGTCGGGCCAGCCATCGTTGTCGAAGTCGGCGGTGAGAACTCCCAGGCCGTACGTGCCATTGGCACGGAATATTCCCGCCGCTTCGGAGACGTCTGTGAAAGTGCCGTCGCCGTTGTTGTGGTAGAGGATATTCTTGCCGCCCTGCAGCCCAGGCGGACCGCAGGCGACCATCACGCCTTTGTAGAGACAGGGGCCGGATTCGGGTACCGGCGCTGTGGCTAAATCCATCTCAATGTAGTTCGCGACAAAAAGGTCGAGGCGGCCGTCGCGGTCATAATCGACGAACGCGCAGCCCGTGTTCCAACGCGTGCCTTTGCCCGCCACGCCAGCCTTCTGGCTGACATCAGTGAAAGTTCCATCGCCATTGTTGTGATAGAGGACGTTCTTACCGTAATAAGTGACGAACAGATCGTCCCATCCATCGTTGTCGTAGTCGCCGACGCAAACCCCTTGTCCCCAGCCGGAGTGTGTGAGCCCGGCCTTCGCCGTCACATCAGTGAAAGTGCCGTCGCGATTGTTGCGGAAGAGATGCGACGTAGGTTCGCTACCGGCGGGAAAGCCCTCTAGACGCGAGCCATTTACGATGAAAATATCGAGCCAGCCGTCGTTATCGTAATCATAGAATGCAATGCCGCAGCCGGTGGTTTCGAGGAGATACTTGTTCTTGTGTTCTCCACCGAAGACGGTTTTGACATTCAAGCCGGATTCGCGTGCGATGTTACGGAAGCTGACACCGAGATCAGAAGGCGATGCGGCTTCTTTCTGACCAGCATTCTGGTAGGAAGCTACAGAGGCGTGCAGCCAGCGAGGGCGAACCATCCCAACAATGCTTTCGAGGGACAGAACCAGCGCGGACCGGCTGAGAGACTCCAAGAATAATCGGCGTGAAGGAAACAATGGATCGCTACCTGGCCGGTTCGGCTCGTACCGGAATTCGCCTCTACCTCTTATATGCAGTGAAGCTTCAGTTTGCAAGTTCCGGGGATGGCAGGCGAATCGGGCGCCAAGTCTGTCGCCGCAGCCGGCAGGCTGCCAGCACTACACTTGCTCCCAGGACTTCGCGCGAGAGATCGCATCATTCCAGCGCTGTCGCATGGCGTCCACTCGAGAGCGTGGGAGGCGCGGTTCAAACCGGCGCTCTTCTCGTGGCAGGCCGGCAATGGCCTGCACTTCCTTCCAGAAGCCAGCGCCCAGTCCGGCCAGAAAAGCCGCTCCGAGTGCGGTGGTTTCCGTCATCGAAGGCCGCACGACAGGCACCCCAAGAATATCCGCCTGAAATTGCATGAGACTGTCGTTCGCGGACGCGCCGCCATCCACACGCAACTCTTTGAGCGGAGTGCCTGTATCGGTCTGAACCGCGTCCATTAAATCTGCTACCTGGTATGCGATGCTTTCCAGCGCTGCGCGAGCGATGTGACCTGCGCTGCTGCCCCGCGTGAGGCCGAAGACTGCGCCGCGCGCGTAGGAATCCCAGTGTGGAGCGCCGAGGCCTACGAAGGCAGGGACAAAGTACACCCCACCATTGTCGGGAACGGAATTCGCCAGAGCTTCCACCTCCGATGAGCTGCGAATGATCCCCAAGCCGTCGCGCAGCCATTGGACCACAGCTCCGCCCACGAACACACTGCCTTCGAGTGCGTAATGCGTGTCATCGCCGATTTTCCACGCAACGGTTGTGAGCAGGCGATGAGTAGACGCGACGGCGCGAGTGCCAGTGCTCTGCAACATGAAGCAGCCTGTGCCGTAGGTATTCTTGGTGAGGCCCGGGCTGGTACATCTCTGCCCAAAGAGCGCGGCCTGCTGATCGCCAGCGATCCCTGAGATGGGAATGCCGTTGAGTCCAGGAACGGAGCTTACCTCTCCGTAAACTTCACTAGAAGGCCGGACCGCGGGCAACATCGATGCCGGGATTCGAAACAGATCGAGCAGTTCAGCGTCCCAGCCGCCGGAATAAAGATTGAAAAGCATGGTGCGCGAAGCGTTGCTGGTGTCCGTAATATGCCCCCGGCCGCCAGTCAACTTCCACACCAGCCAGGTGTCGACGGTGCCAAACGCCAGGCGGCCCGCATCCGCGAGTTGGCGGGCATTCTGAACGTGATCGAGGATCCAGGAGATTTTGCTTGCAGAGAAGTAAGCATCGATCAGCAACCCAGTGCGCTGCTGAATCAGATTTTCGTGGCCTTGCGCCTTGAGTTGCTCGCAGAAAGCGGCAGTGCGGCGATCCTGCCAGACAATAGCGTTATAGATGGGCTTGCCGGTGGCGCGGTCCCAGACGATGGTTGTTTCACGCTGATTGGTGATGCCGATAGCGACTATGTCTTTAGGTTGCGCTTTGGCCGCGGCCATGGCTTCAAGAGCAACAGCGACCTGCGATGCGGCGATTTCCTCGGGATCGTGCTCGACCCATCCAGGCTCGGGAAAGACTTGGGTGAACTCGCGCTGAGCAACGGATTGAACGGTGCCGTGTTCGTCAAACAACAGTGCTCGTGAACTGGTTGTGCCCTGATCGAGAGAGAGAATGTAGCGCAAGCGGCCTCCTGTTTCTGACGTTGCCTGCAAAGACGTTTACGACGAAGGCTGTGACGCGTGCAAGAACCGTCGAATACCGAAATCGTAGACGGCGGCGCCCACCAGTCCGCCCAGCAGTGGCCCCACGACCGGAACCCACCACACACGGGGACCATTGGTGAGGCCGTTGTTTCTGAATCCAGCCACGGCGGTGAAAAGGCGCGGGCCAAAATCGCGCGCGGGATTGATCGCGTATCCGTGCATGCCGCCAAAGCTCATACCGATGGCTACGACCACCAACCCGATCATTGCAGGCGCGAGGTTGGCTCCGGGAGGAACGTTGAGTTCGTCCGTGATAGCCAATATGAGGAGCAGCAGGAGTGCCGTACCGATCACCTGATCGAGAAATCCGGCTTGAGGCCATTCCGGAAAGGCTGGAAAAGTTGTAAAGACGCCGGCGGTCTTTTCCAGTTGGGATCGAACTGGTGGAAAGCGGGCAGATAGTTTCGGTACACCAGGGCCGCGGCAAGAAATGCTGCTGCCGTCTGCGCGATTGAATAGGGTACGACCTTGCGCCAGGGAAACCCGCGGAACACCGCTAGAGTCAGCGTGACCGCTGGATTCAGATGGCCGCCAGAAACCTTCCCGGCGACGTAGATCCCCATGGTCACCGCCAGTCCCCAGCCTAGTGTGATGTTGGTGTAGCCGCCGTGAACGATCCCGGCTGGAGCGTTCGAGGGGAACAGAACGACCATCGCAACCACACCCGAGCCGAAGAGAATCAAAACGAAGGTTCCCAGGAACTCAGCGATCAATTCGGCAACCAGATTCGACTTTTTGTTCATGTGGCGTTGCTCCTGCGCTCGCGGCGGCGTTTCGCGCCGCGAGTAGTCTAGCAAGGTTTTCAGTCCGGTCCGCCCTCGGATTTCGGTTCTCTTCAAGCCACGCTTGTCAGCCAAGCTCCCGCAGGATTTGAGGACGGTTACTCCGAGCAAGAAGGTGCCAATGTTTTGCCTTGACAGGGCAGGCAAGGCCTGTAAGATAGAGGATATTTATCCATGTCAGTGAATAAATATTCATAATGAATAAAGCCCTGCGACAGAGAGCCGTTTTGCAAGCGTTGCGGCAGGGTCCCGTGGCCAACCAGGAAAACTTACAGCGGGCGTTGCGCAAGCGGGGGTTCAAGGTCGGGCAAGCGACGCTGTCGCGGGACATTCGCGATCTGAATTTGAGCAAGACGGCGGCTGGCTATGCCCTGCTTCAAGGCGAAGGCGCTACGGCCCTGGCCTTGCCTCCGGTGCAGCGACTGGTTCGCGAGTTCGTGCTGGATGTGCGGCCGGCGCAGAACCTGCTGGTCGTGAAAACGATTGTAGGCAGCGCTCAGCCTGTGGCGGCGGCGCTCGATGAACAGGAATGGGAGGGAGTGATGGGGACGATTGGCGGTGATGACACGATCCTGATTGTTTGTCCCGATAAGGACGCTGCCAGGAAGGTTGCTGCGCGGATCGAGGAGATGCTCGGCTGATGCCGGCAAAGCTCAAGAGTGCGGTCATCGGCGCAAGCGGCTATTCCGGATTGGAGTTGACGCGCCTTCTGGAGCGCCATCCGCGACTGGAAAAGCCCCTGCTGTTCCGTCGTGAAAACGGGAGCAATGGAGCGATGGACCTGGCGGAGGTGTTTCCGGAATTGTCCGGCAACGGAGGCTATCCACTGCGCCCGCTTTCGTGGGCTGAAATGAAGCGTCAGGGTGTGCAGTTGCTTTTTCTGGCCACGCCGCATGAAGCATCGCGATCGCTTGTGCCGGAGGCTATCGCGCAAGGTTTGCGCGTCATCGATCTGAGCGGGGCATGGAGGCTGAAGCAGGCGCAGCACCGTGCCATCTACTCATTCGAGGATGCGGACGCAACCACCGCTGCGGAATTGACTGACAAAGCGGTGTATGGCTTACCGGAGTTGAACGGCGACCACATTGCGGCGGCTCAACTGGTGGCGAATCCGGGTTGCTACGCTACCTCGGTGATTTTGGCCTTGGCTCCGCTACTGAAGGCTGGATTGATTGACCGGGACCGTGGAATTATTTCTGACTCGAAATCGGGAGTCTCGGGAGCTGGCAAAGCTCCTACGTCGCGTACTCATTTCGTTTCGGTGGCCGACAATCTCTCTGCTTACTCCGTGTTCAATCACCGGCATCTGGGAGAGATGGTAGAGCAGTTGAGACTCGAGGACGACGATCTGATTTTTACTCCTCATCTGCTGCCGATTCCGCGCGGGATTCTGTCGACAATCTACGTCCATCTCAGCCAGACGATGAAGCCGGCGGAGGTGGAATCCTGTCTGCGCGAGTTTTATTCAGGAAGACATTGGGTGCGGGTGTTTGCGACGCCGAAGCTGCCGCAGTTGCAGTTTTCGCTGCACACGAACTACTGCGATCTGGGTTTCTGCCTGGCGGAGGACGGCCGGCGGCTGGTTCTGGTTTCCTGCGTCGATAATCTGCTCAAAGGAGCTGCAGGACAGGCCGTGCAGAATATGAACTTGATGCATCAGTGGGACGAACGAGAGGGTTTGCAGTGACCATCGTAGTGAAAATTGGCGGAGCGGCGATCGAAGATGCGACGACGCTGCGTAAGTGCGCGCGGTCCATCGCAGAGTTGGCGCAGGATGGTCACCGCGTCGCGGTGGTGCATGGCGGCGGCAGCGCACTCACCCGCATGTTGAATCGGCTGGGCAAAAAGAGCGAATTTGTGGACGGCCTGCGCGTCACCGATGCCGAGACCAGGGACATCGCGCTCATGGTGTTGGGCGGGTTGATTAACAAGAAGCTGGTGGCGGCGATTCAGGCAGCGGGCATGCCCGCTATTGGGTTCTGCGGCGGCGACGGCATGACGTTTCGCGCCCGGAAGAAGTACGTCCATGGCCGCGACTTGGGATTTGTCGGCGAGATTTGTTTCGCTGAGCCGTGCTGGATCGAAGCCCTCTGGCAGCAGGGAGGCATTCCGGTTCTGGCTTCTTTGGCTTTGGGCGCCGACGGCGAATACTACAACGTGAACGCCGATGAAATGGCGGCATCTTGCGCTGCAGCCTGCCATGCCAACACATTGATTTTCCTCACCGATGTTCCAGGCGTGAAAGACGCTGCGGGAAGCGTGATGCCGTGGTTGAGCACAAAGCAGGCTGCGGAACTGGCGGCGGGTTCGGTCATCAGCGGCGGCATGTTGCCGAAGCTGCTGGCCTGCGGACAAGCGCTGAAACAAGGGGTGGGGCGAGTAAGAATTGTGCCCGCAACCGAAGCAGAAGTCTTGCCGCAGTTTTACCTCACCAAGTTGTCGTGCGGCACGGAGGTCACCTATTCATGAATCAGTCAGTCGCCGCTCGTTCGAAACCGCAGTCAGGCAATATGCAGATCCAAAATAAGGAGTCAACGTTGAATAGTCACGTGCAAAGCAGAGTGGCGGCCGCTCCCGAGCGCGTTCCGCAGGTGTTCTGGTGCCCCGACCTGGTTTCAACTCGCGATCTCGGCCCGGCCGGCGTCGATGCGGTATTGCGTCTGGCCGCCATCATGAAGTCGCGGCCCGCGGATTTTCGCAGGGCGCTCACGGGCAGGCAGATCGTTATGTTCTTCGAGAAGCCCTCGTTGCGCACCCGGCTGACGTTCGAGGCAGGAATGGTCAGCCTCGGTGGCACCGCAATGTTCGTCGATCAAACTCACGAACGGCTCGACGCCCGCGAAAAGTTGAGCGACGTCGCGCACAACCTGGAGCGCTGGGTCGATCTTATTGTGCTGCGCACATACTCGCAGCAAACCATCGAGGGCATGGCGCAGCACGCATCCATCCCGGTGATTAACGCGCTCAGCGATCTGGAACATCCGTGCCAGGCGCTGGCTGACTATCTCACGCTGCTCGAGCGATTCGGCGATGTGAAGAACATTTGCCTGGCGTACGTAGGTGACGGAAATAACGTGGCACACTCGTTGCTGCTTACATGTGCGTGCCTGGGATCGTCGATTCGCGTTGCGACTCCGGCAGGCTACGCGCCGAATCCGCAGATAGTTGCTACCGCCCGCGAGATTGCCCAGGAAACTGGCGCCGAAATTCATTTACTGACCGACCCGCGCGAGGCGGTTGCGGGAGTCGACGCGATCTACACCGATGCCTGGACAAGCATGGGACAGGAAAGGCAAGAAGGCGAGCGATCGCGGATCTTTCCACCTTATCAAGTGAATGCGGATCTCATGGCGAAAGCCGCGCCCCATGCGGTGTTCATGCACTGCCTGCCGGCACATCGCGGTTTGGAAGTGACGGACGCCGTGATAGATTCGCAGCAGTCAGTGGTTTTCGAGCAGGCAGAAAACCGCCTGCACGTGCAAAAAGCAATTCTTTACTTACTGCTGGGTGGGGGCGATCGTCTGCCCGCAAGGAGTGCTCATGCCTGAAAAAGTTGTACTCGCCTACTCTGGAGGCCTTGATACCTCCATCATCATTCCGTGGCTCAAGGAGAATTATTCCTACAATGTAATCGCGATGGTCGGCGACGTGGGTCAGGGAGACGACATCGATGCCGTGGTCGAGAAAGCTTACGCCACAGGTGCAAGCAAGGTCATCGTGGAAGATCTGCGTGAAGAGTTTCTAACGGGATATGTTTTCCCCGCGTTACAAGCAGGAGCGGTCTACGAACATAAGTATTTGCTCGGCACGTCGCTGGCGCGTCCCGTGATCGCAAAACATCAAGTCGAAGTCGCCCTGCGCGAAGGAGCAACGGCCGTGGCGCACGGCTGCACGGGGAAAGGAAACGACCAGGTCCGCTTTGAGTTGACTTATCAAGCGCTTGCGCCGGAACTGAAAGTGATTGCGCCGTGGCGGGAGTGGTCGCTGAAATCTCGCGAAGACTGCCTCGATTATGCTGAGCAGCACGGCATCCCGGTGGCGGCGAGCCGCGAGAAAATCCACAGCCGCGACCGCAATCTGTGGCACCTCAGTCATGAAGGCGGAGAACTCGAAGACGCAGCGAATGCTCCGTTGCCCACAACGTGGCAGATGACTCGTTCGCCCCAGGAAGCGCCGGACAAGAACGAGCAGGTCACCATCGGCTTTGAGAAGGGAATTCCAGTCACAGTCGATGGCATGAAGCTTGATCCAGTGTCGTTGGTCGAATTGCTGAACGAAGTAGGCGCGCGTAACGCCATCGGCCGGGTGGACCTGGTCGAGAACCGGTTTGTCGGAATGAAGTCGCGCGGCTGTTATGAAACGCCCGGGGGAACGTTGCTGATCGCGGCGCATCGCGAACTGGAAGCCCTGTGCCTGGAGCGCGAGGTCTCGCACTTCAAGCAGCATGTGGGATTAAAGTACGCTGAACTCGTCTACTTCGGCTTGTGGTTTACGCCGCTACGCGAGGCCCTCGACGCTTTCGTCGCCAACACGCAGACAGAGATGACGGGCACTGTGACGCTGTCTTTGTATAAGGGCAACGTGTCCGTAATCAGCCGCCAGTCCGAGCACTCGCACTATCGCACCGATCTTTCGTCATTCACCATGGGCGACAGTTATGACCAGAAAGATGCGGAGGGATTCATCCGCATCCTCGGACTTCCGTCGCGCGTACGTGCGCGGGGTCGCGTGGAGGTCACGCGATGAAGATGTGGTCGGGCCGCTTCCGGCAGGCGCTGGATCCACAGTTCGAACGCTGGCAGCGGTCGTTCGACTTTGATCGCCGGTTGCTGCGTTACGAACTGACGGCGAGCGCAGCCCATGCGCGTGCCTTGAAGAACGCCGGCGTTCTGTCTGCCGACGAGCTCATCAGCATTCTTCAAGGGCTACAGCAGATTGGCGAGATGGCCGCCGCTTCCAATGACCTTGTGCAGGACGACGAGACCGAAGACGTGCATCATTTCGTTGAGAAGCAACTTGTGTTGCGGATCGGCGACCTGGGCTACAAGCTGCACAGCGGACGCAGCCGCAACGAACAGATCGCTACGGACCTGCGCCTCTACGTGAGAGCGGCGATCGATGAGTTGCGAAGCGAACTAGCCGCCGTATGCGTCGCTTTCACTGCTCGCGCCGAACAAGCCGGCAGCGCTGCAATGCCCGCCTACACCCACTTGCAGCGGGCAGAGCCCGTGTTGGTCGCGCACTGGCTGCTAGCGTATGTCGAGATGTTTTTGCGGGACGCGGACCGCCTCGCCGATTGCCGCAAACGCCTCAACATCTGTCCCCTGGGATCTGGCGCCGTCGCAGGGGCAACTCTTCCTCTCGATCGCGCCTTCATGGCGGAAGAACTCGATTTCGAGGGTCCAACGGCGAACAGCATTGACGCCACCAGCGACCGCGATTTCGTTCTTGAGTTCGTCAACACACTTTCGCTACTGGGGTTGCACTTGAGCCGGTGGGCCGAAGAGATGATCATTTTCTCCACGCAGGAATTCGGTTTCGTGCAGTTACCCGAAGTTTATTCAACGGGCAGCAGCGCCATGCCTCAAAAGAAAAATCCAGATCTTCTTGAACTGGTGCGGGGAAAGACCGGTCGCGTGATCGGAAGCGCAACCACCCTGATGGTGGCGTTGAAAGGCTTGCCACTGGCCTATAACAAGGACCTGCAGGAAACACAGGAGCCGCTGTTTGATGCCACAGATACGGTGCTTGGGCTGCTTCCGCTGGTCGGCGGCTGGATGAAAGCAGTCGAGTTCGATCACCAGCGCATGAATGAGGCGTCGCAGTCGGGATTCATGAACGCATGGGCGGCTGCCACTTACCTGGTAAACCGCGGCGTTGCTTCGCGACTCGCACACGAGCAAGTCGGCAAAGCTGTGAAGCTGTGCGTGGAAAAGCATTGTGAGCTTCAGGATCTGACGCTGGATGAACTGCGTGCCCTGAATCCCGCGTTTGATGAGAACTTTCGTGACTGCTTGAAGCCAGCTGCGGTCTTGGCGATTCATGATGTTGTCGGTGGTACTGCGCCAGCCCAAGTGCGGCAAGGGATTGCAGCAACGAGAAAAAAGATCGAGGCTCTGCGCGAGGAGGTCAATGTCCATGCGAACGCGTAAAGCCATTCTGCCCGATGCCAAGCACATCCACGAACTGATCTTGTCCTATTCGGGCGACGGCACCCTGCTGCCGCGCACCCTGGCAGAGATTTGCGAGAACGTAAGAGACTTTGTTGTTCTGGAACACGAGGGCCGCATCATCGGATGCGGTGCGCTGCACCTCTATGGCACCCACCTGGCCGAGATTCGCTCAATCACGGTGGGACCGCGGGCGCAAGGTCAAGGTGGGGGCAGCCGGCTGATGAGGGCTTTGATGGCTGAAGCCAAACGGCATCGCGTGGATTGCATCTGTCTCTTCACCCGCGCTCCTGAATTCTTTGCGCGACAGGGATTTGAGATGGCGCGGCGAGAGGATCTCCCCGACAAGATTTACAAGGATTGCCACGTCTGCCCCAGATTCTACAAGTGCGATGAAGTCGCCATGGTGCGAGGTAAGCTCCCGACATTCGCTATCCTCCCTGAACCCGCGAACTGGCTGGTGAAGATCCAGGCGTAGAAGATTAGGCTTGGGAGACCGAGGCTCGGCAAAGAGAAATCTGCAGCCCAGCCCGGCTCCCGGTGCTATTATTCCGAGCGGAAACGATCATTATGTCAATCGCGCCGCCGAGCCGTTCGACTGCAACATCTTCTGATTCATCCGCGTCCTATACCGGGCCTCTCGCCGTTGTGACCACGCTGTTTTTTATGTGGGGATTTCTCACTTGCCTCAACGACATTCTCGTCCCTCACCTGAAGCCGATTTTCGACTTGGATTACACAGAGGTCATGCTCATTCAGTTCGCCTTCTTTGGAGCGTATTTTCTTTTCTCCATACCCTCGGCCAAGGTGGTTGACTGGATCGGCTACCAGCGCTCGATGGTAGTGGGGTTGCTCACCATGGGTGTGGGCGCCTTCCTATTTGTCCCCGCCGCCAGCGTCCCATCGTTTCCCCTGTTCCTGGTCGCATTGATTGTTCTGGCTGCTGGTATCACCTGCCTCCAGGTGGCGGCTAATCCTTATGTGACGGTGCTCGGTAGACCTGAGACGGCGTCGAGCCGCCTGAACCTTACACAAGCGTTTAACTCTCTCGGCACTTTTCTGGCTCCGTTCTTCGGTGGCCTTCTGATTCTGACCGCGGCGCCGAAGACCATGGAAGAGATACGGGCACTCGCGCCTGACGCGCTGCGCGCTTATCGCCTGCATGAGGCCGCCACCGTCAAGACGCCCTACGTGGGCTTGGGCATTGCGTTAGTGCTACTGGCGATCGCGATCGGCAGTTTCAAGTTGCCGAAAATCCCCCAGGCTCAGCATCAGATCGGCGAAAGGGTGAACGACTCCATCTGGAAGCATCGCAATCTGATCTTCGGCGCGATCGGGATTTTCGTATACGTTGGCGCCGAGGTCTCTATTGGAAGTTTCCTGGTGAACTATTTTAGTCAGCCCGAGATTGGCGGTTTCACCGAAAAGGTTGCGGCCAGTTTCGTCGCCTTCTATTGGGGCGGGGCGATGGTCGGACGTTTCATCGGATCGGGGCTACTACAGAAGATCAAGACCGGGCACCTGCTTGGCATCTGCGCAGTGTGCGCTGCCGCCCTGGTGACAATTTCCATGCTCACCTCAGGACACTTCGCCATGTGGAGCATTATCCTGGTCGGGTTCTTTAACTCAATCATGTTCCCAAGCATTTTCACACTGGGAGTAGCGGAACTTGGCCCGCTTACGGGGGACGGTTCCGGGGTCATGATCATGGCGATCGTTGGAGGTGCCCTCATCCCGCTGGCCCAAGGTGCGATCGCCGACAAGATCGGAATCCACCATGCTTTCTTTCTTCCCGTGATCTGCTATCTCTACATCCTGTTCTTCGCTCTGAGCGGTTCAAGGCCCAACAGCGAACGCCACGCCCGCACGTAGGCAAAAGGCGCGAGAGCGCCTTTTGCTATGGACTTGGATAGAACAGGAAATGTCGAAGGAACAGCTCAGGCCTACATCAGCAACTGGTCAGAGAAAGCAGCAGAATCAGGCTGACTCGCCTTAAATCTGGACTGAAACCAACTCCGGGTTGCAGCGGGAATTCTGCATCGACTTGACTGCGTCTTCGGCCGTGAACCGCCCCATGGCCAATGCCAGCTTGCGGTTGGTTGTCGTCTGAATGGGACTGCGGTCGACCCGCAATACGTACTCAGCCGCTCGAGCGCCGCCGCGGTTCACTTTCACAAGAAACTTAGTGTTTTTCATGGGGTTCCTTCTTGATTCAGGATGACTAGATAGCAAAAACAAACGGACGCGACACAAAAATCCCTGACAGACTCAACGGTGCCTTAACGCGATTCCTCAGAGGTGCGCCTGGTGCAAGACTTCAGATGGGTTCGGACTTATTTCTGAAAAGGAGGGATATATTTCCCTCAGCTATAATACTAGGCGCGTCCGACGGTGTTGTCAACCTGTAAACGGGGTTCGCAGCCTAAACCTCTCCCGATTCATGGTCGCAAAGCCTGGCCTGCTTGCGGATGAACCTGCTGATCCCTGATTTCACTGGCATCCCAGCCGCCGCCGAGGGCTTTCACCAGATAGACGGAGCTGACCATCTGCTGCCCGAGCAACTGCGTTTCCAAGCGTTGGCTGGCGAGTAGAGTTGTCTGTGCGGTAATAACGTCAAGGTAACTCGTAACTCCGCCAATGTAGCGATTGTTGGCGATCGCGAGCGCGCGGCGCGCATCCTCGACCGCGGCGCCCTGTGTGGCGAGAGCTTGCGCGAGCGTGCTCAGATTGCTGATACCGTCTTCAACCTGCTGGAACGCCGTGAGTACGGATTGCCGGTAATTCGCCACTGACTGTTCATACGCGGCCTGCGCGGCGGCTAGATTGGCGCGGTTTCGTCCACCTTCGAATATGGGCTGCAAAGCGTCCGCGCCCAGCGACCAGAACAGGCTGGGCGCGTTGAGAAGCGACGCCAGGTCGCGGCTCTGCCATCCACCGGAGCCGCTTAGAGTAATGTGCGGATAGAAGGCCGAGTGAGCGATACCGACTTGAGCATTCTGGTAAGCCATCAGGCGTTCGGCCGTCGAAATGTCAGGCCGCCGCTCCAACACGTCGGAGGGCACACCCAGAGGGACGGGTGGCGGCGTGGCACTCAAAGGCGCAACGGGCACACTGAGACTCGAAGCCGCCTGACCCACCAGCACCGCGATGGCGTGCTCATACTGCGCACGCGATTGCTGCACCAGCGCCAGTTGCGACAATGTTGAATCGAGCAGCGCCGATTGCTGCGCGACTTCCAGCCCGCTGGCGATACCGCCGCTGTGGCGGTTATTCACCAGATCCAGCCCCTTGCGCTGATAGCCCACCGATTCCTGCACCACCTGAAACTCAGCATCCAGTTCGCGCAGCGTGAAATAGTCGGCGGCAAGTTCAGCAGTCAAAACCAATTGCACATTCTGAAGATCGGCAGCCGTGGACTGCAGGGAAGCGTTCGCTGCCGCCACGTTATTTCGTACGCGCCCAAAAAGATCGACTTCGTAGTTCAGAGAGAATGGAATCGTATAGACGTTTTGCGTATAGGGTGGGACAGACTGAGTCGAACCACCCAAGGCGGTCGGTGCCGCGCCATTCAAAGGTCGATTGCCGGAGCCGCGCTCCCGCACCGCGCTCGGGTCCGCCGAAAGCTGCGGAAACATGTCCGCCGTAGCGACCCGCGCCAACGAGCGCGCCTGATCTAAACGGTCGCGTGCAGCCACTAAAGACTGGTTAGCCTGGAGCAATTGCTGTTCGTAGGCATCCAGCGCAGAATCGTGAAAAACCTGCCACCAAGTGCCTTTGGGGATCGAATCCTTAGGCGCGGCCTGCTCCCATGGCGCCTGCGTCTTCCATGCATCCGGCGCCGGCGCAGGAGCCGTGGGCCGGGTGTAACGCGGACCCACTGTGCATCCCGCAGCCAACGCAAGCAATGCCAGCGCGGCCGAAATTTCGACTCGCTTCACGATGCCCCGCCCTTCGGTTTGGCCGACGGCGGGTTTGTCTGTGGCGGCTGACCCGGCTGCTGCTGGTTTGCCGGCTGTTGCACCACGTTCACCTGTTGTCCTTCATCAAGCGAGTCCGCAGGATTAATGACGACCTGGTCCGTCGGAGAGACTCCATCGAGTACCTCCAGCGTGGTGCCGTAGTCGCGTCCGATATTAATGGGACGTAACTGCACCTTGCCGCTGCTATCGACGACTGCCACGCGAGGTCCCTCGGCGCGGAACAGCATCGCGTTCACTGGAATCGTGACTTTGTTCACGCCAGAGCCCACGGCGAAGTGCACTTCTCCGAACGAGCCCGGCAGTAGGCGCTCATCCTTATTAGGCACGTCGACCTCGGTGAGCAGAGTGCGCGTAGCGGGATCAATAGCCTCTGCCGTGCGCACAACCTTCCCGATAAATTTCTGGCCAGGAAATTCCTGTAAGGTCACGGTCGTATTCGCTCCAACTTTTATGTACGGCGCGTAAGCCTGCGGAACACTGGCGTAAACGCGCAGCGGATCGACACGCGCAAGATCAAACAACTCCCGGCCTGCGGCCCCGGCCCCAGCATTGATCAGCGCTCCCGGATCGACGTTGCGTTTAGTGAGCACGCCGGAGAACGGCGCGTAAACATCCTTGAAACCCTCAAGCTGCTCGAGTCGCCGCACATTGGCGTCAGCGGCAGCCAGATTGGCCTGGCTCTGCTTGTATCCGCTCTCGTACTGATCAGCTTCCTGTGCAGAGACGGAATCCGTCTTGCGCAGATTCTGCCAGCGGTCGGCGCTGATTTTCGCCAGATCCATTTGCGCCAGCATTTGCAGGCGCGCAGCTCGAGTCTGGTTTAATTCCTGATCCACCTCGGGAGTATCAATCTTTGCCAGCAACTCGCCTTTCGTCACTCGGCTTCCGATGTCTTTGTACCAACGCACCAGATAGCCGCTGGTACGGGCGTAAATCGGAGACTCCTCATAGGCCAGCAAAGAGCCGGGCAGCACCAGGTCTTCATCCGGCTTTTCCGACAACGGGTAGACCACCGCGACGGTTGGAACGGTTTCTCGCTCCGTCTCTTTCGCCAGTGCGCGTTCGTGGCTTACGCGGTCCCACAGAGTGAGCCCGCCCGCAACCAGCAATACCAGCAAAAGTATGCCGACAATCATCAGCGCTTTGCCCGGAGGTGCGGGCGGAACCTCGGGCGGCTTCTCGATCCCCGGAGGTTGATGCCGGGCGTTTTGCTGGATCGCCGCAATCTCTTCGTCGCGCTGGGCTTGAGCACTCAGCGCATGATGCTCCTCAGCCTGACCCGGTAGTTTGGATTTATCTTCTGCACTCAT
Organism: uncultured Acidobacteriaceae bacterium; assembly: GCA_963841125.1. Lineage (GTDB taxonomy): Bacteria > Acidobacteriota > Terriglobia > Terriglobales > Acidobacteriaceae > Sulfotelmatobacter. Next base: position 101,019 of record CAWJBH010000005.1, read on the forward strand.
TCTCAACTCCACTTGCTGCGAAAACTCTATGCCAGCTCGCTCTCTCTGCGCGCACGCTTGGCTTCTTGATGACCATGGAATATCGCGAACACACTCGGCACAAAAAACAAGGTGGCAACTGTCGCAAACAGCAGCCCGCCAATCACGGCGCGGCCCAGCGGCGCGTTCTGCTCGCCGCCTTCCCCAAAACCCAGCGCCATCGGTACCATGCCGATAATCATGGCCAGGGCAGTCATCAACACGGGGCGCATCCGCGTATAGCCGGCAGAGACGGCCGCCTGAACCGCGGGAATCCCTTCATCCAGCTGTTCGCGCGAGAAGCTCACCATCAGAATCGAATTCGCCGTCGCCACGCCCATGCACATTACCGCGCCGGTAAGCGACGGCACGCTCAACGTGGTGCGCGTCAGCAGCAGAAACCAGCAGATTCCCGCCAGCGCTCCCGGCAACGCGGCGATGATAATGAACGGATCAAGCCACGACTGGAAGTTGATGACGATCAGCAAATAAACAAGCAGGATGGCTCCAATCAGTCCCAGCCCCAATCCCACAAACGACGAACGCATGGTAACCACCTGCCCACGCACTACGATGTGAGTTCCGCGCGGCAGTTGCCCGTCGAAAGTCTGCAGCACCTTGTAAGTTTCGGATGCGACGGCGCCCAGGTCGCGATCCTGTGTGCTGGCGTAAACGTCAATCACTGGTTGCACGTTGTAGTGGTTCACCGTCGCAGGCCGCGCCACCGGATATGCTTGCACCAGGTTGCCCATCAGCTGTGCGCCCTGCTGCGATGTTACTGGGATGGTCATCAGGTCTTGCAGGCTGGTCATGCGGTATTGCGGCGACTGCACCGCCATCTGGTACGTCACCCCATTGCGCGGGTTAAGCCAGAAATTCGGCGCAGTTTGAAAACTGCCGCTCAGCGAAACCAGCATGCTCTGTGCCACATCGCGCGCCGTCAAACCAACTTGCGTGACCCGCGTGCGGTCAATATCCATATGGATCGTAGGCAGGGACAGCAACTGCTGCACGTGGACATCGGCCGCGCCAGGAATGTGCCGCATTTTGTTCGCGATTTGCTGCGCAATAAGATAGCTGGTTGCTGCGTCCGTGCCCACGATCTGTACGTCGATGGGCGCAGGCAGACCGAAATTTAGAATCTGCGAAACGATATCGGCAGGCTGGAAGAAAAATTCCACCCCGGGAAAACGCTGCGGCAACACTTCGCGCAGATGCCGTACATACCCCGCCGTCGGATGATGATGCTCGGGATCGAGAGCGATCAGAATCTCTGCGTCGCTCGTGCCAATCGTTCCGTTCGAACTGTAGGACTGGTTGATGCCGGAGTTGGGCAGACCGATGTTGTCGAGAATCGTTTGCAGTTCGTTCTTTGGAATCTCCTCGCGCAAAACCCTTTCCACTTCGTCGCAGAGGCGCGCCGTCTCTTCTACGCGCAGCCCGGGACGCCCGCGCACATGCAGTTTCACCTGCCCCGCGTCCACTTGTGGAAAGAAGTCCTGTCCCAGGAACATAAAAATCCCAAGCGAGAGCACGCAAAAAATCAGGAAACAAATCACAAACACGCCGCGATGCTCAATCGTGGTTTCCAGCAAGCGCTCGTAGCCGCGCCGGAAATCCTCAAACTTTCGCTCGAACCCGCGCTGAAAACGGCCCAGAAACGACTCCGGCTCTTCTGCGCGATGTTCGTGTCCGCGCATGATGAACATCACCAGCGTCGGGATGAGAGTCCGTGAAAGCAGATAACTGGCCAACATCGCGAAGCTCACAGCCTCCGCCAGCGGCACGAATAGGAACTTCGCCACGCCTGCCAGAAAAAACATGGGCACGAACACAATGCAGATGCTGAGCGTCGACACAAATGCCGGCACGGCGATCTGCTGCGCGCCGTCAAGAATCGCCTGCCTCATCTCCTTGCCCATGGCAAGGTTGCGCTCGATGTTTTCGATTTCCACCGTCGCGTCATCCACCAGGATTCCGACCGCCAGCGCCAATCCTCCGAGGGTCATGATGTTAATGGTCTGCCCGATCGCGCTCAGCACGATGATGGAAACAAAAATGGAAAGCGGAATGGAGATGGAAATAACGATCGTAGGCCGCCAGTCGCCGAGGAACAGCAAAATCATGACGGCGGTAAGCGCCGCTGCAATCAACCCCTCGCGCAGCACGCCCTGGATCGAGGCTCGCACAAACAGAGACTGATCGAACAGCGCCGTAATTTTCAATTCCGGCGGCAGCGACTGCGCCGCTTGCACCACAATCCGCTTGACTCCGGCCACGATCTCCAACGTGGAGGCGTTCCCGATCTTATACATCGACATCAGTGCCCCGCGGTTTCCATCCTGGCGCACAATGTTCGTCTGCGGTGAAAATCCATCGCGTATGTGCGCGACGTCGCGCATGTAGAGCGTGGCCCCATTCGCGGTCTTTACCGGCAGGTCGTTCAATTCCGCAATCGTTGCCGGCGTTCCGTTCATCTCAACGTTGTATTCCACCGATCCAAGTTTGATCGTGCCGCTGGGAAGAATCAGATTCTGAGCGTTGACCGCGTTTACAATGTCGTTCGGCGCCAGCCCGTAAGCTTGCAGCTTCGGCAAATCCAGGTCCACCTGAATCTGCCGGATCTTGCCGCCATACGGATATGGAGTGGCCGCTCCCGGCACGGTGGCCAGATAATTCCGCAGAAAGTTTTGCCCCAGATCGAAAAGCTGCGCCTCAGGCAATGTTTTGCTGCTCAGTCCGAGTTGAACGATCGGCGTAGTCGACGCGCTATAGGAGATCACCAGAGGCGGCACTGTGCCGGGCGGAAGGCCGCGCAAGGTTGTCTGGCAGATTGCCGTGATCTCCGCGATAGCGCCCTGCACATTCGTTCCGGGACGGAAGAAAACCTTGATGACGCCCAAACCGTTTACCGACTGAGACTCCATGTGCTCGATGTCGTTGACGGTAATGTTTATGCCGCGTTCGGAATTGGTCACAATGCGGTCCGCCATATCTTGCGGCGACATGCCGATATAGGACCAAACCACCGAGACCACCGGAATATCAATATCCGGAAAGATGTCAACCGGAGTGCGGAAAACCGTTACAAAGAACAGACCAATGATGACGATCGCCATCACCACAAACGTATAAGGACGCCTGAGCGCTAACGCAACTATCCACATCGGTTAGGCACCACTCCAAGGTCGAGCGAATAAGAAAAGCGGCAGCGCAGTACGACGCAAAACGAAAATTACAGACTGAGGTTTAGATTCGATACTAAACGTATTGGATTCTAAAGCTCCGTTAATTATATGGTACTGTAGGATCATGCGCCATAAGTCTCCTGCTCGAAGGCGTAGTGCCGCAGGCAGCCCCAAGCGACCTCCGGGACGTCCGCGCAGTGAACACGCTCGCGTGGCTATCCTGCGCAGCACCTTGAAACTCTTGGGTGAGAATGGTTTTTCCGATCTGACGATTGAAGCCGTGGCAGCGCACGCCAATGTTGGCAAGGCTACCGTTTACCGCTGGTGGCCCGGCAAGGCCGCTCTTATCACAGATGCTTTCGCCAGCAGCACGGGTCGAAAGCTGAACTTCCCCGATACCGGATCTGTTTTCACCGACATGAATCAGCAGATGCGTCAGGTCGTCAAGATCTTCCGCAGCCCCCGCGGGCGTATTCTTTCCGCAATTCTTGCCGCCGGTCAGAGCGACAGGCACGTCATCGCGGCTTTCCGCGAACGCTTCATGAAACCTCGCCGCCAGGAAGCCTACGCCACAATTCGCCGTGGAATTCAACGCGGCGAACTGCGCCGAGGCCTGAACATGGACCTGCTTCTGGATTTACTCTACGGCCCCATCTACATGCGATTTATAATTCGCCACGACAAGCTGACGCCCAACTTCGCCGACAGCCTTTGCAAGCTAGTCCTGGGCGGAGCGCGCCCCTAGAATCTTGTTTTGCAGGTGGTACGACTGGGAGGAGAAGTGCGAGACCGACGTTCAGCCGCGAAGCGGCGGAAGAATGCACCCAGAGCCTGCCCTGAGCGAAGCCGAAGGGGCGCAAGCCCTGGGCAGCATGTGCATTGAGAACGAGCCCCATAGGGGCGAAAGAGAAACCCCAGAACGCTCGCTCGTCCTACCGGGGTATCCACTGCGCGTGCGAAGTGAACAGTCCGTTCACAAAGCAGATCTGGTAGGCAACAAAAATCCCGAAGCCAAGGCTGAGCACGCCCGAAGCCAACGCCAGCCGCCGCGAAAACTTCTGCCGGCCCCTTCCCATCATCGTGAATGCCGAAGCGATGCTCATGGTGATCAACATCATGCCCGCAATCGTGCCTACGCCGAAGATCAAAAGGTAAGCGACCGCCCAATGCACATTTCGGATCGTAGTCAACACCAGCAAAGCCACCGCCGCGGAACCGGCAAGTCCGTGAACAATGCCGACCACCAGCGGCCGAAGATATTGATACGCGCTGACCCCTCCGAAAACTCGGTCCATCCAATCGAGAGGCGCATGGTCGCGTGAATCAGAATTGCTCTCGTGCTGGTGTGTATGAGGATGGTTGTGGACAAAGGCTCCGTGGCTGTGGGGATGAGAGTGAATCGCTTTTTCTGCCACGGGATCGGGCACGGAAGCAGCAGGAGCCGACCGCAGAAATCCGGCCACATTCCACAGGCCAAGAATAATCAGCATGACCGCGACCGACAACTCCATGCTCAGCCCGACTCGCACTGGAATTACAAGATTGAAGAGAATGATTCCGGCTCCGACCACGAAGATCGTAAGTGTGTGGCCGAAGCCCCAGAACGCGCCAATCATAGCCGCCCGCATGCTGTTGCGCTGGTTGCTGACGATGGTGGTGACGGCGATCACGTGATCGGGATCGGTGGCGTGGCGCATCCCCAGGAAAAATCCCACCGCGAGAATGGAGAGAAGCCCGATCATGTGGTCCACCGGAACTGACCACTGGTCAGTGGCCGCTGCGTTGACAACTCTATCAGTCGCGCCGCAACAAACGCCAGCCGAACCGACAGGTTATGTTCACGCTGGCATACGAGCGGGTGCGCAGCCACGGAGCATTTGTCAAAAAGTTCTTCCCAACCCGAATCGCACCTGAAATGGTTCGGTGGGGTGGAAAACGTTTGTGAATGCTGGTAAGCCCGTTGGCGTTATTCGGGAGATATAGCCGTAGGTGATGTCATCATCCCGGCGGTTTAGCAAATTCAGGAATTCGGCGGAAACGCGCCATTTTTCGCTAATTTGATAACCGACCCCCGCGTTGAGCAACGCCGTTGACTTTGAGCGATAAATTCCGTCGGAAGTCAAATCGCGCGGGCCAAAATAGCGCAAGCGCAAACTCTCCGAAAAGCCTTTGATAACGTGCACTGTCATGCCCGACGAAATCACCACCTTAACCGCTTCGGGAACAAGCTTTCCACCCGGGCCTTGTACAGGATACTGGCCACCACCCACGTTGCTGTACGCCGCATCATCCGGATCTATTTGGGTAAATTGCGCGCGGGAGTCCGCAATGTCAAAATCAAAAGCCAAATGTCTCCGTGGCGTGTAGTAGTTCGCCCATTCGACGCCATAGCGGTTGCTCGGCTGTTGTGAAGCCACCGTGCCTCCAGTGTCGCCGTCCTGCTGCAGTTCGGAGTTACTGTGCAGATACCAGAGCGAAAGAGTGCTTTGCAGATGTGGGACGCCCACAGTGCGCACGCCAATTTCCCCGCCTTTGGTTTGGACCAGGGGAGAAATGGGGATACTGGACGTGGGGAAAGGATAGTCCGGCGAAATCGGTTCCTCCTTTTGCGTTGCGCCACGCGCATCGTTGCTGTGGAAACTAAATCCGCCTTGGGCATAGATCTCGGTGTTGGCCCACGGACCGAAAATCAAACTTGCTTTCGGGCTGGGCAGGAACTTGTTGGCCGTGCCGGAATTGAGCTCCGCAAAGTTGACCGCGCCAAAGATGGGGGAGACATAAGTCGGAGTCAGGCTGGTGACGACATAATTTGCGTCGTCGCCGCGCACGGCCAGGACCGAGCGGAATTTGCTCGCCCACTGAATTTTATTTTCTGCGTAGAAACTTACTACCGTGTCGGTAAATTGATTCAAATCCGTGTTCGCGGGCAGGGTTGCTGTCAGATTCGGATTGATAACGCACTCGGGGATAGGTTCGTCATTGCAGGCGTTGATGTCATTCTTGTCCGTGCGCACACGGTCTTCCGTCCGGAAAAGGCCGTTGTGGACCCAATCGTTGCGGAGTTGCAGGCCGAACCTGTTTTCCACCTTGCGGCCAAACCATGTGCTGAAAATCGTGTGACTGTGCGTCGAACCCCACCACCCAGCGCCTATCCTGCTGCTCGAACTGATCGCCCTTAATGGGGTCATCCAGGAAGTAAGTGAAATCAGAAAATAGATTGAGGTCGTAATAGAATCCGTAGACCGTGATTTTCGTCTCGGAATTTGCACTGCGGCGGTGCCATTCAGACTGCAAGCTATAACGCTGTGAGTGGCCACCGTCGATGCGGGTTCAGTGCGCCGAAGAAACCAACGAGCGGCACGGCGGTATCGGGAATTTGGTCGCTCGAGTGCCATGTTCCGTGGTAACCGCGAGCCGTGATGCTGAAACCATCGGCGTCTCCTCCCTGGCTGTAGGCAACAAGGCCGTTGAATTTGTAATAATTATCCGGATGCGTCCACGGGCCGTCATCGTGATACACTTCCCCGCCGTACAGCAAACTGCCCGAACCGAGCTTTTGCGTTGCCCCGAAAACGGCCCGCCCATAGCCATCGTCGCCGCCTTCCACCTTGAAGAAGTTGTGGGGCAGCGTCTTGAAAAATTCCACATGCGCCGACGCAGCCGAGCTAAAGTTGCCGACATTGGCGTAATAAGGACCTTTCTCGAAATTCACCCGCTGCACAAACTCCGCGATGACGGTGTTCATGTCGGAGTAGCCCTCGCCGTGCGCGTGCGACGGCAGGTTCAGCGGCATATCGTCGAGGAAAATGGCGATATCTGTCCCGTGGTCGAGATTGAAGCCGCGAAGAAAATATTGGTTCGCCTTTCCGCCGCCCGCGTGTTGGGTAATGATGACACCGGGAACCGTCTCCAGGATTTCCCCCGTACGAAGAATCGGACGATCCTGGATTTCCGATGCGCCCACTCTTCCCTGGTTAGCGGACTCGGCAATTCCGATGAGGTCATCCCCCCGGCCCTGGACGTTTATGGTGGTGCTCACGGAGCTCACAGCCAGAGAGATGCGCAGCGAAACCGGCGCCTCAGTGGTCCCTACCGTGATGGAGATTTCCTTGGTTTCAAAAGCGAGATTCGATACCACGATTAGATAATTACCTGCCGAGAGTCCAGAAATAATGAAGGAGCCGTTCTTGTCCGACTGTGTCGTGATTTGTACAGTACCGTTCGCGCTTCGAACCTGCACGGTGGCCCGGGCAATGAACGCGCCAGACGGGTCAACAACAGTGCCCGACAGCTGAGGCGGATAAGCTTTATCGCTGGTGGCAACCGGCGTCTTCTCCTGCGCGACAACCAAGAGTGGAGTAGCCTCGATCGTTTTTGCACCGGAGACGGCTCGCGCGCCGGGTGCCCAGAAAAAGACAATCAAGATAAAGGTGCTGCAGGAGGATTTCATAAAATCTCAATGCCTGACGTAATAACACGAACTTTAAAATCGTGCTACTAGAAAGTACGTTTTGTGACGGAAATTGGATTTCGGCCAAAAAGATTTTCTTAAAAACCTAGGATTTCCCCTCCATCTCGGCTAAGGGTTTCCCCGACGAACCGGAAGCCCACCCCCCTGACTCGTTTGGATTCATTTATCCTGTTTGCTTTAAGGAGCAACCGTGGCGGATTTGGTTAGAACTGGGCTTTCCCTGGAGCAGGATCTGTTGGAGAAATTCGATCAATCAATCGCCAGGCGGGGCTACCAAAACCGCTCCGAGGCCGTTCGCGATCTCATTCGGGAACACTTGGTATCCGAGGAGGGCGACCAGAATAAAGTAATCGCTGGCACCTTAACCTTGGTGTATGACCACCATCGGCCAAATCTGACCGAGCGTTTGATCGAGATTCAGCACCAGGCCCACGCGCAAGTGCTCGCGGCTACTCACGTCCATCTGGATCACCACAATTGTTTGGAAGTGATCATCATGAAGGGACGCAGCGCGGACCTAAGGAAGATCGCCGACCAGATTCTCAGTCTGCGAGGAGTCAAGCACGGTAAGTTTGTCATTACCACCACTGGGAAAGATTTGAAATGAGCCTCTGCACGTGCTGAAGGCGGACACGCCTTCCCAAAATTCCATTCCAACTACGCAGCGATGCCATGTGAAGAGTCTTGCACATTGACACGAAAAGTGGCTGGAAGGATAATCCAAGCCTGTTTGTGCGCCAACAAAGAGACTCCTGCTAGCAATTCCAATTAAAGAGGACAACCATGAAGCACATGAAGAAGAGGATGTTTTTACATGGGGTGATCCGGAACGGGATCGCGGCCGGTGTTCTGAGCGCAGCCTTGCTTTCTTTGACCGTGGCCGCGCAAACGTCAAGTGATGCGGGAGCTCTTGCGCAATGGCGCGAGACCATCGCGCTCACCGACGCGCCGGCGGGAGGATGTTTCGAGGCTTCCTATCCGAGCACGGCGTGGAATAAGGTCGATTGTGTCGAGGCGCCCGCTATCCCATTCATTCCGCGTACCGGGCGGCCCCCCAACGGTCAAGTTGTCGGCGATGGTCATGATTATGCGGCAAAGGTCAGCTCGGGTTTGATCAGTAAGACCATTGGCACTTTCCCGAAGGTGACTGGCGTGAAGAGCGAGGAGGGCGTTAACGGCGCGAACAGTTACTCAATCCAGCTCAATTCCAACTTCATGAACACGAAGACCTGCAAGGGCGCCAAAGATCCGTCGAAATGCCTGGACTGGCTGCAGTACGTCTATTCGTCGGACTTTACTTCGGCGTTCATGCAGTATTGGTTGATCAACTGGGATACGACGTGCCCTAGTGGCTGGAACAGCTTCGACAGCGATTGCTACAAGAACAGCGCCGCTGTGACCGTACCCAAGGAAGTAATCTCCAAGCTCAAGACTCTCGAAATATCGGGCGCAGCCGCGAAAGGTGGTCTGGATACGCTGATCATGTACGTCGGAACGAAGGCCTATAAAACGACGGGCAAGGATAGTGTCGTCTACCTGGCCACTGGCTGGAAGGAGTCGGAGTTCAACATCGTCGGCGACGGCGGCGGGTCGGAAGCCAACTTTAACAGCGGCTCCTCCATCACGGTGGACATCGCGCTGACGAATGGTGGCACGAAGGCTCCGACATGCGCAGCGAATGCCGGCACCACGGGGGAAACCAACAACCTGAATCTGGGCAAGTGCGCGGGCACGGGCGGCTCGAAACCCTATATCAAGTTCGTCGAGTCGAACTAAGGCGGGACGGGCGCCGGGTGAGCATTGACCACGAGTGAAGGCCGAGAGGGAATTTCCTCTCGGCTTTTTGTGTGCCGGCAGGGGGCCGACGCAACTGTCTGCCAGAATTATTCGGACTAAGATGTGAGCCTTCGCAGACTCTCTCCGACTATGGCGGCGCAGGCTTCGATAAAGTCCTGTTCCGGTTTACTGAACGTGCCGGCAAAATAGCTCTCCACATCGAGCTCAACTGCGAGTTTGTTCTTCACGAAGATGGGGACCACGATTTCGCTATTCACCATTGACGATCCGGAAAGATAGCGGGGATCTTTGGATACGTCATCCACGACGACGGTCCGCCCGCTCGTGGCCGCAGCGCCGCAGAGTCCTGTGTCGAGAGGAATGCGAGCGTTGGGTGTAAAGCTGCCGACGAAAGGCCCGACCAGCAAAACATGGAAATCCGCTGGGTCGACGAGATAGAAGCCTACCCAGTTGTAGCGCGTCATCCTTTCATGCAGACGATGAGCGATATGCTCCATGACAGACTGGGCGGTGGAGGCGGTGAGGGCAAAGGCCCGAAAATCCCGGAGAAGGTCTTCGTGTACCTGCGACATGTTTCGGTTCTCGCGCTAAGCGTCGGGGGTGTTGACGGCACTCAACGTTAACCTCCGTCAACACATAAGTGTACGCGCGACCTGGAATTTGCCAGAACAGATTCGGTTTAAGACACTACCCGATTAACCTTGGACCATAGCTCGGAGCCTGCGGCTGCGGCGCCGTACGTACAAGACGAGGAGCACAATCAGTGCTATCAGCACCACTCCTGCAAGAACGGCGAAGGCTATAAGAATGCGCATGGAGTTCATCAAGGTGAACTTGCCGCTTGTGGTGTAGAAGCCGTTGAAGCTGCCGATGGCCGCGGGCAGAGCCAGCAGGTCGTCTTTTGCCATGGGCAAGGCATGTTCGTTTGGATGATATGCGGATTCCCACGGAAACGTTTCTCCGGCGGCATCGAGTTCGATGTGTCCACCGAGAACGAAGCTGACCGGGCGATCCCTGACGAAGTCAGCGATTCTTTTCGCGCTGGCGAGGTCCGCGCCGGCATCGTCGATGAGAAGGCGACCTGGCATGAGAAAGTCGCCGGAAAAGAATAGTCCGGTATTGCGGTCGTAGAACGAGACTTCCGTTTCGTTGTGTCCGGGCGTCGGGATCGCGTCGACGGTTCGATTGCCGAGATCGATCTGGGCGAGACCGTTCGGCAAATTGGCGAAGTTGTAATAGTGCTGAACGCTGTCAATATCGAATCCGACCACTTGAACGCTGGAGAAAGGCGCGAACTGCCCATCGCCGGCGCGATGGTCAAGGTGCCGATGCGTGTGGACTACAAGCAAAGGGAACGGCGTGGATCCGGCACCCGGCAGCAGTTGCATCACTGTCTTCGCGAGCGGCATCTGATTCGGATCTGCGATGTCGCCGGTGTCGATGAGAAGCGCCTTGGCCGATCCGATGAGGAGGTACATGAACGGCGCTTCGAATGTAGCGCAAAGACTTTCCCGGAGGATGAATGTTTGCGGGTTGTAGGCGTGTACCTGAAGGGCCGGTTGTGAGCTGGTTTTGCAGTCTTTTGCACCCTCGTTCCAGTGACCGTCCATGGAACCGTGGGCGAGTTGCGCCTGGGCGAGTGGGGGCGTGAGCGTTGCAAGAGCCAACAGGGCGACAAATATCGATCGGACGGAGAGGATCTGGTTAAACATAACCGTTATGATGCAAGTCTTTCGGCCCACCGTGACCTCAGGGGCTAAAGCCGAGCTTGATTTTATCGGCTTTACGCGGCCCATTCGGCTTCGCTCAGGGCAGGCCGCTGAAGCGCCGCTCTTCCAGGGTACTGCAGACTGCACAGCCCGGCTTAAAGGGCTGCCAGCACAGCAGGCCTCGAAGGCCTGCTCCACCCGCCTTTTGGCCCGCCTTCAACCAGCCTTTTGACTTACGCGGGACGCTACTGCTTCAGCGTGCCAGTCCAGTTGAGGATGACTTCCTGAGGGTGCGACTGGCCTCCGCTCAATGCCTTCAGAGCGGGAAAGCGCTCGCCGGGAGCCACGCGCCCGAGGGAGGAGAATTCATTCACATGGATGGGGAGCGCGGCCGGAGACCCAAATTCGAAGGTCTCGACATTCTGAACGGCTACCACCATGAGTTTGTCCGCATTGGTGTAATAGAGCTGCTTGCCATCGGCGGCCCACGAAGGGAGACCGCCACCGCCGCTGGAGACCTGCCATTTTCCTCCGGGACCGGGAAATGCGGTCACATAGACTTCATACCTTCCCGACTCGTCCGACATGTAGGCGAGCCACTTGCCATTCGGGGACAAAACCGCGGCCGTCTCGTTGGCAGGCGATTGAATGAAGGGAGTCAATTTCTTGTCGCCGTTCAAGTCAATGTAGTAGACGTCTTGCCGCGTGGCGTTGTTCTGCACCATAAAGAAAAGATAGCGGCCGTTGGGAGACCAACTGGTGACGCTGCCAAAAGTCTTGGGCGTGTCCAACTTTTCCTGAGTGCCGGAACCGCTGGTGGGCTGGATCCAGACTCCGCTCGAGGCGGTGCCCGCAATGGTGCCGATCGCGACCCGCTTGGCGTCCGGAGAAAATGCATAACTAATGCCGGCTGCATCGGCAAATGTGCTGCGTGACATGGTGTTGCGGCTGGTGTCGACAACCCAAACGTCTCCCTTGCCGGTATCAGGATCGAAACGCACCACCCCGACCAGGGCGCCGTCGGCCGAGGATCGAGGCTGCGTATAGAGGCCGGCCTCGCCAAAGCGCCCCACCTCTTTGCCGGTGCGGTCGACCCACATAGGCTGAGTTTTCTGCAACGATCCATGACGGAAGACGAGCGTGCCTTGCGCGGCGGTGAAGGCTGCGAGGTCGCGTGCGTTCCAGTAATCGAGCTTCTCGGCCACGGGCTTGGCGTCGCCACCGAACTTAAGCGACTTCGGGTCGAAGCGCTGAGCCACGAGCACGGTTTCGCGCAAGTACAGCAGATATCCCTCGGAATACTGCACGTTCGACGCGGCTTCCAGTATCTGGCGGGGTTTCTCGCCGGAAAGCGATGCACCATACAAGGCACCCACAGAAACGGTTGCCGTCCCGACGGCCTCGCGATTAATAAAGAGGAAGTGATCGCCGTCGGGCAGTAAGTACGGGTTGCGATGGGTCCAACCCGAGCTTGCCTCGGTGAGTTTCTCGGGCGTGCCACCGCCTTCGGGCACCTTATACAAGGGCTCACGAATATTGGGAGTGAAGATGATTACACCGCGCGGACTCCACGATGCGCCGCGGCCTTCCGGTGCATCGCAGAGCACCTGCACCGGGCCGCCGGCCAGCGCCACTTTCTTCAACTTCCCTGCCGAAAAGAATCCCAGGTTCTTGCCGTCGGGCGACCAGAAAGGAAAAGTTGGCCGCTCGACTTCCATTTGCTGTACGGCGCCGGTGGCAACGTCGCGCACCCAAAGCTTTGTGTCGGAGGGGTCGCCGGTGAGGAAGGCGAGTTTCGAACCATCTGGGGAAAGTGTGAGCGCACCGTCAACGACGGCGGTGAATTCCGTATCGGCGGGCGGCAGCCATGAGGCGGTCATGGGCCGACGCGCGTTTTCAAGCTGAGTGCGGCTTGAGAGGAAAACGGCGAGCGCTGTTGCGGCGAGAATCCAACCTACGATGGCGGCAATCAGCAAGGTGCGCTTCTGCACCACGCGGCGGGCGCGGATCTGCGCGGGAGCGGCGAGTTGGCTGGCAGACGCTTGCGAGATCCATTTCAATTGCAGCTTCAGATCGTGAACGGTCTGAAAGCGATCGTCCGGGTCTTTGGCCAGGCAGGACTTAATTACCTGCTCGAGAGCCGGCGGAGACATAGGTTGCACGGTGGAAATCGGCGGCGGCTCAGAAGCGAGAATTGCCGCGACCAGGCTGGCCTGACTTTTTCCGGTGAACGCCCGCTTGCCAGTAGCCATCTCGTACAGCACCGCGCCCAGCGCGAAAATGTCGGAGCGCGCGTCGGCTTCTTTGCCTTCCGTCTGCTCCGGAGACATGTACTGGAACGTGCCAACAATCGTGCCCTGCGCGGTGAGCGGCTGGTCGGCCGACGGATGGGAAATCGTCATCGTCAAACTGGAAGCCGGGGACGCGGCCGCGGGAGCGGCTTTGGCCAGGCCGAAGTCCATCAGCTTGGCGCCGGTCTTGGTCAGCATCACGTTGGCCGGCTTCAAGTCGCGATGGACGACGCCGCTCTTGTGCGCGCGCTCAAGTCCCTCGCAAATTTCAATACCGATTTTCAGCACCTGCTCGGTAGTTAGCGGACCTTTGCGTAAGCGGTCGGCGAGGGTCTCGCCCTCGAGAAACTCCATCACCAGGAAATCGATGCCTTCCTGATGGCCGACATCATGCAGAGTGCAGATGTTGGGATGATTCAGAGAGGAGATTGCCCGAGCTTCGCGGTCGAAACGCTGCCTGGCTTCGAGATTGTCGGAAAGATGGCCGGGCAGGATTTTCGACCGCGACCGTGCGGTCGAGGCGAGTGTCCTTCGCCCGATACACTTCGCCCATGCCGCCCGCGCCCAGCGGAGACTGAATTTCGTACGGCCCGAGTTTTGTGCCAGAAGTGAGAGCCATGCGCGGGCACAATTATAGCTTGATCCGTGGGGAAGCGTGCCACCGCGTATGCACGGTCCAGGTACGAACCGGCGAGTAAATATGAAGAAGAATGTCTAAGGGAATCTAGCTGGCTTTCGCGGGGTTGTCGGAGACACGAATCGAGAAGTTGACGGTGATTCTGGCCTTGGTTTCGACGGCCTGTCCGTTTTGAAAATAGGGCTTGAAGCGCCACTCGCGAACCGCTTGCTGCGCCGCCGAACTCAGGATGGAAGGGCCGCTGACGACGCGCAGGTTTTCGATGTTGCCGTCTGCCCCAACGATGGCTTGCAATACTACCGAACCCTCTACCTTCGAGTGCTGTCCCAACACGGGCAGATTCGAAGTGATGGTTTGCTGCAGTTCTGGAACAGCCGGTGGAGAAAGACGGTTGAGCTCGGCCGCATTCGTCGGCAGATTTGCCTCGGATGCCGGAGCTGCCGGCGAGTGGTTTGAGCTGCCGGAAATCTCCACTTTGGCAATGTTGCTTCCGGGATGAACGGTGCTGTGCTTGTCGCCTGCAACTACTTCGACATCCAACGGAGGAAGCACAGCGCGATTGGTCGCGACTACTGGAGAGCTTGCGTCGGCTGCTTCCTGATGAGCAGGAGCCGTAAGAGCCGGCTGGGTGGAAGCCTTTGCGCTAAGGTGCTTGCCTGCTGAAGTCTGTTCGGGTGCCTTGCTGGTCTTAGTATTAGCGGGCGAGGCCGGCGAATCGGTCTTGGCGACGCTTTCCGAGCTTCCATCATCGGAATCGAGTGCCTCGTTCGGCCCAAACCAGAAATCGCGATCCTTCACCAGGACAACAGTAAGGGCGACCAGCAGAAGAACGAGTGCAATCTGCAGGCGGCGAGGCTGCTTGGTTGTGATGCCAGCCTGAGGTCTGGTTGCAACTTCCGTTCGTGGGGTGACTTCCAACATGTTGTGAAATCCGATTGCCAGCCACAAGTAGTCTGAGCCCGTCGGGGTGTGATCGCAATGGCACGATCCGGGAAGGGAGTAGCCCAAGGGTGCTATATGGCAAATCGGCCCGGGGGGGGGCCCTCCGGGCCGGATCATTGTTGTTCTTCTTTGATGGCCTTGCAAACCAGCGTCGTGTGGCCCGTTTTTGAATCGATCACGGTGTTCACGGGCAGGCACCTACAGGTCACTGTATTGGCGTTTTCCTGCTTGACGACTACGCAATGCTCGATGAGTTCGGCGGCGGGCGGCGGCATCTGACTTCGCACGGGAGGGGGTATGGGAGGCGGAGTAGCGGGAACCGGCTGCTTCTTGGCCGCGCAACCGGCCAGAAGCAGGCAAAGTACCAACCAGGTTTTTCTCATCCCCTCTGTTTTCGCTCGGCCCGCCCCGGTTGTCGATGGCAACCTTGGTTACACGCCACGCGCCCGCTCAAAATGTGCCGCGGCAAGCCTAGCTCAACTCTCAAGTGGATCGAGTTCCCAAAGCCCAGCTTTTCTTCGATCGTCAGAGCGCAAATGAAATCTTCAACAGTGATGCCTGCCTGTGTCTCGAGGATACGCGGCATGTCTTCCCATAGCGGCCTCAGCCAACACGCCGAGCACGTGCGTCTTGACGCGAAGAAGCGACAAAATCCCGGACCAGCGCGGCGATCTCATCTGCAGCTGTGTCCAAAGCGAAATGACCGCCGTCGACCACGTGGACTTCTGCGTTCGGCACATCCTGGCGGTAGCGCTCCGGCTTCGCCCGGGTCGAACGAGAGTTCATACTTGCCCCAGATCACCAGCAGGCGCGGCTGTTTCTCCCGCATCCATGCCTGCCATTTCGGATAGGCGTCCACATTGGTTCGATAGTCGTAGAACAGATCGCTTTGAATTTCGGCCTGGCCGGGCTGGCTGAGAAAGTAGAATTCATCGGTCCACAGATCGGGGTCATGGCGTTCCACGTTGGGATCGTTCCCGACATGGCGCGTCCGCGTCGTCGCCAGCGAGAGAAGATTTGTTCGCAGCGCGCTTTCGTTGGCAGCGCGATCGGCCCAAAAGGCGCGCCGCGTCTTCCAATTCGCTCCCAGCCCTTCGTTATGCGCCACAGCATCCTGGACGATGAGGGCTTCGATCCGGTCCGGATGCGCCAACGCCATGCGAAAGCCCACGGGGCCGCCGTAATCCTGCATGTAAAGCGTGTAGTGCGAGAGCCCGAGCGCTTCGGTGAAATGATTCATGATTTCGGCGATGTGATCGAACGTGTACGCGAAATTTTTCGGGTCCGGCCAGTCGCTGTGTCCGAAGCCAGGGTAATCGGGCGCGACAAGGTGATAGCGATCGGAAAGGCGCGCAAAGAGCGGCTCGAACATTCGCGAGGAAGAGGGCAGTCCGTGCAGCAGGAGAAGCGTGGGCGCGTCTTTCGGGCCGGCCTCTCGATAGAAGATAGAGAGGCCATCGATCTGCGTCGTGCGATAAAGAGTCGGATACTTCATGGGATGTTCCTTTCCCATCGGTTTAGGCGGCCACCCGCTCCGCAGACCGGGCCTTGTGCGGCGGGCCGACGAAGGGAAACACGGCGAGCAGATCCTTGTGCGGCCCTACCTTATCTCGCGTCACCTTTCCATTGGAAAGGATGAGGAAGGAAGAGGTCTACGACGTCGTCGGTGAGTGCCCGGCCATTGTCCGGGTAGGACGCCGGCCGCATGGGATCATAGGGGAGAACGTCCGGCAGCAGGGTTGCGGCGACCCGCGTTGCTTCCTCCGGCGTATATCCGCCAGCGTGCTCCAGCGCGTGCGCGAAGACGGGGACGAAACGGGCATCGTTCGCCGGTTCCGCAGCGAGATAGGCGGCGTTCTGCTCGCCCGCAAGGAAGGGAGTTTGATTGGTCCGCGCCCCGCGATCCGCTTGAACCCATTTCCCGCTTGCGCCGTCCAGCGTGCGAGCCCACAGGCCCATCTTTTTACCACCGAGGGCAGAGTTGGGCACTTCCAGCACGATGCTGCATACGTCCTTGTCGGTGAAGTAATCGTCACCGGTGAATTGCAGGTTGTTCAGGGCGCCATTTACGTCGAAGAAAAATGGATCGCTGCGCCAACCGGCGAAGAAGCGGTAGTCCCCGGCCTCAGTCACGCGTGCCTCCGGCCCCGTCGAGACCTGTGCTCCTTCGACGATCGTCTTCCCTTCGTCGCCTGTCCCGGTGGCCTGCTCTCCTTCAACACGGCGCAGCGTTGCGGTCTGCGCCCCGCTCTTGTCGGACGAGAAGCGCACTTGGTATGCAATATCGGCGATCGCATCGCCATTCGTGTCAATCTTAAGCTCATACACGGCTTCGGTCGCGAAGGGTTCGTCCGTCGTGGGCCCGGGCGGGTTCACTCCGAACGATGGATGCACATTCATAATCAGGATCGACTTGCTGGCGTCCCCAGGCTTGGGGAAGGCATAAAGGTCAGTAAAGTCGAGTCGAGCATCGCCATGCGGAAAGCCAAAATCCGGGCCGGAATAATGGTGCGACATAGATTATCTCCTTCTTTCTTGCTTCTAGATTACGTGAGAATTCGATTGCGTGGTCGGTGACTTTCACATCGTCAGAACGACGCGATACTCCGCCTTGCCGCTCAGCATGCGCGCGTAAGCCTCGGCCGCCTTTTCGAGCGGATAGGTTTCAATCATGGGACGCACGCCGCTAAGTTCGGCAAAGCGCAGCGTGTCCTCGGAATCGGCTGGGGTTCCCGAGGCCCAGCCCTGAATGGTCTTACTGCCGTTGATGAGCTGTAGCGGTGTCACCTCAATGGGATCGAGGGTCGCACCGATCACCATGAGCTCGCCGTTCGGTCCCAGACCGTCGATTAGCTGCGACATCGCTTTCGAGTTTGGAGCTGTCGCTAGAATTACGCGTGCGCCGCCCAGCTTTAGCAATTCTTCTGCCGCATTTGTCGATTGGCTGTCGATGTAGACGCTTGCCCCGAGTTTCTTCGCGAGCGCTGCGTTTTCGGGTCCGCGCCCGATTGCCGCCACCTTGTAGCCAAACTTGTTCGCGAATTGAATTCCGAGATGACCCAGGCCGCCGATGCCCTGCACAGCAACCAGATCGCCGGGAAGCGCTCCACTGTGTCGCAGCGCGTTATAGGTGGTAATTCCGGCACAGAGTAGCGGTGCTGCATCGACGTCACGGAGGCTCTCCGGTATGGACACCAGCGCTTCCACGGGAGCCACCATGTACTGCTGGTATCCCCCGTCATAGCTGATGCCGCAAACTTTCAGGTTTTGGCAATTGCGAAAATCTCCGCGCCGGCATTCGCGACATGAGTTGTCCTGCCCGCCGTGCCAGCCAACACCGGCACGCTGCCCCTTCTTCCACGCGGAAACACCGGCACCCACCTCGTCGATGATGCCCGCCACTTCATGTCCTGGAACGCGGGGATACTGAATGCCGGGCCACAAGCCTTCTTTCGTCAACACGTCACTGTGGCAAACTCCACAGGCCTGCACCTTGATCCGCACGTGTCCCGCACCCGGCTCGGGAATCTCGCGCTCGACAATCTGGAAATCTGCTCCGGGGCTGGAGACTTGCGCCACCTTCATCGTTCCTACCGCGACCGCTGTCGTTGCCATAAGGCCTCCTACGATTCATCGCATTATTGTTGATGCGCACCCTGCCGATTTCGGTTCAAGGGAAAGTAGCGATTCGAAAGCGTCAGGATTACGATTGCTCGCGGATTCTCGCTATTAAGGCGCGTATTGGGTGAAGACATAGTCGCGAGCTTTGACAGGCACGTGGCAGGGGAAGCACGTCTTGAGCAGTGCCGCGTCCGCGGGCTTGCCCTCATTGAATTGAGCGAACCCCCAGCCGCCGGTCGCGGCGTATTTCTTGGAGTCCTTCACCATAAACTGAACGTTCGTTGCAGACCCGGGGATGAAAGATTGGGCACGGCCAAACGCCTTATTGTTTTCCTCTGACGGGACATAAGTCCAGGCCAGCCGGGCAATGATTGTGCCGTCCGGGAACGGCAGCTCCCCCTCCCGGTAGGCCTTGATCGCTATGTCGTTACCGAGAAGGGCGCGAAGATCGTTGAGGTTGCCTTCTTCGTGGGCCACGGAGATCAACCTCCAGTCGCGGTATCCGGATGGAATTTTGATTCCGAAAATCGGGGCGGCCCCTTCATCGGAGTGTCCACCTGCAGGGGCCGTGGAGGCGACAACGCCAGCCACCGTTGCAACAGCAACCAGCAAGAAAGCGGTCCGTTTCATAGCGTTCTTCAGATTTGCCATGTTCAATGCTCCTATGCGTTCACTTAAAATCGAAGCTTGCTTGCGGAAGCCAGGCGGCCATCGGAGGTGTGGGATGCTCCTCCGTCGCGGCGTGGTGTGCGTTTAGCGGTGTAGATCACTTTTTCGATTGGGGTGATACTCATGATGAGTTCTCTGTGATCAGAGTTGCCGGTTGAGGTTGTTGTTGCGGTCCCAATTCGTAGCTGCCATTAAGCCAGAACCGAAAAGACGAAGCAATTGGACGATAGTATCGGTCGAATCCGTTGGTCTCACTTGGTGCGAAAAACTGCGTTCATTGAAGGAGGCGACAAGCCCTTACGTTGATCAATCCCCGTCGACCGTCAATGACGGCCTTGGCAAAGGCCTCCGGAGCGTCTCGCGGCAGACCCGACCCCAGCGTTAACAGTTCGGTCCGCATATTTACCTGAGAATTTCTTAGCATAGAGGAAAAACAGGAGATTCCCGTCCTCAAATATTTCCCAGATCTTGTAAGGGTGACGCCTCAGATAGATTGTGCGCAAGGATAGAGCCGATGCTAACCGAAGAAGCTTTCCCGCAATGGCAACCCTGAGTAAACTAGCCGGCAGGATGGCGAGCAAGTGACTGAGAAGAAACCCGATCCATCGGTAGCCTCCAAAGCCCCTAGCCGGGAATGGTTCGGGTCTGGGGCGGCGTTGTTTGCCGGTTTTGGAACGTTGCTGATCTTGATGGCGACCGTATCCATCGATTCGCTCTACACTCTTCAAGCGTTCGAGACCCACAATACTCAGATTCGGCAGGAGTTTGTTTACCGCGAGCATACGCTGGAGCAGGTCCGAACCGGCGTCTACGAATCGGGCGACATCATAAGCGACTATGCCGTAATCGACTCGGACCCGCAATCACAGGAGAGGCTCCGGGCTCAGTTTCAGTCGATTCGTAATGAGACGACCGCATCATTAAAGGCGTGCATTGAATCTCTTTCTGCAGACAAAAGAGAGCCGTTCCGGCATCTCGCTGACGAACTGGAGCGATACTGGTTGAAAGGCGATCGCCTTCTCGCATTACTTGCGACGGAAAAGAAGAAAGGTAATTCCGCGCTGCGTAGCGACGTTCTGTCCCAGTACGCTGAGGTTTTGGCGATTACCAGAGAAGTCAGGGCGGTCAATGACAACGAGTTAAAGGAAACCGACCGCAGGATAGCGGAAACATTTGTGCAGTTTCGGCGCCGCTTGCTTGTGTTCGGCATGATCGGCTTCAGCTTCGGATTGATTCTGGCTACTACCACCATTGTGTACGCCGGGCGACTTGAGACGAGTCTTCAAGACAAGTACCGCGAAAGCCTTCAGGCACAGCGCGAACTGAAAGAACTGTCAAAGCGTCTGGTCGACGCCGAGGAGCGGGAGCGGCGCGCCATTTCCCGGGAACTGCACGACGAGGTCGGCCAATCCTTAAGCGCTCTGCTGATTGATGTGGGGAACTTGACGCAGATGAGCAGCGAGGATGCCGCCTTTCGGCAGGGACTACATAGAATTAAGACGCTGGCGGAAAACTGCGTCAACGAAGTGCGGAATATGGCCTTGCTCTTGCGTCCTTCAATGTTAGATGACCTCGGCCTGGTCGCAGCCCTGGACTGGCAGGCGCGTGAGACATCTAAACGTACCGGTATGCTTGTCGAAACAATGGACGAGAATGTCTCGGAAAGCTTGCCGGAAGAGTACAAGACGTGTGTGTACAGAATTGTGCAAGAAGCTTTGAATAATTGCTCAAAACATGCATACGCAAGGCACGTCCAGGTGGTTGTGCGCCAGGAACCGGATTGCCTCCGGGTGAGCATTGAAGATGATGGCAAGGGTTTCGATGCAAGCCGAGTGCGCGGGTTAGGACTGGTCGGAATGAACGAACGAGTGAGTCAATTGGGCGGCGTCTTGAAAGTGGAATCCGATCCGGCGCGAGGCACACGTCTCCGAGTCGATCTGCCACTCCCAGTTGCATCCGCCAACCTGGAGAAGAGTTCATGAAGAAGCTGCGGATACTCTTGGCCGACGATCACATCGTCATGCGTACGGGCTTGCGGGCCCTCCTTGAGCGCCAGCCAAACCTGGAAGTTGTAGGCGAAAGTGAAAACGGGCGTGAAACTGTTGCACTCGCCGCCTCGCTCAGACCAGATGTTGTGGTGATGGACGTGGGCATGCCTGTTCTCAACGGCATCGAAGCTACTCAAACGATCGTCACTCAGAACCCGACCGTCGCCGTAGTCATTCTCAGCATGCACGCCGACGAATCCTATGTGATGCGTGCTTTGAAGGCCGGAGCCCGAGGCTATTTGCTCAAGGACTCAGCTGCTGCCGATCTGATTGGCGCCATTCAGGCGATTTCGCAGGGCAAGTCTTTTTTCAGCCCTAAAGTGAGTCGCATCTTGGCGGAGGATTACGTCCGTGTTCTCAAGCAAAAAGGCGCCGTAGATACCTATGACTTGCTCACTAGCCGTGAGCGAGAGATCCTGCAACTTCTGGCCGAAGGGAAGACGAACAAGGAAGTGGCAACCGCTCTGAACATCAGCCCCTACACGGTCGAGACTCATCGCAGCCACATCCTGCAAAAATTGAACCTGCATAATTCCGCGGAACTGGTACTCTACGCGGTTCGCAAGGGCATCATTTCCTAACAGGGCTTAAGGAGCCATAGCCTCTCTTAGTTTGGTTCTACTGAGATTTCTGCGCCTCGCATACCTTCCCGGTGGGATAGGCCCTTTCCTCCCGTCATTCTAATCTGCCATTACGTGACAACCTCCGACGCCGCCGGTGATTACGCGGCAGCACATCGGCAGGCAGTCGAAGCCGGGCTGAAGGTGTCCGGTCATCGCTAGCTCTCGTCTCAGCGCCTTGTGGCGGGGAGCCGTTCCCGCGCAGACCAGGTCTGGGGGTTTGGGGAGACCTGGTCTCGCGGGATATGGTTTCGTGGGATGCCGTAGCGGGAACCAATGTAGGCAGACTGAAGTGCGAACGTGCCCCACTCCTCTCATGACCGATGCTAAGTCTGGACCTCCGCCTAGCTAAATTTGTGCCTCAAAATACCCTGCCGTTGGGATAGCCCTCCGTCACCTTCCTCCCTATGCTCACTGCAGGGTCGAAACGACACGCACGTGCGTTAATCATTTGGAGAATGCGGAGCCGGTATGCAAGAGATTGGAATCACTAGGTCACAGAGACCATTCCGACGCTTCGCCGCCATTGCTCTGGGGTGGGTCCTGATTCTCTTGGGCATTGCGGGGTTGGTTATTCCGATCATGCCTGGAGCGGTTCTCATCGTTGTCGGCGCCGTCATGGTGAATCCGCAATGCGCGTGGTTGCGGCGAATGCTGGACAAATGTCGAGTGCATTTTCCCGCCTTGGCGCCCGCCTTTAGACGGTTCTCTGCTTGGAGCGAGAGCAGGGAAGTCTCTTAAAGAAGAATACTGGCAGGTTCTGGAGTGCAGCTCGAGGTTTGAAATGGCTCACCGTGGATACAGGCAGGTTCCACTCGCGAGGTCAAAGATGAGACAAGGAACGCTAGAGAGTGTAAACGGGGTCGAAACCCTCTGGGGCATGCGCAACGTGCTGATTTTCGACGAAGACAGCGAAGACTTGGTTCGGCACGCCGAGCCTTTCCAGGCTCATGGATTCGAGGTTCACAAATGTATGTCGGTTGAAGCAGCCATGCGCTCGGTCGAGAGAGAACAGTTCGAATTCGCGCTGGTCGATCAGGGATCCCCAGCTTTCGAGGGGCTCCGGGTCATAAGGCATTTAGCTCGTTACAACTCACATACTCCCTTTGTTGTAGTGGCACGCCGTCAGGAAATGGTGTGTTGTCAGCAGGCCTTCGCACTCGGAGCAACGGACTACCTGGAAAAGCCCGTACCCAGAGCAGAGATGGATCTCATTATCAAACGCTATTTCGGAAACTCATTCACGAAATGAGTTGACGCGTCGGCGTGCCACGAACATCTGCGACGAAAGCAGGAACAGGAACTGAAAACAGAAGGTAAGGAGCACGTCGATGAAAAGAATCTTGTTGTCAATATTTCTCATTCTCTTGAGTGGCCTACCTGCATCTGCGCAAAAAGACGAAAACAATCGCATTCGGAATTCCGGCAAAGTCATGGTCGAGATTCTTAATGTTCCCGACGATATTCCCAAAGATCTGCTGGAGAAGGCGGAATGCGTCATCGTGCTGCCTTCGGTTTTGAAATTTGCGATTGGGTTTGGGGGGAGTTATGGCCGGGGCGCGATGACTTGCCGGAGCGCCAAGGACTTTAGCGGACACTGGAGTGCGCCTTCCATGATGGCGCTCGAAGGTGGAAGCTTCGGATTGCAGTTGGGAGGCCAAGCGACAGATTTTGTCTTGCTGGTAATGAATCAGCGCGGGGCCGATTCACTTCTTACCAGCCAGGTCAAGCTCGGCGGCGACATGGCCGCTGCGGCCGGACCGAAGGGCCGCAGCGCTGCGGCCTCGACGGATGCCACATTGCGTGCAGAAATTCTGTCGTATTCGCGTTCGCGAGGATTGTTCGCTGGAATTTCTCTCGAAGGCTCAACGCTCCGCCCCGATAACGACGGCAACGAGAGGCTCTACGGAAAAGGAACGAAAGCGAAGGACATCGTAATCAATAGCGCGATTCACCCACCCGCCTCGGCGAAATTGCTTCTTTCCACTCTAAACAAGAACTCTCCTCGGAACGAGTCGGGTGAATAAGAATCAGTGGCGCATAGGTTAGGAAGAGCAACTCTTATGACAAGAACTAAGAAATTCAGCTGGTCGAGCGCCGCGCTCGGGCTTGCGCTCGTGACAGTGCTTCTACCAGCAGGAGCAGCCTCCCAGGCTTCCGACCTGCACGATCAGCAGGATGATCCGCCCAGTCGAGTGGCTCGAATAGGCTACATGGAGGGTTCAGTTTCATTCCAGCCCGCGGGTGAAGCAGATTGGGTGCAGGCAGTCGCGAATCGGCCCATGACAACTGGAGATAGGTTGTGGACGGACAAGGACTCGCGCGCCGAGCTGCAACTGGGATCGGCCGTGATACGCCTGAGCTCCAACACCGGCTTCTCCTTCCTGAACCTGGATGACGATGCGGTTCAGATCCAGCTTACGTCCGGTTCGCTCAACCTCCGTGTGCGCCAGTTGGACCGCGACGACGTCGTCGAGATCGATACGCCGAATCTGGCGTTTTCCGTCAGCCAGCCAGGAAGCTATCGCGTGGAGGCAAGTGAAGATGGCAGCTACTCAGTGCTTAGCATACGCGAGGGCGCAGGCGAAGCAACGGGCAATGGCCAGACCTACACTCTGCATGCCGGACAACGAGGCACATTCAGCGGAACAGAGTCGCTGAACGCGGAGGTTATTGACCTTGGCGGACGTGACCAATTTGATGACTGGGCCTACCATCGCGATCGCCGCTACGATGAGTCGCGCTCGTCGAGGTATGTCTCCTACGACGTTGTTGGGTACGAGGATCTAGATGACTACGGCGACTGGCGTGACGATTCGAACTACGGGCACGTCTGGTTCCCCAACCGGGTTGCCACAGGCTGGGCTCCTTATCACGAGGGACACTGGGTCTGGATTTCTCCGTGGGGATATACGTGGGTCGATGATTCGCCATGGGGCTACGCGCCTTTCCACTACGGACGCTGGGTGACGGTGAGCGGACGATGGGGTTGGGTCGCCGGGCCAGTCGCAGTGCGGGCGGTATATGCGCCCGCGCTGGTGGTCTTTATTGGTGGAGGAGTTGGAGTTGGCTTCGGCGGTAATGTGGGATGGTTTCCGCTGGGTCCGCGGGAGGTTTATGTGCCGTCGTACCACGTCAGCCGGGAGTACGTGCGCCGGGTGAACGTCAGCAATACAACGGTCAATAACACCACTATCACGAACGTGTACAACACGACCATCATTAACAAAACCACGAACATTACAAATGTACGTTATGCGAACAGGAATGTACGTGGTGCGGTAACGGCAGTTCCGCAACGCACTTTTGCCAGCGCACAACCGGTGGGCCGCGCTGCGGTTGCCATAAACGCGCGGCAAATCGCTCGGGCCCCTGTGAG
Organism: uncultured Acidobacteriaceae bacterium; assembly: GCA_963841125.1. Classification (GTDB taxonomy): domain Bacteria; phylum Acidobacteriota; class Terriglobia; order Terriglobales; family Acidobacteriaceae; genus Sulfotelmatobacter. The sequence continues at coordinate 126,409 of CAWJBH010000005.1, forward strand.
TGCGAGAGTTGCGGTGGCTCCAACGCGGGAGAGCGTGCTAGGAGCGAAGTTTGCGACTGCGAATCATGTGACCGCGCCTCCACAAGCAGTGATGAACCGCCAGGTAATCGCGAGGAGGACACCACCTCCTCCGCCAGTGCCATTTGCAAAGCAGCAGCAGGCTCTGGCAGCACATCCCGGACAACCGTTGGCAAAGAGCGAAGTACGACGATTGCGTCCAGCAACTGCTGAGGCTTCGCGTCCGATGGTCAAGCAGGCGCCTCCCGGCAAACCCGCAACGGCGAGCGTTGGCCGTCCCGGCAACCAGCCAGTTCCACACGAGCGTCCTGGCGCCACCGATTCCCGACAGCCGGATCGTCCACTCTCGACTCAGCCGAATCAGCCGGTGACTTCACAGCCGAAGAATCCAGCGGAGGCGAACCGTCCAACTCAGCCGCCGGTGAGAAACGATCGTTTGCCGTCAGATCGTTTGCCGTCAGATCATCCACCAACTGCGCAGCCGAACACTCGTCCCGATACAAATTCGCCGGCCAACCGTCCTGGGACAAACCGTCCCCCTGCTGCGAAGCAGAACCGGCCAGCGCCGGACAACCGTCCGGTAGCCAGTCGTCCGCCTACGGCGCCAACGAATAAACCGCTGAACGATTCCCCGAACAAGCGCCCAAGCAATCCGCCTGAAGCGACTCGTCACCAGACGAATCGTCCGACTGAACCACCTGTGCGCAACGACCGCCCGTCTGCGCCAAAGTCCAATAACCGTCCCGAAACCGCTCGTCCTGTACCCAGCCAGCCCGAGGCAAGCCGGAACCAACCCGCGGCTCGGCCGCAGATCCCTAAACCAACCGAGCGTCAGCAGCAACATACTCCTCCGCCCGGAGCGGCTAAGCCTGCGCCTCAGCACGAGCAACCGAAGGCCCAGACACCGGCTGAGAGAAAGCAGGAGGAGCAGAAGCAGGAATACCACAAGCCTCGGTGAGGCGAGTCGAGACCAGCTTCCAAGGTTTGGATGTGAAACAGTACATGGCATCCAGCAAATCGATTTGCTCTCATTGTCGATCTCGTGCCGATGAGGCATCGCTGCATAGCTGAATTTGCGCCTAAAAATACCCTCTGGCTGGGATAGCCGTCCATCAACTTTCCGTCTACGCTGACCGCTGAAAGTCGAATCGAGAGTAACGTGCCGACTAGTAATCAAGTCGCGGGACTGGAGCCCACACTATTCAAGAAGATAGGCAAGAGGCAAAAATCAGAGAGGCAGAAGGCGATGATATGGATAACGTGAACGAGATGTCTCTTTATTCCTCCGTTGAGGACATGGGTGCAAACCGGGCGCTCGACAAAACTGTTTTCGATTCCGACTCGCAAAGCCAGGACAAGCGCGTGGCCCGGTTGCTGGTTCTGCTGCAACAACTCAACGAATCCGCGGAAGGGCTGGAAACATTGCCGGAGCCCGAACTCAGTGAACTCGTCCGCAGTGCGATTCTCCTTTGTGGTTTTGTGGATCCGATTGAGACGCGGAACGCAATTGCCGTCGTTTTAGATGCAATCGAAATGCAAGATCAATTCACGAACAGACCCCCCGCAGCGGGGCAAGGGATGGGCCTGTGCGACGCGTAGTTGGGCCTGACAGATTCAATCACCGAATTGGAGAGTTCATGAAAAGTAACGTTGTCCTCTGGAAAGCAGCTCTTTTGTCCATTTTGGTGTCTGGGCTTTTGAGCGCTGCAGATCGGCTTTCGATTCACTTCGGACTTGGTCGATCGCAGCAAATAGTGGACGATTTGCTGGGAGGATTGATTGCAGGCTCAATCTTTTATTTGTACGAGCGCCACAGACTGCGCCGGTTTAGCGAACAGCTTCACGTGATCGGACTTATGAATCATCATATTCGGAATGCCCTTCAACCTCTTATGTTCGTGACAGACGAACCTGAAGGAAAGGCGCAAATGAAGCTGGTCGAAGAATGTGTTCGTCGCATCGACTGGGCGCTCCGCGAAGTGCTTCCAGGTAAATGCGAGGAAGACTTTGTGACGCATGAGAGAGGATTCGCTGGAAGAGGTGGCCGAGTTGTTGCAGTTCACGAGGGCATGTCCTCGGAAGCCAAGCGTTCCCGGCCGGAACCTTCAGTCCTTGAGCCCAAACCACTCTTCAGCCAGTGGCTCGATACCTGGAAAAACCGGAACGAAAGGGCAAGTTAATGAATCGTTGAAGCAGCTGAACTCGTCGGGTGGCGATCCATTGCTGAATCTGTTTTGCTGCGACCGGGGGCAGCGGAACTTCTCTGCAGTTAAGACTTGCTGGCGGAGCACACAGTCTGGCGCAAACCTTCGACTCGAGAACTCTGTTGCGCCCGCGCCGGTTTCAAAGGCGCGGACCAGCGCTTGTTGCGTCACGCGTTTGCAATTCGGAAGAGTTTGCGATCGTATCGCTTCACGCGTTGCTCGAAGGCAGTAACATCGCTGTTCTTACTGGCGTGGAGGAGAAACAGGTCGTCGTATGCAGTTTCCGCCGCTGCTGGTTGTGCCAAATTTGCAATCATATTTCGCATACAGTGTTTCGAAGAACGACGGCTTTGCGGCAGCAACTGATGCGACGAGGAGCGGAAAGTCATTTTCGTTGCAAATGCCACGTAAGAGTCCGTGCCTTACTGCACAACAACCTTGCCCGTCATCTTCGGGTGGATCGTGCAGTAGTAGGGATAGGTTCCCGCTTTTGTAAACGTGTACGAGAAATGTTCGTCAGTATCCAGCACCTTAGACTTGAACACTCCCTCAGTGCTAACCGACGTGTGGGGAATGTCATCACTGTTAGTCCAGGTAACTGTCGTTCCGACGGATACCGTGATCGTCTGCGGCCCAAAAACGAAATTATCGATTTTCACCGCCGCGTTTGCAGCGGAGGGCTCGTTACTTGCCTTGACGCTCGGTGATCCTGCGAACAGCAACAACATTGCAATCAGTACCGGCGCCACAGCACCCGCAATCCACACATTTGTACTCGTCATCGTCTTATTTCCCTTTCAGTTTGATGTTCTTGCTTGGTCTTGCTTGTTTCGACGGATCTCGCCAGTCTCTAGCCATGAATCGCGTCAACTGCCGCCAAGGGCGCGACTCCATTCTTTGAAGCCGCAGAGCCCGCATCCCCGAGGGGCGAATCAACGACTGCCAGGCTGCGACCGCTGACCAGATAGTTCACATCGGTGATGCCCAACACCTTCCGCAACTGGTCGGCTGGCACCTTCATGGGCCCGGCTGAGGGAGCTGTTCCCGGCGCGGGTTGAGGGAAGGCAGTCGACATCGCGGTGTGGAACGAAACCTTACCTTCCACCTTCTGCATGATCTGGTGAATATGGCCGTTCAATACCGTCACGGAACCGAAGCGCTTGACGTAGGACAAAGCCTGCTCGCTGTCGTCGGTTCCCCAGCCCCAGTCGGGATAGATCGTCCAGAGCGGAATGTGTGCGAATAGGACGATGGGCGTGCTGGCAGAGCGGCCCTTGAGATCACTCTCAAGCCACTCCAGTTGTTCATGCCCGAGCGAACCCATGCCTCCAGCCTTCAAGTTAGCGACATTTACCAGGCCGACGAAATGCACGCCCTTGTGATCGAAGCTCGACCAGCCACTTCCCTTCGTGCCTTTTCCGTATCGCTCGAGATATTGCTGGCCGTTGTCGGTCAGCATGTCGTGCTCACCCGGCACAAAGAAAATCTGTTTCGCGGCCGCTCCTTTTAATACCTGGTCGAGCGTATCGAACTCGCTGGGCTTCGAGAGTTGACTCAGATCGCCGGTGTGAATGATGAAATCGGGCTTGTGGGGCATCGCATTGATCTTGTTGATTGCAGTCTGCAAAGTAGCAGTGACGTCGGGGTTGGCCGGCTTGTTAAACCCGATGTGGCTGTCGCTGATCTGCACAAACGTGAAGTCCGCGCCTTTGCCGGCATCTTTGCCGTAACCCTTGGCGAAGGCCCGGGAAACCGGAACGCCACCGGCCATGGTCCAGACCAAGCCTGTACCAGCCCATGCCATGCACTTCAGGAACCCGCGTCGGTCGACTCCATCATTGTTGAGGTCTTGCAACTTCTGATCGATGACATCTTGATTCTTGTTGGGCATTTTGTCCTCCGTGGTTTGTCGCGTTCTCAGTTGATAACTGCCGCAACTTGTTTTTATTCCCGTTAATTTGAAGGCAGCGAAGGAAACTTTATGTGCCGGATGCGCCCCACCATGACCGAGTTCCCTAAGGTCGAGACCCGGACGCGGGGAACATGCTGTCTTCCGGACAGACTTGACGTTATAGGGAGCTCGGCGGTTCGAGGTAATCTTGAGCGAGGTCGACGCGGCGGGCCCGCAGGCACGCTGCGTCCGTTCGTCAACTGAGAAGGAGAAACTGGATCAGTCCCGGTCGTGGCATGAAGCGCCAGCGTCTCGATGCCGTGGTCGTTCTGGAATTCGGCCTCGCCTCCGAAAATCCAAACTGTCCCTAGTCATTATTCATAATGCACCGAGAACCGTGCGTTGTTAGCAGATGTCGACTTCCTGAAAAGGTGGCTGAAATGTGCAGGCACGTTTCGGTTGCGATTCGTGTTTCGCGTAGTGGTCGCATCAGTCACACACCCGCCGCTGCGGGTAGATCGAGTCCTTCCAGCCGGGCGTTTGCTTCTGAAGCCCGAGATGGGTTCGGTCCTCCTGGTAGTAGGAGACATACTGAGAGAGAAGTCGCTTTAGATGGCGCTCATCCAAGGCAATCACATGATCGAGCAAGTCGCGGCGACAGCTTTCCACCCAGCGCTCTGCGATTCCGTTCTGCCAGGGCTCTCGATGGAGGTTTGCACGCAGTCGATCTTCATGGATCGAATCGCGGCCGGGACTTCCAATCCGTATTTCGCGTCGTGGTCAAATATGAGGAACTCAGGTGCCGACCGATAAGGGAAGGCTTCCCGCAGTTGCTGCACGATCCAACTGCTCGTGGGGTGCCGCGTGACATTGAAGTGCACGATGCGGCGGCGGTCGTGGCTGATAATGAAAAAACAATAGAGCACATTGAAGGTGAGCGTCGGCACGGCGAAGAAGTCCATCGCAGCGATAGCCTCGCGATGATTGCGCAAAAAGGCTAGCCAACGCTTGCCGGCCTCAGGATGCCTAGGCGCTCGCCTCATCCAGCGGAAGACTGTGGACTTAGACACGTCGAAGCCGAGCATCAGAAGTTCGCCGTGGATGAGAGGCGCACCCCAGGTCGGATTCTCGACAACCATGCGGAAATCAACTCGCGGATTTGTTTAGAGATTCTCCTCTAGACCTAGCTTCGGCCTCGGATGTTTGCGTTTCAAGATGGCGACTGGCTGACGGAGGGTAAGGTTTTCCAGCATCAAGCGGCGGCGACTACGAAATGTGCGGATCATGGCTCCGCACCAGAGCCCAAACAGGTCAAACATGGCAGCCAAGTTATAGCAGAAGGGATTCTGGTCTGCTTCCGATGTCGTTGAATTCAAAGGTGGACGGAATTGTGACGGAGGACAATGTCTGCGATCTATTTCTCCCCATCTTGCGCTGAGATATCTATCAGGGCCCTGGTTATGGTAAGCCGCATCCCGTCGCGCTGCTCGGCGGTTGCGACCATCTCGCCCGGAAGATGCCGAACTGAAATGTCAACCGAAAACGACCCGTCGGGCCGTACTTTGACATTTTCCGCGGCAACTTTTCCATCGAACGAAATTCGTATCGAGCCAGTCGTGTGCGAAGTGGGGAGGAAGCTCGCACCCATCACACGCACCTTTTCCCCGGACGTCAGCGAAGGACTTCCGGCTTTGCTGGCACTATAGAGGAATATCGTGGGCGTTCGCTCGGGAGCAAATGGCAGCTCGCTCCGACTGACGATCACCCTCAGGATGCGATTCCGTTCCAAAATAAGACCACGCACTCGGGCGGAGCCGAGATCGGCGCTGCGGGGCATCCGGCTCCTGAGCTTTCCGTCTCCCGGTTGGTACACGCTCGGAACTGTCAAAGGAATTTCCTTTCCTGTCCGGTCCAGTTGTGAAATCGTTCCGCCAGAGATGGCAACTTGCCGTATTTCGCCCGAGGTTTGTAGGTCCGTTATCCATCCATTGCGTACGACAAGGACCGAGCAATCGGCGCAGAGCGCCGGATCTCTCACGCCCAGAAATGGCTGACTGGAGCCCGTGGCGAGATCGACGGCCATAACCCCATTTTCTGGGAGAATAATCACGGGCGATCCCGGGAAACGGCACTGTCCCGGGTTCGTCGTGTTCCGGCTTAAATCCAAGGTCCACAGACCGCGTCCGGTGGTTGAGACCCAGATCGAACCCTTCGGTGGGAAATAGAATGAGGTGACGTAGGTGACGGCTTTCGATCCAGCGATTTGGGTCCAGGTATTGCCGCCGTCGGTCGATCGCAAAATGCCATTTTGCATCGTGCCTACAAGAATGTCACAAGAGTCGTAGGGGTCCCACGTGATGACACTGGCGAGGGAGAGCTCATCCAGGGTAAACAGATACTGGCCTCCGCTGGTTACCGCCTGAGTTAGCTGGGGGAGCGAGTTCCAGGTGTTGCCGCCGTCGTCGGAAAACTTCATTTCAGAATTCTCGACATCGGGCGCCAGCAGGTGGCTGGGATTATTGGGATCGACGCCCAACACTACGTATCGCGCAATGGGGGTGCGTAGCGATCCGAAAGCGACCGTGCCCGAAGCGTCGGCGGACGCGACGATAGGCTGGCTGAAGAGGTTGGAGGCGCGCACCATTCCGAATCGGATGCCTCCATTTGGAATTGCGCCGGCGACCTGTATCCCTTGAAAAACCGTCGGATTATTCGCAGGACCGGCGACCAAGGCAGCACCTTTCGGCTGCGTACCCGACAGCGAGAAGGACTTCGACCAGGACGCTCCCACTGTCGACGTTAAAAAAAAGTCGTAAGTCGGCGGGGTAGTCGCAGTATCGGCCACGTCTTGAATGTAGGCATCGCCGGAGAGTAGGAATGGGGTGTCAGGCGCCGTTGCCGTGTTGCCGTCTGGAGCGTTTGGCCATCCCACCGGATTTTGAAACCCCGGTTGCGAGACGAAATTCATGCAGTTCCCACAACCCGATCCGGTTACCCGGGTAACAGTGGCGCGGATGTATCGTCCCTCGCCATAAATGCTTGTGGGCCAGGAAGCGCCACCGTCGGTGGAGGCTCTCATGGAATTGTCCTGAGTGCCGAAATACAAGAACTGCTGTGTTCCGGAAACCTGTCCGGTCAGCTCCGCGATCTGTAACGCATCGAAGCCGCCATAGCCGCCGCCGGTCAAAATCCACGTAGAGCCCGAGTCGGAGGTCACATGTACACCTCCATCAGTCGCCAACAGAATGGGAATACGAAATTCCGAATCGAAAGCGATATCGGACGGGTCGGAGTGATCGGACTTAGGATTGATCCAGGTTCCGGTGCCAGTAGGGCCGCTGAGAGAGAACGTCTGGCGATGAAGATCTTGTCCATCGCCAAAATAGACCTCGAAGTGGGTGTCATCGTTCGTCTTTGACATTATCTATCTCCTTGGATTAGACATATGCTCATCAGGCATGAGCTAAATTTCATTGCTCGCCCAAGGCATCCAATCAACACATTGGATTACCCGGCTAGGCCAGTAGTAGCGCACTCGAAGCATACTTTGTTAGGCTCAGTGACGATGCTTTGGAAGCATGGGGTTGGAAAATGGAATTACGACATCTGCGTTATTTCGTTGCGGTCGCCGAAACAGAGAGTCTGACCCTCGCGGCAAAGTCTAAGTTGCATACTTCGCAGCCTTCGCTCAGCCGCCAGATCCGGGATCTTGAGCAAGAAATTGGCGCCCAACTAATAACGCGCACAGCTCGCGGAGTCGAGCTGACACCGGCGGGTCGAGTCTTTCTCGATCACGCGCGCGGAGTTCTCTTGCAGGTTGACGCGGCTGGCGAAGCTGCGCGGCGAGCTGTTCATCCGGCCAAGCCCTGCTTCTCGATGGGATTTCTGACCGGACACGAATTGACCTGGATGCCCGAAGCCTTGCGGATCCTGCGCGATGAACTGCCGAACATTGACGTAATGATATCGAGTCAATATTCCCCGCTACTTGCGGAAGGTCTTTCGAAAGGAAAAATCGATGCCGCTTTTCTTCGAAAGGAACGAGCGCTGCCAGATCTGGCGTTCCGCCTTCTTGTGAAGGAGCCTTTGGTTGTGATCTTGCCTAGTGACCACCGTCTCGCCGCGCTTAAAGCAATCAATCCAAAGGAGCTAGCAGGCGAAACATTCGTTATTGTGTCCCATACGGCTCCGGTACTGCGTGCGGTCATCGACAATTACCTGAAGCGATCGCGAATAAATATCACGGCAGCTCACGAGGCGGACCACGTCACCATGGGAATTTCTTTAATAATGTCGACCCGCGGAGTGGGGCTGTTACCTGCTTACGCGCAGAGCTTTCTCCCCGCGTCTGTAACGAGTCGCCCCCTGAAGGGAGATGTACCAACTGTCGATCTGGTCCTCGGCTACAGAAAGTCGAACCAGTCTCCAATCCTCAAGCTTTTGCTTTCGCGATTGGACGAGCTGGTCGCTCGTGCGTCGACGAAGATTCGATGAAATTAGTCTCCACGCTGAGTTGGGATACCGTACGACGAAAGCGGCACAACTCCCGCGATCAAGAAGATAAGGTCGCCCGACCGGTCCACGCGGTTTCTTCGATGACGCTGATCGCTTTTCCCGATCATCAATCCGTCCTATGATGGAGTATTCTTGCGGGCGTAAGCGTGCAACCATGATTATAGAAATAGAAACAAGCGATCGTAGCGGTGCGGAGACTCTCCACCGCTACGAACTCAACGGCGCTTACGACGAAATGTTCAGCTCCGTGGACCATCCGCGCAGACAATATCGTCCTCTGCACAACTTGCTTTTGAATCTGGGGCCCGACGAGTTGCGGCGCAGCAAATACGAGGCCGACCAATCATTCTTCAACCAAGGAATCACCTTCACCGTTTATGGCAACGACAAAGGCACCGAGCGAATTTTTCCTAACGATCTTCTGCCCAGGATCATCACAGCGGCGGAATGGGAAAAAATCGAACGCGGACTGACCCAACGGATCACCGCACTCAATCTCTTCCTCAAAGATGTTTACCACGAGGGCAAAATCATTGAAGACGGCGTTGTGCCAGGCAGCATCGTCTATACCTGCAAACATTACCGCCGTGAAATGCGCGGTATCAAAGTGCCGCGTGACGTGTACATCACGGTGAGGGTGAAGTGCTTCACGATTTACATAAATACCTTGCCGAAATTGTCGAGCAATGCCGCGAACTGCACGCGGCGGTTCATAAACTCTATATCGACTATCCGATTGAAGTCGCTTTTCAAACCTAAATGTACTACGCCATTCGCCATTTCACGCGCTATCGCTATAGCCATTTCGTCTGGCAGAGCATGATGGAAGTTCGTATGCACCCCAGAACCGAAGGCAACCAGCGCTGTTTTGTTTTTCAGCTGTCGATCAATCCGCGAGCCCGGATTTTTGGCTACACGGATTCCTACGGCAATCTCGTGCACCACTTCGACCTGCCTTCCCGGCATGGCCACCTCACGATTATCTCTGACGCTCTGGTAAGTCTTGAAGCTCAGCCGCCGGTTCCGGAGTTCATGGACTACGAAGGATGGAAAGACTTGGAAGAGCTTGTCGAGAAAAAAGACTATTGGGACATGTTGATGCCGAGTCATTTTGCGCGTTCATCCGCAGAACTTGAAGAGTTGGCCAGGGAGATCGGGGTGGCCGAAAGGAACGGACGAAGTCCTTTGGCGTTCCTCCGGGCTATTGTTGATGGCGTACATCGCAGCTTTAGCTATGTGAAGAAAAGCACCGCAGTCAATTCTCCGATTGAGGATGCGCTTCGATCGCGGCAGGGCGTGTGTCAAGACTTTGCTCACATCATGATCTCAATCGTTAGAAATGCCAGAATTCCCTGTCGCTATGTCAGCGGATACCTTTACCACGGCGGCGAAACTGCCTATGCCTCAGCTGACGGCGCGACGCATGCATGGGTGGAAGCTCTTCTTCCACGTTTGGGCTGGGTGGGTTTCGATCCTACAACGAATCGACTCGCAGGTGAGGGGCACATTCGCACCGCGATCGGCCGCGACTATGCCGATGTGCCGCCAACCATGGGCGTGATGAAGGGCAAAGCCGAAACGCAACTCCAGGTTCGAGTTCGGGTAACGCCGTCAGAAGCCGTGCTTCCTCCCGACGAAGAGTTTGCAGCCGACGAGGAGTGGTCCCAATTTCTTGACGAGACTCAGCAATCGCAGTTGGTCGAGGCCCAACAGCAACAGTAAACACGTCCAAAGCCTTTGTAAGTATCCCCCGAATATTCGAGTCACCGGTCCTTATATTATGAGTCATGGATGAGACGCCATTGTGGGCGACGAAGGATCAACAGGCGCGTCTGTCGGAGCTGACCGCCGAAACCTCGGACGCTGCTAAAGAACTGCCTCTCCGGCGTGACGTTCGCTCGCTCGGCACTCTGCTGGGCCGTGTGCTGGTGGAACAATGCGGCGATCCACTGCTGAGTGTGGTTGAGCAACTCCGGCGCTTCCTGATCGAACACCGGGAGCCCGGCAGCCCCGAACAGAAAAAGAATGGCGATGATCTGATGGCGCAGGCACGCACTATCATCGCGCGCCTTCCCGTCGGAGACGCCTACAAGGTCACAAAGGCATTTGCGATTTATTTCGAATTGACAAATCTGGCGGAAACCAACCATCGGAAGCGTCGCCGCCGGGCGGCGCGGCTGCACCTGGACCATGCGCCATTATCAGGCTCTTTTCGCGGAACGCTGGTTCGATTGAAGGCGGCAGGAATTAATGCGCAAGAAGCGCTGGAATCGCTGCAAAAGATTGAAGTCACACCGGTCTTTACAGCGCATCCCACAGAAGTTGCTCGTCGAACCGTGCTCAGCAAGCGGCGTAATATCTCGCGTCTTCTCGAGGATCTCGATCGCCTGCCTCTTTCGAACTCCGACGCTGAAGAGTTGGAAAGGCAAATCGGTGCCGAGATCACCGCTCTCTGGCAGACCGACGAAGTCCGGCTAACCAAGCCCAGCGTAATAGACGAGATCCGCATGGGCCTTGACCCATACCCGATGACTCTGTTTGACACTTTGTCCAAGATCTATGCCGAGATCGTTGACTCTTTCCGAGAGGTCTATGGTCTGAAGCTTCAGGAGCGAGAGTTGCCTTGCGTTCTGTCCTTTGGATCGTGGATCGGTGGCGATCGTGACGGCAATCCATTCGTGACCGCAGAATGCACTCGCGAAGCTCTGCAAATGGCCCGCGAGGTGATCATCGAGCACTACTTGAGTCAGATCTCGAAGGCGGCCGAGCTTCTAAGCTCGTCCCTCCGTCGGGTCGGCACATCGCTGGCTTTCCGCCAACGATTGAAAGCGTATGAAGCGCTCCTGTTGTCCGCACGCGCAAAGAGGATCTCAGCGGCAGAGCTGTACCGCTTGTTTCTAGAGGCGGTCGAGGTTCGGCTGCAGGCTTCGAGAAAGGTCCCTTCGATCTACCCAGCTTACAAAGACTCCACTGAATTTGCCTCTGACATCGCTCTCCTCAGAGATAGCCTCGACGAAAATCAGGGTGGTCGCCTGGCCGAACTTGCGATAGACCCGTTCTTGCGCGCCGTGCAAACCTTTGGGTTCAACCTTCACTCGCTCGATATACGCCAGCATTCACAGGTGCTTTCCGATACTCTGGCCGAGTTGACCGCGGCAGCGGCGGGAGGACCGGGAGGACATCTTGGCCCCGGAGCGTCTCGCGGATTATCGGAGCAATCGCGCGAAACCATGAATGTCTTTCAGACTGTCACGCTCTTAAAGCAACATTACCCTCCGGCCTCGATCCGCACATTCATAGTCAGCAACACGCAAACAGAGCAGAACATTCTTAATGTGGTGCGCCTGGCGGCGGTTTGCGGACTCCGCGTAGGCAGGAATGGAGACGATCCGGGTCTGATGCCGGTGCCATTATTCGAGTCGATCGAAGCTCTGCGTTCTTCAGCGGACATCATGCGCCGGGTCTGGAGCTCCCCGGAATATGCCCCTGTACTCGACTCTTGGGGACGTTCCCAGGAGGTTATGCTGGGATATTCGGACTCTAACAAAGACGGTGGGATGTTAACGAGCACGTGGGAACTGCACAAAGCTCACCAGGCTTTGCACCAGGTAGCTCGCGAATGTCGAGTTAACTTGCGGCTGTTCCACGGACGCGGGGGAACGGTAGGACGTGGGGGCGGACCAACGCACGCTGCAATTCTTGCCCAGCCTATTGGAGATTTCTCGGGCCAGATACGAATCACGGAACAGGGTGAAGTGCTCAACTGGAAGTATTCCGATCCGGTTCTAGCGGAATGGAACCTGGAGTTGATGATCGCTGCATCCTTGGAAGCGCTCACCCGGCCGAGTTCACCGCGAGAGCAAGAAATCTCTCGTTGGGATGACGTGATGGAAGGCATGTCGCAAAATGCGTTCGCTTACTATCGAAAGAACATCGCTGAGAATCCAGATGTGCTGCTTTATTTTGAGCAGGCAACGCCGATCAACGAACTCGACAACATGCAAATTGGCTCTCGCCCGGCCAGGCGCAACGACAGCAGGTGTCTGGAAGATCTTCGCGCCATCCCATGGGTCTTCGGATGGATGCAAAGCCGTCATGCCGTTCCCGCCTGGTTCGGTGTGGGTTACGCAATCGAGCAGTTCGTCGCAGAGGCGACTGGAAACGCCGAGCGTCTCCGGGAGATGATGGAACAAGTCCCGCTGTTCTCCGAACTGGTGCGCAATGTCGAATTGGCTATGGCGAAAGCCGACCTCACGATCGCTAGACTGTACGGTGACTTAGTCCTAGAGGTCGAAGTTCGCGACCGTGTCTTCGCCCTATTGGAGGAAGAATATCTTCGCACTCGACGAGCTTTGCTCTCCATCACAGGTCAGAAAGAATTGCTCGAGGCCAACCCGGTGCTGTACCGTTCGATTCGCTTGCGTAATCCCTACGTGGATCCAATGAGCCTGGTGCAGGTCGACCTTCTGGGTCGCAAACGGGCGGGAGAGAATACGGACGAACTTAACTACGCCCTGGGCAGCACAATCAATGGCATTGCCGCCGGACTTCACAACACGGGCTAGCCGGACGGACAGAACGCACTCCAGCAAAACGTACATCACTTTCTCATTTGATTGAGGTTCGACCTCGCGCTAAAGAGGAGAACTTTGTCGGGGAATAATCGCGAAATGCGGGCACTATTCGCGTATTCCCGCGCAGAGTGAGCGGAACTTCTCTGCAGTCCAGACTGGATGGCGGAGCGGAAAGGATTCGAACCCTCGGTACAGGTCTGAAACGTGCAAGAGCCGATATTTGCGTAAGTTACGCGGAATCAAGAGCTTCAAGAATTCTCTGCGACTGCTCGCTAGCCCCGGAGTCGTCGCTAACCAGTGCGGTTTCCGAAGGAGTTCGGAGGCGAATCCTTGGCGATTCTATGGCTTAAAGTGGTCACTTCGAAGTCTTGAATCGGCCTGGTCTGGTTGGCATTCACTGCTTGCCTAGCGGGCAGTCGAGATCGAAACTTTCTCCCGCGGAAAGAATTATCTGAGGCGGCCTCAGCTAACTTCGCTTCCCCCTGGGTTAGGGCACGAGTTTGTATCCGAGGCCTGGCACTGTAAGGATCAGAGACGGCCTCTTAGGATCTTCTTCGAGCTTTTGCCGCAGGCTTGCAATATGCACATCCACGGTTCGAGTGAATGCCTCCGTGCTGTAAGCCCAGACGTTTTTTAGCAGCACGTCGCGGGAAAGCGTGGTGCCGGGGTGTTCTACGAAATAGCGAAGCAGTTGAAACTCTCGCGCGGAAAGCGGAACAACTTTCCCGTTCCGCGTCACCGATGTTCCGCGCAGGTCGACGCGAATGGATCGCAGTTGCTGGACTTCGGAATTTGCCGGAGCGTTGCTGCGTCGCAGCACAGCTTCGATGCGAGCCAGAAGTTCCATAGTGTCGAATGGCTTCGTGACGAAATCGTCAGCGCCGATCTTCAGTCCGAGCACTTTATCGACAATTTGTCCACGCGCAGTTAACATCAAAATCGGAATTACAACGCCGGCCATGCGGATATCGCGGCAAACATCAAAGCCGTTTTTCTTGGGCAGCATGATGTCAAGGATGATCAAATCGAAGCTTCCTTCTGTAGCTTTCCGAAGGCCTTCTTCGCCGTCCACCGCAAATTCTGCGGTATAGCCTTCGCTCGCAAGGCGGTCTCCGAGCGCCATCCGAATTACTTCTTCATCCTCGACGACAAGAATTTTTCCCGCCATTATGTCAGATCAAAATCTAAGATCCGCGCACTATGCTGGATCTAGTTCCGGTTCCACGCCTGCCTCGGGCAGGTGTATGGTGAAAGTGCTGCCCTTCTGGGGTTCGCTCTCTACAGTCAATCGCCCTCCCATGGCTTCCACAATGCTCTTTGCTAATGGGAGTCCTAGTCCCGTCCCGTGAATCTGCGCGGCAGCTGCCATCGGGGTCCGATAAAAAGGCTCGAAGATGTGTTTTAGTTCGTCCTTTTCGATTCCGATTCCACGGTCTTGCACGGCGATTACGATCTCTTTCTTGCGCTCAGGCGAATCTTTCTCAACGGCGCTGATCGCGAGCCAGCGCTGCTCTCCTCCATACTTCACGGCATTCACAATCAGATTTTGCAGACATTGCGAAAACGCATTGAAGTCCACCATTACACAAGGCAAACCTGGTTGAACCCGCCGTTCAACCGTTGCGGCCGAAGAGCGAATAAGGCTTGCGGTGTTGGTGAGAGCACATTCAATCAGCTCTTCGACCGAGACGGCTTGCAGGTGATAACGGTGCCGAGCTCTGTCGGACGCCGAGAAAAGTAAAATCTGCTCCACGAGTTCCGTTAATTGCTCGGCTTGGTTCAGGATGGCCGTTCCGTAACGCCGCATGCGGACCTTATCATCCACAATTCCATCCGCGATGTTCTGCGCCGCGGAGACAATTCCAGTCAACGGCGTTCTAAGCTCATGAGAAACGCTAGCCACAAAATCCATTTGCAACTGCGCCAACCGGCTCGCTCTTCGGCTGCTCAGCCCTATCACAGCCATGGTTGCTGCAAGAACAAGAAGGACGCAGAAATTGAATGCAAGGCTCCGATGATACAAGCTGGCAACTGCCGCGTCCAAGGAACCCTTGCGATGCTTGGTGATGAGCTCCCACCCACGGTCCTGCGGACTATCGCTTATCGGCTCAATTCTGAAAGGCTCCTCCCTTCCAGGCCGAGACTGAGAAACCAAACCTGGCCCGCCGGCGTTAGGTTGCGGCGGCAAGGCTACCCGTACGGGAGTCGGCGTCGTGCCGAGGATAGGAATCGGTCGCCCAAAAAGATTCACTGCCGCATCGGGAACAATCCCCGCCGGCAGACTGAATGCTGGATCAGACGAGTAGATGACAAAGCGGTTCGTTTCATTTTGTTGAATGACAGCAATTTCGTAAGCCGAAAGAGCCTCGCTCCCGAAATAACGCTGCACCAGCTCTGGAAAAATGTGATCTCGAAGTGTTTCTGTATTCAAGGGAACTACGATCCATGCAGCCCGGGCGTTCTGCTGCTTGTTTTTTGCCCCGTTATTATTTGTGCCCGAGGTGAATATCAGATGCACAAGAGCGGGGACGTTCTGTTCAATCATCCAGCCGGATGAAGAGTCGTCATCGGGGAAGTGCGGCGGCATCTCACGTGCCGAATTGTCGCCATGAAAAGCGCCATGCTCAGGATGTCTGAACTCCGGAGGCGGGGGTCCGAATAATCGGATCCATGATTTGGGGGGCATGATCAACATCTATGGCCGCTCTATCAAAAGCTACGTGACATTTGCTGAATTTGTAGACGAATCGGAGCAAGATCGGAAGGCCAGTCGGCATGAACAAACTTGCCGGCATCGGAATCCAGCCGATATAGATTGGAAGAGTGATTAGCCTCAGGTTGCCAGATATAAATCGTTGAGACCAGGCTCGGATGAACTGCCCCGCGCCGCCATCGTTCAGAAAGCGTCAGCATATTCCTGCAAAGAAGCTTCCCTGGGCGCGCTTTTGTGAAGCTGCAAATCCCGGCACAGCGGAGTGAGTTCGTGTCTCCAATCCCTGGCGCATATTCGCTAACCGATCCCTCCAGGTTGGTCAGCATCTGCTGAGCCGTAGCACTCCTTACCGCTTTGCTCGAGTCGTATTGGAGCACTGCCAGAAGCGCCAAGACGGCCAGTGAGGCTGGAGACCAGCGCGTACCATTTCGCGTTTTCCCAGAAAGAAAGTCTTCATCATTGCGCACGTATAGCCTGATTCCCTGGTTTGGGGACGGGCCGAACAAAAACTTTGAGGACCGATCATATCAGGGTCGCATTCTTGGGAGGGCTGCAAAACCCCAGAGCCTTCACCGGTCGCAGGTGGCCTACGGCCGGCCTCAGAGTCCATCCACTACTGTAAGACAGACGGAGGGCGAGCGTGTAAAGTCCGTGTAAAAATTCGGATCGTTAATCTCGCCAGCATTGTTTACACATAGCTTACAGCCTTCTTACCCAGCCTTGCTCGCGCCTGTCATCTAATCGAGCAGTGGCAAGTATCAATCAACAAAAAACAATATCGAGGAAGGCAAAATGAAAACACTTTCAGCGATTGTAATCGGTTTCGCGATAATAGCTGGGGTAGCGGCCATTTTTCACAGCCCTATTCCCGCAATGACACACAACACTATCGAAGCGGCCCGTGCCGCCTATCAGGATGGTTTGTACCTGGGTCGACTCACGGCTAAGAACGGAAAACTTCCTAAAATCTGCAGCGGGCGATGGAGTGCCGATAAAGATCGCGCTTCCTTCTCCGCTGGATACGAACGCGGATACGCCACCACCATGGCCGGGAGCATGAATGCTACTCATGCTGCAAGCACGGCGTTCAGGGAGGGATTATTTCTGGGCGCTTTAGCCGTGAGCACTGGAAATCCATCCATACCTTCGAGCGGACGCTGGGCCAGTGCGCGCGATCAGGAATTATTTGAAGAAGGCTACCGGCAAGCGTATTCGCAAGTGCGCATTCAGACAGCAAGTAACGTAGTTCGCGGCGCCCAGTGATTCATCTGCGTCGCTGGGAGATACCGACAACGGCACTTCATCGTGCAAAAAACCGGGAAAATGGGGAAGGCTGACACGCCGCCTCGACCGTCAATCACAGCCTACGGCTGCGGCGGCCGTGTTGGTTCTTAGCTCCTTTGTACCTGTAACGGATTTATCGTCAATCCAAGCTTGACGACAATCACGGTGACGCCGGCTTATACCGTAAGCCCCGCGCCGCCACGATCGCCAGCACTGGAGTCGCAACCGGGCAAATTGTTTCGGCGTCGCAATCCACTTCGATCATCGCATCGTCCGGAAGTATTGCAAGTGGTGCGTCCTGTTAGCAGTTGACCCTTAGGCGTTCCAGGCGAACTTCCCGCACCCCGGAGTCAAGTTTGCCCTCATTCTTTGTGGTCGGGCAACGGTTTTCGCTGCCGAACCCACAGATTGTCAATGTTAGCGGAACTCCGGTTTGTGTATTGGTGTCATCCAGGTTGGAAGGGATGTTGCTCCGTATCTCGAAGGGCAGTTTATTTACGAAATTGGTCCGTCTGCTCCGTCAAGAGTTTCACTGCAGGTAGCGCCAGAAACAGTAAGGCTGATCGCAGCAAAGCTGCTTGCGGCGTAAGCGGTATTGCCGGTATACATGGCAATCAGAACCCGAGGGCCCGCGCTTCTCAGCAGATGCAGAGGGGCGCGACGACCACCGAGGCGGGGACACCAATGGTGGTCGTCGTGTTCGAAGTCAACTTCGCTTGCTTCAGGGGTGTGTTTTTCGGCATGCTTCTCCTCACAAGTTTCGGTTCTTGCTGCCGCGATTGCGGTTACATTGCAGTTCCAGAGCTAAAAAGAAGAGCGCCACCGCGTGGAGAAGCGGCGACGCTCAGTTCGGCAAACTTGCAGCGGTCTTACCGAAAACCAATCGCAGGACCCGCGTCTGGTCCTCCCATCGCCGCTGGCCCGCATGTTGATTTTGCAGGTCGGACAATTTGGCTTGTTGGTCCTCGGTGAGCATTGGTAGAGCGCGGCGTCCGCTTTTGCACGCGCCGACTCCAGCTGCGCGGTGAGCAGGCCGATGGTATTGGCTGCCTCGTCGATGCCAGCCGTATCATTGTTTTTCACGGCGGTTCGTAAGGCTTCGTGTGCCTGCCTCATGCTGCTATGAATTGTCTGTTCCGAAGTTGCTGAACTGATGTAGATGGTCTTGGCTTGTTCCTGTTGCGCCGTAGTCAAACTCAAGACAGTGCTCAGGTACTTCACCTCTCTTTGAGCTTGATCGGCTGGACTGGGCGGTGTGGGCGCTTGCGCGAACGCTGGCGAACCTAACATTAGCGCAAGAAGGAATGTGGCGGCTTTCGTCATGTTTCTCCTTATTGTGTTTGAGTGTTTGGGGGAAAGTGAGAATCGAAAAATGCGATTGGGGGAGGAATCGTTTCGCGACGCCAGGTCGCGTAGCGGCTTGGGAATCGCAGCGTCATGGTGCGGTCGAAATCTTTTTGAAACCTGGACTTGTTGACAAAACCGCACGTGTCGGAGCTCTCGCAAAAAGTCCAAGAGATCCGAAATCCGCATTCGATACAGCTGCGACAATGGTTTTCGGAAAGCGACGACGAAGAGCCCGGATCACTCTCAAACCATCGAAAATGTGGGTCCCGATGCTGACCAGAACCATGTCAGGGTTGAGTTTCGCGACTAATTCCACAGCAAGGATGGAGTCAGCGGTTCGGCCTACAACTTCAATCCCGCCAGACGTATTGAGCAAGTTATCTTCAAACTCGAGATATTCCAGCAGGCTTGCGACTACCGCCATCCGGATCGGTGCACTATGAAGTTCACGCTGTGCAATCTCTTGTGAAATCAAGTCCTCGGAACACCTTGCAATGGACACAATCGCTCTCCTGATCCTTGACCATAAGATCATGTCCTTTAACACTCAGGAGTAAAGTCTAGGAAAGGTTGATGTAAAGGGTTTGTAAAGTCGCTCGCTTGCCGGAACAAAGTGAAGACAGGGACCCAACGATGTTCAAGCTGGAACCACATTCTTGCTAAAAACGAAGCAAATGGGAAGGAAAATCCTGGGAAGCAAGAACATATTCTGGTCGGATTGCGGCAATACGGGAAGTAATCCGTCAGCGCTCCAGCGCCACTCACAGTCCAGAAAACCAGTTTGTGGGAAGCCCCGAAATCGGTTTCCAAGAGCCGATACAAGTCAACCCGATGTGGCCGAATTCCCAGCTTCTGATCGCATTGCGTTCGCCTTATGCTTCCTTGAGACCGGACTGCGCATGTGCCCTTCGGAGAAGGGCCGGTACGGTGACCTCGCTCTAAACTGAGCAGTCCGTTCTCTGCAGTCCGGATGGCGTGGCGGAGCGGGAAGGATTTGAACCCTCGGTACAGATCGAAAGCCTTAAGAGCCGGCGTTTGCGTAAGTTACACGGAATCAGGCAGTTCAGAATTCTTCGGGAGACTGTCTGCTCCCCAGTCCACACGCTAACAGTCCGGTTTCGCGAAAGTTCTAGAGGCGAAGCGCTGGCGATTGTGCGGCTGAACAGTGATCTCTGCCGACGCCTGCCAGGCGGCCAAATGGGTTCGCACCTGACTGCTTGCGTAGCGTGCAGTCCGGCGCGAAAAATGTCCCTGCAAGGATGTGCTCAAAGGAAGCTAAATAAATGGAGCTTTTCAAAGATTCTTTCTCGTGCGGCAATCTATCAACTAATCCGCGCTAATGATCTGGCAGTCAGACTGGAATCCTGCGTGAATACAGGGCCATGCCGACGACGGCATCCATCCCTAGTGCGTCGAGGGTGTCGATTTCCTGTTGAGTCGTGATGCCGCCGGCGACCACCAATCGCCGCGACGTGGCCTGCCGGATCGCATTCACGGTCTCCATCGGGATTCCTCCCATCAAACCTTCTGTATCGATGTGGGTGTAGAGAAAAGTTTCGCAGAATGGTTCGAGTGCGCGAATCATGTCGAACGGCAGTGAGGCGAGTTTCCTTCCGCCAGCCGTCGATCGCAACCCGGCCGCCCCGCGAATCGAGCGCAAACACCAGTGCCGCCGGGCCGACTGCATTCAGCAAGGGTAGCGGCAAACTCCGTGTTGATATTGCCGTCTTTCAACAACGAGGAACCAAGAATGATCTTGCGCGCACCTGCTTCCAGAAGTCTCCTGCGCGCTGTTTCGAGGTTGCGAATCCCGCCGCCAACCTGGCAGTTCAGCCGCTGCACGAATCCGATTCACGAGCGGTCGGTTATTGCCCGTGCCCCGCGCGGCATCGAGATCGATCATTTGCACCAGGGGATACTTCGAGAAGCGCTCGATCCAATAGTCGAAGTTGTCGAACTCCAGCGCTTTCTTCTCGCCCTGCACCAACTGGACAATCTTGCCGCCCATCAGGTCGATCGACGGAATCAGCATGGCCACCTCACGGGTATGCCGGCGTCGTGCAGTTCGTGCTTCAGTTCGGCGATGTTTTCGAGGCCGAAGTGAAAGATGGATGCAGCCAGAGCTGCGTCGGCGCGGCCGTCGCGAAATACCTCGATGAAGTCGTGCGCCGATCCTGCGCCTCCTGAAGCAATCACAGGAATCGAAACTGCTTCGGCCACGGCGCGCACGAATTCGCAGTCAAATCCGGATTGAGTTCCGTCGCGGTCCATCGAAGTCAGCAGGATTTCGCCTGCTCCGCAGGCGGCGGCTTCCCGCGCCCATTCGATCGCGTCCCGGCCCGTGGGAACGCGTCCTCCGGCGACAAACACTTCGAATTCCTTCGGCTGCGGCTTTTCTGGCGTCGATGGCCACCACCACCGCCTGCGAACCAAAACGTCCGGCGATCTCGCCGATCAATTTTGGGTCGCGCACGGCCGCCGAGTTGATGGCGATCTTGTCCGCTCCTGCATCGAAGACCGCGGCTGCGTCGTCGAGCTGGCGAATTCCTCCGCCCACGGTAAATGGAACGAACAGCGAGCGCGCTGTGCCGCGGACCGCGTCCAGCAAGGTGCGCCGGTTTCCGCTGGTCGCGGTAATGTCGAGCAGGACGATTTCGTCGGCGCCGCTGCGCGCGTGGGCCGCGGCGCACTCCGCCGGATCGCCGGCGTCGCGCAGATTCTTGAATTGCACGCCCTTCACGACGCGGCCACCATCCATGTCGAGGCAGGCGATGATGCGTTTGGTCAGCACGTCAGACCTCACAGAAGTTCTTCAGGATCGCAAGTCCCACGTCTCCTGATTTTTCGGGATGAAACTGCACTCCGAAAATGTTGCCGTGCTCGACGGCGCCGGCAAATGGCAGTCCATATTCAGTGGCCGCCGTGGTCGCGGCAACCAACGGCGCGTGGAAAGAGTGCGTGTAGTAAACAAATGAGTCCTGGCGCGATGCCTCGCAGCAAGCCGCGAGTCCTGCCGAATCGCCAAGGAATTCCATCCCACGTGCGGCGATTTTACCGATGACGGGAAACTGCCGGCATTTGCCGGGGAAGATTCCTGCGCCTGCAATCTCGGCGCACTCCTCGCTGCCTTCGAAGAGCCACTGCATTCCCAGGCAAATTCCGAGAAACGGCTTGCCCGTAGAAGCGGCTTGCAGCAAGGCTTCTCCCATGCCCGTACGATCGAGAGCGCGAAGCGAGGAAAAATGTCCTACTCCAGGGAACACGATCTTGTCCGCCGCTGCCAGGATTTCAGGCTGGTCCGTCACCACAATTGCAGCGCCGAGATAGTCAAACGCCTTCTTCACCGAATTCAGATTACCCGCGCCGTAATCGACGATGGCGATCATAAAAGTCCCTTGGTGCTCGGAAGCATGCGGCCCAGGCGACGGTCGCGGGAGCACGCCACGCGCAGGGCGCGTGCGAAAGCTTTGAACAGCGCCTCGATCTTGTGGTGGCTGGAGCGTCCGTAAAGCACGCGTGCGTGAACATTGGCGCGCGCGCCGCGCGCGAAGCCCTCGAAGAAGTCGTCCACCAATTCCACTTGCAGATCTCCCACCCGCGCCGCGCGGACCTTGGTATCGACGACTGCAGCCGGCGCGCCCGCCGAAATCGACCGATGCCAGACCGAGAGTCTCATCCATGGGCATGACAAAGTAGCCGGCACGCAGAATGCCGCGGCGATTTCCCAACGCGCGGTCGAAGACCTCGCCCAGAGCGATCCCTACGTCTTCCACGGTGTGGTGCTGATCTACATCCAGGTCACCCACGGCAGAAAGTTTCAGATCGAATGCGCCGTGCCGCGCAAAAAGTTCCAGCATGTGATCAAGAAAACGGATTCCGGTCGAGACTTCATATTTGCCGCGGCCCTCGATCGTGAGCGAAATTCGAATCTCGGTCTCCGCGGTCTTGCGGTGCAGCTTCGCTTTTCTCACGCCTTCACCTCGCGGTGATCCAGTTCACCGACCACATCGCGAAGCGCCGCAATCAGAGTCTGCGTGTGTTCGTTCGATCCCACGGTCAAGCGCACGCAGCCTTCGCATCCTGGATCGGTGTTCCTGTTGCGCACCAGAATTCCACGCGTACGCAAGCCTGCATGAATTCCGTATGGGCAGGACCTACGCGAACCAGGACAAAATTGGCGCGGCTTGGCCAGTAGTGCAGGCCGAGTGTTTTGAGTTCCTGCTCCAGCACACTGCGGTCGCGCTGCACCTCGGCAACATAGCGTTCCACATACCCTGATCACGAAGTGCTTCCGGCAAAACCGCCAGCGCGACCGCATTCACGTTGTACGGCGAGGCGACACGACGCACCATGGCAATCTGTTCCGCAGCTCCGGCGAGAATGCCGATGCGAAGACCGGCCAATCCATAGGCTTTCGAGAATGTTCGCGCCACGAAAATATTCGCGGGCCAAGGAGTATGTTTGAGAATCGTATCTCCGTGAAACTCGAAATAGGCTTCGTCCACTAGGACAGCCGCGCGGGGTGCTGATTGCGCTATCTGAATCAGCACCCCGCATTCCACCACCGCTCCAGTCGGATTATTGGGATTCGCCACCGCGATGAGCCGCGTTCTGGGGCTAATCCGCGAGAGTACTTCCTCCAAAGGAAAGGTGAAGTTCTCGCCGGCGAGAACTTGCACCAGACGCGCCCCCTCAGCCTGAGCGAAGACGCCATACATGGCGAATGCGGGCACGACGATGAGCGCTTCATCCTCGGGATTGAGATAGGTCGAGCACAGAAGATGAATGGCCTCATCCACCCCGTTGGTGAGCAGAACCTGCGCTGCATTGAGTCCAAGAAAAGTCCGCAACCTCGCCTTCGACGGGCTCGCGCTCGGGATAGCGGGCCAACGCTTCGGCATCGAGCGAGCGCAATCGTGCCAACACGCGTGGCGAACAACCGATTGTGCTCTCGTTAAAATCAAGGCGCAGTCCCTGACGGCCTGCGAGGGGCGGACGATAGGCATATAAATCCCTCACAGCAGTACGGGCCTCAAGCATGAGAGCACCTCATCCGCAAGGATTCAGCGTGTCCGCGCAAGCCCTCGGCCTCAGCCAGAGCAATGGCCGGTGGTGCGATTTGCCGCATCCCGTCGCGCGAAACTTCCTGGCACGCAATGATGCGGACGTAATCCAGCACGCTAAGACCGCCGCGCACGCATGCCATCGCTCCAGTGGGCAAAACGTGATTCGGACCGGAGACGTAGTCCCCAGCGGCTTGGGGCGTAAAGTCATTCAGGAAAATCGATCCGGCATTTTGTGCTGCCGCCGCCAGGGCCGCCGGCAGCGTGAGGTGCTCGGGCGCGATGCGGTTCGTGGCGTCGACCGCTTCATCGAGAGAACCAACCAAAAGGATGGCACCGCGACGAGAAAGTGAAGCAGCGGCAATCGGATTTGTCCGAGTGCGCCGCTGCACTTCGGCCTGGACAGCCTTCGCCAATTCGCGCGAACTCGTAATGAAAACGCAGAGAGCGTCGGGATCGTGCTCCGCCTGCGCCACCAGGTCACATGCGATGAATGCTGGATTGCCGTTCTCGCTGACGATCACGGCTTCGGTGGGGCCAGCCAGGAACTCAATGGCACAATCGAACGCAACCAGCTTTTTGGCCGCTGTCACGTACCGGTTGCCCGGTCCCACGATCTTGTTCACGCGCGGAATGCTCTCTGTTCCATACCCCAGCGCAGCGACGGCTTGCGCTCCGCCAACGCGGTAGAATTCGCGTACGCCAAGAAATGCAGCCGCCGCCAAAGTTGCCTGTGCCGGGCGCGGCGATACCACGCGAATCTTCGGCACGCCCGCAACCTGCGCCGGAATCACCGTCATCAGCACCGTGGAGGGCAGCGGATAGCGGCCGCCGGGAACATAGCAGCCCACCGATTCCAGTGGGCGCACCAACTGCCCCACGCAGACTCCGGGCTGAATTTCGCGCCGCCACTCTTCCGGTTTCTGCCACTCGCAGTATCGGCGAATGTTTTCGGCAGCCTGGGTGATGGCGTCTTGCAGGGCTGGAGGAGAGTTCTGCCAAGCCGCGTGGAGTTCAGCTTCTGGCACGCGCAAACGCTCCCCTTTGCCCAGTCCGTCCCACCGCACCGCGTAACGGCGCACAGCGCGGTCACCGTTGCGTCGCACATTGCTCACGATGCGCCGCACCGCCGGCTCAACCTGAGCCAGATCGGTCGCGCCACGCTGCTCCAGCGCGCGTACGAACTTGTCACGCTTAAGGCCGTCGAGGATACGCAGGCGCATCACATTACCACCTTGTTCAGGGGATACTCGACAATACCCTGGGCATTCGCTTCCTTAAGCTTCGGAATCAGAGTCCACGCCGCTTGTTCTTCGATGATGGTATTTACCGCCACCCATTCGCCATCGGCCAACGGCGCAACGGTGGGATTTTTCAAGGCGGGGAGTAGAGCCGAGAACGCCGGCCAAATCTGGTTTGCGCACATTGAGCATCAGCCCGACCCGGCCTTGAGCGGCTATGGCTCCGCGGAGCATCACGGCCAGGTTTTCGATCTTGTGCCGCCGCTCGGGATCGGCCCAGGCCTCTTTATTCGCGACGAGTTGCGGGTTCGACTCCAGCACCGTCTCGATGATTCTCAAATGATTTGCTCGCAGTGAACTGCCGGTCTCTGTGACTTCGACAATGGCATCCGCCAGCAACGGAGGCTTCACTTCGGTCGCGCCCCAGGAGAACTCAACTCGCACCGGAACGTTCCGGCTGGCAAAATAGTTGCGCGTGAAACTCACCAATTCAGTAGCGACAATCCGGCCTTCAAGGTCTTCGGGTTTCTGGAAGCCGGAGTCCTCTGGCACGGCCAGCACCCACTTCACTTTGCCCATGCTCTGCTTTGAATAGATCAGGTCGGTGACACTGACTACTTCGAGTCCGCTTTCGACTACCCAGTCCAGACCGGTGCAGGCCGGCATCGAGCGCACCGTGTTCGACATAGCGGGCCATCTCCTGCGCGCGGATAAGCATGCATTCGATTTCCGAATCGTCGGTGGCGGCGAAGTAGGAACGAGCATTGGTATAAACGCGCAGCCCAGCCCGGGTGAACAGGCTGAGCGTCGCTTCCTGTAAACTTCCCTTGGGAATGCCCAGACGAAGTTTCATCGCTGCGCCTCTTGTTCTGCTGAATGCCCGGTAGCTTGCGTCGCCGCGCCCAGCTGCAGTTCTTCGGTGAAGCAGGATCGTGATCCCGTGTGGCAGACCTTGCCCGCACCCAACACGCGGACGCGCAACAGCACTGTATCGCGGTCGCAGTCGGTCCATGCTGCGACGACCTCCAGGCGATTACCGGACGTCTCCCCTTTGGTCCACAGCGTCTGCCGGGTGCGGCTGTAGAACGTGGCGTAGCCCGTGAGCAAAGTAGCCTGCAAGGCTTCGCGGTTCATAAAGCCCACCATAAGCAACTCGGCGGTGTCCGCATCCTGAATCACCGCCGGTACCAAACCTTGCATCTTGTCGAAATCGATCTCCATCGGGGAATCCTCTTTCATGCGTCTGTCTCCATTAAAACGTTTTCATCCGCCCCGGGGTTTCGACCTCGCAACAGAAATAAAAATCCCGCTGCTGCGAGGTTCGCATCAGCGGGCTTGGATTTCGGATCAGTGCTCTTAGGTTCTTATCCGCAGTCCTCCGCCGACACGGTCATCGTATGGTGATGATGGTGGTGGCGTTGGGCGGGAGAAATCATAACGTCGCTATCCTAGTACGGATGGCCTCTCTTCGTCAATCGCGTAGACAGGCGCGGCGAATCCGCATCCTCATCATTAAATTCTGTTTCCAATAAATCTCGTTGAAGTGTGATCGGGGTCAGGATCGCCCTGTTGCACCATGAATCGCTCCTACACTACAGATGTTAAAAGAGTGCAAACAATCATCGGGAAATCCTTTCTACCAGTGATCGAAATTTGGAATTAGACAGAGCCTTTGCCAGCCCATACTCTTAACCATGGACAACTTAATATCAGTTGAGGACTCACATGTTGATTTACTGCACGAGATCGGCGTCCGGTTGGCGACCGCGGATGGCTTCCACGAAGTGCTGACTCGAGTGGTCGATTTTGCAACCGCGCTGGTGAAGTGCGATTCCTGTCTCGTCTATGTGCTGGAGGGCGACGATCTCGTCTTGCGAGCCTCCAAGAACCCCCATCCCGAAGTTGTGGATCGGCTGAAACTGCGCGTCGGGGAGGGCATTACGGGATGGGTGGCGGAACATCGCGAACCAGTCGCGGTTGCCGAAAAAGCGGCGCTCGATCCCCGCTTTCAATTCTTCCACGAACTCCCCGAAGATAGTTACGAGGCGTTCTTGTCGGTGCCCCTGACCAGCCGCGGGAATGTGGTGGGAGTAATCAACCTGCAGCATCGCCAGCATCATGTTTACAGGCGGCGCGAGATTCGCCTGATCTCGACCATCGGATTTCTGGTGGGCGCTGCGATCGAAATGGCGCGCCTCGAGGATGCGAACTTCAACCTGTCGGAGCAATTGCAGACCCGCAAAGTTGTCGAACGCGCCAAAGGAATCCTGCAGCGCGATCTGGGACTCAGCGAAGAACAGGCCTACCTGACGTTGCAGCGGCAAAGCCGCCAAAAACGCAAGCCCATGAAAGCGATCGCGGAAGCCATTGTGCTCAGCGACGAGGTAAGAGAAAACTCGCCTTCGTTAAAGCGAGCCTAACCAAAGTCCCCGAAGAGATCGAAGGAGAATCTTGTGCAAAAGGAAGTCCGTACCAGAGTCCAACGCAAGAAATCATCAGGGTCAACCGCAAGCGTGCGGCATCGTGAAGAGACCACACTCTGCGGAAGATAATGCTCTGCGAGCGCGGTTAGGCTTCCGCCTTCTTGAGATAGTCCGAGAGTTGCCGCACCACGGCAATGAAGGTCTTGGTCGCGACTGATAAAGTGCGATCGCGCCGGTAGGCAAGGCCAAGCTCGCGCCACAGTTCGGGGCCCTCCAATTCCACCAGCTTCACTCTGCCCGCTGCCACTTCATCGCGCGCAAAGGCTGCGCTGATGAGCGAGATGCCAAGGTCGGCGCCGACGAAGCTTTTGATCATTCCTATACTTGGCAACTCCATCCTTATTTTGAGTTCGGTGTTGTACTCGCGAAAGAGCTTATCCAGCAACCGGCGCGTATGCCCGGTCTTGGGAAGAAGCAGAGGATGCTTGACGACATCGCTGATATGCGCCGACTTCAGCTTGGCTAGAGGATTCCTGGGGCTCACCATCAGCATCAATCGGTCCCGGTAGACAGCCTGAACCTTCAAACTGGGAGATTGAACCGGAAGGCTGACGACGCCCACATCGAGAGAGCCGTTTTCCAGCTTCTCGACGATCTTGTACGTAAAATTGCGATAGATGCTGATTTGCACATCGGGATAACGGCGGCAGTACTCTCCAAACACTTCGGGAAGAACATAAAGGCAGGTGGCTTCGTTGGCGCCGACCAAGAGCGTGCCGCGCGGTGTGTGGCCATGGTCGGCCACCGCTACCAGCGATTCATCGCGCAGCTTTTTCATGCGCACCGCGTAGTCGTGGAAGACCTGTCCAGCGGGGGTCAACTTGACGGTCTTACCCGAGCGGTCGAGCAGGCGATCGCCATACTCCTGCTCCAGTTGGCGGATCTGTGCGCTGACCGCAGACTGCGAGCGGAAGACTTTCTCCCCGGCGCGCGAAAAGCTGCCTTGCCGCGCGACCTCGAGGAATGTGATGAGCTGATCGAAATCCATGGGTCGTCAAAATTATAGCGAACATCGCCATGTGCAGCGGAAAGAAGGCACGGTGCGATCGTCTTGCTGGCTCAGTGCACGGCTGGTCTTTCGGAAGAGAAGAGTTTCTCACCTCCGTAGCTCCGCGCTTCCTCGGCTGCAAGGCGCGAGAGAATCGACGCCCAAGTAACTTCGATCGCGCACGGCGGCGTAAGAGGCTCAACTCTCAGCAGCGGCAGAGTTGAGCAGGCGAGCAACTCAGCGGCCCTCGGGCTGCCGGTGAGTTGCAGGTGCCGGCGAAGGATGCGGCGGAGCCATTGTTCTTCCTGAAATTCGAGAGTTGCAAGCCTCACCGAGTCGCGGTTGATGTGGTCGTCGTTAAGGTAGGCGTCGGCGTTCGCGCTTAACAGATAGGCAAGGCCGCCCGTCATTCCTGCTCCCAGATTAGCGCCTGCGGGACCTATGATCATCATCACGCCGGCGGTCATGTATTCGCATGCGTGGCGGCCAACACCCTCGACCACGGCGAGCGCACCGCTGTTGCGAACAGCGAACCGCTCTCCCGCCCGGCCGGCGACGAACAGCTCTCCGGACGTGGCGCCGTAGAGCACGGTATTCCCGACCAGAACGTCTCCGCGTTCGGAGGCTTCCGCGTGTGCAGTGATGGCGATGCTGCCGCCGCACAGACCCTTCCCCACATAGTCGTTCGCTTCTCCGATCAGCCGGAAGTTGACGCCGGATATGAGAAACGCGCCAAAGCTCTGCCCTGCAGTGCCGACAAATTCGCACTCGGCTCCGGTCATTTCCGGGGTCGATCCTGGGTAGAAAGTTCCAAGGCGCCGCAAAATCTCGCCACTGAGATGCGCGCCTACAGCGCGGTCTCCGTTAGTAATCGCAAAGCGATAAGGGCGGACAGGGACGGTGACCGATTCCAGATCGTCCACAACGCGATTCAATTCGACGTGCAGCGCGCCGCCATCCTCATGAGGACAGGGAAACTGTGCGGGCGGATCAGCAATGGGCTGCAACAGCGATGCGATGCTCCGCCCAGTTTCAGCGGAACGCGGCCGCAAACGCCCAACTGCGCCAAGGATTTCATCGATAGATCCCGCGCCCATCCCAGCCAGCAGTTCGCGAACGTCCGCCGCCAGTGCGCGGAAAAAAGTTTCCACCATCTCCGGGCTTCCGCTGAAGCGCGCGCGCAGACCTTCATCCTGAGTGGCGATGCCCACGGGACAGGTGTTGAGGTGGCACTGCCGGGCCATGACGCAACCGATCGCGAGCAGAGCTGCGGTTCCGAAACCGAATTCCTCCGCACCCAGCAAAGCGGCGACCACCACGTCACGGGCAAACTTCAAACCGCCGTCAACCCGCAACCTGACTCGGGCGCGAAGGCCTGCCTCGACCAGTGCCGTGTGGGCTTCCCGCAAACCGATTTCCCAGGGCAGCCCGGTGTTCTTGATTGAAGTGAGAGGTGATGCGCCTGTGCCGCCATCGTGGCCGCTGATCGTAATCACGTCCGCGCCCGCTTTAGCCACGCCGGTGGCGATCACACCGACTCCGGAGCTGGAAACCAGCTTCACTCCAATGCGCGCATTCGGGTTCACGGCCCGCAGGTCGTAGATCAACTGAGCCAGATCCTCGATGCTGTAGATGTCATGGTGCGGCGGTGGAGAGATGAGCGAGGTCCCAGGTATGGCATGCCGCAGGCGGGCGATGTAAGGCGTGACTTTCGTCGCGGGCAGTTGGCCGCCCTCGCCGGGCTTGGAGCCCTGTGCCATTTTGATTTCGATTTCATCGGCGTGCACCAGGTATTCCGCAGTGACGCCGAATCGTGCCGACGCCACTTGCTTCACCCGGTTGTTCGCCTCCGGCCGCGTGTAATAAATGCTTGGATCTTCGCCGCCCTCGCCGGTGTTGCTGCGTCCACCCAGGCGGTTCATGGCGATGGCCAGAGTCTGGTGAGCTTCGGGCGAAATTGCGCCTAGCGACATAGCCTGCGTGCTGAAGCGGCTGAGCAGCGACACTGCACTCTCTACTTCGTCCAAGGCCAGAGGGTTGGCGGGACAAAACTCGAGCAAGTCCCGCACTGCAACGTTCTTCCCGTTCTGCTGCCGATCTTCGGATAGGATCTTGAAAGCTACGTGGTTCTGCTCTGTCGGGGATTTGATATAGCGATGCATTCGCCGCACGAATTCGGGCGAATTGGCGTGCTGCTCGCCGTTGTGGCGGAAGCGATACAAACCGGCATCACGGAACTCGGCGGCAGGGGATCCGAAACCCGCCGCGTGACACGAAATGCAGTCCCGCAGGAGATCTTCCAGAGATTTACCGCTGAGAGATTGGCCGGCATCTTCGAAGAACTCTTCGCACACGGAGGCGTCGAGGCCCATAGTCTCGAATAAATGGCTGTTGCGATAACTGCTGATGGTGGAGATGCCCATGCGCGCGAGCACCTTGCGCAATCCTTTTTCAACCCCGGCGCGGTAGCGAGCGGGACCATTCACGTCGGCACGGGCCGCCATGCTCAGGGCCAGATGGGGATGCACCGCGCTTGCTCCAGCAGCGACCAGCAGGGCCAGATGATGGGTATCGACGACCTGGCCAGTCTCGACAATCAGAGGAATATTCCAGGCGCCCGCTTCGGTCATGGCATGCCATACGGCGGAAACCGCCAGCAGCGCAGGCAGAGCGGCTCGTTTGTCATTCAGGGAACAATCGCTCAACAAAATGGCTCCAGAACGAGATGCTTCAGTGAAGGCTTCTTGCCGGATTCTATACAAGGTTTGACGGGCGAGCCCAGCGCCCCCTGTCGCCTCGAAGCCGATGTCGATGGAATGAATTGGTGAAAGACCCCGGGCAATCGAATCCATTTGTCCGGCATCGAGCAGCGGAGAATTCAACTTCCAATGTTTGCCTAGATGCACGTCGAGCGACATTACGTGGCTCTCACGCAGCGGATCGATAGGAGGGTTCGTAACCTGAGCAAACCGCTGCTTGCAATAATCCCAGAGGGGACGCGGCAAGCTCGATAAAAAGGCAGGGGGCGCATCGTCGCCCATGCTCCACAGTGGTTCCTGGCCGTGTTCCACGACAGGATAGAACAGCATGCGGAACTGATCTTCGGTCCAGCCGAAAGCTGCCATCAAGCGGTTACCCTCGATCACGATGGGCTCGGCTTCGTGTTCCGCAGGAATGACTGTCATCACGGGCTGGTTGGAGATCGCGCGCACGAGGCTTGAAACTTCGCCCGGCCGGAACAACGTTCCGCTGGCTGGATCGGCAATCAGCATCTCACCGGGGCCAAGCCGCTGCCGTTCTTTAACCTGCTTATCGGAAAGGTCGGTGATGCCGACTTCTGAGGCGACGATGAGCAATCCATCAGAGGTCAGCGTATAGCGCAAGGGACGCAGGCCGTTGCGGTCTAGCTTGGCGCCTATGAATTGTCCGTCGGTGAAGATTAGAGCCGCCGGGCCGTCCCAGGGTTCTTGCCGGGGAGCGCTGCTGGCGAGGAACCGGCGCAGCCGTGGTTCGAGATCCTCATCGTGTTCCCATGGCGGCGGAACCAGGCGCAATGCGGATTCGGCGATGCTCGACCCGCTCTGCACTAAAGCTTCCAGAGCGTTATCAAAGCTCGCCGAGTCGCTCATCCCCGGCTGCAGCAATCTGGAATTCTCCGGCAGTCGAAGGCGATGGCGCAATGTAGCCCCACGCGCCCGAAACCAGCGGCGATTGCTGCTGATGGTATTGATCTCGCCATTGTGAGCTACGTAGCGAAAGGGTTGAGCGAGCGCCCAGCTAGGCTGCGTGTTGGTGGAATACCTTTGGTGGAAAACCACAAAGGCACTGGCGAACTCAGGATCGCTGAGGTCGGGATAGAACGGGGCTAACTGCTCGGGCGTAAGCAATCCCTTATAGACGATGGTTCTCGAGGATAAGGAGCAGTAGTAGCCGGAAGCGGCATTGGTTTCAAGTTCTTGCCGCAACCGGAAAAGCTCCAACTCGAAATCAAATCCCCGATGGAAAGCACCTCGACGCGGCGCTACGAAGCATTGCCGAACTGCAGGCAGAGAATGGAGCGAGCGCGGCCCGATGATGGAAGGATCGGTGGGTACTGTGCGCCAGCCTAGAAATGAAAGGTCGAATTTCGCAACGGCAGCCTGAATGGCGTCCCCGGCTTGAGTCTCCTGGCCATGCTGAAGAAAGACCATGCCGACGGCAAACTCGTCGGGCAATTTAATCCCGTCAGCGCGAGCGGCCTTACGGAAAAAAGCTCTTAGGCAGCTCGACCAGCAGTCCCGCGCCATCGCCACTGCGGCCATCGGCATCCACACCGCCGCGATGGGCCAAGCGCGCCAGGGCGTGGAGTCCACGTTCGACCACGGCATGCGACGCAGGTCCGCCCAGTTGGGCAATGAAGCCTACGCCGCACGCATCATGATCCTTCGCGAATGTGAGGCGACTTTGCCCCATGTTACATGTCTAACCTGAAACACCCGTCCAAGTACAATCGTCAATTTCGATGCCGTGTATGGGTTTTTCTGCACCAGGCGAAGGAAAAATTATGAGGCAGCGCGACAGCATGCGGTATCGTGAGTGCGCAAGTTTGTTCCGAGTAAGATGGCATCAATAAAAACCGCGAAGGGTCCGGTGATAGCGCGACTTGAGAGCCTGATCGGCCCCATAAGAAATATTAATTGGACTCAGCGGATGCCTGCCTTTATGGTCTGCCTTATGCTTTGAATCCGATTCTCAGGCCACCAAAACTGAATTGAGGAATCCGCTCACTGTCATCGGCGCTTGTAACACATTTGTGAGATATCGTGCGGTTCTGTCGGCAATTGCTGGCGCTGTTGCAGTGGAGTCACTGGCTATTAGAGAATTGCCCACCTTCTAAAACAGGAGCAAACAGACATGATAAAGACGCGGCACAGGCGTTCTCTGCGCTTGTCGTCATTATCGACGAGCTATCCGCGACAGTGTCGGCCGGTGCGGTCGTGCTTCTCGCCACTATATTGTTGCCTTGGCTATCCACGCGCTGCTTTGCCGACGATGGGCCTAAGCCCGATCCGTCGGGCGTCGGCGACCGGAGACAGAACTAGCGCCGTAGACGCAGCCGGTAATCCCTTCGTGGTCGCCGAGCCCACCGACAAGACCGCTCCGGAGTATGCCGCGAACAAAAAAGCATTCGATGAATATCAGGCGCAGTCGGCGAAGGAACCACTCGCCGTAAAACTGGCTGACAGTGTCGGTCACGTTCGCGTGGCTACAAATTTTGCCTGGACATTAAATGCGGGCTACCTCGTCCTGTTCATGCAAGCAGGTTTCGCTCTTGCTCACCTGCGGGCTGGTGCGAAAGAAAAATGCCGGTCACCTGATGATGCTGAATTTCGCGGCCTACGTGTTCGCCTTTCTGGCTTACTACGCCGTCGGATACGCATTCCAGTTTGGAGCCGTTGCCCTCAATGCCTCGCCCACTAACCTGGGCGGCATTCCGATGCTGAACCACTTTCTGATGGGAAGCGGCCATTGGGGGTTCGTCGGCGGTAAGGGATTTTTCCTTGTCGGTCCGGCCTATGACAGTGCCAGCAACTGCTTAACTTTGTTCGAAGTCGTGTTCATGGAGACCGCCGGCTACATCATCGTCGGCGCCGTGTGCGAGCGGATTACATTTTGGGCGTTCCTGCTTTGCGAACTGTTCATCGGCGCGATCCTTTATCCGATCTCGGGTTGCTGGGCGTGGGGCGGAGGTTGGCTATCGCAAGTCGGCTCCACGTTGAACCTGGGTCACGGGTATGTTGATTTCGCGGGATCGAGCGTAGTTCATGCGGTGGGCGGTTTCTGCGCCATGGCGCTCGCGATTATTTTAGGTCCGCGTCTGGGCAAGTATGGTCCGGATGGGAAAATTCGCATTTTCCCCGCCCATAATATTGTGTACGTCGTGTCCGGGACGTTCATCCTGCTTTTTGGATGGATGGGATTCAATCCTGGCTCGACTCTTGGAGCAACCGACTTGCGCATCTCCGTCGTCGCGGTGAACACCAATCTGGCAGCTGTCGCAGGTTCCGCCGCCGCGATGCTTCTATGGTATCTCCTGTTCGGCAAGCCCGACATAACCATGGCTTGTAACGGAATGCTGGCGGGATTGGTCGCGATCACCGCAGCCGTGCGCCTTTGTGTCTCCGACTTCAGCGGTAGTCATCGGCCTGCTGGCGGGATGCCTGGTCTGCGCTCGGCGTGCTGTTCAACGACCGCGTTCTCAAAATCGACGATCCCTGCGGCGCGATTTCAGTGCACGGCTATTGTGGATGGCTTGGCGCCGTCAGCGTCGGCATTTTTTCCGACGGCGTCTACGGCGCCGGATGGAATGGCGTGGGCGCAACTACGTACTTGGGTCGCGCGGGCCAAGGCGTGACAGGCTTGCTCCACGGAGATACGCGGCAGTTCCTGTGCCAGCTCATGGGAGCGACTTTGTATGCCGCGTGGGCGTTCGGTGCAACCTACGCCGTCTTCTGGTGCGTGAACAAAGTGAAGAGTATGCGAGTGGCGCCGGAGGTGGAAGAAGAAGGTTTCGACGTCCCGGAGTTTGGGATGCCGGGTTATCCGGAAGACGCGGTCATTCCGGCTTCGTACTAGTTGCGACGAGGCTGAAACCGCAGAATTTAGACCGCGCGACGAATGAAACTCGCAGTTCCGGGAGGAACTCACCTAACCTTGACTGGTCTTTTGCCCCGAATTTTCGGGGGCCTCGTGATTGCACCTTGCGACGCCGACGAGACTAGCGCTGCATATTTGGCAAATACGCCCGTGGGATAGCGTGGCTGCGGCGGTTTCCATTCTTTCATGCGCTGTCGCAGAACCTGGTCGCTGATTTTGACTTCCAAAACACGCTTCCTGACATCAAAGTGGATCATGTCTCCGTCGCGCACGGCCGCGATCGGGCCGCCCAGCGCGGCTTCCGGCGATACGTGTCCGGCCATCAGTCCGTGCGTCGCGCCGCTGAAACGGCCGTCGGTCAACAACGCAACCGACGATCCCAAGCCTTCGCCCACAATGGCTCCAGTAACGCTCAGCATTTCGCGCATGCCCGGCCCGCCCTTGGGGCCTTCGTTGCGAATCACGACTACATCTCCGGCTTGATCTTCTTGCTGGTGACGGCCGTCATGGCATCTTCTTCGCAATCGAAAACCCGCGCCGGGCCGCGATGCTCCAAGCGCTCGTGTCCGCTGATTTTTGCCACGCATCCTTCAGGCGCGAGTTGCCTTTCAGAATGACAAGCCCTCCGGTTTTTTTCAGCGGACGGTTCAGCGGCGCAATGACTTGCTGACCCGGAGTTTCTCTGGCGCTCGTTCGCTTCCTCGGCGAATGTGTGCCCGTGACCGTCATCGTGGAGCCGTCAGCATAGCTTGCCATCGAGCAGGCGCTTGGCAAGCACGGCGGATGCCGCCGGCGTGATGCATGTCGGCGGCCACAAAATGCCCGGAGGGCTTGAGATCGGCGAGCAGAGGAGTGCGCTCGCTGACGGTCTGGAAATCGTCGATTTCCAGATCGACTTCAGCTTCGCGCGCGATCGCCAGCAGATGCAGCACGGCGTTGGTCGAGCCGCCGGTGGCGGCTACGGATGCAATCGCGTTTTCAAACGCGGCGCGGGTCAGAATATCGGCGCGGCAGAATGCCATTTCTCAGCAGATTCATCACTACCTCGCCGCAACCGGAAAGCGACTTCGATCTTTCGCGCATCCATCGCAGGTACGCTGTTAAATCCCATCGGCGAAAGGCCGATCATCTCCATCACAGTCGACATCGTGTTCGCGGTGTACTGGCCGCCACAAGCTCCGGCGCCGGGGCAGGCCACGTTTTCCAGATCATGCAGATCCTGGTCGGTTATTTTTCCGGCGGCGTTCGCGCCCACCGCTTCAAACACATCCTGGATCGTTACATCCTTGCCGCGAAAGTTGCCAGGCGCGATGGTGCCGCCATAAAGCACGAGTCCCGGAAGGTTCAGACGCGCCAGCGCCATGGCCGCGGCCGGGATTGTTTTATCGCAACCCACCACGCATACGACGGCGTCAAACAATTGCCCGCGGCAGACCAGTTCGATGGAATCCGCAATCAGTTCGCGGCTTACCAACGAGGCGCGCATGCCTTCCGTGCCCATGGTCTCGCCATCGCAAATGGCGATGGTGTTGAATTCCATCGGCGTGCCACCAGCGGCGCGAATGCCTTCCTTCACTTTGGCCGAGAGCCGGCGCAGGTGAAAGTTGCAGGGCATGGTTTCGATCCAGGTATTGGCCACGCCGATCAGCGGCTTGCTGAGATCGGCGTCGGTAAATCCAATCGCTTTGAACATGGAGCGCGCCGGAGCCCGGTCGCGCCCGTCGGTGATGCCGCGACTGCGATGTTTCAGATCCATGAGTCTTGAGGATACACGGCGTAAAGATCACATACGACCTGTCATTCCAAGCGAAGCGAGGAATCTAGGTTTGTGCCCTCATCAAACTCGGGCGCAGGCAAGAACCAAGATCCCTCGCTGCGGTCGGGATGACAAGAGAGATGGAAGACGGGAGACAAAAAACGGGGAACCTGCGGACATCGCCCATTAGCGCATCCAAATTGCAGGTTCCCCAATCGCATGACGCTTACCCAGGGAGCGCGCATGTCGCTGTCACTGCCCAAACGCGAAACAGAACTTAAGCCCGCGCCGC
The DNA here is from genome assembly GCA_963841125.1 of uncultured Acidobacteriaceae bacterium. Taxonomy (GTDB): domain Bacteria; phylum Acidobacteriota; class Terriglobia; order Terriglobales; family Acidobacteriaceae; genus Sulfotelmatobacter. Next base: position 163,414 of record CAWJBH010000005.1, read on the forward strand.
TGCTCGCGCCGATTCCTCCGTCACACTCGCTGGCGGATGCGGCGCCCATACTGAGTCTTCGTGCTGCAACTCCACGCTGGAACCACGTCGATCACATCCACAATCGCATACCACTCGCGATAAAGCTGGCCGATCTGCTTGTGCGTGACCTCGAGCAGCAGCGTAACCAGGTGGTCCTGCCCGGCGTCTCCGCATGCACGACGGAAGATCAAGCCCCCGGCGCGAAACCGCGTTGAGAATGCGCATCAGTGTGCCTTGCGCGTTGCGATAGCGAATGTGAAAGACTTGCATGATCGATTTTCCTCTTACTACGAGAATTTGTAATGACCAAATTCTTTCTTACTCGTCCTCAAACACCATCTCCGAAAGCGCCGCCCCCGCTGGAACCATGGGGTAAACATTCGCCTCGGGAGCGCAATCAAAAACCAGTAACTCCGGCTGCGGCGAGCGCAGGAAATTGTCGAGGAGATCTCCTGTTCGGTCGACACCGGATACTCGCGCCATGGCATCCTCGTTCAGCCGCCAACCGTGAATTTTGTAAGCCTTGGCGATCTCGACGAAATCCGGATTGTCGCTCAAATCGGTTTCGGCATAATTGCGCGCATAGAAAAGCTGCTGCCACTGCCGCACCATGCCAAGATATTTGTTGTCGACGATCACCATCTTGATGGGCAGACCGAGCCGGTGAACCGTGGCCAGTTCCTGAATGTTCATCTGGAAGCCGCCGTCGCCGGAAACGCAGAGCACGCAGGTCTCCGGCTTCGCCAGTTGCACGCCGACTGCAGCGGGCAAAGCGAAGCCCATCGCACCCAAGCCCGCCCGAAGTGATAAAGCCGCGCGGTGACGACGAACGATAACGCTGCGCCGCCCACATCTGGTGCTGGCCGACGTCGGTGATCACAACGCTGTCCTCCGGAAGGCGGCTGAAAAGTTCGTCGAGAAAACGAATCGTCGGTTGCGCCAGCCCACGCGGATCAAGCTCCGCGCGCTCCGGTCCGCAGGCGACCGCGCGCCAGTCGCTCCAATCGGGCAGGGAAGCGCTGCGTAATTCCGCATGAAATGCCGGAATGGTGTCGGCGAGATCGCCAATCACTGGCAACTCGCAGGCTCGCACGCGATCGAGCTGTGCGGGATCAATTTCAAAGTGGACGATCTTCGCATCCGGGGCAAAGCGCGTGGGATCGCCGGTCACGCGATCATCCAGGCGCGCTCCGAAAACCATCAGCAGATCGGTCTCGTGCAGCGCGATGTTGGCCGCGCGCGTTCCATGCATTCCCACCATGCCCAGGTAATACGGGCATTGCGGCGGAACCGCGCCCAACCCGTGCACGGTGGCGAAGGTTGGAATATTCAAATGGTCGAGCAGCCGGCGCAATTCCGGAATCGCTCCTGAAAGTTTTGCCCCGGCGCCGACCAGCGCCACCGGCTTGGATCGCCGCGTTGCAGCAAAGCAACAATCGTGTCACTGAATGCGCCATTCCGCTTTCGCATCGGCGGGCCGCGCATGCGGCGTGAACTTCACCGGCCCGGAAAATTCCTTCTTGGCCTTCATTATGTCGGTTGGGATATCGATGACCACCGGCCCCGGACGTCCGCTGCGCGCCCAATGAAATCCCTCGGCAATCACCTCTGGAATTTCGTCGATGGTGCGCACCAGCCGGCTCCATTTGGTGAGTGAAAGCGTCACGCCAAAAACATCGGTCTCCTGAAACGCATCGGTGCCGATCATCGCGCTGCGCACTTGCCCAGTGATGCAGACCAGAGGAACCGAATCCATCTTGGCGTCGGCAATGCCCGTCACCAGGTTGGTCGCGCCGGGGCCGCTGGTAGCCATGGCCACGCCAACTTTTCCCGTGGCCCGCGCATAGCCTTCCGCCGCAAACACCGCGCCCTGCTCATGCCGCGTCAGAACATGGCGGACGCCGCTGCCATCCAACGCGTCGTACAGCGGCATGATCGCGCCGCCGGGGTAGCCGAACACCAGGTCGACACCTTCGGCGCGCACGCACCGCAGAACGATTTCGGCTCCCTTAAGCATTCACGACCTTCTTGGTTCTTCGGAGCCTCAGCCGGCTTTTTTGCCTGCTTTGCCGGCAGCCAACTCATCATGCCGCGCAACTGCGCGCCCACAATCTCAATCGGATGCTGCTGTTCTTTCTCGCGCAGCTCGGCGAACTGGTAGCCGCCGTCTTTGTTTTCCTTGATCCACTCACGCGCGAACGTCCCGTCCTGAATGTCGGCCAGAGTTTTCTTCATCGCAGCTCGTGTGGCATCGCCTACAACTTTTTCTCCGCGCGTCAGGTCGCCATATTCGGCAGTATTTGAAATCGAGTAGCGCATGCGGCCCAGGCCGCCTTCATAGATCAGGTCGACAATCAGCTTCATCTCGTGCAGGCACTCGAAGTAGGCAATCTCCGGCGCGTAACCGGCTTCGACCAGCGTTTCAAATCCTTTCTTGATCAGCGAAGTCAGACCGCCGCATAGCACGGCCTGCTCGCCGAACAGATCGCTCTCGGTTTCTTCCTTGAACGTGGTTTGCAGCACGCCCGCGCGCGTTGAACCAATTCCATGGGCATAGGCCAACGCAAATTCGTGCGCCCGCTTGCTCGCATCCTGCTGGATGGCAATCAGCGACGGCACTCCGCGTCCTTCGGCATAAACGCGCCGCAGCAGGTGGCCGGGGCTCTTGGGCGCGATCATCACTACATCCACATCCTTGGGCGGGACGATCGTCTTGAAATGAATGCTGAATCCATGCGAGAAGCCGAGAATCTTTCCGGGGTGCAGATAGGGCTGGATGTACTGCTCATACACCGCCGCCTGGGTCTCATCGGGCGTGAGCACGTGGATCCAGTCGGCACGCTTGGCAGCCTCATCCGGAGCCACCACCACCATGCCATCGGCGCGAGCCTGCTGCGCGCTTGGCCGCTTGGGATCCAGCCCGACAATGACTTTGTATCCGCTGTCGCGCAGGTTCTGGGCCTGGGCGTGTCCCTGGCTGCCGTAGCCGAGGATGGCGATGGTTTTGCCCTTCAGGGCATCGGGATTGGCGTCGTGCTCGTAGAAGATAGTGGCCACTGGGAGAAGCTCCTTGTAGCGTCGGCGTCCGCCGGCACAGTGTGGGACGGATATTCCGCCGCCTGTCAAGCTTTGCAAGCCGACCGACCGGTCGGTCGGTTCTTTGATGATGCTATCGGACGGAATTTTCGGTGTCAAGCGGGAAGTCTTGATAGGAACCAGAAGAGTCCCAGCCCCGCAAAGGACATATGACTATCCGGACGTGAGTCCGGGATAAGCACCGAAAGCCACCCCCCACCGTCAGAGCTGCCTACATCTGTGAACCATCTGCATACTGGTCTGAGCTTCAACCAGCGCGGGGACTTGGCCAATCTCTACGAGTCTACCCCCCATTCTGCCGGATACTACTCCGTGCCGATGACATACTGGGCAAATGGTCTGCTGGAGACATTCGGTCCTTTCCTGAACGAAGACCAAATCGGTTTTTACTCCTGATGGCGAAGGCCGCGCTGGCGGCGTGTACGATTTTCGGTACAACGAGTATCAAGTTCCAAGCATTACGTACAACCCCGCTAGTCAGCCCCTCGTTGCCGAAACGAGTTGTTCTCGAGTAACCTGCTATCCAATTTCTTATCAGTATGATCCGCAAACCTTGCGGATGACGCAATACAGCGCCGCCATGAGTAACGGTACGATCTCTGGAGCGTTAACTTGGAATCCAAACGGAAGCCTACAGAAATTGGTAATTACGGATCCCGTTAACCCAGCCGATGCCCAAACCTGCCTCTACAGCGCCGACGATCTGGCTCGCATCGGCAGCGTCAGCTGCAATAGCGGTGCTGCGTGGGGGCAGCAATTTAGCTATGATCCCTTTGGCAACCTCACGAAAACAGTGCCTACGGATAGACAGATCGGGGCGCCTGCTCCTTCTCATCTCTCAAGAAGGCGGAAAACTTCAGCAGGTCTTTGCGTTCGATCTCCTCAAGGTTTTGCTTATGGCAGGACTCAGTGAAGTAGTTCAGCGCGGTCGTATAAGCGGAGAGCGTCTTGGGTTTCTTCGTGAGCTTCGTTTCGTCCAGAAAGTCAGTGACCGCCGCGGCTAGTGAGCGATGCCCATTCTGTCCTTCAAGCACAATCGAGACGCCGTTGTTCGTCGCATTTAGTTCAGCTTCTTTCCGCTGGCGTCGAGCGCTGGCATCGGCCGGATCTTTGCCAACTGAGAGGCGCACTCGCCTCACACCTTCGCGCCATTCCAGGTAATACGCACCTTCGGGATGCCGCTCTTGCTTGCTGTTCACAAACACAACGTCAGGCTTTACGCGTCCATTGGCGGACAGCAGAACGCGGCAATACCGCCATCCATGCGGTGTTTCGACTATTTCGTGAGATTAACTTCGCGGTTAGCCATCGGCGCTCCTTCACTGGAACTGGTATCAGTGTAGGTATCACCGACTCGCAAGTGCTAGATAACAAAAGGACTGGCGG
>CAWJBH010000006.1:0-17356 GCA_963841125.1 uncultured Acidobacteriaceae bacterium
TCCCAATACGCATGTATTCTTCGCAACTCTTCGGGCGACAGGGGTGACGACGACAGAGGCGTTGCGACTTCGGTGGTAGCCATACATATTCTCCTGGGGATGGAGGTGTGAGTTGAGATCAGATTCTGAGAAGGTCGGCCCTACCTTCACAGAAAAGTATCCCCTGCTGCGCCGGAGCGGGCGCGTCCTACAAACTCCATCAGCCGATTCCGAGTTCGTCAGGAGATTCCAGCGGCGTACCGCAGCGCCGGCAGATGACGGAAGAACAGTCGCCGCAGGTCAGCGGATCGTTCACTTCCACAGCACAATTCGGGCAGTCGAACGATCCGGAACTGGGCTCGGGCGCAGGAGTTTGAGGGCGGTTTCGCCATCAGGAGAGAACTTTAGCACACAACGAAAAGATATCTGATCCTCTCATCGGGCAAGATAAGCCGAGCTTACGGTTGCATCGGCCGAGTTACCTCATGTCTTCAGGCTCAGGTGGAACATTGGGCGCGTTGCGAAGAAACTCCATCAGCCGGTCGCCCATCTTATCCCCTGCGCGCTTCTTGAAAAACTCTGCCGCAGTTTCCACTACGCCAACCTTTTCCGCCACTGCCGAAGCGATCCATTGGTTCAGGGAGACTCCGTCCTCCTGCGCCAAACGCTGCGCCGCCTTCTTAATCGAGAGGGGGAGCTTTAAGGGATAGGTAGCTTTGCTCATCGTTTCACCATCTTTAACAACTCTGGCGGGCGGAGGACTTGAACTGCGAATCGCTCACCTGCCACTGCAAAGTCTCGGACATTGTATGTCACCAAAGCATCCGCTCGATCGTTGATCGCGGCCTCGAGCACCATTTCGTCGCTGGGATCCCGAACCTGAGGCCGCCAGAGGAAACGCACCTCCACGGGTTCGACGACAGCCGCAAGGTCAGCCAGGAATTCGTCGATCATCTCCAACGTCAAGCCGTGCGCGATGCGCTGTTCCGGACGCTTTTTAGCACATCCTCATATTCTAAAAAGAGAGGCGGACTAACTAGCGGGTCTGGCACCCGCCGATTTGCTACCAGCCGGAGTACCGCATTCCCTGCTCCGGCCCGAGTCCGAAGGGCCACCACTACCACCGAGGTGTCGAGGACGACCTTTTTGATCATGTGACATCTCTAAGGATATCACATCCTATAGGATATTTAACCGTTTTGTTGTAATCTTTAGCCCAGCATGACCAACAAATCCCTCACTCCCGACGAAAAGCTGCAACAGGAATTCAACCGCTGGGCCGCGGCCGGCGAAGGCCCGAAGATGGAGAACCATCATCTCGACATCACGGCGAAAACGATTCGCCGCATGAATCTGCGTCCCGGCGAGCGCGTGCTCGACCTGGGTTGCGGCTCGGGATGGGCGACGCGGCTGCTGGCGCGGCTGGTGGGCGAGGGCCCGATGGCTTCGGCCAGGTAGTCGGCCTCGATGTTTCCGACGAGATGATTCGCGAGGCGCGCGCTGCCTCGAAAGATTTCGACAACGTGCTTTATGTCTGGGGATCGGCCCAGCAGATTCCCTGGGAAGAAAACTTCTTCGACAAGGTCTTGTCGGTAGAGTCGTTTTACTACTATGCCGATCAGGATCGCGCGCTGATGGAGCTGTTTCGCGTGATGGCGCCGCGGGGAAAATTATTCATCCTGATCAATCTATACAAAGACAATCAGTATTCGCTGCAGTGGGTCGACAAGCTGAAGGTGCCGGTGCACGTGCGTTCGGAGGCGGAATATGTCGAGTTGCTGAAGAAGCATGCCTTCGAAAACGTGGAGGCATGCCGCATTCCCGATGACACGCCAACGCCCGATGACTACCAAACCAAATCGTTCCACAGCCTGGACGATCTGCGGGCATTCAAGCGCGAAGGCGCATTGTTGCTGATGGCGTCGAAGCCCGATCTGCGCACGCCGGCGCCGGGATACACGATTTACTAAGCCTTCTCGCTAAAACTAGATCTCGTCGTCATCACCATGGCTCAGGTCTTTCGCCGGGCTAAGAGCACGCCCATCGGACGCATGACGAATTTCGATGCGGCCATTCACGTTCTACAGTTTGATGTGCGGGCCGCCGCTGCCCAGCTCGCCGCGCAAATCGTGGCCGACAAATCGATGATGATTCACGTGCAGTCCGAAGTCGTTCTCGATTCCGCCTGAAACCGTGCTGGCCTCGATCTCCGCCTTCGAATCCGAAGGGATCGTCATCTCGACCGAGCCATTCACCGAGTTCAACTCAACGGGCGAGCCGGAAAGCTGATCAAACCTGGCGTCCAAATGGCCGTTGACGGTGGAGAGTTCCGCGCGTCCGGAGAGATTGTGCGCTTCCAGCCTGCCGTTGATGCACGAGGCATGCACCTCGCCGGTGGCGCCGGTCACGTCGAGCGCGCCGTTGATCAGCTTGATCTCGTCCAGCCGCACGGTGCGCGGCACAGTGAGCGTGTATTCAACGCTGGCAGGATTGTCGTTGATCCCCAGTTGAACGTGAGATCGTGATCGGGATACTTGGTGCGAATCGAAAGATGTTCTTTGCTCGAATCAATTTCGATGTGCGCCTCGTCGAGCCGCTCCTTCGAGTCGGCGTATTTAACGGCATCCACCTTCACTTCATTCTGGTCCCAGGTGGAAATGTGGACCGCGCCATTAATGTTGTCGAGCTCCACGCGGCCGTCGGGAGTGAGCGCATAGGTTTGATGGAATTCTTCGGTGAACGCGCCGCGATGATCGGAAGCGTGAGCTGCGAGCGCGAAAATGAACAGGGCGCAGATGGTTCCAGAACTGCACCCAACCGATGGGGAATTGGCGTTGACGTTTCATGAGACTCCTCCGTTTAACGGGTTAGACGCAGCGATGTGGAATTGGTGAGAGCCGACACGGAAAACTACCCGTGTCCATGTATACGGAGGCGCATCAGGAATGTTCCAATCTCTGTTTGTGTTACATCTGGAAGGTCTTCAAATCCGTTGCGTGCGGGTGCGTCTTCGGTTTCGCGCTTCTTGCCCGCTTCGGTCAGCAAATAGACTCCCAGGATCGTCATCTCCGGCTCAATCGGATGCCGGTAGCGCTGGCCCGGAAAGACCACGTAATAGATCGCGGGATACAGCAAGATCAGCCAGAACAGCAGCCAGGCGCCGGGTTTGCGCCGGCGCAAAGCGCGCCCAAGGCCCCAGAACATCAGCACCGAAGATGCGAGAAACAGCGAATTTTTCACCTGGGCCAGCCACCAGATTTGCGCCAGCCGCGGCGGTCCCGCCCAAAAATAGATGAAGCGCTTCAGGCAGAGCACCGCGAAGCGCCCGTAATCCGCCTCGATGTAGTCGAGCGCCTGCCGCTTGCGCATCGCAATGTAGGCCAGTTCGCCCATCGCGTGTACTGGCGCATGGCGTAGACATCTTGCGTGGGATGCAAATATTGCATCCAGGTGCCGTCGGCGCCGGGCCGTTGCCCAGGCGCAATTCCGCGCCGAAGTTGTCGCGGATGAAAATAAATGTGCCGAAGGTTTGGTAGTTGCGCACCGTCCAGGGAGCGACGCAGGCAATGAAAACGACAGAAGCCAGCACGACGCCAGCCAACGACTGCTTTGCCCCGCTTCGCGCGCTGATACCAGGCCCACAACCCCGAGGCCGGCAGGAACGCAAGCAGCACCGTGCTGTTCAGCGCGGCGATTCCCCAGAGCAGGCCGAACTCGAGCCATGGCATCAGTCCGTCGCGATCTTCCATGGTGAGCGCCAGCCAGAAAATCACGGCCAGCAACAGCGCCGAGAGACTGGTTTCCCAGACCCAGCGCGTGCACCAGAACATCACGTAAGGCAGAAGAGCCCAAGTCCAGGCCGCGCCGACCGCGACTTTTTCCGAGAAAATCCGCCGCGCAATCAGAAAAATCGGAATGCAGGTCAGAGCGGAAAAAACACTGTTGAGCAGAGCAGAACAAACGCCGAAGCTCTCGAATAAATGCCGAAGATGTGGAACACGCCTGCAATCAAGTAAGGATAAAGCGGCGGTTCCCAGGCAGTGGGCCCGGTCGGCGCGCCAAAGGCATTGCTGAAGCCGTGTCCCGAGGCGATGGCCGCGCCGATGCGTCCCATCTCCCAGCCGAAGCCGAAGTTATTGTCGGCGATCTTGAACTTGTAGGTGTGGCCGACGATGATCCAGCCCACGCGCAGGAACAGGGCGATCGGCGACCATCCAGAACTGCGAGGTGCGGATGCGAGCCCACGTGTTAATCGAGCGGAGTGGGAATGCGTGCGCGGTCGGCGGCCGCGGCAGGTCTTGAATCCATGGATGATTCTATTTGTAGCTGAGTCGAGACCTGGGGGCAACTAACGCGTGGGCTCGGGTGCCGAATGATGTGGCGACGACAGAACCTCGGTCTACCTAGAGCTGAGCTCGCTTTATCTTCGCCTCCGGGAATGCACCGTTCGGCACTGTGTAACTGTATAATTGCGGTTCGACTTCTGAGACTGGGGTCACCTACATGGGCTGGCTGCAAAACAAATTCGAAAAGAATTTCATGATCAGCACGGTGGACTACGTCTTCAACTGGGCGCGCAAGTCCGCCGTGTGGCCGATGACGTTCGGTCTGGCCTGCTGCGCGATCGAGATGATCGCGTCATCGACCGCGCGGTTTGATATTGCGCGCTTCGGTTCGGAAGTGTTTCGTCCCAGCCCGCGGCAGAGCGACCTGATGATCGTTGCCGGCACCGTGACTTTGAAGATGGCGCCGGTGGTGAAGCGCATCTACGACCAGATGCCCGACCCGAAGTGGGTGATCTCGATGGGCGCATGCTCGTCGGTGGGCGGGCCATTCAACACTTACGCCGTGTTGCAGGGAGTCGACAAGATCGTGCCCACGGATGTTTACGTCACCGGATGCCCGCCGCGTCCGGAGAATCTTTTCTACGCGCTGCTCAAACTGCAGGACAAAATCGATACCATGACTCTGGCGAAGAGGCCCACGGAAGTCCGGCTCGATCCGAATATGCTGGAAAACTTCAAGCGCCAGGTAATGATCGCGCAGACGTTGCAGCCGAAATAAGCGATTAGCATGTGGGGACAGCCGCCTTCGGCTGTCCGCTTCGAGCGAAGCCGAGTGCAATTGCTGATTCCCATGCCGACCTTCACGAAGCTCACCACCGAATCCGAACTCCCACCCATCGACGAAGCCAAAGAATTTCCCTGCGGCGCGAAGACCATCTGCGTTGCCAACGTAAACGGCACATACAGCGCCATGGACAACGTCTGCCTGCATCGCGGCGGCCCGCTGGGTCAGGGAATGATCGAAGGCGGCAAGGTCGTGTGCCCTTGGCACGGCTGGGCGTGGGATACAAAGACTGGCGGGCGAGCAGAATCCCAGCGCGAAGGTTGCCGTGTATCCGTTGAAAATTGAAGGCGGCGACGTGTTGATTGAAATCTAGCGAACGCGGATTGCCCGCTATCCGAGCAGCCTCAAGAACTTCCCCGGCTGATTCTCGTATCCCGGAAACACTTCATTCAAATTCTTATTCCCCATATGCCGAGCGACCGCTTCGCCGAGCGACCTGCCGGAAATCCGTAGTCAACGCCAGATCCCGGCCTTCGTAAAGTTGCGACTGATCAAGCCCCGGCCAGCGTCCGTAAACTTTGCCGCCTTTCACCGGACCGCCGAGAACGAACATCACATTGGCGTGGCCGTGGTCGGTGCCGCGGTTGCCGTTTTCGCGCGCGGTGCGGCCGAATTCTGACATGGTCACAACCACGGTGTCTTCCCCGAGATCGCCGAGATCGGTCCAGAAGGCGGCGATCGACTGCGAGAAGTCGCGCAGCACGTTGGCGATCTGGCCTTCGGTCGCGCCTTCGTTCACGTGATGGTCCCAGCCGCCGATATCGGCAAACGCCACCTGCACGCCGAGATTGGCTTTGATGAGCTGCGCAAGCTGTCGCAGGCTGTCGCCAAAACGTCCCTTGGGATAATCGGCGCCCGGCGCAGGTTTGTACTTCGACGGGTCGGCAGCCTTCAGCATCTTCACCGCGTCAAACGTTTCTTCGCCGGTGCCGTGAAGCACGGTGTCGGTCGAGTGGTCGTACATGGCCTCGAACGCGCTCGCGACTGGCGAAGGTTTCGGATTGCGTCCGCCGACGGAGAAGTCGTTGATGTTATTCATCGCGATCGCCGGCTCAAGCCCGCTCAGAATGCGCGGGATCGACGGACCCATGGCGATGGCCTGGAATGGAGATTTCTGCGCCGGCTGCGGCAGGTTGTGCAGCGAGCGGTTGAGCCATCCATCTTCCGTAGACTTCACGCCCGGAGTGCCGGCCTCCATGAAATCCTGCGCATCGAAGTGGGAGCGGCTGGGGTCGGGCGATCCGGCGGCATGCACAATCGCCAGTTGACGCTGCTGCCACAGCGGCTGAAACGACGCGAGCGAAGGATGCAGGCCGAAGAATCCATCGAGATCGAGCACGGCTTTGCGCGGAATATTGATGCTGGGCCGCATGGCGTAATACTGCGACTCGGCGTGGGGAACAACGATGTTCAAGCCATCGGCGGCTCCACGCTGAAAGATCACGACCAGTCGCTTGGTGCGCGCATGCCTGGCTCAGCCGCGCCCATGGCGGCGCGCGCAAGAAAACTCGGCACCGCCGCAGTGCCGACCACGGCAAGAGCGCTGTTACGAAGAAAAACCCGACGAGTAATGGACATGAAAAATCAGCTCCTAGCTCTTAGTCTTAGCTCTGGCTCAAAACCAAATTCTGAAGTCTTCCTCCAAGCGAAGCGGTAGGATCAAGCTAAAAGCCAATAGCTAACGGCTAAGAGCTATCTCCTCTGAAACTCCGGCGAACCCAGCAGCAATCCGGCGATCGTGTTCACATCGGTAGAACGTGGTGCATCCGCCGGCTTGCGCGGATTGGCCTTGTTTTCTGGCTTCTGCGGCGCGCTGATCTTTGCTGTCGCTTCGATCTGCGCCGTGATCGAGTCGTGCGTCTGCTTCGATACTCCGCCCGCGAGCAGGCTGGTTTCCAGCGCCGAGAGCGTCGAGCCGCGTCCGGCGGCTGCGGATTGCTTCCAGCCAGTTGCGCCGCATCCACTTTCACGCCTTTGATCTTGCCGCTGGTCAATGCTAACGCAAAATTCATGCGGTTGAGCAACGCGGAAGAACTCACCCAGGTTTCCGCTTTCATGGAGTAGCCCGTGGGCGGCTGTGCGCCGTAAAGCGGCATGCCCATGCTGTTGAGTTGCCCGACCAGCGGTTGGGCATCGTCAATCTCGGCGCCAGTGGCTCGCATAGCGGACGCTACGAATTCCAGCGGTGTCTTCACCTTCGCGCGGTAGGTTTCGTCATCCCAAAACTCGGGCGAATGGAACAACGCTGTTCAGCACTTCGCGGATGTCGCCTTTTTTCTTCGAGAAACGTTTTCGCCATGCGATCGACTAAAGCTGGCAGGCGGATCGTCGGAGACAAAACGCTGCGCGAGTTTCAGAGAAATGAAGTGCGCGGTTTGTGGACTCGTCGCCAGCCGGTGCAGCACTTCCATGCCCTCGCCTTCGCCCTTGGGCTTGATCTTATGTCCCAGCACGAACTTCGGGCCGGGCTCATGCATGCGCGGATCGAACTTGAAGCCGCCGCCCTGGGCCGGGTTGTCGATGGTCCATCCCGTAAAAACTTTGGCAACCTCGGTGACATCGCGCTGCGAGTAGCCGCCGTTCACGCTCAGCGTGTGCAGTTCCAGTAATTCGCGGCCGTAATTTTCATTCAGGCCGCTGGTGCGCTTGCGCGGCTGCGGCCGCGGCGGATAACGCCTCGCATACGGCCGCGGATTTGCCGGAATTCCCAGAGCCTTATCGGAGTCTGGCCCCACACTCAACCAGTTGTCCAGGTAAAACAACATCGCCGGACTTTTCGCCGTGGCCACCGAGCAGGTCTTCGAATTTGCCGAGCGCATGCGGCCGGATCACATCGCGCTCATAGCTGGTCAGCATCAGGCGGTCGAGTCCTTTTTCGGCGAACACATTGAAGTGGTTGAACCAGAAGTCGGTCATCACCTCTTCAAATTGCCGCTCGCTGTAGATGGCGCGCAGGAGTTTCGCCTGCGCGAGTTCGCTCGTCACCACTCCCGCCGGATTGTTCATGGCGAGCAGAGTTTCCTTCTGCTTCGGGGCCAGTCCTGCAAGTAACTCCAGGGCTTTCCCACCGCGCAGAGAGTCGGCAACTTCAAGCTGCGCAGCGGTCGACATGCCGAGAATTTTCTTGTAGCGCTCGTCTGGGGGAAGGCTCGGCAGTCGCTGAAGTTCGAGGTCGGCATAGAGTTGTTCCTCGCGAAGGCGCGCCTGCTTTTTTCTTGAGACGTCAGCTTCGCCGGCGGCGCCGCAGACGCCATGGCCGCGTCGGTTGCCGCTCCGGTCGTTGCCGCTCCGGTCATCGCCGCTCCGGTCATCGCGGGGCTATCCGCGGGCGTTGCACCGTCAGACGCCATGTTTGCCGCCGTCGCTGACCCTGCCGCCGGTGCGTTGCTGGTTTTTTCCGGCGCGGCGGTAGCGGCCGGATTCTTGCCGGCATCTTCTTCTTTCCGCGCTTTCTTCTCTTCAAGCCGGGCGATCTGCACCTGGAAAACCGCGCGCCGCGCCGGATCGGACGGCATGGGCCGCTTGCCATTCATCACTTGATTGATCTCTTGCCCATCGGGAAAGTCTTCCGCAATTTCCTTCGTGCTCATGCGCAGAGTGCGGAGCGGCTCCAGGCGGGAGTCGAGCGCGCTGTCGTCAATCTTTTCGGGATGCAGTTGCAGGTCAATCCACCGGTCGACCCCCATCGCCATCACTTGCTGCACATCGCCGGGGCGCGGCCCGAAGGTAAGGCGATTCAGGGCATGCAGCGCGCGCCGCTGGTCATGTTATCGTTATTGCTATTGCTATTGCTATTGTCGTTGGGGCTGGACGCTGCCTTGTCTTTTTCAGCCAGCAGTTGCGGGACCGTGCACGCCAGGCTGAAACAGAGAAGACAAACGGCAAACTTCGTGCGGCCCAGACGCATGAGGACTCCCCAGAGGCAAAAGGCGACAACTCTCCTAATTATCAACCCGCAGGCGAAGAAAAGGTTGCTGCCGCAGGTTACCAAAGACGAGGGAAATTGCGGCCAGGAGCCAGGAGCTAGAAGGCTAGAAGCCAGAAGCTAAGTCAGATACATTTTGCCGCGCGACACTTTGTGCTGCAGAGTCGCGGCCAACTGGTCAACGTCGCCGGGAGCGATGTTCACCGTCATATGGTCGGCCAGCGAGCGGAGTTCGATTGCTGCCCACGGCATCGCGCCGCACCTGGATCAGCAAGGCCTGCACCACGTTAGGATCATATTTTTGCGGAGCCATGCGTACCAGATCGCTCAGCGCGCTGCCCAGGGAAAGCGATTCGCGATAAGGACGCACGCTGGTCATGGCATCGAACGTATCGGCCAGCGCCATGATGCGCACCGGCATCGGTAAGTCGTCGCCGCCGAGAGCGTCAGGATAACCGGAGCCGTCGCTGCGCTCGTGATGCCAGCGCACCGCCTCATGAATCTTCGGCCAGGGAAATTGCACGCTGCTCACAATCTGATGGCCGACCACGGTATGGTCCGCCATCTCGCGAAACTCTTCGGGATTCAGCGCTCCGGGCTTGCTGAACAGCCGGCGGTCGACCGCCACTTTGCCGATGTCGTGCAGATACCCGGCGCTGCGCAGAGCGGCCACTTCGCCGGCATCGACGCCCATGGCCTCGCCGATCGCCGCGGCATAGCGGCCCACGCGCAACGAGTGGCCGTGAATGTTGACATGCTTCACGTCGATGGCAGTCGCGAACGCTTCGAGCGCCGTGTCATAGAAACCGTGCAGCGAAGCCATCAGCCGCAGATTTTCAGTCACGCGCTGCGCCAGCGTCTGGGTCAGGGAGTGGTTTTGCACCGCCAGCCCAATGTAGCTGCACAGCAAATCCATGGCATCCAGTTCAGCGTCTTCGTAAGGCGCGTCGCCCGGCCGCTGCCTAAAGCCACAATGCCCGCCAGTTTGCCCGACGCTTTCAGCGGCGCCAGGCACTTGAAAAGTTCGGGAGCCACGTTGCCGTTGGAGCTGAGGAAGATCGAATAGGTGGAAGCGTTCAGCACAATCGGTCCGCGCGCCGCGGTGAGAGCATGAGCGTGCTTGGGCAGAAGAGGAATGAACGCAGGCTCGGGCAGCATGGCGAAACCGTCTGCCGCCACCGAGGTCAGCATGGTGGGCTTCTCGTTGAAAACAAAAAGCGCGCCTTCGCGCGCTCCGGCCGCTTCCATCACTGCCGCGAGCATGCGGCGCGAAGTGTCGGAAAATTCGCGCTCCGCCGTAAGCTCCGGCCCAGATCGGAGAGAGCTTCCACGGTGCGCAACAGCCTGCGGAAATTGTTGGTCTCCACGGCCAAGATGAGTGGTGCGAGAATGCCGAGCAGAATGAGCGTAGCATGCGGGAACAGCGCGCAGCGAGAGCAGGTTGTTGGTTAGTTTGGTGCTGGCGCGGCATAGTCGACGGAAGAGAAACGGCGCTAATCAGCGCCGCGACGCGAGCGTTCTGCCGGACGGCCGTAGGGATCAGCCGGCCTAGTCCCGCAGCCGCCACAGCTGAGAGGCTCAGAAATGCTCGCGCAATTCCGCAAACCGCCCCACGATCAGCAGGCGCTGTCGCTGGAGCGGCATTCACTTCCTCATGCTCAAGAATCCAGGTGTCTCCGTGGGGAACGAAAACCGCATGCAATCCCGCGGCCAGCGCCGGATTGACGTCAGACCTGGGACTGTTGCCGACCATCCAGGTAGAGTCGCGAGCGAGTGAATATTTCTCGACCAAGGCGTGATAAGCCGCGGGATCTTTTTCCGCGACAATCTCCGTCGCCGCAAAATATTCCTTCAGCCCCGAGCGCTCGATCTTTCCCGTTTGCTCTGGGATCGCACCCTTGGTTACCAGGATCAGGTGATGCCGGGCGGAAAGATACTGCAGCGTTTGCGGAACCTCCGGCAAAAGTTCAACTGGATGGTCGGCATCGGTGTGGGCAAAGCTCATGATCTGGGCGTGCAGTTCAGGCGTAACCGGCTGCACGCTGAGCCGCTCGAAGGTATCCACCAGCGCGTGCGCGAAACTGTGCAGCCCATAGCCATGCTTCACGATGCACTCGCGCTCCACATCGTTGAGAACTTCGCGCACTTGCTCGGGAGAAAACTCGTGATGATTCAGAAATGAAATGAAGCGGACGATGGCGCGCTCAAAGTAGACGTTGTTCTCCCAGAGCGTATCGTCCGCGTCGATGAGGAGGGTTTGTGAGGCAAGCTTTAGCTCCTGGCTCTAGCTTCTAGCGAATCAAAGGTTTTTTGGAATTCTGTCTCGCATCAGACGGTCGGCATTTTCGGAGAGGAAAGGCAAAGAGCGTACCGGCTAAGCTAAGAGCTAAGCTACGAGCTCTTAAACCCAATCCACCCGCGCCTCAGGCCCGATAATCCCCGCCTTATGGCCCATATCCAGCAACCGCACCACGGCCTCGCGTCCATCGGGACCGTAATCCAGCGTGCGCTCGTTCACATACATGCCCACAAACCGGTCGGCGGTCTGAGGTGTCAAGATCGCGCGCGAACTGCATGGCATAGGACAAAGCCTCTTCGCGGTGTTCGAGCGCGTACTGAATGCTGTCGCGCAACGCACCGTTCACTGCGGCAATGAGGTCCGGCCCGAGCGCGCGGCGAATGGCGTTGCCTCCCAGCGGCAGCGGCAATCCCGTCATCTTCTGCCACCATCTTCCAAGGTCGACAATGCGGTGCAATCCAGCCTTGTCATAGGTCAACTGGCCTTCGTGGATAATGAGTCCCGCTTCATACTTGCCCTCGAGCACCTGCGGAATAATCTGGTCGAAGGGCACAACTTCGGTCTCCACTCCGGGAGCGAAAAGCTGCAGCGCAAGATAGGCAGTAGTGAGCGTGCCCGGAACCGCGATGCGCTTATCCTTGATTTCACTCTGCGTGAACGGCCGCGGCGAAACGATCATCGGCCCATAACCTTCACCGACGCTTCCGCCGCAGGACATCAGCGCGTACAAATCTTGAATATAAGGATAGGCGTGAAATGAAATCGCCGTCACATCGTAGACGCCCTCGCGCGCCTTCTGGTTCAGCGTCTCGATATCGCACAGCGTGTGAGTGAAGCGCAAGCCCCGGGACGCGAACCTTGCTGGTGGCAAGCCCGTAAAACATAAAGGCATCGTCGGAATCCGGGCTGTGAGCGATGCTGATCTCGCGCACCTGCGATGCCGGATTGCCCGGAATGTTGCGCTTCTGCTTCAGAAATTACAGTCATCATCAAACTCCAAACGGCAATCCACCGCTGTTGCTGTTTACGCCTGCGCTCCCGAACGCGCGTGCCACGCGCACGGCAATTCCCGCAGCCATCATCACCTTAATCACTTCGGCAAACAGAAACCAGTAAAGTCCCCAGCGAAACGCTTGCGCCACAGAATGCGTCAGCACCGCAAGCCAGGTCAGGCCTCCAGCGAAAAGCGCAACCTCGCCAAGCAGGCCGCCCACCGCGGCGCGCGCGAAGGTCTTCCGTCCACGCTCCATCACGTAACCTGCCAGCCACGCAACCAGAGGATAGGCCAGAAGAAATCCACCGGTAGGGCCGAGCAATTGCGCGATCCCTCCCGGACCGATGGGGCTGAACACCGGCATACCCATCGCACCTTCCGCCAGATAAAGAGCAAGCGCCGCAAATCCGCGCCGGCTGCCCAGCAGCAGCCCAACCAACAGCACGCCGAAGTTTTGCACCGTCAGCGGCACTGGGGTAAATGGCAAGGGAATCGTGATGTGTGCGCACAATGCCACGAACAAGCTCGCCGCCAACCACAATGGCAACTTGACGCGCAGCCTTCGAAAACGCGTTCCTGCTGAGTGCTTATGGCTTGAATCGCCGGTCTTGACATGGAAGAGTCTCCGAATGTCTTGTTTATGGCGCGGAGCATCAGCGACTCAATGCTCATCCGGCTCGCCCGCGCTCGGCTTCTGTGGAACTTCCTTCCCGCGCGGCATGCGCGGCCTGCAGATGCCGCCGCAAACGCATGTACAGGGCGATCGCAACGCACACCACGACCAGCGTACTCAACCCAGGATCAGGAACCACCAGATCATCCGCACACCGGTCAAGGATAACAGATGAACCGGTAAGAGGACGCAGAGATGCTTATGTAAAGACAGCCGCCTCAGCTGGACCTGCCCTGAGCAAAGTAGAAGCCACCAGCTTACGCCGACAGCGTCACTAGCTGGCCTTCGCCAGCGCCCTCTTCTCGCGCATCACCTCGACTCGCTTGATCATGAACTTCAGCCGTTCCCGTCCGTACTTGGATCCGGTGATGACCTTCTCGATGTTCCCGAACATCTCCGGGTCGCCAGCCTTCTCGCGCAAATCTTTGAGAAAAGGATGAACCTTTGCGAACACGATGAACATTTCCCCGCTCACCGCCGGCTGAATGAATAACTCTTCATTCAGCGCCCCCTGCAGCACGAAGGACGCGGCCATGCTCCAGTAGCCGCCGACCTGGCGCAGCCAGTTGTTTTCCGGCGAGCCCATGTTGAAAGCAACCTTCAGGAAATCGTCAGCGTTCTGCGGCCAGAATTCGGCGAACCACCAAGTGCGTGCCTTGCGCATCTCGGGTTCACGACGCAAATCGTAAAGTTGCATGATGAGTTGAGCATCCGTAGCGGTTGCTTTCTTGGACATGGAAACACCTCTTGGGATTAGTAATTGGGTAAATTGGTAATAGGGTAATTGAAGACTCCCCACAGCCGTGCGGCTGATGCACGAGCAACGCTTCCGAAATTACCCCACTGATTTACGCGCTTGTAGTCGCCGCCGCTTCCGGCGGGGCAGGCCGCTCGTAGTCGCACTCTTTATTCGGACACGCGATCACCGGGCCGGCCTTCAGGTTTTTCTCGACCAGATATTCGCTGCCGCAACTCGGGCATTTCTCCGGCAATCGGCTTGTGCGCCGAAGTGAACTTGCAATTGGGATAATTTCCGCACCCGTAAAACGTATTGCCCTTGCGCGCGCGCTTCTCGACCAGGTCGCCCTCTTTACACTCCGGACACTTCACTCCGATGAAGTTCTGCTTCACGTACTTGCATTCGGGATATCCGCTGCACGCCGTAAACTCGCCAAAGCGTCCATGGCGGATCATCATATTCCGTCCGCACTTCGGACATAGCTCGTCGAGCGGGATATCCGGAACCTTCTTGCCCTGATCAAGCCGCCGCGTGGTCTTGCAATCCGGATAACCCGTGCATGCCATGAACTGCCCGAAGCGTCCGCGCTTCAGCACCATCACCCGGCCGCAGTTCTCGCAATACTCTTCCTGCGTGGTCTCCTGCACGTCAGCCGAATCAAGGTCGGGCAGGTTGATCGGATTTTCTTTCGTGAACGTGCAAGTATTCGGATCTTCTTTATCGTAAGTGCTGCAGGCATAGAACGATCCATGCCGGCCCCACTTGATCACCAGCGGCGCGCCACATTTCTCGCACTTCTCGTCTGTGGGCTTCTCCATCCGCTTGATGTTCTCCATATGCTTTTCGGCATATTTGAGATCCTTGGTAAATTTCTTGTAGAACTCGGCGAGCGTGTCCGTCCACTTCTCTTTGCCTTCTTCGATCTCGTCGAGCTTTTCTTCCAAACCTGCGGTATAAGCCACGTCGAAAATGTCGCGGAAGTTTTCGACCAGCAGATCGGTGACCACCAGCCCAATCTCCGTCGGCGTAAACTTTCCACCCAGCTTCTGCACGTACTGCCGCTCCTGAATCGTCGAAAGAATCGCCGAATAAGTCGACGGACGCCCGATGCCGCGCTCTTCCAGTTCCTTCACCAGAGAAGCTTCGTTGTAACGCGGCGGAGGTTCGGTGAAGTGCTGCTCCGGCTTCAACTCCTTGAGCGTGAGCTTCTGTCCAGCTTCGAGCGCAGGCAGCTTGTGTTTCAGTTCTTCGTCTTCTTCATCCTTGCCTTCCTTCGACTCTTCGTAAACTCGCAGGAAGCCGTCGAACTTCAGCACCGATCCCGTGACGCGGAACCAGTAAACATCGCCGTTCTTCGATTTCGCATCAATGTCCACCGTGGTCTGGTCAAAGACAGCCGGCATGATCTGCGAAGCCACAAAGCGCTGCCAGATCAGCTTGTAAACTTTGAATTCATCTTCTTTTAAGTACTGCTTTACCTGATCGGGATGCCGCATCGCCGAAGTCGGCCGGATGGCTTCATGCGCCGCCTGCGCTTCCTTCTTCTCCTTATATGTATTCGGAGTCTCGGGCAGATAAGCCGCGCCATATTCCTTGCCCACGTATTCGCGCACTTCCTGAATCGCCTCGGGCGCAACCCGGGTTGAATCAGTACGCATGTAGGTGATCAGGCCAACCAGTCCTTCTTCGCCGAGTTCCACGCCTTCATAAAACGTTGCGCGATCATCATCGTGCGCTTCACGCTGAAGCGCAGCTTGCGCGAGGAATCCTGCTGCAACTTGCTGGTGGTGAAAGGAGGCGCGGCATTTCGGCGGCGTTCTTTCTTATCGACCGACCGAACCAGCCAATCGGCTTGCTCCATCGCTGCGCGGATCTTTTCCGCATCCTCGCCATTCGTGACCTCAATCTTTTCTTCGCCCTTCCCCAGAAATCGCGCGTCGAATGCGGGAGGCTTGCTGGCGGCCAGGTGCGCATCGATCGTCCAATATTCTTTTTTCTCGAACGCCTTGATCTCGCGTTCGCGCTCCACGATCAACCGCAGCGCAACGGTCTGCACGCGTCCGGCAGAAAGTCCGCGCCGGACTTTATCCCACAGCAACGGCGAAACCTGATATCCCACCAATCGGTCGAGCACGCGCCGCGCCTGTTGCGCATCTACCAGATTCTGGTCGATCGCCCGAGGATGTTCGAACGCCGCCTGCACCGCCCGCTTGGTAATTTCATTGAAAGTGACGCGCTGAATGCGCGGCGGGACCTCCGCATCTTCTTTCTTCTTCTTTCTTCTTTCTTCGCGTGGCCGTTGCGTGCCAGCTCCCCCGCAAGATGCGCCGCAATGGCCTCGCCTTCGCGGTCCGGGTCAGGCGCCAGAAAGATCGCATCCATCGGACCCGCCAGCTTCTTCAGCTTGGCCAGAACTTTTTCTTTCCCGGGGATGACAACGTAATCGGTCTCGAAGTCGTTGCTAGTATCCACGCCCAGCGTGCTCTTGGGCAGATCTTTCACGTGGCCGAGCGAGGCCTCGACCGTAAATCCCTTTCCCAGATATTTCTGGATGGTCTTCGCCTTCGCCGGCGATTCGACAATGACTAAACTCTTTAACAATGGACCCTCAGTTCTTAAGAATTTCGCTTTGAACCTAGCACGAATGGGACGAAAGCAACAAGTTACTGCAGGAAGCTCTTAGCTATTAGCTTTTAGCTCTTAGCTGCAGGAGAACCAAAGTACGTTGCACCGCTGGCAAGAAGCTAATCCCGTGAATCGTGTCGGGAAGGGCAACGGCTTCAGCCGTGCCGTTCAGAGCCAGTAAGGACGCGGGCTCATTAGCCCCTGCGGTTCCCTCTCGAGAGAGCCGTCCAACGGCTGGTCACCAACGGATTTGCGAAACATCTTGGGTAACCGTATAGATAGCGAGCGTCAATCTGTGTGCTTCTTCCCAAACGCGGAGATCTTTGTAATTTCTCACAGCCCAAGCTTTGCGGCAGCGGTTCGGCCAAGAGCTAGCTTCCAGCTAGAAGCTCTTCACAAAATTCTTCCCGGGCATCTGCCTGACTTTGCCCGTCAACTCCAATTCAAAGAGTGCCGCAAATATCTCTGATGAAGACAACTCATTCTCCAGCCTCTCCACCAACTCATCGATGTGCGTAGCCTCATCGGCTTTCAGCAAGCTCAATATCCGCTTCTCATGCGGCGGAGCCCTTCGTCCGGGAATAGAGATGCCGACGAGCACCGCCGGATTCAGGCGAGGCTGCCGGAGCAAGCGCAAGTTTAACTTCCGCAGGCAGATCCTCCCAAACGTCCTCCCACGTCGCGACCAGCTTCGCGCCCTGTTTGATCGGCGTATTCGGTCCCCAGGAATTTTTATTCGTAACATTGCCGGGCACCGCGAAGACATCGCGATTTTGCTCCAGCGCGCAGCGCGCCGTGATGCGCGTTCCAGAATATTCGGCTGCCTCAACGACGAGCACACCAATCGACATGCCGCTCAAAATCCGGTTGCGAATAGGAAAGTTCTGCGGGAAGGCAGATGTGCCCAGTGGAAATTCCGAAATAAGCGCCCCGCCAAGTGCAAAATCTGTTCCGAAAGCCGCGAATTCTCTTTCGGATAGATCACATCCACA
>CAWJBH010000007.1:0-573423 GCA_963841125.1 uncultured Acidobacteriaceae bacterium
TTCTATTCATTGCTACCTTGGTTCATTGCTTAGGAAATTTCCTTGAGAGTGCAAGCAGGGTGTTCAGTCTTGGTATGAAAGTTGGTACACGGTGGCAATCGACTTGGGCCTCGTAGACGTCAAGCCATCTCGGCTGTTCGATTCCCAGAGGATATTAGATGACCGACACGGAAACCTTAGGGCAACATCTGAAAAGTGGCTTTCGCACTGCTGGAGCTTGGCTACTGGGCTTCACGTGGCTCTGCCTTGTTCTTCGGGGGGATGATAATCGGTTCTCGCCGAGCAAGTATCCGCACGCTCTGGGGTGGATGCTATTAATCATCGCAGCTGTAGTGCTTGTTCTGACGGCAGATCGTTGGATAAAGGCGTTTCCCGGCATCATGGGTGTCGCCACTTTTAACAGTCTAATAACCATCTCTAGTGGTCACGCGACGGGTAGCCCATCGGCGTTGATACCGCGATCGACGGCGATCTTGGCAACACTGTACTCGCCGGCGGGACTGCCTTATCTCTCACTTTCGGCACTAAGAGGGTGAGTGCACCGAATCGAGTTGCTGTGCTGGCACTTGCCGTCTCGATTGGGTGGGGAGTCGTAGATGTCCGTCATTGGCTGTCCGCGCTCGCGATAGGGACGTTGTGCCTGTTCTTGGCGTGGGTCTATGATCGCAGCAGATCCAGCGACCTGTAGTTCGCCAAACCCAAGTGCGTTATCGATCCGTGAGAACCCCGTGAGAACCCGGGGACAGACGGGACTGTCCCCATTCTTCGTAATTTTCACCAAGGTGGCTCCCTAGATGCACAAGTGTTAGGCGGGTCGCGGGCCTACGGCAATTACGTGTTCGGAGCTGCACTGAGCGCCGGGGGGACTCGCTTTCATTCACGTTGTTTGCTGCGAACACCTATGCAGCCCTCAAAAACGCTTCGTATCCTGGTTTTACTATGGTTCCAAACTACCCGGCTATTCCACAAGCCAACGTGGCGAACATCACCAACGGCTACAACGCCCAACGAAATGGGACTTTATGCCACAAGTAGGAATCGGCTCTGAATCGAGCAACGGTGAGGTTAAATCATGAAGATTGGGGCAGGTAGCCGCTCCGCAGTCAACGACGATGTCGCGCCTGATCCTTCTCGTCTGTGTTTCAATGTTGGGTTGTCGAGAGACCCCGACTACGACTTGGTCGGAGCAAGCAACTCCAGACGGGATGTGGCTTGCGGTCGCTCGAAGCGAACAGGGCGGGGCCTTCGGCGGGGCTTACGATGTCACCACGGTATCCCTGAAGCGGATCAATGGTCCACAACCTCCCACCCAAGTCTTATTGTTCTCTCACGAGTATGCAACGATGAATTTGAAGATGGAATGGTTAACTCCGACGCACCTGAACGTTACGTACGGGCCGAGTACGCGTCCTGGGGATCACGCGGATGTCAACTTCCAGGCCGTCAAGTGCGCCGGTATCGACATCTCCATCCGAGACCTTTCTACGAGTACGACGAATTCTTCTCCGCAGGCAAGAGACAATTGATACTTGTACGACGGTCTGTCGGCGTTGTCGCCGCAAACAACGGCACTCCTCAAACGCAACAGCAAAAGACGCAGCAATGTCTAAATAACTTCTACAATTCTACGGCGGGGAAAGCTGTGCAGTTTGGCAGTCCTCTTGCGCTGCTGCCCGGTTGGAATCCTCAATGGGGAAACAACTTGCAGGAGTGGGGCATCGCCATTGTGGGAAAGTTAGGCGGTCTGTTCGGATCAGGCGCGATGTCAGGGACAACTCAACTCACTACGCTCAGCGGAACGACAACCGTAGGCTCAACATTGGAGCTTGGGACAGGGGCGGTGCTCGGAGCAGTTGAGAAGATGGCTCCGCCCGCCATGGCTCTTGCCACGGTGGTGGACGTTGGGGCTCACTTAAACTGCGGTCCCGCAGAACCAAGCCCCGATGCGTGGATACAGGGGGCTGCTACTCCGGGAGAACCCGGGACAGACGGGACTGTCCCCATTCTTGGGAGAACCCGGGGACAGACGGGACTGTCCCCATTCTTCGGTGCCTGCGGACCACTAAGAAATTTGGGAACGTCCCGCCTGTCCCCAGACTCTCTGCTTCGTGCCAACACCGTTCGAACCGTTAACCTGCGCAGCGTCTGGTTTTGGGGGAGTAAGCTTATCAGCGGGAGGTGCCGTCTTTGGCGCGTTCGGTGTCTCCCAAACTCAGAGGGCGATATCAGCCGTTAAGCAGGCTATTACCTGTGAACCAGGATCATAGAAGACCATAGGAGATAGGGTTATGAAACTGTCGCTCTCTCGGGCTCGCGAGAGTTGCTTGGTATGGATGTGTTGGTTTCTGGGCACTTGGTTAGTGCTAGAAACAGGACCCCTGTTCTTGGGTATTCGGTTCTTTAATATACCTGCACATCAACTAGTTGGTCCCTATGTCGCGCTGGCGGCTGCGCCGGCAGTGGTTGGCCCTTTCATTTATAGAATAAACAGACGGCACACAGACCCTCCAAAGCACCGCGCTCACGATATGGGAATTGCGTCTGCAGCACTCATCGAGTTCGCGCTTACAGCGCTGTGTTACTCCGCGGTGAAGCTTGGTTTGCTCTCGGTGAACTCTGGCATCCTTAATGCTATCGCCTTATGGTTATTGAGTGGTCCCGTCGTCTACTACGCGGCCTATCGAACTGCTTTGGCGAAGACTGCCCATGGGCACAATCAGGCGGGGTGACCAGTTCCACGGGGGCCACTCTGTGCCTACCGAAAATCTCAAACCAGCCTTCGTTAAACCCTGCCACTCAACAAGAAGCCAGATGTTCGCGGTTCGGTTGGGGAAAGTTCGAATGTTGAATGAGATTCTGAGAAGTCAAAGTGCCACAGTGAACGAGGACCCGCAGTTGCAGACCCGGTCGTGCCCGGCACTCTCGGGGTGGCCGGAGGAACTTTCGGTGGGTTCAGGCGGCGGCGCGACGCGGGTGGCCCACCCTTTGCGCTTCTTGCAAAGGGTGGGTCTTTCCCAGCGCTAACGGCTTGAGATATTGATTGGAATTTTTCTGCCGGGCTGGCCCATCTTTAATGGTCGTCGCCATAGCGACCACGAAGCAGCCGCCGGTAAATATGGGCTATCCCCCGTCGCCCTACTTTCCTTCTTCCTGGATGCACTCCTCCAGCACGTCGAGCGCAACGTCAGCCTCTTCCTTCGTCACCACCAGCGGCGGGCAGATGCGGATCGTGCTTGGACCGCAGCCCCTGGGACAGAATCCGGGGCAAACGGGCATTTGCCGAATAGACGACGCGGGGTAAAATGAACCCCATGAGTCCAAAAGTTGTCGATCTCCTGAAACGAGCACTCGCGTTCCTGGTTGACGAGCGCACTGCTTTGGCCAACACTCTGCTCGACAGCCTCGAAGACGCGGACGAATCTGTTCAAGCCGCGTGGGACCAAGAAGTAGCGCGCCGCATGCAAGACCTGCAGGCGGGCAAAGCCGTGACCGTCCCCTGGGAAGAATTGCATCGAGAGTTGCTGGCGATGTTGAATGAGCACTAGGGACGTTCGCTACCACGACCATTCAAACGAATATTCCAACCGGAAACATAACGTCGACTTGTAAGCGAAAGAAAAAGCCACCCCCGCCGGAGGCAAGAGTGGCACCTAAAACTAGAAACCAGAAACTGGAAACTGCCTACGACTTGCTCACTTCCTGAATGCACTCTTCCAGCACGTCCACCGCAACATCAGCTTCCTCTTCGGTCACCACCAGCGGCGGGCAGATGCGGATCGTGCTCGGCCCACAGCCCAGAAACAGAATGCCGCGCTCGAAGGCGCGTTCGATGATCAGGTCGCGCTCGGCGCTGCCGTACTCTTTGGTGGCTTTGTCTTTCACGATGTCGACGCCGATCATCAGGCCGCGGCCGCGGACGTCGCCCACCAGCTTCATCTTCGCCGGCCACGTGGACATGCGCTTCATCATGTGCGTGCCCACTTCGCTCGTGTGTTCCAGCAAATGTTCTTGCTCGATCACGTCGAGCGTAGCCAGCGCCGCCGCGATGCACACGGGATTGCCTCCAAAAGTTGAGGCGTGCGAGCCGGAAACCCAATCCATGATTTCAGAGCGCGTCATCGTGACGCCGAGCGGCATGCCCGACGCGAGACCCTTCGCCATGCAAACCATGTCAGGTTCGACGCCGGTGTGCTCCACCGCCCACCACTTGCCCGTGCGGCCGATGCCGCTCTGGACTTCGTCCAGCACCAGCATAATGCCGTGACGGTCGCAGATGCGGCGTAGCTCCTGCATGAAGATGGTCGGCGCGACCACATAGCCGCCTTCGCCTTGCACGGGCTCGACGAAGATCGCGGCCACCTCTTCGGGAGGCAGCGTGGTCTTGAAGAGTTTGTCTTCGATGAAGCGAGCGCAGCTGAGCGCGAACCCGTCAGGATCTTGTGCAGCATCTTTGCGCCCGCGATACAGGTCGGGATATTGAATGTGAGTCACGCCCGGCATAAGCGGCGAGAAGCGCCGCCGTTGCTGCGGTTTTGAAGCGGTCAGTGACATCGCGCCCATGGTGCGTCCATGAAACGCGCCGAAGAACGCGATGATGTTCTGCCGTCTTGTGTGATACCTCGCGAGCTTGAGCGCGCACTCGATGGCTTCCGCGCCCGAGTTGCCGTAGTAAAACTTGTGCGGGCCAGGCATGGGCGCGATCTTCGACAAGCGCTCGGCGAGCGTGACCAGGCTCTCGTAATAAAAGTCCGTGCCCGACATGTGGATCAGTTCGCCCGCCTGCTTCTGAATAGCGGCGACCACATGCGGATGGCAGTGGCCGGTCGAGGTCACGGCAATGCCGGCAGAGAAGTCATAGAACTCGTTGCCGTCGACGTCGGTAACGACGATACCGCGTCCGCTCTTGGCCACGAGAGGATAGGAGCGGGTATAGGACGGCGAAATATATTTATCGTCACCCGCGAGCACGCGCTTCGCGTTGGGCCCGGGCAGGGCGGTCTTGATCTTTGGCCCATTAACAGCGGGACCGATCGTTTTTTTGGAAGCGGTCGCGTTTTCGGTCGCGGTCGTCATCATTGTCTTCGTGGTCATTGGAATCCTCCGAGCGGTCGTTGGTCGTTCGTCTGTTGGTCGTTGGTCGTTGGTCGTTGGCCCTGGCGTGCACACGTGCGAGCAAGGTTCCAGCCGAACACAGCTGTCTGGGAGGATTGAAACTAGTCGCTACCGAAGAGGCTGGGACGCAGGCGTGATGGCAAATTGGCCCGATAGCGCCTCGGGCACACTAAACAGTGCAGCCAGCACTCGGCCTGATTTGAATAGGGAAGATGCGAGTTGGGTTGGTTGCGCAGCATCGTTAACCGTCGACATCACTAAGACATTATAGCTTGCGGAAGAGCGTGGCGTAACCCCCTGGGCCAGTGACTGGTGGCCAGTGGTCGGTGGTGAGTGAACGCGGGGCTGCGCCCGGCGGACGGGCGAGGCGCCCGTCCCCACATGGTTCTCATGCAGCGCCAACATTTTGACTTCCATGACGGTCGGCTTTAGCATTGGCTGCACCTTAGGCGGGGTTCCTTTGCTCGAGCAAACTTTTTCCCACTACCGGATTATTGAGAAGCTGGGCGGCGGCGGGATGGGCGTCGTCTACAAGGCAGAAGACACACGCCTTGGGCGCTTTGTTGCTTTGAAGTTCCTTCCGGAAGAACTGGCGCAGGATCGCATGGCGCTGGAGCGGTTCCGGCGCGAGGCGAAGGCGGCATCGGCGCTGAACCATCCCAACATCTGTACGATTTATGACATCGGCGAGGAAGATGGGCGCGCCTACCTGGTCATGGAGTTTCTTGACGGGGTGACGCTCAAGCACATGATCGGGGCGCGCTCGATGGAGTTGGAAGCGATCCTGGATCTGGGGATCGAGATCGCGGATGCGCTGGACGCAGCGCACACCGAAGGCATTGTCCATCGCGACATCAAGCCAGCCAATATTTTTGTGACCAAGCGCGGACACGCCAAGATCCTGGACTTTGGCCTGGCCAAAGTGACGGCGAATCCGGCGGCGTCGGCGTCGACACGCGTCTCAGATGCGATGACAGCGCCGACCGATGTGGCCGTCGAAGAACACCTGACCAGTCCAGGTTCAACTCTGGGCACGGTCGCGTATATGTCTCCAGAGCAGGCGAAGGGGAAAGAACTTGATTCGCGGACGGACCTTTTTTCTTTCGGGGTTGTGTTGTATGAAATGTCGACGGGCACGCTGCCGTTCCGGGGAGAGACTTCGGCGCTTATTTTTCAGGCGATTCTGGATCGGGCTCCGGTTTCGCCGGTGCGGTTGAATCCCGACTTGCCGGCGAAGTTAGAAGACGTGATCAACAAAGCGCTGGAGAAAGACCGCAACCTGCGTTACCAGCATGCGGCGGATATTCGCGCTGATATGCAACGGCTTAAGCGCGACACAGGGAGCGGGCACGCGGTTGTGGCCAGTTCGGGTGCGGTGTCAGCGGCAGTGGATACGGGTCAGCACGCGGTAATGGCGGCGCCGGGGCCGCCGTCTGGATCGTCGAGAGTTGCCGCGGCAGCGGCCTCTTCAGGCGCGGTGGGCGCTGTTAGTGTTGCGACTGTCTCTGCAACGAGTGTTGCTCCGGCGAAGAAATCATGGAAGATTCTGGTTCCCGCGGTGCTGATTGTGTTGGCGGCGCTGATTGCGGGAGCATTCTATTTTCGTTCGCGACAATCCTCCCGGTTGACAGGGAAAGACAGCGTGCTGCTGGCCGACTTCGTGAACACGACCGGTGATGCGGTGTTTGATGGGACGCTAAAACAGGCGCTGGCGGTGCAGTTGGAGCAGTCGCCGTATCTGAATCTTTTGCCGGACTCGCGGATTCAGGCGGCTTTGAAGTTCATGGGACGGCCTCCGGACGAGCACTTGACGCGGGATGTGGCGCGCGAGGTGTGCCTGCGAGAGAACGTGAAGGCGATGCTGACCGGATCGATTACGAGCCTGGGCAGCCATTATGTAATCACGCTGGAGGCGGTAAACGCGCAGAGTGGGGATTCGCTCGATCATGAGCAAGTGGAAGTGGAAAGCAAAGAACAGGTGTTGAAGGGGCTGGACCAGGCGGCATCCAAACTGCGGGAGAAGCTAGGTGAATCGATTGGCTCGGTGGGGAAATATGCCACTCCGCTGGAATCCGCAACAACTTCATCGCTGGAGGCGCTGCAGGCTTTCACGCTGGGACAAGCCGAACATCAAAAGGCAAATGACGACGGCGCGATCCCGCATCTGAAACGTGCCGTCGAGTTAGACCCGAATTTCGCCATGGCGTATGCGACCCTGGGAGTGGTCGACAACAACCTGGGCCGGCCGGCGGAAGGAAGCGAGGCGATCAAGAAAGCTTACGAACTGCGTGAGCGGACCAGCGAGCGGGAGAGATTTTACATTCAATCACACTACGATGCCGTCGTTCTGAACGATCCGGCAAAAACCCTGGAAGTGTTTTCCGAATGGCAGCGGGTGTATCCGCGGGACACGGTTCCACTTGACAACGGCGCGCTTGTGTCTTCCGGCCTGGGGCAGCACGAAAAAGCCCTGGAATTCGCCAGCCGGGCGATGCAACTGGATTCGAACGATCGCTATGCGTACGACAACCTGGCTGGAGCCTATTTGGCGCTGAACCGGTTCGATGAGGCGAGAAGCGTAGCGGAGCAGGCGGTTTCGCGGAAACTGGACAGCATTGGAGTTCACTGGGTGCTAGCCGATCTGGCCTACATGCGTGGTGACTGGGCAGCTTACGACCATGAGATCAACGGCGGCAAAGGCACGCCGCAAGAGCCATTTATGCTTTTCTGGAAAGGCGCGGGGCTGGCTGGGAGGGGGGAAATTAAAGCGTCGAGCGAGGTTCTGGGCCAGGCGCGAACCGAGTTGATCGGCGCCGGAGTAAAAGATTTAGCGGCCTTTTTGTTGGCCCTGGAGGCTTATACGGACGGGTTGTTGGGGTTCGGCACCGAGGCGAGAGAAAAGGCTGAACAGGCCCTTCAACTGTCGGACTTCAGCCAGGCCAATAGCCTTGCGGCGTCCGTGTTAGCGCTGGATGGGGACACAGCGAAGTCGACGGCGATCATGAACGAGTTGAGCCGCAAATTCCCGGAAAACCAGCATTTGCGTCTCGTGGATAGACCGCTCGTAGATGCGCAAATTGCCCTCCAGAAAAACAAGCCGGAGGACGCGGTCGCGGCTTTAGAAGCGGTACGGCCGTATGAGCTTGGATCTGGGCCGGACGGAATCGCCTTTGGGCCCAATTATCTTCGCGGACTGGCTTATTTGAAGCTGCGCGACGGGACTAAGGCGGCTGCCGAGTTTCAGCGCATTTTGGATCATCGCGGAGTGTCGGTTTGGGATATTGAGTACCCGTTGGCGAGGTTGAATCTGGCGCGTGCCTATGTTCTGCAGGGCGATGCGGGCAAGGCGCGCACAGCGTATCAGGATTTTTTTGCAGAGTGGAAAGACGCGGATGCGGAACTTCCGGTGTTGAAGACTGCGCGAGCGGAGTATGAGAAGTTGAAGTAGCGGGCTTCGGCTTTCGGGCTTCGGGTGCTGCGCTAGAAAATCCTATGGCGGCTGGGGAACGCGAAGCGGGCAGGGATCCTTCGACTCCGCCACGCGCTCCGCTTCGCGTAGCACGTGTCTCCGCTCAGGATGACATCGTATTTTAGAGTCCTCGTCTTTCCCACACTCGTCTGCTATCTTTTGACTTCCCCTGTTTTCTCATTCACATGTCAAAAGCTCAGAGCCCAAGCCGGTTTGCGGTGATCCTTGCCTTTGGGCTGGTGTATCTGTTTTGGGGATCTACCTATCTGGCGATTGATATTGCGGTGCAAACGATTCCTCCGGCACTAATGTGCGGGGTGCGGTTTTCGATTGCCGGCGTGGTGATGCTGATGGTGTGCGCGGCTATGGGGCGCAAGATCCGGTATTCGGCGCGGCAGATTGCTTTAGCGGCGGTGGTCGGGATTTTGCTGCTTATGGGCGGAAACCTGACTTTGTCGTGGGCGGAGGTTTCGGTACCGTCGGGACTGGCGGCTTTGATTGTTGCCATCACACCGTTGTGGTTTTTGGTGCTGGACTCGCTGCTGCTGGGGCACCATCGCATTTCGTGGCGAGGGAAAGCGGGGTTGGCGCTGGGGATTGTGGGGCTGTGCGTGTTGTTCTGGCCGGAACTGCATTCGAGGTCGGCGATGGGACGGCGCGAACTGTGGGCTTCGATCGCGTTGCTCGGCGGGTCGTTTTCGTGGGCGTTGGGGTCGGTGTTGTCGAAGCGCTGGCAATCGGGCATGGACGTATTCAGTGCGACGGGATGGCAGATGGTGGCGGCGGGCGCGGCGAACTTTGCGTTTTCATTCATGGTAGAAGATTTATCGGGGGTGCGGTGGACGGCGCGCGGGGCGGGCGCGGTGATGTATCTGGTGGTGTGCGGATCGTGGATCGGATACTCGGCCTATATCTGGCTGCTGGAGCATGTGCCTACGTCGAAGGTGTCGACTTATGCTTATGTGAATCCCGTGGTGGCGGTGTTTCTGGGGTGGTTGATTCTGCACGAGCGGGTGGACCGGTTTATTTTGATGGGGAGTGTGATTGTGGTGTTGGCGGTGATTCTGGTTACGAGCGCCAAGGTTAAAGAGAAGGAAGCAGTGGTCGGTGGCTAGTGGTCAGTGGTCAGTGGTCAGTTCTCCGTTCTCCGTTCTCCGTTTTCAGACTTTGACGGCTTCGCTTCTTTGCAGGGTTTGTTCTATTTCGAAGCTTCTTCCTCTTCTTGTTCTTCACTTTCATTTATTAGATCTATGGTGTGGCCGCGGACGGCGAAGGTTTGTTTGGGCGCGCCTGCCGGCTCGAAGGATACTCGGGCTGGAGATCGTTGCCAGGCGGGCGCGGGGCAGACAGAATCGGCGGTGGCATCTTCAGGAATGGTCTGGCCGTTCAAGGATTTTTTCAGAACCGGCTTGCGGCGATTGAGTTGCGCGACTATGGCATAGATTTTCTTGCCGTCTTCGGAGACGCCGCAGTAGGCTGCGTAGTCGCGGTACCAACTGGCCACGGAATAGACGGCGTCGAACTCGGGAAGATTGATTGGGGAAATATGGCCGGTGAGGCGGTCGACGAGAAGCCATCCCCCGCGTTGCCATAGCCAGTGCGGGGGCGAGGTGGATTCCTGGGGAAGACTGTCATTGACACGAAAGGCACGCCGGACTACGAACAGGTGGTCGGTGACATCGTGAGCGGGGCCGAGAGAGAAGTCTTTGACGTGAGCGTCGACGAGGATTGGCCGAATCTTCAGGGTGAGCGGCTTGTCGTCCGCCTGTGATGGTGTTTGGGGAGCCACTGTACTGTCATCCATTTACCGAAAGTAACGACGTGAGGCTTGGAGAGCGGCTATGGCGTTCGCTGGAATCAAGAAAGACGAGCAGAGCGATCTGGAGACGAGATTGCAAGATGCGAATCATGGCCGAGGTTAAGCAGGAAACCGGTTGGAGCACAAGGTTAGAGGTCACAATCCGGGGTTTCTTCGGAGGTCGGTTCCGAAGTGGGACATTGGCTTGATTACGTTCGCAGGAACTTTGCGGGGCGGCACAGTGATTTGAGATTGCAGTAGAATTGTAAAGATAGATTGCTGTGCCATGAGTTCTCCTCACGATTTCCGTCCGGCGGCGAGCAGTAAAGGCCGGACACCTTCCCAACCAGAGGCGGCTTCTGATCAAGATATGAAGTGTTGCGGACACGGCGGCAGGCGCCGCGGATTCTGGTGGTGGACGACCATCCCAGCATTGCCGGACTGATGAGCCAGTTGTTAACGCATGCGTGGTTATGAGGTGGTGACGGCGGCGGATGCGCAGCAGGCTGAGGCGGAGGTGCGGCGGCACGCGCCTGACCTGATTCTTTCGGATGTACGAATGCCGGGGAAGTCGGGCTATGAATTGTGCCGTGAACTCAAGAGCGGACCCGGCAACGCGGCTGATTCCGTTTGTGCTGATCACGGGATTGAGCGACAGTGCGGACAAGGTACGAGGGATTGAAGCGGGCGCGGACGACTTTCTGAACAAGCCGGTGCTGGCGGAGGAGTTGACGGCGCGGGTGAAGTCGTTGCTGCGGGTGAAGGAATACACCGACGAACTGGAGACGGCGGATTCGGTGTTGTGCACGCTGGGGCTGATCGTGGAGGGCCGCGATCCTTATACCGAGGGGCACTGCGAGCGGCTTGGCCTTGCACGGGGCGGATTTGGGACGGCATCTGGGGTTGGATGACGATTCGATTATGGCGTTGCGGCGCGGGGGATATCTTCATGACCTGGGCAAGATCGCGGTGCCGGATGCAGATTCTGAAGAAAGGCACGGATCTGACGCTGCAAGAGTGGGAGATCATGAAGCGGCATCCGGTGACCGGAGAGAATATCTGCAAGCCGCTGAAATCGTTGCGGCTGGTGCTGCCGATTATCCGGCATCATCACGAGCATGCCGATGGGTCGGGTTATCCTGATGGTTTGCGGCGGGCGAGATTCCGCTGCTGCCGCGGGTTTTGCAGGTGGTGGATGTATATGACGCGCTGCGCACGGCGCGGCCTTACAAGCCTGCGCTGTGGCATGACCAGTCCGCGCAGACCATGCGCGAGAAAGCCCGCCAGGGCTTGCTGGATGGCGAACTGGTGAATGAGTTCTTCAGCATGCTTCTGGAAAAGCGCAGCGTAGCGTAAAAAGGCAGGCCTTTTCATAGTATATAGTTTCCAGTTTCCTGTATTGCTGGTTTCTAGTCCTCCGACGTACCTTGGTCGCGTGCATTATCGGCGCAGCATTTCTTGCGCATCTCAGATTGAAGCAGATGACATACAGCATCGTCATTCCGGCTTACAACGAAGGGCGCGCGCCTGGGGGCAACCTTGGAAAAGGTGCTGGGATATGTGCGCGCAGCAAGGGTGGGATGCGGAAGTGGAAGTGTTGTTGTAAACGACGGATCGCGCGACAACACGGCGGAGATAGTGCGGGAGTTTGCGGCGAAGGATCCGATGTTGCGGCTGGTGGAGAATCCAGGCAATCGCGGCAAAGGCTACAGCGTGCGCAACGGGATGTTGAAGGCGCGCGGCGAAATGGTGGTGTTCAGCGACGCGGATTTATCTTCGCCGATCGAAGAGATGCCGAAGTTGCTGGAGGCGCTGGCGGCGGGAGCGGACATTGCCATCGGTTCGCGCTGGCTGCGGGCGGAATTGCAGACACAGCGGCAGTCGCTGCACCGGCAACTTTTTGGAAGAGATCTTCAATCTGTTACTGCGGATTATTTTGGGGCTGCGGTTCAAAGACACGCAGTGCGGTTTCAAAGCTTTTACCCGGCGTGCCGCACAGACGATTTTGCCGCTACAGCGCATCGAGCGCTGGGGCTTCGATCCGGAGATTCTTTTCCTGGCGCGCAAGTTCGGTTTCCGCGTGGAGGAAGTTGCCGGTGCTCTGGGGGCACAGCGGCGGAACGCGGATTCATCCGCTTGCTGGACGGGGCGCGCATGTTTCAGGAGATGTTGCGCATCCGCGTGGTATGACCTCACGGGCAAGTATGATGGTGGGCCGCACGGTGACGGCACCAGCCGGCTGAAAACGGTTCCCGGGAAGGCCAGCGCCCAGAGTTTAAGAATCCGCAGTCAGAACAGACTTGCTGTTTCACAGCCGCAGCCAATTCTTTACTGCTTCCACCACTTGATGTCCCATCTGCCGATGTGGACGTCGGAATTTCTTGGCTCGCAGCCAGATCAGCGGTGCGAGAGCCCTGATTCAGCACCTCGCTGACGGCGTTCTCGATGCACGGCTGCTTCCGCGTTCCAGCTCAAAAGAATGGCGCAGCAGCATGGCGACGGAAAGAATCGCGCCCAGCGGATTTGCGATTCCTTTGCCGGCGATGTCGGGTGCGGAGCCGTGGACAGGCTCGTAGACGCCGACCGGGCCGCCGATGCTGGCAGAGGCCAGCAGTCCTAGCGAACCTACTACTCCACCCGCCTGATCGGAGAGAATGTCGCCGAACATATTTTCGGTGAGCACCACATCAAAATCTTTGGGGCGCTGCACCAGCGACATCGCGGCGGAATCCACGTACATGTGGGAAAGTTGCACGCCGGGATAATCCTTGCGCGGTGCGGGTCACGACCTCGCGCCAGAGTCGGGAACACTCGAGAACATTGGCTTTGTCGACGGAGAGAACTCTCTTGCGGCGTTTCACCGCGAGGTCGAAGGCTACGCGGGCGATGCGTTCGATGGCGGGCTCATCGTAAGTCATGGTGTTGAGTGGCGACGCGGGAGCCGGGCTCGCCTGCGATCGAACGCGGTTCACCGAAATAAAGCCCTCCCAGCAGCTCGCGGACGATCATGATGTCGGTGCCGCGAACCAGTTCGGCGCGCAGCGGCGAACAATCTTCCAGAGCGGGAAAGCAAATCGCGGGACGCAGGTTGGCGTAAGCGCCGAGTTCGCGGCGCAGGCGCAGCAGTCCGGCTTCGGGGCGAAGATGATTTGGATAATGATCGAAGGCGGGATTTCCCACTGCGCCGAGCAGGACTGCGGAGGACGAGAGGCAAGCCTGTAATCGTGTCAGCGGGCAGAGGATCGTTGACGGCAGCCAACGCTGCTCCGCCGATGTTTTTGCGTTGAAGTTGAAGCTGATGGCCGAATGCATCGGCAATCGCTTGCAGAACGAGGACGGCTTGTTCGGTGACTTCCGGGCCGATGCCGTCGCCGGGGAGGATGGTTAGGTTCAGGAGCATGAGAGGGATTTGTGTAGTTGGGAAATTGTGTAATTGTGTTTTTCAGTCGCAGGCGCGTGGCTCTGCCACGGCTGACAGTCAGGTTTCAAATTACCCAATTACCAAATTACCAGATCACTCAATCCTCTACACGCCCCAGAGATAGTCTTCCTGATCGTGATGCGGATCTCCGGGAGCGGGCGGCGGCACGCCGAAGGCGTTGGTCTGCGGCGCCAGCGGAAATGGACGCGGCGATTCCTGCGACCGTAGCATTAGCGGCGGCAGCAGCTGCGTTTGGCAGCGGCTCGAACAACGGAGTGGCTGACGCAGCGGGCTTGTGGGTGTCGCGGATCAACTCCAGCAAGTGGTGATCTTCGACGTGCTTGATCTTATCTGCCAGGCGGACGAAGCGGCGGTAGATGTCATCGAGCGCGCGGCGGTCGAACTGGTAGCCGAGTTGTTCGCAGCGAATGGCGAGCGCGTGACGGCCGGAGTGCTTGCCCAGCACGAGTCTTCGAATCGGGCACGCCCACCGATTGCGGCGTCATAATTTCGTACGTCAGCGGATTCTTGAGCACGCCATCCTGATGGATGCCGGCTTCGTGCGCGAAGGCATTGCGTCCGGTGACGGCTTTGTTCGGCTGCACGGGCACGCCGGTGATTTCGCTCAGCATCTGGCTGGCGGCGAAAAAATGCTCGCACGCAATGCCAGTCTCGTAGGGATAGCGATCGTGACGAACCCGCATCGCCATGACAATTTCTTCGAGCGATGCGTTGCCAGCGCGCTCGCCGATGCCGTTGATCGTGCACTCGACTTGACGGGCTCCGGCGGCGATGGCGGCCATGGTGTTGGCGACCGCCATGCCGAGATCGTTGTGGCAATGGGCGGAGATGGTAACGTTCTCGATTCCCTTGACGCGGCGGCGGATGGTTGCGATCAGTTCGCCGAATTCGGAGGGCACGGTGTAGCCGACGGTATCGGGGATATTCAGCGTAGTCGCGCCGGCTTCGACCACTGCTTCCAGCACCTGGCAAAGAAAATCAGGGTCGGTGCGCGTGGCGTCTTCCGGGGAAAACTCAACGTCATCAGCAGAGCGATTTGGCGAAGCTGACGGATTCGCGGGCCTGCGCCAGACATTGCTCGCGCGTGATGCGCAGCTTGTATTCAAGTGGATATCAGAAGTGGCGAGGAAGACGTGAATGCGCGGGCGGGCGGCGTCTTTCAAGGCATCCCAGGCGCGCTCGATATCGGGACGGCAGGCGCGGGCTAGTCCCGCGATGATGGGGCGGCGGATGATCCGGCGATCGCCTTCACCGCTTCAAAATCGCCATCGGAGGCGATCGGGAAATCCGGCTTCGATCACGTCGACGCCAAGGCGGTCAAGCTGGTGCGCCAGACGCAGCTTCTCCTGATGGTTCATGCTGCAGCCGGGCGACTGCTCTCCGTCGCGCAGGGTGGTGTCAAAAACCGTAATGCGGACCTGCTCCGTAGCCATGAATCATGGCGTTCCTTATAGAAAATGATGCATGTGCTGCTCTATGGTACGGGGCTGACCGACTGAAGCAAAACTTATAATTATTCTGTGATCATTAGATTGTCATTCTATAATAAGATTGCTAATGTGATAGTGCAGTTTTATATTAAGGGGCATGAAAAATGGAACTTTCCCAATTGGAAGTCTTCCTAGCCGTGGCGCGCGAGCATCGGTTTTCCCGCGCGGCCGAAAAACTTTATCGCACCCAGTCGGCGGTGAGCCAGACCATCCGCAAGCTGGAAAA
The DNA here is from genome assembly GCA_963841125.1 of uncultured Acidobacteriaceae bacterium. Lineage (GTDB taxonomy): Bacteria > Acidobacteriota > Terriglobia > Terriglobales > Acidobacteriaceae > Sulfotelmatobacter. The sequence continues at coordinate 15,538 of CAWJBH010000007.1, forward strand.
TGAACTGGGCGAGAGCGCTGTTCGACCGCTCATCGCGTGAGGGCGTCCTCACCGACGCCGGACAGGTGCTTTACGAGTACGCGGAAAAGCTGCTGAATCTGCGCCATGACGCGCATGAATCGCTGGCGGAGTTGCGCGAGCTGCAGAAGGGCAAGCTGGTGATCGCGGCCAATGAATTTACGGCGCTCTATCTGCTGCCGGTGCTGGCGGAGTTTCGCCGGCTGCATCCCATGATCAAGATTACGGTGCAGCGGGCGCTGGGCAGCCGCATTCCGGACGACGTGTTGCAGCACAGCGCCGAACTGGGCGTGCTGTCGTACAAACCGGAGGAGCCGCGGCTGCACTCCGTGGTGACCTATCTCGACGAATTGGTGCTGGTGGTTCCTCCCAAGCATCCGCTGGCCGCGGCGCGAGAGGTGAGCATCCGGCAATTGGGAGCGGAGTCGTTTGTGGCGCATATCGTTTCGTCGCCCTACCGCGAAAAAGTTCTGCAGACATTCCAGAAATACAAAACGCCGCTGCACATGGATCTTGAACTGCCCACGCTGCAAGCCATCAAACAATTCGTCGCCATGGGAAGCGGCGTGGCATTGATGCCGGAGATCAGCGTAGAAACGGAAGTGGCGCGCGGCGAGTTGGTGAGAATTCCGGTGCGGGAGCTGCGCGTGCAACGCAAGCTGCGGCTGATTTACCGCAAAGAGGCTGGAATCTCGCACGCGGCGCGGGCGTTTCTGAAAGTAGCCGAGGCGGTGGCGCGGGAGCGCGCGGGGCGCTACCGCTTTCAGCGGGAGAGTTAGATTGACACGACATCCGGAGCAGACCGCTTCGAGCAATTAGCGATTAGACTGACGTTAGCCATCGGCTAGCGCTAATTGCCAATTGCTGCTCGAATCAACAGTCGGCGCAGACTTCCGTGGGCTGGAACGCGGCCAGGGCTTCGCGCAGGCTGGGGTGAATCTCCAAAACGGAATCGAGATTGGTAAGATCAAGCAAATCGCGCACGAACGGGCTGGGGCTGGCGAACTTCAGATCAGCATTTTGCGACTGCGCCCAGGTGTGCAAGAGACGCAAGTTCACCGATGCCAGCGCTATCGATGGAGCTGACGCCGCTGAGATCGAGGACCACTTTACCGCCGCTTTCGAGAATTTCACCGACCAGGCGCGAAAGGGCAGCGGCCTCATCGCGATAGACGATGCGGCCCTGGCAGTGAACAATCATCACATCGCCGCGATTTCGAGTTTCCAAACTGAGTTTCAACTTCGACTCCTTTTGTTGTATTCCGAGACCCGCCAATTCATGCGGGCACGGCCAAGTTTGCCAAGTGATATTTGTGAGATTCCATGCTAATAGATAGACGCGAGTCGAAGGGTTTCGGAATCATGAAAGGACAATGTAATTTTTTGCAGAGTGTCCCAGCCTGCACGTGGCACAATTTTGGGCTGAACGGGGCATCCTGGCTCTCGGCTACACTGCATCTAACGAATTTCGCACATTCAGGTAGAATTTGCTGCTGGCATAATTGCCAGGGGAGGAATCATTTTCGTGTCGAAAATCGCTGCCGTGGTTCTGGCATTCCTGAGCTTGATGCTGTTCGCAACCCCATCGAGGGCGCAACTGCTTCCGAGTGGAAACGTATATGTCGGAGCTGGCCTACGCCGATTCCGTCGATGTGATCGAACCGCTATACATTTCGCGGATGGGAAGCCTCGCGCGGAAGCCTTGCCCTTCACTCGTCACCCATACCTCGGGGTGGTGGTGGATGGCAGCGGTTTTTACCGGCTAGGGGGTTCAGCAATACAACACTGGTTCTCGGGCCGCGAGTCTCCATGAATTACGGCAAGTGGCGCGCCGTTCGTTCAAGTCATGGCCGGAGTCCAGCGAGCAAAATCGGACGGCCAGCGCATTACCCTATCGCGGAAGACATTGGCGGCGGCGTGGACCGCAAGTTCCAGTTTCTCTTCCTGAAGCACTTTTCCTGGCGCGTGCAGTTCGACTACATGCACACCCACTTGTATCAAGCGCCAGCCAGAACGATTATCCGGGGATCGACCGGACTGGTGTGGCGATTCTGACGAGCGACTCCAGCACTCCGAAATATCCAACGTCTAAATTGCTCACCCGAAACTTACCACTACCGGAGCGCGTTTCCGGAGCGGATTGGTTGACGCGTTCTGAGTCTCGAGATTTTGTTCGGCAGGCAAATCGCGTTACTGTGGCTAATCTCCGTCACGCTCGAAGCATCTAAACTCCGATCACGATTCACCTGTCTGAAACTATCCAGTGAAAGGTAGGCTTTATTGTCATGCGAAAAATTGGATTCATCTCATCTCTATGTTGTCTCTTTGCCGGACTCGCAAGCGCTCAGATTCCCACCAGCGGCAACGTCTTTTTCGGCTATTCCTACTACAACACCGATCTCTCTTCGATCGACCGCGCCAATACTGAACGGTTGGGAGGCGTCGGTCGAAGGCAAGATAATTCCTTTTCTAGGATTCGTGGCTGATTTCGACAGCCATTACGGCTCGCAGAATTTTCCGGCCACTTGCGCGGTGCCCAGCTGGCGGTGGGCTTGTCTCCAGCTTTAACGCCAGCGTCACCGAGCATAACTTCTTGTTTGGGCCGCGAGTGTCGTTCTCCGTCGGCAGGTTTCGTCCCTTCGCGGAAGCGCTGTTCGGAGGCGGCGTCACGTGAATGCCGGCGCTGCGGCTCCGACACCTCGTTTGCCACGGCGTTGGGTGGCGGCCTTGACTACAAAATCATCCGGCCGATCGCGTGGCGGTTTCAGGGAGACTACGTTCAAACGCGATTCTTCGGAACGACGCAGAATAATGTGAGGATATCGACTGGGATCGTGTTGCGTTTCTGAACGCAGTCGTCAGTTGAGTTCAACGAAAAACAGGATCCAGCTGGTTGGCTGGATCCTGTTTTTTGTGGCCACCAGGAAAAATCTTTAGGGCTACCGACTGCGGCGCGAGTTAGGTCTGCCAGTATTTGTGGTCGCGCAGGAAGTAATTTTGGTTCCAGTAGTTCATCGCAGTCTTCAGGAACAGCCAACCCACGCGCAAGTGTCCCATTTTCTGGAAGCGGCGGTTGGTCGTGTAGACGCCGCCACGCACGATGCCGAATCGCTTGCGCTCCACTTGCTGGCTGAGCAAGTAATCTTCGGCGAAGGCAACTTGCTCGTGAAATCCGCGCAGCTCGCGGAATTTTTTCAGGTCGAACAGCATGAACATTCCCGTGGCGAAAGGATGGTGCAGGCGCGACAGGTACTGAAAGAAATCGTTGCCCGCATAAAACAGCTTGTCGATCCAACTGCCGTCGCGGCACAGGATGTTCGTAGTTACGCAGTGGAGTTGCCTGCCGCTGGGCCAGCTCCACGGCGCGGCGAACCACCGAAGGATGCGCCAGTTCGATATCGGCGTCGAGAAATAGAACGTAAGTCGCTTTCTGCGTGGGCTGCGCCTAGGTTGCGTCCGACCGAAGGCATTCCGCCGCGGATCACGCTGACATTCAGGCGATCGCGAAAGCCAAGAACGATTTCGCGAGTGCCGTCGGTCGAGTTGGCGTCAGCGACCAACACTTTCGTACTCGACATCTTCGAGTAGTCCTGATTCATCAGCGAAGTCAGCAAACGAGGAATCAGCTTCGCCTCGTTCTTGGCTGGAATCACGATCGTCAGCTCGCTCGTGGTATTCGTGCTCGTTGAACTCGTGCTCGTTGATCATGCTTTGAACTCATGGATGCGTACCCCCTGTTCATCAACTGTGAGATAAGTCAGCCGGGAATCGACCCAGCCGCCTGAGTTGTAGTAATGAATTCCATCCTGCTCGACGTGGATGGCCTGATGCGTATGTCCGCAGAAAATGCGGTCGGCGCCGTGCTGCCGCGCATACTGCACAGCTCCTGTCGACACCTTCGACGACATGCGCAGCCAGCGCGTGTTCAGCCGGTCGATGAGCCGCACAATGGGCTTGCTTTTGAAGTCGAGCTTTTGCAGCTTGCAGATAGAGTGAGGTGCCCAGCTTGCTGAGCCGCACATTGTTCACCTGAAAGCCGTCGAACTGGTGACCGTGGATCGCGATGTGCCGCAGTCCGCCGTATTGCCAGGCATAATGCTGGTAAACGCGCACGCCCACCAGGTGCGACATGATGTTGGTGAGGCCGTGGTCGTGATTGCCCTCCACCCAGACGACTTCAATATTGCGTTTGGGATTCGAAAGCTTGCGAATATAGCCGAGAAACTTCCAGTGATCTTTGGTGAGGCGGGCGAAGTTGAGGTCGGCGAAAATGTCGCCCAGCAGGATCAGCCGCTGAAAGCGGTTTTCCTTGAGCACGCGAGTGGCTTCGCGGGCATGACTCGTCTCTGCACCGAGGTGCAGGTCGGAAAGGATCAGCGTGTTGTAGCATGGGCAGATCCATAGTCCGGTTGTAGCAAAGGAATGTTACGGGGTGATGAAATGTGCATCAAAATCAGTGCAGTCGCGGTCCAAGGGTAACGTGTGAGTAAACAAAGGGTTTACGTGTCAACACGTTCGAAATGTTTCGCCAGTGTGAATCGGAAGCAGCTTTTCACGTAGACTGAATTTCCTTTTGAAAACTATCGGACACATTCTGGCGAAGTACACGGCATGGATTTTGCAACTGCTCACGCCGCTCGGGATTTGGGGTGTGTTCGCAATCGCATTCGCGGATTCCGCTCTGCTGGGAATGCCGGTCGACGCGATTGTTGCGTTCTATGTGTACCGGGATCACAAGCGGCTGATCTTCTATGTGTTGATGGCCTCGCTCGGATCGGCGCTGGGCAGCGTTCCGCTTTACATCATCGGATATCTCGGCGGCGAAAAGGTGTTGCGCAAGCGCATTTCAGAAGAGCGTTTTCAGCGGATTCACCGCTCGTTTGAGCAGCACGAATTCTGGGCACTGATGTTTCCGGGAATGCTCCCGCCTCCCACGCCGTTCAAACTCTTCGTACTCGGCGCAGCTGTGTTTGAGATGCGGTTCCGCGACTTTCTGGCGGCCGTCTTCGCGGGAAGGTTCGTACGGTTCATGGTACTTGCGTTGCTGACGCTCTGGTTCGGTCCGCGAATTGTGGAGCTCACGGGGACGCTTGTCCGGCAGCATGTTTCGTGGCTGTTGGGCGCGGTTGCGAGCGGAGTGCTGGTGTGGTTGCTGATCCGGCGGAGCAAGAGGCGCAAGGCGCGGAATAGCTGACGGCGAGCCGCATCGAAGCGAGAGACGGAGTCGACAACTTACCGCCTATGGCACGACTGAAGTCGTGACCTTCCCGGCGACTGAGATTTGTGTCTCGCTGCGCTCCACTGGACGGCCGAGGCGGCCGTCCCCACATAATTCTATAAATTTTCTACGCGGCGGCGATGTGGTCGTTCTGGGATTTGTGCATCCAGCGGGAAAGCGCGTGCAGGAACACAGGAGAGCCAAACATCGCGATGGAGAAAAACAGGTCGCTTTCCAGCGTTCCCCGGAAGAATGGGATGCCAGCGGCGTAAGACATCATCAAGCCGCTGAACGTTTTGGGATACATCTGCCACGCGGCCCACACCGCGAAATTGCTGATCAGGAAGAACGAAACGGAACTGGCAAGCGCCGCGCCGATCACGCGGACTGGGCCGGATTTCTCCCGCAGGTTGGTGCCGAGCCACAGGATTGCCGCGTACCACGCCCAGGTGACGAGGAGGTCCCAGGAGAGGGGATACGAGTACATGAACTTGGTAAGAACAACGTCGGTAGCCGCCAGCAAGGCCAAGGGAACCCACATCTGACGCCGCGAACCTCGGGCTCCGAAGAATAGGAGCGACGCCGCGAGCGGAGTGAAGTGCCACGCATGTGGCAGGAAATTGTACGGACCCGCGAACGGCAGAAAGCGGACGGCGATGGCGAGCAGGATAAATAAATAGGGCAGCATGAGCACCTCAGGACCTACAACATATTCTGGGGGCGGGAGGGTGAATACGTCAAGCGCCGGTCTGAATCAACAGCATCGCCAAGGGCCGCTCGCTGCGCTCTGCTGGACAGCCGAGGCGGCTGCCCCCACATCAACACATTCGCTTTGACCTAGCGGGGTTCCGGGACGGTTGTCTGCTTCTTGCCTGTACCATAAACATCGCCCACCACTTGCAGGTTCTTATCGAGCTCAACGCTTGCGGCGAGTGCCCTGCTCGGTTCGCCCCGCCGGTTCAGCAGGCTGGGCAACTGCACAAAGCGCAAATCCTGGAAGTCCACAATGTATCCGTCTTGCGGCGGGTTGAGGGTCTCTGTCTCGGTAATCGGATACTGCGCCCAGTCGAGGTAAACACGCCCGAGGTAAGACTTCTTTGCTGCCAGTGTGACCGGAGTTTCCTCCGGCTTGTAGCGGATCGCGAGATGGTCCTCGGGATCAACTTGCGGAGCCAAAGAATCCACGGGAGCGAGCACAAAGAAAGAAGAAGTTTCGGCCACGCCGTACCAATGGAACGGATCAACCATAGTGGGATAGGCGGAAACGCGCAGCGGGTCCGCGCCCTGGTAGGTGCGGGCGGCGAGCGCGTTTACGGCGCGGCGATGTTCGAAGTCGCGCAGGCCCCATAGCAGGACCACGCCGAGCAGGGCGAGAGTGGCGGCGACTCGGCCGCGCGGGCCGCGCGGAGCGCGCGCCGATTTCCCGGTCGATCAGCGAGAAAAAAGACGGAACGATTAATCCGAGGATCAGGAGCGCGAACAGGACGGGCTCGAAGATGAAAACGATGTCCCATGAATACCATTTTTCGGAAAACGGCCAGAATGGGCGGACTCCATAGTTGTTGGTGAAGTCGAGCAGAATGTGGCTGAGCCCGGCAATGCAAGCATAAAGAAAAAGCAATCCCCAGCGCGGTGGGAGGTTGGGATCTTTCAGCTTGCGTCCACGCAGAAGCCAGATGAGATAGACGAAGCCGACTACTACGGCGGCGTCGAGTGGAACTCCGAGGAAAGAATGGGTGAAGCCGCGATGATGGGCGAAACCGAAGGCGGGGCCGCCGAAACGGCTGAGGACGTCCAGATCGGGAGCTTCCGCGGCGAGAGTGAGTGTGAGCGTAGCCAGCGCGGTCTTGCGGTTGAGTCCGGCGCGGCCCATGCATGCGCCGGTGAGAAAGTGGGTAATCGGTTCCAAGGTTTAAGGATTCTATTTGGCTGTGAAGGCAAATGCCAGCAGCACCGCGATTGGTTGGTGTCTTAATTCCACCACGAAGAGCACTAAGGTTCACGAAGGAAGGCCATCGTTCGCTCTTCGTGTACCTTCATGTCCTTAGTGGTTAACAAATTTAGGCCGCTACTCGCAAATCTAGCGAGAAGGCGCCAAAAGCGTCAGGGCGTCTGGAACCATGGTGATTTCGGCGGGGAGCGTGCCGACCAGTTCGCCGTCAGCTTCGACATAGACCTTCGGCTGTACTGGTTGCATGTCAGACGTGGGCAGATATCGGCACGAAACTCGTTCGCTGTACGCCAGGTCGATGCCGGGAATCTTCCATTTGCGACGCAACAATCCGCGAGTCACATAAAGAAGATACGCAAGGCGGCTCGCGGTGCGGCAAAAGATCAGCCGCAGGTCGTCGCGCTCTAGAGAGGCTCCCGGAGCCAATTCTTGCAGCACTCCGCCAAAATTCTGGATGCGCACGGCTATTAGTTCCGTAACTTCAGCTCGCCGAAGCTGGCCCGAACCAGTCTCGGCGAACTCAACCTGAAACCGAGTCATCGGATGGGTAAACCATAGCTGCCAGGCTTTGGCATAATAGGCGGCCATTCCCATGCGCTGCTTGGTTCCGGCGTGAAGCTTGTAGAAGAGATGGGCATCCACGCCTGCGCCGGCAGCGACGATGAAGAAGCGGGAACCAGGCTGGGCTTCGAGATCGAGGCACTGGACCCGGCCTAGCGCAACGCGGCGAGGAGTGGCGTCGAGGGCGGCCCTTGCTGCCGCCGCGACTTTCATGGGGATACCGAGGTCATGCGCCAACGCGTTGGCGGTGCCCATGGGCAGAATCGCGAGAGCGGTGCGAGTGTTCGCAAGCACCTGGATCACGTTGTGGATGGTGCCGTCGCCGCCGCAGGCAAAGATGGTGTCACAACCAGCTAGAACGGCCTGCCGGGCCTTCTCCACCGCGTGAGCACGAGAGTCGGTAAGGATGAGGTGAGCCTCGACTCCTGCGCCGCGGAGCACTTCCAGCACGGATTCTAATTCGGCCTGCCGCTGCACACGGCTGCCGCCGGAGTCCGGGTTATAGAGTAGCGCGGCTGTACGCATGGCCGGATCGAAGCTGGATTGTACCTGAGACGTTTTTATTCGCTGTCACAATCTACTTACTTGGCTGCAATCAGAGTTTGGAATAAACTGGGGCCGCTCGGGAACGGGCGCGTCTCCCTGTGACCTTCTTTTGACCGCCCGCCTACAATTTCGAATTCAGGAGGATTGACCAGATGAAAACTCTGGCGCACGTTCTCTGTGGAATGCTCTTGTGCCTGGGCGCTGCGGCCCAGGACCACGCCTTGCATGCTCAGTCGCATCCCGTCACGCTGGTGACTGGGCTCGGGGACCTTCATCACCCTGTTTCAACGAAGAACCCACAGGCGCAGCAGTTCTTCGATCAGGGTTTGCGGTTCATCTATTGCTTCAACCACGATGAAGCGGCGCGGTCGTTTCAGCATGCCGCGGAGCTCGATCCCAAGCTGGCGATGGCGTTCTGGGGCATCGCCGAGGCGGTGGGACCAAACTACAACGATCCCGCCGATCCTGACCGCTACAAGCACGCGCATGATGCAGTGCAGAAGGCCGTCGAGCTGTCGGCGGATACTTCGACCAGCGATCGGGCCTACATTCAGGCGCTAGCCATGCGGTTTCCCGCCGATCCCAATTCTGACTTAAAGAAAGCTGCTGAGGACTACCGCGATGCCATGCGGCAGCTGGTCGGCGAATTTCCCGACGACCTCGATGCAGCAACACTCTTTGCCGAGGCGGGCATGAATCTGCATCCCTGGGGATTGTGGCATGTCGACGGCACGCCGGAGGCCGGTACGGAGGAAATCGTCGCGACGCTGGAATCGGTGATGAAGCGCGATCCCGACCATCTGGGCGCGATCCACTACTACATTCATGCGGTGGAGGCATCGTCGACCCTCGAGCGCGCGCTGGCTGGGGCAAACAAACTGGCTGCGCTAGCGCCTGGCGCGGGGCACATCGTGCACATGCCCGCGCATGTTTACATCCGCACCGGAGACTATGAAGCCGCGGTAAAGACGAATGAGAAAGCGGCGGAAGTCGACCGGGCTTATATCAAGGCGACCGGAGTGCAGGGTATTTATCCGATGATGTATTACAGCCACAACCTGCACTTCATCGCGATGTGCGCCGCGATGAATGGCAACTATGCGGAGTCCAGGAAGAACGCGGATTTGCTGACGGCCAACGTGGGGCCACACGTGAAGGCAATGCCACCGCTCGAAGGCTTCATGACGATTCCGATGGCGGTGGAGATTCGATTTCATCATTGGAATGAAATCCTGAAAATGCCGCAGCCCGATGCAGCCATGAAGACTGCTACCGTGTTCTGGCACTTTGGACGTGGGATGGCCCTGGCAGGCACGGGCAAGGTGACGGAAGCCGAGGCCGAGTACAAGATCGTTTCGGATGCGGAAGAGGCGACTCCTCCGGATGTGTTCTTCCAGATGCCGATCAACAACAAAGCCAAAGACATCATGAAGATTGCGAAGGATGTTCTGGGGGCGAAGATCGCGGTGGCGAAAAAAGATAATGGTGGAGCTATCGCGATGTTGCGGGATGCCGTTGCCATCCAGGACACGCTCAAGTATGGCGAGCCGCCCGACTGGTTCTTCCCAGTGCGCGAATCGCTGGGCGCTGCTCTGCTGATGAATGGGGATGCAGACGGCGCGGAGAAAGTGTTCCGCGAAGATTTGGACCGTAATCTGCGGAATCCACGGTCGCTGTGGGGCTTGCATCAGGCCTTGCTGCAACAGCAGCGCGGGTATGACGCTGGATTCGTACAGAAGGAGTTTGAAACCTCGTGGAAGGGCGGGAGTCAGGCACTGAAGCTTGATGATCTGGTCTGAGTGGCTAGTGAGGTCTTCGGGGCTGGCATTCGCCAGCCCCTTTACTGTTGTCGACGACTTATAATCTGCGCGATGGTTTCCTCGACCAAAGATGTCCAAAAGAAGATCGAATCGCTCCGTGGGAAGATCCGCCACCACGAATACCTGTACTACGTCGTAGACAATCCTGAGATCAGCGACGCCGCGTTCGACAAACTGATGCAGCAGTTGAAGGACCTGGAGGCGGAGCATCCGGATCTGGTCACGGCGGATTCCCCAACGCAGCGCGTGGGCGGCAAGCCGCGTGAAGGCTTCGTCAAGGTGCCACACTCTTCGCCCATGTTGTCGCTCGACAACACTTACAACGAAGAAGAGCTACGGGACTGGGAACGCCGCGTGCACGAACTCAGCGGCCGCAGCGACGTAGATTACGTTTGCGAGTTGAAGCTCGATGGCATGTCGCTGGCTCTGATTTATGAAGACGGGAAGCTGGTACGCGGGATTACTCGCGGCGATGGAAGCGTGGGTGAAGACGTCACACTGAATGTGCGCACGGTGCGGTCGGTGCCGCTATCGATTCCTAAAGAAAAGCTGAAGAAGGCTGGCATCCCCGCGGATTTCGAAGTGCGGGGCGAGTTACTCATGCCCACAGCTTCGTTCAAAAAGATTAACGAAGAGCGCGAGCGGAATGGGCTGCCGACATTTGCAAACCCGCGCAATTTCACCGCCGGTACCGTGCGGCAGCTCGATTCCAACGTCACCGCGGCGCGCCGCCTCGACTATTTTCCTTACATTCTGCTGCGAAACGGCCGGACACATTTTGATCGTCATTCGAAAACGCTCGCGGCTCTCGAGGCGGCAGGATTCAAAGTCAATCCAAACCACAAGCTCGTACGATCGATGGATGAGGTTTGGGCATTTATCCAACGATGGGAAGAGAAACGAGATTCGCTGCCTTATGAGATCGACGGCATCGTTGTAAAAGTGGACCGGACTTCTTTGCAGGATGAGTTAGGGTTTACCGGCAAGGCCCCGCGATGGGCGATTGCTTACAAGTACGCTGCGCGGGGTGGCGTTACAAAATTAGAGAGCATTCGTTGGCAAACTGGCCGCACCGGCAAACTAACACCGGTAGCAGAGTTGGCCCCAATTCCAATCGGCGGCACGACGGTTCGCAACGCCACACTGCACAACATGGATGAAATTCAACGTCTCGGCGTAAAGATTGGCGACTGGGTGCGAGTCGAGCGTGGCGGCGACGTGATTCCTAAGATCGTCGAGGTTGATAAGGAGCATCCACGCGGCACAAAAGAAATCAAAGAGCCTGAGAAATGCTCCGTTTGTGGCACCAAAGTTGTCCGCGCCGAGGGCGAGGTTGATTACCGTTGCGTCAACGCAAACTGCCCCGCTAAGTTGCTTGGCACGATTCTGCATTTCGCCTCTCGTGGTGTGATGAACATCGACGGTATGGGCGAGTCCTTGGTCAACCAGTTAATCGAGCGCGGCTTGGTCAAGAATGTAGGAGATATCTACGACCTCACGAAAGAAAACCTGCTCGGCCTTGAGCGCTTCGCCGATAAGTCCGCACAGAACATTATTGACGAGATCGAGGGCTCGAAAAAGCTGCCGCTGGAGCGGGTGATCTACGGTCTCGGCATTCGAATGGTGGGCGAACGCACGGCGCAGTTTCTGGCCGAGCATTTTGGGTCGATGGAAGCGCTGGAGAGTGCAGGAGTCGAGGAATTGCAGGACGTGAATGAAGTCGGTCCACGCATCGCCGAGAGCATCGTGGAGTTCTTCAGCATTGCAGCCAATCGCAAGCTGGTGGAGCGACTGCGCGAGGCTGGGCTTACCTTAACCGGTAAGCAGAAGGAACGGGGGACGAAGCTTGCAGGAAAAACATTCGTGCTGACCGGGACGCTGGCGCATTTCACGCGGGATGAAGCCAAGAAGATGATCGAAGATGCGGGTGGGAAAGTCACCGGCTCGGTCAGCAAGAAGACGGATTATGTGGTGGCGGGATCGGATGCGGGGTCGAAACTGGATAAGGCGAAGGAGTTGGGGGTTGAGGTGATTGACGAAAAAGAAATGGAAAAACTCGCCGGCTGAGGCCTACAATCTCGGCATTTGCATTTGCCGGAGCTTAAGATGGGCGGCATCGTGGGTGCACTCGTTGGTCTAGCAATCGCGATATTTGGATTCCTTGTGATGAGGAACCCGATGCGATTGTCGATCCTTGCGCCTGGAGAGTTGGGCTACTATCAGCGGATGGTGCTCGACAAGTCGTCAAGAAATTCCCTTCGTGCATTTGGAATGCTGATGTGCCTGTTTGGCGCTGGCGTCGCTACGGCCGGACTAGGGGCCGCATTCAAAGCTCACGCACTGCAAGCCATGTCGGACGGCCTGTGGTCTTTAATTGGGGGTACTGTTTCTGGCGCTGTGGTGCATCGGCATCGCAGTTGCGGTTTGGCAGGCTCTTCGGAAAAAGTCGTTTGGCTGGTCTGAATGGTTTCAATCGAGAAGAAGGGCGATAGAGCTTGGTCCAATCGAAGTGTTCCCTCCGATCACACCTCAGATGCGGAAGGAGGCGCTGGCGTTCACGATAGGTTTCTTAATACTGGTTTGCGTAGCCGCCGGCTCCGCCTTCATACGCTAAGAATTCTTCTTTCCCAGCGCAGCCGTCATCCTCTTCCACGTCTCCTGCAGCGTCTCCGGCAAAACCCGCGTCTCGCCCACCACCGATATAAAGTTCGCATCCGCCACCCAGCGCGGCAAGACGTGCATGTGGATGTGTCCGGCGATTCCGGCGCCGGCGGCTTTGCCGATGTTCATGCCCAGGTTGATGCCGTCGGGGCGGTAGAGCTCGCGCAGCACGTGTTCCATGCGCTGCGAGAGTGCCATCATTTCATTCGCGGCTTCTGCCGGAAGCTTTTGCAGTTCGTCGAGGTGCGCGTAGGGGACGATCATCACGTGGCCGGGCGTGTAGGGATAAGCATTCAGGATGACGAAGCACTGCTTCCCGCGATAGACGATGAGCGTTTTGGCGTCGTTGCCGGCTTTCACGGCGTCGCAGAAGACGCACCCCGACGCTTTCTCGGCGGTTGAGACGTAGGCGTAGCGCCATGGGGTCCAGAGATAGTCCATCGCAAGGGGCAGGGTAGCAGATGGCGGGCGCGGGGCGAAACTGAGAGTACCAGAGCGCCTCGCCGCGCTCGGCTGGACGGGCGAGGCGCCCGTCCCCACACGAACTGGACGACTGAGGCGGCCGTCCCCACATGCAGCCCCGCACGTGGCCTGCAACACTTCTGTAACATGCGCGTTTTGCGTTTGACACTGTTTGTTCGGCGTTGCTATAGTCGAGGAGTTCCCTTTGGACGCGGGTTTCTGTAAAACGTCCGGCAGCTGGGATTGTCCAAGCTCACTCGCCAGGGTGAGCCCACCACAACCAAACGACTCACTCCAGCAGTCCGCTCAGCAGGCCCGTATCCTCCCCGCACCGAGTGCGAGGCACAGACGAGAGGCTTAACCTTGTTCGACGACACCACCAGCCACCATTCCGATTCCGCCACGGCCGTTGCAACCGAAACAGAACCAACGGCTGCCGAACCCACCTCAACCGAGCAAGACACTCCGGTCGCGATCGCCGCTCCGGCGGCCGCTTCCGCCGATGCAGCGCCGCACGCAGCGCCTGCCTCGGATGATAAGCACGCCAGCGAAGACTTCGCCTCCGCGCTGGAGAACTTCACCACGGAAACCGAAGAAGCCGTGGGAGAGGACCGCGTCATCAAAGGCACGGTGCTGAAACTTACGGCGACCCATGTGGTGGTCGATATCGGTACAAAGTCGGAAGGCATGTTGCCGCTTTCGGAAGTGCTCGATCATGAAGGCAAGCCGAAGGTAAAGCCTGGTGACGAAATCGAGGTGATGCGAGAAAAGGGACAAACCGAGGAAGGTTACGTCAATCTCTCGCATCAGAAGGCAGCGCGGATTCATGCCTGGGACGAGATTGAGAAAGCGCACCACGAGAAACGGCCAATTAACGCTGTCGTGATTGAGCGCACCAAGGGCGGCCTGACGGTCGACATTCTGGGCGCGCGGGCCTTTCTGCCCGGCTCGCAGGTGGATCTGCGGCCCATCCGCAATCTGGATGGCATGAAGGGCCAGACCCTCGAAGTTACCGTAATCAAGGTCAACAAGAAGCGCGGCAACATCGTCGTCTCGCGCAAGGAATTGCTGGAAGGCGAGCAGAACGAAAAACGGAGCAAGACTCTCGAACATCTGGAAGAAGGCTCCATCCTGACCGGGGTCGTGAAGAACCTGACCGAGTACGGTGCATTCGTCGATCTCGGTGGGCTTGATGGTCTGCTGCACATCACCGACATGTCATGGGGCCGTCTCACGCACCCGCGCGATCTGGTCAACGTCGGCGATCAGATTCAGGTGAAGGTGCTGAAGTACGACAAAGACAAGCAGCGCGTTTCTCTTGGATTCAAGCAGTTGACGCCCGATCCGTGGCTTGACGCCGAACATCGCTATCCCGTAGGCGCGCACGTTTCCGGGCGCGTGATCAGCGTTACCGACTACGGAGCGTTCGTCGAACTGGAGCAGGGCATCGAGGGCTTGGTGCACGTCAGCGAAATGACGTGGTCGAAACGCATGAAGCATCCTTCGAAGCTGGTGAATGTGGGCGATCAGGTGGAGTGTGTCGTGCTCAATGTCAATCCCGGCGAGCGCCGGATCTCGCTCGGCATGCGGCAATTGGCCACCAATCCCTGGGACGCGCTGCACGATAAGTATCCCGTAGGCATGACGGTGGAAGGCCGGGTGCGCAACCTGACCGACTTCGGCGCGTTCATCGAAATCGAGGATGGAATCGACGGCCTGGTGCACGTCAGCAACCTGAGCTGGACCAAGCGGGTGAAGCATCCTTCGGAAGTGCTGAAGAAGGGCGATCGTGTGAAAGCCGTAGTGCTCGCCATTGAGCCTGACAAGCGGCGTCTGTCGCTGGGTGTGAAGCAACTGCAGCCCGATGTCTGGGAAACTTTCTTCGAGAAGCATCACGTCGGCGATGTGATTCACGGCAAAGTGCTGCGCGTTGCCGCGTTTGGAGCGTTCGTCGAAATCGCCGAAGGCGTGGAGGGTCTGTGCCACAAGTCGGAAGCGGTGGATGGAAACGGACAACCGCTGCATCTGGAACCCGGCGTCGAGCACGACTTCAAGATCATCAAGATGAGCGCCGAAGAGAAGAAAGTCGGACTCAGCATCCGTGCAGTCGGCGAAGAGGCTTCCCGCACCGAGGTGGAGGCTTACAAGCAGCCAGTCTCCAGCACCAGTTCAACCATCGGCGAACTCATCTCATGGAAGCGCGCCAGCAACGAAGGCAACTAGACGTTCCCGTCCGTTCTTAGCTTTCTGTCATCCTGAGCCTAGTAGCAGCTTCGCGATAGCGAAGCTGCTGCGAAGTCGAAGGATCCCTTCCCTTTCGCGCTGCTTCAAGCTTTTCAGGGAGTTTCCTTTTCGATCCGGGTTGGCCTTCGCTCCCCGCCCTGTTCTAGAATCATTCGTTTGCCTTTAGTCATCTCTTCTTACTGAGGACGATTCCTTTGCCAGAAACTATTTATGATCTCGCTATCATCGGTAGCGGACCTGCCGGATACACCGCTGCTATTCGCGCTGGCCAATACGGACTCAAAACCGCGCTCATCGAAAAAGACGGATTCCTCGGCGGCACTTGTTTACACGTGGGCTGCATTCCAACCAAAGCCCTGCTGTTCAACGCCGAACTCTGGGATCATCTAAAAGACGCCAAAGAATACGGCATCGAAGGCGTGGATGCGCGCAAGCTAAACTGGGCCGCGATTCAGGATCGAAAATCGAAGATCGTGGCCAAGCACGCCAAAGGTCTCGAGTTCCTAATGAAGAAGAATAAGGTTGAGACGGTGAAAGGCTACGGCAAGCTGACTGGCCCGGCGCAAAATGGTTTGCTGACCGTCGAAGTGGTGAACGAGAACAAGGCCAGCCATCTGAAGGCGAAGAATGTGATTCTTGCCACTGGCTCCGAAGCCCGCATGATTCCCGGCCTCGAAGCTGGCGACCGCGTTCTTACCAACATCGAGATTCTCAGCCTGAAGGAAATTCCGAAGTCGCTCGTCATTGTGGGAGCAGGGGCCGTAGGAGTGGAGTTCGCATCAATCTACCGCTCCTTCGACTGTGAAGTGACCATCGTCGAAATGCTGCCGCGGCTGGTTCCGATTGAAGATGAAGAGGTTTCCAAGGAACTGGCTCGCGTCTTCCGCAAACGCGGCATCAACTTCCACACCGGCGCGAAGGTCGACAAGGTTGAGAAGACTAAAGCCGGAATTGCCGTTACCATCACGGTCGACGGCAAGCAGCAGAAGATTGATGCGGAGAAAATTCTGATCGCCGTGGGCCGCAAGCCTCGCACAGCAAACATTGGCCTGGAACGCACCAAGATCAAGCTGGATCGGGAATTCATCAAGACCGATTCCTGGATGCAGACCGCTGAACCCGGCGTTTACGCCGTCGGCGACATCGTGTTAGGTACACCCCAACTAGCACACGTCGGCGCAATGGAAGCACTCGTAGCGGTAGCCAAGATCGCGGGCAAGCCAGGCAAGCCGATCAATCCTGAACACATCCCCGGCGCAACCTATTGCCATCCGGAAATCGGCAGCGTAGGCCTCACCGAAACCAAAGCGCGGGAGGCCGGATACAACGTGAAGGTCGGCAAGTTCCCCTTCACCGCCAATTCGCGCGCGTCGATCGTCGGCCAGCACGAAGGCTTCATCAAAATCGTCTCGGACGCCGACTACGGTGAGATTCTCGGCGTGCACATCATCGGTCCGCAGGCTACGGAGTTGATCGCCGAAGCGGTCGTCGCCATGGAACTGGAAGCCACCGTCGAGGACTTGATGTGGACGATCCACGCGCATCCGACTCTGGCTGAAGCCATGCTGGACGCGGCGAACAGCGTGTACGGAATCGCGATAAATGCTTAACTCACCACAGAGTCACAGAGACACAGAGAAAAACAGGAGAGCGATTTTTTCCGTGAGCTGTGTCTCTGTGGTGAAAAGGTTTGATCCGTGATCTCGCTCGTCCAACTCGGCACCAGTGACTACGCCGCCAGTTTGCGTCTGCAACAGCAGCTGGTCAGTCTGCGCAAAGAAAACAAGATCGGCGACGTACTGCTTCTGCTCGAACACTCACCGGTCATCACGCTGGGCCGCAATGCCAAAGCTGCCAACGTAATCGCGTCGCCAGAACTCCTCGCCCAGCGCGGCGTCGAGCTTTTCGAGTGCGACCGCGGCGGCGACGTCACCTTCCACGGCCCCGGCCAGATCGTCGGCTACCCCATCTTCGACCTGCGCGGATTTGCCACGCCTGACGGCAAACGTAAAACACTAGGCGCGGTCGACTTCGTCCGCCGCCTGGAAGAAGTCCTGATCCGCACCTGCGCCGACTTCGCGCTCCCAACCAAACGAGTGCAGGGACTAACAGGTGTCTGGACCGACCTTGATTCTTTGTCATTCCGAGCGGAGGAGAACGATTCGCGGAATCGTTCTGTGGAGTCGAGGAACCTGCTGTCTGCCGGCACCACCACGAACGCCTCATCCGAAGCCAAACTCGCCGCCATTGGCGTCCACATCTCCCGCTCAGTCACCTCGCACGGCTTTGCCCTGAACGTGAACACCGACCTCAGCTACTTCAATCTGATCATCCCCTGCGGCATCACGGCGAAGCCCGTCACCTCGATGCAGCAAGAACTCGGCAAGCCGGTCAATCTGAACGCAGTCGCCGAATCCATCTCCCGCAACTTCGGAACAGTGTTTTCCAGCCAGATGCTGTGGGTTGAAACTCTCGATGCCCTACTTGGTCGTGCAGTCGGAGTTCCGATGAAGCCGCCAGACGAACTCCGCCAACTTCACAAAGAAGACGACATAACCTGGGCGTAGTTCCGCCGCACCCTCCCTAGCCCAATCCGCCACTCTGCGATAGCATTGACAGTTGCACGCGGCGCGGCCTTCATCATGACAATCAAGAAAAAGAACTCCAAACAAGACTCCAGCGGTCACCGTCAGCGCAATGGGGCGTCCCGTTCGAAATCCCCACTTCTCGCAAAAGACGCGAGAAATGGGGCACCCACTTTCCCGGCGAAGGCCAGCGGGGGCGACCTCCGCACCTACTCCATCCCCGACACACGCGCCGAGCATCCTGATCTCTCCGTAAGCCAGCGAATAGAGACAGACAAAGACGGCGCCGAGCACGTGCGTTACGAAGTCACCGGAGACCTCAACGCGCCCGTCCCGCCGATTCGCGACTCGAAATATCTCAGCAAGAAGCAGTGCATCGAGATCTACCGCTACATGCTGCTCAACCGCAAAATGGAGACCGCGCTCGAAAATCTCTACAAGCAAGGCAAAGTTGTCGGCGGAGTTTATTTCGGACTCGGCCAGGAAGCTTGCTCCTGCGCCTCGGCCTACGCGCTCGATAAGGACGACTGGTTCGCGCCCATGATCCGCAACCAGGGTGCTCTGCTGGTGCGCGGCTTCGCCGCCAGCGACACCATGATGCAATACATGGCCAAAGCCGATTCGCCCACGCGCGGCCGCGACGGCACCTCGCACTTCGGCGACATCGAGAAGCGCAACATGGTCTCGCCCATCTCCATGCTCGGCGATTTAATTCCCGTGCTCTCCGGCGTGGCGCTGGGCGCGCGCCTGCAAGGCCGCAACATCGCGGTCATGACCTACATCGGCGACGGAGGCCAATCCACCGGCGTGACCTACGAAGGCATCAACTTCGCCGCCGTGCAGGATCTTGGCCTTGTGCTGTTCGTCGAATCGAATCTCTGGGCCTACTCCACGCCGTCGGAAATGCAATACCGCTGCAAAGACCTCGCCGAGCGCGCCATCGGATACGGTATCCCCGGCGTGATCGTCGACGGCACCGACGCCTGCCAGGTCTACGACGCCGCCCGCGACGCCGTCGAGCGCGCCCACCGCGGCGAAGGCCCCACCATGATCGAAGCCAAAATGATGCGCATGAAAGGCCACGCCATCCACGACGCCGCCGCGTACGTTCCCAAGCCGATGTTCGACTTCTGGAAAAAGCGCGACCCAATCGCGCGTTTCGAGAATTATCTGGTGAAAGAAAAGAAGTGGCTGAGTGCGAAAGAGAATGCGGAGTTGATTTCAGAAGTCGAGCGGGTAATTGAAGCCGAACGCGAAATCGCTGTAAACTCGCCGATGCCAACGCCAGAGTCAGCCGAAGGCGGGGTCTTCTGTGAAGCTGGCTGCCATGAGATCAAGCCGAAGTATGGGATGCCGAAGGTGAAGAAGGGAACGGGCGGGTTTAAGCAGACAGAGGCGGCAGTGCATCTGAAATGAAAGCTTAGTGGCTATAACGAAAGCCTGGAAGAAAATGGCTAAGACGAAAGCGACCCAAGAGTACGCCGCGCAACTCATCACGCGTGATACGGGAGTTGAATTTGAGACCCGATGCCTTCGGCTCAAAGGTTGGGGGAGCGTTGATAAGCAAGCCCTGCTAAGACCGAACTATTACCTGATCCTTGAGGCCGAGGACGGACAGAAGCATCCCTGTACAAACGTCCTTAAATTGTGGCCGTATCTCGAAGCGGAGCCGGAAGTATCCGTCATATTGGTCCATGTGTTTTTTCAGGGTGGCAAGGGACGCGATGGTTCAAGAGGGAGACTCGGTCCGTTCGTTGGGCAGAAGAGTGGAACATGCCCTTAATGGCCGCTTCCAGTACTGCCAACTCCTAATTGATCGTCAGACGGAACGCATAGCCGAGGGACTGGATATGCTGCGACGCTCTTTGCTGCTGTGGAAGTTATGACCCGAATTTGGAAGCGGTCTTGGTCCTCGCACACAGCATTCAGCGATACACGTCTTTCCGATGCCCAACCGTGAGCACAAGAACCAGCAAGACTCCCCGATGGACTTGGTAAACAACTCGATAATCGCCAGCCCGAATCCGCCAAGCGTCAGTGACACCAGCCATCTTCTTGCATCCGGCAGGAAACGGATCGCCGCGCAAAGCCTCAATCTTGGCACTCAATTGCCTCTGCGCTTCGCGGGGAAGTTTTTCCAATTGCCGGAGTGCAAGGGGCTTGAACTGAATCGTATAGGCCACAACCGCTGCCGATCCTACAGCTTGAGCTGTTTCTTAATCTTCTCCCAAGGAATCGTGCGTGGATCCTTTAGCGCCTCGCGCGCGGCAGCAACATCGATTTCGTCTTCCAGTCTTTCCAAGAGTTCCACGTCTTCGATGGGCACCACGGCGGCGACAGCTTTCTTGCCGCGGTGTACGATAACTCTTTCGCCGCGATATTCGGCGCGGCTCAGAATGTCTGAGAAGTTCTGCCGCGCTTCGCTGGCGGTAAGCTTGTCGAGCATTTCAAGTCTCCTCGATACATATTGTACGTTACGTAATATATTAACATTTTGTACAATTTGTAACAAGCAATAATCAAAAGGCTGCCTAACCCTATGCAACTCACCTACCTCGAAGCCATCCGCCAGGGAATCTGGGAAGAAATGGACCGCGACCCCTCCGTCTTCTGCCTCGGCGAAGACATCGGCATCTACGGCGGCGCATTCAAAGTCACCGACGGTTTCATCGACCGCTTCGGCCCCGAGCGCGTCATCGACACGCCCATCGCCGAATCCGCCATCGTAGGCGCGGCCTTCGGAGCGTCGCTCACCGGCATGCGCCCCGTCGCCGAATTTCAGTTCATGGACTTCATCGGCTGCGCTTTCAACCAGATCAGCAACATGGTCGCGAAAACGCATTACCTATGGGGCGCGCCCGCCCCGCTCGTCCTGCGCGGACCCAGCGGCGGATACGTCCACGGCGGCCCGTTCCACTCGCAGAATCCCGAGATGTGGTTCGTCCACAATCCCGGCCTCAAAGTCATCTGCCCCGCCACGCCCTACGACGCCAAAGGCCTGATCAAAGCCGCCATCCGCGACAACAATCCCTGCATCTTCTTCGAGCACAAATATCTCTACCGCCGCATCAAGGGCGAAGTCCCCGCGGAAGATTACGTCGTCCCCATCGGCAAAGCGAACATCGTCCGCGAAGGCCGCGACCTCAGCATCATTACTTATGCGGCGATGGTGCACTCCGCGCTCGAAGCCGCCGAGATTCTAGCAAAGAAAATATCGATATCGAAATCCTCGACCTGCGCACCGTCTCTCCGCTCGACCGCGAAGCCATCGCGCAGACCGTGAAGAAGACAAACAAAGTGATCATTCTGCACGAGCACTCCCGCACCGGAGGTCTCGCCGGCGAAGTCGCCGCCATCATCAACGAAGAAGCCTTCGACGACCTCGACGGCCCCATCGTCCGCATTACTGGGTTAGACTCCGCCGTCCCGTTCTCTCCGCCGCAGGAAGAGCACTACCTCCCGAAAGTGGAGGACGTGGTACGCGAATCCCGCAGACTGATAGCGTATTGAGTTCGCGGGCAAGCGAAGCGGCGGGAAAGAACAGATCAGAAAGTGTAGGAACGTACCCCTCGTCCGTTCAGCCAAGCGCAACGAGGCGTCGATGAGCTACAGAACCCGGCCTGTTTTGATGCGGCCCAAAAACTAGCGCCCCACCCGCTCCATCTGCCACAATAGTTCCTCCCGGAGGGACCCATGGGCAAGTTCATTCTCGGCATCATCGTAACTCTTCTCGTACTCATTCTTGGCGGGCTCGGCTTCGCCATGCTGGGCTTCTTCCCCACAAACGCAAATGTAGCCCCGCCTCATCTCGAGCATCGCATCGCGATGGGAGCCGTCGACGCCTCCATGGAGCGGCACGCTCCGCACGTTTCCAATCCTTTACCGCCCAACGATCAGACCTTTGAAGATGGCATGAAGCTTTACACCATGAACTGCGCCGTATGCCACGGCGGACTCGACCGCAAGCCCACGCCTCTCTCTACCTCTTTCTACCCGGGCGCTCCCAATCTGATCTCCGATCCGCCCGACGATCCCGAGTGGCACGTCTTCTACACCATCCGCACCGGCGTTCGTTACACCGGTATGCCCTCCTGGGAAAAAACTCTCAGCGAGCAGGATATGTGGAAGATCACAAGCTTCCTCTCGCACATGGAGAAACTGCCACCTGCCGTGCAGGACTACTGGAAAACCAGCTTCGGCGTAGCCGCCCCAGGCGGCGAAGAGGAGAAGGACGAACACAAACATTAGGACTGGCTCCCGTGGATCTCGGTACGCAGCAGGGCGAGATCGGCGAGATCCACCTGGTATCCGTGCCTTTCCACTCCAACTCCCCCACCCGCTATAATATTTGGTTGCATCCGGCCCCGCATTCTGTACCGTGGGCCACTTGGAAGGAAATCATGCCGACTGACATCATCATGCCTCAGATGGGCGAATCCATCGTCGAGGGCACTATTACCAAGTGGCTGAAAAAGCCTGGCGACAAGGTCCAGCGCGACGAACCTCTTTTCGAAATCTCCACCGACAAGGTCGACGCCGAAATCCCCGCGCCCGCATCCGGCGTTCTGCAGGAAATCAAGATCACAGAGGGGACAACCGTCGGGATCAACACCGTAGTCGGCACCATCGCTGCTGATGGCGAAGCCGCCCCTGCCGCGCCTGCAAAGGCCGCTCCCGCAGCTCCGGCGCCACCAGCGAAAGAAGAAAAAAAGGAGGATAAGAAGCCCGCTGCGGCACCCGCCGCCAGTACCAAGCCCCTGCCCGAGCCTGCCGAGGACGAAGAAGCCCGCTCCTCGCCGCTCGTCCGCAAAATCGCCCGCGAGCACGGCGTGAGCCTCTCGCAAATTTCCGGCACCGGACTCGGAGGCCGCATCACCAAGCAAGACATCACGACCTTCATCGAACGCCAGGGATCGCAACCGGCTCGCGTGGGGACGGACGCATCCGTCCGTCCCACCGAGCGAAGCGAGGCGCCGCAGTCATCGGCACCTGCTGCGCAAGCGCCGCCGACTCCACGTCCTGTAGCAGCCGCCTATCCCGGCGATCTGGTCCCCTTGACCAACATGCGCAAAATCATCGCCCAGCGCATGATCGAGTCACGCCGCACCAGCGCTCACGTCCACTGCATGTACGAAGTGGACTTCACCCGCATCGTCACCCTGCGTGCTAAGCAGAAGACTGGATTCGAACAGCGTCACGGCGTCCGCCTCACCTTCATGCCTTTCTTCGTGCGGGCCGCCATCATCGCGGTGCAGCAGTGGCCCATCATCAACGCATCCCTCGAAGGCGACAACATTCGCTACCACCGCAACATCAACGTGGGAATCGCCGTCGCGCTCGACTGGGGACTCATCGTCCCCGTCCTCAAGAATGCCGGGGACCTCAACTTCCTCGGACTGCAACGGGGCATCACCGACCTAGGCGAGCGCGCTCGCAGCAAAAAGCTAAAGCCCGATGAGGTCGAAGGCTCAACTTTCACCGTCACCAACCCCGGCCAGTTCGGCGCTGTCTTCGGTCTACCGATCATCAATCAGCCGAACTCGGCGATCATGGGTGTCGGAGGCATCACCAAGCAGCCGTTAGTCGTAACCGACAAAGAAGGCAACGATTCCATCGCCATCCGTTCGGTCGTTCACCTCACGCTCGGCTACGACCACCGGCTCATCGACGGCGCCGTCGCCGACCAGTTCATGGCGTTAGTGAAGAAGAATCTGGAAACATGGGGCGAAGAAATCGGCTAGAAGAGATTGGCTAAACGTTGTTGGCGGAAGTCTGGCTGCTTGGGGCTGGTGGTTGCTTACACCAGGTGGAAGCATTGAGACACTCCACCGTGCCGTCGATTATTTTAGAGATACCGTCACGAAATTTATCGGGCTCGATTATTTCCCGCGCAGCGACTGCATCGACCGTGGAGAGTGCATTCTGCAGAAACAACATCGCGGCATCCTTCTTCTCCGAGCCCGGCTTGTCGCCAAACAGCCCTTCGATTCCGCTGACTAGCGCAGGCACAAACGCAATTCCTCGCAACAATTGAGACAAGAAGTCCATAACTTCCTCCTGGGAAACTCTTCGGACACACAGATCTGTGACGGCCGCTCGGCTCTTCAAGCGGCAGTAGCCCTCAGCTAAGGCTAGCCAGAATGTCGTTGAACGTCATCAGGTTGGGGTCCGCACTGTCTGTGACTTTGACGATCAAAGTCATGCAGACCTTCAGTTCGATGGCTTTGCTTAACGCCAGCGCCAGCATCCCTGGCATGTCGAGGCCGCCTGTGCCTGCGCTCTTCAGCGTGTTCGCCGTGGGCGCGGTTGCGCTTTTCAGATTGGTGATGATCGTCGTACTCGGTATTGTGGTCATAGCTCTCCTCTTGTTGAAATGAGATTGTCTTGAAGTGAAATGTCTACTTAAGCCAGTACTTGTGCATCGCGATGGCCACGCTGATCGCCGCGCTGATTGCCCCGTTGATCAGCCGGTTGTGGACGCTGTTGCGCAAATCGTTTCTCTCCAGCACGGCCACCTTGTCTTCTGCCATCTTCATGCGCCCCGGCTGCCCGTTCCCCACTAACGCGTCCATCTTGGTTTCCAGCCGCACCAGCTTGTCGAGTACTTCTCGCTGGAATTCGATGTCGATTGCTTTCAACACTAATTCCCGGTCGCTGACCCCCATACGCTGTACCCTCCCGTGCCAGAAACTCTCATAACGGATAATCGACATGCAGGGCCGCTGAATAGCGCGAATATTTCGGCGGCGAAGAACCGTCATACAGCCGCAGAAAGTAAGTCTGGGTTGCTGCCAGCCTCGCCAGAGTGAACATCTGCGTACTGAATCGTCCGAGCAGATTCCGGTCGTTGGCCTGCCCCCAGCCATAATCGTTTTCCCGAACCTCAATCACGCTGGTCAAAGTTGGCCCTTGGGGAGCCGGCGAAGCCACGCGCGGCACAGCCACTGCCGCAGCGGGCTTCGCCGCGGGGGAACTCGCAGCCTTTCCCGGTTTTCCCGCGGAAGCCTCCTCGCGCGCCGCGCCCCGCACACTCGATGCCGTCACCACCACCGCCAGCACCCAATAAAAAAGCCGCCCCATCGGGCGGCACGCCTGAAACATACTTCCTCCTAAAACTCTCTACATTGTCATCCTGAGCAAAGGTTGTGCTTCGCGAAAGCGAAGCACAACCGCAGTCGAAGGATCCCTAAATCAACATCTGCACTACCGTCGGGGCAAAGCATTCCCCTTGCTCTCCGCTTTCAGTTTCCTCAAGAACTTCTCCACGCTCTTCACATAAACATCGGCGAAATCCGCCGCTGACCGTCTCTCCTCGATCAAGTCCATGGCATCCTCCATCGCCTGCTCCACCGTCTTCCCGCCCTCCAACCCCTTCATCGCCAGCAGCGCCAGCGCCATCATCGGCGCCCGGTGTACTCCAGCCGCGCAGTGGATGAACAACTTCGCCCCTGGCTCCCTCAATGCCGCCTGCGCAAATTCGACGCCACGCTCAAACACCTCGGGAGGCTTCGGCTCAAAATCATCGTCCACCGGATTCCAGCAAACCTCAATCCCACACGGCTTCGCCAATATCGTGTCGTCGGGGAACTCGATCTGCATGTTGATGATGTGCGTAATCCCCGCGCGCGATACCGCCGCCATGTTCTCCGCGTTCCAGATTCCGCCTCCGACCGCGATCCGGCCGTCCAGCCACGTTATGTCGATCCCCACCCTGCGTCCTATGGCGCGAACGTTTCTGTCCGCCCGAATGTTCCCGAGAGAGACTCGCATCTCTCCTGCGCTCCATTTTACGGTATCCCCTCTGTGAACTCTCCGGCGTTTCTCCAGGCCCGCCCTGATCGCAGCAGAACAGGTCTTCGCGTTTCCGCTCTTGACCTCTTCGCCGCAAATAAAAATCGCAATTCGCATCTATTATTCTCAGTCGGAGCCCGGCCCGCAATTCGTCTTCGCCTTCTGCGCCCGCTTCGTTCTCAACTCCTGGCGTTGCAGGCTCAGTCGCCATGAGATCATTCGTCAAACCGGCCGCAGGCTCATCCTCGTCACAGATCACCGGTTCGGTCGGCAATCCCATCCGCTTCAACAGCGTGTATGCCAGCGAACCTGTTACCGGCGTCGCCGCTGTCTGTTCCGTTGCCGGATACAGCCCCGCTGCCTCGAACAAATACTTCGCCGTCGCCAGTTGTCCGGTGAGGGCAACTTTGATTACCTCGATCGCGATCAATTCCGCTGAGGCCCTTACCAGTTCGTTGATGTTCTTCCGTACCTCGACCACATCCTTCGCTTTCTTAGTCCCCGTGCTTTTCTTGGCGGATTTTTTCGCAGTTCCTTTGCCTTTTCCTTTTGCTTTCTTCACCGTCACGGCTAGCCCTCCACAAAACTTAGGCGGAGCAGGCGTTTACCCTGCGCACAGGGAGCTGCAATGTTACCCACGGCTTCTGCCCCTGGATGTACCGTTCAAGTGTCTGCGCCCAAAAACACGAAAGGCGCGCTGGTCAGCGCGCCTCACAGAGTATTTCTTTTTTCTTTACTCTTATATTCAGAATAGCATTTTGCAGAGGGTGATTGGGACATTTTGGGCAAAATTATATTTGCCGCGTCATCAGTAACTTGCGAGCATTTCGCGAGAAATACCCTCTTGACAAGATTTTTATCATCCTCGGCCCCCTCCCTTCGGAGGCAGCGCTGAGAGTAATCCTACTCGAAGAAAGTCTTCGCTGAGCAAATCAAGTACCTGGGGCAACCTGCGCTGGACCATTTTACGGTTGCAGTGCAGAATGCGCGCTGCTTGCTCCTGACCGTGCTCTTGAAAAATCATGCGCGCGACTAACTGCTGATCCCAATACTCCAATCGATCCAACGACTTCTCCACATCACTAACGAAGATCACCCGGTCCTCGAACGTAGCCGCGGTGTAGCACGTCATCTTCGCGCGGAAGAATTCCCGCCCCATCAACGATGGCAAGCGCCCCGTCTCCAAGGAAAACCGCAGATAGCGCCGCAACAGGGACACCGTACGACTCCGGTACATCCACAAATCAGGATTCCGATCCAGCGGATCATCTTGCAGTTGGGCTTCGCTCGGAGCATGCATGCTTGCCGGAAAGTTATGTGCCGGCAACTCCTGCCACGGTGCACCCCCTGGCGAAGATTCGCCCGGAGAGCATTCATCCGCTGGTTCGAACACCTCGCGCAACTTGAGTGCATCCCCCGGATCTGGTTCATCCGCTTGTGCCCTGATCCATTCCACGTAGCCGCTCATGCCACACCTCCCGCCGCATCCAAATCCGAGTCGTCGTATTCGTCTTCCTCATAGCCCTCGAGATCACCATCACCGGCGCCCCAACTGGGCCCTCGCGGCACCATCGCTCCTCCTCTTCGCTTGTCGGAAGCCGGCGGCATTTTCGCCACCTCCCGCCCGCAACCCACGCAATAAATCTGCCCACTTCCCACAGGGCGCAGCCACAAACCTCCGCAGCGTTCGCAATACTTCAGCTCGAATTGCACTTCGTTCGCAGAACTCTTTCTTGTCATCACTCCTCCTGAGGCTCATGGCTCCGCGCTGCGAACCTGAGCGGTTGCGGTTCAGACACTTTTGCTGAAACCCGAAGGCTGCAGCCGAAAAAAAAAGCCCTGCGCCGGTCGCCGCTGCAAAGCGGAAACCGAACGCAGGGCTCGTTTCTCTTACGAAGGCCTGCTTGAGCTATTTAGTTGTCGAACTTACCCACCTGCCGAAACTTGTTGCGAAATCGCCGGCCTTACTGGTTGACCGGGCATGACCCGGCAAGAAAGCATAACCCGATTGCCAGCAGCTATTTATGGTTCGATCGACAGCCCGCGTTCCAGCATTGAGCCGGAATCACGCTGCCGAAAAAAACCCTCTTCATACCCAGACTTAAGAACCCGCCCGTTCTGTACCACCACGCTGACCCGCCCGCTAAAATTCACCGATCTCAGGAGCCGTTCCATGGCCGCGGAGAGCACCTCGGCGGCCCGCACCTTCCGGCGGAACTCGACGAAGTCCTTTTCTTCGTTGCAGTTATCCTCGCTACTCATGCTGGTAATTCCCTGTGAAAGAGTTGGCCCATAAACTGTCGCGATCGTATAGCTGCAAAATTTTGGAGTCAAGGTCGTTATACCAAGAGGGCTGTGGAAATCTCCTTCCCCTTAGCGTAGTGCTATATCCCACATGCTATACTCCCAGCTATGAAATTCCGCGTGCTGCAAGAAAATCTCCGCGCAACGATTTGGGAGCGCATTGATGAAGGCGATTTGACCGGCCTCCGTCTGGCACAACAGACGGGATTCAAGCAGGCCCATATCTCCAACTTCTTGAATCGCAAGCGCGGCTTGAGCCTCGAGGGCATGGACCGTGTCCTGGCCGTCCAGCATCTCTCGGTGCTCGATCTACTCGACCCAGCCGAGGTTAACAAGCGCGCTTCGATCCTGCCTCCCAGTAACGACGAGTTTCAGAACGTCCTCCTGACCGACGGTACCGTCGCGGCCACTCATCCGCTCATCACCAGCATGAACGTCAAGGAAATCCTCAAATTCAAGAAAAGCTTTCTTAAGAAGCTGAAAGCCGAGACCGAGGGCGATCGTGAGCAGTGGGAGCGTTTCGTGCTCATCAAAGTGGACGCCCGCGAAGGCATGAGCATGTACCCGCGCCTGCTGCCCGGAGCCACACTCCTGATTGACCGCCACTACAACTCACTCAAGCCCTATCGCAAGGGCGAGTTCAACATGTACGCGGTGCTGAAGAATGAAAGTTGCACGGTGAAATACGTGGAAACCGCCGGAAGTCACCTGATTCTGCGGCCTCACAACCAGTCGTATCCCATTGAAGTCATTACCATGGAAGACGGCAAGTCCGCCTCCGATTACCTGGTCGGCCGCGTCTGCCACGTGGGCATCGAAACCTAGAAACAGTGGCTAGTGGTCAGTGGTTAGTAAATCCTACGCAGTTCTCAGTTCTTAAGCCTTGCGCCCTCCGCGTTCTTGCTGAGAAACGAGAGTTGAACTTCTACTCCTGGCCCAGACTATCGAACAACTTCCAGAGCTTGTCGGCGCTGGCGCGATAGATTGCATACCCGCTGCCCGCGTCTGTGGTTTCGCGAAACAACAACTCTCCACGGCCGTCTCCATCCGCATCTACCACGTCAATTAATTCCAGCCGCGGCGTTACGTCGAGGTGGAACTTGTCGGTTACGCCGGAATATAGCTTGCGCGGATCGCCGTAGATGTCGGTTCGAGTCACCAGCGTAATCGAGTACTGTTCCGGCGCCGTGGCCGCGCCCGGCGTTGGAGGCCCGCCCGGCACAGGATGCCCGCCCCGCGCAGGAGGAAAGTGCGCTTCCGCACTCAGGATCATCACCGGCTGGCTGTTCACCCACACGTCGAAGGCACGGAACTGAACGTTTTCCAGCACCGGCTGCACCGGCTTGGCCGGGAGCTTGTGGCTCGTAGAGGCTGTCGCCTTTGCAGCGGCAGGAGGCTTCGCTGGAATCCGGTTCTTGGCCAGCGCGTTCGCGTAAGCCTGCACTTCACTTGCCGCGAGCGCGAGCATCTGGTCGCGCCGCTCTTCCTCTTCGCCCGTCTTCCAGTAAAACTTGTAGGGCCGCGGATCGGGGCCTCCCGCATCGGAAATTGCCGGCACAAGTTGCACCGGTTCAGTGGAGGCAGGCCCAGGTTTGCTAGCCGTGGATTTGTCAGCTGCCGATTTATCAGTCTTCGACGTGTCAGTTGGAGCAGGTTCTTCCGGTGCGGACTGCGTGGGCTTGCCTCGGCGCAGCGTGGGGCGGTAGTAGTTTTCTGAGCTTTGACCTGACGAGGTTTGAGCGGGTGACGCTTGCGCCTGGGGTGTCTGCCCCGCTGCAGAGGCGGGCTGCTTAGCTCCCTCCGCTGGTTTGTCAGGGGCTGGCGGAGCCGCGGGCTTCTGCGCCTCTTGGCCGGTCGACCCACCCGCGGGTAAATCGCCCGCCGGCTGTGAAGCTCCCGGAGACCCAGCCGTGACGGGCTTCTCCGATGATCCCGCCGCGGAGGGAGTGCGGGAATCTGATTCGGGGCTCGCCCCAGGAGCCGCCGACTTCTTCCCTCGGCCCAGCCGCGGCGGTTCATCGCTGCCGCTGCTGTTCATCCCGACTGGCACGTCTTCCGCTTTGCGCGTCTTCTTCGCGGCTTCGGTCCCATTCGGATAATAGGAACCCGCGCCCAGCCACGGATGCGGGCTGCCCGGAGTGCTGTTGTGCAGCGCTCCCGCGACCGTAAACAGTCCCAGCGAATCGCCCTCCTGCTCGGCCTCATAGACGGTGCCGGAATCGAGCGCCATCGGCACTGGATCCGCCTTATAGTCGCTGGCATCGTGAAACTTGCCGTCAACCAGGATTGCGATTGGAATCAACGTCGCCTTGCCATCCTTCGTGAGCTGTAAGACGCCCACGGCTCGCGGCCCTTTTATATTCTTCTTCGGCTTCTTCTCTTCGGGAAGCTTTTCCTCAGTGGTCTGCTCCGGTCGCTTGAGTTGCGGTCTGCCCTGGGCCTTCGCGATCGGGGGAGCCATCAGCGCGAGAAATCCCAGAATGACGATGACGGCCGGCCCTGATCTGCGGTATAAGAACTTTCTAGACATAAGTCGTTCCGGAAGTCGTTCTGGACGTCGTTTCGGCGCAGGCGCAGTTAGCGCCGATGCCGTTCAACCCGAGTTTCCCTGGAAATGAGGCGCTCATGAGTATCAACGTCAATGATAAGGCTCCCGAGTTTACTTTGCAGGACGAGAATGGAAAGGAAATCTCGCTCAAGGGTCTGCGGGGCAAAGTGGTGGTGCTTTACTTCTATCCTCGCGCTGACACTCCGGGATGTACGATCGAGGCCTGCGAGTTTCGCGATACTTACAAACAGATGCAGAAAACCGGCGCCGTGTTACTTGGCATCTCCCCGGACACTCCCAAAGCGCAGAAGAAGTTTCAGGAAAAGTTCCAGCTGCCGTTCTCCTTGCTGGCCGATGGCGACAAGAAAGTCGCCATCGCATTCGACGTGTTAAAGGAAAAGAACATGTACGGCAAGAAGGTGATGGGAGTCGTCCGGACGACCTTCGTGATTGGTCCAGATGGAAAGATCCAGCATATTTTTCCGAAGGTAAAGGCGGAAGGCCATGCGGGAGAGGTACTGGCTTACCTGAAAGAATCGGCGAAGGGTGCGGCGTAGCGCCGTGGAGACTGCGGCTTTCGGGGTGACGCCAGCGCCGATGGCGGGACGCCATCGGCACGGCCGGCAGGATACCGGCGCTACTCGATCCGTTCGTCCACTCGACCGCTCATTCTTCGCGCGCAATCCGCGACGGGTGGCTCGCGAACTCCTCGGCAAGGTGCTGGTGCGCGGTGGCGAGAAGCCGCGCCTGGCGGCCCGCATTGTCGAAGTCGAGGCTTATCTCGGAAAGAATGATCCCGCGTCCCATTCCTTCGCCGGCAAGACCGCCCGCACCGCGGTCCTGTTCGGACCGCCCGGCTACGCCTACGTTTACTTCATTTACGGCAATCACTATTGCCTGAACGTGTCGTGTGAGCGCGATGGGAAGGCCGGGGGAGTTCTTTTCCGCGCGCTCGAACCGCTTGAGGGCATCGAGCAGATGGCACGAGCGCGAGACATCGAGCTGCAAGGTGCTCGCGATCTTGTTCGACTCACGAGCGGGCCCGGCCGTATGGCCGAGGCTTTCGGCATCACGCGCGAGCGCGACAACGGAAGTGATCTCACCTCGCCGGGTTCGGGTTTGTGGATTGGGGAGGATGGATTTCGGGCAAGAAACATCCGAATCACGCCTCGAATCGGCATCAGCAAAGCCGCCGAGGATCCCCTACGTTACATTCTTTCCGGAAACGCCTTCGTTTCCGGCGGCAAGGCTTTCCGCTGACTGTCACACTGCCGGATTTCAGTTACAATCCGCCTCACTGCCTATGAATCCCGCCAAACCCGATTACGGCATCGACGCTCCCGGCGTAATTCGCAATCTCTTCGTCATCGGATTCGCGCTCTTTGTACTGGCGCACTTCTTCCCCGTCGTCACAATCGGCCCCGTAATCTTCCCATTTGGCCCCACAGCCATAGGGACCGGCACAGTCTGCCTGCTCGAAGGTCTGGCGATGATTCTCTACGCCAAGGTCGGGAAGTTTCACCATCGCGATCGCATGCTCACGCTCGTGAACTGGACCGGAAGCGAGACGGTTCTCGATGTCGGCACCGGCCGCGGCCTGCTGATGATCGGCGCCGCTAAGAGGCTAACCACCGGAAGATCCGTGGGCATCGATATCTGGAGCAAGAACGATCTTTCCGGCAACTCGCAGGAAAAAACCCTGCGCAATGTGGAACTTGAGGGCGTTTCTGGGCGCGTTGAAGTGAGAAGCGACAACGCCACCGCGCTGAAGTTTGCTGACGGAACCTTTGATGTAATCCTCTCGAACCTCTGCATTCACAACATTCCGAGCCGCGAAGGACGAGACCGGGCGTGCCGGGAAATCGTCCGCGTGCTCAAGCCGGGCGGCAGGGCCATTATTTCGGACTTCAAGAACACCGCGGATTACGTCGCCGCATTCCGGTCCGCAGGAGCCGCTGCCTCGCGCGGCGGTTTGGATCTCTTCCACACCTTCCCTCCACTGCGCATCGTGGAAGTGGTCAAGAACTGGTAGCGGGTCAGTTTGGCTTACGCGGTGGGCTTAAGCGTGAGATCCTTCGCTTCGCCTGAAAAACGGCTACGCTCAGGATGACAAAGTCGTGTAGAAACCAAACTGCACCACTACCCAAGAACTCCGCTGCTTGACAAATGGGTGTAAACTGTCTCTCGGGTCAAATGCGCGAAAAGCGCTCCCAGCAAGGCATTTGACCGCACTGCCGGAATGTTCCAAGCGATCGGCGAACGGGTCTCGCCGAAGGAACGACCGGCGAATGAATCGTCCGTTTTTTTCAGCATCCCCCAACGGAACGAATCATCTGATCAGGTAGGAGCTCGCGTGCGCTGGTTCGCTTCATTTCGCGCTTCGTTCGTCGCCCTGACTTTTCTGATCGCGCTAACGCCGGGGCTCTCCCGAGCAGAGAATGGCGCAACTCTCCCGGCCGGAACAACCGCGGCTCCTTCGAATATTGTCATCGGCTTCGTCGGCGGTTTTGTCCGTCATGACAATCCGCATCATGGCCCGGTTAAACTCGCGGAGCAAATCCGGCGGAGCGTTCCCAAAGACACTTACGTTCGAGTTTTTGAGAACAGACGCAGGAAACGGGCCTATGACGCCGTGATTGGCCTGCTTGACGTGAATCATGACGGCGTTCTTTCCAGCGAAGAAAAAGCGCGAGCGCGCATTATTCTTTTCGGCCACAGTTGGGGAGCATCTGCCGCGGTATTGCTGGCGCGCGACTTGCGGCGCGAAGGCGTTCCGGTTTTGCTGACCGTGCAGGTGGATAGCGTCGCCAAGGTTTGGCAGAACGATTCAGTGATTCCAGACAATGTCGCCGAGGCTGTCAACTTTTATCAGCCGCATGGCGTGATCCACGGCCGGGATCGAATCACGGCCGCCGATCCAACGAAGACTGAGATTTTAGGAAACTACCGTACGGATTACCAGAAAGCTCCGGTCAAGTGCCCCGAGGCTTTCTGGATGGACCGCGTCTTTACTCCCGGCCACATGCAGAGCGAGTGCGATCCCCACGTCTGGTCACAGATCGAAAGCCTGGTGCGGCAGCGGCTGTTGCTGCCTGGAACTTCAGCGAGCGCTTCTCCCAGCGCTTCTCCGGCGATTTCCGCCAAAGTCGACCCGCAACGCTAGGGCTGTTCTCAAAGATGCGACAGCTTGGGTAACGCGAGGTTATCAATCAGCCGCGTCGGGCCGACGAATGCGGCGACCGCGACCAGCGCACCGTCGGCGTTTTCCACTGGATCAAGGCTGTCGGGGTCTACGATTTCTAAGTAGTCAAGGCGTACTGATTTTTCTTCGGCAAGTTCATTGCGACCCGCGGCCAGCAACTTTCCCGCCTCACGTTCGCCCGCTTCCCAGGATTTCTGCACGCGCATCAGTGCTCGGTGCAACACCAGCGCCTGTTTTCTCTGCTGTGGATCGAGATAGGCGTTGCGCGAACTCATGGCCAGCCCATCCGGCTCTCGCACAATCGGGCAGGCAACGATCTCCACGGGAAAGTTCAAGTCGCGCACCATGCGGCGCACGACGGCCACCTGCGCCGCGTCCTTCTGGCCAAAGAAAGCGGCATTGGGCTCGACGATGTGGAACAGCGTGGCCACGACCGTGGTGACGCCGCGAAAATGCCCCGGCCGCGAACGGCCGTCCAGCCTGCTGCTTAGCCCGTCGACCGTAACCCAGGTCACAGCACCAGCCGGATACATTTCCTCTGCCGATGGAGCAAAGAGCAGCTCGACACCTTCTTTTTCAAGCAGTTCACGATCACGTTCGAAACTTCGCGGATATTTCGCCAAGTCCTCATTCGGCCCGAACTGCATGGGGTTCACAAAGATCGAGGCGGCAACGACAGCGCAGCAAGCTCTTGCCGCCCGCACCAGCGACAAGTGGCCTTCATGCAGAGCGCCCATGGTGGGCACGAATCCTAATCGCTTGCTGCCTAGCCGCGCCGCCCGGCACGCGGCCCGCATGTCTTCGATGGTGTTACAGATCCTCATTTTCGTTGCTATTGAATTCATTGCTATCGAACGGGGAGTTCTAATTTCAGGGCGCGGGGATCCAGTGGATCACGACGTGCGCACCCTCAAGGTCGCCCGCGACAATGCCCCGGTTTCGCCGAAGTGCGATCTTATCTGGTTCGGACGCCGTGGGTTTCTCCTGCACCAGAATTGCGACCGCGCGTCCGTACGGCCACGCGGAAACCGGTAGCCGTGCCAGCGCATTCAAGACTTCCTCCGGCTTTAGAATCTGTTCTTCATTGGCGGCGATCCCCGTAAGCAATCCAACGGCTTCGGGACGGATGATGAGATAGGGATTGCTCCAGTGTCTCGGCGCTTGCGTGGACGGATACTTCGCGGGATCAGCTGTGGCTACTGATTGCAGCAGAGTCGCTGCATCCGGCGGTGGTGATGGGCTCTGCCGCGAGCAGGCCAGTGAGAAGCTCATCGCATAGAGAAACATCCAAATCAATACGAGGCCAGCTTGCGGGCAACCTCGCGCACCGGACGAACTCACCGCACTACCATCGGAGCGTCGTTCTTCGCCGCCCAAACCAATGCGACCACCCAGCCGATCAATGTCCATCCCAGGAAGAAGTTCAGCAGCACAATGGCGGCCGTGTCGCGTTTGCTGCGGGCGAAAGCAACAATCGAGGGTAGAAAATACATCACGAACCCAAATCCAAAAAACGGAAAGAACAGCGCGGGCAAGAGGTGCGTCATAACAACCTCCTCAACAAGGATAGCCTAGCACCGTCGGCAGGTGCTTTTGAAGCGTGATACGGCGGGCCGACTTCTTTTGTTCCTAATCCGCGCGGTGATCCGTGCAAGTTTGTGGCTAGCGGTTTTCTTTACATCCGCATCGCCCGCTTGTGTGCAAGAACGGTGTCCAGCCCGGCTTTGGTCTCCTTCGGCAGGTGATAGGACTCCTCATCCGACGGATACTGGTGCGACCTCACATCGGCGCGAAACGCCTGCACCGCCTGCGTAATCAGAGCGGACGCGTCGCCGTAGCGGCGCACAAATTTTGCCGGCGGCGCGAACGTCAGATTCAGAAGGTCGTGGAGCACCAGCACCTGGCCGTCGCACTCCGGACCAGCGCCAATGCCGATGGTCGGCGTCCCCACCTCGGCCGTAATCATCGCGGCCACTTCGCGCGGAATGCCTTCCAGCACAATGCAAGCTACGCCCGCCCGGTCGAGCGCCACCGCATCGCGCATGAGTTGCTCGATGCCGCTGAGATTCTTGCCCTGCACTTTGTAGCCGCCCATCACGTTGACCGACTGCGGAGTCAGCCCGATGTGGCCCGGCAACCGGAATCTCAGCATCGATGATGCGGCGAATCAGGTCGGCACGCTTTTCGCCGCCCTCGATCTTCACCACCTCCGCGCCGCCTTCTTTCACGAAGCGCGTGGCATTGCTGACGGCGTTTTCGGGGTCAACATGATAAGACCCGTAGGGCATGTCAGCCAGCAGCAGCGCGCGCTTCACGCCGCGGCGCACCGCCTTCACATGGTGCAGCATCTCGTCCATAGTGACCGAGAGCGTGTTGTCGTAACCAAGAATGGTTTGGGCGAGCGAGTCGCCGACCAGAATCATCTCGATGCCGGCTTCATCCACCAGGCGCGCGGTGGCGTAGTCGTAGGCGGTGAGGCAGGTAATGGGTTCGCGACGGAGTTTCTGTTCCCGCAGAGTAGCGGTGGTGACCTTCTGGCGGCTCGCATCACGACTAGAAAAGCCGGGACGCCCGCCCATCGGGGTGATGCTCATTTTTCCTCCAGTGCCCCTCCGGCGCGGCCGGATAGAGCCTGTTCAGCATCTTCAGGGATGCTCAGATGATTTTAGCCTTAATAACTGGCAAAGGCCAGACGTTTTTGAACCGGCCACGGCGAATACCTAAGCAGGTTTAGACCGTCAATCCTGAGCACAGAAAGACCGTCGAGCTGCGCTCGACGGACAGCCGAGGGCGGCTGTCCCCACACGAACCCTTTTCAACGTAAGCGGTTCAGGCGCCCACAGCTTCCTGGCCGCCCAGCGGCAGGAAATATTGCGTGCCCTTGATCGGCTCCGTGACTTTGCGCAGAAGTTCCTGCAGGTCTTCGTTGCGGTCAACGAAATCGATGTCGGAGGTGTTTACGATCAGCAGATCGGACGACGTGTAGTGAAAAAAGAAGTGCTCGTAGGCTTTGACCACTTCTTCGAGATACTCGTCGCTGACCGCGCGCTCCCCTGGAGCATTCTTCTTCCGCAGGCGCTTCTTGAGTACCTCGGGCGTGGCCTGTAGATAGATAACAAGGTCGGGCGTGGGCAGTTTTTCGCGGAAGTGGTTGTAATAGCGGTTGTAGGTGTCGAGTTCCTGGTCGGTAAGATTGAGGCAGGCGAAAAGTTTGTCTTTCTCAATGATGTAGTCGGCGACCACGGTCTTCTGCGAGTGCGGCCCGAGGTCAAGCGCCTGCAACTGCTCGAAGCGCCGCACCAGAAACGCGAACTGCGCCTGAAACGCCGCGCCCCGCTCGCCTTCATAAAAAGCGCCCAGAAACGGATTCGAGTCCGGCTCCATCACGCGCTGGGCATTCAGGCGCTCGGCCAGAATGCGGGCCAGCGTACTCTTGCCCACTCGGATGGGACCTTCGACAGCAATGTAACGGGGCAACTCAAAAAGATTAGCCATGGGCGCGCAATGTTTCGGAAGTTGCAGGATAGCTCGGATGGGGCGTAGTGGCAATTGAGGGAAGAGTTAACAGGGAGAATTGCCGATTTGTGATTGTTGATTGCTGATTGAAAATCTAAACCCTGCACCACCCGACTGCTTGCCCAAATCAGCAATCAACAATCAGCAATCAACAATTTACAATCCCCACATGCTCCGCCTTGCCTTAACTGCCGTCTCTGCCGCGGCCGCCGCCGCGGGTTATCAGTCCATGGCGCCGACCGGGCAATGGTATGGAAGAACTTTCACGGGACTGGCTCGCGGCTCGCGGCAGATTGCGCTGACTTATGACGACGGTCCCAATGATCCTCACACGCTGCGCTTGCTGGAAGTCCTCGCCAAGCACGGCGTTCAGGCAACTTTTTTCCTGATCGGACGCTTCGCGCGGCAACGTCGGGACATCGCACGCGAAATTGTTCAGGCCGGCCACGTTGTTGGCAACCACACCTTTGCGCATCCGCTGCTGATTTTCAAAAGCGAGACTGAAATCACGCGGCAACTCTCCGACTGCAGCTCTGCGTTGCAGGAAGCAGTCGGCCAACACTCCAATCTCTTCCGCCCGCCCTTCGGCGGACGCCGCCCGGCCGTGCTCCGCGTCGCGCGCGAACTTGGCCTCAAGCCAGTCATGTGGAACGTAACCGGCTACGACTGGAACGCGCCACCAGCCGCCGTCATCGAACGCAAAGTCGCAAGACAGATTCGCGGCGGCGACGTGATCCTGCTGCATGACGGCGGGCACAAGCAAATGGGCGCGGATCGATCGCAGACGGTGATCGCGACGGATCAGCTGATTGCGCGGTACAAATCGGAAGGTTATGAATTTGTCACCATCCCGCGGATGATGAGAGAGTGAACAGTCCGCTGAAGACTGCTGGCTCTCGCGACACGATCCAATTGCAACCTCGATGTCACCCTGAGTACAGCATCGGCTCTTTTCCCGAAAGCCGGGATTTATGACTGCGCCTTCCTGGGAACTTTGGCGCCCTTCTTTCGCGCTTCGGAAAGCCCAATTGCAATTGCTTGCTTGCGGCTTTTTACCGCGCCACCCTTGCCTCCTTTTCCGGAACGAAGCGTGCCTTTCTTCTCCCGGCGAACTGCGCTTTCAACGCTCTTACCGGCCGCTTTGCCGTACTTGGGGCTGCTCGACTTCTTACGTGAACCGGCTCTCTTTCGCGTTGCCATCTCATCCTCCCAGAAGCATATTGGCGTTCGAACTGATCCGTTGCCCGTAACGCGAAGCTACGATGCGGCAACAATGTCTTCCGTTGCTGGGGATAATCCGTTCAGACTTAAAAGATCATTCGCGGCAGAACTCTTTGCCCTAAAACTCAAAGCTCGCCGAAAAGCTGGCTGAGATCCAACGCGCGAGGGGCGAGTTTCGTTTCTCGTAAGACAAATGAGATTGCCCCGTACATGGAAAACCCGATGTGTAGTTCTCATGCGTCGCCTGATACTGCGACTCTAATGTCGACGAAGTCGCGAAAATGATCCGTGCGCCTATGTCCCTAAAGAAGCCGGCGACAGCAACCTTGGAGGCGCAGGAGTTGAACCCTGGAGAGTCCCCGCCTTCCAATCGGGAAGTAACCCGCACTTCGGAGGAGCACGAACTGTCCTCGACTGCCGCGGTTATTGAAGAGGCAGAAATTCTGCACGCTTCAATTCGAGCCGGTTCTATCGCCCAGGTTGTCGTAGCCGGCATCGCGGTGATCGGCCTTCTGTATCTGTTGAAACTTGTAATGGTTACGACTCTAGTGGCAATTCTGCTTGCATTCGTTTTGGAACCGCTGGTGGGTTGGTTCAGTCGAATCCGTCTTCCTCGGCCTGCCGGCGCTTTACTCGCCGTGATGCTCTTGGTTTGCGTGGCCGGAAATCTTACTTTTTTCTTCTACAACCGTGCAGTCGGCTTCGCTGTTCAATTGCCACAATATTCGGAAAAGATACGGGACAGTCTTGCGAATTTTCGCGCACAGACCACCAAGATCGAAGAGAGCACTCGTTCCGTCCTTGCCTCTCCCAAGGCCGGTAAACAGCCACTAGCCGTTGAAGTCCAAGAGGCCCCGGGCTTATCCAAGATGATTTCAGCAGGTACCGGAACACTGGCGGAAGTTATGCTGGCGATCTCCTTCGTACCTTTTCTAGTCTATTTCATGCTTACGTGGAAGGATCATATGCTCTCGGCGACGGTGCGGCTGTTCCCAAAAGAGCACCGCCTGGTCGCACACCGCACGGTTGGCAGAATCTCGGCGATGATCCGCAGCTTCATCGTCGGGAACATGCTGATCGGCTTGATGGCTGCCGCGGTCAGCACAGTTGTGTTCTGGTCTGTGGGCATTCCTTATTTCTATTTTATCGGAGTGATTAGCGGTTTCGTGAGCCTGATTCCGTATCTTGGGGTGTTCCTGGCTCTCCTGCCCCCGTTGGCCGCGGGTATTGGAATCGTAGATAAGACCAGCGTTGCGATAATTCTGCTCTCAGTGATTGGGTTGCATATCGTCACCATGAACGTTCTGTATCCGAAAATCGTAGGGAAGCGGCTGCGCTTGAATCCGCTGGTGGTGACTCTATCGTTGTTCTTCTGGGCGTGGATTTGGGGAGGAATGGGGCTAATACTCGCCGTGCCTCTGATGGGCGCGACCAAAATCATCTGCGACTACGTCGATTCGCTTCGTGGACTGGGTGACTGGTTGGGAGTGAGTGCAGAACATGAAAGCTAGCAAGTGTTTCCGCGTTGATTTCATCTGACTTCCGGCGGACCTCGGGCAAATACGCCCAACTTGGAAATTACCTAAGTAATTGTGAGAAGTTCGGATTGTGTTGCAAGATACCCAGGGGACGCTCACCTATCGGCAGTAATAAAAGGGGCAGGACATCTTAGAGCGACCCTAAATCATGTCCACTCGAATCGTCCGCATGATTGAAAGAGCCACTTAGGCACTGAGTTTTTGTCATGGATTCGCACCGCACGATTATTCGCCACGCACTAGTTTCGGTCTCATTCGTGCTGCTGTATCTGCTGCTGAACCGCCCGGAAGTCATTTTCTTTTCTCGCGTTGGAGTCGTAGCCTGGTACCCCGCCATTGGTCTTGTCATGGCGCTGACACTGGGAATCAATCCGTGGTATGCATTCCTGGCCTGTTTCTCCGCTGCTCTAGCGGGCAGGATTATTTATGCGCAGCCTGTTATGTCGTTCAGCGGCATAGTTGACGCGGCGGGACTTGCAATTTGTTATGGAGCGGCAGCCTATGTGCTGCGCGGTGCGCTGCAAATTGACCTCGGGCTGCGACGACGTCGAGATGTGGTCCGCTACGTTCTGGTAAGCGCGACGGCAGCCACGGGAGCAGCAATCATTGGCGTCGCTTGCCTGATTGCAGATCACAGTATTGCCTGGCATGAATACAGGGCGGCCGCAACAACGTGGTTCTTGGGTGACGTGATCGGATTGGTCGGTATTGCCCCGTTTCTTCTTGTCCATGTATTGCCGCATGTTCGCGGTTGGCTCTCGCCGGAACAGCATGTCAACCCAACTAGAGCTCACTCCCGCAGAACAACGCTTACGCTGCGCGCGCTGGCAGAAGTCTGTGGCCAAGCTTTGACCATAGCAGCCGTTCTCTGGGTGATGTTCGGAACCGCGGACGGGCGTTACGATTATTCTTATCTATGCTTCATTCCCATTATCTGGATCGCGATGCGTCAGGGAGTTCGGCGCGTTGTCACCGGCCTGTTAGCGCTAAATTTTGGAATCGTGGTCGCGATGCATTTATTCCCCCCCACCCCAGCCTTGTTCGCCAAGGTCGCAGTGCTCATGCTAGTGCAATCGGCGGTGGGACTGATCGTGGGATCCGAGGTCAGTGAGCGGCACCGCCTCGCAATTAATCTGATTGAACAAACCACGTACTTAGACTCGCTGATACAAAATAGCCCGCTAGGAATCGCCGTCCTTGACCGGCAAGGGCGGGTCGAACTGGCGAATTCCGCCTTTGAGAAACTTTTCCAATACGACCGTCGCGATCTTCCCTCAATCGATCTTGGGAGGATGGGGGTGCCTGAGGACGGGGGCACAGGCTCCGCACAACTGATCCCGCAAATCTTCGCCGGGAAAGCAGTACACAGAAGAATAGTGCGGCAACAGCGCAAAGACGGGGCAGTTCTCGACCTGGCGCTGCATGGGGTCCCGCTGCTGGTAAACAATGAGGTACGGGGTGCGTACCTGATCTATGAGGATATTTCGGAGCAGATCCGGGCGAACGAAGCCCAGCGGCAGCATGCCGAGTCATTGGATCAACTGGTAAAGGAACTGGAGCTCCGCACAAAGCAGATGACCGAACTGAATGAAATGGGTGCGCTGCTGCAGTGTAGTGGGACGGTTCAGGAAGCCTGCGTGGTCGTGGCCAACTGCGTGCAAAAGCTTTTCCCTGAAGCCCCTTCCGGAGCTCTCTATTTGTTCAGGTCGTCGCGAGACCTCATCGAAGCTGCGGTTCGGTGGGGCATAAAGGATATGTTAGCGCCGACATTTCCTCCCGCCGCGTGCTGGTCTCTCCGCCGCGGCCAGCCTCACTGGAGTGAGTCTTCCGGTGGCGGCATCGCCTGCCAACATTTGACGAAGAACTCAAACGCCGACTGCCTATGCGTACCGATGGTCGCCCAGGGAAACACAATTGGTATCCTGCATCTAGAATTCAAGAGCACAGCACGACTCCGAAACGGTTCTGGAACGGGAAGCTTCATTCAGAACTCCCATCAGCAACTGGCTCTCAGCGTGGCTTCGCATATTGCCCTTTCGCTAGCCAGCCTGCAGCTGCGCGAGACCCTTCGTGAGCAGTCGATTCGTGATCCGCTCACCCGCCTGTTCAACCGCCGATTCCTCGAGGAATCGCTGGAAAGAGAGCTACAGATAGCCAGCCGCAAGAAGCAGAGTCTTGCCGTTCTTTTCCTCGACCTTGACCACTTCAAGAGGTTTAACGATACCTTCGGTCATGATGCGGGCGATATGGTGCTCCAATCGCTTGCGGACGTATTTCGCACTTTCTTTCGCTCCACCGATATCTGCTGCCGTTATGGTGGCGAGGAGTTCGCCATTATCCTGCCTGAGTCATCTGCTCAGGACGCGGCCGTCCGTGCCAACGCATTGCGCTCCGAGGTAAGCAACCTGCGGCTACAGTACAAGAAGCAGACCCTTGGGCCGCTTTCTCTTTCGGCTGGCGTAGCTGCGTTTCCGGAGCACGCTTCAGCATCGGACGAACTGCTCAAGATCGCAGATCAATGCCTTTATGAATCCAAAGCCCGCGGTCGCGATGTTGTGACTGTGGCCTCTCGACAAACCCATAACCCGGTCGTCGATTCTTGATCGCGAGTCACTGCGAGGGCAGATCGCAGATGCCGCGATTCCTGCCAGCCTGAAACATCAAGAACGTTTGCACTCGAGGATCGTCCCCGAATCAGGGCTATCGGCAGCCTCGCCCTCCATCTAATCCCTATTTTCTTTGAG
The DNA here is from genome assembly GCA_963841125.1 of uncultured Acidobacteriaceae bacterium. Classification (GTDB taxonomy): domain Bacteria; phylum Acidobacteriota; class Terriglobia; order Terriglobales; family Acidobacteriaceae; genus Sulfotelmatobacter. The sequence continues at coordinate 58,468 of CAWJBH010000007.1, forward strand.
ACAAGGGCACTGCGTTGCGCTTGGTCGCGAACCGGTGGCTATCCGCTATTTCTGTTAAAGTTTTCAGTTAGCCAATCCCAAGCGAGCTTCCTTTTTATGATCAGAATGCCTTCATTATTCCAATCAGGCGCGTCCCAGAGATGGGTGCGGATCGCGACCGCTTTCTTCGTCCTCGGCTCTGCTGCTTACGCCCAAACCGCTCCCCTAACGCCGGACATTCCCCCAAAGTTTGAGGCCCCGACCGCATCCTACGACTACGTTAAACGGGAAGTGATGATTCCCATGCGGGATGGCGTGAAGCTCTTCACCGTGATTGTTATCCCTAAGGGCGCGAAGAATGCGCCGATTCTCCTCACTCGGACTCCGTACAACGCAGCCAAGCGCGCGGAGCGGACCCGGTCTCCGCACATGCTGGCGACCTTGCCGCAGGGGGATGAAGTGTTCGTGGCCGATGGCTACATCCGCGTTTTTCAGGATGTTCGCGGCAAGTACGGCTCCGAGGGCAACTATGTCATGACGCGTCCACTGCGGGGGCCGCTGAATTCGAGCGAGACCGATCATTCCACCGACGCCTACGACAGCATTGACTGGCTGGTGAAAAATCTTCCGGAGAGCAACGGTAAGGTGGGAATGCTCGGGAGTTCCTACGAGGGGTTCACCGTGGTGATGGCTCTGGTCAATCCGCACCCGGCGCTGAAAGTCGCGGCTCCGATGAGCCCAATGGTCGATGGCTGGATGGGAGACGACTGGTTTCATTTCGGCGCATTCAGGCAAACGAATTTCGATTACTTCGCCGAACAAACAACCGCGCGAGGAGAAGGCCATCCAGTCGTCCGCCAGGGATATGAGGATTATGACAATTTTCTTCGCGCCGGCTCGGCTGGAGATTTCGCAAAGGCCGGAGGCTTAGACCAGCTGCCGTGGTGGCACAAAATCGCCGAGCATCCTGCTTACGACACCTTCTGGCAAGAGCAGGCACTGGATAAAACGATGAGCGAGCAGCCCTTGAAAGTTCCCACAATGTGGATTCAGGGCCTGTGGGACCAGGAAGATATGTGGGGGGCAATCCACAGCTATTTGGTGATGGAGCCGAAGGACACGCGCAATGACATGAATTTTCTGGTCATGGGCCCGTGGCGCCACAGCGGAGTTAACTACGAGGGTTACTCGCTGGGCCCGCTGAGGTGGGAGGGTGACACGGCCCTGCAATTTCGTCGCGACGTGCTCAAGCCATTTTTCGATCAATATCTCAAGGATGGAGCGCCGAAGGCCGACACGCCGCCGGTGCTCATCTATAACACCGGAGAGAATCATTGGGACCGGCTGAAGTCCTGGCCACTGGCGTGTGAGACTGGTTGTGCAGCGAAGTCCAAGCCGCTCTATCTGACATCGGGCCTCGCTTTGTCGTTCACTCCGCCCAGGGGACACGGTGTCAAGTCGAGCGCAGGGCCCCAAGACTATGACGAATACGTCTCCGATCCCAGCAAGCCCGTGCCTTACCTGCCGCGACCGATTGTTTTTTCGGACGGCGACGCCTGGCGGCGGTGGCTGCTTGTCGATCAGCGCTTTGTCGCCGACCGTCCCGATGTGTTGTCGTACACGACGCCGGTCTTAACCCAGCCTTTGCGGGTCAGTGGCGCACCGGTGGTGAATCTCATCGCTTCGACCAGCGGAACGGATAGCGATTGGGTGGTGAAGCTCGTTGATGTATATCCGGACGAAGTGCCGAGCCGGCCGGAGATGGGCGGCTATGAACTGAACATTGCCATGGACATTTTTCGGGGCCGGTATCGGGAGAGTTTCGAGATCGCGAAGCCGATCGCCCCGAACACGCCGCTGCCCTACAAGTTCATCCTGCCCACGGTGAATCACGTATTTCTACCCGGTCACAGGGTCATGGTGCAGATCCAGTCGAGCTGGTTCCCTCTGTACGATCGAAACCCGCAGTCGTTTGTAACGAATATCTTCTTCGCCAAACCTAACGACTACATAAAGGCGGTTCAACGCATTTACCACACAACCGATGCAGCCAGTTTTATCAATTTGCCCGTGGTTCCCGTACAGTAAAGGCGGCGCGCTTTTGATGTTGGAGTAACCCGCAGCAGCACGCAAACGGACCCCGGCGGCGGTCCGATTTCGGAACCTACTGCTTCGGCTTACCGGCCGGGACTTGCTGATGGACGGTCCCATCCTTCGAGTCGACGGTGTCGGTATGCGCAACGGACTGCACCGACTGTGCCTCTCGGAAACTCCGAAATAGCTGAGCCGACGTGAATTATACTTTTTCCCGAACTCCCATTCCTTCATGCCCATTTCGCTGCGCGCACTCCTCGCCTTGCGTTCGATGGTTCGATCACGGGCCCAACTCCAAGTCGAGAACCTGGCTTTGCGTCACCAAATCTGTGTGTTGCAGCGGTCGGCCCGAAAACGTTCAAAGTTGACGCCACTAGATCGGCTCTTCTGGGTTTTCCTCGCCCGCTTCTGGAGTAACTGGCGGTCAACCTTGGTCATCGTAAAGCCGGACACTGTTGTGTCCTGGCATCGCAACTGCTTTCGCATGTTCTGGACTTGGAAAGTGCGGCACGGCCAGCCCGGACGCCCGGTCGTTTCACGTGAGGTCCGGGACCTGATTCGCCAAATGTGCCGGGAAAATCCCACTTGGGGTGTCGCAGCACCTGATGCTAACGATGACAGGTTCGCAAGGCAGTTCGAATCCAAATTGTCTTGTGTACATCCCGAAAGGAAATCTCCACCTGCTGCGGCAACAAAAGCGAACAATCCTGCAAAACTGGGGAGAGGTACCACCAAACCCGACGGGTCTGTAAGATTCAGAGGGTTATTGCCAACGTACCCGTACCGATTCCAACTTTGCGGATTGCTAAAATCAACCGCACCCAACCCGGCTGGATCAGATGAAATCCACCGTCCCTGATTGGGATTCAGCTCTCGACTCGGCGTGTCGTAAGTTCCAGAAATCGTATCCTGGGTGTCGCCCGTGAAGTTGTTCCCCGAAGAGTTGCCGTAATTGTTGTACGTCTCGCCGAAAGGGGCGAAGGCCCGGTCATAATAGCCGGTCACGTCAGGCCAGCCTCCGCAATTCAAGAGGAACGGGAATTGGATTTCATCGACCTCTTCCATAACACACCAGCAATGAGGACCGCTTCCCCCATTCCAACCGCGACCAGCGGAAGGCCATGAGGCCCTGCGCTGCTCGAAGGCAGGCTCTGTTCGATGACCACAACGGCAAGCACGTGGAGCAAGAAAATCGGCACTAGATTTTGCCAGAACGCTCTGCGGCCCCATGCTGGACGCAGCGGGATAGTCACGGCGGTGAAAACGATGACGGTGTAGACAGTTGCATTTTCCCATTTCTGACCGATGCCGGCGAATTCTGTAATTGCCACAGCGAGCGCGACAAGTCCAAGAATTACGACCCACTCCCGGATGCTTAACCTTTTGTCATCTGCAACGCGCATTGTTGCTCCCAAGCTATTGCATGCAAGCTGCGTACTCTGTTTGCGCTGCCTTCAGCGCACTGCAGAAGCAAGCGAGGATGCTGACTGCCGTTCTGAGCCTCATGGGAATGGGCCGACGACCGGGATTGTAAGTGCTTGAAAAAGATATGGTCGGGGAGAGAGGATTTGAACCTCCGACCCCCTGGTCCCGAACCAGATTCCGACGCCTATTGCACTCATTGAATTCTACAGATCCCAAGTGATTGGTGTTGAATGAGTTTGGCTCGTCCTCGCGCGTTGTTGAATTCTGTTGAACCTCGATGCTTTGACCGCTACAAAATCGTCTACAGTCCACTGGGGTGAACCCCTTCATTGAGACAGTTTGCACCTCTACACACCTCTTATACCTGCCGTTGGTTTTTGAGGTGACCCTTACTGAAAATAAAGCCCCTTCCTCCGCCCGCAACAGAGATTGCAGCTTGGTTGCAGGTTGAACACTCGCACTCCAGGCTGAACTATTTATTGGCGCAATTCGCAATTGACTGTTCACGTTTAAGAATTTTAGCGAATAACAAGTCCGAATCACACAAGGCACTTACTGGGGTAAAAGAAAGTTGTAATCGTTAGGAGTCGGGGTAAAAGCTGGTCCAGGCGCAGGCCTGACCTCTTGCGCATCGAGAGCGGTTGGGCTACCTTCCCCTGGCCCGTCTGTGTCTCTGAACATTCCAGGGTAGAGGTGTCGATTCCATGAGAAGCCTGTGTTCTTCCGCTTCGCAGCAACTCCCCGCCATCACGCTCCTCGCAGCGATTTTCTTCACGCTATCGCTCACGCTGCCGGTCGCTGCTCAACAGCAGGGGGTACTCGGAGCCCCGCGCCCGCTCATCACCCAACCGGTCGACGAATCCCAACTCACAGTTCTCAAGGGCAACACCCATCCCTTGGCGCGTCCGGAGTTCAACCTGGGCACAGCGCCGGCCACACTTCCCATGCAGCGCATGCTTCTGGTGCTCAAGCGCACCCCCGAGCAGGAATCGGCTCTGCGCCAACTCCTGGACAACCAGCAAGATAAATCCTTGCCCAGCTATCACAAGTGGCTCACTCCTGCCCAATTCGGAAAACAATTCGGCCCCACGGACGCCGACGTCCGAACCATCACTGCATGGCTCGAATCGCACGGCTTCCGGGTCGGCTCGACCAAGGGACGCACCGTGTTGGAATTCTCCGGCTCCACCAGCCAGGTGCAGGAAGCCTTTCACACCACGATTCACAAATATCTGGTCAACGGCGAACAGCATTGGGCGAACTCCAGTGATCCTTCGATTCCGACAGCCCTGACGCCGGCAGTCGCGGGAGTGCTTACACTGCACAATTTCCTGAAAAAACCACAGATTCGGGTATCCAAGCATCCAGTGGCGTTCGAGATTATCTCGCACCATGACCGACCGGAGGTCACTTTTCCAGCGCAAAATGGCAACCCAGTCATTCATGCCCTCGGGCCTCAGGACTTTGCGACGATTTACAACTCGCCAGCCTTCAGCAACCCGAAACTTAATGGCAGAGCGGCCATCGGAGTCGTCGCCCGTAGCAATCTCTCCAGCGTAGGCGGCACCGGTAACGACATCACTGATTTTCGAGCCAACTTTGGCCTGCCCTTTACGAATACAGACGTTATCCTTAATGGACCCGATCCCGGCGATCTTGGGGGAGACGAAGTAGCTGAAGTCACCCTGGACGCGACTTGGTCGGGCGCAGTTGCTACAGGAGCCGTTGTTCTGGTCGTTGTCTCGGCCACCACAAACACAACGGATGGAATCGACCTATCCGAGGTGTTCATTGTCGAAAACAATTTCACCGATATCATGACGGAAAGCTTCGGTAGTTGTGAACTCTACGCCACTGACGCCCAACTTGCTTTCACGTACGGCATCGCGGAACAAGCTGCGGCGCAGGGTATTACCTATTTAGTTTCGAGCGGAGACAATGGTGCCGAAGGCTGTGACGATCCTTCCACACCGCCAGCCACACATCCCGTTTCCACCAACCTCCTTGCATCCACTCCCTTCAATGTCGCCGTGGGCGGTACCATGTTTAACGAGAATGGCCAGGACGGTAGCTATTGGGGAAGCGAAGCACCATTACAAGAATCTGCGATTTCGTACATCCCCGAAGACGTTTGGAATGAGAGCGGGACTACCGCAGGTCTGTGGGCCAGCGGCGGCGGCGCCAGCGGCGGAAACATCCAGGCCGGCGGCACGACCCCTGGCATTCCGAAACCCTCCTGGCAATCAGGCGTCACTGGGATTCCCAACGACAGCGTCCGGGACCTGCCCGATGTCGCATTGACCGCAGCAAGTCACGACCCCTACCTCCTCTGCCTGGAGGGATCTTGCGCTCGAAATTATGTCTACTTCATCTCGGGCACGTCGGCCGCCGCACCCTCATTTGCCGGCATCATGGCTCTGGTTGAAGCGTATATGGAAAGCCTCAATCCATCTCAGGGACTTCGTCAAGGCCTTGCGAACTATGTGCTTTACAGGCTCGCTGCCTCCCAGGCTGGGAGCCTATCGGAATGCAACGCCTCCAACACGACTGCGCTGCCGGCGAACACTTGCATCTTTAATGACGTGACTGTCGGCAACGACGCGGTGCCTGGAGAGCTCAATTATGGGCTCAGCAACGCCGATTATCAGGCCGGCATTGGCTTCGACTTGACTACCGGACTGGGGTCAGTCAATGTTACCAACCTGATGAATCAGTGGGATTCAGTCGCCTTCACTCCCACTACTACTGCACTTACACTGAGCCCGATTGTCAATCTCACCCATGGGGCATCCGTGGCTGTCAATATTTCAGTGTCCGCAAACAGTGGCGGGGGAAATCCATCTGGTGACGTTTCTCTGCTTGCGGCAACTGGATCGAACTCCAACGCGCAGACTGCAGTGGACGGTTTCACGTTGAGTGGCGCAAGTACCATAGTTTCCTCCACCAGCCAATTACCCGGCGGGGGACCTTACAACGTCACTGCACACTATGCCGGCGACGTTTCTTACGCCCCTAGCAATTCAAATCCGGTTTCAATCACCGTAACGCCGGAAGCGAGTTCGACAATTCTTTCCGTGCTTACTCCTAATTCGCAGGGCACTGCTTTTCCCTTCACCAATGGGCCTTTCGGAAGCCTCGTCTACCTGCGGGTCGATGTGGCAGGTCGGTCGGGCCACGGGACGCCAAGCGGAAGTGTCACCTTTGCAGATACTTCCGGACCCATTCCCGGCGGCAGCCTGTTTCAGCTTAACGCCGGAGATCAACTCAACAACGGCAGCAACACGGCCACTCCCAGCGGAATCTTTAATTTCGACGCAGGCTCTCATACTATCTCCGCCAGCTACACTGGCGATCCCAGCTTCAACCCCAGCAGCAGCACGCAGTCGCTCACTTTCACCATCCAACCTGGGTTCTTCGCCGCGGTGCCGTCGAATCAATCCACGGTGACCATCCCCGCGCCAGGATCGTCGGGCTCCTCCTCGATCAGCGTGACCTCGTCCACCGGATTCAGTGCAACCATCTCCCTTTCATGCTCCGCGCTCCCGGTCGGGGCCTCCTGTCAATTCAGCCCTTCAAGTATTACCGCCGCCGGTACCTTGGCAACAACCTCTTCCACAATTACCGTCACAACTATGGCCGCTACTGCTCTCCTGCGAGCTCCCAGTCACCTTCACTTGGCACACTGGCTGGCAGCAGGAAGTTTCGCGTTCTTCTCTATTGTTCTACTCGGCAGCAATCGAAGACTTCGGCCTTTTCAGCTCCTCATGCCGCTGTTGATCCTAATTGTTTTGATCCCTGCTTGCGGAGGAGGAGGTGGTGGAGGAGGAAGCAGCAACCAGAGTCCGCCTCCAAGCCCCGGAACATCCAAAGGAACTTACAATGTAGTGGTCACTGCCAGCGGCGGTTCGGTCACATCAAGTACTGGTTTCACGCTGATCGTGCAATAGCCTGCCCGTAACGGGTGCACCATAATATTGCGGCACCGGAGGTTTTTCTATGGGGTTTTGGAACAAAATCAAGAAGCCTTCTTCGTTCTTGCTGGTTGCGCTCGTTGCGACGCGATTCCTCGCCCGAGGACAAGAGACACACCTTCCTGCAAATTCGCAGGACTCCGGTAGTCAACAGGCGGGCAGTCCCAATTCTCCCGCCGCAATTGCCACTGATGATTTGACCTTGAAGGTGAACGTCAACCTCGTACCCGTGCGAGTGGTTGTGCGTGATGTCCACGGGCAGGCTCTGGGAAACCTCCACAAGGAAGATTTCGAGATTCTTGACAAAGGGAAGCCACAGGTCATCTCCCAGTTTTCTGTTGAAAAAGGTGGAGAGCAAGCTGTGGAAGAACGACAGGGTGCAAATGTGGTTGCAGATCATCCTCATCGTTTTGTGGCGTATGTCTTTGACGACGTCCACTTGGAGTTCGGCGATTTGGCGCATGGCCGCGATGCCTTCGAACGTCACGTCGATTCGCTTCGTCCCACGGATCGCGCCGGCATCGTGACCACTTCGGGCAGGACCGTCCTCGACTTCACTGACGACCGGGCAAGACTTCGCCAAACTTCGGAGCACGTCCGACCGACCCCAACTACTGGCGCTTCGGGATGCCTCAAGGTGAGCTATTACCTTGCTGACCAAATTCAGAATAAGAATAATGAGATGATGTTGAGAGCGCTAGCTGCGCCGGCTGCACGGTGTGGCATTTCCAGCAGATCCCTACGCCAGACGATTTCCGGGATAGCCCAGCAGCAACTCGCAATTGGGTACAGAGAAACTCGTAATATCCTCGCAGAGCTGAAAATTGGGGTCCATCGTCTGAACCCAGGCAACTCGGCCAATCCCGCCCTGAAAGATAACCTGCAAAGCGTAGATGGAACCTGGCATGTTCATCAGTATCCCAAGGATTTCCCGAATCTGGTGACATCACAAGTGTGGGATTGCAACGGCGGAGTGGTGACTTCCTCCACAGACGCCAACAACCAGACGACCCATGTAGATTATTCCCCAGCGCCTGATCCGTTCTATCGTCCTGTCGACAGCAAAGACGAACTCAACAATGTCACCACGTTTGCCTACACTCCCAAAAGCACTGAGAGTGTTTTCTTATTTAACAACGGAGCATCTGTTATCGACACGCTCTCGACCACTGATTCCATTGGGCGTCCGGTCACCTCGCAACTTGGGCAGAAGCCTGCGCCTTACGCAAACTGGGACACCAAGACTAGAGGTTTTGACAGCGATGGCAGGCTGAACTGGACAAGTCTCACCTGCGTTGAGACCGCCGGAACGAAATGTTCTCAATCGACGGAATCTCAGACGTATGACGCACTGAATCGGCCGCTTATACACACGGGTACCGGGGGCGACATCGTCACCAAGAGCTACCCCGCCAACGATGTACTGACTAAGTTGACTCCGGCTCCAAGCGGAGAAAATGCCAAGGAGACCCAGAAGGAATACGACGGGTTGGGCAGACTCAAGTCCGTGTGCGTAATTAGCAGCGCCTCCGGAAGTGGCCCTTGCGGTCAGACGACTCCTGCGACGGGTTCCTGACAACCTATACTTATGACGGAGCCGGACGTCTGCTTCAGACGCTCGAAAATGCTCAGGTCGTGTCTCTCACACAAAAACGTACTTACACCTACGATTTGCTCCGACGAGTGCTTAGCGAGACTCATCCGGAGAGCGGTCAGAAACGGTATTATTGGGATACAACCCTGGTGACGAACATGTCGTTGCACGAAGTCGGGGTGTACATCGTTACTTCGCCATTTACGTCGGTCGCGGTTTGCACAACGCCCTGCAAGTAGGTGTAACTCTTCGAGAGATAGTTCCCGGAGGCTCCCGTTCCGCTCACTAGGCTCCATGTCTGCGTTAGGTTTCCATACTGGTCATAAGAGTTCCACGTTTGACTGAGGACCGCGTTGCCATTCTGAGAATCGTAAAGCGTCACGGTGCATGGTTTGGCAGTGATGTAGGAACCGATGGCGGTGCAGGTCTGCGAAGTTGGGTTGCCGATGCCGTAGGCAATCTTTTTGTCATTCGTTGGGTTGTGCTTACGCTTGAAAATGGGCAGTTGCTGACGAAGCACGAGATTTTCGATGAGCAAGGTCTCACGGGAACGAAAGAGGCGAACGATGACACCAAAACCGAGCCGCACCAGATCGAACATGCCTCATCTGATAGCAGATTACCCGGCTGAGGAAATCTCGCAACCTGTTGATTACATGACCGTACAGCATTTTGTCTAACGACAACTGCCACGCAGAAGCTGCTAATGAACGTGGGCAGGCTTACGCGATCTTCACCGGTTCACCGCCTTCGGCAACCGACACTTTGTCTTTGATTGCCGAGTATTCGTTTTGGGAAAGAATCATCCGCGATACGAGTTCCAGTTTGTTGCGGTACGGACGATTTTCGAGCAAACGTTCCAGCGACTCCACGGGTATTCCTAGCTCGCCAATTTGCTCTACACTAGCGCCATTCAAGTCAATCAGGTGCTGGGAAATAAGTTCTTCAGCCGATCGATCCGAATAGTTGAGATCTTGGTTCGTGAGGTGAAAATTGCGTATTCTGCGCAGTCCCCGATACCAGCGCCAGCCATAGTAAAGGATGGTTCCGAGGCAGACTCCACCAACTACCGCACTTGTCGATCTCTTCACGTTTTTTGCCTCCGCCGCAGTATTCCTGCTCCGCGGCGTTTGATGATTGTTCCGCAATCAGGTTGCGGTGAAGCGCAGGCCTTCTCGCGTGGCCTTGTCGGCTGGTTTCCCCCCCGACCTAGGAGGCCGCAGGCACTATTCTGTCCCAGATGCAGATTTTTGGGTTGCTACCCGCCCTTTCACCTTGTCACCGATGTCCTTTACCTTCTCGCTGATCGAGCTCCGAAGTTCAGCCCCTCTTGCGGGCGCGAGCAACATTCCGACCCCGACCCCGAGTCCCGCACCGGCGGCAAAAGTGAGAAAGTTACGGAAGGCATGATCTTCCTCCTGAGGCCGAATCGCGTTCGCCGCATTATCCACGGCACGCTTGGCCTGATCCCTGATTTCAGACGTGCGATCCGCTACGCGATCAACCTGCTCGGCAGCCTAATCCAGAATACAAACAGTGGTTTTTAAGAGCGACTTCAGAAGCCTATTCCATCTCATTATGAGCCAAATCCTTTCGATCCATAAAATGCTGTTTCCGCTCGGCCGTGGTACACCTCGGCGAGGGCACACCCCGTCCGGAACGTCACGTGGTACGACGGCCCATTACGAAATGCAAGATCAGAGAAATCAATGCGAATACCAGCAGCAGGTGAATAAGACCTCCCGCCACATGGAATACCGTTAAGCCGCCAAGCCACGCGATCAGCAAAACTACGAATAGTATTGTCCAGATGCTCATGTTCTCCTCCTTCTCAAGAGTTTTGAATGCGTTAGTGTGAAACAAGTTTGATGCCTTCGTTTGCGTCGCACCAGAAAAGCCGCGTAGTCACCGCCGGTACGCGGCTAAGTCAAGCCTAGGCTTCCTCTTTGTCAATTGTCTCTATGGGGAACTGTGTACGTAGCTGGGTACGATAATGTACTCATTGCTCTTAACTGGTCAGAAAACTCGGCTGAGCGGGAGTGGTGATTTTTCAGGGATATCGTCAAGCTAGGCCAAGGAAACAAACCCGATTTGCCCAAGAACCGACTCGCGTAATAATCATCCGCCGCTTTGCTTGCCTTTCAGCAATGCCGCAGGATAGGCGACGCGTTCGTAGCGATAATGAAGGCCACTGACGTGAGGCCAAGCAATCACCTTTCCCTGACCGGAGCGTTCGCTTAACATCGAAGTGTGGATGTGACTGCCGCTGGCGACACGGTTAAAGTTCGAGCAATCGGTCTCGTCTCGACAGCTTCGCCACCCGACTCGATTTGACATTTATTCAGCAATATGGCTGAATGTAATGTATGACAAAGTCTACACCAGCAAAGCGGCGGGATGCGTACGAGGCGATTTTCGGAGCGCTTGCTCATGCAGCTCGCCGCCGAATACTCCTCGCTGTTTACTTCAACGGAGGAGCTATGACCGCCGGGGAGGTCGCAGCGATGTTCGCTCATGCGTGGCAGACTACGACACGACATCTACAGGTTCTGGAGGCTGGCGGTCTGCTTTCGCATGAGCGGCGGGCCGCATGCGAATTTATCGCATTGAACAAAGCCGCTTGAGCCTCGTAACGGATTGGCTGGCCCACTTTCAAAAGCCACTCAAATCAGCAAAGGGGAACGAAGGATGGCCACATCTCGAACGCAAACAGGAATCGCGGCACTACCGCCAAAGCACGAATTGCCTGAGGTCCCGCAGTTTCTTCGGCTAAATGTAGAGGTGGGCGATCTTGATGCGGCGCTCTCGTTCTACACGGATCTGCTCGGCATTCAGGGACGTAGGCAACCGGGCCAGAGATCATACTTCGCGTGCGGCGCAGTCACGCTCCAGGTCGTTGATGTATCGTCCTTGCGCTCGCCGCATCCCGCAGCAAAGTCACTGTACTTTACCGTCGCAAGGCTGGAAGCGATTTTTGATCGCGCAAAAAAACTGGGTTGCCTGTCACATGACGAGGTTCACGACGCACCGGGTGGAAACATTGTCGTTCGGCCTTGGGGTGAACGCTCGTTCTACGCTCAGGATCCGTGGGGCAATCCGCTTTGTTTCATTGAAGAAGGAACCGTGTACACGGGATAGAACCAGGTCGCATCGATGTGAATATCGTCATTTCACGAGGTGGAAAGAAATGATTTTTGGATCACACGTAGTTGTTTACAGCAAAGACGCCGAGGCGGACCGTGCTTTCCTTAGCGATGTTCTAGGCCTAAGGTCCGTAGATGCGGGCCACGGGTGGCTTATCTTTGCGTTGCCCCCAGCGGAAACAGCCGTGCATCCAGCCGAAGAAAGCGGCAGGCATGAGCTCTATTTCTTGTGTAACGATTTGAGTGCCGAAATCGCCGCGCTCGCGAAGAAGAACGTTGCCTGTTCAGAAGTGCATGAGGCTCGCTGGGGGTCTATCACAAAGATGCGGCTTCCTGGCGGAGGCGAAATTGGTCTCTATCAGCCGAAGCACACATTGGCGCCGGGACTGCAACGAGATTGATTCACGACAAAGGCGTCGGTCAGATTGTGAGTCGCGATAATGGCGAGAGTCTCGTCATATCGTCGCCGATCGAGCCCTGACGAATTAAATGCGCACCACAACCCAATTTCGGCCGAATTTCTCAGCCGTGTTTTCCTTGAAACTCTCGACTGCGAGGTCTCCGCGCTGCACACAATCAACTTCTTTCTGGGCGTCGTTCTGGCGTCGGCGACAGGTGCAATGGCACAAGATAGCGCCCATGTTTTTGGAAATCCGGAGGTCTGGCATTGGCCTGTCGTTAGACAAAATGCCTGTACGGTCATGTAATCAACAGGTTGCGAGATTTCCTGAACGATGACACCAAAACCAAGCCGCACCAGATCGAACATACCTCATTTGATAGCAGATTACCCGGCTGACGCCTCTTTCGTTCCCGTGAAACCTTGCTCATCGAAAATCTCCGTCAGCAACTGGCCGTCTTCAAGCGTCAGCACAGCCGTCCGAAGACTGATAGGCATGGATAAGTGTTTCTGGATTGTTGTCCGACGCTTCTGGTCTTCATGGAAAACAGCCTTGATTGTGGTCACGCCCGATACGGTAGTCCGCTGGCACCGTGCTGGCTTTCAGCTTTATTGGCGGCTGCTTTCCAGAACGCGTAAGCAACTGGGCAGGAGACCCGTCAGCCAGGAGATCCGTGAGTTGATCTTCAAGATGGTTGCCGAGAATCCTACCTGGCGTGCTCCTCGTATCCACGGCGAACTCGTGATGCTCGGATTCGATGTTTGTGAGCGAAGCGTCGCGCGATGGATGAGACGGGCTCCGGGAAGTCCAGATGCCGCGCAACGGTGGCTGACGTTCTTGTGCAATCATCGAGAGGCGATCGCCGCTATGGACTTCTTCTCCGTGCCGACCATCACCTTCGGAGTGTTGTACGGGTTTTTCGTTATTGGCCATGATCGAAGACAGGTTCTCCACTTCAATGTAGCCCGCCACCCGACGAGTGCCTGGATAGCGCAACAGCTGCGTGAGACGTTTCCCTACGAGCCCTCAGCGAGGTTTCTTCTCCTCGATCACGATTCCAAGTACGGTGCTGAAGTTTTCGATTCAATTCACGCCATGAACATGAAGGCCGTGCGGACAGCGGTCGGCTGTCCTTGGCAGAATGGTGTCGCGGAACGATGGGTAGGAAGTTGCCGTCGCGAACTGCTGGACCATGTGATCGCCGTCAACGAATCGCATTTGAAGCGGCTGCTCGCCGCCTACGTCAAGTACTATCACCAAGACCGAACGCACTGTGGACTTCAGAAACAAACCCCGGGCAGGCGAAAGCCTTGCTCAGAGCGAGGCACCGTCGTTGCGTGGCCTCGTGTCGGAGGCCTTCATCATCGCTACGTGCGCGCGGCCTAATAAAAGCTGAATGGTTGGACCAGGGATCACCTATGCACACCCTGTCCCCAACCGCTGCGCGAGCCCGTATTATCCGCGCTGTCATAATCTCGCATTTTCTAACCACAGTGAGCATAACCGCTGACTTCTTCACGAACCGAGGGCTAGAAACCGCGCGTTTCAAGTTTTGGCTAACGACAGGAGTGCTTTTTCCTGCTGCGTCTCCCGTTCGCGCGCAGACGATCAACCGTCACGAGGGCATTCTGATCGACGTGAGCGGCTCAATCGGCAAGGGCGGAACGAACAACGAGCTCTTCCGTGAGTATTTGTTTTCTGTGAAGAAGCTGCTCCTGACCGAGCCGCCGAACTCCCGCGTTTGGGTTTCGGTCATCACGACCGAATCGTTTGGAAGCATGCGCAGCTTGGTGAAAGGCTGGACGCCCGATGCCCAGGGCCTTTTCACCGATGATCTGGACCGCGCTCGGCACCAGCTCGCTGCAAATTTCGAAGCCAAGTCCGCTGTGCTACGCCACAGCGGCCGGAACAGACATAATCGGGGGCCTTTGGAACTCAAGGCGTTGCTCGAATCGGGATCCAAGGGCAATTCCGATGCGAGTCTCAAAAACCATCTGGATCTTGTCGGACATGATGAATGAATCGGCCAACTTCAACATGCCTGCCCTTCTTGCCGGCTGGACCAGGAAAAGATGATTGAACGGACAAAAGCCAACGGATTGGTGGTTCACCTTGCTGGATATCGCGTGTACGTGGTTGGTGCATCGCTGGCGGGGCTCAGCCCAAGACCTAGAATGCAGTAAAGAGCATTCTGGACGCCGTATTTCCGGGAAGCGGGAGCCGAGCTGGTTTGTATTCGGGTAGCGCGCAGCATCGAAAGAGAATTAAAAAGTCCGCCACGGGTGTCAAGCCGGGAGCGACTGCCGAATTTTCCGTTGGTTGTTCGCAATTCGTAACATAAGCTCGGAAACAAGCTTCGTAGGGCCCCCAATGCTAAGAAAATGCGGGGATCGACGGATTTTCGGTCTTAACCTTGCCTTTGTTTGTGATTGAGATTCATAATTCCTACTTTGGGTGTTCATCTGCCGGGTCACCGGAGCGCAGTCTGCAAATCTAAGGCCAGAAATGCACCGTTCTCGATGCTGTCATACTCGCCGAGGGACAGGAGACTAAGTACCTTCGAGAGGGGCTACGGCCAGCCGCTTTGATAAACTCGTCATTGTGGCCCGCAAGAATCCACGTGTATCAGAAGCAATGTTCGGAAGCAGTGTTGAACCGCCTAGAGGAACCCTGGGGGCATCGCAAGAACGCAACGAATCGCGAACTGAATAACCAGGCTTCCAAGTGCTACGCGGCCTTATTTGCAAAATGACCAGAGCATTGGCGGGAGCAAATATCGTCACAAAGTTGCAAACGACCAGGTCCGTTTTGCCGTCACCATTGAAGTCAGCGGCTGCCATTCCATAAGTCAGTGCTCCCGAGGCATAGAACGACCGCTGAAATCCGCCCTTGCCGTCATTAATAAAAACGGCAATTTGCTCCGGCAACTGCAACCCCACAGCTATGTCAGGCAGGCCATCATGGTTAAAATCCGCTACGACGATTCCACCCATGGGGGCTTCTCCGGTAAAAACCACCCTGCATATAGAAGTCGCCTTTGCCAGTTCCATACCAGATCGTGCCGTCCGTCGTGGCGATATCCAGATTTCCATCGCCGTTGAAATCCCCTACCGCCGTAGAGACTCCGTCTGGCAAACCAAATAAATTGGGAACAGAAGTGAACGTGCGATTGGGACCACCCAGCCAGGTTTGCCCGTTTGTGGCGATGTCCAAGAATCCGTCGCCATTGAAGTCGCCAATGACGTATGGAGCAGTGAACGGGAATTGCACCGGCGTGAAGTTGAATTGGCTGTCGCTATACAGTTGGCTGTCGCTATACAGAATGATTCCTGAACTCACAAGATCCAGATGCCCGTCGTTGTCCATGTCCTTGATCTGCAACTCCGTAAGCGTAACCTGATGTGGTGGCAAGTAGGAGATAGGCGACCCCGGAAAGCTCGGATTTCCGTCTCCTGGCCAAACCAAAACGTCGTCCACGGCACCGCCGATCAAATCGGCAAGACCGTCACCATTGAGGTCGGCTATTGCCCAAGCACTACTGGACACCGACGCGGGAGGACCGAAGGTTCCGTTGCCCCGGTTGAGGAAGGTTGACACTCCCACAAGTATGTCAGGCAGACCATCACCGTTTATGTCTGCGATAGAAACACCCGACCCCGCAGGTACCAGCAGGAATGGGAAAAGGTAATTCCGGTCTTTTCGGCCGAGCACGACTGAAATCTCGTCCTGCGTGTCTGGCATAACGATGTCAGGCAATCCATCCCCATTGATGTCTCCCACAGAAAAGGTGAACCCCTGGGGACCGTTGATCTGCTCCACAGTGAACTGTCCGCTGCCGTTTCCCCATAAATAAAGGAGATTACCCGGTTGACCGCCCGCGTTTGCCCCTACTAGATCGGGGAAACCGTCATGGTCGAAGTCACCCGCAACAAACTGATAGGATGCAAACGGTGCCGGGTAAAGAGTTGTTTCCGACGAAAGCGTGAAGACATTATTGCCCTGCCCGAGAAACGCTCGCACCTTTATTTCGGATAGCCCGATCTCGGTGAATTCGATCGCCAGATCGGCGATTCCGTCCACATTGAAATCTGCTGCCATGAGCGTTCCAGCCGTGCCCTGCAGGCCAGTGGGGATAACGTCTTGAAAAATCCCGCCGCCCTGATTGATAAGG
This sequence comes from uncultured Acidobacteriaceae bacterium, assembly GCA_963841125.1. Taxonomy (GTDB): domain Bacteria; phylum Acidobacteriota; class Terriglobia; order Terriglobales; family Acidobacteriaceae; genus Sulfotelmatobacter. The sequence goes on from CAWJBH010000007.1 coordinate 75,246, forward strand.
AAGTGCACTTCGTCAGCTCCCGTGGCACCTATCGCGTCGTAAGCAATGTCGGGACGCCCGTCGCCATTCCAATCCTCTATCGCGAATGTTTGACTATCGCCCGATTGGGCCAGCAGCAATGGTGTTGCAAAGCTTCCCCCTCCATTGAGCAGTACATAAATCCCATTTCCCTGCGTGCCAGCAATCAAATCGGGGAGGCCGTCTTCATTCATATCGACCAGCTTCCACATGATCACATTTCCGCCAGGAATACTCGGGCAAACTGGACCGGGAGTGAAATTGGCGTGACCGTCATTCAGATAGACCGCGCAACCCGAGCTCGAGCCCGACCCCAAATGCGACCAGATCGACCGTGCCATTTCCGTCCACATCGCCAGCTACGTTTGCCCCTACGTTTGACAGATACTGAGGCGCTCCCAGTGACCCGTCAGCCTGGCCTAGCAGCAGAGCTACGGTCGGCTGGTTCGTGCCATTCATCGATGGACTTTCAATGACTACGTCGTCCATTCCGTCTCCATTAAAATCTCCAACGACAGCCGTCTTAACTCCGCTTACATCTGCATAGTAGCCTCCAAACGCATCGAAGAGACACCGGCGCGGCCGCCGGGTAGTAGTAGGTGTATGGCAGAGTGTTGGAAATCTGCGTACCGTTTTGAACGCTGATCTGGTGAACTCCCAGTGGTAGGCTACTGCCCGGCAGGATCCCTTCAATGTGCTGCGAGTCCACTACCTGCGTGGCACTCGTGGGTACACCGTCAAGCAGTACCTCTGACTGCGAAGTGAAGCCAGTCCCGGTGATATTGACAAGTCCAACGTTGATGTCCCACATTTCCACTGACGGAGAGACTAGAGTGATTTGCAACGAGTTTTCGCCACCGCCACCACCTCCTCCGCTATCTGCTCCCCCGTTTCCGCCTCCCGACCGGACGCGCCTCCGCCGCAGGAAAAAATCACAAACGAGGCTACCGCTATACACACCGCGTTCCAAATTTTCGTTCGGGAAATCATAATCGAGAAAAGCACCTTCCTGCACCCGAGAAAGCCCGAGGTCTGTATACAACCAAAAGCGCCAAAACGCCACCGATAACACAGGTCGGCGGAAGTCCCCGCAGCGATATTCAGGATCCCAGGCAAACGCGACGCTAGAATTCACATTTAATTTGTTGACTTTGACTAGCACGCCATTTAGAGTCGCGCACAAGTTTGAGGGGGACAACTTAACTATTCTCGGAGGAGCCAATGGCTCTCTGTGGAGTTGGTCCGCGTCCTTTAGGTTGCCTTCGTGGTATACCTGCCCGCCTGCGCAGTTTCTTTTTCCGATTGTTGCCGACGATGGCTAGAGGTAATTGTTTAAAACGGGCGATTCTCTCCGTCGCGTTCACTCTGCTCCTTTGCCCGGGTGCCTTCGCCCAGGTGCAACCAACGCCAGGGGTAATTCCTCCGTTCTCAACCATAGAGACGCACGAGTACGATTCCGTTAACCTTGCGACCCTTGGAATTCAGCTAAACGTGCCAGTGCGCTCCAAGGCCGGACACATTCCATTCTCCTTCGCGCTGAAGGGAATGGCTCAGATTCAGTACATGACGGTCTCCAATCCGCCCCCCAATACACCCCCGCACTATTTTGCGGGAGCACCGGGGCTCGCCGGACAGGAGAATCATATTGGCGGCGGCCCCCCCAGGGTTCAGTCTTCCATTGTGATTGGCCCTTGCGGCTTGGCAGGCGGCTGGATTGGCACGATGATGCCGCTGGCACCGGGCACCCCACGAGTATTGGGTATCTTGAGCCTCCTAGTTGCGGCACCTCCAACAGCGGGGCGTCGTACACTACGGACGGCTCCGGCATCTATGTCTCCCTTTCCTACTCACCCACTTTTGGCGGCTATGCGATTGATGCCAACGGCAACAAGACAACGATTTCTACCCCTTATAGCTTCTCCGACCCCAATGGCAAATCACTTTCCACGACTCGGACCACCAATGGCTCAACCATAACCACCACCTATGCTGACACCTTAACGGCGCCGCAGACTACTCTGACGAGTGTTGCAACCTACACGCCACCCGGCCCTTCGCCCCTCCTGAAGTCGGAGCCTGAACCCACGACTAGCATCGTTGAACAGGAAACCGACACCTGGACCGACGCGTCGGGCGGAAATCGATCGGTTACACTTACACCCGAAAGCCTTCCAATTCTTACAGCATTCGGGTGTGCCAATCTGGATCAGACCACGGCTTTCAACGTTGAATTCCCGTCCTCTGTCTCGTTTCCGGACAGCTCCACTTTGACTTTTGGATGGGAGACGACTTATTCGAACAGCGCGGACTATACCGGCAGGCTTGCCTCCCTCACATTACCCACGGGCGGAACGATCAGCATGCTGATTCTGGGGGAGTCATGGGATTAACTGCGTGGATGGTACACCGGCGACGATGACTCGAACCACCCCGGATGGAATGTGGACATATGTGCATACCGCTCCACCAGCCTATGGTCAGAGTCCAACGAAAACACAGGTGACGGACCCGCAAGGAAACAATGTAATCTATACGTTTGTGATGGCAGCGACTCTTGCGGGATTGGCCTCCTATCCGACCCCGTCGAAACCGAAAAGCAGGTTTACAACTGCTGCAGCGTGTCGTCCGCAACTTTGATCGAAACAGTGATCACTTGCTACAACAACCCCACTTCGACTCCGACCAACTGCAACCCGTCTTCTCTGGCGCTGCCCATCACGGAAAAGGACGTTTACACAACATATCCCGGCGTGACAGGATATGCCGCCGTCAAAACCACCTACGACACCTACGGACGGGTCACTGAAGTTCAATCATACGATTTCAACGTAGCCAACCCAACGAACGAGAAAACGATTGCCTACGGCAGCGGCAACCCAACTTCGCAGACCTGCACCGCCATCGGTTCCTACATCATTGCCAGACCATGCACCGTGACGCTTTACGATTCTCAGAATGGCAACGCGGTCCTCAGTCAAACGTGGAACTCTTATGACCAGTATGGAAACCTAACGCAGACATGGAGCCTAGTGAGCGGAACGGGAGCCTCCGGGAACTATCTCTCGAAGAGTTACACCTACTTGCAGGGCGTTGTGCAAACCGCGACCGACGTAAATGGCGAAGTAACGATGTACACCCCGACTTCGTGAACGACATGTTCGTCACCAGTCAGTATCCCAAGGATTTCCCGACTCTTCTGACATCGCAAGTGTGGGATTGCAACGGCGGAGTAGTGACCGCCTCCACGGACGCCAACGGTCAGACGACCCATGTGGATTATTCCCCGCCTGATCCGTTCTATCGTCCTGTCGACAGCAAAGACGAACTCAACAATGTCACCACGTTTGCCTATACCCCCAAAAGCACCGAGAGTGTTTTCTTATTTAACGGTGGAGCGTCCGTTATCGACGCACTTTCGACCACTGATTCCATTGGGCGTCCGGCCGTCTCGCAGCTTCGACAGGGGCCAGCACCAAACGCGAATTGGGACACCAAGTCCAGAACCTTTGACAGTGATGGCCGGGTCTACGAGACGAGCCTCACGTGCGTTAAAGGGGCCGGCCTACTCGTGCTCCGCATCCACTGAAACTCAGACTTATGACGCACTGAATCGTCCGTGGGTACACACTGGCACCGGGGGAGACATCATCACTAAGACATACCTCGCCAACGATGTGCTGACCAAATTGACTCCGGTTCCAAGCGGAGAAAATGCCAAGGAGACCCAGAAGGAATACGACGGGTTGGGCAGACTCAAGTCCGTGTGCGTGATCAGCAGCGCCTCCGGAAGTGGCCCTTGCGGTCAGACGACTCCTGCGACAGGTTTCCTGACAACCTATACCTATGACGGAGCGGGACGTCTGCTTCAGACGCTCGAAAATGCTCAGGTCGCGTCTCTCACACAAAAACGTACTTACACCTACGATTTGCTCGGACGAGTGCTCAGCGAGACTCATCCCGAGAGCGGAAAGAAGAAGTATTATTGGGATACAACTGCTCCCGATTGTGGTAGTGGCATTGGTGGTCAGTTGTCGGAAAAGATCGATAACTCCGGGATAATCACTTGTTACTACTTCGATCTCTTGAATCGGATTCAAGCGATCGAAGCTGGTTATCGTCAACCCACCCCCATTTGTAAGGTCTTCGCCTACGATTCTCTATCGTATCCCACTGCGAAGGTTCCGCCGTCTGGGGTTACTCTCTCTAACCCGCTTGGCAGAATGATAGAAGCATATACTGAAAACTGTAGCACTGGTGCCCTCATTACCGACGAATGGTTTCTCTACGAGCAGCGCGGGCTCATGTCGGCCTATTACCAGATGTCACCGAGCTCCCAGGGTTACTATGCCCTCTCCGCGACGTATTGGGCAGATCACTCGCTGGAAACGGTTTCCGGCGTGGGACTGCCCACCCTTACCTACGGAACTCTGGACGGGGAAGGGCGAGTCCAGACAGTCAGTGCAAGCGGGACAAATCCGGTTAGCGCAGTGACCTACAACAACGGTCCCGGCCCTGACGATTCTATCGGCGCGTTGCTGACCACCACTCTTGGTGCGGGGGACAAGCAGGCCTTCACTTACGATCCGAATACCGGGCGCATGGCGAGCTATTCCGCTTCCGTCGGTGCGACCCCGGTGGTGATCTCGGGCACCCTGCACTGGAATCCGAACGGCACGTTGTATACGAACAATATTGTTGACCAATATAACCCCGCTGACACTCAGCTTTGCACCTACCTCTATGACGACTTTATTCGCGTAGCTGGCACAACAACTCCGACGATTCCGGGTGTGAATTGCCTGAACGGGGCCACAAAAGTCTGGAACCAGACGTTTTCCTACGATCAGTTCGGCAACATCACCAAGAGCACCACTGGGCCTGGGTTGTCGTGGGCGTGTGCCGCTTGCTATAACACGGCGACGAACCAGTACAACAGCGTTCTCTCCGGCAGCATTGCCTACGACACCGATGGAAATCTAACCGACGACACCTTCCATACCTACACCTGGCTGGCAGACGGGCACGTCGCGACGATTGCGACGCCCCCGCATGGCTCCACGATCGCTACAGTCACCTATGATGCCAACGGCAACAAGGTGGAAGAGAACGTAGGCGGAGTGATTCACGAATACGTCTCTGCCTTCGGCGTCAGCGCTCAGATGACGGGCCTCACGGAGAGTGCGACGAATGTCGATTTACCGGGTGGCGTGCAGGCAATCTACTCCGGAGGCACACTGAAGCGCTTCCGCTTTCCCGACTGGCAAGGGACGATTCGTGCCGAATCCGACCCGACAGCCAGGCTCTTCACCGAATCCCTGGCGTTCGCTCCGTTTGGCGAACGGTACGCGCTGAAGGGAGCGCCGTTCAATGTAGACAGCTTCACGGGCAAACCCGATCAGTTGGTGAGCGACGAATATGACTTTCTGGCGCGGGAAGAGCATAACGGTCAAGGACGCTGGGTCAGTCCCGATCCGATGCGCGGCACCGGCAACAAGTACGTTTATGCTGACAACAATCCGCTAAGCAAGGTGGATTTGTACGGGCTGTTGACGACTGCACAGATGATGGACCCCAATTTTCAGGCATGGTTTGATTCTGAAATGAATCGACCGGACCCGTTGTTAGAATCCGAATCGCACGCCTCGTTGGGTAGGCAAATTGATCAAGTTGCAATCAGCGAGAATGCTTACTTGACCAGAGTTGATATTGCTTTCGCCGCAGTGGTCTCGGAGGAGACCCCACCGCGGTTGCAGCGCGCGCAAGCAGCCCAGGCGCAAGTCCAGGGCGAGCCAGCGGCGCAAAATACGGTAACTGCTGCAACCGTGGGTGCAGTGATCGGTGGTGTAGGCGGTGCTATCGTTGGTGGTATTGCTGGCGGCGCGGGCGGAACTCTTGTGGAACCTGGGGGAGGGACGTTGGTAGGCATCGGCCTCGGCGGCACTGAGGGTGCAAAGGATGGCGCGGCGCTTGGCGCTCTGATCGGGGCGACGTTAGGGGTTATATACAGCGAGGCCAAGGATGCCGTTAGTGGCCCTAAGGCTGCCGACGCACCCGGTGTAACGGCTGGGGGCCAAGCCACAGATGCCCACGGGAATAAGTTAGGACCGAGCGGAAAGCCCCAGGTCAACGAAACGAATAGCAACACTCGCGAGGCAGCACGGAACAGGGCCTTGGGTCAAGGCTCGGGAGCAGTCGAACATGCCAATCCGAGAGTAGGGCGTCCGCACTTCCATCCTACCGACAGTGAAGGCAATAAGAAGCCGAGCAGCACGCACAACAATTACCCTGAGGACTGAGTTGTCATGGAAACCATTTGGATGACTACGTGCGAAGTTCTGGTAGAGCCTGGTGATCTTCCATCAGGCTCTACCAAGGCTTTTGCGAACATCACGACTTGGGCCGACTCCCCCGATACAGCAAAGGTGAAGATCGCGCGTTATCTGGAGTCATTCAAGTGGCATCTGATCTCGATCGAGGATGCGCATCCATTCGATGAGAGCCGGAAGTATGAGGACGATGTCGCAGAGATGATTGAGAAGACAAAAGGAAACCCGAACGCGATTATTCTCGGACGTTTTTTTAGCTACAAAGAGAACTGAGTGTTTCATGCGCCGAGTGTAGTAGGTGCTGGGTGCCTCTGTTGCCGGGGTGTTCTGGGAGTTTTTCTTTAGCCGTGCAGTTGGGTTCTGGCCGCGCCGATGTGTGGCGCGGCCTTGCCGTTTCAGGCTGCCGATCCGTTCCCGAATCCGGGGGTGAGGAGCCGCCGATCCCCGGCCCGTGATCCGGGTCAGTTTAGCCGCCCGATGCGGTCCTGATTCGAGTGCCGATTCCGTACCCGTCAGTGTGGCGATTCCGGCCCGGTGGTGCGGGCGGTTGGGTGCTCCCGGAGTGCCGTGGCGGGGTTGAGGTTTTTTAGCCGTGCTTCGCACGGGGTGTAAGGGTGAGACACTCCACCCCTGAAAGGGTGCTGCACGGTAACTTTCGGCTACCGTGCGCGAACCTGTTGAAACCAGGGCAGCTAAGGAAAAAATCCTGCCGTCAGGGTGCTGTAGAGCAACGGGAAGTTAGCGCAGGCGAACTTGTTGATTCTTAAGCGCGGCTGCTAGTCTCGGCTGTGATGGCGAGAGAGGAAACCGGGGACAGACGGGACGTTCCCCATTTTCGGTAACTACGCGGCAAAGACGAAGCCGTCTTGTTTGAAATCTGGTAAGGGCTTCTTCGGTCGTCCAGGCTTGCGCGGTGCGAGCGGCCGCAGAGTGGAATGTTCCAAAGCCGCAACGAATTCAGCGGACCCGAGCGGCCGGCCCGTGTGCGTGTATTGGCGTAACGCTCTCACCTCGGCTGTCGATTCTGCGGCCACAAGATGCTCGCGCCACTCTGTGATCGTCCAGCGTTTTCGCCATCGCTCCATATCCAGTAGCGCGTCGGAGGCACCGGCTTGGCAGTGGGCTGCAGCACTCGACCATCGCCACTGTTCGGCAGCGGTCACTATCGCGGCGCGTACCGGGTTCAGCTCCACATAGCGCAAGGCGCTCCACAAATGCGTTTCGTCGAGCGGGCAGGAATAGAATCGCCCCTGCCACACATGGCCACTCGACGAGTTCCGAGTGTTCCAGTAGGATGTGTAGCGTCCGTGGGCGTGCTTGAGGGTCTGCGCCAGGGCTTCGGCGGCGCGCGGGACCACGATCAAATGCACATGATTCGACATGAGGCAGTAGCCCAGCAGAGAAAGCCGGTGAAGCTCGGAATATTGCCGCAGTAATTCAAGTAGTCGAAACGGTCGGCGTCGTTGGAAAGAATTATTTGCCGGGCGTTCCCCCGCTGGGTAACATGATGGGGAACGTCCACCACGACGACGCGGGCGAAGCGGGCCATTGCAGAAAAATATCAGAAAGGACTCGATTTGCGGCCGGATTTCCGCGGAATTCATAGCTCGGGAATCGACCCGATTCCCACACTGGGCGGGGAAAATGGGAACGTCCCGTCTGTTCCCGGTTTATCCCAAGATGGCCAATACGATTCGTAGCTTGGCCATGGTCGGCAGATAGTGTAAAAGGAAAACTAGGCAAGCCAGGCTTATCTCGGTTGCCTAGTTCTTGGAATCTTGGGGTACGTCCCGTCTGTCCCCAGGTTCCCCCGCCCCCAGGTTCCCCCGAAATGAAAGCCCCGGGAAATGGTCATCTGACGATCCCGGTTGTGGCGACCAATAAGCCGAAGCCATAAGTTTACGATTTAAGGAGGTGCAACGAACGACGGGGCGATCCGTGAGTTGGCACAAAATCAGGAAGTAGCCCAAAACCAACAGCCCCAACAGAGTCAGTCCACTCGTCTAACGAGCCGAATTACAAGCCTGGGATCCCGCGGACGACGGGTGAACTGAAGAAGGTGCTAGACCAACACTCAGAGTTGCACAGGAAAAGAGTTCACCGTTACATCCACGAACGAGGCAGTCAAGGGCCATTCCGATATCCATCAGCCGAACACCCCGCATGGAAGAGGCGAGGCCGCTGACATAAGGCTGCCAGGTGGAAAGGCCGACGTTGGAAAAGCACTCCAATGTGCGGCGAATTGCGGAGCCAAAGCCGCCTTTGACGAGTACAACCACCCGTCGCCTCATGCAACTGGTGACCTGATCCCCTAATTCGGCAGAAGACTGAATATGATCATCGAAGGAAAGGGGAAGCGAAATGTCGAGAAGAAATCACAGGGAAGCGCAGATGATTGGAGCGCTGAAGCAACTGGAGGCGGGACGGAAGGCGGAGGACGTAGCGCGCGAACTGGGCGTGTCGAAGCACACGATCTACGCGTGGAAGGCGAAGTATGGAGGACTGGAGGTGAGCGAGGCGCAGGCGGCTGCGGCATTGAGGATGAAAACACGCGGTTGAAGAAGCTGGTGGCGGATCTGAGTCTGGACAAAGAGATGTTGAAGGCGGTGATCGCAAAAAACGGATGGAGCTCGTAGACCAGCGGGCGGAAGCGGGCTGGCTGCGGCTGGAACTATCCCGGCAAGCCAGCGACGGGTTTGCGGGCTGATGGAGATTGCGGTATCGAGTTATCGGTACCGCAGCACGACGAAGCGATGAAGAGCTGCGCACGCGGCTGCTGGAGCTGGCGCGGGAGAAGCCACGATACGGCACCGGCGGCTGCATATATTGCTGGAGCGCGAGGAGAGCAGGTGAATCATAAGCGAGTAAATCGGGTGTACCGGGAAGCTGGGACTGACGGTGCGGCGGAAGAGAGCGGAAAAGCACTGCGTGCGCGAGGGTCAACCGCGGTGGCGCGGACCGCGGCGAACCAGGAATGGGCGCTGGATTTCGTGCATGACGCGGTCGAGTGCGGGCGAACGATCCGGGTGCTAAGCGTGGTGGACGAATACACGCGGGAGTGTCTGGCGCTGGAAGTGGACACCGAGTTTCGCGAGCCGACGGGTGACGCGGGCGCTGGAGGCGATCATCGAGGAGCGCGGAAAGGCCGCAGACGATCCGTTGCGACAACGGGCCGGAATTCACCAGCCGGCATTTTCTGGCATGGTGCATCGAACGGCAGATCGAGCTGGTGCATATTCAGCCGGGAAAGCCGACGCAGAACGGGCGACTGGAAAGCTTTCAACGGGAAGCTGCGGGACGAATGCTTGACGGGTGAGTTGGTTTCAGAATCTGTTCGAGGCGCGGCGGAAGATCGCAGACTGGCGAATCGACTACAACGAACAACGGCCGCACAGTAGCTTGGCATATAGAACGCCGAAAGAGTTCGCGGCGGCGCAGGCAGCCGACTTCTACACAGCTGAGCGAGAGGCAAGGGACTCAAACGCCGTCCCTTGCCCCTCGCGCTCCCCCTATCTCGCTCTAACTCCGGAAGGGAGCACAAAAAGTTGTCGTATTCTCCCGTGAACGTACCGGGGCAGGTCACCCCGGCGACGACCATCCGCCCCCGCTCATCGCGACGCAATCCCCACCCTTCCGGGCATCGAATCGGCGGCAAAATCGGGACGGGAAAGGGCCGCTAATCGGATCGCGATCAGGGCACGAATCGGGAACGGAAAAGGCGGCTGAGCGTTGAACGCCGACCCTACTCAAGGCTGTTTGTTGCCACCGCAAGACCAATGTGCAGATGCCGAGTGAAACGAGCTTGAAGCTCAGGCACTAGAACCTGTGAACCGTTCTGGAATATTCCTGCGGGACCGTAACTCTCTTTCGCACCGCGCTTGATTGCGGCTAGTTGAACCCGTTTCAACAGTGTGTTCTCCTGCGCATGTTCGAAGAACCATGACACTGGGGTTCCGTTCAACTCAACAACGTCGAACGCCCCACTCTGTCGATGGCTAGCCCGAGCGCATCCCGTTTGCAAGGGAGTTGCTATTCCAACAGAGCGAAGCCCCTCAATACCCTGCATGATATCCGCCACTACTTGGACAGTCTCTTCTGCGAGAGGACAGCCGCCTGCACCGTAGACGTTAACCGTCGTGGCCTGCCCGCCGCCTGAGCTTGTTGCGGGTGGAAACAGCGTCACTTCTCCGCCAACAAAAACAACCCAGCCAGCGTCGACATGCGCCTCCCAAGTCTCGTACTGGAGTGAATCGGGAATCACTTCGAGTATGTAATCTTTTTCCAGAACGAGTCGAGTGTCCCAGGAGCGAGAGACGGAGACTAGGGTGACTTTGAGTCCCTTTATGGAATCAAGCACTTTCCCTGCGCTCGCCCCGCCCACGTCTCCGCTGCCACCTAGCAACTCACCTCTTAACATTACGCGCCAAGGGGAGGGCACAACGAATTCAAGGTTCTTCTCGAACACAAGCCTCAACTGGTATTCGCTGCTTTCTGAGGAGATGATCGGCTTACCAACAAGTGCGGTTAAGAGATCTTCTGCTCGCCAACATTCCCGTCCGACAAGTCACTCCCCCCAGTTTAATATCCCGGTCTTGCGTCATTGCGAGCACCCGCTTCCCCCAGAAGCACAAGGTTTTGGCGCAACAGGAACGATTGGCGTATGCGTGTTAGCGCGGGTGTCCGGCTTACCCGTGGCGGGATTGATCGGCTGAGAAACATGGGGACAGACGGGACGTACCCCGATTATCTCCTCCCGATCTGGGAATCACAAGGGGAAAGCCAAGCCATCGCTGTGTGCGGACCGGGCATTCCTGTTAGTTTCTCTCTATGGCTCGGCTGCCGCGTGTCGTGATCGTCGACGTCCCCCATCATGTTACGCAGCGAGGGAATGCGCGGCAAGTCATTCTCGGCAGCGATGCGGATCGCGTCACTTACCTCGAGTTAGTGCGGGAGAATGCGCAACTTTACGCTCTGTCCCTGCTGGGCTATTGCCTAATGTCGAATCACGTGCACCTGATCGCGGTTCCGCAAACGCCTCAGGCTCTCTCGCAATCTCTCAAGCAGGCTCATGGACGCTACGCGGCGTACTGGAATGCCCAGCAATCGTCGAGTGGCCACGTATGGCAGGGACGATTCTATTCCTGTCCGTTGGATGAGTCGCATCTGTGGGCGGCGCTGCGCTATGTGGAGTTGAATCCAGTGCGCGTCGGCATGGTGGCGCGGCCGGAACAGTGGAGATGGTCGAGCGCGGCAACGCACTGTGGCCTGACGAACCCAGAGCCGCTGCTGGAGATGGAACGCTGGCGGAAGCGCTGGACGGCCGTGGAGTGGCGGGGGTTCCTCGATGACGCGGAATCGGCAGCCGACGTGAAGCAATTGCGCCGCTCCACGCACACCGGGCGACCGCTGGGGAGTCCGGACTTTGTGGCCGGTCTGGAGGAATTAACTTCGCGTCCGCTGGCTCCGCGAAAGGGCGGGCGTCCCAAGAAACCTGTCGCCGATTGCAGGCAAGCCAGGCTTATCTCGGTTGCCTAGTTCTTGGAAAAACTGGGGTACGTCCCGTCTGTCCCCGGTTCCTGTCCCCAGGTTCCCCCAGGTTCCCTGTCCCCAGGTTCCCCTGTCCCAGGTTCCCCAGGTTCCCAAAGTCAAAAGCAGCGGACAGGAGTGTCCGCTCCACACGAGCAAAATCAACAGCAGGTTCCTCACCGGGATTGGGGCCTGGTTCGGAATGACAAGTGAGTGGTTTGGCTCCCCGGTTCGTAATGGCAAAGATTTGGGTGCGGGTGCGGATTGCGGTATAAGGGTCAAAGACTTTGGGTCTACCTATCGCTCTCGCTTAAAGTCCATCACCCAATTCGTCTCCCAGGACTTGCCGGCGTTGGGCGAGAAGGCTTGTTCCCAGTGACATGACGTTGGAGTGATATGGGACCAGGTGAACCGTATGCGGACTGGTTTCTGCTTGAAGGTATCGTCCGCGTAGAATGTGCCAACGCCGTCGTGGAAGCTACCACGGACGGGAGGGTCCAGGGGACCCAGTGGGGCGCTGCCATCGAGCCACCAGATGGCCCACTGCTGCGATTTGGCATCGAACGAGCGCAGAGCGACGCCGCGAGAGATGCCGCCGGGAAGCTCGAACACATTGTCGTCAACATTGGCGGAGCCGTCCATCAGTTGCTGGGCGGCCAGCGTGCCTTCGAATTCAACCCACTCGTGATTGTTGGCAAGGCGCTCCTTGAGCCGTCGATGGTGAACTCGCCAGCGGCCGATAAGGAAGTCGAAGTCATGGGACTCCGGGGATCGCACTTTCTGGTTGACTCATGGTGTGTCCTGAATTTTGGGGGGATTGGGAGGTCGAGGTCCCAGGCGTGGCCAAGCCGAAGCTCAGCAGCGCCGTAACGGCCGTACGACGACAGATTTTCATGGTGGCCTGATCGCAGCATAGCAGATTGCGTCCCTAGACCATGACCCCAGGGCGTGAAAGGGGGATCAGCGAACAGATCCGCTGCGCAGGAGCCGGAAAATCAAGGTCAAAAGCAGCGGACAGGAGTGTCCGCTCCACACGGGCTGCGGCGCTGCCATCAGAGTCGAGCTTCGCTCGACGGACAGCCGGGGGCGGCTGTCCCCACATTCTTGTCTCCACGGAGAAATCATCCCGCCAATTCTTCTTCTGCTCCCCGAAACAATTTGCGCATGGCTTTGATTACTGCTCTGGCTAGCAGGACTATTACTGCTACCAGGGCAGAGCGCTATTGTCGCTGCGGCGTAGGGATGTCTGGTGGCTAGCCAGGTTAGGGAGATGGCTAGGGCATCTTCGGCCAGGCTTAGGGTTATGTTGGAGAATGGCTCGGGGCTTGGGGTTACGGCGGCGCGGAGGGCGGTTTTGCCGGAGTGGGCGGCCAGGGCTATGGCTGCTCCTAGGGCGGCTGCTAATAGTTGTTGGGCTGGGGTTAGTTGGCGGGTGGCTCCGTAGGCTAGCAGGGCGGCTACGGGTACTCGGACGAAAGTATGGAGGGCGCTCCAGATCAGGTCGAAGGCGGGGATTTTGTCGGCGAAGAATTCGATTGCGAAGAGAATTGTGCTGGCGGCGATTATGGGCCAGGTTTCTAATAGTTGCAGAGCTGGCGGGAGCGGGACGTGTCCGAAGCGGGCTAGAAGGCCGAGGACTGTTACCGTGGCGTACACGTTCAAGCCGGCGGCGAAGGCTATGGCCGCCAGGACCGCGAAGAGTTCGGGGAGCGGGATTTGCAGAAGGTTGAGCATGCGCTGGAGCGGGTGATAGATCCCTCAGGGGCTAAAGCCCTGAATGATTGTAGACGCTTGACGCGGCGCTGAAGCGCCGCTCTTCCATGGTGCTGCAAGCACGGTGCTGCAGGCGATTGTTTCGGGATGCAGAGTTTGAGGCGGGGGACGGGGGTCGAGCTGCGCACGACTGACAGCCGAGGGCGGCTGTCCCCACATGAAAAGCTAAGGGTCGCCTTGCGGCGACCCTTCAGGAATCCAGGCGATTCTGGTTACACGATCCTGCTTATAGCGTCGACTCGATCTCGAATCCCCAGGCTTCGAGCAGAGGTTCGGGGATGTACTTCGAGTTCTTGTTGCGGCGTGCCCACTCCCGCAGGCGAGTCGACCGAAGGTACTGGTCGGGGGTGAGCTTGTATTCGCGCACGACCTGCTCGAACTCGGTGATGGTAGGGACAATCGGCCCGATCGGCTCGGGCTTGCCCCAGTTTGGATTTCCGCGTCGCTTGGCCATGAAACTTGCCTTTCGTACAAAGAGAGAAATGAACTTTACAAATTAGGCTGCGCTATCTATATGATTCTCCGAATACTTTCTGGATTCATGAAACCGGCGAACGAGTGCCGGACGGGGAATCCACGCCTAACCTGCCACTGATTCCAAAACCTAATCGGAGACTCAGTATGTTAGGGCAACATTTACTGGAAGTCAATCACAATCCGTACCTCCGCCACCTGAGTAAAGCATTTCTAAGTAATTGTATTCATTGCTGTTGTCGACACCGGAGGCTGGTTCCAGGTAGCTAGCGGCCTCCGTTTTAATCCATCGAAATGCTGACGATTTAAGCATTGTCTGCTTCCGAATGACAGCGCCTGAAGGCGATTGCCGCCTCAGCATTTGCGGTATGCCAAGGCATACCCTGACACGAATCTCGTGATTTTCGACCGTTCGCCAGATCGAGGACGACGTTACACCCGTAACCTCAGCATACAAGTGTTTGATTGATGGGCTTCAGGGCCGAGGTTACAGTTGGGCAGGGCCATGTTTCGTCCCGCAATCGTCGTGCGCCAGTCCGGTCACGGCTCAAGCAGGGAATGCGACGGAACTGGAAGGATTTAAGGCGCTGGCATGAAGCTGAAGTCACTGCTGCTCTGCTCCGACGAGAAGATTGTGCGGGTACTGCGCCGGACGCTGGGCGATCTAGACATCGCCGTCGAGCACTGCGCCAGTTCGGAGATCGCTCTGCGGCACTTAACCCGTGAGCGGTTTGAAGCGATTATTGTGGATTGCGCAGGGCCCGGCGCCGCCGATGTGCTCGGGGTGGTGCGAACATCTCCGTGCAACCTACGGGCAGTGGTGGTGGCAATTCTGGATCCCGATACCGGGCTGCGTTCCGCATTCGAGCTTGGGGCGAACTTCATCCTCTATAAGCCGGTCACGGCCGAGCGGGCTAAATCAAGTTTCCGGGCAGCCAGAGCCCTGATGAAGAAGGAACGGCGGCGTAACACGCGGGTCCCAGTCCAAATTCCTGTGGAAATGTCTAATCGGGAATCGGGCGCACGATTCAAGGTGAACACTACGGATTTAGGTGAAGGTGGGTTGGCGATTAGCTTGCCCCGACGCAGCAAGCCCCATGGCCGCTGGCAGTTGAAGTTCACCCTGCCGGGTTCCACTACGCCTCTGGAAGTGGATGCGGAGTTTGCGTGGGAAGGTACCGGGACGCAGGTAGGGTTGCGATTTCAGGACCAGTCTCCCGCGGTTGGGCGGCAGTTGCGCGAATGGCTGGGGCGGAATTCTCCGGAAATTGAAAAGGACGACCCGCCCGTCCGGTGCCAGCTTGTGGATTTGAGCCTCGGCGGTTGCTACCTCGAGATCACTTCGCCGTTTCCGATCTCCACCCGCGTAACGCTCTCAATGCGGGCTGCCGAAGTCGAACTGAAGACGGAAGGCGTGGTTCGAGTCATGCACCCGGATAAGGGGATGGGGGTGGAGTTTACCCAGACCACTCCCCAGCACCGGGGATTGCTGGAGAAGTTTCTGAGCGTGCTCACGGAGAATCGCGACCTGCTGCCTGAGTTGCTGGTGGAACCCGAAGGCCTGGAAACTGGGACTTTGCAGAATTCACGAATTGCGGCGGAGTCCGGAGTGGAAGAAGACGCGCTGCTGGCACTTTTCCGGCAAGCAGCGCTTCCAGCCGATTTGTTTCTGGCGGAGTTGCGTAAGCAACGGGGGCTCACTACTACCGCCGCAGCCGCGTCCAGCTGATCGCAGACAGCCTGATCTTAGAACTACCCGCCGCACTTCTTAATATTCGAAAATAGCTATTGAGGAAGGCTGCTTCCTTCAGCTGGACCTCCCGCCACCATCTCAGTCTTCACCGTCGACTTCTGATTGGCTATCAGCTCGATATCGGTCTCAAAAGTGTGATACCCAGGCAAACTGATTTTGATCTTGTGCTTTCCCGGCGCGACCAGCAGGGCCTTGCCCGGACCTTCGAATTCGGCAATGTGACCGATGAAGACGCCATCTACAAAGACCGCTGCACGATTTGGCTTTACTTCCAGCTTAATTTCGGCGGTGACCGTCGGCAGGGTAACGCGGGTATCTTTTCCCATCCGTACGTCGATTGTCTGTTTTTCGCCGGCGCGAACGGTAACGTCTTGCGCGAAATCCAGATATCCGCCCTGCTTTACGGTAATGTTGTGATCGCCCGGAAGAAGCAGGAGTTTTTTCGATCCCTTCAGTTCGTGGAGGTACCCGACGTATTGACCATCGATCCAGACGCCGGAAGTGTTCTCAACTTTTGAGGCGCCGACCAGTTCGACTTCTCCGAGCACCTTGTTCTGAGCGCGGAGCGACGGGGAGAACATCAGAGAACTAAAACTAAAGCTAAAGACGAACAGCAGAAAAGCGAGAGTACGGCCTTTTGAATGATTCATAAGGGTTCCTCCTAATCTTAGATGACAGGAAGAACCAAAAGGTAGTGATGTTTGTGGGTCAGCCGCGATCGGAACCGACCCACGATTTCCGGTGTTCGCTCAGGTGGTCCGCCTAAAAGGTCTTGCGGAACAGCCAGAACAAAGAACCCGAGAGCATCATGGCGACGGGCAGGGTAAGCACCCACGCCAGGGCAAGGTTACGCACGGTGGACCACTGAATACCGGAATGATTGGCGGCCATCGTTCCTGCGATGCCGGAAGATAGTACGTGAGTGGTGCTGACGGGCAGGCCGAATCCGTCGGCGGCGCCGATCGTGGCCATGGCGGTGATCTCAGCCACCGCGCCTTGCGCATACGTCAAGTGGCTCTTGCCAATCTTTTCTCCGACCGTGACGACGATGCGCTTCCATCCGACCATCGTGCCGAGGCCGAGAGCCATGGCCACGGCGACCTTTACCCAGAGAGGAATGAAGCGGGTCGAGTGGTCGATGTGCTTCTTGTAATTGGTCAGGATCGCAGTGTCGGCGGCGGAGATTTCCGGCTTGCCGCTTTTCTTCATCAGGCGCAGCGCTTCGCTGATCAGATACATGTCGTTGCGGAAGTTGCGCACGCGGTCGTTAGGGATATTCTTCATTTCCTTATACAGCGAGGTTTCGTTGCCGATGTCGCTGACCAGGGTGCGCAACGCGAGCATGGTGTTGGGGGTGAACTCCTTGTCGCGGATGTAATTGGTCACGTCATCGTGGGCATCACTGACCACGGCGTTGGGGCTGACGTACTTGGTGAGAGTATCGGCAGCCTGCAGGGAGACGGCGATGAAATCCTGAGAATCTTTGTAGGTGATGGCGTGGTTCAGAGCGTAGGCAGTAGGGACCGTGCCAATCAGAATGAGCATGATCAGGCCCATACCTTTTTGTCCGTCATTGGAGCCATGAAAAAAGCTGACGCCGGTGCAGGTAAGAACGAGCAGGCAACGGATGTAGAACGGCGGCGGCTCGGTGCCCTCGGGGGCCATGTACAGTTTGGGATCCTTGATGAGAGCTTTGGCAAGTAGCAACAGGAGCGCAGCGCATCCGAAACCTACGATGGGCGAGAGCAGCAGCGCCTTGCCGATATTGGCGGCTTGGCCCCAATCGACGCCACTGGTGCCGCTTCTGCCGTTCATCAATTGGTTGGCGATACCGACGCCGATCACGGAACCGATGAGCGTGTGCGAACTGGAGGCGGGCAGTCCGAAGTACCACGTGCCGAGGTTCCAGATAATCGCGGCGACGAGTAAGGCGAAGACCATGGCGAATCCGGCTTTGCTCCCCACTTGAAGAATGAGTTCGACGGGCAGCAACGAGACGATGGCGAAGGCGACCAGACCACTGGACGCGAGCACGCCGAGAAAATTCCAGAAGCCGGACCAAACCACCGCGATGTGAGGCTCCAGCGAGTGCGTGTAGATGACCGTGGCCACGGCGTTGGCGGTATCGTGGAATCCGTTGACGAACTCGAAGCCGAGCGCGACCATCAGCGCGAGCCCCAGAAGCACGTAGGGCAGAATGGATTCGTTATGCACGAACGATAGATCGTGAAGCAGGCTGGTGCCGGCGTAGCCGACTCCGATGACGAGTACAACGCCGAAAACCAGCATTCCGATTTTGCCGGGAGAACGGTTGAGTTTCTGGTCAAGTACGCTGGTCGATGCCGCCATAGGTAGTCCTCAGGTCGCAGTGAGATTGAAAGTGTTTGCGAGTTGCTAAAGTTCGCAGCAACTATACGGAAGGATTGTTACGGCAGTGTGAATAAAAGGAGGGCGGTTCTCAGTTCATGGTTCTCAGCTAATGGTTCTCAGCTCTCAGCCGAAAAACCACTTAGCATTTGGGTTATTGCGCTTTCGCAACCCTCGCTTTTGGGAGCGGGCTTTGTTTGCGCAGAAGCTCTCCGGCCGCCTTTGCCTCGACCGGCTGCGAGAATAGATTTCCTTGCCCCAGATCGCATCCCAGCGCGTTGAGCTGATCGAGCTGCCTGGATGTTTCAATGCCTTTCGCGATCACTTTGAATTTCAACTTGTGCGCCAGCATAATGATTAGCTCCACGGTCTCGCAGGTACCGCGGTCGATAAGCATTCCGGCGATCAGGGAGCGATCGATTTTCAGTGCGTCAATGGGGAATCGGCGCAGTCCGCTCAAGGACGAATTACCCATACCAAAGTCATCGAGGATCACGCCCACCCGCTGGTTTTTCACGCGCGAGAGAACGGTTGCCGTCAACTTTGAATCGCCTGATGCCATATTCTCCGCTATCTCGAGACACAGCCGCGAAGGGTGCAATCCAGTTTGCCGCAGCGTCGCTTCCACATCGGTAACGAACCGTGCATCGGCCAACTGCCTGGCGGATACATTCATGCTCATGCTGACTGGTTCTATGGCGGGAATCTCAGGGGTCCAGTCCCTCAACTGCTTGCAGGCTTCCTGCATCAGCCACTGCCCGGCGGCAACCAGCAAACTACTGTCTTGTGCTGCCATGAACTTATCGGGCGAGATCAAGCCATGCTCTGGATGCTGCCACCGCAATAGCGCTTCGAACCCTGTGATGAGCTTCGTGCCCAGATCAAAGATCGGCTGGTAATACACACGGAACTGGCCCTGCGCGATCGCCTGTCGTAATTCCACGTCCAGCTTGAGCCGGTTGACGGCGCGGGTGTGCATGGCCTCGTCAAACACTTCGCAACGCGAACCCCCGAGGGCTTTGGCGCGGCGCATGGCGACATCGGCATCTTGCAGCAGATCTTCAGCACGCGCGTGCGTGGGCGTGCTTAAGGCGATTCCAACACTGGCCGAAGTCTTCACCTCGCGGCCTTCCACCAGAAAAGGCTCGGCCACGGCGGAGAGAATTCTCTTCGCGGCCCGCATCGCATGACTGGGATCGGCAACTTCTTCAAGCAGAATGGTGAATTCGTCGCCGCCCATTCGGGAGAGAACCGTTTGCATCTCCGTCGTCGAGACCTGGTCTTGCAAACGCGAAAGCGTGTCGTCGATTCGCAAGCAAGTCGAAAGACGCCGCCCAATCTCAACCAGCACCTGATCGCCCACCGCGGAGCCCATGGTGTCGTTGAACACTTTGAAGCCATCGAGATCCACATACAGGACAGCGTATGGGCGCTCCGGGTTGCGGCGCGCGTGATCGAACAAGTGCTGCAAGCGATCCAGAAACAGACGCCGGTTCGGTAAACCGGTCAGCGCATCATGAAAGAAATTGTGCTCCAGCTGTTCTTCCGCGCGTTTGCGTTCCGTGACGTCGCGATTGACGATGACCAGCTTGACGACCTCGCCGTTCTCATTTCGAATGGTGCTGGCGATCGACTCCAGGACCCTCCAGGTGCCGTCCTTGTGACGGATGCGGTAATCCAGCGTTCTTCCGATTCCGGTGCTGCGCGCCTCGCGCGCCGCTTCCAGCACCTTGAAGCGATCGTCAGGATGGATCTGATCGAATGAGGATGTTTCTCCGAGTTCCGCGGCGGAATAACCCAGAATCCGCTTGTACGCGGGACTGTTGTAGAGCCGCCGCCCTTTCACGTCGACCAGCGCAATCATGTCGGCGGCGTTTTCGGTGACGATCTGGAACAGCTCTTCGCGATGTTTCGACTCCCGGCGAATGCGGTACACGCGAATCTGTTGGTACACCACGAGAAGCGCCAGTGCACCAAGAGCAATCCAATTCCATTGCGGCATGATTTGAGCGAAGACTTGTCTTCAGGGAAGATATCGGCATTTCCAGGCAGGAAACTTAGTACCAGGCAGCCGATATCGGAACTTTCGTGCTGCCAGCCAGCAGGGTGGCCAAGAGTCAGTGGCCAAGAGTCAAACAACCGACCGACGACAAACTAACCGACGACGGGCGATAATATCCGCATGCCCCCGGATAGAACCGTCCGCCGCCTCAAGACCTACGCCGGCACTCAGGGGTACGTCTACCAGTACTATTTCGTGGGCCAGCGCGCCGCACTTGCCGACGATCCTGAGGCTCCAGCTACGGAATTCGTCTTCGACGTTACTTCCGACCGCAAGCTGACCTACGCCATCAGCGTCTTCCTGCCTGAAAAGTCAGTGGCAGCATGGGCCGCGGCGCACGGCCGTCCACTCACCGAAGCGGAACAATATGCCGCCGCGAAACTCCGGCTCTTTCGCGCGTTCGACGAACTCGAAGACGTGAAGACTCACGGCCGCCGCCTGGTGATTGATGCGGCGTTGCTAGAGGAAGCTCTGGCGAGCCTCGGCGTGGAATAAGAGAGTCGAATAAGAAATCCAGATCACAATCGCCGTGATCTCTTCGGGTTTCCGCCTGCCCGTTCTCTGTGCAGAATATAATGCTTGCAAGGATGGCATTTCTCGGGAGTTCCCATCCACACTTGCATTAAGCTCAGCGGACTCTGATACTTACCTGTTCCTATGTCACTGCTTTGGCTGCGTTTCGCGCTGGCGTGTTATTTCATCGGGCTGATCTACGCCTTCTTTGCGCTCAGCCGCACCAGCGATCTTTTCAGCCGCATCGCGTTGCACGCCGCCAGTCTCGGCATGGTCTTCCACTTCGTCTCGCTGGTCGAGGTCTTCATCGCAGGCCACTTCGTTTGGGCGTCCGTGCACAACGCGGAATCGCTGCTGGCCTTCATCTCGATGACGTTCTTCATGATCATTTATGCCATTTACCAGACCACGTCGCCCGGGGTGGTCGTGTTCCCCATTGTTTTCTTCCTCACATTTGTGGCCGCCGTCGGGCAGCAGCCGTTTGTCTTTACATCTTCCGTCCAGAGAGGATGGCTGATTCCGGCGCATATCGCTCTCATTTTCACCGGATACGCCGCACTGCTCTTCAGCTTCGGCGCCAGCCTGCTATATCTGGTGCAGGAGCGGCGTTTGAAATCCAAGAATCCCAACAGCTTGACGGGCTTTCTTCCCGCACTGGAAGTGATTGATCAGATCGGCTACCGTTCGCTCATGTTCGGCTTTCCCTTCATGACGCTTGGATTGCTGATCGGTTCGTTTGTAGCGGTTTCCACCTACGGTCGCATGGATTTCCTTGATCCGAAGATTCTGTTGTCGATCCTGATGTGGGTCGTCTACATGATCAT
This sequence comes from uncultured Acidobacteriaceae bacterium, assembly GCA_963841125.1. Lineage (GTDB taxonomy): Bacteria > Acidobacteriota > Terriglobia > Terriglobales > Acidobacteriaceae > Sulfotelmatobacter. The sequence continues at coordinate 96,882 of CAWJBH010000007.1, forward strand.
GGTCTTCACCCGCTGGAATTCAGGATGGCGTGGACGCCGCGCCGCGGTCCTGGCTACGTTTGCTTTCGTAGCCGCGGTGGTGGCCTGGGCCGCGAACTATTTCTCCGCGATCCACAGGTTTACCGCCTCATGAGATACCAGCTCATCGGCGTGAATCACAATAGTGCGCCGCTCGAATTGCGCGAGCGCCTGGCGATCCCCGACTCGCGCCTGCCCGATGCCTGCCGCGATCTCACAGCTCATCCGGGAATCGAAGAAGGAATGATTATTTCCACCTGCAATCGTGTGGAAGTTATCACCCATACGACGAACGGATCGGCCGACCTGCGCGGCTTTCTGCACCAGCACTTTCATCTCACAGCGGAAGATCTTGACGCGCATTTGTACGAGTTTCGAGAGAAGGACGCCGTGCGCCACATCTTCCGCGTGGCTTCGAGCCTGGATTCGATGGTGGTCGGCGAAGCCCAGATTCTCGGCCAGGTAAAAGAAGCGTATGCCACCGCCCGCGCCGTGGGATCGGTGCGCGCCCAGCTCGACCGGCTTTTCACCCGAGCCTTCGCCGTGGCCAAACGCGTGCGCACCGAAACTGCCGTGGGATCGTCTTCGGTTTCCATAGCTTCGGTTGCGGTTGAACTGGCTAAGAAGATTTTCGGCTCCCTGCAGGGCAAGAATGTTTTTGTCGTAGGTGCCGGCAAGATGAGCGAACTTGCCGCCCGCCATTTGATGGCTCACGGTTGCGCCTCGATTTTCGTCTCCAATAGAACCTACGATCGCGCCATCGGACTGGCGCATAAGTTCAACGGGCAGGCCATCAAGTTCGAGGATCTTTACGATTCCTGCGACCGTGCCGACATCGTGATCACCTCAACCGGTGCGCCCCACGCCATTTTCCGCCGCGAACACGGCGAGCAGTTTCTTGCCCGCCGCAAGAACCGGCCCATGTTTTTCATCGACATTGCCGTCCCCCGCGATGTTTCGCCCGAGATGGCCAAACTGGACGGCATCTTCGCCTACGACATCGACGACCTGCAGCAGGCCGTCTCGAGCCATGTTGCCGATCGCCGTCATGAAGCCGAACTGGCCGAAGCTATCATCACCAGCGAAGTCGAGCGCTTCGAAGCCCGCCTGCACACGCTCGACGTAGTGCCGACCATCGTGTCGTTACAGGACCATTTGGAAACCATCCGCCAGGCCGAAATCGACCGTGTGCGCGGCCGCATGGGGCCGTTGACTCCAGAACAAGAGATGGCAGTCGAAGCCCTGACCCGCGGCATCATCAACAAAGTGATGCACACCCCAATCACCACCCTGAAAACTGCGGCACGCGATGCGGAAGCAACCACGGTGATCGATGTGGTGCGGAGACTATTCAATCTGCACGACAAAGAAAAGGGCCCAGCCTCGCAGGCCGGGAACAGAGAAGCGCCGAACAAGAAAGAAGTCGAGCCGGGCCACTGATGCCTAAACTCCGCATCGGCTCCCGCGGTTCGCAGCTTGCCCTCTGGCAAGCCGACCACATCGCCGCCGTTCTCCGCGCGCGCGGACACGAAGTCGAAATCGAAATTATTCAAACAACCGGGGACAAAATCACAGACGTTGCTCTGGCCAAAGTCGGCACGAAAGGCATGTTCACCAAAGAGATCGAAGAAGCCCTCGCTGCGGGCAAGGTCGATCTCGCTGTGCATTCCTTGAAAGATCTGCCCACCGAACTTGTCCCGGGATTCGAAATCGCGGCGATCACGGAAAGGGAAGACCCGCGCGACGCCTTCTGCTCGCGGCTTTATTCAACCATCGAAACCCTGCCGCAGCGTGCCCGCGTGGGAACGTCTAGCCTGCGCCGTCAGGCGCAACTGAAGGCCATCCGACCTGATCTCGACGTTCATCCCCTGCGCGGCAACGTCGACACGCGCCTGCGCAAGCTCGAACAAGGTGAGTATGATGCGATAATCTTGGCCGCGGCCGGATTGAAGCGCCTCGGCAAAACAGAACTGATCAGACAGATTATCCCTGCGGAAATCATGTGTCCCGCCGCCGGGCAGGGGGCGCTCGCCATCGAAATCCGCGAAGGCGATTCAGTCACGCGCCAGCATCTCGAATTCCTAAACGACCCAGCGGTTCGCGCTGCTACCACCTGCGAGCGCGCCCTGCTCAACCGCCTCGGTGGAGGCTGCCAGGTCCCCATCGGCGCGTTAGCGGAAATGCGCGCCGGCAAGCTGCATTTGCAAGCCATCGTGGCCGATCCAAACGGCTCGAAGGTTCTTCGCGAATCTCGCGACGGTGATCCCAACGATCCTGAAAAACACGGTAACGCCGTCGGCGAAATGTTGCTGAGCCGCGGCGGCGCTGAAATTCTTGCGGCTGTTTACGCGCACGGCCTCGCCGTTCCGCCACAACCATGAGTGCGAGCGAAACACGACGATGAAGCGGCGCAGTGTTCTCCTGCAACTTCTCGGCGGCACCAGGCGCTCGAAGGCCCTACGCCGCTGGGTCAACCTCTGGCCTCCGTTCTTAGGCATGGGCATTCGCATTCAACACATTGCGCCGGACATGAAGGCGGTCGACGTGCAGATGAAGCTGCGATTCTGGAATGCCAATTACGTCGGCACGCAATTCGGCGGGTCACTCTTTGCCATGACCGATCCGTTCTATATGCTAATGCTGATGGCGAACCTGGGTCCCGACTACATTGTGTGGGACAAGGCTGCGACCATCCGCTACAGAAAGCCGGGGAAGGGAACCGTGCGCGCGGAATTTCGTTTGTCCGCTAGCCAGATCGATGACATTCGCGAGAAACTGAAGACACTGCCGAAATATGAACCGGTTTTTTCCGTGGAAGTGAAAGACGAAGCCGGAGCCGTGATCGCCGAAGTCGAAAAAGTTCTACACGTGCGGAAGAACATCGCGCCGCATCCGCAAGGCAAGTAGAAGGGAATCAACTGGTGTACGTCCCGGATTATTTTCGTGTGCGCCATCATGAAGACACAATAGCCTTCATGCGGGCAAATCCCTTTGCCATCCTCATCTCAACCACCGATTCTGGACCATTCGCCACGCATCTTCCTCTTTTTGTGCGAACCGAAGGCGAGAAGATTGTCCTTCGTGGCCATGTCGCCAAGGCGAATCCGCACTGGCGCTATCTCGAGCAACAATCGCAGTGTTTGACCATCTTTCACGGGGCTCACTCCTACATCTCTCCCAGCAACTATTCCGCGCGCGAAAGCGTTCCCACCTGGAATTACGGTGCCGTGCACCTTTATGGAAGCGCGCGCGTACTTTCATCGCCCGAGGACTTGCAGGGCATTCTCCACGACTTGATGGGTATTTTCGAGCCGACGTACGCTTCGCAGTGGGCAACGCTGGACGAGGCCTACCGCGAGCGCATGCTCCGGCAGATCGTGGGTTTTGAGATCGAGGTCATGAAGATTGAAGGCAAGTTCAAGCTCAGCCAGAACCGCAGCCGCGAGGATCAGGCGAACGTGATCGCATCTTTGGAGAAGGCCGAGGACACAGTAGTGTCTGGAGTGTCGCGGCTGATGCGCGAGCAAGGCCTGGGCGTGCCCACGCAAAAGAAAGAGAGCGAATAGCATCGTGTGGCGGCGGGCACTCCCGCCCGCCACTCTAACCATGAGCAAAAAGACGAAGTCGTCAGCCAGTTTGCCGTTAAAAGGTGTGCGAATTCTGGTAGGCCGCGCGCGCCACCAGGCCAGGGCACTTTCAGACGAACTGCGCAAGCTCGGCGCAACGGTACTCGAAATCCCGTTCATCGAAATCCGCAAACCGCGAAGTTTCAAGCCCCTGGATTCGGCGCTGCGCAGTCTTGACGCGTATGACTGGCTCATCCTCACTAGCGTGAACGGAGTCGAAGCTATGTGGGAACGCCTCTTCAAACTTCACCTGACAAGAAACTTCAACCGCTTGAACATCGCGGCCATCGGCCCGGCAACCAGGAAGGCGATGGAGCACCACGGCGTCAAAGTCGATGTCGTTCCCAAAGAGTATGTAGCCGAATCTGTGGTGCGCAGCCTCCGGCGGCGCGTCCAGGGAAAGCGCGTGCTACTGGTGCGCGCAAAAGTCGCTCGCGACGTAATTCCGCGCGAGTTACGCATGGCGAAAGCTCAGGTCGATGTGGTGGAAGCCTACGAAACCGTTGTACCGCAGTCATCGCGCAAGCGCCTGCGTAGCGCATTGCAGAATCCGCGGCAGCGTCCCCATGTGGTGACGTTTACCAGTTCCTCGACCGCGCGCAATTTTGTGGCGCTGCTCGGCTCACGCCGGAAGGCAGGACTCGAAGGCGTACGATTCGCTTCCATCGGTCCAGTAACTTCTTCGACTTTGCGCGAACTGGGCCTGCGTGTGGACATTGCGTCCAGCAAGTTCACGATCCAGGGCTTGGTCGAAGCCATCGTGCGAGCCTTTGGAAAATAGCCAAGCGATTAGGAAGCGAAGGCCTATTCCGTCAGCGAGCAACTGCAATCGGCCGGGGGAACGTGTGCCAGCAGAAAGTCTCCCACGCGTTTGTAGGCGTCGATCTGGTTCTCCACGCGCGCAAAGCCGTGGCCTTCATTTTCGTAAATCTTATAATCCACCGTCCCGCTGCGCTTCTTAACGGCATCGACCACCTGCTGCGTTTCCTCTTTAGGACATCGCGGATCGTGTCCTCCTGCCAGCAACAACAGCGGCGCTTTGATCTGATCGATAAAGTTAATAGGAGAACGGTCTTCGTATAGCGCTTTGTTCTTCACCACATCGCCCATGGTCGCGAGATCGGATTGCTGCAGCACCGGATCTTCGTGCTCGATCTCAGTAAACCAGTTCACGAAGGGCACAATGGGTACGCCCGCGGCCCAAACATCGGGGGCCTTCGTCACCGCCATCATGCTGAGATAGCCGCCATAGCTTCCACCCATCACGGCGATCTTCTTGGGATCGAGGTGGCCGGTCTGCTTGATCCAGTCGACGCCCGCGAGAACATCCTGCAAATCGCCGCCGCCCATGTCGAACAGGTTCGCTTGCTGGAATTCTTTTCCGTATCCCGTCGAGCCGCGGTAGTTGGGCGCAAGCACCATATATCCCTGGTTGGCCGCGTACTGCACGAAGCGGTTGAACGAATTCATGGATTGCGACGTCGGCCCACCGTGGATGTAAACGATAGCCGCATTCTTCCCGTTGCGCGCCATGTTGAAGGGAACGTAGAGAAAAGCGGAGATGGTCCACTTGCCGTCGCGGCTGGGATAATGCACGAGATAAGGCTCGACCATGTCTTCGGAGCGAACGCCCGCTACCAGCGAATGCGTGACTTGGTGCGACGTGCCGGTCGTCACCGTATAAACCCAAAGATCGCCGGGAGCGGTAGGACCGGTGTGATAATAGAGCAGGCGCGAGCCGTCTTTAGTAAACGCGGAATGCCCGCCCGCCGGTTCATTCACACCTTTCGGGATGGGCAACATCGTAGATTTGCCGGTCGAAAGATCGTGTAGATAAATGTCTTCGTCACCGTCAACATTGGCGCTGAAAGTAACGCGCTTTCCGTCAGGAGAGAACTCGCCGCCGTGGATTTCCCATTTGTCTTTGGTGAGCCACTTGATTTTGTCGAAGAGAAACTTGCCTCCTTCTGCTCCCCTCATTCCGACATCCAGCAATCCGACGTTCTCGTATCCGTTGCCTGCATTAGAAGTAACCAGCACTGTCTCGGCGTCCCTCATACCGGCGACCAAAGAGAAGTCAGTCGCTTGATACCGCTGTTCCCCCTCATGCGGCGTGAGCAGCGTGCTCTGTCCCTTTGCCACATCCGCAATAAAGATATTCGAGTCTGTGCCTTTTGCCTGCTCTTGCGTATAGACAATGTACTTGCCGTCCTTCGACCAGATTGGATTCGAATTGCCCTTGTCCTGCGGCGTGCCGGTGGTGAGATGTTTCACCTCGCGCATCACCGTGTCGTAGATATCAATCTCGTGGGCCGCAGATGTCTTCGGTTTGACCAGGTATGCAATATAGCGGCCGTCAGGCGACCACGTAGGATCCGTTTCTGCTATCTCGCGCGTGCCGGTGAGGTTCACGACTTTACCGGTCTTCGGCGAGACCAGAAAAATGTCCCACTGCTCATCGCCGTCGTAGTCGGATTGATATGCGATCCATTTGCCGTCGGGCGACCACGCCGGCGAAGCCTGGCGCTGGTCGCTGACCGTGAGTTGCACCGGCCATCCGCCTTCGGCAGGCACCAGCCACAGATTGTTGCGTCCGCTCATGTTCGAAACGAATGCAATGCTCTTGCCATCGGGCGACCACGATGGCCGGCCGACCTGCCGCGTCATAAACAGCTTCTCGATAGTCAGGCTGCGCGGCTCAACCTGCGCATTCGGTTTGGAAGCAATCTTCTTGGGATCACTAACGGCCTGCGGTGCGGGCAGAGTCTGGGCGGCGAGGTTGTCGGCGACAACTGTGCTCATGAATATGACGATAGCAAAGAGTGGAAGAGTGCGCATGAGTCGAATGGAATTCCGCGGTGTCAGCCGAAGAGAAAGTCTAGCAGAGCAGACTACGCTCAAATATTTACAATTCGGAGACACTCCCGTGACATAAACACAGGCAAGATCGCCGAGGATGTCGCTCATCCGGGGCGAGTGGATGATCCTGTCTTAATCCCACTTGAATCCACATACCGGCGCGTCGACCACTCCCGTCAACTTTTGGATAATTCTAAGGAGAACAATCATGATGTCTCAAAATCGCTCAAGCCGCGCACTCGCCCTAGCGGGTGCACTCGTGGTCTTGGTGGGGATGATTCCAGGCCCTGCGGCCGCTCAATATGCGGTCACCAAGCTGGTGTCGAACCAAACAGGAAAAGCCAAGCATCAGGACACGGCTCTCGTCAACGCGTGGGGGATGTCCTTCGCGCCCGGTGGGCCGTTTTGGATCAGTGACAATGGCACGGGCGAATCAACTTTCTATACCGGCACAGGCGTGAAGGATGGAGAGATTACGATTCCCCCGATTTCCGGCACTGGCGCGGGATCGCCTACAGGGCAGGTTTATAACAACACGACCGACTTCCCGGTTGAGGGAAGCCCGGCCGTTTTCATTTTCGCCACCCTTGACGGCTCGATCAGCGGTTGGAATGGCGGCACCAGCGCCGTCGTTACCGTCAAGGCTCCCGCAGGCACTGCTTACACTGGCCTCGCAATCGGCAAAAGCAACGGAGCGAATTTCCTCTTTGCGACCGACTTCGCCAACAACAAAGTGGACATCTATAACGGCACCTTCAAGAAGGTCGGTTCGTTTAAAGATCCGAAACTGACAGGCCTGAGCGTGTACAACGTCCAGAACATCAAGGGCAAACTGTACTTGACATTTTCAGACAACTCTTTCAGTAAGGGTGCAGTGGATATTTTCGGAACTGGTGGAAAATTGATCAAACGCCTTACCAGCAATGTCCACCTGAAGGCCCCTTGGGGCGTAGCATTGGCGCCGAAGAACTTTGGTCCGGCAAGCAACGCCTTGCTGGTGGGAAACGTGGGCGATGGCCGCATCAACGTGTTCAATGCCACGACGGGAAAGTTCATGACTCAGCTCACGAACACGAACAAGAAAGTTATTGCCATCAGCGGCCTTTGGGCGCTCGCTTTCGGAGAAGGTGGCGGATCGAACGGCAATCCCAATCAGCTATTCTTCGCTGCGGGCACGAACGGATATGCAGACGGATTGTTTGGCGTGATCAACCTCAAGTAGAGATTGCGGTTGCGTTTGAAAAATCCGGGGCTCCGGCTGCGCGAGGATGAATGGAATCGCAGACTCGGCGAATCGTCAAGCCGGAGCCTAACTTCTTAACTGGCACCGACGTGCCCATTGTTCAATTCTGGGCAAAGCGACGTAGCGCTGCAGCCCCACAATTACGCCACGACTGTCATCCCGAGGCGGCCGTTTTTCAGGCGTAGCGAAGGATCTCCGCTTAACCGGTCCGGCGCGTAAGCCAAACTGCACGTTATCCAACTAGCCCTACGCCTTCGCGTTCTTGTGCATTTCCACCGTGCTCCACGTTTTATCCGCCGCATGACACAGATTCTCCAGCGGACAATCAACGCACTTGGGCTTGCGCGCGATGCACAGGCGGCGACCGTGCCAGATAATCTGGTGTGAAAACAGAATCCATCTCTCACGCGGGATGACGCGCATCAGATTCTGCTCAATTTTCTGTGGATCATCGTTCTTGGTGAGTTCGAGCCGGCGCGAGATGCGATGCACGTGCGTGTCAACCACCACGCCCTCTGCCTTCTTGAACCATGATCCCAGCACAACGTTCGCTGTCTTGCGCGCAACCCCGGGCAAGGTAAGCAACTTATCCATGTCGTCAGGGACCTGTCCCCCGAAGTTGGCGACGATTGCTTTCGCAGCACCCACAACAGATTTGGATTTATTGCGGAAGAAGCCGGTCGACCGCACATCTGGCTGCAGTTGCTCAGGCGTGAGCGCGGCAAACGCCTCCACAGTGGGATATTTCCTGAAAAGCTCGGGCGTGACGCGATTCACGTTCACATCAGTCGACTGGGCCGAGAGGATGGTAGCAACCAGCAACTCCCAAGCGCTCGAATGAGTCAGTGCACACTTGACCTCGGGATAAAGCTGATCGAGCCGTTTCAGAATCTCAGCGATGCGCTCCGGGGCCAGAGGATTGTAAGCAGCCGTGGTCCCGGTCTTCTTCTTGCTCGCGCCCGGCCGCAAAGGTGCCGGTGTGGGCAAAAGTGCTCGTGTGGGGGCGGGCGCTCCCGCCCGTCTCCGAGGCGAAGGCCCTGTGGTCCTGGCCGGCATTTTCACGGGTTGGGGCGCCCGCGCCACGCGGTCTTGCCGGCCGGTACGAGTGGGTTGGCGTGGAGTGTTTCCGCGGGGCATGAGGGCAACATCTTAGCAGAGACCTTAGGTAACCTCAGGACCGATTGACTCAACAGATATCCCTCGGTAGTCTGAAGCTTACCCAATCTCCTAAGAGAATCTTATGGCCGTTTCTTCCATCCAGCTCGGGCAAGTCTGGCGCAACGATGCCGATGGCCAGGATTATCTGGTCACCAAGGTGTACAGCGAAGTCTTCACGCAATATGCCATGTTGCGGCCCGCGGGGATTGCGGCTCCAGACGCCCCAACCGTGCGCATTAAGGTGGCCAAAAGCCCGCAAGGCGTTTCTCTGCCGGGCTATACCTTTACCCAGGACGGCTCGTTCTAGCGGCGCTCAGCTCTCAGTTCTCAGTCTCCAGTTCTCAGTTTGGTAAACATCTGTCCAGCTTTTCTGCTTCCACCTTCCGATACACTAAACAGTCAGTCCCCGCTCCTCAGATTTGGAGTGAAAAAGTTTTACCGAGAGCTGAGAACTGCCTTCGAACTGTTTCCCAATGACTGAAAAACTTCTGGCAATTATCTTCGTATTCATCAATTCTGTTATCGGCGCGACCGGCTATGCTGGCATCGCCCTGCTGATGGCGATTGAATCGGCGTGCATCCCTCTGCCATCGGAACTGATCATGCCGTTTGCGGGCTATCTGGTTTTCACCGGCACGTTCAAGCTGTTATGGGTGGCGACGGCCGGGGCGCTCGGCTGCAACCTGGGCTCGCTGGTGGCCTATGAGATCGGATGCTATGGCGGACGTCCGCTGGTCGAGCGCTACGGCCGTTGGATTCTAATGGGCCACCGCGAACTCAACTGGGCCGACCGTTTCTTCTTGCGCTGGGGATACCTTGCCGTCTTCATCGGCCGCCTTCTCCCGGTGATTCGAACTTTCATCGCGCTGCCCGCGGGAATTGCACGCATGCCGCGGGTAAGGTTTCATGTCTACACATTCCTGGGATCATGGCCGTGGTGCCTGGGCCTGGCATATTTCGGCATGAAGCTGGGTGCGAACTGGCGCGAGCTGGGGAAGTATTTTCACAAGTTCGACGCCGTGATCGGAGTTGTACTTGTCGCGGGCGCGGTCTATTTTGTTCGGACTCACTGGAAGAATAGGATCAAACATCGCCCGTCAGTAGTCGGCCGGTAATGATGTAAATCACGTCGTTGCGAATACCGGTTGCGGATATTGGTTCACGAGGAAAATTCTGTGATGAGAGTTCGCGCTTTTGTGTTGTTACTGTTCTCTAGCATCGTTCTCCCCATGGCTTCCTATGCTCAGGCCGCTCCAGCGGCTTCCGACAAGCCTTTTGTCGTCGAGTAATTACTACAAAACAAAGTGGGGCCATGCGGACGAGTTTCTAAAGCTGTTCAAGAAGAATCATTACCCGGTGCTCAAGAAAGAAATGGAAATGGGACGGATTGCCAAGGTATGGATGGATCAACCGCGCTATCACACCACCGAAGACGGCCGATGGGACTTTCGCGTGACCATCGTCTTCAAAAATGCCACTGTGGCCAACGAACCCTTCGACGAGGCAGCGCTGCAAAAGCAAATGTATCCCGATCAGGAAACGTTTCAGCGCGAAGAGCAGCGGCGTTTTGAAATTCTCGAGGCCCATTGGGATTTGCCGGTGAAGCCAATGGACCTCGACGCGAAGTAATCGTCAACGCGGAGCGCTGTCGTCTCGGCGGCGCAAGCGCCGGCACCACCCCGTTCCGGCCGCCCGAGCCTCTCCGCTCGATGAGGCGCGCGGCCCGTTAAACTGATTTTCTGCGCGTTTAGCTGCGCCGGTTTGCAAAAGTCCCACCCAATACGAGAACATACAGGGTTTGCACATCCCTAAAGATTCTTACTGAGGAAGCGGCCAAGATATGGCGACAAGGAATAAGTCCGCAAAGTTGAAGGCAGCACCGAAAGCCGTGCGCGTTGAAGTGAAGAATAATGAAGTGAAGAATGATGTGAAGGAGCGCGATAACCCGCAGGGCAACGGCACGATCCAACCCGCAAAAGGGAAGCTGGGAGTGATGATCCCAGGCATGGGCGCGGTTGCCACCACATTCGTCGCAGGCGTGGAGGCCATTCGCAAAGGCCTGGCCAAACCGATCGGGTCGCTCACGCAGATGGGGACAGTGCGCCTGGGCAAGCGCACCGACGGCCGTTCACCAAAGATCAAAGAGTTTGTCCCGCTCGCCGGGCTCGACGATCTGGTCTTCACCGGGTGGGATATTTTTGAAGACAACATGTACGAAGCAGGGTCGAAGGCGGGCGTGCTCGACCAGAGGCTGCTCGACCAGTTGAAGCCGTTTCTTTCTTCGGTTACGCCGCGCTCGGCCGTATTCGATCACAACTACGTGAAGAAGATCGACGGCCCGAACGTAAAGAAGGGCAAAACGAAGATGGATCTCGCCGAACAACTGCGCGATGACATCCGCAGCTTCAAGAAAACCAGCGGGGCGAGCCGATTGATCACCATGTGGTGCGGTTCCACCGAGTCGTACATCGCGCGCGACCGCAGCGCACCAATCCGTGAAGTCATTCGAGAAGGCGCTGCGCGAGAACGACGAGATGATCGCGCCCTCGATGATCTATGCCTATGCCTCTCTGATGGAGGGCGTGCCCTTCGCCAACGGAGCGCCGAACTTGACTGTAGACCTGCCCGTAATGCTCGAACTCTCGCGGCAGAACGACGCCCCAATCTGCGGCAAAGATTTCAAGACCGGTCAGACGCTGATGAAGACCATTCTTGCTCCCGGCTTTAAGGCGCGCATGCTCGGCCTGAACGGATGGTTCTCCACCAACATCCTAGGCAACCGCGACGGCGAAGTGCTGGAGGACCCCGGTTCGTTCAAGACCAAGGAAGAATCGAAACTTTCGGTGCTAGAGCATATTCTGCAGCCGGAACTTTATCCCGACCTGTACGGCAACATGTGCCACAAGGTTCGTATTAACTATTACCCGCCGCGTGGAGACAACAAAGAGGGTTGGGACAACATCGATATCTTCGGATGGCTCGGCTATCCCATGCAGATCAAAGTCGATTTCCTGTGTCGTGACTCAATTCTCGCTGCGCCGATCGTTCTCGACCTGGTCCTGCTGATGGATCTGGCAAAACGTTCCTCAGAACTGCGCGGCCTCGGAATTCAGGAGTGGCTGAGCTTTTACTTCAAGTCCCCGATGACGGTCCCGGGTCTGTATCCCGAACATGACCTGTTCATCCAGTTGATGAAGCTGAAGAACACCTTGCGCCATTTGAAGGGTGAGGAACTGATCACGCACCTGGGGTTGGAGTATTACGACTGAGTGGCTGTACTTAGAATTTGTCTCGGTCGTATTCCCAGTCCTCGGGCGGCACGATAGGCGATAAGATGTCGCCGACGATCTTGATTTTGCCTTTCAGTCGGCCAATAAACTTGCCAGGCTTTCCCGCCGCTACAAGTCGAGCGACGGGTTTGCCGCGTTTGGTGATCAGCACCGGCGCTCTTGTCGAGTGCACTTTTCTTAAGACTGCAAAGCAACGCATTCTGAATTCACTAGCCGACATTGTTTTCATAGAGGCCAGGTAGGCGATACTCTTGAGTTTGGGCGAGCTCGCCCTTCCCACAGACTTCTATCGGCGTATGATCAGTTAACTTCATTCATCAAGTCCGTCTTATCCATCCCCTCACAGCTTCTTCACCAGCTTGTATTCATCAAACTTCTCCAGAAACCGGTCAATCTCCTTCTTCTGCAAATAGTAAGGAGTAGACAAGCGCAGCTTATTCGGGTCGCCGCCGCGAATGCGGATCTTGTGCGTCTTCCACATCCAGTTTTCCAAATCCATCCGCGGCACCGGCGGCACGTTCACCGACACGATGGCACAGCGCAAGGCAGGATCGGGCGAAGTCCACGACTCCGCCCCGCGCTTCTTCATTTCATCCAGAATGTAATCGGCGAGCGTGCGATGCCGGCTCTCGATGCGATCTAACCCAATGTCGTTAGCCAGTTTGATCGAAGCTCGCAGTCCCCACAAAGCCGGCACATTCGAACTGCCGATGCGCTGAAACCGTTCGGCGCGGATCTTCACGTCGTCCCAGCCTTCGGTCACGATGGTGTTCCACAAGCGATCGATCACTTCGTCACGCACATAAAGGAAGCCGGAACCTTTGGGCGCCTGCAGCCACTTGTGCGGGCTCGAAGAATACATGTCGCAACCCAGGTCGTGAATGTTCAGGCGCATCATTCCGGGCACGTGCGCGCCATCGACCGCCGAGAGGATTCCCTTCGACCGCGCCAGCGCGCAAAGTTCCTTCGCCGGCAGCACGACACCCGAGAATGTCGTGATGTGGCTGAAGAACATGACGCGCGTGCGCGGAGTAATGGCGTCGTTGAAGAGATTGAGGACCTGCGCGGCATCTTTCACCGGGCGGGGTAGCGTGACCGTTTTCACCACTACGCCGTAGCGCTTCGCCTTCAGGTCCCAGGGATGCTGGCCGCCGGGATGCTCCTGATCGGTCATCAGCACTTCGTCGCCCGGCTTCATGTCGATGCCGTTTGCAATGTAGCTATTAGCTTCTGTGGCATTACGCAGCAAGGCAATCTCGTCGCGATGGCAGCCGACGAACGCGGCCAGGGGATCGCGAAACTCGTTCCACGAGGCATATCCCCAGATGGGATAGTCTTCGGGATCCTGCTGATCCATTCTCTCGGTGGTCGAATAGCCGTCAAAGATGGCGCGCAGCACCGGCGCGGGGCTGGAGCCGACGGTGCCGTTGTTCAAATAGATTTCGTCTTCAGGAATAAGAAACTGCTTGCGCATCTCGGCCCAGTAGGCGTCCTCGTTTTTATCAAGCAGGGAGTGGTCGGGAAGCGGAGGAATCTTTTCGAGCTGCGCAAAAAGACTTCCGCGCAAGGCGAGGGAAGCGGCAAGTCCAGTGGCGGCGGTGGCGAGAAAGTGACGGCGATCCAGCATTAGCCCTCCGGTCTGCAGGGATGAACGGAAGGCGCTATGGTACGTCTCGCCAGAAGAATCCTCAAGAGACGAGTTGGTCTCCCTCGGGCATCAAGAGAATCAGTGTGCTTTGGCTTGCGCCGCGTGAATTTGAGGCAAAAGTATGTCGCGAACATAGTGCCAGTAAGGAATGAGTTTGAGGGCAGCCTGTGCATAATGCTCGGCGGCGTTCAGGTCGGGGACGGTTCGGTTCAGATTCGACCACGCGAGATTCATCAGCAGCTCGGGCTCTCCCCATGAGGGTTCCAGCGAATCACTCTCGTCGCGCTTCTGCTTGCGGACCGCTTCCAAACCTTTGTTATAAATCTCAAACGCTTTATCCTGACCTCCGCCGCGCTCAGGAGGCGACGACCACCGAATGGGGCCGAGCACCCACAGCAGGCGAGGATTGTCTGGAGCTGTCGCCATTACTTCTTTCAGAAGCGGACTCGACTGTTGGAGCAGTTCCTGATAGCGGGTTGGGTCGTTCTTGTGCAAGAACATCAGGTAGCCCAGACTGGAGCCTGCTCCAATCTTAGGTTCCACGAATGCAGGGTCGCGGGCAATGGCATCTTTGAAACCGGTGACCGCCTGCGTGAGATCCTCTTCCAGATCTTTTGGAGTCGGCGATTCGTTGAAGCCGTTAATCGCTCTGCGCCACAAAGCAAATCCACGCCAGTAGAGCAAGCGCGATGCCAGCTTGTTGTCTTCGGGAATCGGTATGAGTTGGTCGTGCAAGCGCTTCAGAGTTGGGCGGTCGCCTTCATAGTCCGCCCTCTGAATCTGCTGCACAATGCCGGCGATGGAATCGTGCGAAAGGCCGGCAGTTGCCTTGTCTGCGGGACGCGGCTCCGCGGCGGAAGCCGAAACCGCCAGCGCTAAAACGACGACCCACAAATGGCTGTTCCCGGAACCCGGTCGAATCTCGTACATAGAGGCCTCCTGTCTCAAGGGTTAGAGACGGCCGGCTGTCAAAATGGTCAGTCTTTGCAGCCTGTCCTACCCGCTCTACGCGGCCAGATTATACCGGGTTAGGCCGGTATTTACGCTTGACTGCAAAGTCGTGGATAACCCGGCCAGGGAGGGCCGCGTCTAACCGGATAAGAAGAAGTTTGCGGTTGGGGTGTTTCTGGCCGGGCGTATAATGACGGCAAGCAGGTCCGCTGTAAAGGAGTTCCCCATGAAGTCCCGATGGTTGGCAATCTCTGTGGCGTTGGCGGCGTTCAGCACAAGCTCATGGATGTTGGCGCAAGTCCAGGACCCCGGTCAATCTCAGCCGGCTCAACCTCCGCCTTCAGCTCAGCCTCCGAATCAACCCCAAACCCCGACTCACGATCCGGACAGCGGCCAACCTAAAGCCAGCGAAGTGCAGAACGCTCCCAAACAGGCGCCGGCCTCATTGCCTACCAAAGATGACGACCAGATCAAGCACGACGGCGGCAAAACCGACGTGGATGCAGTGGGAAACCGCAACGTGGGTTGCGGGCGTGGCGTCGGCAACTGGTACACGGTCGAAGGCCAGGTATCGCGCGGACGCGTGTACGCCCAGCAAATCGAGTCGCAGGTCAAGCTGGTGAACGATCCCGTGATCACGGAGTATGTGAACCGGATCGGCCAGAATCTGGTGCGGAACTCCGATGCGCAGGTGCCGTTCACCATCAAAGTGATCGACTCCGACGTCGTGAATGCCATGGCGCTTCCCGGCGGATTCTTCTACGTAAACTCGGGCCTCATTCTTGCGGCCGATGAAGAAGCCGAAATGGCGGGCGTGATGGCCCATGAGATCGCCCACGTGGCCGCTTGCCACTACGGCCGCGAAATGACGCGCGCGCAGCTCATGCAGATGGCGTCCATTCCGTTGATCTTCATCGGCGGCGCAATTGGCTACGGAGCTTACGAAGCGTCGGGGCTGGCCATTCCGATGACCTTCCTGAAGTTCTCCCGCGGCTTCGAGGCCGAAGCCGACTACCTCGGCGTGGAGTATATGTACCGCGCCGGCTATGACCCCTCGGCATTTATCTCTTTTTTCGAAAAGATTCAAGCCATGGAGAAGAAAAAGCCGGGCACATTAGCCAAGGCGTTTGAAACTCACCCCCCGACTGCGGATCGCATCGAGAAGTCGCAGGAGGAAATTCGGAAAGTCCTGCCCTCAAAGCAGCAATACATTGTGACCACGTCGGAATTCGACGAGGTCAAAGCGCGGTTGGCTTCCATCGAAAATCGCCACAAGGTGCTGGATCAGAAAGACGCGAACAAGCCCAGCTTGCGACGGACTTCCAGCAGTAGCGATCCCAACGCGGGCGACACCAAGAGCGACGATGACCGCCCAACCTTGAAGCGCAGGGATGATTCGTCGAACTAGTTTCTGCGAACTGGAATTACAGCAACCTGGAACCCCAGCGAACCGGCGGCCTTGGCCGCCGGTTTTGCCGTTTTGGGACGGTCAGGAGACTTGTGACACGGTCACAGGAAGATTGTTGCCGAAGCGAAATAATCTGAGCTACCCTAACCTCATCTAAGGAGCCAGTCTTCCATGCCAGAGAACACAGTCACCATCACCGACAATCGCACCGGCCAGACGTATACCGTCGCCGTCGAGAATGGCACGATCCGGGCGATGGACCTGCGGCAGATCAAGACCGGTCGGGAAGATTTTGGGCTGATGACTTACGATCCCGCCTTCATGAACACGGCATCGTGCCGCAGCAGCATCACCTACATTGATGGCGACCGTGGCATTCTGCGCTATCGTGGATATCCCATCGAAGTGCTGGCCGAGCGCTGCACTTTTCTGGAAGTTGCCTACCTTCTTTTATTCGGCGAATTACCAGCCGCGCCCGAACTCAAGAGCTGGGTGCACGACATCACGCACCACACCATGCTGCATGAGAGCATCAAGAAATTTATGGAGGGGTTCCGTTACGATTCCCATCCCATGGGCATGTTTGTGAGCACGGTGGCCGCGTTGTCGAGCGTTTATCCGGAAGCCCGCGACATCCACGACCCGAAGAACCGCATGCACCAGATCGTGCGTCTGATTGGGAAGGTTCCTTCGATTGCCGCTTTCTCGTACCGGCACAACGTCGGCTTCCCGTACGTGTATCCCGACAATGATTTGAGCTATACCGAGAATTTCATGAACATGTTGTGGAAGATGGTCGAGCCGAAATATGTGGCAAATCCCGTCATGTCGCGCGCGCTCGATATCTTGTTTATTCTGCACGCCGATCACGAGCAGAACTGCGGCACCAACGCCATGCGCTCGGTAGGCAGCGCCCAGACCGACCCGTATTTGTCGCTGGCGTCGGCGGCGTCTGCCCTGGCCGGGCCATTGCACGGCGGAGCCAATGAAGAAGTCCTGAAGATGCTCGATGAGATTGGTTCGAAAGAGCATGTGCCGGCCTACATCAAGAGAGTGAAGGACGGGGAAGTCAAACTGATGGGCTTTGGCCATCGCATTTACAAGAACTACGACCCGCGAGCAAAGATCATCAAGTGGTCGTCAGAGCAGGTGTTTGAGGTGACGGGACGCAATCCAAAACTCGATATCGCGCTGGAATTGGAGCGCATCGCTCTTGAAGACGACTATTTCGTGAAGCGCAAACTCTATCCGAATGTCGATTTCTATTCCGGCATCATGTACCAGGCGATGGGCTTCCCCCCGTCGATGTTCACGGTGCTGTTTGCTATCGCACGGACCGTGGGATGGCTGGCGCAGTGGCAGGAACTGGTCACCGATCCGGAGCAGAAGATTGCGAGGCCGCGCCAGATCTATACGGGATACGACGAGCGGGCATTTGTGCCGATCGAAAAGCGGGTCGCGGCAAGCGCTCCCGCGCGCTAGGTTTTTCTGCGGATTTGTCATCTCGAGCGAAGCGAGGGATCTTGGTTTGTGATTGCGCCGCCCGATATCGTCGCCGCAAGCGAACACCAAGATCCCTCGCTTCGCTCGGGATGACAATCCCTAGGCGTATGGAGTTGCCTTCTTACGCGGCATGTTTCGTCGCAAGCGCGGCAACATACTCGCGCCTCTCGGCCCGCGAAGTGATGACCTTCATCTCCTGCCAGTCGTAAGGAAGTTCTTTCCCGCAGTCCAGGCAAGCGACATACGTGCCGGTCAATGCCGCGGCTTGAGGACGCCGCCCCTTCCCGCGAATGGTTACGGGAAAGCTGTACCGGGGATGCCAGCAACCGAAAAACGTGTCAGCCAGTTTAGCCATCCAGCCGAAAAACATATCAATCAGTTTTGTTGTCATGAAGCACCTTCCACAGCGCCTTCTGCAACCCAGGCCGTTTCATCCTGAGTTGTCCTAACCTGGGCTGTTCCGAGTGTGCGGCCCCCTGCTCGACTGTCGCTCTCAATACGCACTCACTCAAATGATTGGATTCAAACCACGGGAAATGGTTTCGCTTCCTTGGGCGCGAGATGCCGAGTTTAAGCCCCGTACCTCCAAGTGATTCTGTGGAAGCCAGTTACACGCGGCGAGGAAGAATTCCTGTTTCGTTTAGGGCGAAATTTCCTGCGGTCGGAGCAGAAAAAGTGTGACGAGCGTCACAGCATGCTCCTGAGGAAAACGCAGACTCTGACTGACCACTAGCCACTGACCACTGCCCACTGCTACTTCAGATTCAGGGCCTTCTTAATCGTCCCGCGCTCGTTCTGGATTTTTTCCTGCAGAAGCGTGATGGCGTAGATGAGCTGCTCCGGACGCGGGGGACATCCCGGAACATAAATGTCGACGGGGATTACCTGGTTGACGCTCTGCACCAGCGCATAGTTCTGGAAGACGCCGCCCGAGGTGGCGCACGCTCCCATAGAAATCACCCACTTCGGTTCGGGCATTTGCTCCCACAGCAGCCGGATCACCGGCGCCATCTTGTTCGACACGCGCCCGGCAATGATCATAAGGTCGCTCTGCCGTGGCGACGGACGAAACACTTCCGCCCCAAAGCGCGCAATATCAAAGCGCGACGCGCCCATCGACATCATCTCGATCGCGCAACAAGCCAACCCAAACGTCATAGGCCAGATGGAACCTTTGCGCATCCAGTTCACCGCCGCATCGAGAGTGGAGAGAACTACTCCCTCGGGTGTGGGATTGCCGAAGGTTAAATCCTTGACGACCTTTTGGCCGTTTGCGGTAGAGACGTAGGGGCCGAAATTCAGTTCGGGAGCCATAGGAATATTCTAAACCACCGGTCGGTTGTCGGTTTCCTGTAGCGGAAAACTATTCAGGACACTGGAGGCGAGATCGTAGATGGAGTCAAAGTCGTACTTTCCGCGGGGCTTCGGATCCGTATAACGCCGATGGGCGAACCAGTTTCGAAAACTCAACACGCCACGCAAATCCCCATCTCTGACAATGTCGGCGGTGTCAAGTAGTTTTCGAGCACACTTCAGCATGCACTCGTAGAAGAGCGCCATTTCGCTCTCGATGACGCTGTTGCTTTGCTCTGCCAACCCAGGCTCGCTCGCAATCAATATTCAGGTCCGGAACTCGGTCCGACCCATGCATCTCTTCGGTCTCTTACTGCGATCATGATTACTACTTCGGACTCCTCGGTATAGAGGAGCGGGACGCCCAATCAATTACTCGGTGTTCGACTGCACACCATGGCGATTTCCGGGCTGTCCCGCGTGCGAACCGAACTTTTTCACCTGCTCGTAATCCCATCCCTGGCGCATCATCCAGTACAAACGGACCGCCAGCTTGCGAGCCATGGCAACCTTAGCAATCTTCCGGCCTCGTCGCATCGCCAGGTGGAAGTACTTACTGCGCCACTCGGGCACGCTGCGCACTGTGACCTGCGCCGCTTCCACCAGCAGGAAACGCAATATCGAGCTCCCCTGTTTGGTGATATGCCCCAGCCGTCGCCGATTCCCGCTGGACTCTTCCGACGGCACCAGACCGAGATAGCTCGCCACTTGCTTGCCCGAGCCAAAGCGCTCGGCCTTGCCGATGATGAGCACATAGGCCAGTGCGGTCAGGGCACCGACTCCCGGATGCGTCATCAGTCGTTTCGCCTCCGGGCACTTCTCGACTTCCCGCTCGATCGCCAGGGTCAGTTCCGCGATCGTCGGACTGAGTCGATCCATCAACTCCAACAGATCGCGTCGCCGCCGGCTGGCCCACGGAGCCAGCAGGAATGATTCCAGTTGCTCCCGTCCGCGTTCTCGCCACAACCTTTTCTTGCAGTGCAGACCTTCGTTGAGCGCCACGGCTTGTAGTTGGTTCATGATCCGTGTGCGCGCCTGCACCATCCGGTGACGATGCCATAGCAGTTGCCGCAGATCCCGGTTCTCCAAGCTCGGCACCCAGATCTTCGGAAACCGATCTTCGAGCAGCAAGCGCAGAATCAGTTGCGCATCCTGGCGATCCGTCTTCTGCTTGCGCACCCGCTTCGTGCGGATCTCGGCTGCGTCTCCAATCCACAACTCAAACTGCAACTCCGCCACCAGCCGCTCGAACCAGCGTGCATGCCCGCTGGCCTCCATGCCGACGCGCACCTTCTGGCCCACCAGACCACGATAAAATTTCTCCGCCTCTTCGGGATGAGCTAGCCGCTTTTCCTGGAACTCTCCGGTCTCGCTATCCACCGAAGCAATTTGCTGAAACTCGGGATGGAAATCTACTCCTATAATGATCATGTTCGGCTCCTTTCTCCCGAGCCTATTGGTTGGCATTAGCACCACCAACTCTACTCGGGCGTCGGAGCCGACATTGTCATGGAATCAATTAGTCGCCGCAGCCCTGGCCTGTACTCCTTCCAAGCCTCTAGAATGTCGTCGACCAATCGTACTTTTTCCTTGCGCGACCTGCGAATTTCGCGAAAGGCCTTCGACAGGCCGCCATCCTTGATCTTCCTCTTGCACCGGTATTCGTAGTCGATAAAAAAAGCCGCTTCCAATCGGGTTAGTATGACGAACGCGGACCTTTGATCAGTCTCCTCGATGCGCTCGGCAAGTTGTTTCAGAATCTCCTTCGGCAGAAGTCCGACAAAGCGCGTCTCGAAACTTGGTGAAACCTCACTGAAGTATAGTCTTAGCGAAAGCTCTACGTCTTTGTTGTACTCGGCGATCGCGTCTATCGCCCCACTAGCCATTGGCCACTTCCATAATCAGATCAAAAAAAGTCTGCTGCGTGATCTCTACGAATCTCCTCTCTGGGGGGCGCGTGACGATTTTCCACTCCCACTCAATCTTCCGGCGCGGCTTGCTTGGGGGAACGGGCAGCTTTCCTCCCACACTGACGGTCACATGAACCAGTGATCTGAGGTCCGATACCTTGCGATCAACCAGGACCATTTGCGCCCTACCTGCGGGCCCGCTTACATCAACACGGCCCTTGGAACCGATGAGCAAGGTTCCGACCGGCACAAGGTCCACTTCCTGTCGTCCGATCCGCAACACCATCTGCTTTGCGGAGTACGAACCGATGTTCTCCTCATTCAATTCGACAGGCCGATATTCATATCGTATCTGGCCAGAGCGAACATACTTGGCCAGAAAAGATTCAACCGTTGAGTAAAGGCGATCCAAATGGGCGAGCCACTCGTCCCGTTCCTTCTCCCAATCGATCGAAGCCGTTTCAGAGTCGGCCTCTTGTTGCCGACTGACAAAGTCGTCAAACGTTTTGTTATCCATTCGAGTGTTTTTATGCATGCGGCCTAACTCCAATATGGTTCAGCAATTTCGGCGCTTACCCAAAGCCATCTTGACAGGCAATCGCGTGCTTCCTTCAGCAATATGGTACGCCGGATTAGTCCCAGAGACGAAAGTTACTCACCCGCCGGCCGCTACGGGTTCACCACAACCTTCCCGAACATCTGGCTCTTCTCCAGGTACTCATGGGCCGCGCGCAATTCGCTGAGCGGGAATGTGCGGTCGACCACCGGCTTCAAGCGCCCGGCGAACACATGCTTCAACACTTCGTGCAGTTCGCCCATGGTTCCCATGTAGGAGCCGAGCAGTGTCAACTGCCGCGCGAAGAGATGCCGCAGATCGAGGCCAACATTCGGCCCTGTGGTCGCGCCGCACGTGACTAGCGTGCCTCCGCTCTTGAGGGACTTCAAACTCTCGTCCCAGGTGGCCGCGCCGACGTGTTCGACCACAATGTCGACGCCCTCTTTATTTGTGATCTTGCGGATTTCTTCGGAAACCTTCTGTTTGTAGTGGTCTATGCCGTAGTCAGCGCCCAGTTCGCGGCCCTTGGCGAGTTTTGCTTCGTCGCCCGCGGTGGTAATCACGCGGCAGTGAAAAAGTTTGGCAATCTGAATTGCGGCAATGCCGACGCCGGAGCTCGCTCCGAGCACCAACACGGTCTGTCCCAGACGAATGCCGGCACGGCCGACCAGCATGTGCCACGCAGTCAGAAACACGAGAGGGACGCTGGCCGCCTGGTTGAAATCGAGCGAGTCGGGGATGGGAATCACGCTCGCTGCCGGCACTGCAATCAATTCGCAATTGCCGCCGTCCACAGCGTTTCCCAGCGCGGTAAATTGCCGGCACTGATTTTGCACTCCCGCAACGCACGGTGTGCAATGGCCGCAGTAGTGCATCGGAGCCAGCAGCACGCGCCGTCCGGCCTTGAATCCGCTGATGTATTCGCCCGCCTCGACCACTTCGCCCGCAACGTCACTGCCGAGAATGTGTGGCAACTTCACTCCGGGCAGGCCCTTGCGCACCCAGATATCCAGATGATTCAGCGAACACGCGCGCACGCGCACCAGCACCTCATTCTTGCGTGGCTGCGGATCGGGGATGTCTTCGTAAGTCAAAACTTCCGGGCCACCGAATTGATGAATGCGGACTGCTTTCATAGTGTTCTCCTAAAAGCCTGAAACTAACACAAAACGAGTGGGGTTTGACTCCTCCTGTTAACCGACTGATAATCAAGACTGCAAGCCTGCTTCCAGCCATGGACATCTACGAACAAATCGTGCAACTCCGCCGCGATGGGCGGCGCGGCGCCGTGGCTACTATCGTCAATGTGCGCGGATCGATTCCTTCGTTCAAGACGGCGAAAATGCTGGTGCGCGATGATGGCTCGATCGTCGGCACGATCGGCGGTGGTTGCGTCGAGGCCGATGTATGGCAGGCAGCGCGGGAAGTGATGGAATCAGAGAAGCCCCGGACGCTTACGTTCGACCTGAACCAGGATCCGAAGTACGATACCGGCCTGGTCTGCGGCGGCACGCTCGAAGTTTTTGTTGAGCCCGTGCTACCTCCGGCTTTACTTTATGTATTTGGTGCAGGCCACGTCGCTGTAAACCTTTGTCAGGCAGCTGCGAATGCGGGCTTTGACCTCATTGTCACTGACGATCGCACGTCTTACGCTACCAAGGAACGTTTCCCGGCAGCCCGCGAAGTTTACGCGCTCGATTTCGACGAAGCTACGCAGAAGCTCGACCCTAATGAGACTTCCTACGTTGTGATCGTCACCCGCGGTCATCGCGACGACATGCGAATCCTGCGGTGGGCGGTGCAGACGCGCGCCCGCTATGTCGGCATGATCGGATCGAAGCGCAAGGTCATCGAGATTTTCAAGACGCTGCAGAAAGAAGGGTTGCCCGCACATCTGTTTGACCGCGTGCACGCGCCCATTGGACTGGATATCGGCGCCATCACTCCCGAAGAAATTGCGGTTGCGATCACTGCAGAGTTGATTGCAATCCGGCGGCATGCGGCTGCCGGCCTGCCCCACATGAGTTGGTTCAAGTCGCACGAGTCGCAGCCCGAGGCTGCTCGGGACGCCCCCGCAGCGCTCGATGAACGAGAATGAATTGTTGATTGATGATTTCTGATTGTTGAATGGGTTGGTCTCGATTGTCAATCAACAATCAGAAATCATCAATCAACAATTCTTCACCTTTCCTGCTATCTTCGCATCATGACCCGCGCTTCCAGTTTCGCCGGCGTGATCCTTGCCGCCGGTGAATCTTCGCGTATGGGCCGGGATAAAGCGCTGCTGCCGTGGCCTCCGCCGTCAGCCGGGCAAGCGCCTTCCATCGATACATTTCTCTCCGCAGCAATTCGGTCGCTCTCGGCGGCCACCGAGTTTGTTGTCGTAGTCGTGGGAAAGAATGAAGCGGCGCTGGCGCCGGTTATTTATGCTGATGGCGCGTCACTGGTGGTGAATCCGGATACCAGTCGCGGCCAGTTCAGTTCATTGCAAGTGGCCCTGCACGAAGTGCTCAACCGGGGGCGTGACGCCGCGATGATCACACTTGTGGACCGTCCTCCGGTCAGCGCGGCGACCATACAGATGTTGCGCGATGCTTTCGAGGGTGCGGGGCAAAATGTCTGGTCGGTCGTGCCTGAGTTTTCGGGTAAACACGGACATCCCTACCTGATAGGGCGCGAGATGATGGAAGCGTTTCTCCGCGTTCCGGCGACGTCAATTGCCCGCGACATCGAACATCAGCATCAGGAGCACATCCAATATCTTTGTGTTGATGATCCTCTGGTCGCCCTGAATATCAATACTCCTGAGGATTATGCGGGGCTGCGGACCCTCCCGAATTGAAGACTGAAGATTGATGATTGTTGATTGAAAACCGGGGACCACCCCGAATTGGTTTTCAATCAGCACTCATCAATCAACAATCAGCAATGTTCTTCGCCCGTTATTGCCTGTTTCCTCCCGCGCAAGTTATCGTCGATACATGAACGCGGCAGAGGCAGAAGCATTCATCGACTCGATCCTTCGCCTTGAGCTGCGCGTCGCGGCCTTTGATTGCGATGGCACGCTGTGGTCGGGCGATTCCGGAGAGCGCTTCTTTGACTGGGAATTGAGGGAAGGCGGCATCGTTTCAAACACGCTCGATAAGCCTATGCGCGCGCGTTACGCCGCCTACAAGCGCGGCGAAGTCGACGAAACCACGATGTGCGGCGAGATGGTGACGATGCACCGCGGCGTTCCAGAGGAAAAGCTGATAGAGGCCGCTCGCCGATTCTGTGACCGGTTCTTCGACGCACAGGTCCCGGCTGGTCATATTTTTCTCGAGATGCCCAGGCTGGTGCGCCGTCTGCAGGAGATTGGCTGCGAGGTCTGGGCGGTTTCGTCTACGAACGAATGGGTGATCCGCGCCGCGATGAAGCGTTTCGGCATACCCGAGAGCCGCGTCCTCGCCGCCAAGCCGGAAGTCGGGGGCGGCATCGTCACCGATCGGTTGATCCGCGTGCCTTCTGGTTCTGGAAAACCGGAGGCGCTGCGCGAAGTGGTTGGCAAGGGAATCGACGCCGCATTCGGCAATTCATGCTGGGATGAGGAGATGCTGCGGCTAGCGAAATATGCCGTTGCCGTCAATCCGAATCCGGATCTTGAATCCACCGCGCGAAAGAACGGCTGGCGGATTTATTTTCCCGAGGGCACGCGTCCGCGAAGTTGAGCTCGCCGCCGCTAGCCTCCCGATTACAATTGAGTGCCTATGTATTCCGCGCAGTTACTTGATCATTTTCAAAATCCTCGCAATGCCGGAGAGATTGCCGGCGCGGACGCCATCGCAGAAATTGAGAATCCCGCTTGCGGTGACGTGCTGCGGTTGAGCTTGAAATCCGACGCCGGCCGGATTACTGAGGCGCGGTTCAAGGCTAAGGGATGCGTGGCGGCAATTGCTTGCGGCTCGGCCTTGAGTGAATTGGTGGTGGGGAAAACGCTCGACGAAGGGCGTGGGCTGCGGCCCGAGGACGTTATCTCGGCGGTCGGCGGCCTGCCCCAAGGCTCAACCCACGCTGCCCATTTGGCTTTAGATGCTTTGACTGCGGCGCTGGGCAAAATCGGGATGCGACAGGGTTTCGAGGGCGGCTGAAGCCGCGCCCTTCCAAAACAGAGTTGCGGATCGGTTTCTGCAATGCCCCGCATCAAAGCCAGAAAGCGGCATCTCAGCGCGGGGTTGCCTCGTCCCCGCGGTCTGGAAGCGCTGGCGTTCGATTCATCTCGAACGGTTTGCGGCCAAAGGAAGGAATCCGGCAGATTACCCCGGTTCGCTCTTCCACCGCCGTGGATCGCCCACTCTGAGTTAAGATTCTGCTCATGTCTGTAACTACCAGAATCGAAGAGGTTCGCAAGGAAGTCACGTTTCTCGCGCAGACAGTGCCTTCCGCCAAAGATCTGATGCAGGGGGTATGCAAGCTGCTGCACGAACGCATGCTTAAGTACAACTGGGTGGGGTTTTACATGCTCGAGCCCGGCGCCCAACCGCCAGTGCTGGTGCTTGAGGCATTCGTGGGAGCAATGACTCCGCACACACGAATCCCGCTCAACCAGGGGATTTGCGGGGCTGCGGCTTCCAGCGGGAAGACGATTGTGGTCGACGATGTGAGCAAAGATCCCCGCTACCTTGCTTGTTCGCTGGAAACCAAGTCAGAAATTGTTGTGCCTATTTTTGTGGCGAAGCAGGTTGCTGGCGAACTCGACATCGACAGTCATTTTTCGGCCGCGTTCGGCGCCGAGGATCAGAAGCTTGTTCAGTACTGTGCTGAACTCGTGGGCCAAACGCTGGAGAAGGCGCAAGTGAAGTCCAGATTATGAAACGGGTTGTCGCCGCCGTGATCGAAAAAAATGGCAAGCTGCTGGTCTGCCAGCGCACGAGGCATCAGACCATGCCGCTCAAGTGGGAATTCCCCGGCGGGAAGATAGAGGAAGGCGAGCAGCCGCGCGACGCGCTGCGCCGCGAGCTGGAAGAAGAATTGGGAATCCAGGCGAGGATTGGCGACGAGATCGTGCGCCTGCAGCATACTTACCCGAACGGCGCCATGGTCGAGCTGCGGTTCTTCGTGGTGCGCGAGTATGAAGGCGAAATCGAGAATCGCATCTTCCGCGATTTGCAGTGGTCGGCTCCCAAGGATTTGCCGTCCTATGATTTTCTTGAGGCGGACGCTTCGCTGGTGAGGGATTTAGCGGCGGGCAGGCTGATGTGAGTCGCCAGTATCAGATGCCTCTCTGACGCGGCGGTGAAGCGTAACTCCGCTCTTCCACGGTACTATCCGCCACCGCTTCGCAGTGTCCAGAACCATGCGACTGTCAGGCCGATCATTACTACCGTGGTCAACCAGGCTACTGCGTTGAACAGACCTGAGTTTACGTGCTCGCCCATGAGTTCTTTTTTGTTGATGAGCAACAGCATGAAGATCAGCACGAAAGGGAGCACAATGCCGTTCACGACTTGCGATAAGACTGCGATCTTGATCAAAGGCAGGCCCGGTATTAAGAGGACAGCGGCACCGGCGACGATCAGCAGCGTGTACATCCAATAGAAGACCGGAGCATCGCTGAACCTCTTGTCTACGCCGGATTCAAAGCCCAGACCTTCACATACCGTATACGCGGTGGAGAGCGGCAGAATCGACGCTGCAAACAGCGAAGCGTTGAACAGTCCTACAGCAAAGAGAATGTAGGCATACTGCCCGGCCAGCGGTTTCAGTGCCTGGGCGGCATCGGCGGCGTACTTGATGTCGCGGTATCCGTGTAAATAAAGGGTTGCGGCGCAGGCTACGATGATGAACCAGGCCACTACGTCGGTAAAGATGCAGCCTGCGATTACATCCCAGCGCGAAGCCCGAAGGCCGCGGCGAGTTACACCTTTTTCCACGATCGAGGCCTGAAGATAGAACTGCATCCAGGGGGCGATCGTCGTCCCCACCACTCCGATCACCATGAACAGATAGGCTTGTTGCCGAAAGGCGTGCAGGGCGGGCGGTTTGATGGTTGCGAATGCGGCATCCTTCCACACGGGATGCGCGAGGACTCCAGCAAAGATGTAAGTGATATAGAAGAACGACGCTGCCAGAAATACTTTTTCTACACTCTTATACTGGCCTTTCACTACGATCAGCCACACAATCACAGCGCAAATCGGCACGGTCACATAGCGCGACAACCCGAATAATTCAAGGCTGGTGGCGATGCCGATGAATTCCGTCACCACGTTGCCGAAGTTGGTGATGAGAATACCGAGCATCATGAGAAACGTGATGCGGAAGCCGAACTCTTCGCGGATGAGGTCGCTGAGCCCCTTGCCGGTTACCGCGCCCATACGGGCGCTCATCTCCTGCACCACGATCAAGGCGAGGGTGATCGGGATCATGGTCCACAACAGAAGAAGTCCATATTGCGCGCCGGCTTGGGAATAGGTGAGGATGCCGCCGGCATCGTTGTCGACGTTGGCGGTGATGATCCCCGGTCCTACGACCGCGAGAAACAGCAGGGTCCGGCCTTTCCAGCGTTTCGCAAGCCTCATGCGAGCATTTCGCAAACATAGGAATGGAACAACCACGGGCAGAGCCGCGCTCGGAATTTCAGGGGCGCCGCACTGCTCAGGGCCGCATCAGAATACATGGGGAGCCCTTGCCCGGGATAGATGAAAATGAAAGATTGCGGAGAAAAGAACCGGAAGCGCAAACGGTTTAAGATGGTTTGAGGCCGCGCCTCCGCAGGCCAAGGCTTCGCCAAGACATCGGATGAGCAAAAACAACGCGCGCACTGTCTATTTGTTGATTGCCTTTGCCGTCGTCCTGCTTGACCGCTGGACGAAGTACCTCGTGGCGCAACGTATCGCGCTTTACGCTCACATCCAGATCATTCCTGGTTTCTTCCGCATCACCCATACCGAGAACACGGGCGCGGCTTTTAGCCTGTTCGCCGACTCTCCGGGGCCTTGGAAGGCCGCATTGCTGATCACATTTTCGACAATCGCGATGGTTGTGGTTTTGGTTTTGCTCTGGAAAAACGATCATGCTCACATGGTTACCGGTGTTGCCCTGTCGCTGATTCTGGGAGGAGCAGTGGGGAATCTGTGGGACCGGCTGGCGCGCGGGCGCGTCATCGATTTCTTGCTGGTCTACGTGAAGCGATATCAGTGGCCGGTGTTCAATCTGGCGGACAGCGCGATTGTGGTGGGAGCGGGATTACTCGCGCTCGAGATTCTGTTTCACAAATCGAGCGCGGATAAAGGTTCCCAGCCAAATTAAAGTCGAATCTGCCCGTTTTTGGGCTTTTTATCTGCATCTAAATTTATGAGGGTTCGAGCAACCGGTGGGAGATACAACTTGAGGGCGATTTCAGGGCGATAATAGTAATAGTTAGTAATGATGATGAGGAGGATGCCATGAAGAAGATTCGCTTTGTGCTTCCATTGCTGGGAGCGATAGCTCTGCTTTTCGCCTCGATGCCAGGGGCGGCAGCGCAGGCAACCCCAGAGCAAGCCGGAGTTCCGGTGAGCATGGTGGTGACGGTGAATGCGCGCCGGGGTGGGGAGATGTCGAGCATCCGCAGTGACAGTGTGATCGTGGACGAAAGCCGCACTCGGGCCAGGGTCACGAACTGGGTGCCGCTGCAAGGCGACCGCGCAGGCCTGGAGCTTTTTATCCTGCTGGACGACTCCCGCAATACCAGTCTGGGCACGCAGATGGAGGATATTCGGCGATTCATCCTGGCCCAGTCGGCGACCACGAAGATTGGCGTTGCCTATATGCAGGACGGTGGTCTGAAGATCGTACAGAGTTTGACTGCGGACCACGCGCTGGCGGCCGGCGCATTGCATGCTACGCTGGCAAACCTCGCTCGGAGCGCCAGCCCATACGACTCGTTAAGCGAGTTGATCAAGAAGTGGCCGGCAAGCGACGATCGCCGGGAGATCGTTATGGTCTCGGGCGGGGTTGACTCGGTGAGTGGAAACAGTGGCCTGGACAACTACGATGCTTATGTCAACGCCGCGATCGAAAAGGCGCAGCGCGCGGGCATCGTTATTTTCGCCATCGGCACCTCCGGCGAACAGCTTGATTCGAGCCATATCGGCCAGGGCAAGAACTATCTCTCGCAGGTGGCCGAGCAGACGGGAGGCGAATCGTACTATCGCACATCTGGTCCTTCGACTTCCTTCGTTCCTTACCTGGACGACATTTCAGAGCGGCTTAACCGGCAGTACTTGCTGGCCTTTGTGGCCAAGCCGGAAAAGAATGCAGGGATGCAATCGGTGAAGGTGCGGACGGATGCCTCGCATATGGAGATTGCGAGCGCGGAGAGAGTGTTCGTTCCAGGGAGATAATAGCGAGCTATCCCCTGATCTACGGCGTCCCGTAGAGCTGCTTGTACATGTTGGCGTTGCGCATGATTGCCTGGACGTACTCGCGGGTCTCGGTGAAGGGAATCGATTCGACGAATTCTTGCGGATCGCGATATTTGCCCTGGCTCAGCCACTCGTCGACGCGGTCCGATCCTGCGTTGTAGGCGGCGAGGGCGTATTCGAACGATCCCCCGAACTTGTCGACCATGCCGCGGAAATAACGCGTGCCCAGTTGCAGGTTGACTGCGGGTGTGTAGAGTTGGCTGGCGTTGTAGCGCTGCAGCTTTACTTCCTTGGCCACGAGTTTGCCGGTCTTCGGCAACAACTGCATCAGGCCGACGGCATTGGCCCGCGAAACCGCGTTGGGATTGAATTCAGACTCCTGCCGGATTAGAGATGCCACGAGGTAGGGATCGAGCGCATTGGCCGCGGACGAACGCTTCAGGTCACTCCAATATGCCTTGGGGAAGAGCGCTTCCCAGTACTTCCGCGGTAGATCGGGGATGTCGAGCGCGAAATAATTGGGCGCGGAGTGCTTCATAAGTTCGATGGCCTGGTCGTAATGTCCGGTCTCATCGTAGAGTTGCGCGGTTTCCGCTGGACCCCAACTGCTGCCGTCGGTGGTAGCCGCAGCGGCGGCTTGTAATTCGCGCACGGCGAAATCGACCAGGCCACCATTTCCCAGAAGCTCCGCTTTCTGCACATGCAACTCATCCCGCGGCGGTTCCACATCGGTTACCCTGCTGGCACTGTCGAGGGAAGGGACGCGGTCGAGCAACGGGTAGGTGGACGTTGCATCGGGCGCTGCCGATGGGAGGTGCTTCATGCGTTGGCGTCCGAGCTCAGCGTAATAGAAGTTGCGATAGCGATCGGAAAGCTTTTGATAGAACGCCCGCGCCATGAGCGGCTGGTTGTCTTCTTCGGCCAGACGAGCACGCCAGTATAGAGCCGAAGAAGTTTCTGCGCCGTTAGGATAAAGGGAAATCTGTTCCTCGAATGCCTTCTCGGCGTCCTGGTTGCGGCCTTGCCGAAGCGTGAGCCAGGCAGCCTTCCAATGGGCATATGAAGCCTTCGCGCCAGTGGGAAAGCGTTGCTGAATTTCGCGAAAGGTGTCGAGCGCCTGGTCATATTCATGATGGACAAGATGCAGATTGGCGGCGGAGAGCAGCGCCTGCTCCAGCCATGGACTGGTGGGAGCCGACTGGCGCAACTCGGCAACGGTGCGGTAGAAGGCGTCGTTGTCGTTGGCGGACCAGGCAATTTGTCCGAGCAGATAAAGACGCTGCGCGTTTATTTCGCCGCTCTCCGTGCCGAGCAAAGCGAGCACTAATTTTGCATCATGATTCTTGCCGCCGCGGTGGAGAGCATCGGCGAGGGCAAGTTGCAGAGAAGGCCTTGTGTCAGCGCTGGCCTCGTTCGCCAGAGTGCGATATTCGTCGGCTGCTTCTGAGTAACGTTTCCGGGATACCAATATGAGAGCGCGGGTTTTACGTTGCGTGACGGTGGGAGGCGGGGGCGCGAGTTTTTTGAGTTCGGTGTACGCTGCATCGGCGTCGGCGCTGGCCGGCATGGTGTAGTAGATGTTCCCGAAAGTTTCGGCGGCCTTCGCGTTTTGGCCCAAGGCAGCGTAGGCGCGTCCGAGTTGAAGTTCCAGGTCGGAGCGTACGGGCGAGCGCATCGGCTCCAGTAAAGTGACCGCCTCCGCCGCTTGTCCTTCGAGCAGGAGCGCGTCCGCATAGCGGACGGCGGCATCGCGTACCAGCAGCGAATCGGGATGAGCGTGGGCAAAGTCCGCCAGGTTTGAGATGGCTTCCGCTGTGTGTCCCGTCTGCAGATACGAGCTGCCGAGATAGTAGGCCACGTAATCGCCTAAGTCTCCCGCATGGACCTTGGCGCGATTCAGCGGATCGATGGCTTTGGCGAAGTCGCGATCAAGTACGTGCGCATAGCCAAGGACCAGCCAGGCAAGGGCTCCGGCGTCTTCCTTGGTATGAGCGCGAGCGTAGGCTTCGAGCCCCGCATAGGCAGGGAGAGAGCGATCCTGCAAAAGCTGTTGCGCCATGGGACGCAGACTGGCCGAAGCCACGAACGCGGACCGCATGCGCGCGACGCGCGGAGAGATGGGACGGTGCTTCCGGGTCCTGGCAGTGCTGGCCCCGTGATGCGATGCGGCACTGGACTTGGGATTTCTAGCGGCGGTAGTCTTCCTCGCTTGAGGGCTGCCGGTATGGTTGGGCTTGGCGCGGGGCTTCATGCTCCTCGGGGTTTGTTGAGCAGCCGGAGCGGCCGGCAGCGGCGCGGATGGATCGGCCTGAGCTTGCGATGAACTAGACGCAGATTGTGGCAAGGCCTCTGCCGGCGCAGGCAGAGCGCCAAAGAAGCCGCAGAGAGCTGCGGCTGTGAGTACCCACCACTTCATTGAACCTGATTGCACTGAACCTGCTAACGCTGAACCTGCTAGCGCTGAACCTGCTAGCGCTAGAACCCGATCGCACTACATTTGTTTTCGCAGAGGCTCGTTTCTACTCAGACTTTCCACTTTCGAATCGGGCCGCAAAATCTAGCGGCGGAAATTCGGACCCATAATGGAAATGTCGTCTTCGGCAAGACTCCGCAGCAACTCGTGAGAAAAATAGTCGCCGCTGGCAGCAGCGGTGTTGCCGTAGCGCTTGTGAAATGTGCCGCGGCTTTTGTCGATGTCTTCTTTCAGGAGGTCGTACAAATCTTTGTCGCGCCGGCCCTGCGCGACTTTCGCCTGGTTGTAGAGCTTGATTTCATCCACCAACAGGCGCGCGAAGCGCTGTGCTTTGCGATGGATATCCGCATCCTCTGGCGAGAGTCCAGCCCAGGGATCGATGGCGGCAGCCGGCGCGGCCGCGGTGGCTGCGTGCGCTGAAACCACTTCTACTGCCTCGGGAGGTTCGGGCTCGCGGCTGGCAGGTATGTGTTTGGGAGCGTGGGCGGCGAAGGGATCGGAAAACGAGGAAACAGTTTGCACGGGCGCCGTCTGCCGTCTCAGTGTGGCTCGGGGCCACGGCATCTTCCTTAACCGACGCCTGCTTGCGAAGCGACGCTACTTCGAGCCAGGAACTAGTTGCGATCACCAGCAATTCCAGGGCGCTGGAATCGAGTTTGCCGCCGTTACCTCCGTCGGCATAAACCAGGGCTGCCACTTTGTCCTTGAGAGCCAGCGGCAATACCAGCACGTGCTCATCGGCAGGACTGCCGAAGTGCTTCACGAATCGCGCGTCCATCTCCGCGATGTTGCCCGGGGTTGCTACTCGATTCTGATAAGCGGCGGCGACGGGCCGGCATTCAGATCGAGGGCAAAATCCTTGGCTGTTTCTTCGTCGTCGAAACCACGGGATTGCCATCCTGACGCGGCTCCTGCCTTCACCACGAAGAGCGCGATGCGCGAACAGTAGCCGCTGCCCGCATCTAACAAAGCCCGCAGAATTTCTTTTTGAGTTGAGCCCGCATGAATATTGGCATACGGCTTGAACCAGAGCGCTGGAATCTTCGCGGGCCGGCGCCGGGCTCGCTGAAAGCTGGCATCGCTTCCAGCACCTGCTGCACAATTTGTGCCTGCAAGTGTGGGATCTGTGCCTGAAGGGCTTGTGCGACGGCATGTTCGACGACGTTGCCGCGCGTCGTTCTGTCGTTCGTCCGATTGCTCGTTCTGGTTGTGTTTGCGATGCGCCATGCCTGGAGAACCGTATCCTGTTCGTTCCGAGTCCTGCTGGAGCTGATCCTAACTGCTGATTATACGGCACTTGTGGGAGTGTCCCAGAGTACGTCAGGACGTGTTCAACCGCGTCATAGTGCTCTTCTGACTGTAC
Organism: uncultured Acidobacteriaceae bacterium; assembly: GCA_963841125.1. GTDB lineage: Bacteria > Acidobacteriota > Terriglobia > Terriglobales > Acidobacteriaceae > Sulfotelmatobacter. Next base: position 130,625 of record CAWJBH010000007.1, read on the forward strand.
CCCAAAACAGGTTCCGGCAAGAAACCTGAAAGCGATTGGGCAAACCGCAGGTTACCAAGTAGAATATAGGTTACCTTTTAGGTCTGCGGTTTTTATCCGCAAAATACTGCATCGCCAAGAGAATGGAAACCATCCAAAACAAACTAGAAGGGCCTGTTACTGATGAACTGACCCTGGTACAGGCGGCCAAGAAAGGCGACGACTCTGCGTTTGAAGAGTTGGTTCGCCGCTACGACCGTAACGTTTTTCGGATCGCGCAACACATCACGCAAAACCGCGAGGATGCGGAAGATGTGGTGCAGGAAGCGTTCCTGAAGGCGTACGGCAACCTGGCGAAGTTCCAGGAGCAGTCGAAGTTTTATACCTGGCTGGTGCGCATCGCCGTCAACGAAGCGTTGATGAAGTTGCGCCGCAAGAAGCCGGAGCGAACGGTTTCGCTGGACGAAGACATAAAGACGGAAGACGACTCTCTTCCGCGTGAAATTGCGGATTGGAGCCCCAATCCCGAGCAGCAGTACACGCAGGCGGAGTTGCGCGAGATTTTGAGTAAGACGATCCAGGGCCTGCCCCCGGGGTTTCGGACCGTGTTTGTGCTGAGAGACGTGGAAGGACTTTCGACCGAGGAAACCGCGGCGGCGCTGGAGTTGAGCGTGCCGGCGGTGAAATCGAGGCTGTTGCGGGCTCGCCTGCAGTTGCGCGAACGCTTGGGACGTTTCTTCCAGAAACGCGAGAGTGGAGATGGCGAACAGTGAAATGCTCTGAATTTTTGCACGAGCTGACCAATTATTTGGACGGCGTGATCGACGAACCCACCAAAGTCGAGTTGGAGAACCATCTTTCCTGGTGCCACAACTGCTACGTGGTCTGCGACACCACCAAGAAGACGATCGAGATCTATCGCGACTCCCAATTGTACGAATTGCCCGAAGACCTGCGCTCCCGTCTGCGTTCGGCCATCATGACCAAGTGCCAGCAGCACAAGAAGCGCGGTCCGGAAAGCGTGTAACGACAGCGTTAGCCCGGCGCGCTGTATCTTCAGCTGCGCAGCAACCCGCCAAGCCCTAGGCTTCCATCGCATATAATGAAGTGTCACGCCCTGGGGTGTTGTATGCGCGATCTCCGCCGTACTGCTCTTCTCGCTTGCCTCTCTGTTTTCGCTGCTATGCGCGTCTTGTTTGGCCAGATCGATCGATACGGGCAAGCGGCAGATTCCCGGCGGGCGCAGAATTCGCCGTCGCTGCATCTCCAGCATCAGCCGACCGCCGCGATCTCGCGGCGACAGCCGGCACCGGTTCGGATTGTTCCCGCCAACGCGCCGCGCATTTCCAGGCAGACTCGATTTGAAATCATTCGTATCTTTGAAACTCAGCTGGTCTATGCGCGAACGGCTTTTCCGATGGGGACGAAGGGACTGCGGTTGAAGGAGGGACGTGATCACTCCCAAGCGGCGTGGAGTTGCAGCAGGCGCTCAATATCTGGGGCCCGGCGATAAAGCCGGGTGATCCGGCGCACATCTCATTTGTGCAAATCAAGGACGATCACATTCGTTTCGAGATTAATGGCGGTCCGATACTCCGCAAGAAATGGTACAAGCATGTGCAGGTTTCCGGGTCCAGCGGTCCCGCATTACGCCGGGACGGGGACGATGCCGCAAACCAATCGCCCACGGTTCGTTCGTGGACGTTTATTTCGATAAGTATGTCCCTGAGATGACGGCGCAGCAGGTGCGCGAGTTGCTATATCCAGTGCTCGATTTCAATGCGCGAAACAAAGAGCAAGCCTATCTCGACACGCGTGCCTCCCAAAGTGAAGGCGGCGATCCAGGCGCATCGCGTGCTGGTGGGAATGAATCAGGAGATGGTGCTCCATGCCAAGGGTAAGCCCCCGAGAAAAGTTCGGGAGCGGGACGGAGAGACGGAATATGAAGAGTGGATTTATGGTGAGGCTCCGGCGGATGTCGATTTCGTGCGCTTCGTTGGCGATGAAGTGGTCCGGGTCGAGACCATGAAGGTCAGTGGCGAAAAAATCGTGCGCACGCAGAAGGAAGTCATCCTCGCCATGCCGGAAGGAGAAGAGAAAAAGAAGCGAAGCAAGAACCCACGGAGCGTCCGGCGAATCGCGCCGAGTCTGCGGCGTCCCGGCGAAGATTCGCAAGACGGGCCAAGCCGGCGGACGGAGCCGGCACCGCTCCCGCTCGTGCCTCGCCGCCAGACTGCCCCCAACCCCGGAAGTGGGCCGCGGGGAGATGGTAGCCGACGCGATAGCGGGCCGAGGCTCAAGTCTCGAGGACGCTGAACCGTTACTTCATAGCGACGGCCGCGCCTGCGTCGGCGAACGAGAAAGCCAGAGAGACATTCGGATACTCCTGCCCATCGACTTCGACATAGGGATAGACAAAATAATTGAGCGGCTTGCCATGCCTGCGGAGGACTCAGGCGCAGGTCGCGGCCCATGCTGAACTGCACGCGGTTCACGTCGTGGGAGCCGAAGAAGTAGTCGCGCTTCTCCTGGATGCTTCCAGGCCTCGGAAATGTCCACGGGAATCCAACCCTTGCCATCAATCTAGAAATCCGACCAGCAATGGTAGCCGGCGATTTCGGCAGCGTGCTTGTCGGGAGGAAGCGGGAAATCCGATTTCGAAGCGGGCCGGAATGCCTTGCGAGCGCGCCATGGCGATGAACAGGGAATGGAAGTCGGTGCAGTTGCCCTTCTTCGCGTCGCAGGCATAGAGCACGTCGCCGTGACCCCAGCCGGTGCCGGTTTTGTCGTAGCGCATGGTGGTGAAGACGTAGTCGTAAATGGCGCGAGCTTTATCGAGCGGTTGCGTTTTTCCCTGCGTGACTTTGGCGGCGAGATCAGCGGGCAGGCCGGTTACTGGGACAAGAACGTCGGGCTGCAGGTCTTGCTGCTTTTCGGTCGCTGAGAGTGAAACCGAAACCAGATGCGGCGCGGTTTGTCCCAGCGCGATGCGCTCATGGCGAATCACGTCATATTCCATGTCGAAGTGCAGTTCGGGCTGCGCGGAACTGGTTTCGGCATAGTAAATCTGGTTGCCATATTTCGGCTCGCTGGTCTTTTTCAACGGGAGATCGCCTTTGGCGGAGACGATCTTCACTTCCTGAAAAGCGTCAGAGTGGGCCGCGGGAATCCAGATGCGAACTTTTTTCCCAGCAGGAAGATTCTTGACCGTGAAGGCGTAATGAAATGTGAAGTGGCGTGAATCCTGGGCAGAAAGGAGACAAAGCAAAGGCGAGAAACAGAGACGACAATACGCAGAGCTTGCGCAGCATGGGCGGCTTCCTTTCAGGTTCTCCGCTCAAAGCGAGGAGCGGGAACTGAGAATCCGAAAAATTAGAATGGTTTGGAAACGACACACGGGCGTCTTAGAGGGAACGCCGTCAAGTGAAGCCGCGCTTGGGTATGCGCATGAGTGAAGATGCCGCTGCGATCCGGCGACTGCAGTATTCTAGCAGAGCGGGATCACGGATCGTTGCTAAGTTAGAATGCAAACGTGGCTGTTGCCATCCAATGTCGCGATTTGCGCAAGACCTACGACGGCAAAGTCGAAGCCGTGCGCGGGCTCAACCTCGCGATTCAAACTGGCGAATGCTTCGGGCTTCTTGGCCCGAACGGAGCAGGGAAGACGACGACTATTGAAATTCTCGAGGGCTTGCTGGAGCCGACTTCGGGCGAAGTGTCGATTTTCGGGCACACCTGGCGCGAGAACGCGCGCGAAATGCGGGAGTGGCTGGGCATTTCGCTGCAGGAAACGCGGCTTTCAGAGAAACTTTCTGTGCGCGAGACGGTCGAACTATTTGCCAGCTTTTATCGCGAACCGCGTTCGTCCGATGAAGTGCTGGAGCAATTGCAGCTTACAGAGAAGGCCGACGCGTGGGTGGGAAAACTTTCCGGTGGCCAGAGGCAGAGACTGGCGGTGGCGACGGCGCTGGTGTGCAATCCGAAAATTCTATTTTCTGGATGAGCCGACCACGGGACTCGATCCGCAGAGCCGGCGGCAGTTGTGGGACATTATTCGCGAGTTTCAACGCGACGGCGGCACGGTGCTGCTGACCACGCATTACATGGATGAGGCGGAGCGCTTGTGCGACCGGCTGGCCATTGTGGATCACGGGGAGATCATTGCGGAAGGGTCGCCTCCCGATTTGATCGAGCGCCTGGGCGGGCATCATGTGGTGGAGTTTGCCGTGGGTGCGAAAGCGAACGGGAATTCTGACGGCGCGGCGCTGGAGGCCTGGCGCGCTCTGCCCAGCGTGGAATCGGTTCGCGAGGATGACGGCATGGTGGCACTCACGCGTGAAGGAGCCTCATCTGACCATTCCAGCTCTGCTGGATGCGATTGGAAAGCAGGGAAGCGTATTGCAGCATCTCACCACGCGTCAGGCCAGTCTGGAAGATGTGTTTGTGCGGCTGACGGGGCGGCATTTGCGGGAAGAGTGATACGGAGTGAAAGGACGGGGAAAACTATGACTGGATATTTTCGACACCTGGTTGTTCTGGTTGTAACTGCAGCGGCGATAGGTGGCGGGCGGTATGGTTTCGCGCAGGCTTCGGCGGCTGACTCTTCGACAGGTTTTCCTCCGCTCGATCAATGGAGAAGTGCGGTCATCGCCGGCGATACCGCTGCCTTGAAAACGTTTTACAGCTCTGATCCGGCGGCTCAGATAGCAAACTGGCGGCATGACCCTCGGAGCTGACGCCGACGTTAGTTTCTGGCTGGGCTTGAAAGCGCGGGGCATGAAGCTGGAAATCGTCCGACTGAAAGAGAAGCCGGGCGGCGAGAGCGTCATTTTCAAGGCCGAAGTACTGACATCGAATGGCCAGACCGTGAATGTAACCGACGCGCAGGGCTGGAAAAAGCAGGGAGAGCAGTGGCGGCAGGTGGCCGCCGAGCGGACCGATGCCCCTCACCTGGCACAGCCGTCGGACATGAAGAAGAACATTATCCCCCGGATGCGGATGCGCATGCGGAGATCAAAGAAGCCGAGGAGAAAGCCACGGCCGGGCACAAGCGCGTGCTGCTGGTTTTTGGCGCCAACTGGTGCTTTGACTGCCACGTGCTCGATCTGGCCTTTCATCGGCCCGATTTCGCTTCGGCGATGGCGGGATACGAAGTGGTACACGTCGATCTTGGCGACGACGAAAAAAAGAACGCCGATGTGGTGAAACAGTTTGATGTGACGCTGGATAAAGGCATTCCGACTTTGGCGGTGGTCGACGCTGACGGCAGAGTGGTGGTCAGCCAGAAAAAGGGCGAATTCGAGGATGCGCGCTCGCTCACGCCCGAAGCGTTGCTCGATTTCCTAAATAAGTGGAAGCCCGAGGCGCGGTAAGCAAATCAGCTATGAACGTTGCAGAGCAAACACCGGTTGAAGGGAAAATCCCTCGGAGGAAACTGCCGCCCAAGCGGAATGGACGCTGGTCCGGATACCTTCATCTGCTGATGGCGCGCATGCTGGAATTGAAGCGCGAGCCTGAGGTTGTGTTCTGGGTATTCGTATTTCCGTTGTTGCTGGCCACAGGGCTGGGGATTGCCTTCCGCAACAAACCGGCGGATGCGTCCTCGGTTGCGATTGTGGCGGGAGCTGGGGCGCAGGAAGCCAAAGGTTGGTTGCAACGTTCCCCGCAGCATGCAGTATTCAAAATCAATATAGAAGACGGCGAATCGGCGCGGAAGGGATTCCGGCTGGGGAAATACGATCTTGTGATCGAACCGGACCTCGAAGCGGATCTGGCCGGAGGACTTCGCTATCGCTATCGCTACGATCCGGCGCGGCCCGAGAGTGTACTGGCCCGCTCCGAAGTAAACGATGCGTTACAGACGGCCGCCGGCCGCAAGGATGTAATCACGACCTCGGTGGTGACTTCATCGGACCCAGGCTCGCGCTACATCGACTTTCTGATTCCCGGACTGCTGGGGATGAACCTGATGAACTCCGGGATGTGGGGGATTGGGTTTGCGCTGGTCGATATGCGGCAACGCAAACTGCTGAAGCGTTTTGTGGGCACTCCGATGCGGCGCGGAGATTTTCTGCTGGCGCTGCTTTCGAGCCGCCTGATTCTGATGATCATTGAAATTGGTCTGCTGCTCACGCTTGGGGTTGTCGTGTTCCACATGAAAGTGCTGGGATCGGTATTGACAATTTTGCTGCTGGGCGCGGCGGGAGCCATGACTTTTGGCGGGCTGGGGTTGCTGACCGCGAGCCGGGCACAGAAAATCGAGAGTGTAAGCGGCCTCATGAATTTGGTAATGATGCCGATGTGGATTTTTTCCGGAGTCTTCTTTTCTTACGAGCGCTTTCCCGCAGTGATTCAGCCGCTCATCAAGGCGCTGCCTCTGACCGCTCTCAACGATGCGCTGCGGGCAAGCATTCTGGAAGGTACGCCGTTAATCAGTCAATGGCCGCGGTTTCTGGTGATGGCCGCCTGGGGTAGCATCTCGTTCCTGCTGGCGCTGAAGTGGTTCCGTTGGACTTAGGAGGCGGCCCCGGTTTGCGATCGCTTATCGTCGATCGCTTATCGTCGATCGCTGGTCTATGATCCAGACGGCGCGGTTCCAGACGCCGCCTCCCGAAAAGTCCCTGATCTCGTGCGCTACTGCTTGTCGTACGCCGCGGTGTAAGTGACCTTCATGCCCATCGGATCGGTTGCACTTACCGTGACGGTGCGGCTCTTACCGTCGGCCGAAATAACGATCTTTCCGGTCGCGGTAACCTTGCCGCCTTTTTTATTGGTTAACTCCATGGTGCGGTCGTCAATCTTCTTGTAGGACCGCGTGTCTGCCATCGCATCGCCGACGAGGGGATAGTCTTTGCCGTCGAACTTTCCCGTCCACTCGTTGTGTGTGGCCTTACCGTCGCCGTCGACGCCATCCACAGTAACTTTCACGCTGTCACCCGCGGCCGCATACACGACCGTGGTGTTCTTTGGAGCGCCTGCGGGAATCTTCGATTTGGCTTCGTTCAGTTTCCAGGTGCCCATATTTGGGCTGGCGAAGACCAATGCAGCTACAAAACAAAGTGCCAGGGTGAGTAGAATCGGTTTTGTTTTCATGTTCCTCCGGTTTGAGAAGCAAATTCTTAGACTGATTTGAAGCGGCAGCGATTCTATGCCAACCATCTGCTTCTATCAAGGCTGAGGCCGAAACCATACAGGACTTCTTTGGCCTTTAGTAACTCTCCCTGAGCTTGCAGTAGCCGATAGCTCCGAAAGGAGTGTTGTCTAAATGAGCGAACAGGAATTGGTTTTCAACGTCAAAGAACTTCATGTAATCAGCCTGGCCTGCGGCAAGTGCGGGCACGGGACAATATTTGATTTTGAAACCGCGGACTATCAGGAAAAGTTGATTTCGCCCAAGTGCGCCGTGTGCAACACCGAACTGGAGGTCGATCTGAAGGAGCAACTGAATGCCTACCGCTGCTTCTACGAGAGTATGTCGAAGTGCGGACGCATCGAGTTTCGAGTGCGCTTGAATAAGCCCGAAGCGGCGGCATCAGCCAGCGACGTGCGCGAAGCAGTTTCGACCGCGGTAGGCGAAGTGCAACAGGCAGTAACCGAGGCCTTTGCGAAGGAACTCGCGGCCGGCGGTTAGCACAAAGCTTGGGCCTCACGCGCAAGATCTATGGGGAAGTCACGAGCGAGGCCCTGAGATGTTTACGAAAAATTCCTCTACTGATTACTTAATCAGCTTGGCGGCTGCTTTTCTTACTTTTGCCCAGCGCAGTTTTTGCGCTTCGGCGATTCGCCGGCGAGCCTCTTTGCTCAAGGTACGGCCTGTCTTCTTGAGCTTCTTCCCGCTGGCATGGCCCAGAGCGTCGAGCGCCTTTCCTACTTGCCCCATCTCTTTCTCAAGACGCGAGTACTCTTTACGAAGGGAAGCAACCACTTTGTTCATCATCGATTATTTACCCCCTCTTTCCAAGCTAGGCTAACACGACAGGACCTTGGTTGTAATTTCCTCGGGTGCTATAAAGCTTCTATAAGTCAAGCGAAGCTGGCAAAGTAACGCTGACTCAGGTACGTTTGCCGCTTATGCGTGGCCTCCGAATCGGCACTCCAACCTTGGCTGGCCGCTTGACTGCAGGGGCTTTGGCAGCGACGAAGAGGTGTTGTGCATCGTCATATGGGTTATAAGTTTCGTCGGGATACCAGCTGCCGGAGAAGAGATCGCCTTGCCTCGCAACAGTACAACGCTGCACATGCACGCTATCGACAAAGCTATGCTTGAGGTTGGGGGCGCCCCAGTCACCGCCCCAGATTAGACCGCTGCTGTGAGCGAGTTGCCCCAGGAATGAGAAATCACCTTTCCAGCAAGGCTCTCCGCCCACGACGCGGACGATGTCACAGGCCAACCCGTAATGATGCACGCCCACGGTTCGAAGTCTGGTGGCGCCCTGATTGAAAAGTTCCTGCTGGCGGTCCTGGCTGCGATAGGTTTCGTAGATCATGAGTTCAATTCCCATATGAGCGGAGGTGGAGAGTATGCCCTCCACCAGTTGGCGGGTCGCAGGTTCGAGCAGGGAAGCGTCGCCGACCCGCGTGATCGAGTCAAAGCGCACATCCTGAGAGATTACGTCGGTATAGAAATTCCCCATGAACCTCCAGGCATTTCTCGCACAGGCGAAACGCGCGTCGCGTTTCCACATGTCGGTACAGGGTCGATGGGTGGTTCAAGCTAATCACGGAATAGTCTGGAGTCCAATAAAAAATGTAAGAGCAGCGACAAGAAATCGGCGCTCATTTCCAAAATGGGAATGCGGAGCCACAATTTTGTGAAAGTGTTCAAATTTGAGCAGACGTCGGAATAGGAAACCGTTTACCCTCGCTGCATAGGCTCAAAGGGTCGCGGTTGACTTGCTGCGGCTATCGGTGGCGCGCCGGATCACACATGTTCGTTCCTACGAATTCCCGGCGCGCCCCTCACCCTGCAAGTTTCCGGTTCCGTGGCTAAAATCCTGCTGCGCCCCGGTTGTTGCTACGGCAGGTTAAGAGCGCGAGGTGTAGCATGATCGTAATAAAGATGAAAAGAATACGTCCAGAATTGCTCGATCCCGAGGCTCCGGAGAGTTCGCGACTTGGAGACGCCCGAGTCCGGGAAGAGTCGGACGATGACGAGGAAGAAGACGAAGGGGACGAAGAAGGGGATGAAGACGACGGCAACTCCGACGGGTACTCGGAGTGAACCCGCCCTCCTCCTCTAGTTCTAGGAAGTTCCAATGGGGTGCAACAGGCCTTGTGCAAGATTTTTGCTTGTTTTTCGGTTCGGCGTGTATAATAAGGCACAGCTAAGTTTGATTCACAAGCAATTGAAGGTCGGTATCGCCAACCAGCGTCACCCCCTCACTAGCAGCGAATCTTCTCAGCACAATCTAAAGAAACAAGAATAGGACTACCAAATGGCAGAACAAGGAACAGTGAAGTGGTTTAACGACGCCAAGGGCTATGGCTTTATCAGCCGTCAGAATGGCGAAGACGTTTTCGTGCATTTCTCCGCGATTCAGGCGGGCGGCTTCCGCAGCCTGCAAGAAGGCCAAACCGTGCAGTTCGACGTGACCAAGGGCCCCAAGGGCTGGCAGGCGGAGAACGTTCAGGCTGTCTAAGGACCGCTTTCTGAGTGACAACGAAGTGCCCGCGATCCGAAAGGATCCGGGCATTTTTGCGTTGGCGGAATGTCATTCGGAACGGCGTTCTTTCGGTGAACCTGGCTTCCTGACGACGCAGGAGCAATTCCTCGCGCTAAAGCCGCGCTATCGGACTGATCAAAATTGTTCCTGCCCACTTCGCTGCCGCGCCTGCTGCACCATCTCCACCAGAACCTTTCTGGTTTCGTTCGCATTCCTCACTTCCCGCGGAAAGCAATACGCGCTCCATGCACGCCGTCTTGGGTTTTCAGCCGTACATGAAAGCCAAGGCGGTCCACGGAAGTCATCGCCGCCTCCTGCGACTCGATGCCGGCGCATGCTTGCGGCCAGCAGCACGAGCGCATCTTTGTGGTCGGCATTCATGTGCTCGATAATTCCTGCCGCGACGTCGGCCAGCGGATCGGGCTGCGCCAGGTCGTAGTCCGGTGCCGCTTCACCCAGCCCATGACTCCAAAGCCTCCGACGTAATAAACATCGAGCACATCCATGCGGTAAAAGGAGAAGTCTTCAAAGTCTACCCAGTACTTGCTGTTGGCATAACGCTCCAGATAAAGCCTGCGGCTCCGGCGATTTCGGCTTCGGGATGGTCAGCGACATTTCCAACGAGTGTCACCCGCGATGCGCCCAACGGATCGCCATCTCGAGTCAGGTTGGGTGACAAGCAGGCTGGCGCGGGGATCGCGCTTGCAGATTCTGCGTATGCATCGCCATGGTGCTGATCAGGAAAATGGGACGCCCGCTCGCGTCTAGCCCGTAAGGCATCACCGAGCCGAAAGGGAAACCCGGGCTGTTTGCGCGAGAGAGTGGAAAGGCTGCCAATGCGGCCCAGGTACACCAGAGTACGCGCCCGCTCGGAGAAAGAAGGCTCGGGAACGGCGGGCTGATCGCCGGAGGGGCCTGGGCCCGCGTGCTTTCTTGAAGATTCTGAAGGCATTGTGTTCTCTTCAGGCAGTCTAAATGAAATAGCCTCTTAGTTCGAAGCAACACTCGATACAACCCGACAACTCTGCCTCGCAACTAAAGAATTAGTTACCTTTTCTGATTCCGGTCGTCTAAGCATTCAAGGAGAGCGCAGGTGCCGCGAAGACAATCCCGGACCCTCACTGAGGCCGAACTGCGGATCATGGACGTCCTATGGCTGAAGGGCTCCGGCACGGTCCAGTTGATCATGGATTTCCTGTCCGAGAAAACCCCTTTGGCCTACAACTCCGTTTTGACCACGATCCGTGTCCTCGAGCGAAAAGGTTACGTCAAGCACTCCAAAGATGGCCGTGCGCACGTGTACGCCCCGCGCATCGGGCAGGAAGAGGCGAAGCGGTCGGAGATCGGCCACCTGGTAAGCCGTTTCTTTAAGGACTCCCACGAGCAACTCGTTTTGAACATCCTCGAGGATCGGGGCATGGAGGCGGAGGAACTGCTTCGCCTGCGAGAGATGCTGGAACGGAGTGGCGCGAAATGATCTCTCCTGAATTTCCAACGATCGCCCAGATCGCGGTTGGCCGCATTCTCAATTCGCTTCCCGAAGGGTTGTTGATCGCACTGTTTGTCTGGATGATGTTGCGCCTTTTGCCGCGGCAGAACTCGGGAACGCGCTTTGCGCTATGGTTTGTAGCCTTGCTGGCGTGGCTGCACTTCCTGTGGCCGGATTGCCTTTGATCGGCGGCATTTTGGCGGGCCATACTCTCCGCGGTCGGTGGCGTGCGGGCTCTGATCACGATGCCTGATGCCTGGGGAAATCTGTTGTTCCTGGCTTGGATAGTGGCGGCCTGTGTAGCATTGCTGCGCTTAGCCATTGGACTTTGGCGGCTGCGCGGGCTTCGCAGAAGTTGCGTTGCGATCGACCCAGCAGCGCTCGACTTTGCGATACAGAAGACCGTCGCCGAATTTGCGTCACTCAAGGCACGTAACTCTGGCTGCGTCCGAAGAAATAAGTGTGCCCTCTGCCATCGGCTTTTTCAAACCAATGATTGTCATTCCAGGCTGGGCTCTAGAGAACTTCCGCCCGAGGAATTGAATATCATTCTGCTCCACGAATTCGCACACCTGCGGCGCTGGGACGACTGGACCAATCTCTTGCAGAAGGTGGTGCGGGCGATATTCCTCTTTCATCCTGCGGTGTGGTGGATTGATGGCCGGCTCGCGCTGGAGCGCGAAATGGCCTGTGACGATGAGGTAGTGGCTGGCACCGGCAATCCCCGCGGTTATGCGAAATGCCTGGTCTCCCTTTTAGAGAAGAGTTTCGCGCGCCGCGGTTGGACGATGGCGCAAGCTGCCGTGCACCGCGCCCGCGAGGCTTCTCTGCGCCTGGCACAGATTCTCGATGCGCGGCGCCCGCATGCCAGGAATGTCTGAAGCCGGCGCTCGCGATTGTGGGTGCATTTTCTTTGGCGTGCCTAATGATCGTGCCGCGTGTTCCCGAGTTAGTGGCATTCGATCGGCACGCGCCGGAGATTGTTGCTGGTGATGTTGACGCTGCGACGCTTGCTCACTCGCAATTTCCTGCGGCTGCGGTGATTCCTGCCGCGTTGCAGATAGCCGCGCCACCGTCGGTCCAGAAAACAACACGAGCACACTCGGCCCATGCGAGTCGACATGTTAATCAGCATCAGGTTATTCAGCATCCTGTGAGCGGCTCTGCTTTGCCGCCGATGATCGCGGCACACGCGACCGGCACTGATAGTTACCCGCTCGACGTCGTGAACGTGGGAGCCAACCGCGGCTGTGCCTGCAGAGACGTTGTTGGTGGTCCGGACCACCGAACGTGTAGGCCCGAATTCGTGGGTGTGGAGCGTCTCGATGTGGCGCGTCACCTGGGTGAACCTCGAGCAGGATGAAGCGGCAAAAGCTCCGGCCGCGAGGAAGACGTAGGGCTAATTTTTTTAGCAGTTACAACTAAACAATTAGTTACAAAGGAGAAGGGAAATGAACTGGAAGACGAAACTGACCCGGCGCCTGCTGGTGGCCGTGGTCGCTGTAGGAATGGTCGCCTTACTGGCGACTCACGAGTTGACATTCGCTAAATCGGCGAGGGCGGCAACCGCGGCTCCTGCCGCTGCGCCGCTCGACGACAACAGTGTCGCCGCGCTGCTCTCGCTCGACCGCGCCATGGAGACGCTGGCTGCCCGGGTTATCCCCGCGGTCGTCAACGTAACCGTGACGTCGAAGGAGAAAGCGCAGGAAGCCAGCGACGATTCGCAAGACATCCAAAAATTCTTTGCGCCTTTTGGGGGCAACCCGTTTGGACGCCAATTCAATCAACCCAGGTCGCAGCAGAGGGTAGAGCATGGTTTGGGCAGCGGTGTGATCATCTCTCCAGATGGCTACATCGTCACTAACAATCACGTGATTGACGGGGCCACCGACATCCACGTCACCATGAGCAACCGCGAAGTGTTGCCGGCGAAGCTGATCGGCGCCGATCCGCTCACCGACCTGGCGGTGATTAAGGTGACCGGGACGAACCTGCCGAGCGTGCCCTGGGGCAAGTCGGCCGATCTGCATCCGGGACAGACCGTGCTGGCATTCGGCAATCCGTATGGATTCCGATTCACCGTGACTCGCGGCATTATCAGCGCGCTCAACCGTCCGAATCCTGACGCGAGCGATCGCCACAAGCCTGGCGAGTTCATTCAGACGGACGCCGCCATCAATCCCGGAAACTCGGGCGGTGCGCTGGTGAATGCGCACGGCGAACTGATCGGGATCAACACCTTCCTGATTTCTTCCAACGGTTCGTTCTCTGGAATGGGCTTCGCCATTCCAACGCAGATCGTCGAGCCCACGGTTGAGACCTTGATCCGCGATGGCAAGGTAAGTCACGGACGAATCGGAGTCGGCATCTCCGATGTAACTCCGGACAATGCCAGGTTCTTCCAGATGAGCAACGCCACCGGAGCCATTGTGACGGAAGTCGAGCCTAGCTCTCCGGGCGGGAAAGCCGGACTCAAGATTGGCGATGTCATCTCGAAGCTGAACGGGGAACCGGTGACCGATGCCGGACAACTGCAGATGGAAGTCGGGCAGAAGCAGCCCGGTGCAACCATTCAGCTTGAGGTGGTGCGCGACGGCAAAACTATGAACGTTCCCGTAACGCTGGCAGCGGTCGGTGCTGACAAAGACAGCGCGGCTGTAGCCGGTGAACATGGAAAAGGACGGTGGGGACTGAGCCTCGGTGATCTAAACCAGGACACACGCGACCAGATCCAGGTCCCGAGCGACGTTCGTGGCGCGGTCGTACAAGAAGTGCAACCCGGCAGTCCGGCTGACAACGCGGGCTTGCAGGCAGGCGATGTGATTGTCGAAGTGAACCGGCATTCCCAACCGTCGGCGGCCGATGTAGCCAAGGCGCTGTCCGACATCCCGAAAGGCGAGGATGCGTTAGTGCTGGTCTGGTCGAACGGCGGCAACACGTTCCGAGTGTTACATCCCACGCAAGGCTAGTTTGCGATCGTGCTCCGTGCTCCGCTTCAGCGCAAACTGGGGCGGAGTGCGGAGCGCAACTATTATCCCGCTGCTACGCTCAGCACAAGGATTGTTTCCAGCGGCGTCGAGTGCTAGACTTTGGTTGGTTTTCGCGTAACGCGATTCAGACCAGGCTTAGCCCTGTCAGTGAGCGGGAGTAGTTCAGCGGTAGAACGCCAGCTTCCCAAGCTGGATGTCGCCGGTTCGATCCCGGTCTCCCGCTCCATCTTTTCAGTAACTTAGCGGAAACCCCGAAAAATTGTGTCACCCATGTTTCTTCCACGAGAATCATGGCGCCTTTTTGAACTATTCCTCATGTCCGGTTGCGACCACCAATTCATCGTAAGCGGTTCGGAGTGCCGTCAGATCAGCGGGGAACTCCGGCACATACACCTGGGGCTGCCTTTTGTAGAGTTTGTCCACATCCCCTGCAATTCCTTTCACGGCATCTCGCATCCGCCTGGAGGCCGCGTTCACTCTCGCCGCGCTCGATTCTAGTTCTCGTACCCGGCCCTGAATACTCTTTTCTACTTCCTCGGCTGAATCGCTGACAAATTCCATTGCGTCTTGGGTCAAGGTCATCCTGTCATTGTCCGGCGTAGCAGCACAACCCAAGTAATCTCTGAAAAGCGCCTGCTGCGCTGCCCGCAGACCCGCTAAGACTTCAAACATATCCGAAGCTTTGGGTCCGGGCTGTGCGTTTGCTAGTTTCCGCGCCCTCTCTTCGAACTGGTCCCAGTTGATTTCTTGTCTATTCTGAATCGTGCAGAAATGTTCTGCTTCCTCATGAATGCTCTGAGCACGTTCCAAAGCTGTAAGTGCCTTGCCCAGAGTAACTGGGGTCAGATCTTGTGCGAGCGCGTGGCAGTTCGTAAGTACGAGAAGAGCGGCAATCCATCCCAACGTTTTCATGATCACGGAGTATAGCGCAACCAAATTAGCCTAGCGACAGCTCAGGCTGGAGCCGAGATGTCACCGGTCCTATCCGGCCTCCCCGCTCCATCTTTTCAATCAGTTAGGGATGGAACAAGAAGTAGCGCACGAGATCATGTCACGAGATCATGTATAGTGGTGTGCCAGTCAGGCTTCAAACCTATGAAGACAACTTTGCTTATAGTTGCCGCTGGCTTCGCATTGGCATTTGCCAGCGCAGCATTCGCTCAATCCACGGACGATAAAGTCGTCACTGCCTCCTGGGCTGCCGTCGATGCCAGCACGCCCTCGTCGAATAGCGCGACCGCGCAAACGATCGGGTGGGTAGAGGGCGATGCGGATGCAGGCGCTCCACCGCTGATTTCGAGCTTTGTCGCGGTATCGGGAACGCAGACGGGGCTGCCGTGCTTTGGCTGCGCTCCAAATCCCCCGCTGGGCGAGAGCATTGGCCTGTCAATTCCGCCTGGGTCGATCCCAACCAGCGATAAGCAACTTACTTATGCGTATATGTTCACCGATATCAGCGTCACCGACACCTGCACTGTGAGCTTTGCCCTGATGCAAGGGACAAAAGTGCTGGATCACGACAGCATGGCTGCCAATCTGACACCCGGCAGCATCTGGCTGGTGAATTTCCCCAGAAAATTTCCCAAGGGTCACAAGGGCGCCGCTAAGGCGGTCGGCATGGTCAAGTGTGGGACGCAGAAGAGTTCGGTGACGACGGCAGTTTACCTTCAGTAATCGACGTGCGTATCCAACAGTTCAGGCAGTAGCGAGGCCGGGCTTTTTCCCCGCGCCCTCAAAGTGCGCTTCGATCTCCTCCAGCGTTTTCCCTTTTGTTTCCGGCAAGAAGACCGCGGCTGTGATGAAGTAGATCACGGTGCAGCCGGCAAAACCAAAAAACATAGCCGCGTAACCGTACTTGCCGACCGTGGGCAGGAATACGGCGGCGATGCCGGTGGAAACTGCCTGATTCAGCAGCAGGGCGATGCTCATGCCGTTGGATCGAATGCGGGTTGGCATCAACTCAGAAAGCGCTAGCCACACGCACACTCCCGGGCCGACCGCATAGAACGCCATGAACACGAAGAGAGTGATGGCGACTCTCCATCCGCTGCTCGGGCTGGGCAAGGGAGTGATGAGCGCATCATCGATGGTCAGCGGAGCCACGCGCGCGGCATCGAGATCTCCGAAGGGATTGGAAAAGAACGCGACTACCTTGTTAGCGGGCACGCAGCTTTCGCGCGTGATTTCAATGGGAGCGGCGGCGGTGTCGTCGGAGCGCGCGGCCTTGGTTGCCGCGTGGAAATCTCCGTAGGAATAGATGACGACTAAAGAGGTAGGGCGGTTGCCGATCTGGCGGGCGGCGTCTCCGCCGGAACTCAGCAGCGTCTCGGCTAGCTTCTGGTCATAGGTAAGTGTGATCTTCTGGTCCGCATGAACCATCGACTGAAACGGGCCTCTGGAATCCACGCGTAAACGCTCCGTCTGGCGGAAGAGCAGGCCGGTGCAAACCAGCGACACAATGATCCCAGCCGTCCCCACGGATAACAGAAACTTGCGTCCCTTGCGGTCCACCAGCATGACGCCGCCAATAGTCACGAGGAAATTGATGATGGTGAAGAGAACGTAACCCCAATGAGCTTGAACGTCGGAGAGACCACTCTGCAAGAGGATGTTGGTGTTATAGCCGATGATGGAGTTAATCCCCGTTGCCTGATTGCATGCGAGAATCACACAGGCCAGCACGAACGGGATTACATACTTCCGGCGCAGGAGCGACTCCTTCACCTTCGTTCCTGTTGAGGTCGGGGCTTTCTCTGCGGCTGCAGCCTGTTCCATTTCCGCAAGTTCGAGATCCGCTTGCGCGGTAGCGCGAGAACGAAGCAGCGCGGTGTAAGCGGCATCGCGCCTGCCGCGGCGAAACAGCCAGCGTGGAGACTCCGCGACCATCAGACTGCCCATCACAAACAAGATGCCCGGTGGCAATGAAACCCAGAAGATGCTGCGCCAGGCAGTGTCTTTGAAGGCAAAGAGCCGGGCGGCGTCGCCGAGTTTCGCAACTTCTTCAACGCGAATGCTGAAAAACATTCCGACCAGGGCAGCCGTCACGATGCCGAGCGTCAGCAGCCACTGGAAGATGCCCGTGCCCTTGCCGCGATTCGAGGCTGCGAGGCACTCCGCCAGATAGAGCGGAACTACTACTCCGATCAAGCCAGCGCTGATGCCCTGTAAAAGCCGGCCAAGAATCAAGGGTTCATAGCCGTGCGCTAGCGCAATCACCGGGATGCTCAGGACAAACAGCACTCCGCTGAGAGTCATCAGGAGCTTGCGCCCCATCCAGTCCGCCAGCACGCCCGCGAACAGAGTAGAGATGACGCTGCCGAGAAGCACAGCCGCGACCACGCTTGAAAGCTGGCCCGCATTCAATTTGGAAGTGGCTTCCAGATAGGGATAGGCGCCCGCAATGATGCCTACATCCACGCCGTACAACAGGCCGCCGAGCCCTGCCACCAACAAGAGGAAGCGGTTGTAGCCTGCCTTTTCGTTGTGCTCCACGGTGGCCGTCGTCCTTTCGCTGAAGCGAAGAAGTCTGAAAGCTATTCCACGCGAGAATACCACCGCAAACTATTAGAGACTGAGTTTTTTGAGCGGCTGGATTGCCACGGCACGCACCCCGCCGGAGGGCTATACTGCCTGTACATGGCCAGCCGCAATATTGAATCGCCCTTGGTTTCGGAAATCTGCGCTCGCGTCAAACACCTTGGATATTCAGTCTCCAAGCGAATTCGTCTTTACGGCGAGGATTTCGATGTGGTTTCAGACCCATTTCCCGACGCAGACGGAATCGCGGTTCGCGTCACAACCCAGAAAGACTCAAAGATCCGCGTGCTGCAGATACCAGCGACCGTTCTCCAGAGCATAAAAAGACGAGCCCGTTCGGCCGCCTGACTCCCGCTTTCTTCAATCGCATTCATAATTAGACTCCGCAGGCGATAACGGTCTACGAGCGTGCCGAGGCTTCCCGTCCATGGGGTTGGCGTCGCGAGAATGGAGATATCGCCGCCCCGTAATGGACCGATCGAGGTTGGCGACCCAAGGTTAGCAGCCGGGTTTCTCCACGCTCAAAATTGGTTGCTTGGAGGCGCGGGAGGCGTATCCTTTTCGAGGGCTGCGATTAGGGCGCATTTTCCGACGCAGCATTACAAACATACCTACGGAGGTAGGACTATGACTTCTGGCATCCTGACATCGCCTGGAATCAAGGCTCCCGGCGATTACATTGAAGATGTGATGATCAGCGTGAAGGCGAAGAATCCAGCCGAGCCTGAGTTCCATCAGGCGGTGCCGCGAGGTTTTCGATTCTCTTCGGTTAGTTCTGGCGAAGCATCCGGAGTATCAGTCCGAATCGCATTCTCGACAGGATCGTCGAGCCGGAGCGCGTGCTGATGTTCCGCGTGCCGTGGATCGACGATCAGGGCGAGCGTTCAAGTGAACCGCGGCTTCCGCATCGAGATGAACAGCGCCATCGGACCTTACAAAGGCGGACTGCGCTTCCATCCCTCGGTAAATCTTGGCATTCTGAAATTCCTGGCGTTCGAGCAGGTATTCAAGAACTCGCTCACCACGCTGCCCATGGGCGGCGGCAAGGGCGGATCAGATTTCGATCCCAAGGGCAAGAGTGATAACGAAGTGATGCGCTTCTGCCAGAGCTTCATGACCGAACTGGCGCGCCACATCGGACCGAACACCGACGTCCCGGCCGGCGACATCGGCGTGGGCGGACGCGAAATCGGCTATCTGTTCGGCCAGTACAAACGGCTGCGCAACGAGTTCACCGGCGTGCTCACCGGCAAAGGGCTGGACTGGGGCGGATCGTTGATTCGTCCGGAGGCGACAGGCTACGGCTGCGTGTATTTTGCCGAGCGAAATGCTGAAGAGCCGGAAGGACTCACTCGAAGGCAAGCTCTGCCTGGTCTCCGGCAGCGGCAACGTTTCGCAATACACCATCGAGAAACTGCTCGACTTCGGCGCGAAGCCGGTGACCGTTTCCGATTCGAACGGCGTGATCTACGATCCGGACGGCATCGATCGCGAGAAGCTGGCTTACGTTCTCGAACTGAAGAATGTGAAGCGCGGGCGCATCCGCGATTATGCCGATCACTACAAGAAAGCGATCTTCATGCCCACCGACGTCAAGCTGGAGCACAGCCCGCTGTGGAACATCAAAGCGGATTGCGCTTTCCCGAGCGCCACGCAGAATGAAATCACCGCAAGAGATGCGGCGAACCTTATCAAGAATGGCATCAAGCTGGTCGCCGAAGGCGCCAACATGCCAAGCACGCTCGACGCAACCAAGCTGTTCCTGGAAGCCAAGATTCTTTACGGTCCAGCGAAGGCCGCGAATGCCGGCGGCGTGGCTACGTCCGGACTCGAAATGTCGCAGAACAGCGCGCGCATTTCCTGGACGCGCGAGGAAGTGGATGACAGGCTGCACAAGATCATGATCGCCATTCACCGCAACTGCTACGAAACGGCCGAGAAATACGGCACGCCCGGCAATCTGGTGAACGGCGCCAACATTGCCGGCTTCCTGAAAGTAGCCGATGCGATGCTGGATCAGGGGCTTGTGTAGGAAAGCTCGAAGAGGATAGACGGGTGCCCCACCCTTGTCCCTGCGTTTTTTGCGGGGACGAGGGTGGGGATTTTGACTTTCCATCTTTCGGCTTTCGATTTAAATAGCCCATTGGTCTCCGCAATGGACGGGCTCTGCTGCAGTTGCAAAATGCTGGGCTACTTTGCTTGGCGCAGAATGACAGGGTGAGGGATTCGCGAGAGATGCTGGGTCCCTTCCAAGACGAATTCAAAAGGAAATTGTTTAGAAACCCGTCCATGTCCCTTCCCACTATAGCCGAGCCCATTCTCGACGCCGAAGCGCGCCTTGAAGGCTTCGACAATCTGATGCCCTTCAAGGTACAGAACATTCTTCTGGTCTCCAGCCTCTACGATTCGTTCATCCTGCGCGAAGACGGACGGCTCAATGAACTGCTGATCGACGAATCGCTCGAACTGAACCTGCAGCAGATTCCCGGCATCACGCATGTTTCCAGCTGCGCCGAAGCGCTGGAACTGGCGCGTTCCAGCCGCGGTTCAACCTGATCGTCACCAATCTCGCGGTCGGCGATATGACCGCCGCGCAGTTGGCAAGCGAAGTGAAACGTGCCGGGCTCGACGTTCCCGTGGTCGTGCTGGCCTACGACTATCGCGAGATCAAGAATTTCGTCAGCGCGCAATCCAGTCACCGATATCGAGCGCATTTTCCTCTGGCAGGGCAATGCGCGCATCTTGATCGCCATCGTCAAGTACATTGAGGACAAGCGCAACGTGCTGCACGACACGCGCGCCATGGGCGTGCCGGTGCTGCTGGTCGTCGAAGATAACATCCGTTACTACTCGTCGTTTCTGCCGGTGATTTATACCGAGCTGATCAAGCAATCGCGGCGCGTCATTCAGGAAGGCATCAATGTCGCGCACAAGCTGGTGCGCATGCAGGCGCGGCCCGAAGATTCTGCTGAGCTCCAATTTTGAAGACGCGGCGCAGCTGGTGCAGCAGTATCGCGATTACTTATTCGGCCTGGTCTCCGACGTCGAGTTTCCGTGGGATGGGCAAGCTCAGCCCGGAAGCCGGCTTTGAGCTGGCGCGCCTGGTGAAGCGCTGGTGCCGGATGTGCCGGTGGTTCTGCAGACCAGCCGGACGGAATTTCGTCCGCGCGCCTACGCCGCGGGATATTCGTTTCTGCGGAAACGTTCTCCGACACTGCTGAAAGACCTGCGGCGAATTCTCACCGAGCAATTTCGGCTTTGGCGATTTCGTGTTCCGCCTGCCGGACCTGAGTGAAGTCGGCCGCGCCAAGGATTTGAATCGAACTGGAAGAGCAGTTGCAGACAGTTCCCGCCGAAAGCCTTACCTATCACGCGCAGCGCAATCACTTTTCGCACTGGCTGATGGCGCGCACCGAGTTTGCTCTGGCGGCCAAGCTGCGGCCGCGCAAGGTTTCGGACTTCACCGGTCCCGAACACTTGCGGCGCGATCTGATCGAATCGATCAACGACTACCGCCGCGAGCAGAGCGAGATGCTGATCGGCGATTTCAACGCCGACACTTTCAAGCCTTCGGAATCGAGCTTTCTGCGGATCGGCGCCGGATCGCTGGGAGGCAAGGCGCGCGGCCTCGCGTTTGTCCGCCATCTCCTGCGCAAGAACCGCATCACCCGCCGTTTTCCCGGCGTTCGCATCGCGGTGCCGCCCGCGCTCTGGTCCTGGCGACGGATGCGTTCGATCAATTCATGGCAGAGAACAACCTGCTCGATTTCGCCCTGCAATGCGAGGACGACGGCGAGATTCAGCGGAGATTTCTGTGCCGCTCCACTCTCCGCAGCAGTTGCAAGCAAGATCTGAAGGTGTTTCTCGCGGAGGTGCATTATCCGCTCGCCGTGCGCTCTTCCAGCCTGCTCGAAGATTCGCAATATCAGCCTTTCACCGGAGTGTATGAAACATTCATGCTGGGCAATCAGGCGGCCGATCCCGGCATGCGCCTCGCGGAGTTGAGCGAGGCGATCAAGCGCGTCTATGCCTCCACTTTCAGCCGCCATGCCAAGGCTTATGTGCGAGCCACGCCGTACCGTCTGGAAGAAGAAAAGATGGCGGTGATTGTGCAGCAACTGGTGGGACCGCGCACGGGCAGCGCTTCTATCCGGATTTTTCCGGCGTGGTGCGCTCGCACAATTTCTATCCCGTGCCGCCGATGACGTTCGCCGATGGAATCGCCGCGGTGGCTTTGGGACTGGGCCGGGCTGTGGTCGATGGCGGCAAATGTCTAACTTTTTGTCCCGCGCTATCCGCAGCAACCTGCTGCAATTTTCTTCGGTCGAAGACATGCTGGCGAACTCGCAGACCGAATTCTGGGCGCTCGCATTGGATGGCATTCCGCAAGGCCGCCCTGGACATCTGCACGAAATGCGCTTCGGATCTGGATGCAGCCGAGGCCGACGGCACGCTGCCGCCGGTCGGTTCCACTTATTCGGTCGACAACCAGGCGGTGTACGACGGCCTGAGCCGTCCCGGAGTGCGCATCGTCAGCTTCGCGCCCGATGCTCAAACATGGATTGTTTCCGCTGGCAGCCATTCTCGAGACGCTGGTGAAAGCCGGAGAAGATGCTCTGGGCATTCCGGTGGAGATTGAATTTGCGGTTCGCCTGCCGCGGCGACAGGGCGAAGCGGCGGAGTTTGGCTTCCTGCAGATTCGTCCGCTTACTCTTTCCCGCGATCACCAGGACTTATCGCTCGACAATGTCGAACGCGCAGCGAGTTGCTCTGCCAAAGCAGCAAAGTTCTGGGCAACGGACGCATCGAGAATCTGCACGATGTGGTGGTCGTCGATTCGCAGCGCTTCGAGCGCAGCCGCAGCCAAGAAGTGGCGAAAGCGGTCGCTCATTTCAACGGCTTGCTCAGCGCGGAGAACCGGCCTTATCTGCTGATTGGCGTGGGCCGCTGGGGATCGAACGATCCCTGGCTCGGCATTCCGGTGGAGTGGGACGAAATTTCCGGGGCGCGCGTCATTGTTGAGGCCGGATTCCGCGATTTTCGTGTGACGCCTTCGCAGGGCAGTCATTTCTTCCAGAACCTCACCGCATTCCAGATCGGTTACTTCACGGTGAATCCCGATGCCGGGGAAGGTTCGGTGGATTGGGAATGGCTGAGCGAGCAGCCCTCCATAGCCGAAGATGGATGCGTCCGCCACTTGCACTTCGACACGCCGATGCGCGTGGTCATGAACAGCAGGCAAAGTCAGGGCATCATTTTCAAACCAGAGATGACGACAACTCCCATTTAAGAAGCTTCGGAAAGCGCACGGCGCCCATGCCGAAAGTTTATGGTTTGGAAGTGCAGCCTGGGCGGCGTGCTCGCCCCCAACTGCATCTTACTGGTAAAGTGGGGAGAGAAGTTTCCTCGCTCACGACGCGACCGGATTGGCGACATCTCAATCAACTGGACCTGGAGCCATCATCAATTTGAAACTGAGCTATTCAGCGCGTGTAGGCCTACTGACCGTGTCGATGTTATCCGCTGTGGTTTTTTGTGCAGGTCAAAGCGCCCCACAGACTCAAACATCGGACCCTGCCCAATCCACCCAACCGCCCGCGACCAGTTCTTCGAAGCAAGATAAACCCGGAGACCAACCGTCTGCCCAGACGAATTCTCAGGGTCCAGGCGGCCCGGTCCAGCAAGATCCAAAGAAGAACGAGGATGCGAAGAAGAACGACCGGATGTTTTACGTGATGCCGAACTACTTAACGGTAGATAGTCAATCGCAAGTGAAGCCAGTGTCATGGAAAGAGAAGTTCGCCATGGCAGCGAAGGGCTCCTTCGACCCCTACGAATTCACGGTCGTCGGCATCGTGGCGGGCATTCGCCAGGCGGAGAATTCCTCTCCGGCGTTCGGACAGGGGTTTGAGGGATATGCGAAGCGTTATGGAGCGGCTTTCGCCGATCAGGTGGATGGCAATATCATGGTGGGCGGCGTTTATCCCACGATCCTGAAAATCGATCCTCGCTATTTTCGATTGGGCAGGGGCTCGTACGCGCACCGCTTTGGGTATGCCATCGATCGTATTTTCATTGCTCGAAGAGACTCCGGTGCTCACATGTTCAACGTTCCCGAGTTTGCCGGCAACGCAACGGCGATTGCTATTTCCACCGTCTACTATCCCGCCGCCGATCGCAGTTTTTCGTCGAGTCTTTCAGGTTGGGGAGTGCAAATGGGTCTCGACGCCTTTGGAAATGAGCTGAAGGAGTTTTGGCCAGATATTCACGGCTATTTGCAGAAAAGACACGCCCGCCACCTGGAGAAACAGCAGCAGAAAGCACCCGACTAACGCGTCCTCTGGATTCGATCCTTACCCTTTTCTGCCTTTGGAGTGCATCTTAACGCCGATTCCGACAATCCAAGTCTGGGTAAGTTGCAGGAATTGTTGAAGAGCAAAGCAGATCAACCCAAGCGAGAAAATATGGCCGTTGGTGGAGATTTGAAACCGATTCGATTACTTTGCATGGCGGTAGCGCTGGCCGGTGTGCTGGCCGCGACGTCTGTTCAAGCTCAGGAAGCAGCGAGTGCGCAGAAGCAATCCCGAGAAGGAATGGCGCTGTCGGGCTCGGATGATGTTTCGCTGACCACCAATGCTGCGCTGACCGATGTTTCAATAACCGATGTCTCGCAAGACCAGAGTTCGCAAGGCCAGAGTTCGCAAGGCCAGGGTTCGCAAGACCAGGGTTCGCAAAACCAGGACCCACCGCGAACAGCCACGCCCCAGGATGGAAAATCCCCTCTGCCAAACGCGCCCGCGCCCGCCGTCTCCCCCGCAGATGCCAATAACCCCGATAGCCAATTTGGTAAACAACCGAAGAGAATTCTGTGGGTCATTCCCAATTACCGGGCGGTCAGCGCTAACACGCAGTTGCCTCCGTTGAATTTCAAGGGCGAGCTCTGGCTGGCGACCCAGGACACATTCGACTACTCCTATTTCGTCTTAGCGGGAGCGCTCGCCGGAATTGACATGGCCGGCAAGTCGCAGCCGGCCTTCGGGCAAGGCGCTGAGGGCTACGGTAAATACTACTGGCACGTCTTTGTCGACGGCGGCATAGAGAACTACATGACGGAAGCGATCGTCCCCGTGCTAACGAAAGAAGATCCGAGATACTACACCATGGGCAAAGGCGGATTTGTTAAGCGGACCGGTTATGCGGTAAGCAGGCTGTTCATCACCAAGTCGAACTCGGGAAAAAGCACCTTCAATCTATCGGAGATCGTCGGGGCCGGTGCGGCCGCAGGCATCGGCAATACTTATTACCCAGCACAATCCAACCCGTGGGTGAAAACATACCAACGCTGGGGAACGCAGGTGGGCCTGGACGGAGTGTTCAACGCGTTAAAGGAGTTCTGGCCCGATATCAATAAGGCGGTATTTGGCGGAAAATACTAATTCCGAATCTTGCGAAAGACCTTGGTTGAGGTCGAAAAAGAAGGCGGCCGTCAATGACGGCCGCCTTTCCAGTTAAATGGTTCTCTCTAAAAGTGGAAACCGATCTCCCCAGTGAGCGAACGCGGTGTGACATAGTGTGTCCCGCTGAAGGTCGAAAGGAAGTTGTAAAGCGCATATTTGTCGGTCAAATTAACCGCCGTCAAGCGCGCGCTCAGTTTGTACTTGTCGCCGTGGAACAGGTTGTCATGGCCGACCGAGATATCGAAGAGATTCCGCGGCGCGATGCGCGGCGGATTGTGGTCGTCGTTTTCGGTTCCGGGCGCGGGTATTTGTAGAAGGGACGATCCGTATTCGTTCGCGGGGCATAAGTTAGTCGGGCTGATGAAAGTGCCGAGGGGATTTGCCGCGCTGGGCGGAGCGGCTCGCACGCCGTTGCAGGTTAGTCCCGATTCAAACTGTTGATCTGCGCTCAGTCCTGAAGTATCCACAACTGTGGCGCTGCCTGCTGGACCATTGGCACAGTCTTGTCCTCCTGCGCAAGGCGCTGGGCCGGCTACTAACCCGCTGTCGTAGCGCCAGTTGAAACCAACCCATGGGCCAAGTTTCCACGGCTGGTACTGGATGTGAGCCGTCATGTTGAACTTTTCATCGTGGTCGATGCGGAACGGACCCGATGCCGAGGGAACCGCTCCCGCGCCGCCGATCTGCGGAGTGAAAAAGCGGGCAGCCACGCTGGAGAAAACCATGAGCGCCGAGAACCCATGCAGATTCGGCACGCTGACACGTCCCGCGTATCCAGGAATCTTGGACCGATCCCATTCAATTGGGAAGGTGATGGGCGTGGCGCCCAGCACGCTGAAGTCGTAGGCATTATGCGTGTACTTCCAGATATATTCCCCCGAGAAGACCAGATATTTCCCGACCGCTTGCTGAATTCCAGCGTGGAATTCATTGCGCCAGCCCGGACTAAACGGGGTGATGTTCGATCCGGAGCAGAGGAGAAGCGGATTTAGTACGGGGTTGGCGCACCCCTCGTTTGAAAGCACCAGGTTTTCGTTGAAAGGCGTCTCCATCGTTCGCGCGTACGAAACGCGAAGAATGGTGTTAGTACGCTTAATGTTGTACGCGGCGCCAACGCGAGGTTCGGCCTCTCTGTGGGTCGTAAGTCCGTTATAGAAATCTCCTCGCAATCCCAGATTCAAGGCCCAGTTTCCTTTGGTGATCGAATCCTGGACGTACAGAGCGAGTTCTTTGACGTCCGTGTGGCCGTTGAAGGTGTAGAGGCCGCTCGTTTGCGTCTGGCAGCCGTCAGCCGAAGACGGAGTCGGATGGGTCAGGTCGTAGCAGCCTAGCAAGGGATTAAACGCGGCGATATTCGGATTGTTGACACCATCGTTTTGCTCCAAGCCAAGACCGGCGCATTGCGATGGGTCATTGGGGTTCGAAGGATTGCCACCATACCACACTGGACTGCCGTTAACGTCCAGACACGGAGCGTTCAGCGTCGGATCGACTATCCCGAAGGGATCTTTCTCATCCAGGAATGTCTGTTCGTAGGTGACCCCTGCCTTGAGGTTGTGAATCCCCTTTGCGTAAGAGACATCGGAGCGCAACCCAGTATTGGTGAGCGTGCGTCTCTGACTTACTGTTTCACTCTGCAGGCCGGGTGCGCCCAGATCGGCAAAAGGGTTGTTGCTGCCGTAGTAGTTGTACCCGTCCCTCCGGACAAAAGCGCCCACAGTAAACACGGTGGTGGCGTTGAGCAGGCGAGTCCAGGTGGGTGCAATGTTGAAGGTCTTGATCTGGGAACGTTGATCCGCCGGGCCGACGAGGTTGCCATCGGGATCGAGACCGCCGTTGGCCACTACTACCCCGTTCCACGGAGTCGCCAATTGCGAATCGTAGGAATTTGGCGTCTGGAACCAGGAGCGGGTGAATCCCAAATTGAGGTGAAACGAATCCTTGGCCGAGAATTGATAATCGATCCGGTCGAACAAATTTTCTTCGTTGCCTTTGTCATGCATCACGGCGAACTCCGGCGGGTCGAGGAACCGGCCACTGTTTAGACCTCCGACCGAGATAAAGTTCCCCCACTTTGCGCCGCCATAGGCGAGATTGGCGGAGACGTCGGAGCTTCCAAACGACCCGTAGGAAGCGGTGACGCTGCCATGAGGCGTCGTTACACCTTGGCCCGAGCGTGTGGTGGCTACAATCACGACGCTGGTCTTGCCTCCGTATTCCGCCGGCGGGGCACCGGAAATCACTTCCATGGAATCGATCGAATCGAGGGGGATCTGGTTCGAAAATACTTTGCTCTGCTGATCGGTGATGGGTTGGCCGTCCACGGAAAACGAGTTCTCCGCGTGATCACCCAGGCCGTGAAAGAGACCGTTGGAATCAGCCGCGATCCCCGGCGTGGTGAGCGTGACCTCGGAACTCAGTGACGACGACGCGCTCTCCAAAGGAATCTTGTCGAACAAGTTTTTGTCGACGTCAGTATGGAAAGTTGGATCGTTCTCCAATAAATCGGTCGCCTCGGCTTCGACGGTTACCGACGTCTTAGAGCCCACCACCTGGAGGTTGACGCTGACTGTGAGAGGCACAACTGACCTCACGTCGACGTCGCGGGTTGTCTGGGCGAATCCACTCGCCGTCACTGCCATGTGATACGGATTGAAGGGCAGGTTGGGAAAGGAGAAGGCACCGGATTTATCCGTGGTCGTTGACCGGTCGAAGTGGCTGACCGGATTGTGAATTTCGACGGTTGCATTGGGTACGACTGCACCGGTAGGGTCTAGAACCGTACCGTTGATTGATCCGGAATTTCCACTGGACTGAGCACTGAGACTTCCACAAACACAGAACAACGTGGCAAGAATGGCGACGATCAACTGCCTGGATGAAATAAGCATGAGTCCTCCCGGACAATAGTCAGGAAATAGGGATTGGGCCGGCACGCGCGCCGGAGCTTCAATTTTGGGGAATCCCTAGACGGCGGGAGGACCACGAATGCCCAAGTCAAAAACGCTGAGCCGGGCTTTCGCGACAACTTCTTCTTCTTGCAGCAGTCCGACCGCTTCAAAAACAGGCCGGGCGTGGTTACAACTGGCTGTGGGCGCAGTGCTATGGGCTACCGCGCAGATGGAGCAGGAAGCGGATTGGGCCTGGTTGGGATGGTTGTGGGCAGACTCCGCTACCGCTGTCCACAACATCAGGGACAGGCAGAGCCATGTCAACCATCGGCAAGTCAAACGCATACGTTCCTGCAATGGGCTAGATTCCCTTCAGCTTATAACGGTTGCCTCGCCCAAGACAATGCCCGGCAAGTTACTATGGGAACGGAGTATTACAGTAGCGTCGGCGTCCCGAGGGCGAGAGGCGCCAACAGCAAATTTTACTTATGCGAGGGAAAGTATGTCAGAACCAACGTACGAAGAACTAAAAGCCAAGTTATCCCAGTTGGAAAAGGAAGTTGACACCAAGAAGCGCAGCGGGGAGATGACCTTCAAGGTCGGCGAAAAAGGCGGCGTCAGCGTCTATGGACTAGGTCGCTTCCCAGTCACGCTCTACTACGAGCAATGGAACCGCCTGCTCGGAGCGGCGGATGACATAAAGAAGTTCCTCGAAGAAAACAAGTCTCGTCTGAAGCTTAAAGAGTAGGGCGAAGACCCAGTGATCAGTGGTCAGTGATCAGTGGTCAGTGATCAGTGGTCAGTGATCAGCAAAACCAGTGGGTCGTGCTGCGGCGGGCTTGCTGTTCACTAACCACTGACCACTAGCCACTGACCACTAGCCACTGACCACTGATGTTACTCCCGGCACGAATTCAGGG
The DNA here is from genome assembly GCA_963841125.1 of uncultured Acidobacteriaceae bacterium. Taxonomy (GTDB): domain Bacteria; phylum Acidobacteriota; class Terriglobia; order Terriglobales; family Acidobacteriaceae; genus Sulfotelmatobacter. The sequence continues at coordinate 159,550 of CAWJBH010000007.1, forward strand.
TGCAGGGAATGCTCGACGGGATATAATAAAAACCTGTGCCCAAGTACTCCATCGTCGTCCCTCTACACAACGAGCAAGAAAACGTCACCGACCTCTACGACCGCCTGAAAGCGGTGATGGAGGCCTCGGGCGGGACCTTCGAAATTGTGCTGGTCGATGACGGATCGAGCGATCACACCTTCGCCATGTTGCGCGAGATTGCGGCCGTCGATAGCCGCGTCACTGTGGTCAAGCTCCGCCGCAACTTCGGTCAAACCGCCGGACTGGCCGCCGGTTTCGACCACGCGCGTGGCGAATACATCATCGCCATGGATGGCGATCTGCAACACGACCCCGCCGATATCCCGCTGTTTCTGGAAAAGATTGCGGCCGGTTACGACATCGTCAGCGGCTGGCGCAAGCTTCGCGTGGATAACTTCTGGATGCGCCGCATCCCCTCCCGCATGGCGAACTGGCTGATGGCCAAGCTGAGCGGCGTCGACATTCACGATTTCGGCACGACCTTCAAAGCGTATCGCCGCGAGATCCTCGAACAGGTGCCGCTCTATGGCGAATTGCACCGGTTCATCCCGGCGCTGGCGTCGTGGTACGGCGCGTCGATTTGCGAAGTGCCCATCCGCAACGTGAATCGCGAGCGCGGCGCTTCGCATTACGGAATTTCGCGCACCTTCCGCGTCTTCTTCGATCTCATCACCATTCGCTTCCTTCTCCGCTATCTTTCGCGTCCGCTGCACTTCTTCGGCACCTTCGGCCTGCTCAGCCTGTTTGGCGGAAGCGCCGTCGTAGCCTGGCTTGGAGTGGAAAAGTTCCTGCGCCACGTTCCAGTAATGGCGTCGCATGGCCCCCTGATGATGCTGGCTCTCGGCTTGCTGCTCGGCGGATTGAACCTGCTCGCCATCGGCCTGCTCGGCGAAATGCAGGTTCGCCACTACCACGAACCTCGCAACCGCGCCCCCTACTCCGTCGACCGCGTCTTGCGCGCCCAAAACGAAGAACACAGCGTCTCGGAATAACTTCCGACAGTTGATTGTGATTCGTATCAGGGTATGCCTTCAGGCATACCGTTGCATCACGGTGCCATGAAAACGCCTTTAGGCGCTGCTCTTTTTCCACAGAAAAAAGCGCCCATGTTGTGACATCTAACCTTTCCTTCCACAGGCCCCCCGCTTTAATCTGACGAATGTAAGGCCTGGGTGTTGAGTCGTGCCTAGTCCTAGGAAACTCACGACCCCCGCAACCTTCCCATGCGAGCAAGGGACAGAGGGACACCCAATCAGGGCGAACAGGCAAGCTACCCTGAATAGCTCAGGGCTGCCGCCCGCTGTTGGTGGTGATCACCGCCGAGCTTAAAAGGAATCGAATTGCAGAAGATTCAGAAGATTAACAAAACGGGAGAGTTAACAAACGAAAGAGCCAGTAACAGATAGCTAAGACCAAGCTTCCAATCACGAAGCTGATCAATAATCAGGCTAAACTCCGGAGGGGTGCCAGCCCCACTGGGTTGACCGAGTCGCTGCCTTTCGCTGAACGAAGAGCGCAGCCTTGGGTATAGTTGTCCTCGAAGAAGTAAACCAAACACCACAGCGTTCGCCCAATCCGTGAAGCGAAAAACTGTCCCAGGAGGATTACGATGTCGCAAGTGCAGAGCGTAGCTTTACTTGGACTTTCGATGGAACGCGCTGGTGGATACTCACGATCTACTGGCAGGAAGAAACGCCAGCCAATCCTTTGCCCGCGGAATTCCTTCCGCATTCCCACTGATGTCCCGGTGCCGTGTCAGCTTAGGAAAACGTAAACCACGAAGGACACGAGGTCACACGAAGAAATGTCACACGAAGAAATAAAGATGAAATCGAGACCTTCGTGATCCTTGGTGTCCTTCGTGGTTGATCTGGTTTTTTAAGGCGGCTCACTCCTGCCAGTAACGGAAATGCCCACTCCCACGGCGTATAATGTCCGGTTTGGATCATCAGGAGCTTCCGTCATCATGGCACAAACTACGCAGCACGAATTGCAACTGGCCCGCCGCATGTCGCGCCTCGGCACCGAGACTGCTTTCGAGGTTTTGAACAAGGCGCGGGCTCTCGAGCGCCAGGGCAAGAGCATCATTCACCTGGAAATCGGCGAGCCCGATTTCGACACTCCCGCCAACGTCGTTGAAGCTGGCATCGACGCCCTACATAAGGGTTGGACCCACTACGGTCCCGCAGCGGGCTTGCCCGAACTTCGCCAGACCATCGCCGATTACGTGAGCCGCACTCGCGGCGTGAAAGTTGCTCCGGAAGAGGTTGTGGTCGTGCCGGGCGGTAAGCCGATTATTTTCTTCACGATTCTGGCCTTAATTGACGAGGGAGATGAAGTTATCTATCCCAATCCCGGCTTCCCGATTTACGAGTCGATGATCCACTACGTCGGCGGACGCGCGGTTCCCATCCACCTGCGCGAGGATCGCGATTTCTCGCTCGATGTCAACGAGCTCGCTGCACTTATCAACGACCGCACCAAGCTAATCATTCTGAATTCGCCGCACAACCCCACCGGTGGCGTGATGCAGCGCAGAGAGGTCGAGCAGCTCGCGAAGGTGATTGGTGACCGCAATATCCTCGTCTTATCGGATGAGATTTACAGCCGGCTGCTTTTTGAAGGCGAACATTTTTCCATTATGTCTGTGCCCGGCATGCAGGAGCGCACCATCCTGCTGGATGGCTTTTCGAAGACCTATGCCATGACGGGCTGGCGGCTGGGCTACGGCGTAATGCGCGCGGATTTGGCGGCACACGTCACGCGGCTGATGACAAATTCCAATTCCTGCACTGCCAGCTTTACGCAGATGGCGGGCATCGAAGCACTGCGCGGAGATCAAGCTTCAGTCGGTCACATGTGCTCCGAATTCAAGCATCGCCGCGATGTGTTCGTCGCCGGCCTGAATAAGATCAAAGGATTTTCCTGCCGCATGCCGAAAGGCGCGTTCTATGTTTTCCCCAACATCACCAAGACGGGGTGGAAGTCGAAACCGCTGGCCGACGCCCTGCTCGAGCAAGCCGGAGTAGCGGCGCTTTCCGGCACGGCATTCGGCGACTTCGGCGAAGGCTACCTGCGCTTCAGCGTCGCCAATTCGCTGGAGAACCTGCAGCAGGCGCTGGATCGCGTCGACCAGTGGACCCGAAAGAATCTCTAACCGAGGATCGAATAGGGAAACATCCTTGTTCGTTTTTTGGAAATCCTAAGCAAAATATCTTGACCCGCCCCCGCTCGCGTTTAAAATGGCGCGGTTCCGGGATGGCTGCACGTAAGTCCCGGCGCGAAAGGATGGAGATTTATGTTATCGAAAGGGTTACGAATCTCGGCAATTTCGTTTGTGCTCGCTATCGCGCCAGCGCTGGCGCAGGTTTCCAGTGGGCCCGCCGCAACGCCAGACACACCAGTAATTTCCCCTCGTCAGCACGCACCAAGAAGGGTCTATCCTGGCCGCCCCGCTCGCCTGATCGACAATGTTACGGTTGAGGACAGCACCAACTGGAGCGGCTACGCCGTAGAGGGCACTTCCTTCACCAAGGCCTTGGCCTCGTGGACCGTGCCCACGGTCACCTGCTCAAAGACGCCCAATACCTATGGCTCGTTCTGGGTTGGTATTGACGGTTGGACCTCCAGTACTGTCGAGCAGACGGGAACGGATTCCGACTGCAACGGCTCCAGGGCGTCCTATTACGCCTGGTATGAGTTCTACCCGAATCCATCCATTGAGATCACCAGTGTTGCGGTGTCGCCCGGCAACCACATCTCGGCGTCGGTAACCTATAGCGGCACGCAGTTCACCATCACGCTGACTAACGAAACCACGGGAAGAACCTACAGCAAGAGTTCGAAGGTCTCTGGAGCGAAACGAACATCGGCTGAGTGGATTGCCGAAGCTCCTTGCTGTACCAGAAGCGGCGGCATCCTGCCTCTGTCTGACTTCGGCACGGTTGACTTCGGCGAGGACTACACCGGCATAAGCAGCACGAATGATGCAACCGATTCCGCCGTATCCGGAGCAATCGGTGCATTTAGCTCCAACGTTTTCGAGTCAATCATGGTGAACGGAACCACCGGCGCGGATGAAGCAGTGCCGTCAGCCCTCAGTTCGGACGGGACGAGCTTTACCGTCACCTGGGATTCCGAATAAACACTCTGAATAAACAAGCCGCAGAGCGCATCGTGAGAGAGAAGTGTAAGGCGAGCCCGTCCGTGCGGGCTCGCCTTGGTTGATTCCCGTAGAGCGAAGATCGAGCCTTATTTGTACGTGGCGCTGGTGCGAGCCAGATAGTCGCGGTGCTCGGTGTAGTCCACCATGGAACCGAATGCCGGGCCACCCAGCGGGTTCGTTTTGAACGACTCCCGGATCGCGGCGTTGACTTTGTCTATGCCTTCCGCGTTGGCCGCGAGGTAAAAGATCCAAAACGTCCCAGGCGCTTGCGTATGCTCTGCTTCGGTGTCGATTTCGTACTCGTGAATCGTGCCGTCCGCGAGCATTTTCTCCAGCAGCGGAACGATGAGGTTCTTGCTTAACGTCTCTATCGCATCGTCGGGAGCGTCCGCCTTTAATTTATAGGATGCTCCCTGGGTGTAGAGATCCTTCCATGATCCGGGATGGTAGTTGTAATGCCGGCTCACGAAAATGTTGTCCCAGTGTTTCGTAGAGCTGACGAGGACTGGGGAATTGGTACCGCCGGACTTGTAGAACTGGTCTAGCGTGTTGAGCAATCCAGCCATAGACGTCGCCGACCACCAGCTGTCATGAGTTGCGCCGTCGGCTGCGTGAACCAGATTCTCGTCGAAGCCGTATCCCACAAGAGTCCCGCTGGCGACAGCCTTGTCCAGCACCTTCTGATCCGACGCGTCTTCCTTTGCCATCTCTGCCCACTGCGGGCGAGGAAGGTTCCAAAACGCTACATACGTATACATCGGCGGTTTATCTTTCGTCTCCGACATCTGGGCGTTTGCCGGCAAGGTCCATATCGCGGACACAGCGAGCGCGCACAGTGTTGCAAAAACTCTCCACACTTTCTTGTTCATGTTTTCGATCCTCCTTGATTTAGCCAGGATCTCGCATCGTTCGCACACCCCTGGGCGACGGTAGTGTACACCTCAGCGTGATTATTGCGCATGGCGGTACTGAAAATGCGCAAGGGGTTGAAATCGAAATGGCAGCGGGAAGGAAAGCAGCGGAGCCGATCACATTCGCGTAGCGATGCTTCTAAAACGTCGGATCGAGCCGAGACTCGATCCGACGAGACGCGCCGAGCGTCGGAGAGCTAAAAGTCAAAACGCAAACCAAATTCAGCTTCGCGTGGAGCGCCCACGGCGAACACCCCGCTGCCGCGTCCGATTCGTACCGTGTTGGTATCCGCGTTGGTGCCGGCCTCTGTGCCGTTGATGGCGCCGCCTCCACCCGTCAGATTAGCAAGGGGCCCGAAGTTTACGAAATTGAAAATGTTGAAGAAAGAAACGCTGGGCGAGACGGTTAGGCGTTCGCGGATCTTGAAAGGCCAGCTCACGATTGTGTCCACGTCTTTGTAGTAGCCGTTCCCTGCATTGTTCGCAGGCGGCGGTTGGACTGAAGGAACAACCGCACCCAGACTGATCAACTCAGCTTGTGTGAACAGGCCGGCTGTGATCAGCGCCTGTCCGGCCGGCGTGATCGTAGTCCCATTGCCCACCGTGTTGTTGAAGTTGGCGATGTAGGCATTCAGATTCTTGGGTGAGACCGACCGGGAGAACGAACCGGGGTGGCCGATGCCCGTAGCGGCGGAATTCAGGAAATCACCCGTTGTGCCATCCCCGGTAAGATCCGAGCGGTAGATTTCTCCCACGGTTCCTTCCGTGGGCAATCGTAGATCGGAAGGCTGAGGCGAGGCAAAGCCGCCGATCAGGCTGAGCCGTGGACCGCGGTGAGCAAATTCGAAAGTCGCGCCGAATTTGAACTGGTGCGTGCGATCCTCCAATGTCGGGCCCATAAAGGCTGTGGGGTTGCGGTAGTCCCATGCGTTGACAGTGAAATGCTGATCGCTGCCGTTGTCGCTAACGAAGCGGGACAACGTGTAGTTAACCTGAAGATCAAGACCGTGCACGCCGCGGAACGGATCCTGCACTCGTTGCCGGTACTCGCTTTGCAGGCCGTTGTACACCGAGCGGCCCATGGGATAGTTCATGAACAGACTCCCCATGTTTGGATTGATGCCTCCGAAGGCTGCACCGGTGTCGGCAGTAAGTCCATAGTAGGCGGCGGAATATCCTCCGTAGTAGGGGCCGCCGGAATCCAGGCCGTTGTTGGCGAAATCGTTGATGCTGGCGCCACCGCCCCCTGGATAGAGTCCGGGGCAAGCAGCAATGGCTTGATCAATGGTACCCACACCGCATTCCGCGAGCGTGTTTGCAATCGCGTTGTTTGCGGCGTTTAACTCCAGATACCGGGAATCGCCGGCATGGTTTACGTCCACGCCAATCTGAAAGTGGAGACCGATGTTGCGCAGGTAGTCAACCGTCAGGACGCCACCCTTAGTGAGTTCGCGTTGGATGCCGATGTTCATCTGGTAAGAACGAGCGGTGCGGAAGTTGGGGTGGTAGGGGTAGCCGAGTTCTAAAGTGTTGCCCACGAAGTTCGGATTCTGCCCCGCAGGACCAACCGCAGCCGTGGCCGCAATATATTGGGTTTGCAAATCTGCCATCGCTTTGGCCGCGCCTTCTGCGTTGGTGCTGCTGGGCCCCAGCGGCGCGAAGCAAACTTGCGTTGCCAGGTCGTAGCCGTCAACGGAAGTGACAGGGACCTGCGAGCCACCAGGGCCGGGAAAAGGAAACGAAAGCGAACCCACGCTGCCGCCCGGTTCGCAGTTGAGATATGGGGTCTGGTTGAACAGGCCGGTGGCCAGCTTGTTTTCGCGATCATAGGATACGTTGTTGAAGATGTTGTTCTCGTAATAGAGACCGCCCCCGCCGCGTATCACAGTTTTTCCGTCGCGCCATGGATCCCAGGCAAAACCGATCTGCGGAGCAAAATTCAGATTGGGTTGACGAACGCGATTGCCCAGCCCTGCTCCCCACTGATCCAGGAGATTTCCGCTGCAGGTGATCAACGCGGTAGCCGAGCAGGGAATGGGGGCCAAATCGCTATCGGTGCGGCCGGTATCGCGGATGTAGCGTATTCCGTAATTCAGGGTGAGGTTGGGTTTGACCTTCCAGGAATCCCCCGCGTAAGCCTCAAAGCGAGTGTCGAACAAGCCGCCGGCAGGATAGCCGAAGCCTGGGAGTTCGGTACTGTAACCTTGCCCGTTGCCGACGTAGGCACCGGCAAAAGGATAGTCTGCGATGTTGGAATCACAGCCGCTGAAGTTGTTGCCAAGGTTGCAGGAATAGAACGGCGATGTCTGCACGCTTCCGGGCGGCAACAAATTGAAGTTGACATACGAATACAGCAGCGGAGCCAGTCCGTTGAAAGACGCGAATCCACCGGTGGAAATGCCGTTGACCGTTGCGCCGAAGCGAATGATGTGCGCCCCCAGCACCCGGCTGGCATCGTACTTGATCTGCTTGTTGCTCTGGAACGTTTGCTGCGGCGCAAGATAATTTGGCCCGGTGTACAGATTGGTGTCGACGAAATCAAGCTCGGCGTTCGGGAATGGATTGATTGAATTCGGCTGCGAGTCGGTGGCCCCGATAATCTGGTTGTGGAACTTGAAAGATCCCAGGCGAATGCTGTGGGACCAGTTGCCTTCACTGATGTCAATGCCAATCGCATGGCTAGGGGCGTAGTCTCGATTAGCGTAATAGGAAAAGCCGGTTGCGGCAGAAGACGTAGAGTAATTCCAGTCATAGGCGAACTTATAAAAAACGCGGATGTGCTGGGTAGCCTGCCAGTCGAGCCGTCCACTGGCCTGCGAACTCTTGAAGGGAGAGTCGATGCCTCGTGTCAGGAACTGAAAGGGAGCGCCGGCGACGATCGCATCGGCGCTGTCCTGCTTGAGCCGTTCAGAGTCGATAAAGAAAAAGAGCTTGTTCTTGATGATCGCGCCGCCGACCCGGCCGCCGAACTGGTTGCGCTGAAACTGCGAATCGACCGCGCCCGGAAGATTCGCGAACCCGACGCTGTAATCGCGGAACAGGTAGAAGGCCTGACCATGAAGTTCGTTGGTGCCGGAACGAGTAGCCAGGTTGACGGAGCCTGAGCTGGTGATCTCAGTTGAGATATCGAGCGAAGAGCGGCCTATGCTGAATTCCTGAATGGAACTTAACGCGATGTTCTGGGTGGTGGTGCCGACCGTCTCATCGCTGACGTCGAGGCCGTCCACTTCGATGCGGGGGGTGCGGCCAAAATCTCCGTTGATCGAAACGGAGTTGTAGCCGACTTTGGTGGGATCGAAGTTTCCTCCGTCCTGCATCTGGACGCCTGGTTCCAACTGGGCGAGGTCAAGGAAGCTGCGTCCATTCACCGGCATGTTGTCGATCTGCTCGCCACTGAGTATGCCTTGCACCGAGGATTGTTCTGTGTTGACGGTGATAGCTGTGGTCTGTACTTCAACCGTGGTGGTTTCCTGGCCGACCTCCAATTTCACATTGCCGGAGGAAGTCACGGTGATCTGGACCGGGATGGTCAGTTGTGCCGTCTTGAAGCCCTTAGCCTGCACGCGAAGCTCGTAATCGCCAACCGGTAGGCCGCCCGAGTTGTAGGTGCCTGCCGAGGATGTCTTGACCGTGACGACCTGTCCGGTGGTGAGCGACTTGATCGTGATGGCCGCACCCGGCACGACGGCGTTGCTCTGATCAGTGACCGTCCCTTGAATGCTGCCTTGGCTGACGGTGGTCTGGGCGACAGAAAGAATAGGCGACGAGACCAATAGTGTTCCGAATACGGCTGTTGAAAGCAGGCAGGAGAGGCTCAAGCGTAGACGGCGAAGATCCCAGGCAGACATTAGGCACCCTTTCCAACTGAAGCGCAATTAAAGCAGACATCGCAACCAGAGTTCAAGGGTCTTTGATGAAACGCCGGAGATCGGGCGGCGGGCGGCCTCCTGCGCGGCACGGTCATTCGGGTATACTGTGGTGTTTCCTCACCAGCGTGACTCTGCAAGTTACCTGCACGTGACCATGCACTATCGCGCTCAAGCAGAAAGGATCAACCGATGGCTTCCGCCGCAGTAGATTTTGCCCGCAATAATCAGCCGCGTTTCCTCAACGAACTGAAAGATCTGCTTCGCATCCCGAGCGTCAGCACGCTCGACGAACACAAGCCGGATGTTCAGAAAGCCGCGCAATTTGTAGCCGACGAATTGCGCCGCATCGGCATGGAGAACGTCGAAGTGATCCCGACGAAAGGCCATCCTCTTCTCTACGCCGATTGGCTGCACGCGCCAGGGAAGCCCACCGTGCTCTGCTACGCCCATTACGACGTGCAGCCCGCCGAGCCTCTCGATGAATGGCAGACTCCGCCGTTTGAGCCCACCGAGCGCAACAACAACATCTACGCCCGTGGCGCGGTCGACGACAAAGGTCAGCTCTGGATGGAAGTGAAGGCCCTCGAATCGCTGATGAAGTCCAGCAACGGCAAACTGCCCATCAACGTGAAAGTTCTCTTCGAAGGCGAAGAAGAAGTTGGGGGCGAATCCATCGCCGAGTATGTGAAGAAGCAAAAAGCCAAGCTGAAAGCTGATTTCGCCCTGGTCTGCGATACCGAGCTGTTTGCGCCGAATCTTCCAACGCTGTGCGTCGGGTTGCGCGGCCTGATCTATACGGAAATCGAAGCCGCGGGCGCGATGGTTGACCTGCACTCCGGGGTGTACGGGGGTGCAGCACCCAATCCGTTCTTCGCTCTCATCGAGATCATCAGCAAACTGAAAGATGCAAAGGGTCACGTGCTGATTCCTGGCTTTTACAAAGGCGTGAAGGCGCCCAGCAAAGACGAACTCAAAGCCTGGAAGCGCCTGCCTTTCAACGAGGAGCACTATCGCAAGACTGAAGTCGGTTCGAAGGCTCTTACTGGCGAACCAGGCTACTCCGTTCTGTATCGCACCTGGGCGCGTCCTACGCTTGAAGTCCACGGCATGCCCGGAGGATTCATCGCCGCGGGAGCGAAGACCGTGATTCCAGCCAAAGCTGCGGCCAAGGTCTCGATGCGGCTTGTGCCGAATCAAGATCCCGAGGACATTTTCAAGAGATATAGCGCTTTCGTGAAGAAGCTTACGCCCAAGGGCATTGAGACCAAGATTAAAGTGTGGAGCAAAGGGCCGGCCTGCGTAGTCGATACCGACAACCCGTACATCAAAGCCGCCACCGAAGCTCTGCACGATACATTCAAGAAGGAAACCGTATTCATCCGCAGCGGCGGATCGATTCCCATCGTCAACGATATCTACCAGGCTTTGAAGATCCCCAGCGTGATGATGGGCTTCGGACTTCCCGACGACAATCTTCACGCTCCCAACGAAAAGTTTCACATCCCCAACTTCCACCACGGGATCGAAACCATCTGCTTGTTCTTCGAGAAGCTGGGGGGAAAATAAGATCCTCACGACTTCCGCCGAGCGAGTCGCCTACTTCTGCGCCGGTGCGGCAGTCTCCTTCAGGTAGGAAGCGGAGAGAGTCGCCTTGCTTTTCGCGATCGGCAGCAGCGTCGGGTAGAACTGGACAAACGTGGTATCCACGGCCGCGTGGTCGGTATGGCAGCTATAACAGGCCATGGTGGTTGGGATCATCTTCGCCGTCTTGTCGTTATCGAAGCCGAAGAATGCCCACTTTCCCGGAAATCGAGCTTCGTCCTTGACGTGCACTTCCAGCCCCATGACTTCGGTGCTCTGGTAGTTGCCGCTCTTGTTAATCGAGCCTTTGTCCTGGGCGCGGCGGACTTCCAGTACCAGAGTCGTCTTGTCGGGCCATGTCCCCGTCTCCACGAATGCCTTATACGATTCAGGGTTCACAAAAACATTGTCAAACATGTGGTGGTCCATCGACATTGCCGGGTTGTAGCTCATGTCGAAGCCCGTGGTTAGATATACCCAATCGCGATAATGCTCGGGGAACTTGAGCTGGGCATCGCTGGTATAGCGGGGGCCCGAAGCCGGTGGGGTTGCGGATTGGCGTAAGGCGGCTGCCGGCAGGAGAACCATCGCGCTGAACAGACTAAAGAGCAGGACGGTAGTTTTGCTCATCATGCGCAGCAGTATCGCTCCCCCCGATCCAAACGCCTAGGCCTCCTGCTGCAAGGTTCGGGCGATTCACTGCATTGTTGGCCTTTCCGGCTGCGGCGTAGGATACGATTCTCCCTATGCACGCGCTTCGCATTCGATCCGCACCGTCCCGATGGTTCTGGATGGCAGCGATCTGGTCCGGCATCGCGCTGTTCGATGCGACTCAGAACGTCTTCGTCATGCGTGCGGAAGGCATGCACCACGCATGGGTGCAACTATTTCTGACCCTGCTGCTTTCGTGGCTGCCGTGGGCTCTGGCTACGCCTCTGGTGCTGCGCCTGGGGCGACAATATCCTCCGGCACAATGGAGGCGCTTCTCCACCTGGGGGGCGCATCTATTTGCCTGCGCTGCCATCGGTCTGGTTTACGCCGGATGGACTGCATCGCTTGAGGAGATGCTGAATCCGTGGGCCAAGGTTCCCGCGCCCGATCCGTTCCTGGAGCTATGGCTTTACAAGTTCTATAACGGGCTGCTTTCGTATGTGATCCTCTATGGCGTCATCCTGATTGTCGACTACTTGCTCGACTCGCGCGAACGCTTGGCTCTTCAGCAAGCCGAGACCGCTCATCTCAACGAAGAGCTTTCGAAAGCGCAGCTCAACGCGCTGCGTAAGCAAATCGAGCCGCATTTTCTGTTCAACACGCTCAGTGCTGTCTCTGGGCTGGTGCGGGAGAAAAGGAACGACGCGGCCGTCAACATGATTGCCGGGCTTAGCGATTTTCTTCGCCGCGTGCTTGAAGATTCCGACCGGCAACAGGTGACGCTCGGAGAGGAACTGGAGTTTGCCCAGAAGTATCTGGACATTCAGAAGGTGCGATTTGCCGAGCGCCTCGAGGTCAGCGTGAATGTCCCGGGGGAGCTGTTCCCGGCCCAGGTTCCGAGCCTGATTCTGCAGCCCATGGTCGAGAACGCGATCAAGCACGGCATCGCGAAACGAGTGCAGGGCGGCGCGATCCGCATTGCCGCAGTTCGCTCGAACGGCAGGCTCACGCTCAGCGTTTATAACGATGGTCCGCGCCTGCCGGAGGAGTGGCAGAAGACCCAGCCGGGCATCGGGATCTCCAACGTGCGCACTCGACTGCAAGGCCTGTATGGAGACGCTTTCGAATGGAGCATGCGGAATCGCGAACCGGGGGGAGTGGAAGTATCGCTGTCTCTGCCTTTCGTTTCCCTGTTGTCCAAGGATTGACGAATGCGGGCGGAATGACGGCCAGCCGAAGAGCGTTCGATAGGGAGCGTCAATTTTCCGATGAAGATACGCACGCTCATTGTGGACGACGAACCTCTCGCGCGCAGTAACATTCGTGTCCTTTTGCGACCTGATCCGGAAATTGAAATCGTTGGCGAATGCGGCTCGGGTGCCGACGCATTAGCGGAGATCCGTAATGCAATGCCGGATCTTGTATTCCTCGACGTTCAGATGCCGGAATGCGATGGGTTCGAGGTGCTTGAACGCCTCGGCGCACAACTGCCTCCCGCTATCATATTGGTGACCGCCTACGACCAATACGCTCTGCGGGCGTTCGAGGCGGGAGCGCTCGACTATCTGCTGAAGCCCTTCGACAATGCGCGCTTCCATCGGGCCATGATCCGCGCCAAGCAACGAATCCTGAGTGGCAAGGACTTGCCGCAAGAACCCGAGCGCCTGGTTATCAAAAGTATCGGGCAAGTCTCATTCGTGAAAATCTCGGAGATCGACTGGATCGAGGCTGCCGACTACTACGCGTGCCTGCACGTTGGAGCAAGAACCCACCTGTTGCGCCGCAGCATAGCGGAACTCGAGCAAGATCTAAATCCGGCCATGTTCTGCCGAATCCACCGTTCAACGATCGTCAATCTCAATCGGGTGCGCACTTTGGAACTCAGCGCGGCTGGCGAGTATGAAGTGCTGCTCGAGAACGGATCATCACTCCGCTTGAGCCGACGCTACCGCAAGCGGCTGCAGTCTTGTCTGAAGGTTCGGTGTCCCGAGGGGTCTTGATTTCCGCGGCTTTGGGTTGTTTTTGCTGCAGACTCGCGCTACCATTATTTTGCTCTAGCGGTTCTCCCACCTCGTCTTCCCCTTAGCCCAAAAGCAGGAATGTGTTGCAATGTGTGTGCAGCCCAGCGCGCTCGGACTAAAGGCCATACAATATATAGTGTTATATTACTTGACCCCGCCCCGATTTCACCGTTACAGTAGCTCTAATTTGTGCCCGCCCGATCCAGCCGGGGAGGGAATTAATCTGAGCAGGCATCATTCCGGTGCTGGAGGTATCGGTCTGGTAAACAGGCTGGTTATCACCACAACGGACAACTGGCCACTGATGACTGGCCATTGGCCACTGCGTCTTCAAGGAGTTCACGTTGCTTAAGCTGAAGCGGCTACAGATTCTCGGCTTCAAATCGTTTTGCGATCGCACCGACCTCAAGTTCCACGGGGACGGCATCGCCGCCATCATCGGCCCCAACGGCTGCGGCAAGTCGAACATTGCGGACGCCATCTCATGGGTGTTGGGCGAGCAGTCCGCCAAGACGCTGCGCGGATCGCGCATGGAAGATGTGATCTTCGCCGGCACGCGCGACCGCAAGCCCACGGGCATGGCCGAAGTGTCGCTCACGCTGATCGACCCCGAAGAGTATCCCGGGCCGGACGCCAACGCGCCGACGGAACTTGATATTCAGGATGAAGTTCCGGTCAGCGCCGAAGCCTTGCGCCGGCCCGCCGAGGACTGGGACGAAGGTGCCGTGCGGGCTCGCGCCGCCGAAGAAACCGAGCGTGCCGTGGAAGACGCGCAGCCCGGCAGAGCCGAAGAAGCGGAGATGCAGCGATCAAGGATACACATTTTGGCGGTAGCCTTCCCGGAAGACGAGCCGATGTTCGCGCTGCCGGTCCACTCGGTAGTGCCGATCGCGACGTCGGCCGCTGTGAGCGGAGCACCGCAGGTGGTGCTGAAGATCCGGCGCAGAAAATTCAATCAGCAGCAATTTCACGCAGGGGAGATCGTGGTCACACGCCGCCTGTTCCGCTCCGGCGACAGCGAATACCTGCTTAACGGAAAACTTTGCCGGCTGCGCGATATTCAGGAACTTTTCATGGGCACGGGTCTCGGACCTGAGACTTATGCGCTCATCGAACAGGGACGCATCGGGCAGATTCTAAGCAGCCGTCCTACCGATCGCCGGGCGATTCTTGAGGAAGCGGCCGGAATCACGAAGTTCAAAACCAAGAAGCGTCTCGCCGAGGCCCGCCTGGAAGATGCAAAGGTGAACCTCGCCCGCATCAACGATATTTTCGACGAAGTCACGCGACAGATGAATTCGTTGAAGCGCCAGGCCTCAAAGGCTGAGCGTTATGCCAAACTGCGCGAAGAGATGCGCGCTCAATTGCGTGTGGTTCTGGCCAGCAAGTTTGCTGCAATTGAACAGGAAAGCACCGAACTTGACACCCAACTGAACGCCCTCGCAGAAGACATGCGGCACCGCACCGAAGCCGTACAACAACTCGAGTCGGAGCACGGGCAGGGCACTGAACGCGGCTACGCCATTGAGGCCGAGCTGCGCGAGAATCGCGACCGTCTGAGCCAGATCGATTTGGAAATCGATCGCGCCCGCGCTCGCCGCAATCATAACGAGGAACGCTGTGCCGAGCTGGTGGTTCGCTCCGCCTCGGCCGAAGCCGAACTGGCCCAGGCTCGTCATCGCCTGACGTCGCTTGAAGCCGAGCGCGATTCCAATCGCCAGGTGCTGGAATCGGCCGCGGCCGATCTTGCGGCGGCTCAGCATGAACTGGCCTTGTCCCAGCAGGAAGCTTCAGCCGCGGCAACCGCGCTGGGTGAACTTGAACAGCAGCAGGAAGAATCGCGGGTCGCGATCTTCGATACCGTGTCCTCCGCCTCGCGGCTTCGCAACCAGCTGGCGCAAGCCGAGGAGCGGCTTGCTGGAGCGGGCCGCGAAGCACGCCGTCTCGAAGCTGAAATCAGCAACGCCAACCTCCAGGTAGAGGCCTTCGGTGGCCAGCGCGGACAACTGGCGCTTGAGTTCGAAACCGTGACGCAGCGCGTTGCTGGAATCACGGAAGAGCTTAGCCAGCTTCGCCGTGTGGTTGAAGCCAAGCATCTCGAAGAAACCCGAGCCAAGACTAACCTCGACTCGTTGCGTGCCGAATTTGCGACCACTCTCGGCAAGAGGGGATCTCTCGAAGCGGTTATCGCTGAACATGGTTACTCGACGGAATCAGTTCGCCGCCTCTTCCAGTCGGGAGTGATGCAGAGCGGCCTCGCGCCGGTCGGCGTGCTCGCGGACTTTCTTGAAGTCGAGCCGCGCTTTGAGCGCGTGGTGGAAGACTTCCTGCGCGACGAATTGAACTACATCGTGGTGAAGTCCTGGGACGCTGCCGACGAAGGCCTGCGCCTGCTGCGCAGCGACGTTGACGGCCGCGCTACCTTTTTAGTTCACCCCGAAGATTCGCAGGCCAAGTTTTCCTTCATTCTTGACGAGGCTGCGCACTGCGCTCCCCCGACTGCGTCGATCGTGCCGCTAAAGAACACGATTCGCGTTCTGGACGGCTTCGGGAAGTCCCTGGAAGTAATTTTGCCGAAGCTTCGCGATGGCTATATTGTGCCGGGATCGGATACGGCTCGCGGCCTCGCTTTAGAAAATCCTGACGCATTCTTCCTCTCGCAATCCGGGGAATGCTTTCATAACGTGACGGTCACTGGCGGCAAACAGCGCGCCGAAGGCCCGCTTTCGATGAAGCGCGAACTCCGTGAAGTTCTGCGGCAGCTCGAAGATCTGGAACGAGCCCTGCGCGAAGAAGAGATGAAAGTTGTCACCCTTGGCCGCGAAATCAAAGATCTCGCTTCCTTGCTGGAACGTCTGGAAGGAGAAAAGAGGGAATCCGAACATCAGTCGATGACGTCTGGCCACATGCTGCAGCAGCTTGATTCGGAAATGGCCCGCGTTACAGAGCGCATGAGCATTTCGCAAGCGGAACTGGGCCGCCTTGCCGCAGAACGGGCCGAACAGGAAGGGATCATCGGGGTGCGCCAGGCGGAGATCTCAGCTCTGGAACAGACTCGCGCCCAACTCGAGGAGCAGCTCGCGTCAGCCCATGAATCTCTCGGTATCGTGCGACAGCGTCGCGAAGATGCGGCGCAAGCCAGTTCGCAGCGCGTGGCGCGCGTGGCAGCGCTGGAAGAACGTCATCGCTCCGCGACAGCCGTGCTTGCCCGCATCGAGGGTTTGTTCGGTGAAATGAGTGAGCGCCTTCATGATCTCGCCTCGCAGATCGATGCGGCCGCAGCCGAGAAGCTACAGCGCGAAACTGAGAACATCCAACTCGAACAGCAAGAGGCCGATTTCGCGGCCGAACGCAACGCGGGACAGGCTCGGGAAGGGTTGCTGCAATTCGAAAAAGATCAACTCCGCGCCCGCCTCGCTGAAATCGACGAGCTTTTGCGCCATGCCCGCCAACTTCTCGACCAGGCCCGCGACCGCCGCGGTGAACTCCAGGCAGCAGCAGCCAAGTTGCAAGCCGATGCCATGTACATGGCGGACACTTGCTTAAACGAGCTCGGTATCGAGCGCGCCGGCTTGTTAGCCGACACGACAATCGTCCTGGTAACGGGCGGTGAACTGGTAGCGTGCGATCAATCTTATCGTGAGATGCGCGCCAAACTCGAAGCCATGGGGCCGGTGAACATGATGGCTCTCGAAGAGTATCGCGAGACCGCCGAGCGCCACGCGTTCCTCGACGGCCAGCGCAAGGACCTTATCTCATCGATTGAGAACACTACGGCGACAATTCGCGAGATCGATGAAGTCTCGCGCCAGAAGTTCCAGGAAGCCTTCGCCAAGATCAATGAGAACTTTGGAGAGACGTTCAAGAAGCTTTTCGGCGGCGGTCACGCTTTCATGAAGCTCACGGATGAGGAAAACTCCGCAGAGAGCGGCATCGACGTGGTTGCGTCCCCGCCGGGCAAGCGCCTGCAGAGCGTGTTGTTGCTTTCCGGAGGCGAAAAGGCCCTTACTGCTCTCGCTCTGCTGGTCGGCATTTTTCAGTACACGCCCAGCCCGTTCTGCATTCTTGACGAAGTCGACGCCCCGCTGGACGAGGCCAACATCGGGCGTTTCACCGAACTGGTGAAGGAGATGAGCATCAAGACGCAGTTCGTTTTGATCACGCACAGCAAGAAGACGATGAGCATCGCGCCCGTGCTCTACGGCGTCACCATGCAGGAGCCCGGCGTGTCGAAATTGGTCTCCGTGCGTTTCGGAGCAGCCTAGATTTCGTTTGGCGGATGACTTCAGTGCGAATCGAACCTTAGTTCGACCAGTCCGTGCGTCTGCTCAGGAGTTGCCTCGTATCTCCATTTACGCACTGCGTTGACCGCAGCCTGTGTGAGCACGGGGTTCCCACCAATCACTTCGGTGGACTTTACGCTGCCATCGGGCGCAATTACGACTACCAACTTTACGACCCCGTGCAGGTTCAGCCTTCGGGCCAGGTCGGGATAGATCGGCGCAACCTTGTTCACCACCTTGCGCCCGACCTCCGGCTCCGACTGCTGGGCCAGCGAGAGGGGCGCAGAAAGCACGACGGCGGCCGTCGCACACATCACGAGAGAGACTAGAAGCCGCCGCCGCATAGTGAGCCTTTGTTAAGCTCAAGTTTATTTGGAACAGGCTCACATGTGACGTAACCGAGGTAACGACGGTCAGGCTGTGAGCATGCCGGATTCGGCCAAAACTCCCGCCATCGCCGTGATATCCACGCTCATCCTCAGGTTTTCCACAACAACCTGAGCGTAGTTCCGCGGCCCCACCTCGGCTCTGCAATGCTTTCGACGGCCAACGTTTTCCCAATCAATAGGATACGGACTTCTTTCTCGGCTGCAATCTCTGCGGTTGACAAAAATTTCTGAGAGTCTAAAATACGCCTCGCTCCTTACCCTGTAAAATTTCAAACATGACTCCTAACCTTCTTGATCCCGTAATCCTGCAAACTGATTTCCCCGATCTCCGACTTCTCGCCAGCGGCAAGGTGCGCGACGTTTACCAGCTCGATGATGAACGCTTACTGTTCGTAGCCACCGACCGCATTTCCGCTTTCGACTATGTGCTGGCCACCGGTATTCCGCACAAAGGTCGCGTCCTGACCCAGATCTCTCTGTTCTGGTTCGCCTTCCTTTCGGACGTCGTGCCCAACCATGTGATTACGGCGGACGTGGATCACTATCCGGCAGCTCTGCAGAAATATGCGGATCAGTTGCGGGGCCGGTCGATGATCGTGCAGCGCGCCGAAATGTTTCCGGTTGAGTGCGTGGTGCGCGGATATATTTCAGGGTCGGCATGGAAGGAATATCAGGCGACTGGGAAAGTTTGTGGGATCGCACTGCCCGCGGGGTTGCGTGAATCCGACGCCTTCCCGGAGCCTATTTTCACTCCAGCCACCAAGGCTGTAACCGGCCATGACGAGAATATTTCATTTGCGCGGATGTGCGAGATACTGGGTACTGAGACCTCGAGCCACCTGCGCGAGATCACCCTACGGATATACAAGAAGGCCGCCGCTTATGCCATCCAGCGCGGGATCATCATCGCCGACACTAAGTTTGAGTTTGGACGCACCGCAAAGGGAATCACGCTGGCCGACGAGGTGCTCACACCGGACTCTTCCCGCTTCTGGCCGGCCGCGAAGTATGCGCCGGGGCAGGGGCAAGCGTCCTACGACAAGCAATATGTCCGCGACTACCTGGAACAAATTCGCTGGAACAAGCAGCCGCCCGCGCCGGCTCTGCCGTCGGAGGTAGCCAGCGGGACCAGCGAAAAATATCTCGACGCTTACTTCCAGATCACAGGGCGCAAACTGGATGCGTGAGCGCAAGAGGCTTTTCGCCAGGTCAGCCGGCGGTAAGTCTGGGGAAGAATTGCTCGCGCGAGAGCGCGAGGGAGAGTAGCATGGCCGCGGCGGACTGGTTGATTGTCGTGGTTGTGCTGTTAAACGTGATTTCGGCGGCGATCCAGGGCTTCTTCGCGGAAGCTCTTAGCATGGCTGGATTGGTGGTTGGGTACATCGTCGCGGCCTGGAAATATCCCGGCCTGTCAGCGTGGTTCATGACGTTCTTGAGGAATCAGTGGCTGGCCGATATTTTCAGTTTCCTCATCATTTTTTTTGCGATTCTGATCCTGTTCAGCGTTGCCGGGAGGATCGCCCGCAAATTGATGAAGGCAGCTGGACTAAGCGGGTTCGACCGCTTTCTGGGCGCGTTGTTGGGGGTTCTAAAGGGCGGGTTGGTGGTGGCCGTGGTCCTGATGGGAATGACCGCGTTCACGCCCACTTCAAAGGTGCTGGAGAAGTCGCAACTGGCGCCCTATTTCCTGGTAATCGGAAGAGCTGCGATTTGGGTAGCCCCGTCGGCGCTGCGGGTGCGCTTTTATGAAGGACTCGACTTCCTGCATCGGGCCCCGAAAGACTTGACCGGGGCTCCAGCATCCAAGTCGAAATAAATCCTGTACCGGCAAGGCAGTTAAGACTAGAGACATCAAAGATTGAACGAGAGAGAGACCTAACGTGAAAGATCAACTGGAAGCGCTTATTCTGCAGATGTACAAAAGCAACATCCTTTATTCCGAGGGCGTGCGCGAATTCAAGAAGCGTTTTATCCTCACCGTCCTGCAAGAAAATAAAGGCAACCAGTGCCGCGCCGCTCGCGAGCTGGGAATGCACCGCAACACCCTCAGCCGCACGATCGATGAACTCAAGATCGACGTGCGCCAGCTTCGGGATGGCGCAAAACGACCGCCGCGCAGCGCGCGGCCGGCCTCGCTGGAAAAGAAAGCAGTGCGTTAGCCTCAGGCTCCCGCCCTACCTGTTCGTATTTCCGATATCCCAAAAAAGCGGAGGCAGCCCATTGGGCTGCCTCCGCATGAATGAGACGTGCGCCTAGTGCGCGGCCGATTTGTGAACCGGTTTCTTGGCGGCTGGGGTTGGGGTGGCGGCTTTCAGCAGCTTGCCCTTCTCCATCGTCATCATGAACGGGTTCGGCGTGTAGGACGCAGGCTCGCCCTGGAAGTCCAGGCTGGCGTTTTCTTTGGGGATAAGCCTTAACGGAAGCTTCTCTTCAAAAGTGAGGGTGATGTCGGCCTTTTTCGCGTCGATGTCGTCGAGGCTTCCCGCGATGTCAAATTCCGTGGCTGTCGCCTTGATGACGGTGCCGTTCAGCTGCACAGGCTTGCCTTTGATGGCATTCCACACCAGATCCTGATCTTCCTGGGAGCCGTTCGAGAGAATGAATTCCCATTGGCCGAAGTCCATCTTATCGGGAGGCGTAGCGGTCACCATGTTGTGAGCCTGCTCAGCCGGAGTGGGTGCGGGCTTGATAGTGAAACCTGCGGGCGGCAGTGGCGTCGATGCCGTCTGGGCAAGAAGATCGGTCCATCCATCTTCGCCGCCGTGATAATGCATATATTTGCTGCGGCCGAATTTCTTCACCTGTTCTTTGGCGGCGGGGTCGGTAACCAGGTTTGCTGCACGGGCGATGAAGAACAGTCCGTTCACTTCGTCGGGGGGAGTGGATGGAGGCAGCGAGGCAATGGCGAGCGGGTAGATATTTTCGACGTTGTTGGAATCGGCGGTCACTGCGGCCCGCAGGTGTTTTTGGGCCGAGGCAAAGTCTTTCAGCTGGAGGGCAGCAAAGCCGGCGATGCTTTCCAGGATCGTGCCAAACTCTGTCTTCTGTTTCGCAAACTCGGCGTCCGATACGCCGGCCGGCTGCGTCCACTTCGGCAGCACTTCCAATCCGTGCTCGGCGTGCTCCTTGGCATCGGGCCACTTCTGTGCTGCGCGTTCGCTGAAAGCCAGCACGACGAGCGCTTTGACGTTATCCGGGTTAACGGCGAGCACGCGCTTGGCCGCATCCATCACTTTAGGGTTGCCCGTCTGCTGATAGAGCGCCATTAGAATGTCAAGCGCCTGAGACTTCATGATGCTATTGGGGTACTGCGTCAGGAACGCTTCGAGCCCGCTGATCTCAGCCGCAGGGTCCTTCTGCTGGGTGGCGCCCACGTATGCGTTGTACTCGGCAGGGTCCTTGATAACCGGCGCTTGCGCAGGTGCTGCGGGTGCTGGAGTTTGTGCTGGCGCGGACTGAGCGGCCGGTTGCGCGGGTGACGCAGACGGTTGTGGACTTGCTGTTTGCCCCTGGGGTGGCCGTGCTGCATCCTTTGCCGCCGCCAGTACAGCAACTCCAAGCACAACCGTGACCAGAATCTTTTTCATCAGTATGGCTCCTTGGATCGTTGGGGATTCACAATTTCAAGAGATCGTATTCATCACTCATTCGCTGCCCGGTTGCCGGATTATATGTACCTCTTGCTCCGAAGGCAAGCGACTCCCCGGTCACCCTCCGCGCTATTCTATAGGATGCACATATTGCACCGTGTGGATAGCCAGCAATTCTGGCTCTGCGCGCGGGCCCGCGACCGCTCGACCGAGCAGTTCCACGGGAACGGAGGGCATTTCAAATGAGCATGGTTCGAAACGATGCAGTTCATCCGCTGGCGGGACAAGTTGCAGTGATTACCGGCGCGGGCCGGGGCATCGGTGCCGCGATCGCGCATGAGTTGTCGAGTCTGGGCGCCACCGCCGTTTTGTGCGGACGTACCCTCGCCGCGCTTGAATTGTCCGCACAAGCGATCGCACAGGCGGGTGGGAAGGCCGAGGTGGTTCTCTGCGATGTGACTAGTCTTCCGTCGGTCGAGTCGGCGGCCATGCGGGTGGAAACTTCGTTGGGCCGCGTTGACATTTTGGTCAACAATGCAGGCATCGGCGGATTCGGCGGCCCTTTGCACCAGCTCGCTCCCGATTCATGGGAGCAGATTCTGAACACAAACCTGCGGGGTGTTTTCTACACCACCCGTGCGTTCGCGCCGATGATGATTCGTGCGCGCTCCGGCCACATCATCAACATTTCGTCGCTCGCGGGGAAGAACGCGCTGCCGAACGGAGCGGCCTACGCCGCCTCGAAGTGGGGATTGAACGGACTGAGCTACTCATTAGCGGAGGAGCTGCGCAGCTACAACATCCGCGTGGCCGTGATCTGCCCCGGCTCAACCAACACTGATCTCAGTCCGCATGCCGGCAAGGACCATTCGAAAATGCTGCAACCGGAAGACGTGGCGCACGCCGTGGCGATGCTGGTGATGCAGGCTCCGCAGTCGTTTGTGAGCGAGATACTGATGCGGCCCACGCAGAAACCGTGAGCACTTACAGCCCGTGGGGGGCCGCCGCCCCGGCCGTGCGAAGCGAGGCGCCCAAACCCTGGGCCCGCATTTTTCACTTCTTGAATAAATTCTCGAACGCCTGCCGCGCGTCGTTGGGACGCAGGCTGGCGGGCGTGGACGTTTCCTTTTCCCTGGTGACGCGGATTTCGTAGAACGTGCAATCGTTGCGCGCATCTTTCTTGGCCACGCGCTCCTTCACCGGTTGCATGCACTCGAAGCGGCTGCCGGGATCAAAATACATACACTGCTTGCAGGAATGAAGTTCAAAGCCGCACTTGGGGCAGAGGCCCCCCGGCGGGATCGCCTGCAAAACCGTTCCGCACTGCGCGCAGCGAGAAACCGTGCGCGTCCCCGGCATGTTCACGGGTCTTGGTCCGAGGCTGTAGTCGTTCTTTGCGGGCTTCGGAGGGGCCGAGGCCGGTTTTTCTCCGGATTCCCTGCGCGGGTTTTCCTTGCGGTCGCGATCCTGATATCCATGCTGACGGTATTTGGCCACAGAAGCCTCCGAGCACGCTGGCGTATTGTCTCGCCAGTAGCGCTTTAGAGCAAGTGCAAGCTGGCTCTTACGGTTCTTGTCCTGATACGAGTGACTCGCGACTCGCTACAATGGAAACATGATTCACGAAATCTTTCCCGTTGGGCCGCTGCAGTGCAACTGTTCAATTATTGCCGACGAGACTACACGCGAAGCCATGGTCATCGACCCCGGCGATGACATTGAGGACATCCTCGCGCTTCTCCGCAAGCATAAACTGCAAGTCAAGCAGATCGTCATCACTCATGCTCACATCGATCATGTAGGAGGCGCGATGAAGCTGCGCGCAGCCACGGGATCCCCCATACTGCTTAACCAGAACGACTATGCTCTGCTCAAAATGCTCGATGAGCAGGCCGCCTGGATCGGCGTAGCTGCTCCCGGCGAAGTCAAGATCGACCAGAGCGTGGGCACCGGCGATACGGTGAAAGCCGGGGCGCACTCTGCCAGTATTTTGCACACGCCTGGGCATACCGAGGGAAGTATCTGCCTTTACTTTCCCGCGGAAAAAACTCTGATTGCTGGCGACACATTATTTGCCGGCTCTATCGGCCGAACGGATTTGCCCGGCGGGTCGATGCAGAAGATTATGCAATCGCTGCGCGGCACCGTGCTCGCCTTGCCCGACGACACTGTAGTTGTCCCCGGCCACGGCCCGATGACGACGATCGGGGAGGAGAGAGAGAACAATCCGTGGCTGGTGAAGAAGTAGAAATTGATGATTGTTGATTTCTGACTGAAGCCCGGCGGAAACGTCTAATCCTCAATCAGCAATCATCAATTGTCACTGTCAGCCACCAACCTTTTGATTCCCTCACTGAAATCATCTGGCGCGGTAATCAAGCTCAAGACCAAATATCCATCACTCGGAAAATCATAGAAGTGTCCGGGATGCACCAATACCGATTTTCGCCGCAGCAGAGCAACCGCAAGCTCCTCGTCGGTCTGCGTGACCGGGACGCGCACTACCGCGTACCACCCGGCTTCCACATGCAAACGCTGACAAGTCTTTTGTGCAGCAAGCTGGCGATCGAGTTCAGCCAGATTGCCGAGGACGCGGCCAAGTAATTGCCGCTGAATGCTCGTGCGCTGATCCAGCAGAGCCGGAGTCGCCCACTGGATTGGAGCGTTCATGGAAAGATACGTGTCGGCGATTACTTCCAACCGCGCCAGCGCTGGGTTAAGTTCGGCCGCCGGGCCACTGGCTGCGATCCATGCCACCTTCATTTGGGGCAGCGCCGAGATTTTCGAAACTCCACTCAGCGTGAAGGTCGGCACATCTTGATTGGAAGTAAAACTTTGTTGCCCGGCTCCTCGCTCGTGTGCGTAGTCGAGAAACACTTCATCGGCAATCAGCGCGAGTGAATGTTCAAGGCAAAAGTGATTCAGCGCTTCGCGCTCGTGCGGATGTACGAACGACCCTGTCGGATTGTTGGGATGAACCACAACCACGCCTCGGGTGCGCTTCGTCACCGCCTTCTGAAGTGACGGAAAATCCATCTGCCAGCCGTGATCGTAAATCAACGGATAAGGCACGAGTTTCACGTCCTCCAGATCGGCGAGAAATTCAAACAAGGGATAGCTCGGCTTTGGAACCAGCAGCTCGTCGCCCGGATTGCACAGCAAGCGAAACACGAAGGAATAACCTTCACTGGTGCTCGTGGTCAGCACTAAGTGCTCGGGATCCAAGCTGGCAATGTCATGGTCGCGACGGTAATAGGCTGCTACTGCCTCGCGAGCCGCGAGCAAGCCCCTGGCCTGCGGATCGTAATCCATGGCGTGCGGCGAAGCTAACGATCGAAGAATCGCCGGTTCGTCGTAGCGCAGGCCGGCCCGGGTTGGGTTCGAGATGGTTAGATCAAGCACGCGCGCATCGCTCGCCCTGATCTCCTCGAGCGCCTCAGTGAGGCGATTGCTCGTCAGCTTCCAGTTGGTGCGAGCGGAGAACATCCTGAAGGAGCCTACCAGAACTTCTTAGCGGCTAGCGGGCGGCTTCAGATCGAGTCCAATCAGAGGTTTCAGGCGAGGGCTGGCAAATTGCCGCGCCTCATGGCTCGGAGACGGATGCGCGACGCGAGAAAGTCGACCGTCCGCTACCAAGTGTTCATGCGCCTCCTGCCAGGAAGGAACAGAATCGCCACTTAGAGCCCAGTGAGCATACGAGGCTTCGTTGCACCACTCCACAAGACGCGGCATCACGCTTGCATGCGGCGCCGAGCCGCGAAACGCCTTCATAGCCCGCTCGTCCTGCCACACCGTCAAGGTCCAGAAAGTGCGGCCAGCGTCCACGAGAAGTCTTCCGCCAGAAAATCCAGGCGCGCGTATGACCTGGCGTTGAGAAAGAAAGGTCTGCCACAAAAACGCCGGAAGATATCCTAGCGAGCGAACCCGAAGGCGCGTGACGGACGCGAGCAAAACCTCTCCTAAGACTTTCCGAAGGCCTCTTTATTTACGACATACGGCATTTTTGTGATATCGCCCGCGTAGTTCGCCTCGAGCACGTCAATCAATCCTTGAACGCATCGCCCGGCCATGCCTTTGTTGGGATCGGTGGAAAGCCGCGTGATGCGCGCGGCGCTGGCAAAGTGCGGCATCAGGCGGCAGCGGTCGGCAATCGCGGGATCGCGCAGCGGCGAATCGGCTGGCAGCGGTTCCTTTTCGTATACATCGAGGGCCGCACCGGCAATCCAGTTTTCGCGCAGAGCGCGAGCCAGGGCCGCTTCATCGATCACCGGCCCACGCGAGTCGTTGACCAGAAATGCGGTCGGTTTCATCAGCCGCAGGGTCCGCTCGTTGAACAGATGATAGGTGGGCGTCGTGCTTTCTCCCGGACGCAACAGGGGCACATGCACGCTGACGAAGTCAGCCTCACGCATGGCGTCTTCGAATCCCACATACTTGATCCAGTTCTTCTCGCGCGAGATCCCGCGCGCCTGCCGCAGGTCCATGTTTTCCTGAATAGCCTTGATGTAATCGTGGTTCTCATATGCCGGGTCGTAACACAGCATGTTCATGTCGAAGCCGGCGCATTTCTTGATCATCGCCATCCCGATGCGTCCCGTGCCAATGATTGCGATGGTCTTGCCGGTAACCTCATCGCCCAGAAACGGCAGGTACGGATGCCAGTATCCCCACTGGTTATCGCGCGTGAGATGCTCGGCGGACCACATCTTGCGCGCCAGCATGCCGAGCATGAAGAAAGCAAATTCGGCGGTGGCTTCGGTGAGCACGTCCGCCGTGTTTGTGAAAGGGATCTTGTAGCGGTTGGCGTCGGCGCGGTTGATGTTGTCAAATCCCACCGCGAACTGGGCAACAACTTTCAGAGTGGTCTTGCCAGCCTCGAAGATTTCGGCATCGATAGGATCGCGCAACGTGGTGATCAAGCCGTCGATGCCCGACTTCACTCTTTCAAGAATCAGACTTTTCGGCGGAGGCTCCGGCTGCGGATAGACCTCGACTTCGTAGCCGCGACGGCGCAGCAGGTCAATGGCTTCTCCAATATCGCATGTGGCAAAGACGCGGTGTTTGTTGGTCATGAGGGTTTTTTGGAATCACTATGGCCGAACATCATAGTTGAACATCGAAAATATCATACGCGATAGGCTGGTGAAGGGAACTTAGCCACGCTGTCGCTAATCCTAATTGAGGAATCTTGCGGGTGAGAAGGGCGCGAGATCGTAGTCTGGATTGTTTCCTGCGATGACCTCCGCCATGATCTGCGCGGTAATCGGGGCGAGTAGAATGCCATCACGAAAATGTCCGGTGGCCACGTAATAGCCCGGCGTGGAAGTTTCGCCGAGAATCGGCAACGCGTCTGGAGTTCCAGGGCGCAGCCCCGCCCAGTCTTCGAGAATCTTCGCATTGCCCAGCTCCGGAACCATCTTGATCGCAGCCCGGTACAGGCGCTGAATTGTGGCGACATCGGTGCGCTTATCGAATCCCACCTCTTCCACAGTGCTTCCGACCAGGATCCTTCCGTCGCTGCGCGGGATCAGGTAACACTCCGGCGAACGGACCACATGCTTGAGGAGGCCGCGGGAAGGCGAGACCAGGCACAGCATTTGTCCCTTCACGGGGCGGGTTGGAAAGGCGTAGGGCGCGATCTGGCCCGACCACGCGCCCGCGCAATTGACGACCTTCGGCGCGCGATACGCCGTCTTCCTGGTGGTAACACCCGTGACGCCGACGTCCGAGAGATTCACCGCCGTGACCAGCTCGCCAGAGGAAACATCCACGCCACGATGCTTTGCCGCGCGTATTGCGGCTGCGGTAAGAGCGCGGGGGTCGACGCTGCGTTCGTGCAGATAGAATGCAGTCCAATTTATGTTCGCCAGCGCGGGCTCCAGTTCGGAGAGTGGTGCGGGAAGCAATGTTAACGGGGCCGAAACCTGGAGCTGGCGCGCGTTCTCCGCCAGAAAGAAAATCGTTCCCTGATCTCTTAGATCAACTTTCATGGCCAATTCCACTTCCAGATCATGCACAAACTCCGGATACATGCGCGCGCTGGCCGTCGCCAGGGGTTGCAGCGCGCTGGGCGTTTCAATCAGGCAATCGACCAGCATGCCGCCTGCGGCATAGGAGGCTTCGCGCCCCGGCGCGCCGCGTTCGACGACCAGGACGCTTGCGCCTTTTTTGCGGAGCTGAATCGAGAGCGAGAGTCCAATGATTCCCCCGCCGACGACGATCACGTCCCAATTCTTCATTGCAGAATTGTAGAAGAATCGGGCCGGGCATCCCTATTACCTCTTTGGAACTCTAATTTGACACCTGCGCACTTGTGCTAAACAATTGGGGAGAGCATAGCCAAAGGTGGTTCAAATCTTGGGAGGAAGCATGCCGGAAGAAGGCGAACAGATACACGTGGAACAGCAGTCGACTGCCGGGAAGTGGATTCTGATTGTTCTCGCGATCGTTTTTGTCGCGGCCTCCGTCTACGGATATGTCACTACGCAGCAGCACGTAGAGAAGCTGACCAAGGATTTGAGCGAGAGTCAGTCGCAGGTTGGCGAACTGCAAAAGCGCATGCGATCCGCCGAAGCGCAAGAAGAGACGCTAGGTCAAAAGCTCGGGATGACCAAGAAGGAACTGGCGCAGCGCGCTGCCGAGCTGCAGGCGCAGCAGAAGGCCGCCGAATCCCGTTTGCAAGATGAAGCCAATCAACAAAAGCAGCAAATCGGCCAGGTGAGTGGGGAAGTGGCGGGGGTCAAAACCGATGTGGGCGGCGTCAAAACCGACGTGGCCTCAACCAAGGCTGATCTGGAGACTACCAAAGCCAATCTACAGAGCGCAGTCGGAGATCTGGGCAAGCAGAGCGGCCTGATCGCCAACACTCGCAACGATCTGGAAGTTCTTAAGCATAAGGGCGACCGGAACTATTACGAATTCACTTTGCTCAGAGGAGCGAAACCGCAGCCGGTCGCCACGGTAAGCCTTCAGCTGAAGAAAACTGATCCCAAGCGCGGCAAGTACACGTTGAGCGTGACCGCCGACGACCGCACCATCGAGAAGCAGGATCGCAACGTCTCCGAGCCGATTCAGTTCTATTCGGGACGGGATCACTTGCTGTTTGAGCTGGTGGTCTGGACGGTGGACAAGAAGAAGGCAACGGGATATTTGAGCACTCCGAAGGGCGCGCCTGTTCCGGTGACGGCCAATTGAACCAAATGCTTTTCCCCGGTGCGCATATCGCGCTGCAGATCGCACTGCGCACGGGCGTGATCTACCTGGTTGTCTTGATCGGGGTGCGGCTCAGCGGCAAGCGCGAAGTGGGGCAGATGACTCCGTTCGACCTCACGCTGCTGTTGCTGCTTTCCAATTCCGTGCAAAACGCGATGACCGGGCCCGACACTTCGCTGATCGGCGGCGTCGTAGCGGCTTCCACCTTGTTGTTGATGAACTACGCGGTGGGTACGCTTTCGGGCTCCAGTCGCCGCTTTCGGCGCGTCGTACAGGGCGAGCCGAGCCTTCTGATTCATGACGGAAAGCCCATCGAATCTCACATGCAGAAAGAGCACGTCAGCATGGACGAACTGCAGCGCGCGGTGCGCGAACATGGCATCGCCCAATGCAGCGACGTGGCTTTGGCCGTGCTCGAAGTGGATGGCTCGATCAGCTGCCTCAAGTATGACGAGATCAAACCTGACGCCAATACCCATCTGGCGCGGCGAAGATTTATTCAGAAAAAATAGCGGGTTCTCCACACCGGTTTACTTGCTCAGCAAATCTTACTTGCTCAGCACAATGGGTACTGGCTGGTCGTAGGGGTGGATGACTACGCTTACAGAGCGGCGGTCTTTGAAATCAGCCAATGTCACAGGGAAGCTGACGATCACGGTTCGCTTGATTTCCTGGCCAGGCTGGAGCTTGTCTTCTGGAACGAGAGCTGGCTGTGTGTCCGCTTTCAGCGTGGGAAACGCCAGATAGTAGCGATCGAAATCAATGGCGGACACTGCGTCGCCACTCAATTCTCCGGTGGACGTCACGACCTTGCCTTGAATGCCATATACCCAGAGCGGCTTCTGGCCCGAATTCCGCAGAGTGAAGGTGAGGGCGACTAGGACCGCGTTCTGGCCCGGAAGACTGACTGCGGTAACGTTGTCGAGTGATCCGGCGCCTTGCGGTTCGGCGCGCTGCGTGAAGGAATAGATTCCGACAATGACGAGGATCCCCGCCGTGGCCGCCAGCAGAACCTTTACCGGAGGGAGGTTCCGCTTGGCCGTGCCGAATTCGTCGGCGATGTTGATCGTGGGCCCGCGCTGCGAGGCTGAAGGCGTTGTACTTGCGGGCGCACTCGGAGTTACTGGAGCGGCAGGAGCCGGAATGGGTGTCTGATCAGTCATGAATTATTCGTCGACTGTCGATTCTACTCCCGCGGTCCGAAGCCTGAAAGCCGAACTCCGATCCTAATTCCACCCGTGCTTCATCGCCTTTGAAAATCGTTCCGCGGGTAAAGTGTTCAGGACGTCATCCTTGGTCAACCAAGCCCGGCGCGCCTGCAGAATGCCGTAGCGGATTTTATCCAGATGGGAAGTGTGGTGAGAATCAGTGTTGATCACGATCTTCACCCCGCGCTGCTTAGCTTGGCGCAGGTGCACATCGTTGAGGTCAAGCCGGTCGGGGTAGGAGTTCAGCTCCATGGCGACTCTGTGTTTCGCCGCCGCCGTGAGTACCGCATCCATATCGAAGTGGTAAGCGTCACGGCGTAGCTGCAGCCGGCCCGTGGGATGGCCGATGATTGAAGTGTTCGGATTCTCAACCGCTTTGAGCAGTCGCTCGGTCATCTTCGCCGGTTCCTGATTGAAAACCGAATGGACGCTGGCGATCACCACATCCATCTGGGCGAGAACGTCGTCAGATAGATCGAGGTCGCCTTCGGCGAGGATGTCCACTTCGATACCGGCGAAGATGGTGATGCCGTCGAGCTTTCGATTCGCCTCGCGAATCCGCTGAATGTGAGCCACTGCTCGCTTGTCGTCGAGGCCGTTGGCAAAGGCCAGATTCTTGGAGTGGTCGGTGATCGCCATGTATTTGTAGCCGCGAGCCTGCGCAGCTTCGGCCATTTCTTCGATCGTGTTCTTTCCGTCGGTTTCGACGGTGTGCATGTGAACGTCGCCCTGAAGATCGTCCAATGTAATCAGCGCGGGCAAGGTGTGCTTTTCGGCGGCATCGATCTCGCCGAGATTTTCCCGCAGCTCGGGAGGAATGTAGTCGAGCTTGAGCCTGGCGTAAATCTCCTCCTCTGTTTTTCCCGCGACAGGCTTTTCTGTTTTGAGGTCGGCGAGACTGTATTCGTTGAGGGTGTAGCCCATTTTGAGGGCACGTTGGCGCAGGGCAACGTTGTGCGCTTTCGATCCGGTGAAATACTGCATGGCCGCTCCGAACGATTCCGGAGGAAGCAAGCGAACGTCCACCTGCAGGTCGCTGCGCAGGCGGAAGCTGATCTTGTTATCGCCCTGCGCGATCACGTCCATCAGCGGAGGATACTTCGCAACGTATTGCACGGCGTTCGCCCGCTCCGTCTCACTGCAGCAGGCTGCCCCTGTTACCAGAATGTCGAGATCACCCACGGTCTCGCGGCCGCGCCGCAGGGAGCCGGCGGGAGTAATGCGGTCGATGCCGGGAAACTTTGCCAGATATTCCGTGAGCTTGTTCGCCTCAGCCTCGGCCGCGTCAATCAGAAACCGTCCCGAGATGCGGCGGTAGTCTTCAATCGCCTTCAGCAGTTTCTGTTCGTGTTTCTCGCCCATGCGCGGCAGTTCGCGGATCTTCCCTTCGCGAGCCAGTTTTTCCACGCCATCGACGTCACAAACCTGATGAGCACTCCAGATCAGTGCGATCGTTTTCGGTCCCAGACCTTGGATCTTCAGCAACTGCAGCATCGATGGGTGATATTTCTTCAGCAGATCGGCTTGCACGCTGAGACTGCCGTCTTGGAACAGTTCTTGCAGATTCACGAGCATTCCCTTGCCGATGCCGGGAATGGCAAGGACTTTCTTGGGCTCGCCGATGATGTTTTTGATCTGCTCGGTCAGGTTTTCAATGGCTTGGGCAGCGTTGCGGTAGGAGCGGATGCGGAAAGAATCCTGAGCATCGATTTCGAGCAGGTCCGCAGTCTCGTAGAGAATATTAGCGATGGCCTTGTTGTCCACGCAATAAAGATTAAACAAGATTGCGACGCAGAGCTAGTGGCAGGCGGCGGCGAACAGACGCTACTCAGAAAACAAATTCGCGCAGTCCGCCAAGTCCTGGAACGAACGCGCGGCATGGGAGTCTTGCTGAACTGTCAGTCAGGCGCTTTTCGTAACGTTCGCCGCCTGCGGCCCTTTTGTGCCGTCGGTGATTTCGAACTCCACGGTGTCGCCTTCCTGCAGGCTTTTATAGCCTTCGGAAGTGATCGCGCTGTAGTGTACAAACACGTCGGGGCCATCGGTGCGCCCGATGAATCCGTAGCCCTTCGCGTTATTGAACCACTTTACGGTGCCTTTCAGACGTTCCACGTGAAAGCCCCTCTTTCCGCACGTCTTTCAAGGGGGGGCCAAAGACGTGCCCGCATAGGATGCATTTTGGAGCGACGAGGATGGCAGTGTCAAGACGAAACGGTCGACGGGGGTTGGGCGCGGAGGAGGGAGAGCAAGCGCGCCTCGCCCGAATTTACTTTTTTCGACGCTGGTGATCGAGCCAGAGCACCGACGAGATGGTTTTGGCGTCGCGGATCGTGCCCTTTAACACCATGCGGAGCGCGGCCGAGAGTGGCACCATGCGCTTGTAGATCACTTCGTCAGCCTCGGGATGCGCGGGTCCGGCGCGAAGGCCGGTGGCCAGATATACAGACATGGTTTCGGCGACGAATCCGGGGCTGGCGTAGAAGTTAAGAATGCGCTGCCAACGAGTGCCGGTGTATCCCGTTTCCTCAAGAAGCTCGCGTTTGGCCGCGTGGAGCGCCTTCTCGCCGGGGTCGATGCGTCCGGCAGGAAGTTCCCAAAGATAGTCCTGCGCGGCATGGCGATACTGGCGTTCCAATAGGACGCGCGGCGAAGAACCCGATTCGTCGACGGCCAAAACAACCACCGAGCCGGTGTGATGAATGACATCCCGGCGGGCGCGGACGCCCCCAGGTTCCTGCACGTCGTCAGTGGTTACCCAAAACACCGGGCCGCGATATACGGTGCGCGAAGAGATCAACCGGGCCTTGAGATGTGAACCACCGCCGGATTTAACAGGTTTCGATTTGGAGCGAGAAGACTTGGGCATGAGAACAATATAAAGCACGGCATTCGCCTTCCGGCTTTCGGCAGGAAACTGCTCTAACACTGCGAAGCGCGGAGACTGATTCTGCTATGCTGCCGGGCATGTCTCGGAAGCGGTCGACAAAGCCGGGTATCACTATCGTTGGAGCAGGGAATCTGGCCAGCGCCCTGGCTGCATCCTTGCACGGTGCGGGATACAAGATCGACCAGATCGTTTCGCGAGGGAAGCCAGCGTCTATGGGGCAAGCCCGGCGACTGGCCCGCGAGGTAGGGGCATCGGCAGTGACGGCGGTCCGGGCCCAGATTCATGCTGAGATCGTTTGGTTTTGCGTGCCCGATGCAGCGATTGCCGGCGCGGCGAAATCCCTGGCGGAAGCCGCGAATTGGAGCGGCAAAGTGGCTCTGCATTCCAGCGGCGCCGTCACCAGCGAAGAACTCGCCGTGCTGCAGCAGCGAGGGGCTGCGGTTGCGTCCGTGCATCCTCTCATGACTTTTGTGCGCGGTTCGCGCCCATCTCTTGCCGGTGTACCATTTGCGCTGGAAGGAAGCCTCAGGGCGGTGCGAGCCGCCCGTGCCATCATTCATGATCTGCACGGGAGGCCGTTCATCATCCGCAAGCAGCACAAGGAGGCGTACCACGCCTGGGGAATGTTCGCCTCGCCCTTGCTGACTGCTTTGCTGGCGACCAGCGAACGCGTGGCCGCCGCCGCCGGAATAACCCGCAAAGCGGCCCAGGAGAAAATGTTGCCGATCCTAAGACAGACTTTGGCGAACTATGCCCGGAAGGGCGCACCGGCGGCTTTCAGCGGTCCTATCGCGCGCGGAGACGTAGCTACGGTGGAAAAGCATCTCAAAGTATTGCTCGAAGTCCCGGCAGCTCGAGAAGTCTATGTGGCCCTAGCGCGTGCGGCGCTGTCTGATTTGCCGGCGAAGAACCGTGAAAGTTTGGAGAAGATTCTTAAGCGTTAATCTGTACGCGGCTCTCGACCGTTAATTGCTTCCGCCGGTCGCTGGAGTGTCGTAACCGGCATTGTCTGTCGTCATCGCGAAGAGAACAAGTGGCCGAGTTTTTCTTTCTTGGTCTTGAGATAGCCTTCGGCGTGCGGACTGTGCTTGACTTCGCACGGCACGCGCTCTACCACGTCAATGCCGGAGCGCAGCAGAGCCTCCACCTTGTCAGGATTGTTCGAGAGCAGCCGGACCTTCGTCACCCCCAGCGCCTTCAGCATTTGCCCGGGCAATGCAAAGTCGCGCTGGTCGGCCTTGAAGCCCAGCCGCTCGTTGGCCTCGACGGTATCCAACCCGGAATCCTGCAACTCATAAGCCTGCAACTTGGCCATCAACCCGATGCCACGGCCTTCCTGCTGCTCGTAAATCAGGATCCCCGCACCCAGGTCGCGAATCATGGAGAGCGCCATCTCCAGCTGTTGCCTGCAGTCGCATCGCAAAGAATGGAAAACGTCGCCGGTGAGGCATTGCGAATGAATCCGCACCAGCGGCGGAGCGGATTTCACATCGCCCATCACCAGGGCGACAGCTTCCTCCGCCTCGCCGCCTCCATTCGCGCCGGATTCGGCGCGGAAACCGTAGATACGGAACGCTCCCCAGCGAGTGGGGAAATTCGCGGACGCGATTGGTTGAACTGCCTTAGAGGTCACAGATTGATTATAGCGGCTGGGCGGTGACTCGAGGACGCTTCAGTGTTTGCCGAGCCGCGCGCCCTGAAGGGAAAAATCGCGTCCTGCTTGGAAGGAATGGGGGCTCCGTTGCGAGTGGCCGGCTGGAAGCGCCAGTTCTCGAGCGCGGCCAGACACTTGTCATCGATTGCCGGCCCCAGGCTTTGTAGCACTGTTTTGCGGACGATCTCTCCTCTTTCATCGATCGTGATTTCGATCACGACTTTGCCCTCGGAGTCCGGCCATTGCCAGGGATAGACCACAGGATCGGAAGTCGCGATGGGCAAAGCCGGCCGAATCTCATCGCCGTATACGGGCCCGCCAGGCACTGATCCATAGGGAAGTCCGGCAGGCTCGCCGTGACCCAACTTTGAAAGCGTTGCCGTTTTTGAGTCGTCCTCAGCCCCGGATAGAGTCAGCGGTACCGATGGAGCGGGCAGCTTAGCCTGCGCGGGAGTCGGCTTCCAGGTCAGTTTCTCATGCCCCATCCGCTGGCGACGATACACCTGGGTCGCGCTGTCGGGTGAACTGGTAGTGCTGTCGTCCGGAGACTGAGTAGGGAAATAAAGGTGCGCGATTACTTTGCCGTTGCGCCCAATTGCTATGGAACTCGGCATCAACAATTGCGGTTCAGGGGTATACAGCAGCCAGGCAAATAGCAGGCCATGCAGCGCGAGCGAGGCCGCCAATACTCTGCGCTGCTTTGACGTACCCGGATTTGGTTGCGCAAACATCTCTGAGCAAACTCCTGCCAACCCACGACATCAATACTAGGTTAGACGCGCAGCGGGGGCATTCGTCAAGAGACTTTTGTAATGTCTCAGTTTCGTAAATGCTACGTAATGGCCTACGTGGGGACAGCCGCCGTCGGCTGTCCGTCGAGCGAAGCTCGACTTTCTTTCTCCGCATAGCCAGCGAGCCAGCACATCACTGATTACTGTGCATCGTGGTGCCCGGCAAGGAAACGCTGGTAAAATAACTTGGCGGTCTAGCAGTTCGTCCGCTTCGTGGGGCTATAGCTCAGTTGGGAGAGCGCGTCGTTCGCAACGACGAGGCCGTCGGTTCGAGCCCGACTAGCTCCACCAGATTTTCGATCGCGCGATTTTCGATGTCTAGAGCTGGAGCCGGAAGATAAATATCTGTTGCGGTCCGGGAGACATTTAGCATGGCCACCATCACCATAGAAGTGGATGCAGCCGCAAATCGCCCCCGGCACGCCAAGCTGGAGCGCTGGGTCGAAGAAGCTGCGCAGATGTGTAAGCCCGATCGCGTTCATTGGTGCAATGGCTCTTCTGAGGAACACCAGGCGATGCTGCGGCTGCTTGTCCTCACCGGAACCGCCGTCCCGCTCGATTCCGCAAAGCGGCCGAACAGCCTCCTGGTCCGGTCCGATCCTGCGGATGTGGCTCGCGTGGAAGACCAGACGTTTATCTGCTCCCGAACCAGGGAAGAAGCTGGCCCCACCAACAACTGGGAAGATCCCGCGAAGATGAAGCAGAAGCTGGCGGGATTATTCGGCGGCTCCATGGCCGGCCGCACGATGTACGTGGTGCCCTACTGCATGGGTCCGATGGGCTCGCCAAGTTCAAAGATTGGAGTGGAGATCACCGACTCGCCATACGTCGTGGTCAGCATGCATATCATGTCCCGCGTAGGAAGCCGCGTGCTAGAGGTTCTCGGCGAAGATGGTGACTTTGTGCGCGGGCTGCATTCGGTTGGCGCTCCGCTCGGTCCCAACAAACCGGATTCGACCTGGAGTTGTAACGCGGAGAACAAGTACATCTGCCATTTTCCGGAAACGCGTGAGATCTGGTCGTATGGTTCTGGTTACGGCGGCAACGCGCTGCTGGGGAAGAAATGTCACGCGCTGCGTATCGCCTCGGTGCAGGCCCGCGACGAGGGCTGGATGGCCGAGCACATGCTGATCCTGAAGTTGATCAGCCCGTCCGGGCAAGTGAAGTACATGACCGGCGCATTTCCTTCGGCTTGCGGCAAGACCAACTTGTCGATGATGATCCCCACGCTCCCCGGCTGGAAGGTCGAGACCATCGGCGATGACATTGCCTGGATGAGATTGGGCGCGGATGGCCGCCTCTACGCCATCAATCCGGAGTACGGATTCTTCGGTGTGGCGCCTGGCACAAGCATGAAGTCGAATGCCAACGCCATGCTCAGCATAACCAGGAACTCGATCTTCACCAATTGCGCGATGACGATTGACGGCGACGTATGGTGGGAAGGAATGTCCGAAGAAAAGCCTGGTACGTTAGTTGACTGGCTGCGCCGGCCGTGGACCCCGGACTCCGGCCGGAAAGCGGCGCACGCCAACGCGCGCTTTACCTGCCCTGCCACGCAATGCCCCGTGATCGCTCCTGAGTGGGAAGATCCGAAGGGCGTGCCCATCGATGCCATCCTATTCGGTGGAAGGCGCGCCGGCATTGTTCCCCTGGTCACCGAAGCTTTCAATTGGCAGCACGGTACTTTCCTCGGTGCAACCGTGAGCAGCGAGACCACTGCCGCGATCGCGGGAAAAGTTGGACAACTGCGCCGCGATCCCATGGCCATGCTGGCATTTTGCGGCTACCACATGGGCGACTACTTTGCTCACTGGCTCAAGATGGGCGCCCGTTCCAGCGCGTCGAAGCTGCCGAAGATTTTCTATGTTAACTGGTTTAGGCAGGACAAGAACAAAGACAAGGGCAGCAAGTTTCTGTGGCCCGGCTACGGCGAAAACAGCCGAGTGCTGAAATGGATCTTCGAGCGCTGCGACGCCAACGTGCACGCCAAAGAGACTCCGATAGGACGAATTCCCGACCCCGCGGATCTCGACACGGTTGGAATGGAGATCAAGGGCGCTCAGTTGGATGAACTCTTAAGCGTCGACGTCGAAGGCTGGCGCGCCGAAGTCCCGTCGATCAAAGAACATTTCGCCCGCTTCGGCCCCCATCTGCCAGAAGGATTGAACGCCGAAGTCAAAGCGCTGGAACAGCGCCTGCAGGCAGCAAAGTAGCGCTGTCAAAGTAGCGCCGGCGTCCCGCCGGACCAAGGGCGGGGTGAAGCCCGCTGGACTTCCTTAACCGTACCGCGGGCCGTAGGCGCGTCGGTCGCGAGAGAACCCAAATGCCATCAACCAAGAAAAGCAAAATTCCCGCCGATAAACAGGAACTGTACGACAAGCTGATCGCAACCCATCCAAAGATCGAGCGCAAAGGCGCCGTTCACCCCTACACCTCGCTGAATGGCCATATGTTTACCTATCTCGATCAGACCGGCACGATGGGCATGCGATTGCCGGAGGACGAGGTCGAGAAGTTTCTGAAAAAATATAAGACCACGTTGTTTAAGTC
This sequence comes from uncultured Acidobacteriaceae bacterium, assembly GCA_963841125.1. Classification (GTDB taxonomy): domain Bacteria; phylum Acidobacteriota; class Terriglobia; order Terriglobales; family Acidobacteriaceae; genus Sulfotelmatobacter. The sequence goes on from CAWJBH010000007.1 coordinate 197,336, forward strand.
TTACGGCGTCGTCAAGAAGGACTACGTCACCGTCCCCGGCACATTATTGAAGAATACGAAAGAGCTGAAGACGTATCTGGAAGTGAGTTATGAATTCGTCGCAACGTTGAAACCCAAGTAATCGCTTAGTCATCTGCACTCCGACGAGGCAATATATTCCCCCACTTCTCTAGGGCTTTTGATATAGTCCCCACCGCCATGCAACGTTCCGCCATGAACGTCCCGACTCCTTGTGTCGTTGCTCCCACGCCCGTCGTTCCCCTCACTCTCACCCGAAATCAGATTCGTGGCTTCTGGGCTTCGTGGGGCGGATGGACTCTCGATGGCATGGATTCGGTGGTCTACGCGCTCGTCCTCGTGCCGGCATTGCGCGAGTTGCTGCCACACTCCGGCATCGTCGCTAATAAGGGCAATATCGGATACTACGGATCGCTGTCGTTCGCCATGTTTCTGATCGGCTGGGGACTGGCTTTCTTATGGGGACCCATCGGAGACAGGTTTGGCCGCGTCCGCACGCTCATGCTCACCATTGTGTGGTATTCGGTGTTCACATTTATGAGCGCCTTCGTCACTAGCGTCTGGCAGCTTGCGATTCTGCGCCTGCTCGCAGGCATTGGAATCGGCGGAGAATGGGCCATGGGCGGTACATTCGTCGCAGAAGAGTGGCCGGAACATCGCCGCCGGATGGGCGCCGGCTTCATGCATACCGGCTACTACGTCGGATTTTTTCTGGCGGCGCTCGCGAACTACGAAATCGGCAGTCGCTTCGGTTGGCGTTGGATGTTCGTTGTCGGTGGACTGCCAGCCCTCTTGCTGGCATGGGTTCGCCACGGCGTAGTCGAACCCGCGGCCTGGAAAAGAAAAGAAAGCGTTGTCCGCTCCTGGGTTGTGTGGCGCCCATTCGAAACGCTGTTTTCTGGTGCCCTGCGGCGCCGCACCATTATCAATGCGTTGTTGATGTTGGCCTCCATCACTGGTCTGTGGGCTGGGACCGTTTATGTTCCGGCGGCAATCACCGCGCTCGCCGAATCCAGCGGCCGCGTCGGTCCGCAAGCCGCGCAGTTGGCCTCATGGGGCACGATGTTGGTTTCGTTCGCGACAATTCTCGGCTGCCTGGTGATGCCATCGCTGGCGGAACGTCTCGGCCGTCGCGGGGCGCTCGCTCTTTTCTTTACCTTGATGATGGTGTTCGTCGCGCTCACCTTCGGCAAAGTCTTCTACCTCGGGGCGAGCGGCCTGTCGTGGTTTTTCGTCTGCCTGTTTTTCCTGGGCCTGGGTGGTGCCAACTTTGCTGTCTATACTCTATGGCTGCCCGAGCAGTATCCCACGGAGTGCCGGGCCAGCGCTTTTGCTTTTGCCACTTCGTTCGCGCGCTTCGGCGGCGCGGGAATTACCTTTCTCGTAGGAAGCGGTGTGCGGCATTTCGGGTCGCTCGGCAAACCGGTCGCGATGACCGCGATTGCTTTCGCGGTCGGATTGATGCTGATTCCGTTTGCAGTGGAGACCCGCGGTCAACGCCTGCCAACCTGAGTTCAGCCCTATGCGCTCAGGGCCTGTTTGAATTCCTTGAGGAAAAACTGTACGTTCTCCTCGGTCGCCAATGGACCCATCACGCCAATGCGGAAAACTTTGCCGGCGAGCGGTCCGAATCCGCCGGCGATCTCAACGCCCGGCCCCTCCAACAGATGCTTGCGCACTTTGGCCTCGTCCACACCTTCAGGCACGCACACTGTATTCAGCGTGGCGATTTGGTGCTCTTGGGGAACGTGCATGCGCAGACCCATCGCCTCGATCCCATTGACGAACAGCTGATGGCAACGACGATGACGCTCCCAGCGATTCTCGATTCCTTCCTCGGCGATGACCAGCAGCGCTTCGCGCAAGGCGTAGAACATGGAAATCGGCGCGGTGTGATGGTAGCGGTGCGACACGGTGGAGTAGTCGTGAATCAGCTTGAGGTCCAGATACCAACTGCGCGAGGGCGTAGTGCGGGCGCGTAGAAACTCCATGGCTCGTGGCGACATGGCCATCGGAGACAACCCCGGCGGACAGCTCAATCCTTTCTGTGTGCAGCTGTATGCGACGTCGATACCTGTGCGGTCGAATTCGACCGGCACTCCGCCGAGCGAGGTGACGCAATCGGCGATCACCAGGGCGCCGGCATCGTGGGCGGCGGCACAGATCGCGCGGCCCGACTGCAACGCTCCTGTCGATGTTTCAGCATGAACAAAAGCCACCACGTTCGGTTTTTCGCGGGCGATGAACTCTCTAGCTTCATCATCGGTGTAGGTTTCGCCCCACGCCTTCTCGAAGCGCACGACGTTCGCGCCGTTTCGTTTCGCCATGTCGGTGAGCCGGTCGGAGAAGTATCCGTTAGCGAATACAGCGAGCTTCGATCCGGGCTCAACGAAGTTGGCGACGGCAGCTTCCATGCCCGCGCTGCCGGTGCCGGAGATCACCAGCGTGGCGCCGTCGGTGGTTCCGTAAGCCGTCTTGAGCAACTGCTGAACGTCTGCCATCACTTGAATAAAGTAGGCGTCGAGGTGTCCAACGATCGGCTTCGACAGCGCCGCATAGACTCGCGGGTGAACCATGCTGGGTCCGGGACCGAACAGGAAGCGGCGAGGCGGTTGCAGGGCAGGGAACTGAAGTGCAGTCGGCTGTTCGATGGCGCTCATGGTCTTCGTTCCTTTGTCAGCTTAGATATTACGGTACGAGGCACGCAGATGCCAGGGTCGCGCATGGAGATGGAGAGTCGAGCTTTGCTCGACGGACAGCCGAGGGCAGCCGTCCCAACTTGTGAATTCGTGCCTCCTTCATTCATTGCTGCTTGCTCTCGCCCGCGGCCGGCTCGAAGCCCCAGCCTTCGCGGATGCCCTGCCGGAATCGTTCGCGCTCCTCCGGGGACATCCGTCCGCAGCGTCCTTGCATGCGACGGCGGAAATTCGAGCGGCCGGGACTATGCAACCGAAATCCGCCGAAGAGGATGCGGCATAGCACCAGAAGCCCAAGAGCTTGCCAGAAAGCAATCTGACGCCAGCCAAAGAGCGGCGGCAGGAGCCAATTCCACAGGCGCATCACTACAAAACCCCCGATGGTGACAAATGCTGTCATCGCCAGAATCGCCAGCGGAGCTATCCAAATCAGTCTCTTTCTCATAATTCAGTTCCTCATGCTTTCGTAAATTCGTCGTAAATGCTTTGCAATCGCTCGCGCAGATGCAACACTGCGTAGCGTTTGCGCGAGAGCAGCGTATTCAGGCTTACCCCGGTTTCGGCAGCCATCTCCTTGAAGCTGCGACCTTCCAATTCGTGCGCCACAAATACCTCACGCTGCTCTTCCGGCAGTTCGTCGAGCGCAAGCTCCAGCTCATCGAGCAGCACGCTACGGGCGTAGAGCGCTTCCGGCCCGGCATCGGGCGATGGCAAAAGATCTTCAATCATCAGCAACTCGCCGTCTTCGACCTCGACCGCCGCGTCACTGAAGCTCTCCGGCCTCTTCTTGCGAAAGAGATCCGTGATGCGATTGCGGGCGACGCGAAAAAGCCAGCCGGTCACATGCTCGATCGGCATCAGCAGATGGTTGGCTTCCACGAGTTCGTAGAAGACCTCCTGCGCGATGTCTTCGGCATCTGCGGGATCAGGCACCCGCCGGCGGATGAAATTGCGCAGCCGAGTGCCTTCTTCCGCGAAGATCTCGGAGATTGGACGCTTCGGCTGGGTCATCCCGGCGACGCTCGACGGCTCATCCATCCATTGCTGTAGACGGATAGAGGCCGGGAATATTGTAGAGAGTTGGGATGGAGAAACGGATGCGGCTTGCGTGTTTTAGGGTGTCGCGTGGCTCCCGGACGCGGCGGATGTGTCGAAGGTGCTGCGCTCCTCCTGAAGAACGGCTGCGCACAGGATGACACGGAGCTAGGCCGGCGAGTGCCAACCTTGCACGATCATCTGCTCGGCTATGCGGCGGGCTTCGGGAAGCGTCGCTGCCGCTTTCTGGTCGATTTCCGCTGGCAGGTTCTGTTGAATCTTTGCCAGCTCTTCATCGAATAGCCGCGTGATTAATGTGGAGCTGTGTTCGAGCGGCTTGCCGTCGTCGCCCGCTACTGTAACTTTGTGGCGTACGCGCTGCGCGATCATGAGGCGGTAGATGCGGTCGGTGGCCAGATCTTCCATGTAACCATCGAGCAGGCTGGCGCCCTTGCCGTTGAGCACGCCATTGCGGTAGCGAATTACAGTGCGCACCGCCGCTCGCGTTCCGGCAAGGGTTATCGCGCCAACACCTTTCGGGATTGGCCGCAGGTCGGGATGCGCATTTGGCAATTTCGGCCGCTTCGCAATCTGATTGGGATAGGGGAACTGGGCGACAGCGATTTCGTTCTGGTCGGGGTGACCAGTCCACGCTCCATCCATCAGGCAGTTGGCTTCGTTCTTCTTGTCTTGCTCGAGAACTTTCAGGGCGCGCTCATTCAATTCCTTGTCCGTGCGGCTGGGAAAAAGCGCGGTCATCCCGCCGATGGCGAGGGCTCCGTGCTTGTGGCAAACCTCCGGCATAAGCGTGCGGAAGTTCTGGAAGAACGCGACGTCGTGCGGGATGGTGTTGCGATCGGGCAGAACCCAGTTGGGATCTTCGAGCATGAAATGGATTAGCGAGGCCATGTAGTCCCAGCGGCCGAGGTTTAATCCGAGGCAGTGGTCACGCAGATTGAAAAGAAATTCTTCCATCTGATACGCCAGCGGATGAGCCTCCACGAGCGCCATGCATTTGATGTAGTTCGCGGGCAGGCCTTTGTGTTTGGCGAAAACCTGAAAGAGATCGCGCCACCAAAAGGCCTCTTCGGCTGACTCGCTCTTGGGGATGTACACGCAGAAATTGTGCGGCAGCGATGCGGGATCGATCTGGTACCAGATCAGGGCGAGATCGAAGAGGGAAGCGGACATGATTTCGTTCTGAATGTCGTTCTTAATCACTCCGCCCTGACTTAGATGCAGTCCGCGGGGACGCACCCAGGTTACGGTCTTCGAGCGCTGCACTGTGACTTTCTTCTGCCGCTTCTTGTCGTCGTAGCTGAGTTCGTATTTGTAGGCGGCCAGAGTGTTTTTGACTCCGAGCAGCGTTCGGTCCCAAATGTTCGCCATGGAATCTTCCAGGTCGATCATCACTGCAGGAGAGCCGGAGTTCAGCAGTTTTACCGTCAACTCGGCGTCGTCGGCGGGGCCGGTCATCTGGTTACGCTGATCGGCGCACCATGCTGGCACTTCGATGTGCCAGTCGGAAGTTGTTGCCTCCGAGGGTGGTAGATAGTTTGGCGGATGTCCGTTCAGAGACAACTGCAGCACGTCGGCACGTTTTGCCACCAGCTTCTGTTGCCAGGGGGTGAATCGTTTGTGGAGCGGCAGCAGGAAATCGATGAATCCTTCGGGGAGATTCTTTTGCGGATTCAAATCCCCCGGAGCGTAATTCATGTATTGCGACGAGACGTTTTCAGTATGCGATGGCATGGAATGTTTATCCTGCGAATATCCTATCGCAATAACGAGCGTGGCTGCCTGGTGAAACAACTTCCGGGGTTCACAGCGCGGCAGTGACTTGTTTACTCATCAGGCGCGACCCAAGGTTGTAATCCTTTCGTAAGCAGTGGGGCTCACGAACGCTGCTAGAATCGGCCTTAGCACGCCTGCACATCTTTTGAGGCGCTCGTCCCTTAAGAGAAACAAGAGAGACATGAATCGTTCCCTCAGAGTCGCTTCCGCGTTGCTGGCATGGGCTGCGGCATGTTTTACCGTGCCGGGCGTGTGTCAAGGCCAGGTGGTGTCGTCGGTTCGCCGGGTTCAGGTGCTGGGCGGCCGAGGCCAGGTCGAGATTGAAATTGAGGCCAGTGATCGCATCGTCCCGCATATCAACGTGTTGACCGGTCCCGACCGCCTGGTGGTGGATTTCGTCAATGCGGTTCCGGGCACAGGATTACGCAATCAGACGGTTAGCCGCGGAGAAGTAAAGAGCCTGCGAGTGGGCTTGTTTTCGTCGAATCCACCGGTTACGCGCGTGGTCGTGGATTTGAACGGTCCGCAGCCTTACCAGGTTTTTCCGTCGGGAAGAACTGTGATCGTGAAGGTGGGCGGCGCGCTCGAAACCGCTGGACTTCATTCCGGCACTTCACCAATGTTGGTGAATACGAATTATGCCGCTGCCGGCGGGCATCTTTCGGTACCAATTTCGCTACCGAAACCGAAGCTGGAAGTTTCCTTTCGGCATGGACTGCTTTCGATCAGTTCCAACAAGGCGAACTTATCCGAAGTTCTTTCCGCGGTGCACGCGCAAACCGGCGCGGAGATCGCGATTCCGGCGGGAGCGGAAGAAGAGCAAGTCGTGGCCGACATCGGCCCGGCGCCTGCTCCGGAAGTTCTGGCTCAGTTGCTGAACGGTTCCAGTTTCAATTTCCTGATTCTGAGTTCATCCAGCGATCCCCGCACTCTAGATCGCGTCATTCTCAGTTCGCGTCCCGAAGGGCCGATGCCGCAGCCCCAGGCGCAGCGGACCACCCCTCAGCCCCGCACCGTCGTCGATGAAGATGCCGACACCGAGGCCGAGCCCAAGGTCGCACCCTCGCCCAGGTCGATGCCTGCACCCCCTGACCCTGCGGCCGACAAGACGCCGAGCGACACCGACAACCCTAACTAATCCAAGGGCTTTCTCGCGGTTCACTCCCAGCCATTATTTCTTTGATCTACTCAGGAAAATCTGCGCGGCAAAATTTCAAATCAAGGCGGGGTGATCAGACGAACTGGCACGGGGGAAGTGCCGTTTAGAGGGTTTGGACCAACGGTGTAGGTCCCGCCGTTGCCGCACCCGGCGACGTTTAACACCGTTACGTTGACGTTTCCGGTGGCGGGGTCGACAGAGTTGATGAAGACTTGGAGAAATCCTACGATAGTGACCGGTGCCTGAGTACCGGTAAAGGTCAGCGAGACGCTACTGTCGTAGATCGGAAGGGACACAATGGACGTGCTGCTGGTGACCGCTGTGCCACTCGCTTTCAGTGGATTTCCTGCCCCGGCTTGGATTTGGTAAGGGAATGCGGTTGTGACGAGAGTGTCCTGTCCCGTCCCTGGGGACTGGTAAGTGAGGCATTGCGCGGCAGTGGAGGTATCGCCGCCTGCACCACTGGGGTTTTCGCTCACGTCGACCAGGTTCTGAGGTACTGCGTCAGCACTTGGCACCCCGCATTGATATTGAGTGGTTTGATCACAGCCCGCCACAGCCTGCTGATAAGTCTTTGCGGGGTCAATGCAGCTAGGCACGGCTGCGGAAGCGGCAGGAGCCAGTCCTGGCAGATATTGCAAGGTGCCCGCGGGGTTAACGCCGGGCGTAGGATTAGGGAGCGGAGCGCAAGCACCCGGCGCGGCTTTACAATCAGCTGCCAAGTTGAAAGTTTCGCCGATGACGCCGTTTCCAACGCCGATACCTGGGTGCACGATCGATCCATCCACCCGAGTAACAAATGCGTTGGGGGTATTACCCGGATCCACATTAGGCACGATCCAAGGCTTTACGCACCTCGGCTGGACTGATATCAGGGTGCTAGCGTAGGCCTCGGAGCCGGAAGGATTGAACGCCTCTGCGGTAGCCGAGGCGCTCACGCTACTGCCGGTTTGGCCCCAGATGCGGGAAAAATATGTCGGGAGGGTTGATTGCGCCACCTTCACTGTTACCATCGGATTAACACCGAAGGCCCCGACAGAGGAGCAATTGCTTCCGTCATTGGCGAGAAACGTGACAGTCACGGTAGAGGGAACTGCACCGCCCACGAGGTTTTGATTGGCAACGGATTGTGCCGTCTGCGTTGCTGTTGCACACGCCGCCGACCAGTCGCCGGTAATGTTGGAGGGATCTCCGGTCATGCCGCTTAAGGAAAGCTCTCTGGCCCCGGCCAAAGCCGCTACATCCGCAGCGCGCTGGGCCTCGGCCTTGGCCTGGTAAAGTGTGCCAACATCGATGGAGAGCGCCGCCATAGCGATGATGCTAACCATCGACAAGGCCACCAGCGCAATCGTGACGCCCCGCTGCTTAGAGTGCGCGTCCTTAACGTCGTCTTTCCTGGGCCGGCGGATTAGTGGCGATAGCATACGGATTCTCAGTTCTCGTTAAAGGCGTCAGCCGTTACGATTATCGTGCTGGGGCCTGAGGCAGTCCATCCGAAGACAGACGCCACGTTGTTGAACTGCCACTTGTATGCGTAAGTGATGGTGACGCAGGTTCCGACTAAATTGACTGTGCCGCCCGTGATGGGGCTTAGGCAGCCTCGGTTGATCGCAAGCGTGATTCCGGTCCCCGGACAACCGCCACCGGCGGCGGTATATGTCCACGTAAGGCCGGTAGGTGTGGGTGCGCCCGCAGCCGACAGGCCGCAGTCGTTGATCTTCTCCGCTAACAGATAGTTGTCGGCGACCTGGAAAGCGTCGCCGATGGATGCCGGGACCGGCGTGGAAGGGGCGCCGAGGTCGTTCGCAGGATCCGCCGCGGCTACGCGGGCTGCCTCACGTGCGGCGTTGGTCAACCTTTGCTTGAGCGTAATGGCGTTGCTGAAATCGAAAATCCCGACGACGAACAAGATCAGCAAAGGCAACGAAACAGCGAACTCGACGATCTGGGCGGCACACTCATCGCCCCAGACTCGCTTGAGCTGCTGTGTGGTTGCCTCCGTCATTGCGTCTCCGCTCTCATCTGCGCCTGGCCTGGCAGCTGCGTGGTCCCGAGGTCCAGGCCGGTGAAGGGAATGCTGAAATGGAAGGGATATGTGTAAGCGCACACTCACCGATGTGCCGCAAGTGCCCAAACCTGCGGGCCCAGTCGTCGGAACCGGATAAGACAACTGCACATTCTGGCTGAACGCAGACGGTATCTGGTGCCGTGCGTAAAAGTTCGTGTGGCCTTGGCGCTGCCGCAGAGGTACAGCGTTGGGCGCTGGCGTTGTCCACTTAGAGTTTTCCACTAATTGATTGGTGCTTAGATGCGCGGCAGTCAAAACGTTTTGGACCGCAGCTTGGGGCGTTCACGCTTTGACTGTCCTACGGCAGCGCGGCAGGTGGCGCAAACCGGAGCCACAGCGGCGCGCGCTCCCGCACGGGATGCCTGTGTGAGAGTGCCGTAGACGCGGAAAGCCTGCCCAAACCAGAAGATCGCGATCAGGATCATGAACAGCATCGGCAGCACCACGGCTGTTTCGGCGACTTCGGTCCCGCGAGTATCGCACAGAAGCCGGTGCCAGGTTCTTGCTGTCGGCCTGCTCATGGTTCTCATACCCGCCATATCTGTCCGATGCCGAAAAGAACAGTGGTTAACGCTAATGCTACGCCATATGGGACCTTGAGGGATTGCGGATTATCGAGCGAAACCTCGGGTCCCGGCCTGTGAAAAGTCAATATCGACGCCAGAAGCCTGCCAATGTTGCGCAGCGTTTGCTTGAATCGCCGCTTGTAAACCGACCAATCCCAAAGCCATGATGCCCGCCACGAAGACGGAGCCCATCAGCAGAGTTGCCAGCACTTCCCAACCTACAAACGTCCTAAGGCCCCGGCCAGTTTCCAGTCGCCTGCGCCCAGGCTGCGCAGAAAAACAAATGGCAAGAGCAACAACAGTCCCAGCCCGGCGCCCAGAAGGGAAGTCTTTAGCCCAGCCCACCCGCCAATCAGCACGTTCGCCGATACTCCGATCAATAAACCCGGCACCGTAAGCCAGTTCGGGATTCGGCGGCTGCGCCAATCTGTGTATCCGGCGATCATGGCCAGCGCGACCGCTAGTCCCAGGGACGATCGGCTTCAAACTGTCCCCGATGTGCAGTGCAGGAGCCGCCGCCGAACCGCGATCTGCCAAAGCAATCGCAAAAGCTCAACCTCCCGACTATTATCGACCGGCCACCGGGGCTGAAGCCCGCACAGAGCTTGAAGACTTAACGCGGCGCTGAAGCGCCGCTCTTCCACGTTACTGCGCACGGTACTGCAGGCAAACGGTTTGGACGCACACGGTACTGAACGCAAGCGGTACTGGCGGCAACCGGCGACTTTCTGCGAAACCCGGCTACAAGCCCTGCTGACGCGGATTTTCACACAGTCCGATGGCGAAGTCAACGGAACTCCCAGGGCCTAAAGGCTCCCTTTACCTACCAAAAGCGAAGGCCCGGAACATATCCGGGCCTCCGGGAAATCATTTCCATTCTAGCGGTTGAAAGCGCCTGCGCTGTTATGCTCGGCCACAATTTGCTTGGCATTCTCGGCGAGAGCCTTGGCTTGCGGCAGAAGATCCAATCCCTTCACCATTTCCGGGTCGGTTTCCGCGCGCGCCTTCAGTCCTTCATCCTGACCGAAAGCATCGACAAAAATCTCGGCCTTGATGTTGGACTTGATCCAGTCACTGTTATCCAGAAGATCAGCCTGAGTGTAGGCAATGTTGGCCTCATCCAGCGATTTGCGGAAGTCCTGCAGCATGGATCGTCGACTTCGAAGCTCTTCGTAGGGATGATGATTCACGACGTAGCGCTTGGCGAAGTTGAAGAAAGCATAGTGCTGCAAAAGCGTATCCTGAAAGTGATTGCCCTTGACGGGAGGAATCACGACATCGGGCGTGATGCCTCCGCCGCCATAAACCGTGCGTCCGCTGTCCGTAAGCTTCACTTCGCGATTGGCATTGCTGCCGGATTCCGACTCGCGATTGTAATAATAATCGTAGAGTGAAATGTTGCTGTAATCACGCTGAATCAGGCGTCCGCTGGGCGTGTAGTAGTGCGCGGTGGTGAGGCCAGGCCGGTATTTTCAGACAGCGGATACACCGTCTGCACCAGACCTTTGCCGAATGTCACTTCGCCCACGATCAGGCCGCGATCGTGATCCTGAATAGCTCCGGAGACAATCTCAGCCGCCGATGCCGTCAAGCGATTTACCAGAACCACGAGCGGATAGTCTTTGCCGCCATTGCCATGCTGCGCCACATAGCGCTTTTCCGCCGAAGCGCGGCCATGATGAGAAACAATGAGTTGGTTCTTCTTGAGGAACTTGTCGGCTACGCCTACGCCTTCACTCAACAGGCCGCCGGGATTCCCTCGCAGATCGAGAATAAGGCCTTTCAGATCGCCAAACTCATCCAGGGCCTTGGAAACTTCTTCTTCCGTGGTCTCGTTGAATCCAGTCACGTGCAGGTAACCGATGCCCGGGCGGATCAAGAAGTGCACGTCGACGCTGTAACGCGGAATCTCATCGCGGACCAGCGTGAACTCCATCGGCTTCTCGACACCTTCGCGCGAGATGCTGATGTGTACGGTCGTTCCCTTCGGCCCTTTGAGCAGGTCGGCGACATCGCCGGTGCTCATGTTCTCGGTTGATTTTCCGTCAACTGCGATGATCACGTCGCCAGGGTGAATCCCGGCTTTGTAGGCGGGCGTACCGGTGAAGGGAAAGATCACAATCACTTTATTGTTGCGCGGTCCCACCGTCATGCCCACGCCATAGTACTTGCCGCGCTGGTCTTCACGCATCAGCGCGTAAGACTTCGGGTCGAAGAAATTCGAATGCGGATCCAGCGCATGCAGCATCCCGGGAATCGCGCCGTTATAGATCGCCTTGTCAGGATTAACCGGCTCCGCGTAGTTGTCTTCGATGACAGCGTAGACGTCAGTAAACTGTTTCAGGCTGTCTTTGACGTCAGTGTCGCTGGACATGACGAAGACTGCTGTCCCGTACGCTGGGCGAAAAGAATCCCCAGGAAGCCGCAGGCAAGGAGAAAGAAAACTACCAGGAAGAGTGAACGGCGAGAACTACGTGCCATCTTGAATTTTCCTTCGGTTGAGGGATGTCGAGCTTCCCCGGCTACCGCACTGAATATACGCAGTATACCATCCGATTAGACGGTCCCGAACCGGGTTGGTCACCGCGGTAACCATCCTGGCACGGTCATAGTCTGTGAGATGCGCAAGGGGACATTTAAGGTTCCTGGCGCGCCGGGTTGCGCCGCTTCGGAGTGCTCTGCCGTACCTTCGCTGGCGCTGGAAGGCGAATGGATTTTGCTCTCCGTATCGTCCTCGGGCCAGGATGGTCGATAAACTCTTCTGCCGTGTGCTGACCAATAATGCAAGCCTTGCAAATCGCCAACAGCCTTGCCAACGCATCCGCCGAGGAAGCCAAACAGCGCGCCCCCGAGGATTATCCCGCCGGAGACTGGGGTTCCATTCTGAGCGCTTTGCTTCGCGCCGACAGCCGCCCCAACCCCGAAGCCGATTGCAGCCCCAATCAGAATGTGACCTGCGCTTCCATGATCCATCCACGGTGTTTGGTAACTTCCGCGAGGATATCCACGCTGGGGCGGAAACGGCCGGGACGGTCCGCCTCGCTGAAATTGCGCCACGGTTGCGTTGTCGGCCTCCGCTGAGATGCCGGTCTGTACGTATCGACTCCTCGCCGCCGAGATTGCGTCTGCAGGGGCCGGGTCAGCACCTCGCCCATCTTTGGTTTGTGCAAATGTGACCGACGCCATTAGGACCGACGCCAGCAGGAGAGGAACGTGTTTTGTGTGTTTCATAAGCGCAGAGTAGTGTTCATCGGACGCCTGCGCTGTGAGGCTTAGGACAGTTTTCGGAGTGTCACAACGCTTCGAGAGGGTTGCTGATGAATTCCGCGTAGCGCCGCAGTTCGTCGAAGGAAGACTCAGCGATCAGGGAGAAGGGAATGGCGCGGCATCCTGCGGGCAGCTCCGTTGCGGAGACCGAATCACACACCACTGCGGCAGTCTGCTTCAATCCGCGCTGCCAGTTCTGCTTGCGGGCATCCCGCAAGACAAGGCTGTCGGGATGGAAGCCGGCGGCATTCAGCATGGTGCGCGCCAGCTTCAAGAACTCCGGCCACTTCGAGGCAATGCCCACCAGAGCGCCCGAGGGCGCAGGCAGCCATTTTCCCAAGGAAGATGGTACGGAGCGAAAATGCAGTGTCAGCAGTTCGGTTCCGTCCGGCAGCGCCTGCCGCACAGTGACCGCGCGGTTCGGAAGCGCGACCGGAACGCTGCCCTCCAGCATCCTCCGGCAATCTTCCAACCCGCAGCTTGCGACCGGCAGACTCACAGCCTGCTGTATCTCGGCCAAGACAATGCGCCTGAGTTCCTCGTCCGGTTCGACCAGTAGAAAATGATCCGGGGGCTGCAACTCCAGCCATTGGCGGAGCCGCGAGCGCAGAAACGGCAAAGAGATGCCTTGTTTACGCGCGGAACGAAAGATGCCGGCAATCATCTGATCCAGGGCGAGAGGTTGCGAGAGTGGCATCCCAGGCTTGCTTGCCCGAACGAAAACGCCGCTGCCGCGGCGGTGCTCAACCCAGCGCTCCCGTGCCAGTTGCCGGTAGCCCGCACTGACCGTGTTGGGATGCAGATGAAAGCGCCGCGCCAGCTCCCGCGTGCTCGGCAGGCGCTGACCGGGAGCGAGGTCGTCCCCCAGAATCCCCAGAACGACCTGAGTCACAAGCTGTTCGCGGATGCTGACTTCACTTGCGCGCGCAAACCAAAGCTGCATGGCCGACCATAATACGGCGAGGCAAGGGGATCTGCATAGCGGGGTTGCAAGGAGTGGCTAGACTGCGCCGGACGGAGTGCCGAAAGTGCTATTGACGCTGAGGCCATCCCGCTATATCGTGGCGTTCACCAAACGTGCAGGGGGCCCGTTCTGGTGAACGTCATTGCTCGGGGAGTTCGCCCGTGTCCCTTCGTCGTATCGCCACAGTTGCATGCTGTACGGTATTTCTGGTTCTGGCCGCGGTTCAATATCTTCCGGTCGCAGTACGCGCGGGCGAAGGCTTCCAGCCCATTTCACCTGAAGAATTGAAGATGACGAGCGAACCGCTTGCTCCAGGTGCGCCCGCGATCATTCTCTACCGCCAGGTCGACCGCGACGACAACGGCCAAACCTCCCACGAAGACAACTACTTTCGGATCAAGATTCTTACGGAAGAAGGCCGCAAGTACGCGAATATTGAGCTGCCGGTCGTCAAGGGTGGATATGATGTCTCGAGAATACGCGCCCGCACCATCCGGCCCGACGGTTCAGTTGCCGAATTTGACGGGAAAGTGTTCGAGCAGTCGATCGTCAAGTCGCGTGGACTGAAATTCCTGGCGAAAACCTTCACCCTGCCGGACGCGCAGGTGGGCGCCATCCTCGAGTATTACTACACGTACGATTTCAAGGAGCATTGGTTTTACGAATCGCACTGGATTCTCAGCGAAGAACTGTTCACAAGAAGGGCCAGGTTTTCGCTGAAACCATACCACCACGACGGCAGCAAGTTCGGGGTGCGCTGGAGCTGGCAAAATCTACCGCCCGCAACGTCCCCCCGAAAGAGGGTCCGGAGCACATTGTCCGGATGGAGGCGAACAATATCCCAGCCTTCCAGAAGGAAGACTTCATGCCCCCTGAGGACGAACTGAAGGCACGCGTCGACTTTAACTACGAGGAACTGCTTTTCCAGCGGGATGCGGCCGAGTATTGGAAAACGGTCGGGAAAGAGCGTAACGGCCAGTTGGAAAGTTTTGTGGGAAGGCGCAAGGCAATGGAAGACGCAGTGTCGCAAATTGTTTCGCCGAACGACCCTCAGGAGGTCAAGCTCCGAAAAATATACGATCGAGTGCAGCACCTTCGCAATACCTCCTACGAATTGCGTAAGACCGAGCAGGAAGAGAAGCGCGAAAAGGAAAAAACAGCCGAAAACGTCGAGGACGTATGGAAGCGTGGTTACGGCAACGGCGTCCAACTGACGTGGCTTTACCTCGGGCTTGTCCGAGCCGCTGGGTTTGAGGCCTACGGGTGTTGGGTGTCGGATCGCAGGGAGTATTTCTTCACGCCCGGACGACGCAAAGTAGAAAGTTGGATGCAAATGTTGTGCTGGTCAAACTGAATGGGAAAGATCTCTATTTCGATCCAGGAGCGGAGTTCACTCCTTTTGGCCTACTGGCCTGGGCGGAAACCGGAGTCACTGGGTTGCGGCTGGATAAAGACGGGGGCGCCTGGATTCAGACCACGCTTCCGGCAAGTTCGCAGTCTCGCATGGAAAGGCGCGCGAAGTTGAAACTGTCGGATTTAGGAAACCTGGAAGGGAAGCTTACCGTTACCTATTCCGGGTTGGAAGCGATGTACTACCGGCTGGACCTCCGCCATTCAGATGATGTGGAGCGTAAGAAGTTCCTGGAGGATCGAGTCAGAACCCAAGTGCCGGGGGCGGTCGAAGCAGAACTCACGAACCAGCCCGACTGGAGCAGTTCGGAAACTCCGCTTGTCGCTGAATTCGATGTAAAGATCGCAGGGTGGGCATCAAATGCTGGAAAGCGCGTGCTGATTCCCGCGGGAGTCTTCACAGCGGTGGAGAAGCACATCTTTGAACATTCCAATCGCGTCCACCCAATCTATTTTGAATACCCCTACGAGAAGGTGGATGACGTAACCATTGAACTCCCTCAAGGCTGGCAGGTGAGCAGCGTCCCGCCAGGTCAAGTCCAAGATAAAGGCCAAGTCGCTTATGAACTGAAAGTGGATGGTGGCAAGGACGCGTTGCATCTAACGCGTACGCTAAAAGTGGATTTCATGATCCTGGAGCAGAAATACTATCCGGCGTTACGAATCTTTTTTCAGTCAGTGAGGACCGGCGATGAAGAGCAGATTGTTTTGCAACCCGGCTCGGCAACCGCGAGCAACTAAGCGGCGCGGGTTGCTGTTTGCTGGCTGCGTGGTCGCGGGCGTCTTTGGATTCGTACCACGCGCCCTCGCTAGCGGGGATGCGCCGCAGTGGATGCACGCCCTAGTCAACGCTCCGCTACGTTCCTACGACGAGAAAACCGACGCCGTGTTGCTGTATTCCGAGACCAACGTCACGGTTGTTTCGGCCGACAAGATACGGACCCAAGTCCGCGAAGCCTACAAAGTTCTACGGCCCGGGGGCCGCAATCGCGGCACTCTGTTTGTACACTTCAATCCGCAGAGAAAAATCAAAACTCTACATGGATGGTGCATCCCAGCACAGGGCAAGGACTATGAGGTCAAAGAGAAGGACGCGGTCGAAATTTCCCCCAACACACAAGGCGGCGAACTGATCTCCGACGTCAAGTTCAAGGTCCTGCGCATCCCGGCCCCCGATCCTGGAAACATTATCGGCTACGAATATGAGGTTGAGGAAGAACCTTTCTTCCTGCAGGATATATGGCACTTTCAAGAAACGGACCCCGTGCGGGAAAGCCACTATGCTCTCCAGCTTCCATCTGGATGGGAGTACAAAGCTTCGTGGCTGAACCATTCCGAGGTCAAGCCATCGGAGGGCGGCAACCTATCCCGGTGGACCATTAACGAGGTGAGCGGCATCCGCGATGAGCCAGATATGCCCCCTATAAGTGGAATCGGAGGCCAGATGATCGTGTCTTTCTTCCCCAGCGGCGGCCGTGCTCTAAATGGATTCGCTACCTGGGACGACATGGGGAAGTGGTATGGCAACCTTTCCAGTGATCGCACGGACAGTTCAGCGCCGATTAAGCAAGAAGTTGACAATCTTACGGCTTCAAGAAAAACCTCTTTGCAGAAAATGCAGGCCATCGCCGACTTCGTACAGCGTGACATTCGCTATGTGGGGATCGAACTCGGCATCGGAGGCCTGCAGCCCCATCCGGCTTCGGAGGTGTTTTTGCATCGCTATGGGGACTGCAAAGATAAGGCCACACTGATGCGATCCATGCTGCGCGAGATCGGCGTGGACTCCTACTATGTGCTTATTCACGCGGGGCGCGGTTCCGTGACGCGCGATATGCCGGCGCATAACGGATTTAACCATGCGATTACTGCCATCAAGCTGCCTGACAGCTTATCTGATCCCGCGCTGATCGCTACCGTCCAACATCCCAAACTGGGGCGGCTTTTATTCTTCGATCCAACCAACGACCTGATTCCGTTCGGCCAACTCCCTGGCTACCTCCAAGCCAACTACGGCCTGCTGGTAACGTCCAACGGCGGCGAGTTGATTGAACTTCCGCAGCAACCTTCCTCGATGAACAGCATCCTGCGGACGGCCAAGCTAACCCTCGATGCGACGGGTACTTTGAAGGGCGACGTGAAGGAGAGGCGGATTGGTGATCGCGCTTCCTCAGAGCGATGGCGACTGCGTACTGCTAGCAAGGAAACCGACCAAATTAAGCCGATCGAGGAGCTACTCGCAAGTTCGCTTTCCACTTTTCACATCACCCACGCGACCCTCGTCAACCTACACCAAACCGACCGGCCCTTCGGTTTCGACTACTCGTTCGATGCGGAGAAATATGCCAAGAATGCAGGTAATCTCCTGCTAGTGCGGCCGCGGGTGATTGGGAGTAAGGGTCTTGGTTTCCTGGAAACCAAGGAGTCGCGGAAGTTTCCCATCGAATTCGAGGAGCCGACGCGTGACACGGACACCTTTGAAATCACAATACCGGCCGGCTACGTGGTGGATGATTTGCCCCCGCCGGTCGATGCCGACTACAGCTTTGCCAGTTATCACGCCAAGACTGTCGTGAACGGCAACGTCGTCGACTATACCCGAACCTTCGAATTGAAGGAGTTGAGCGTGCCCGTCGATAAGGCCGAGGACCTCAGGAAGTTCTATCGCATTATTGCCAGCGATGAGCGGAGCACTGTCGTTCTCAAGCCCGCTCCTTAACCCGGTTCACAGACTGAGGGGCCTGCGCGCCGGATACGGCGCCGCCGCCTGGTTCGCTGGTTCACATTGCCGCCTTTGCACTTCCCCTTTATGATGAGGCCATGAGTTTTTCCGACACCGTCTTCCTGTTCTTCCTCGCGCTCATTCTTTTCGGGCCGAAGAAGTTGCCGGAGATGGCTCGTCAGGCGGGAAAGCTCCTCGCCGAACTTCGGAGGGCTTCGAACGAGTTCAGGTCGCAGATCGAAACCGAAATTTCCCACCTCGAGGTCGAGAAGACGCATACGATTCTCCCCCTAGCCCGCCGCCGCAAGGAACCGTGGCTAGCCTGAGTTCGAGCCCGGCGGCGAATGAATCCGTCCCACACCAGCTCGAATCAGCTAACAGCCAGGATGGTTCGACAACCCTGACCGAGCCTGCGCTGGTCCGAGCCAATTCGGATCCACCAGCGTCGTTGAGCTCCGCTCCCTCGGGTGACGCCGCAGTTGAATCCGGCGTCGCGACCGTGCAGGAGCCCCATGTTTGAAACCACTGCCGAGGCATCCGGCGACGAGCCCGCTCGCAATGCCATGCCCACCATGGGCTTTCTCGACCACCTCGAGGAGCTGCGCCGTCGCCTGGTTTACTCCATGGTGGCCGTGGGAGTGGGGTTTGGCATTTGCTGGTGGAAAGTGGAGCTTATCTACGACGTCATGCAGCGCCCCATCATGGAGGCGCTCAAAGCCAACGGCTTGTCGGAGAAGCTCGTTTACCTGAACCCCACCGAGCCCTTCAACCTTTACTTGAAGATTGCCGCGCTAGCCGGTTTGTTCCTTACTTCGCCGTTCGTGCTCTATCAAGTGTGGATGTTCATCTCGCCAGGGCTTTACCGCAATGAAAAGCGCTATGTCGTGCCGTTCATGGTTTCGACGATCGCGCTGTTCACTACCGGCGGATACTTCGGATACAAGATTGTGTATCCCCGGGCGCTGGATTTTCTGATTCATTTCGGCCGGCAGTTTCAGCCGATGATTACCATTGGGGAATACACTTCGCTGTTTCTAAGCATTGTTCTTGGCATGGGCTTGATTTTCGAGATGCCAATTCTCATCTTTTTCCTGGCGTTGATGGGCATCGTGACGGCCAGCTTCATGTGGAAGAACTTCCGTTATGCCATTCTGCTTATTTTCATCGTTGCCGCCATCGTCACGCCCACTCCGGACATTATGAGCATGTGCATTTTTGCCGCCCCTATGGTCGGGTTGTACGCTGTGAGCATCGGCATCGCCTGGCTCGTACATCCAAAGCAACGGCGAGCGCGGAGCGAAACGAAAGCAACTTGAAATGAAATTTCGAGGTTTGTGAATCGATGAAGATAGTTTCTCTTCCAATCCTGTTGCTTTCATTCGCAGCAACATTTGTTAGTTGCGATCATGACAAGAACGCCAGTGCGGCGGGAGCACCAAGCCCGGCGCAAAATGTTCCTGCCGACACGGCTCTTCCTAAGCTATCGCTTCCTCCTGACAGCGGTCCGCCGCCGGCATTCGATTCCGCCCGCGCCATGCAGTACGTGAAGGAGATCGTCGCCTTCGGCCCGCGGCCGATCGGCAGCTCGAATCACAAGAAGGTCGAGGACTATATCAGCTCCCATCTCAACGCCGACGCCGTCGAAAACGACATATTTACCGCGGATACTCCGGAAGGTAAGTTTCCCGTCCACAACATCATTGCCAAGTTTCCCGGCGCCAAAGACGGCATCATCGTGATCGCCAGTCACTACGACACAAACTATCCGTTCCGCAACATGCCCTTCGTCGGAGCCAATGACGGCGGCTCGTCCAGCGCGCTGTTGCTAGAATTTGCCAATCAATTTCGCGGCAAGCCTCGCCCAGGCTACAGTGTCTGGCTGGTGTGGGACGACGCCGAAGAAGCGATCAGGCCCGACGGTTCTGGGGGTCTCCAACAGGAGATGCCGTTCGAAAAGGACAGCCTTTATGGCATTACTCACCTGGCGGAAAAATGGGAAGCCGATGGAACCTTGAAGAAGGTCAAGGCATTCCTGCTGGCGGACATGGTTGGGGATACCGATCTCAACATCGAACGCGACACGAATTCCACGGCCTGGCTCGAAGAGGTAGTGTATGAGGCCGCCGCCCGGCTGGGTTATCAATCACATTTCTTCGGACACACTGTCGGTGGCATGGAAGACGATCATATTCCCTTTGTGAAACGAGGTGTGCCCTCGGTTGACGTCATCGACTTCGACTACGGCTACAACAACGTGTTCTGGCACACTCCGCAAGACACCGTCGACAAGCTCAGTCCTAAGAGCCTGGAGATCGTAGGCGACACCATGCTGGAGACGGTCAGCATTCTCGACAAGATGGACCCGCTGCCTCCGAAATAAGATGCCACGGCTCGGAAATGATGGCGACGAATAGCCTCACCGCAAAGATCGGTTTACGCAAAGGCTGGCAGGAAAGGCCTGGATGTTCTTTGTGCGCCATTGGATTTGTTGAGGGCGCTTTTGCGGTTAAACCCTTTTGCTCTTTTGTGGAATTTCGTTTCTAATGCCCCCAATATGCAAAAGCTGAAAGTCTTGTGGTTGTGCCTTACCCTGGGCGTCTTTTGTCTTGCCGCCGTTTCCGCCAACGAGACCGACAATGCGTCACACATCATTCAGGTCGCCATGTTACCCTCCCCGCTGGAAAGCAACCTGCGCCACCTGACCGACGAAATCGGCGGCCGCGTGCCCGGGACGCCAGCCATGCAGCACGCCGTCGATTGGGGCGTGCAGATGTTCAAGGCCGCCGGGGCCGACAGCGTTCACACCGAGGAATTCACCATCCCGTATTCCTGGTCGGAGGGCGCGACCGAGATGACAGTAAGCGCCACTGGCACTGCGCTTGACCCCAAACTCGGACACGTTTCCAACGTCGATTTCCGGGTGCGCTGCGTTTCCATCGCATGGGCGCCCGCGCTCGCTGCGGTAAAGCAGGTGCCGGTGGTCGATGTTGGTGACGGTGGTCCCGCCGGATTCGCCAAAGCCGGAAATATTGCCGGCAAAATCGTGCTCGTGCATTCGGTGGTGCTCAAAACCTGGGAGGATCTCTTCGCTGAGTATACGAACGCACCCCCAGTGATCGCCGCTGCGGTAAAGGGAAAAGCCCGGGCCGTGGCTTTCATGGCTACGCGTGAACACGACATCTTGTACCGGCACACGAATTCCAGCGAGGGAGAAATCGACCGCATCCCGCAGGTGCTGGTGGCGCGTGAGGATGGCGAACGGATCAGCCGCCTTCTCGCCTCAGGGTATCGGGTGTGGGCTAATCTGAGCATCCCCAACAGGGTCGGCGGGGCGATCCAAACCGCAAACGTGATCGCCGAGATCAAAGGCAGCGAAAAGCCGGAGGAGTTCGTCATTCTCGGGGCGCATCTGGATTCGTGGGAACTCGGGACCGGCGCGCTCGACAACGGTTGCAACGCCGCGCTGGTGGTGGACGCGCTGCGAGCCATTAAGGATTCTGGATTGAAGCCTCACCGTTCCATACGCTTCATTCTCTTTTCCGGCGAAGAGGAAGGCTTGCTCGGCTCGAGGGCTTATTCCCGAGCGCATCGTCCAGAACTCGACCGGGCCGCAGGCGTGGTCATCTACGATTCCGGCACGGGTAAGACAACGGGTTTTGCTGACGGCGGCCGTAAAGACGTGCTCGACACCGCCAAGCGCCTTATCGCCCCGTTGCAGCAGTTTGGCGTGACTGAATTGAAAACTGATATGGAATGGGGCACTGATCATTTTGATTTCATGCTGGAAGGCGTTCCCACATTTGTCGCGGATCAGGAGGAGGCGAACTATCTGGAAAACTACCATGCCGTCTCCGATACCTACGACAAAGTAGACTTCACCCAACTTAAGAAAGACGTGGCTGAGGCCGCGGAGTTTAGCTTTGCGCTCGCCAATCTTCCGGAAAAGGTCGGCCCGCGGTTCACGCGCGGGCAGATCGAGCAGAGCCTGCACGAAACTCACAGCGAAGACATTCTTAAAACCTCTGGCTTGTGGGATGCCTGGCAGAGTGGACGCCTGGGGCGGCAGAAGTGAAGTCTATTGATGATTGCTGATTATTGATTGCTGATTGAAAAGCAGTTGGCTAACGGTTTCAATCAACAATCAGCAATTATCAATTCTCGCAGGGATGCCCGTTGCTCTACTTCTGGATTCTCTTCAATCTGTTCGCGGTGGGCATGCTGGCGCTGGATCTGCTTGTCTTCCACCGCAGCGGGCGAGTCGTGCGATCGCGCGAAGCCCTAGCCTGGAGCGCCATGTGGATCGCTTTGGCTGCGGCCTTTGCCGGTCTGGTGTTCTTCTGGCAGGGACGACAGGTTGCGCTTGAGTTTGTCACCGCCTACGTCCTCGAACTCTCCCTCAGCGTGGACAATCTTTTTCTTTTCCTCGTTATCTTCCGCTATTTCTCTGTACCGGAAGAGCAGCAGCGCAGCGTGCTGTTTTGGGGAGTTCTCGGCGCACTTGTGATGCGCGGTTGTTTCATTCTTACCGGAGTTGGCTTGATCCACCGCTTCCACTGGATTCTCTACCTGTTCGGAGCTCTCCTGATCTACAGCGGCATCCGGCTTGGATTCGCAGGTGAACATCAGATCGATCCCGCGAAGAACCCAGCTGTGAAACTTTTGCGCCGCTGGATGCCAGTGACCGATGAATACCAAAGCGGCCGATTCTTTGTCCGAGGATGGAAAGGCAATCCCGGGCTCTACGCCACGCCGCTATTGATCGTTCTGGCGGTAATCGAAACTACTGACATGCTTTTTGCCGTCGATTCCGTCCCGGCCGTCCTCGCCGTCACGCTCAATGCTTTTATCGTTTACACCTCGAATGTATTCGCCATTCTCGGCCTGCGTTCCATGTACTTCGCCGTCTCCGGACTAATGAAAGCTTTCCGCTTCCTGCACTACGGCCTGGCGATGGTTCTGGTGCTGGTTGGCGTGAAGATGGTCACGGCGGATTATTTCCCCGTTCCGACTCTGGTGACACTGGGCGTCATCGGTGTTGTGCTGGCGGTGTCGGGGCTTGCATCGGTGAAGTATCCACGCGGGAGGTCAGCCTAATAAAGAAACATTGCTATTATTGAATTCCATGGCGCAGGTCACCATCCATGTCCCGCCGCGGCCATACCAGGCTCGCATTGAGAACGGTTTGCTGGCGCGGTCCGGAACCTTGCTGGCGGAGTTGCTGCCTCAAGCCAGCAAAGTGTTTGTTGTGACGGTCGCGCCTGTCCGCCGCCGCTGGGGTTCAAAGCTGGTTCGCTCACTGGTCTCTGCCGGGTTCAATCCCCAGGTAATCCAGATGCCGGATGGAGAGACTGCCAAGAAACTTCGCACCATTGAGACCCTGGCCGAAAGATTGTCCAAGATGGGTGCGGACCGCAAAGCTGTTCTGATCGCTCTAGGCGGCGGTGTGGTCGGTGACGTCACCGGGCTGCTTGCGTCTCTCTACATGCGCGGTGTGGAGTTGGTGCAGGTTCCTACCACCGTCCTGGCCCAGGTGGACGCGTCGGTCGGTGGCAAGACCGGTGTGAATCTTGGGGCAGGGAAGAACCTGCTTGGAACTTTCCATCAGCCTCGCGTCGTTTTGATCGATCCCGAAGTCCTCCGCACGCTTCCCAACCGGGAGTTTCGCGCTGGTCTTTACGAAGCGCTGAAGTGCGGCATCATAGGGGATCTCGATCTTTTTCGGCGCTTCGAGCAGAAGCGCGCGCAGATATTGAAGCGCGACCCGGTGGAGCTTGAAGGTCTCATCGCTCAGTCGGTGAAGTTGAAAGCCGAAGTCGTCTCCGCCGACGAGCGCGAGGGAGGACTGCGCCGCGTGCTCAATCTCGGCCACACCATCGGACACGCGCTTGAGGCCGAAACCGGCTACCGCAGCCTGCTGCACGGCGAAGCGGTAGCGTGGGGCCTGATCGCGGCAACTAACATCGCGCTCACGGTGGGACGCACCGACAGCGTGACCGCTGGACGTATCGCCGACGCTGTACTCAGTCTCGGCCGCCTGCCGGAGCTCAAAGTGAGCTCTCGCAAGATTCTCGGGCGGTTGCAGGCCGACAAGAAAACGCAAGGCGGGGTGGTGCACTTTGTACTGCCCCGGGAGATCGGGAAGGTTGAAATCGCCGCCGACGTGCCGGACAACGTCGTGATCGACGCCGTCGAAGAATTGCGCCGCCTGTCCCATGGAGGATGGGGAAAGTGAAATTGATGATTGTGGACTGATGATTGATGATTAATGATTGAAAAGCAAAAGCGCCAGAGTTCGAGAGCCTTTAATCAACAATCAGCAATCAACAATTGCCGCTAGAGTCATGCCCACAGCCAGCAAACCCGTAGTCGGCGCCGCTCCAGAGGGCGCACGCGATCGTATCGCAGCCGCGCGCGCGGTCCGCGAGATGTTTACCTCGATCGCTCCGCGCTATGACCTGCTCAACCACATTTTGTCGTTCAACATCGATCGCCTGTGGTGGCGCCGTACAGCACGCTCCTTCGCCCAGATTATTGCCCGGCCAGACTCTCGCATTCTTGACCTATGCTGCGGCACCGGGGATATGACTTTCGCGTTGCACAAACAGGCGGGGAACCGCAGCCCGCAGATTTTAGGCGCCGACTTTTCTCACGCCATGCTACAGCGAGCCCGGCTGAAGTCGCTCTACAGAAGCTCGTCGAACGGTAAACGTCCCATACCCCGGTGGATCGAAGCCGACGCTCTCAGTCTTCCATTTTCTGACCAGCACTTCGCTCTCGTGACCTCAGCCTTCGGTTTCCGCAATCTCGCAGACTACGATGCCGGCCTACGCGAGATCGTTCGCGTTTTGCAACCCGGAGGAGAATGCGGCATCCTCGACTTCAGCGAGCCTCGAGGTTTCGTCGGCCAACTCTATCGCTTCTATTTCAAGCAGATTCTACCGCGGGTTGGCACCTTGCTTTCTGGTGTGCGCGGCCCCTACATCTATCTCCCCAACTCGGTCGAGCGCTTTCCCGAGCCGCAGGAAATGCTCGCGCGCATGCGCCGCGCCGGCTTCCGCGAAGCCAGTTGGACGCCCTATACCTTTGGAATCGCCGGCTTGTATCGCGGAAGAAAGTGAAACAACGGAAAGGAAAAGACAAAGAGTGACTATTCGGCGCCAGCACTCTGCGCCAAGACCGCGGTGGTCGCAAAGCTGTCCGCAAACGCGTCGGAAATCGTGTAGCGCATCACGTTCTCGTATTCCCCGCCCAGAAAATTCCGCAACCGCTCCGTATTCATGGTGTATTCGCCGGTCATGTACGGTAGCGATTCCGGTGGAATCGCGGAGATCTGCCGTGTCCACAAATATTGCAGTACCAGCCTCATCGCCCACTTTCCTGGGACGCGCACTAATTTCGCCTGCGCCATCTCAATGCAGCGGCCGAAGGTGAGCGGCTCCCCGCGTCCGGCGACATTCAGAATGGTCAACCGTTGCGCCTCCGGATCCCGGTGCAGAATGTGCGCGATCAGCCGCGCCATATCGTCCACGTGCACAAACTGAATCTTGTTGTCGAGATACTGTTGACCGTGCGGCAGCATGCAGGGCAGCCGTTTACTCTCACTCCGCATCTTCTCCGCCCGCGCGCTTTTTCCATTGACTGTGCCGCGAAACGCCCCCAGCAGGTAATTCTCCACGCTGGACCCGGCAAAAATATGTGGACGAAGAATGTACACGCTGCACCCGCGCAGAGCCGGCGCGCGCTGCTGCACCACCTCGTCGGACTGCTTCTTGTGAATTGCGTAAGGCAGAGTGTGGGCCGCAAGTACTGAATCTTCCGTCGCCGGCCCCGGCAGGCTGGGCCCATAGGCGGAAACGCTGCTGGGAAAAATGAATTGTTTGACTCCGGAATCGCCCGTGCGATTGGCTTCGGTGACCGCTTCCATTATGCGGGCAGTGCCGGCCACGTTGATTTGCCACATGCGTTCGTTATCCAGCACGCCCGTACGCACAGGATCGATCACGCACGCAAGGTGAACCACCGACGCCGGTTGGGTGTCGTGCAGCAGTTCGTAAAGTGCGCGCGTGGAGGACTCCTCGCCCAGATCCATCCGCTCGAACTGCAGCGGTAGATCGGATTGGGGTGGATGAATGTCCACCCCAATCACCGAGAAATCCGCCAGCATCCCGAGTAGCCTAAACCCTAGGTTTCCCGCGACGCCGGTGACCACGACAACAGGTTTTGCGCTCGCCATTTAGCTCGGCCTGAATTCATCCAACTTAGATTAATTCGGCTTCGCCGCGGGAGCCGCCGACGCTGGAGGCTGGTTTGCCGGAGACTGGGCCGGCCCGGCCGGTTGTGTCGCCCCCTGCGGCCTTGTACGCGGCCTTACCGGCATCTGCGGACGCATACGCGGCAATGGTCCCGCTGGGGCCGATCCAAAATACGCCTCGTTCGTCACCGTCTGGTACGAGTTCGTGTACTTGTCCATGGCCTCCTTGAAGTGCTCACCCTTCAGCTTATTGCGGATCTCAAGCGTCAATCTGTCGTCCAGCGGGAGAACTTCCTTGGTCACTACCTTATACACGTAGTGTCCGGCAGGCTCGGTGATGACCGCCGATACCTCCCCCACCTTCAGATCGAATACGGCGACATGCGCCGGAGGCAGTCCCGTGCGCCGCACGGTAGGCAGATTTATCGTTGAGTTCTCCGCCTTCACCCCGGCGGCGTCAAGAGCCTCCTTCTCCAGCTTGGCGAAATCCTCGCCCGCTGCTGCACGTTGCCGCAGGGTCTCGGCCAACTGGTTCAACTCCTGCTCGCCTTTTTCCTGCTTGGCCTTCTCCACTTCGTCTTTGGCCTTCTGCTGTTCATCCGTCAATTTCTCTGGCTCTTTTGCTGCTTCTTCCTTGTCTTCCTCTGGCGGTTGCTTGTCGCGTGGGATATACAGCCGGTCGAGAGAGAACTGCTCAAACGCTTCGGGATTCGCTTTGTAATACGCCGTAATCTCGCTCTCCGTCACCTTATCGGCGTCTTCCCGCGCGCTCTCCTGCAGCTTTTGCGCCAGAATCCGGATCTTGACGAATTTCATGGTCTCCAGAAAACTGTCGCCTTTATCGAGCCCCTTCTTTTTCGCTGCCTCCGACATGGCTATGAATCCGGGAAGCTGGGTAGCCAACTGCCGTTTTTGCTGCGGGTTCAGCGGATTCGGCCCTTGCTGCAGCGCCTTAGTCAGCTTTTCGAACTCCGCTCGCGTGATCTTGCATTCTGCCGTTTTCCTGGCGGCTGCCGCTGTTCTTCCCGCTGCGGCCGTCGGCTCAGGAACCGTTTTGGCGAACTCAGGGCAGGCAACGCCCTTAATCGTTAGTACAGGTTCGCTCAAAGCTACCTCCTTCGCTGGCGCCGCCTCCGGCTTGGCGGCTGCATTCGCAGCCGGAGCCGGGCTCGCCGCCGGCGCTGCTGGCTTGGTCTGTCCCCATGCCAGCACTCCCAAAAACGCACACAGCAACCAACTCTTACGCATAAAAGATTCCTCCAGGATGGGCACATCAGGAAGTTAAACTAACAACCTAGCATCGTAGCATAGAGCCGTTTCCCGCAGTAGTCCGGCGTGCCCGCGTGTTCTACACGCACTTCCTGGGCGTTCTTTGCGCGAAGGGCGGTTTAGAGGTTTGCCTTGGCCTCGCAAAACCGATTCCTGTTGGCGCATTTCGACCTTACCAGCGATAATCCCAGCATGTCCGGGACGCCGGCCCTTTATTCGCCCAACGCCATGCGCGCCGAGAAACGCGCCGTGGCTGGAAACTCGGTCGTCGCCGCACTGGTCATCACAGTCGGCAAGGTCATAGTCGGCGTCACGACAGGCAGTTTAGGCATCCTCTCCGAAGCCGCGCACTCGGCGCTTGATCTGGTCGCCGCATTGCTCACGTATTTCTCCGTCGGGGTCTCCGACAAACCGGCTGACGCCGACCATCAATATGGCCATGGCAAGGTCGAAAACTTCTCTGCGTTCGTCGAAACTGCCTTGCTTCTGCTGACCTGCGTTTGGGTGATTTACGAAGCGGTTGTGCGTTTGTTCTTCCGCCGCGTGGAGGTCGAGCCCTCCATCTGGGCATTCGCGGTTATGCTCATCTCGATGGCCCTCGACTGGTGGCGTTCCCGCGCTCTCGGCCGCATCGCCACCAAGTACGAAAGCCAGGCTCTCGAAGCCGACGCTCTGCATTTCTCTACCGACGTTTGGTCGGCAGGTGTTGTGGTGGTCGGTCTTGCGCTAATTATGCTTGGCCGCGTCTACCATCTGGATTGGCTTCGCCTGGCCGACCCCATCGCTGCCTTGTTCGTCGCCGGCGTCATTGTTTCCGTGAGTTGGCGCCTGGCAAGGCGCACTACCGATGCTTTGCTGGACGCCGCTCCTGCTGGGGTTCGCGCGCAGATTATCGACGCCGTCTCGCGCGTCGACGGCGTGCTCGAAATCGGGCGTGTGCGCATCCGCCGCGCCGGCAACCGCTATTTCGCAGATCTCGCCGTGGGCTTCGCCCGCACCGTAACCTTCCAGCGCTCCGAGCAGTTAGTCGAGGCCGTAACCGAAGCTGTTCATCGCATCCTCCCTGACGCTGATGTCACGGTTCAGCCGCTACCCCGCGCCCAGCGCTCGGAAAACATCTTCGACCGCATTCGCGCCGTCGCTACTCGCCACAACCTCAACGTCCACGACATCAGCGTGCAGGATCTTAACGGTCAACTTCACGTCGAGCAGCACGTCGAACTCGATGAGCGCATGACGCTAAAGGCTGCGCACGATCAGGTCACCGAACTAGAAGCCGATATGCGTCACGACGTACCCGAAATCGCCGAGATCCTCACGCACATCGAAAGCGAGCCCGCTACCATTGAAACCGGCGACGAGTTGGTCCGCGACGCCGGCCTGGAGCGGCAATTGAAGCGGTAGCCGGCCGAGTTTCCCGAGATCGTCGACATGCATGATATCCAGATCAAGAAGGTCCGCGGCCGTCTCTATGTTTCCTGCCACTGCACATTTCGGACGATCTGCCGCTCGCCCGAGTCCACGATATTCAAACCGAACTCGAAATCCACTTCAAGCAGGCCGCGCCGGAACTGTTCCGCGTGCTGATTCATCCAGAACCGAGCACCGATAACCGGAGATAGAACTCGACAGAGTGAAACCCATGACGAACGCCAAGACAACCTGGATAGAAAAACAGCGCTTCAACGGAGTCTCCGACAGCGGCCACCAGATCGTCGTTGACGGAGACCACATAGCAGGGAACAGCCCGATGGAACTCGTCCTGATCGGCCTCTGCGGCTGCACCGGCTACGATGTCGTTTCCATCCTGCAGAAGAAACGCGAGCCGTTCACCAGCCTCGAAGTGCGCGCGCAAGCCGAGCGCGCTGCCGACCCGCCTTCCGTCTACACAGAAATCAAACTGCTTTACCGCATCGGTGGTAAAGTGTCTCGCAAGGCGGTTGAGGATGCAGTCCGCCTCTCTAAAGAAAAATACTGTTCTGTCTCAGCCATGCTCGCGAAAACCGCGAAGATCACCGCTGAGATCGAATATCTGGACGCTTAAAAGGCTCAACGAT
Source organism: uncultured Acidobacteriaceae bacterium (assembly GCA_963841125.1). Taxonomy (GTDB): domain Bacteria; phylum Acidobacteriota; class Terriglobia; order Terriglobales; family Acidobacteriaceae; genus Sulfotelmatobacter. Next base: position 226,612 of record CAWJBH010000007.1, read on the forward strand.
GCCGCCGAAAATCTTCCTCTTCACCCAATCCGGCTGCCTCAACTGCGAAGTGATGAAGATTTTCCTGGAAGCCAAGGGACTCGCATTCGAAGAGCGCAACATGAGCAACGACGCCGCTGCCCGCACTGAATTATTCGAAATCTACCATTGCCGCTCCGCCCCCACTCTGGTGATTCTCGCCGCAGCCGGCATCGAGGTAATCGAAGGCTTCGACCCCGACCGCCTTGACCGGTTCCTCTCTGCTGCCTGATCATCGGAAGATTCGCGGAGGGTCAATATCCCGACCTCAAATCAGGAAAGCTCGCGCCCGCATCCTCTGCGCGGATATTTCTTCATCGCCTCGGCGGCGTTTCTCTGGGGAGTTTCCGCCGCCCTGGGCCGCGCTGTTTTTACCGGGAAACTGCCGTTAGGCGGAGCCGCGCTGCGTCCGATCGATCCTCTAATTCTGTCGCAGACCCGCACGACATTTTCTCTGCTTGTACTGTTGCCGCTTGCTCGTTACTTCGCAAGGATGGCAGCGGATCAAGCTCCCCGCACGCGATCTCGCTTACTGCTTTCTTCTAGGTACGCTCGGGGTCGCGGTATCGAATTATTTCTATTACGTCGCGGTTCAAAGAACGAACGTCGCCATCGCCATCATCGTGCAATACACCGCTCCAGTGTGGGTCCTGCTCTATGTAGTGGCTCGCGGCCATCAGAAGCTGTCGCTGCAAAAAGTGGTTGCCGTGGCGCTGGCCATTGCTGGCATTGCCCTGGTGATTGGCTTCTTTGGGGCAAAGCTAAATGATGGGCAACCGCTTCGTCTCGATTCCTACGGCCTCATCGCCGCGCTCGTGGCTTCGTTCTCCTTCGCCTTCTACAACGTCGCCGGTCACCGCATTCTTGCTCGTTACGACCGCTGGCGCATCCTCGTCTGGACGCTCGCCGCGGCTTCTGGTTTTTGGCTCTTCGTCAACCCTCCCTGGAAGGTTGTCGCCGCCCACTATGCCCCAGCGCAGTGGCTGTTCCTCTTTGTGTTCTCGATGATCTCGGTGCTCGGGGCCTTCTCGCTTTACTTCCTCGGCCTGCAGCATCTCGAACCCACGCGCGCAATTGTCGCCAGTTGCCTGGAGCCGGTGTTCTCGATTCTTCTCGCCGCCCTGCTGCTGGGAGAAATCCTGCGCCCGATTCAGACTTTGGGAATCGTGTTAGTGCTCGCCGCCATTGTGATCGTCCAACGGCCTAGCCGTCGTGGCATTGTGGAAGAGTCAGCCGTCGTGGACCCGATTGAGTAGTCACGGAATCCAATTTTCGTTCTACACGAGGTGTGGATGTTTTCTCATTCGGCACCCCGGCTGCGATTTGACAATGTTTTTACGATACAGCCGGTGATTCTGGGTTAGCCTCGTTGTATCTTCAGTTGCGAAGCTGGATGTGTCTATGAGATTTCAGCGGATTCTCGCTTCCTGTTTTTCTTCTTGCCTTCCTGACCCCGTGTTTCGCCCACCACATGGCGGTTGTAATCAACAAAGACAACAAGGTTAGCAATGTTACTGCCGTCCATCTGGGAAAGATTGTGCGGTCGGAGGTCAAGAAGTGGCCGGACGGCAAGAACATTCTCGTGGTGCTGCATAAGGATTCCGAAGGCGAAGCGGAAACCCTGGAGCGCTTGATCAAGATAACTCCGTCTGAATTGAAGGCGCTGATCGCCGCTCACAAGGATTCCATCGTCATGGCGGACTCAGACGCGGAAGTACTCAAGATCGTCCGATCCACGACCGGCGCAGTGGGGTTCGTGGAAATTCACTCCATCGACAACACCGTCAACGTCGTGCGCGTGGACGGTAAACTGCCCATGGAATCAGGCTATCTGCCCCATTAACACGCGACAGGTCGGTTCGTCATGCGGCTCAGAACATTTTCAGTTCGTGCGCGATCTGCCGCATAGTGACATATTCCTGGTCATTGGCCACAACAAATCTGTGGGCGCGTAGAATTTTCAGGAGGGGATCGTCCTTGCCTTCCTTCAGGGCGAGAAGGGCGCGAGCAAATCTCTTTCGCTCGGCCTCGGGCAAATCCTTGCGAGCCACGTACACGTAATCAACATACGGCTTGGAAGTGTAGAAGATGCGCACTCTATTCCCGTCAAGCTTTCCGTTACCGATCAGGAAATTAAAAACGGTTTCGTCAATAGCTCCGGCGTCGACTACTCCAGTCTCCACCATCGCCGCGGTCGCAGGATGGCTTCCGCTGTAACGAACCCGAAGATCAGTTTCGGGGTTGATTCCTGCCTGCTTGAGTTCGTACAAGGCCATCAGATGAGCGCTGGTCGAATCGATGTCGCCAAATGCAAACTGCTTTCCCAGCAGGTCGCTCAAGGAATGAATTGACGATCCGGTGCCGGTGATAAAGACCGTGTGATAATGCTGGTCAATAACGCGCTGCACCAGCGGGATGACTCCATACTTCGCGTGAGCCCGTATATACATCAGAGCGCCCAGGCAGGCAAAATCATAAGATCCATCTCCGAGGTGGGCGACGGTCTCGCTGAAGGTGTCAGGGGCTGCGATGGCGACCGGTCGTCCTAGTGCTTTTGTAAGATAGGTCTGCAGAGGCTGTCTCTCGTTCCTGGTCGCCGCGTCCATAACTACGCCGAGGGTAATCGGCCGGTCGGCACCGCCCAACGACGGTGCGGCCATGATACAGATTGCCAGAGGCAGCACTGCGGCGCCGCGAGCTCGCAAGAAAAGGTGAGTCATGCGGAGCCTCCCCCCCCCGATTCAACGTTATAAGGAACTACGACCATTGTCGTGCAGGGTCACCGCCGGAGAGTGTATAAAACCGAACAAGTATCCAGATTATTCGCAGGGTGGGTGGTTCCGTTTTGGGATGCAGTCCGCAACAAGATGGGCTGCGGCTCCTGCTTTTTCCTCCACAGGCGACAGGCCATTTACGAGACGGCTTGGCACGTCACACCCCTCTTAGTCTTAGCAGATGAAAATATCTTCGCGCCTTCTTCACGTCCCGGGCGATCTGCTCGCGCAACGCTTCCACCGAAGGAAACTTGATCTCATCGCGCACCCGGTCGAGAAAACAGATCTCGACTTCGCTCTCCGGCGTCAGTTCAATGGGATGAAAGTTCAGCAGGTGGGTCTCGATGGCGAAGGAATCCGCACCAAACGTAGGACGATTGCCCACGTTCGTGACGGAATCAAAACGCTCGGTCCCAACCGCGTCCAGGTAATGTAGACGCCATCTTTGGGCACAAGCTCTTCGTAGCGCGCCAGGTTGATGGTGGGCACAGTGTATTTCGATCCCAGCCCGCGCCCGCGCCCCGGCGCGCCCAGAATGCAGAACGGACGGGCCAGCAGATGCCGCGCCCGGCTCACCCGCCCCTCGCCGATCAGTGTTCGGATATGGCTGCTGGAAACGGGCTCGCCACGCAACGTTTCTTCCGGATAGACTTTCACTTCAAAGCCCATTTCCTGCCCCAGTTGCGTCAGCAGATTCACGTCGCCCGCAGCCTTGTGCCCAAAGCGGAAGTTGTAGCCTTCATGCACTTCGCGCGCATGCAGCTTTTTCTTCAAGATGCGCTCGGCAAACTGCCGCGGCGTCATCAGCGAAAGATCGCGCCCAAAGGGCAGCATCAGCACCGCATCAATCCCGTGGCTTCGAGCAGGCGCAGTTTTTCCGGCGCTGGAGTGAGCAGCTTCAATCCCGAATCTGGCCGCAGAATGCGCGCCGGATGAGGCTCAAAAGTCACTGCTACCGCTTTGGCCCCGCTCTGCTCGTGCCCGCCGCACGATCTCGCTCAGCACATGCGCGTGCGCTCGGTGCACTCCGTCGAAGTTTCCCACGCTCACCAGCGACGGGCCCGAAGTCCGGCGGAACGTCTTCGAGTTTGTGGAAGATCTGCATAGCAGTGATCAGTGGTCAGTGGCTCAGATGGTCAGTGATCAGAAAAGTGCAGTGGTCACAAGTACGGATTTTCACTGATCACTGATCACTGATTCTACTGATTTCAAAATCCAGCTTCATCCCGTCATAAGCCAGCCGCACATGCGGCGGCAGAGTCGCGTTGGTGGCCTCGTGTGCCAGGTCATGGCAAATGTGGGTGAAGAATGCGCGCTTCGGCTTTGACCCGCTCCACAATGCGCAGCGAATTCTCCACTGTCGAGTGCGTGGGATGAGGCTTGTGCCGCAGCGCATCCAGAAAAAGAATGTCCAGACCTTCCAGCTGATGGAACGACGCCTCGGGAATTTCGCTGTGATCGGTCAGGTACGCCGCCGATCCAAAGCGAAGCCATAAATCTCGGCTTCGCCATGAATCAGCCGTACCGGCTCGAAGCGCGCCCCGAAAAGATCAACCGGGCCGTCAATCGGCCGCAACTCGAGTTGCGGCAAGCCGCCATATTTGTAATCGGCGTCGAAAATGTAGCTGAACATCTTGCGCAAAAAAGCCGCCGCGTCGGGACGCGCGTAGAGCGGCAACTTCTGCCGGCTTGTGACGGTAACTGAGCGGCCGCAGATCGTCGATGCCCAGGATGTGGTCGGCGTGCGTGTGCGTGTAGAAAACTGCATCCACGCGCGTGATTTGTTCGCGAATGGCCTGCGCGTAAAAATCGGGCGTGGTATCAATGAGCACAACTTTGCCTGCATATTCGATCATCACCGAAGGCCGTGTGCGGCGGTCATGCGGATCTTTGGAATGGCAGACCGCGCAGTCGCAGCCCAGCGTGGGCACGCCCATCGACGTGCCGCTGCCCAGCACCGTGAGCGTGGCTTTCATGCGCGAAGCCTCATCCGTTTATGCTGCGTTCGAATGTCATCGTCCGCTGGTTCCCGTGGCGGCTCCGGGCTGCGGCGGACGCGACAGCGCGTTGGTTACTTCCACATACGCCATGCGTACTTCGTAGAGGCTGTTCTGCAGAAAAGCTTCTTCCGTCGGGAGTCAGGTTGCCCTTGGTTTTTTCCGCCAGCAAGCGCGAGCGTGTCGATGGTCTGGCGCGCGCCGATAATGTCGATGCGAGGCTGGCCGCCCTGTTCGTGCATCAATCCCAGTTGCAACATCGCCGTCATATACAAAGACGCCAGAAAGCGCTCGAAGGTCATCTCAAATTCTTTGGCGGAGCGGCCGCTGAGCTCCACGCGCGAATCGATTTCCTTCGACGATTTGCGGTAGGCATCGGCCTGCGCCTGCTGCTCGGCCGCAGTCGGAGCGGGGGGCAGGTCCTGCCCCGCAATTCCGTTGCCGCCGCCGGGAAAAGCAGCGACAGGGCTGGCGGCGGGCGCAGTTTCTCCGGCCGCGGTTGGACTTGAGGCTGGCGTCGAGGCTGGAGCGGCTGTTGCACTGGTTCGGCTCTGCCTCTTCGACGACATCTTTGCGCAGCTCTCCGTCCTCGGTAAACAAGCGGCGGTCAGTTACAGTGAAACCGGATTCTTGTTTCTTATCAGCCATAGGAATCTTTCCTTGTAAGTCTCTTTCATCCAGAATCTCGATGAAGTCTAAGCCTTCGGTGGAGCAGTCGAATTGTCAGGCCTGCCCAGACCGCGATGCCGTCCATCGGCGACCGCACCACTGTAGCTTTAACGGTTCCAATCCTCACCTCGCGCCCCGGCAGTCCAACTTCGCGCCGAATGTATCCCAGAGCAACGGTTCGCTCGCCGGATGGCGCGTCCAGCAGTCGCAACGCTGGTGATCTCGCCCACTTCTTTTTCGCCAGAAACGATCTTGTCTCCCGCCGGAATGCGCGCCGCGCCTTCCGCCTCGAACCCGGTAAACTTGCGATGCACGTTGCCCCGTGAGCGGATCCGCTCCACAATCTCTTGTCCAACGTAGCAGCCCTTGTTGAAGTTAAGCGCACGCATCTGCTCAGTCTCCTGGGGCAGATCGCGCTCGCGAATATCAGTGCCGTAGAGCGGAATGCCACCCACAATGCGTTGCATCTCCAGCGCTTCGCTGCCCACGGGCGTGCCTCCGGCAGCAAGCAGCGCCTGCCAGGTTTTGTAAACATCCTGGGGCGCGAGCCAGATCTCGTAGGATTCCTGCGGCGCGTCCTCGCCGCGGATGACCGTGCACTGCACACAGCCGCAATCGCAATTGCATTGCGGGGTAATCATCTGCAACGGCAGCAGATTCGGAACTTCGATTCCCGCTATATTCAGGATCGCTCGTGACCTTGGGTCCTGTCAGGCCGAGAGCAGTCTGGTTCTCGCTGATGTTCGTCACTTCTACATCGTCCATGATGATGTAATGGTCGAAAGTCGCGACGAATCTTCTCCACTTGGCTGCGATCGGTTTCGACAATGAGCGCCTCGCCCTGGTTATAGACGTACATGTCACCGAGAATGCGGCCCTGCGGGTTGAGCAGGAACGCATACACGCCGTGGCCAACGGCGAGATCGCGAATGTTGTTGGTGACCATGCCATTCAGCCAGCGCACGCGATCGCCCCCGGTAAGCGAGAGCCGGGTGCGGAAACCCAGGTCATAGATCCCACCACCGCTGAACAGGGCGCCACACTCCGCCTCAGGATCGGCAAAGCGCGCTGCCGTTGTGGCTCCACGGTATTCCGCCGTAGGCGGCGTTAGGGCCTCCGGTCCTGATTGTGTATGTAGAGCGTCCTGGAGTGGAGTCCTTAGCATCGGAAGTATTGATTATAGCGAACGGCCCGGCGATTCATCGCCCGCCGCCGATTGGTCAAGCTCGACCAAATCTCACCGGAACGAAAGAGATTCTGCGTAGCAGACCTCCGGCTTAGCCTCAATCTACTCATTCCTCTCGCCTTGTGTTAGCTTTCTGCCGTGGACCTGCAAAAGCCTTCCAAAAAGCGCATTGCCGTCATTCCTGGAGACGGGATTGGCCGCGAAGTGATCCCTCAGGCTATTAAAGCGATTCAAGCTTCGGGCGCTAATGTCGAATTTACTGAATTCGATTGGGGCGCGGATCGTTACCTCCGCGACGGTGTGACCGTCCCACCCGACGGCTTCGCCACGCTTGAGCGCGACTTCGACGCTGTTCTGGCCGGCGCCTTCGGTGACCCGCGCGTCAAGACCAACATTCACGCGAAAGAAATCCTCCTCGGCATGCGTTTCAAGATGGACCTTTACGCCAACGTGCGGCCGGTCCGTCTGCTCGATGCCGCGCTCTGCCCGTTGAAAGACGTTGAGCCCAAGGATGTGGATTTCGTCGTCATCCGCGAAAACACTGAAGGTGTTTACACCGATGCGGGCGGAGTGTTTAAACAGGGCACGCCGGATGAGATCGCGATTCAAGAAGACATTAATACGCGGAAAGGGGTGGAGCGCATTATCCGCTACGCGTTCGAATATTGCGAGCGCCACACCAGGCTCGACGATTCGCCGCGGCGGCGCGTGCTCATGTGTGACAAATCAAATGCCATGACGCATGCGGGCGGTTTGTGGCAGCGCGTGTTCAAAGAGATAGGTGGCGAGTTTCCGCAAATTGCCACCCAGCACATGTACGTGGACGCGCTGTGCATGCAGATGGTGCGCGATCCGAGGCCGTTCGATGTGATCGTCACCAACAACATGTTTGGTGACATCATCACCGACCTCGCCGCCGGATTGCAGGGCGGACTGGGCATGGCGGCCAGCGGAAATATTCATCCCGGCAAGACCTCGATGTTCGAGCCGGTGCACGGCTCGGCGCCGCCGATCGCAGGGAAGAATGTGGCGAATCCGTTTGGTGCAATTCTTACCGCGGCAATGATGTTGGGGCATTTGGGATTGACGGAGGAAGCCGGGAGGATTGAAGCCGCCGTGTTGGAAGCTGTGCGGCAGAAAAGAACCACGCAGGATGTTGGCGGAACTCTGGGGACGCGGGAAGCGGGGGAGTGGGTGGCGGAGAGGGTCAGCAAGTAGGTTGCTCCCCCAGGGTGTCCTTGAAGAAAGCATAGGCAAACAGGGTAGACTCGTTCCTAATGGATACCGTTAAGGAGCGTTGCGGGAAATTTCTGGGCTTCCTCGCGGTTTTGCTGCTTCTGAGCATGAGCGGAGCCGCTACGGTGCAGGATCAGGCTGCTCCTGCCAAAGAACGGCAAGATCAAAACCAAGACCAAACTCAAAGGCAGTCGGACAAGCCTGCCCTGAGCAGAGCCGAAGGGAGTGTCCGACCCACACAAGCTCCTCCCACACATGATTCTCCCTCGCGGGAACAAAAACCTGCCGGCGAGGACGCCAGCGCTACAAAAACTTCGCAGGAGAAAGAAGTCAAGATCACGCCGCGGGAGGCGGAGGAGTTATTTCATACCGTCGACGAGATTCTGGCCTTCGACAGCAAGCAGAGCGGATTGCCGATCAAGAAGCAGGTCAAGCGCCGCCTCACCAGCCGCGATGAAGTGGTCGAGTACCTGACCAAGCACATGAAAGACGAAGACGTGAAGAAGCTGCAGCGATCGGAGCTGGTCTTGAAGAAGTTTGGGCTGCTGCCGCGCGACTTTGATCTGGAGAAGTTGCTGGTTGCGCTGCTGCGCGAGCAAGTCGCGGGCTACTACGATCCGAAGACAAAAACGGTGAATCTGCTGGACTGGGTTCCGATGGAGGAGCAGGAGCCGGTGATGGCTCACGAACTCACGCATGCGCTGCAGGATCAGACGATCGGCCTCGACAAGTGGATGAAGAAGGGCGACAAAGATTTGGCCGAGATCAGAAAAGATTCCCACCCCCGAGGATATCGAGAACGACGAGATGTCTGACGCGCGCGAAGCTGTTATCGAGGGGCAGGCTGAGACCGTGATGCTGGAGTATGAACTCGCACCAGTGGGCCGTTCGATTGCGGATTCCCCGGATCTGGTAGAGACCATGGAAGCGCAGATGGCCAATGGCACGGACGACTCGAAGGTGTTCAAAGACGCTCCAATCTTTCTGAAGGAATCGCTGACCTTCCCGTACAGCTATGGGATGAAGTTTGTGATCAAGTTGATGGAGAAAGGCGGCAAGGAGAAGGCGTTTGCCGAAGTGCTGGCGAATCCTCCGCACTCTACCCGGCAGATTATGGAGCCAGCGACCTACTTGTCGGGCGAGCAGATCGCACCCATGCGCGTGCCGGAATTCAAGCGCGACTTCAAGGATTACGTGAAGTTTGATATCGGAGCGATGGGCGAGTTCGATGTCGCCATACTGGTAGAGCAGTATGCGGGGAAGAAGCTGTCAGACCGGCTGTATCCGGAGTGGCGGGGCGGATACTACTATGCGGGGCGTCCCAAGAACGACGCGTCCGCGCCGCTAGGACTGCTGTATGTGTCGCGCTGGTCGAGCCCGGAGAAAGCGTCTGAGTTTGCCGAGATTTACGCGCGTTCGCTGGCCAAGCGCTACAAGAAGGTGCAGGAAATAGGGAATCCTATTGGCGAATCGTCCCAACCGCATCCGGAGTACAAGGTCGAGCTTTTAAAAGGGAGGCATGCGTGGACGACGGAAGAAGGTGCCGTAGTGATTGAGGAGCGAGGCGATAACGTGCTGGTGAGCGAGAGCCTGGACGCGGTTACGACGGAGACGCTGGAGAGGGAAGTGTTTGGGCCGGAGTGAGAAGGACAGTTCGAACGCGGTTCTCGGTTCCTCAGTGCTCAGTTCTTAATTCTTATATTCAGTTTTGATTCGCTAATTCTTGCGCGCCTTTCCTTTCGATTTATCGTCTTCGCTTGTTTCTCCCAGAAAGTGCTGCACTTTCGCGACGACTGTAAGCTGCTTGCCGCCGCGCTCGACGGCGAGTATGCGTTCTTTGCCGGGCTCGCCTCCGAGCATTGACCAGACTTGTCCAAGGGTCGAGCCGGAAACGGGGATGCCATCGACAGCCACGAGGTTATCGCCTGCCTGAGCGCCATCCACGGAAGGTTGGCCATTGAAATCGGCGATGCCGAGGATCGTGAAGCGTCCGTCATCTTCGGGGCGAAGGATCAAGCCGATGACATCAAAGTCAGGGAAGTTAAACAATCGGCCAACATCGAAATAGACAGTGGAGTGAGCATAGTCAAGGCCGACGCGGTAGTTGAGCAGTGTGTTTGCGCCGAGCAGCCCGGCCGTGGGGACGCCCGCGCGCTTTTCGAACGAGGGCAGCCGATCTACAGGAAACTTGGCCACGGCTACATTGGTGAAGAAGAGCGGACCGAACTGCAGGCGATCCACGCGCATGAGTTTCCCCTTCAACTCATCCCCGGACCCCTCAAAGTTGGCGGGGCCGACGGCGCCAGTCATATGCGGCCAGGCGGGGTGAGCCGCGGAGAGTTTTTCGAAGAGGTCTCCGGCCAGGAAGCTGATGGACGAACCCAAGTCGAGGGCGAAATTGTATTTCTTCTTCTCAATCTGGCTCGGGACCTGGATGAGGCCTGTCCCGGCGTTCATGCTAACCTTTGCCGTCACTCCTTTGAATTTCAGGACGCCGGGCTGCGCGATGGTGAATTCGCGGCCAGGGTAATTGATGAGCACGTCGTAGTTGCGCAGGATGGTGGAGGGAATGTTGATCTCAGCGCCCAATCCGGGAGCGATCGGCGCGCCACCGGCCGGCACCCTCGCTCCCTTGATGCCGGGACCTGGAGTTCGTCCTCCGAGTGGGATTGTCATTCCGCCTATCTTGATCTCCAACGGTGGAGTGGCGGAGCAGAGCTGCCCGTCGCAAGAGATCGAACCTCCGATGACTGAAGCTAATCGCTGCGACAGGTAAAGATCGGGGTTTCCATTGTCGACCCAGGCATGAACGCGCTCCATGGCTCCGTTGGGGAGCGGGATTGTGACGTCGATGATGACCCGGTTGTGATCGAGCATCATGGGAACAGTGGCGGATTTTGTTTCGGGCTGAGCCGCAGGCTTGGTCGCGGTTTGTGCGAGGGCCGCGGCGCTGAGAAAGAGAAACACGACGAAAATACAGCATCGCATAAGAAGATTGTAGCGGGTTTAGAAAAATCTGAACCACATACGTCATCGAACGTCACAGAGCGTCTTGTATAATCACGAGTTTGACTTCGACGCGAGAAGGACTTCTGTAAGCTGAACCTTGGAGGGTAGGTGGCGCAGGCGGAGATTGGGATCATCGGAGGGAGCGGCCTCTACACAATGCCGGGGCTGAGCAAGGTGAAGGAAGTACGCGTGAGGACTCCGTTCGGAGCGCCTTCGGACGCTTACGTGTGCGGCGTGCTGGAAGGACGCAAGGTGGCGTTTCTGGCGCGGCACGGGCGCGGACACCGCATCCTTCCGAGCGAACTGAATTTCCGCGCCAATATTCATGGCTTCAAGCAGCTTGGCGTCGAGAGGATTGTTTCCGTTTCCGCTGTCGGATCGCTGAAGGAAGAACACAAGCCGCTGGATTTCGTGATAGCGGATCAGTTCTTCGATCGCACCCGGCATCGCGTGGATACGTTCTTTGGTGGGGGAGTCGTGGCGCATATTGCTTTTGCCGATCCGGTATGCGGCGAACTGGCGAGCGTAGTGGAAAAGGCATGCAACAAAATCGGCGTGACCGGCAAGCGCGGCGGAACGTATTTGTGCATGGAAGGCCCGCAATTTTCGACGAAGGCTGAATCGCATGTCTACCGTAGTCTGGGCATGGATGTGATCGGCATGACCAATCTGCAGGAGGCGAAACTGGCGCGCGAGGCCGAACTTTGCTACGTCACCGTCGCGATGGTCACCGATTATGATTGCTGGCATCCGCATCACGACTCCGTGACGGTCGATCAAATTGTCGCAGTGCTGGTGAAAAATGCGGAGAACGCGGCGAAGGTGGTCCGCGCGACCGTAGCGGGAATGCCCCGAGAGCGTCATTGCAGGTGCGCGTCTGCACTGGCGCATGCGATCATGACCGATCCCAGGAAGATTCCGGCAGCGACGCGGAAGAAGTTGAAGCTGATCATCGGGAAGTACGTGAAAAGTAGTGGCTAGTGGTCAGTGTTCAGTGGCCAGTACGAACCTTGCCACAGGAGAATTTACTGATCACTGATCACTAATCACTGACCACTGAGGTGTTCGATGAGCATCGTTGTTGTCGGTTCAGTTGCGTTTGACGACATCACGTCGCCTTCGGGCAGCGTGAAGGGCATATTGGGCGGAGCGGCAACCTATTTCTCCCTCGCGGCCAGCTATTTCACTCAGGTGCGCATGGTCGCGGTGGTAGGCGAGGACTTTGGCGCTGAACATGAAAACGTTCTGAAGAAGCGCTCCGTGGATACGCGTGGCATCGAGCGCGCCGCGGGCAAGACGTTTCGCTGGGGCGGAACGTACGCCGAAAACCTCAACGAAGCCAAAACTACCTTCACCGATCTGAACGTGTTTGAGAAGTTTCGGCCCCGTATTCCCAAAGAGTACGAGGACAGCGAATTTCTGTTTCTGGCGAACATTCAGCCGACACTGCAGGCAGATGTGCGCCGCAAAATGAACAGCGTGCGTCTCACCGGCTGCGACACCATGAATTATTGGATTCAAGGTGCGCGCAAAGAACTGGCCGAGACGCTGAAGCTGGTGAACGTGCTGCTGATTAACGATACCGAAACGAAAATGCTCGCCAACGAGAAGAACTTGCCGCGCGCAGCGCAAAAAGTGCTGGCCATGGGGCCGCAGGCGCTGGTGATCAAGCACGGTGAATACGGAGCGACGATTTTCTTTCGCGAGGGCGCGTTCGGAATTGGGCGTCATCCATTTCGCGCTCCAACCCTGCCGCTCGATGAAGTGAAAGATCCGACGGGAGCGGGCGATTCCTTTGCCGGCGGATTCATGGGCTACGTGGCATCGCAGGAAGAGTTAAACCGCGAAGTGCTGAAGCGGGCGCTATTCTACGGTGGAGTGATGGGATCGTTCGCGGTGGAAAGTTTTGGAACGGAGCGGTTGCAGTCGTTGACGCGCGAAGAAATTGACGAGCGCTTTCAGATTTTTCGCGAACTGACTCACCTCGAATGAAGCCGCAAAAAGCGCCGCCGAAGGCATATTCCGAAACCGAGATCGTTCGGCTGGTGTGGCTGGCGATCTTCGTCTCGGTATTTTCTTTTCTCTTCTACTACAGGCATGAAGATGTGCTCCTGTACGGCGACGCCGTGGCGCACATCAACATCGCGCGCCGTGTCTTCGATTCGAAAACTCCCGGGCTGCTGCAGTTAGGAACGGTGTGGCTGCCACTGCCGCATCTACTGATCGTACCCTTTATTTTGTCGAAGCAGATGTGGCAGAGCGGCTCGGGGGGCTCGATTCCCTCGATGGCCGGGTTCGTGTTCGGAGTGCTTGGAATCTTCCGGCTGGTGCGCGCGGCATTCGGCCGCGATGGAGAAATGGACTTCGCCGCGAAGATCGGAGCGTGGGCGTCGGCGCTGGTCTACGGCGCAAATCCTAATCTGATCTACATGCAGGCTACGGCGATGGGCGAGTCGGTCTATCTGGCCTTCTTCATCTGGGCAGTTGTCTATTTCGCCGAGTTTGCGCGGGGTGGGGCGAAGGCAAGTCGAGCGTTGACAAAGTGTGGGTTGTGTTTGTTCGCAGCTTGTTTGACGCGGTACGACGGATGGTTTCTGGCGGTGTTTTTGATCGCCTGCGCTGTGGCAGCGTCCCAGCTTCTCGCAAAAGACGCGAGAAATGGCGTACCCGGTTTTCCAGTTCCATCTCTGGGGAGAATGCTCCCGAAATTTATTTTGCTCGCAGCAGCTGGGCCGGCGCTGTGGCTTGGCTACAACGCCATCGTCTATCGCAATCCGCTGGAATTCGCAAACGGACCTTACTCGGCGAAAGCAATCGAGCAAAAGACCGCGACCGTGAATCCCGCCAAAGGGAATCTATTGTCTGCCGGCTCATATTTTCTGAAAGCCGCCGAACTGAATTTGGGCGAGGCGAACTGGCGGGGACGGCTGTGGCTGGGATTAGCGCTGCTGGGAAGTCTGGTAACGGGATTCAGCGGTCGGGGGCGGGCAGCGTTGTTGTTGTGGGTGCCGTTGCCGTTCTACGCGTTATCCGTTGCATATGGCAGCGTGCCAATTTTCGTGCCGACTTGGTGGCCTTTTTCAAACTACAACCTGCGCTACGGATTGCAACTGCTGCCGGCGTTCGCCGTGTTTGTTCCGTTGGCAATTGCGTTCATCGTGCAATCTGCGACCAAGATTCCTCGTATCGAAGTTTCCTGGAGCAAGTGGGCGCCTCTGGTCGCGATGGTGGGCGTGTGTGTGCTGGTAGCTGGGAGCTACGCCGCGATCTGGCGCGCAGACCCCATCTGCTATCGCGAGGCTGCGATTAACGCGCGCGGGCGCGCCGCCCTCGACCGGCAAGTGGCGAACTGGCTCAAGTCTTTGCCCTCGGATTCCACGCTGCTCATGTATCTGGGGGAGCACGTCGGCGCCTTGGAGCAGGCTGGAATTCCGCTTCGGCGGACGATCAATGAAGGCAATCATCGCGCGTGGAGGCAACCGGCCGATCCGGATGGGTTGTGGGAGCGAGCGTTGGAAGACCCGGCGAGCTATGCGGATTATGCCGTTGGGTTTGAGGGCGATCCGGTGTGGAAGGCGGCGGAGAAGCGGCACCTGACGGCGCTGGTCGAGATCCACACTACGGGGCAGCCGCGGGGCTGCGATCTTTCAACCCGATGCGGACGCATTGCTTCAATCCCCGGAACGGATGGCCGCGGTAATCAGGCGGGTTAACGCTGGAAACTCACTGGTCGCGGGCGCTCCAGTGATAAAATCCGGCCATCTCAAGCCTTTCCCAGCACTAAAGAGTCAACCCATGAACTGGCAACATATTCTCGATTTGCTGCACGGAGAGATGGCGAGCGGAATTGTGGCAACGTCCATAATCCGTCTGGTGCTAGCGGCAGTCTTGGGCGGGGCGATCGGACTAGAGCGGGAACTGAGGCATCGCCGGCAGGCCTGCGCACCAACATGTTCATTTGTTTTGGCGCGGCGATGTTCACCATTCTTTCCGATGTGCTGGCAGTAGAGCACCTCGGCGACCACACGCGCATTTCCGCGCAGATTATCCCCGGCATCGGCTTCATCGGCGCGGGATCGATTCTGCACACGCGCGGGCTGACCACCGGCCTGACCACCGCCTCAACTTTGTTCGTGGTGGCGTCGGTCGGAATGGCCACGGGCGGAGGCCTTTACGTGACTGCAATCTTCGCCACCGGTTCTGGCTCTGGTCGCGCTGTTTGTCGCTGGGCCGCCTGGAACTGACCTTCAATCTGAAAACACTGCTAACCAGCTACGAGGTCACGGGCGGAAGCGTGGAAGAGATCACGCAGGAGGTCAACCGAATCCTGGAGCATAAACATCGCATGATGCAAAATGTTAAGACGGCAGCACCAGCCAGCACGTCCGGCTGCAGTTTGATGTCCCTGGATCCAACCGTGACCAGAAGGAGTTGCTTGCGTGAACTTAAAGACGTCGTCCGTGCTGGGCAGTGTGACTTCGTTAGGACCGGTGGAGCTGGAGTGAGCCTGCCTGCTGTGCGTGATTCCGTTCGTGAAAGCCAGCGCCTGCGGAAATGATTTTCTGCTGTGGTCCGTGCGAATGTAGAACGGTCTCGCCCCGTTGGACTTCGCGGCTTTTACGCGACGCATGTGTGACCGCCACGAGGGCGTGGGGGCCGACGGAGTGGAATGGATGTGTCCGCACGCGTCGGCGGATGTGGAGATTCGGCTGATCAACGCCGACGGTTCCGAAGCGGAAATTTCCGGCAACGGCACGCGTTGTGTGGCGGCCTATGTTTGCATGGAGCGCGCGAAAGAGAAAGATCACGATCCTGACCGGGGCCGGAATGAAAACTTGCGTGCTGACGGGACGAAGAGAGTCCGGGTACGAGTTTGAGATCGAAATGGGTGAGGCCGCCGTGGGAGCGGAACTCGCACTGAAGTCTGGGCGTGAGACGAAGTGCGGGGGATTCCGGTTTCGATGGGGAATCCGCACTACGTTGTGTTTGTACCGGAGTTTGCCGAAGACTGGCAGAACGAAGCAGCCGAAATTCAGCGGAGTCCTCAGTTCAAGCAGGGCGTGAACGTTGAACTGGTGGTGGTCGATGGACAAGCACGATGTGAGGGCTCGTTTCTTCGAACGTGGAGTGGGAGAGACACAATCTTCGGGGACGGGTTCCTGCGCGTCGGCGATGGCCGCGATGGCCGTGGGCAAAGCCGAATCGCCGGTTCGCGTGCATGCTCCGGGGGGAACGCAGACGGTGCGTCAACAAAGCAATCGGGTGTTTCTGCGGGGAACCGCGCGGCTGGTTTGCCGGGGAGAGTTTTTCTGAGTTAGACTGCTCAGTTCGCTCGGATGCAGTTTGTCGTTCGTGATACTCAAGGTGTTGAGTCGTCATTTTGTAACAGGCCTCTGTCCGCATGTCTTCTTCAATCACTCCCCGGATCAAGCCGCCTGCCCTTCGGCCGGGAGATACGGTCGGTATTGTGGCTCCGGCCAGCAACGTGAAGCGCGATGATCTGGAGGCGGGATGCGAAGCGTTTGCGGCGCGCCGGCTACCGTCCGTTTTATTTCGACTCCATTCTCAATCAGGACCTTTACTTTGCGGGATCGGTGGAGCGCCGTTCGCGCGAACTTGAAGAAATGTTTGCGCGCGAGGATGTCCGGGCGATTGTTTGTGCGCGAGGAGGATACGGCGCAAACTATCTGCTGCCGGTGCTGGACCTGGAAAAGATCAAAGCTCACCCGAAGATTTTTGTGGGTTACAGCGATCTTACCGCGCTGCTCACGTATTTTGCCGATGCCGCGGGCCTGGTGGCCTTCCACGGGCCCATGGTGGCAAAAGATTGGGCGCATGAAGATGGAGTGGATATGACTTCGTGGCAGGCCGCACTGGCGGGTATTGGGGCCTGGCAACTCGATCTGGGCGCGGACTCTGGGGTCAGCGGATTGGTGGATGGCGCCGCCGAAGGATTTCTTTACGGCGGATGCCTCTCCATTCTGGTTGCCTCGCTGGGGACGCCCTATGAGATCGACACCGAAGGAACGATTCTGTTTATTGAGGATGTGGCCGCGAAGCCTTTTCAGATCGACCGCATGCTGATGCAGTTGAAGCTGGCCGGCAAGTTCGACGGGTGTGCGGGGAATTGTGTTTGGCGAGATGCTGAGACTGTTTGCAGACTGCCAATCAAGGATACACACTGGAAGAAGTGGTAGCTGCGAATCGTCGGAGACCTGGGAGTGCCCGTGGCCTATGGCGTGCGGTCGGGGCACGTCACGGCAAGGAACATCACCTTGCCGATCGGCGTGCGGGCGAGCTGGTCGTGCGCGGCGGCGATGTGAGTTTGAAGATTCTGGAAGGGGCGGTGACGCCACCCACGGTCAAGAGCTAACCGCAAGGTCGCGACGAAACCGCGACGCGCGCAAAGAAAAAAGGTCGTGAAGAAAATCATGAACGAGAACCAGCACATTCATCTGATCGGCATCTGCGGTACAGCGATGGCGTCAATGGCCGGGATGCTGAAGCAGCGCGGGTTTCGCGTGACCGGGTCGGATGCCGCCGGCGTATCCGCCAATGTCGGGCTTTCTCGACAGAACTCGGAATTCCCGTGGCACAGCCCTTCGATGCGCGCAATCTCGAGCCTCGTCCCGATTTGGTAGTGGTGGGCAACGCGATTTCCCGCGGAAACGTCGAACTGGAACAAGTCCTCGATCAGCGCATTCCGTTTTGCTCGTTGCCGCAGTTGCTCCATGAGGAATTCCTGCGCGGCAAGGAAGTGCTGGTCGTGGCCGGGACGCACGGAAAAACCACGACAACGTCAATGCTGGCATGGATTTTTCACACGGCGGGGATGCAGCCTTCGTTTCTGATCGGCGGCATAGCCGAAAACTTTGGCTCCAGTTTTCATCTCGGCCAGGGGAAACATTTCATCCTGGAAGGCGATGAGTACGACACTGCATTTTTCGACAAGGGACCAAAGTTTCTGCATTACTTTCCCGACGCGGTGATTCTGACCTCCGTGGAATTCGATCACGCCGATATCTACAAAGATCTCGATGCCGTCGAGACGGCCTTCAAACGGCTGGTCAATCTGATTCCGCGTCGCGGCCGTATCGTGGCATTCGACGGAGTCGCGGGTGAAGCTACAGAAAGCGCCAGCCTCGAACGCAGCTTGATTAAGGCGTTCTGCCCGGTGGAACGGTACGGGACGGGCGCCCGCTCAGACTGGAGAATTACGAACCTGAAATTCGACGCTGGGCGAACTTCGTGGTCGGTGTTGCACGAAGGGCAACCCTGGGCGGATCTTGAGTTTCCTCTTGCAGGCGAATACAACGTGTGGAACGCAACCGCGGCGGCTGCCTTGGCAGCGGGATACGGCATCTCGATAGCGGAGATTGCGGCGGCGCTCAAGACGTTCAAGAGTGTGAAAAGGCGCTTGGAGGTCAAGGCTGAAGTCAACGGCGTCACCATCATTGACGACTTCGCGCATCATCCCACGGCAATTGCGGGCACGCTGAAGGCGTTGCGATCGCGGTACCCGGGCGCGCGCTTGTGGGCGATACTGGAACCGCGGTCGAACACGTTGCGGCGGCGCGTGCTGCAGGGCGATCTGGCCCGCAGTCTGGCGCTGGCGGATGAAGTCATCGTCGCAGGCGTTTTCCGCTCCGAAACATTGGCGGAGAATGAGCGGCTGGATGTGCAGGAACTCGCTGCGGATATTCAGAAGTATGGCAGCCGCGCGCGCTTGATTGCCGACGCAGACGGGATCGTGCAGACCATCGCGCCCGAGATGCGCAGCGGCGATGTAGTGGCAATCCTTTCCAACGGTGGCTTCGGCGGAATCTACGAGAAACTGCCGGCACGCTTGCGGGCGCTTGCGGTTGAAGCCGGAAGTCTCAATTCAGCGAATGCGGCAGGGAGGCAATGAGGCGCTCGAAGACGACCAGATGTCCCGTGGAGCGACACCTTCGCGAAAGTAGCGCCGCCGTCTCGGCGGCTCTCCGAAACCAGACAAGAAGCCGCCACCTCTTAGCGTTGTTTCTATGTCTGGCCCTTGCGCCTTCCTACGCTGCAACCAGCTATACCATTTCTCTGACAAACCCCGAGCAGCATCTGGTGGAGGTGCAGATCATATTGCCGGAAGGCGCCGCACAGCGCGAGTTGCAGCTTCCAGTGTGGAATGCGCTGTATCAGATACGCGACTTCGCGCAATACGTGAACTGGGTGCGGGCGAAAGACCGCGCGGGCCAATCGCTTCCCATCCGCGCGTTGGACAAAAGCCGGTGGCAGATTTCAAACGCCCAGGGCGGTGCTGTCATTGAGTATCAAATCTTTCTCGATTCACCCGGCCCCTTCGGCGCACAGTTCAACTCGCATCATGCATTTCTTAATCTGGCGCAGGTTCTCATGTATCCCGTCGACGCGCGGACTGGGCCGATGGTAGTGCGCTTTCGCCATGTGCCCGAAGGATGGCATGTGGCCACGCCTCTGGGGGCAACTTCCGACGGTGGGTTTGATTCGGAGAACTACGACCGGCTCGTGGATTCTCCAGTCGAGATCGGAATGTTCCACGAATCTGACTTCGATGAAGGCGGCGGCCGCTATCGTGTGATCGTCGATGCCGAACCCGGCGACTACGACATCGACAAGATTGCTTCCATGCTACACAAGATCGTGGCCGCGGCGACTGGTTGGATGGACGATCGTCCTTTTGACAGCTACATGTTTCTTTATCATTTCCCGCGCGGGCCGGGCGGCGGCGGCATGGAGCACGCTTATTCAACCGCGATCTCGCTGAATGCGGAGTCGTTGGCGCGGGCTCCTGAAGCGCTCGCTTCGGTGACGGCGCACGAGTTCTTTCATCTGTGGAACGTGAAGCGCATTCGTCCACAGACGCTCGAGCCGGTGGAGTACACAAAAGAGAATTACACGCGGGCGCTGTGGTTCAGCGAAGGCTGCACCAGCACGGCGGCGGACTTCATTCAGCTGCGGGGTGGTCTACTCGACGAGCCCCACTTCGAGCAACAGTTGGCGTCAGGGATTGGTGAACTTGAGCGGCGTCCAGCCCATCTGACGCAATCGGCGGAAGAGTCCAGTCTTGATGCCTGGCTCGAAGGCGACCCATACTACCGCCGCGCGGAGCGCAGCATCTCCTATTACAACAAAGGCGAGTTGCTCGGCATCACGCTGGATTTGGCGGTGCGCGAAGGCAGCCACGGTCGAGCATCTTTGCGCGAGGTCTTTCAATGGATGAATCAGAATTATGCCAAGAAGGGACGATTCTTTTCTGATTCAGACGGCGTGCGAGAGGCTGCCGAGGCGGTGAGCCATG
This sequence comes from uncultured Acidobacteriaceae bacterium, assembly GCA_963841125.1. Lineage (GTDB taxonomy): Bacteria > Acidobacteriota > Terriglobia > Terriglobales > Acidobacteriaceae > Sulfotelmatobacter. The sequence continues at coordinate 246,814 of CAWJBH010000007.1, forward strand.
CGGATCTGGGATGGTTTTTCACGAAGTATGTTTCGGGCACGGATGAAATTCCATGGAATGACTTTTTCCGCAGCGTGGGGCTGGGTCTGCTGCAAGGGACGAACACGGTAGCGGATGCCGGGTTTGTAACGTCTCGGAACTTTGATAGTACCTTGACAGTGGCGGAGGTGACCGCGGGCAGCGCGGCTGAGCGGGCCGGCCTACAGGTGGGCGACCGAGTTTTGGAAATCGACGGAAGGCCCGCGGGGCAGGGATTCTCGCAGGAGATAGCTCGGTTGAATTCCGGCGATACGATCACCGTGAAAGTCCGCGCCCGGCGTGGCGGAGAACGCGAATTAAAATGGAAAGTAGGAAGCCGCCAAGAAGTTTCATTCGAACTCAAAGACCTGGAGAACGTGACTGCCGAACAGCGAACACGCCGCGCAGCATGGCTGAAGGGGGAAGCGGAGAATAAGTCGCGGTAGTGTGGCGCCGGCCCGAGTGTAGCGCCGCCGGTCGCGCACTTGAAATGCAGCTTGGTGTATAGATCATGATCCGCACCATCGTGATGCTCACTTTCTGGGGGCTGGCCGCACCTGTCGCGGCGTTGATCGGATTTCCCTGGACGTTCATCACCGGTGATATTCGCCTGCTCTACCGCATGTTCATGTTTGGTGCGTGGAACGGAGTGCGTCTGACAGGAGTGCGCGTACAAACTGTTGGACTCGACACCCTCGATCCGGCGCGCACCTATATCTTCATGTCGAACCACGTGTCGAACCTGGATCCGCCGATCACCATTCCCCTGATTCCGCGGCGCACATCAGTCATGGTGAAGAAAGAGTTGTTCAGCTATCCGATCTTGGGCCAGGCGATGCGGATGGGATCCCTGGTACCGGTGGACCGCGGAAATCGCGATGCAGGCATCGAGTCGGTGCGCTTCTCAAAGCAGGTGATCGAGCAAGGGCTCAACATGACGATCTACGTGGAAGGCCATCGCTCCTTCGACGGCAAGCTGCTGCCGTTCAAAAAGGGCCCGTTTTACCTGGCGATGGAGTGCGGCGTCCCGGTGGTTCCAGTGACGATCACAGGCACCCATCATCTGATGCCCAAGGGAAGGTTCGCGATCAAGCCGGGGACGGCGACGGTCATTTTTCATTCGCCGATCGAACCAAAGGATTTCGGCAACAGGGATTGCCTGATGGAGAAAGTGCGGGCCGTAATCGAGAGCGGACTGCCGGAGGAGGTCCGGCAAAATCTTGCGGAACTGAAGAAATAAGAGTCGCGTTATTCTTTCGGCGTCTTGGCTCGCAGCGCGCGCGCCATCTCCGGCAACTTTGGCAGCAGCGCGGAATACTTCAACCACAGTTTGTGATCGACCGCAGGGGCGCCGCTGACGAGCGCACCCGCCGGAACATCATTCGCGACGCCGCTTTGCGGGGTGACGATCGCGCCGTCTCCGACTTTGCAGTGTCCGACCACTCCGACCTGGCCCGTAAGAATCACTCGATTTCCAATTTCAGTTGAGCCGCCGAGGCCTACCTGGGAACAGAGCAACGCATCTTCGCCGACCTGCGATCCGTGGCCGACCTGGACGAGGTTATCGATCTTAACGCCGCGCCGGATGCGGGTTTCGCCAACGCTGGCGCGGTCAATGCAGGAGTTCGCCTGAATTTCCACGTCGTCTTCGATGACGACGGGGGCAGGTTGGGGAATCTTGTACCAGTGTCCGTCGTGAGTCTTGGCGAAGCCGAAGCCGTCGGAGCCGATCACGACTCCGTTGTGCAACAGCACGTTGTTGCCGATACGGCAGTTCTCACGGACGACCGCGTGGGCATGAGCGAAAAAGTTGTCACCGGCCTTCACGCCACGATAGATGACTACGTGCGCGAGCAGCACGGCGTGATCACCGATCACGACGTTCTCGTCGATGACGACGTAAGGGCCGATGTGGGCGTTCTTTCCTATCTTAGAGGTCGGGTCAATGATTGCTGTGGGATGAATTCCAGAAGCATAGCGCAGTGGTTGGTGGAAGAGTTCGAGGGCGCGAGCAAAACTTAGATACGCATCTTCAACGCGCAGCGTGGCTGCCGGGATGGTAGGAAAGTCTTCGGCGACTATCACTGCTGCTGCCTTCGTATGCCGGGCGGCGGAGGCATATTTTTGGTTGGCGACGAAGGTGATTTCCGAGGGGCCGGCTTGCTCGATACCGTTGAGTCCGGTGATCTCTGTGTCGGGCGAACCATTTTCGAGGCGCGCGTTGAGGGCGGAGGCGATCTGAGAAAGTTTCATGGGGATGAGTGGTTGCGAGTAAATCGTACACCAGCAGTGTCCGGTGGTCAGTGGTCAGTGGTCAGTTTTCGCGCCAGGCAGTTTGTTTTGGGGTGGGAAACTGCTCTTACTGGAACATTGGAACTTTGCAGAAAATTATCGGCGTAAGTTGTTGATTCTTCGTGCGGGCTTTTGGGCTGGTCAATGGAATCAATGGGTTAGGCTGTGGAAGAAATATCTACTTTCGAGGGGGTCGGATGTCTACTAAAGTAGACTTGACAAGCCTGGAACGTACTTTTTATGGTACGCTGGCTGGCTTCAAGGTCAAAGGCTTTTACCACGGGGGACACGGGGTAAATCTCTACGCTTAACACCCATTCGGAGTTACCCGCGCCCACTTCTCGCGCAAAGAACGCGCTTGAAAGGGGGCCCCTCAATTACAGTTCTGCTGGCAAACGTGGGTCCGACCCCTACTGCACCTGGAGGGTGAAGGACGTGTTGTGGTTCAGCGCGCCGCTGGTTGCCGCCACGGTCACGGTGAAGTTGCCGGTTGGCGTGCCCGTCACCACGGCGAAATCGACGCCGCTGGACGAGCCGCCGCCCGGAGTGGGATTAGTCACGACTACGGGGAAGGTCCCGGTGGAAGCGACGTCGGTGGGAGCGAGCTGGATCGATAACTGGCTTGTGCTGATGAAGGAGATGGGGTGAGAGATACCGTTAAACGTGACCGAGGAAGTGAGCAAAAATCCGGAGCCATTTATGATCAGAGCCTGTCCCGCCGAGCCTGCAGCCAGTTGGGTGGGCGACAACGACGAGATTATGGGAACTGGGTTGTTTGTTCCACCGCCCCCTCCTCCGCCTCCGCCGCCCCCTCCGCTGCTACCTCCCCCGCAACTGGGCAGAGTCATAAACATCAGGAAAATCAATGCCCCCAGCAGTTTGCTCCGGTTGCGTTTGGCGGGAGCCAGGCCTGTCAGGCATATGGCGAGGAGGGCTGCTGCACCTGAGGCGCCCCACCAAATGGGAGGGTTGGCGGCCGCGTGTCTGCGGCTCTGACCAAGAGGAGTTGTGCTGATCGTGAGGGTCGTCGTGCCGCCGCCTGTGATCTGAGTGGGATTGAACGTACAACTTGTCTCGACAGGCAATCCGGCCGGGCAGGCGAAGTTGCTGACCGTTCCCGTAAATCCTGAGAGCGCTGTGACGGTGATTGGCACGTTCACCGACTGGCCGCCTGTGACTGTGTACTGGTTGGAGCCGGCCGCCATCGAAAAATCAGGCACGCCGATGACGACGTTGTTGGTGATTCCTCCATAGTAATTGCTATCGCCGGAGTACTGGGCGGAGACACCCTCGGTCGAATTGACGGTAATGGTCAATATGGCCTGCAGTTCGGCGTTTCCGTTGGCATCTGTAATCGTTGTGAGTATGGGATTGCCGCTGATTGGAGTGGGAGAGCCATAGAACGTGACTGTTCCCGTAGGAGGAAGATTCTTGGCGGTTGTGTCCACCAATACGGTCAGGGTAACGCTGGAGTCTGCCGACACGTTCAAAGAACTCGCCGAAATCGTCGGGGTGGTCGCGTAGAGTGTAGAGACATTAAACGCGGGTGAGCTACCGGTGCTGCTGTAGTTGCTGTCGCCGCTATAGGAGGCGGTGAGGATTTTCGTGCCCGGGGTCGAGAAGGTTACAACGAGACCTGCGTCGAGGAAGGCCGCCTCTGATCCGGACCCTTGGTAGTAATTATATTGCGGTGTACCGGGCAGCGCGGTCCCATTTGCATAGAACGTTACTGTGCCTGTGGGCGCCGCGCCTGAGCTTTGCGTCTGTACGGCCGTAGAAAAAATATAAGGGGTACCCACCGGAAGCTGAGCTGGGCCTGAAACCTGCGAGATAGTCGTACTGGCGGGTGTGATGGTGAGGGGTATTGTTGCCGTGTCGGCATTGAAGCTGTTGTCCCCTCCGTACGCCGCCTGTATTGCGTCTGTGCCGCCGGGAAGTTGAACCGTGTAGTCCTCAAAATATCCGTAACTGTTTAGCGTGTAGGTGCCGGCGTCGAGTGTGGCGCCGTTATTGGTCATCGCGACAGTGCCTGAGGGGCATGCTGTTGCGTTTGTGGGGCTAACCGGGGTGCATACTGCGCCTGCGGAATTTTCCACGTTCACTCGCAACAGGTACGGCGTGCCGTAGACCGCTGTATTGGTGTTGGAACTCACGATTTGTCCGATGCTGTTAAACGTGACCAGAAAGACCTGCGGCTGGCTGTTTTCTTTGTTCACCGTGACGCTGATCGGGGTGGAGTCGCTGGCGGCGTAGGTGCCGTCGCCCGGGTAGTGCGCGGTCACGGAGTATGTTCCGCCGGGCAGAAGATCGGTGGTCCCTGAAACCGCGCCGCTGGATAGGTTGAATCCAATACTGGCGGGGTTCTTGCCGCTGACACCGCCGAGGAGTGAAACTTCTCCCGTTGGCGTTCCCATGCCTGACTGCGGCTTGACGGTAACGCTGAAATTTACCGGTTGTCCGTGCGTAATCGTGGTCGGCGTCAAGCTGTTCAGCGTAGTGGTTGAGGGCAGGGAAGCTACGGAACTCCACCGCGTTACCAGATTGTTCGCATTTACCGAACCCAGGCCGGTGGCCTGGTCGTATCCGGTCCCGGCGTTGTATCCGTCCAGGATGCCGTAGGTGTCGCCGGGAGACGTGGTGCAATTGAAACTGCCCGCAGTACAGGGCATGGAAATGGTGCCGGAGGTTACGTCGTTGAAGATGCAATTGCTGGCGGGATTGGAACTGGCATTGCAACTCGATAGCGTATCTTTCGCCGCCAGTTTGTAGAACGCATAATTGGCATTCCCCTGGCGTGATCCGGTTTGCTGGTTGACGAGCGCCATGATTCCGGCAAACGCGGGCGAGGATACCGAAGTGCCGCCGAAGCCGAGGAACTGCTGGTTCAAGGTGCATGCCCCATCCGTTTGATCCGATTGGCAGATCAGGTAGAAGCTGCCGGCGAATCCGTTGCTGGCAAATAGAGAGACGTCGGGAAGATCGCGTTTGCCGTCATTGGGGACGCCGGTTCCGGTTTGCCATGAAGGCTTGGGGTAGCCGCCAGTGCAATTGGCGGGAGTGTTTCCCGTGGGGGAAGTGCAGTTGCTTGCTCCGCCTGAGCCTCCTCCGGGGACGACATAGTACGGGATGAGCCGCGAATCGTTGCAATTCGTTTCCGCATTGTTGCTAAAGCCAAAGTCGGCGAGGTTGGCATTCGTGCAGGAATCGTTCCAGGTGGTTTCCGGAATGTAGCCCAGCGCTGAAGCTTGCGTGGTCGGGTTGTTGGTTGTGCTCCAGTAGGTTTGCGGATTGTTGAATTCGTTGAAATCCGTTCCTCCCACCGCGACGTTGTAAGGAGTGGAGGCATAGCCGCTTACCTCCAGGCCAAACTGAGCGGGTGCAGGGGATTGAACACCGAAGTTATCGCAACCGGCGGCACCGTTGTCTCCGGCGGCGATGAAGACGGTAATTCCCTGCGCAGCTGCCTGTTGCCACAAGGTGTTGTAAAACTGGTTCCCGGAAGTTCCGATGCCCAGTTCGCATTCACCATAGCTCTCGCTCATGATGGGAGCCAGGTTGTTGTCGACGATGTAGACAGCGGAGAGATCGACTCCCGAAGTCGTTTCGGTCGATTGCGAAACCACAAAATCGATCGTGGCATAGGGAGCGACCGCTCCCGACCACTGCACATCGATGTCGGCTTCCGACTCATCGCCTTGAAGACCGGGATCCGGGCCGTTGAGAATGATGTTCAGCGGGTTTCCGGTTCCGGTGCTGTTGGGCGGCAAGTCAAACAGGCTGCGGAAGTTGGCGACGTCCTGGGGATTGATGTTCGATTCCCCGACGATCGCGATGGTTTGCCCCGTTCCGTTGATGTTGGCGTTCCACAACGGCAGTACGTTGTAGATGGTCGCGAAGTCATAGGGTCCAAGGGCGAAGCAGTAGTCGTCCGCGCTGCACTTGTAACCAGGCCGGTAGGTAAACAGGGGCGCCGCGGGATGGACTCGGCCGGTTGCCTTGTCCCGGGAGAAACGCCCGACGAAACGGTTCATGGCCTTCCGGGGAAAATTATTCAACGAGGCAATACCAGCGACCGCTGGAGTTAGCGCTGTCGGAATCGACGGGTCGCCCGAGTTCGCCCAGTGCTGTTCGCCGTTCACCAGATACTTGTGAATTGTGGTGTGGAAGGCCTGTTGTACCTGGCTGGCTGAGCCGGAGAATTCGAGGACGGTGCGGCCCTTGGTCGATCCTACTTCAAAGCCATGCGATTGCAGCCATGTCGTGATCGTCTGTATGTCGGCGTCGCTGGGGCCGAATTGCTTGCCGTACTCTTCAGGGGTTAGCCACTTGTGATAGCTGGGCGACGATTTGTCCTGCTGGTCGTCCAGGAATTGGCGCAGGGCGGATTCCTGCTTGGGGCTGCGCTTAAGCACCAGGAGCATGCGCTGCATGGGAAGCGCGGCCGGTGCTGTCCCTAGGTTGAACTCGGGACGCGCCATGGGATGCGTGTTGCCCTTGAGTATGGTGAGCTGCGATTCGTCGACCGGCGGAGTAATGAGCAGATGAGTCACTCCGAGCGCGGCCTGCTGCTGGGCGGCGGTCGGCTGCGCGAACGACAGCGTGAAGAAGAAGATCGTCGCGACGAGAGTGATAGTGGGGAGTTGCTTCGAAGCGGAAGAGCACAGGCTTCTCATGGAATCGACACCTCTACCCTGGAATGTGGTCAGAGACACAGACGGGCCAGGGGAAGGATGCCCAACCGCTCTCGATGCGCAGGAGTTAAGGCCTGCGCCCGGACGAGCTTTTTTTACTTGAGGCTCCTAAGAATTGCAACTTTATTGTGAGTTGATGAGTGTCTTAGGTGATTCGCACTACTCCTCGAACGCTACTCCTCAAACATTGGCACCTGGCGCTGATCGTCGGTGGGGCCGCGGCGAGGACGGCGGGTGGCTCCGATTACGGCCAGGACCGTCAAGGATTCGAGTGCGGTGCGGGGGACGAAGATGCGCTGCGTGTTCGAGCGCTGGTCGGGAGGGTTTACGAGATAGCCTTCCGGCAGGTTTTGGGTTAGGTCGGAAGGCATCAGGCCTTCGAGGATCTCGTTGTCCTTGAAGCGTAGCCGCACCCATAGGCCTTCGGAACGCGGGCGGGAAGTGAAGGTCTTGCGGGTAAGCGACTCGGAGTCGCCGAACTCGCGAACGAAGTAGACACCCTTGATTTCACGGAGCTCCATGGCGACTACATTGCCGGCGGTATTGAGCAGTTCGAGTTTGCCTTCGTTGAGGAATTGCGCGGGCGAGACGTAGCCGGAGACGGAATCGCGGTCCATCTTGCGGACGATGACTTTCTTGTGGGTCGAGGGCATTGGTCGGACTTCGGGCTTCGGCTTTCGGGCTTCGGCGAAGCATGCTGATTCTGCCGAAGCCGATAGCTGAGGCCCGAAGCCCGCCTCATTCTCGCACTAATTGGGAAGAAATCGCGCGAATCCACGTTGGCAGTAGCCAAATTGTCAACGTTGTGATATTCCTTTAAGTTGCCTCGGGTCGACTAAAGTCTGTATAAGTGTCTTAAATTGAATGGCTTGGGTCGGGTTTGAGACGTGGTCGCCGGGGTTGGGCGGCGTTACCCTGTGGAAATCGTGTGGAAAACATTAGTGCAGGCTGGATTGGGCCCGGTTGTTGACTTAGAACACTTGACGACGAATGGCTGATTACATTTACACCATGGAAATCCGGCTGACGCCGGACCAGTTGAAAGGCGTCAACCTGGTGCAAGAGATAGCCCGCGCCGCGGGAATCACTCTTTACCTGACCGGGGGCGCGATTCGCGACATCATCAGCGGGTTCACGATCCGCGACCTGGATTTCACAGTTCAGGGCAATCCCCTCAAGCTGCAAAAGGATTTCGAACGGGCGGGCGCGCAAATCGCCGGTCACGATGAAGACGTGCGCACGCTGTTTCTGGTGCTGCCGGGGAATGTTCGCGCCGAGATCGGAATGGCGCGGACCGAAGAGTACGAGAAGGTGGGCAGGCCGCCGGTGATTACGCCAGCCAGTATTCAGGAAGACTTGCGCCGGCGTGACTTCACGGTGAACGCCATGGCGCTATCGCTGAACGAAGGGTCGCGGGGGCTGCTGCTTGATCCGTTCAACGGCGTGGCTGACATTGAGGCGAAGCTGTTGCGCATCCTGCACAATTATTCGTTCGTGGAAGATCCATCGCGGTTGATTCGCGCGACACGTTTTGCGACGCGCTTTCACTGGCCGCTGGAGGAGCGCACGCAGCAGCGCTACGACGCGGCCAAGGAAAATAAGTATATCGAGCACATTTCACGCAGCGCGGTGGGGCATGAAATTGCGCAGCTCGCGCATGAAGACGATGCGCTGAACGTGGTGCGCGCGCTGGAGAAGGAAGACTGGCTCAAGGTGCTGCATCCGCACTGGTCGGCGGCCAAGGTGGATACGAACGGGCTGGCGCAGTTGATGAAGACGCGCCAGCAAATGGTGGACCTCGGCTATACCGTTGATCCTTCGGCGGCGGTGATGCACTTCCTGACGGCGAAGCTTTCCGATAAAGACATTTCGGATTTGCAGCGGCAGATTCCGCGCAAGGATTTGATCGAGTCGTGGCGGGATATCGAAGAGCACGCCAAGGACCTGGCGAAACGCTTGACAGGGAAAGAAGCGGCGACGCCTTCGCGTACGTGGAATCTTTTGTCCGCGGCCCGGCCGGAGATGATTCTGTTTCTGGCGGTGACCGCGCGGCAGCAGGCTGTGGCCCAGAAGATCAAGAACTTTCTGACCAAGTGGCGGCAGGTGCAGCAGCGCATTCCGCTGCCGGAGATGACGGAACTGCTGATCACGCCGCAGTTGCCGGAGTATCCAAAAATTGCTCGAGACGTATTCATGCTGTTGCTCGACGGAAGACTGCGCTCGCGGACGGAAACTTTGAAGTTCTTGAAACCGTTTGCACCGCCGCCGCCGCCGCCACCACCTCCGCCTAGGCGAGGGCGCGGGCCTAAGGCAGCAGTGGCGGCTGCGCCTGCCGCGGCAGTGCCAGGCAAGGCAGCTCCGGGCAAGAAGGGCGAAGCTGCGAAGGGCAAGGGGAAAGCTGTGACCGGGCCGTCGGTTCCGGCTCCTGTAGCTAAGCCTGAGGCGAAAGCAACGGCGAAGGCGAGGCCAGAAGCTAAGGCGAAGCCAGCTAAGGCGAAGCCAGTTAAAGTGGCGTCGAAGCCTGCGCAGCACGCGGTCAAGAAGGTCGCGAAACATCCTGCCAAGAAGGCCGCTCCGAAAAAGGCAAAGGCCCGGAAGCGATAGGGCTTTGCGGCAACTCGCGGGCCCTGTCCTGATTCGTCTTTGCTTGGTACTAATTTCTGGATCGCCTGGCCTGAAACGGGCATATAATAAAGGGTATGCGTAGGCCGCTTGTTATCGCGGTGTTCGTGCTGCTGTTGGCGTTGGCGCCGCTTTCGGCGCAGCGCGGCGGAGGCCACGCGTCCGGTGGCGGACATGGTGGATTCGCCTCGCATGGCGGCGGGTTTGCAGGCGGAGGGCATGCTTTCGCCGGGACGCGTTCAGGTTCAGCCATCACGGGCTATCCCTCTGCGCGAGCCTACGCTGCCCGTCCCACATTCTCCTCTCGTCCATCTTTCTCCTCTCGCGGCGTCAATCGTTCCGGCGGTGCGCGACTTCGAACTTACGGCTTTCGGAACAACCGCTACGGGTACGGGGCTTATGGTTATCCGTGGCTGTATGGCGGGATTTACGACCCGTACTGGTGGGGGGATTCCGGCTCTGCCTACGATCAGGAGCAGCAATACGAGATAGGTCTGGCGAACGAGATGAACCAGCAGAGTCTCGAAGAGCAGAGTGTGCGACGGCAGGTTGATCAGGATGTTTACGCGAGGTCGGCTTCTCCTTACCCACCGCTCGACACGGCGCACACGGAAATCGTGCCCGATACGGTGTTGGTTTTCCGCGATCAGCATCGACAGGAAGTACAGAACTACGCCATCGTTGGCCAGACCTTGTGGAACTTTGCTCCAGCTCCACAGCATACGCAGAAGATAGCTCTCTCTGACCTCGACCTTCCGGCCACTACGAAAGCGAACGACGAGCGCGGGGTGGATTTCCGCCTGCCCGGCGCGCACGAAGGGCAGTAGCGAATCTCGCGGAAAACCTCTCTGTGGATAACTTGCCGATTGTTCGCTGGCGTTTCCCGTTAGAATAACAACGTAAAGAAATTGATGATTCATGAATGTTGATTGCTGATTGAAAAGCCCGCTGGGCAAGCATTTCAATCAACAATCAGCGATCAGTAATTCGTTCTACGCCTATGTCTCAATTCGTCCACCTGCATCTACATACCGATTACTCCCTGCTGGATGGCGCCTGCGATGTCGAACAACTTTGCAAACGCGTGAAAGAGTTGGGCATGCCAGCCGTGGCCATGACCGACCACGGGAATATCTTTGGCGCAGTGCACTTCGTGAATGCGGCGCACAAGTACGGCGTGAAGCCAATTGTGGGCTGCGAACTTTACGTCTGCAAGAAAGATGATCACAACATCGAGCGCACACCTCCCGACGGCGATACCTACAACCATCTGCTGGTGCTGGCCGAGAACGAAGAAGGCTACCGCAATCTGGTGAAGATCACGTCAGAGGCCTCGCTGCACGGCTTCTATTACAAGCCGCGCGTGAGCAAGAAGTTTCTAGCGGAGCATTCGCGGGGGTTGATCGGGCTTTCAGGATGCTTGAAGGGTGAAGTCGCGGAGCGGTTAATGGAAGAGAATTACGACGCTGCGCGCTCAGCTGCAGGAACCTTGCGCGATATTTTCGGCAAGGAAAACTTCTATCTCGAGATTCAGGACCAGGGCTTGGCTATGGAGCACAAGATCCATCCGGGCCTGTTCCAGCTGGAGAAGGATCTTGGGCTGCCGCTGGTTGCTACCAATGACAGCCACTATCTGTGCGAGGACGATGCGCACGCTCAGGATGTGATGTTGTGCATTCAGACGGGCAAGTCGATTCACGATACGCAGCGGATGAAGTTTGATGGAAACCAGTTCTTCGTCAAGAGCCACGACGAGATGTATCGCGTATTCAAGGACTCGCCCGAGGTCTTGACCCGCACCCTCGATATCGCAGAGCGCTGCAGTTTGCGCCTCGAGAAAATAGCGACGCCGTTCCCGCAATTCGAGGTTCCGCCGGGCTACACCATCGACAGTTATTTTGAGCATGTGTCACGCGAAGGTTTCGCGCGACGCATGACAGCGCTGCGGCCGCTGCACGAGCAGGGAAAGTTGAAGCATCCGATTTCCGATTACGAGCAGCGGTTGGAGCGAGAGCTCGGGATCATCCAGCAGATGAAGTTCCCCGGATATTTCCTGATCGTGTGGGACTTCATTCGCTACGCCAAGGAGCGGGATATTCCGGTAGGCCCGGGTCGTGGATCGGCGGCCGGGTCGCTGGTTTCCTACGCGCTCGGCATCACCGATCTCGATCCCTTGCAGCATGAATTGCTGTTTGAGCGCTTCTTAAATCCGGAACGCGTGTCCATGCCGGATATCGACATCGATTTCTGCATGAACCGGCGCGGCGAGGTGATCAACTACGTCACGCAGAAGTATGGCCGCGATAACGTGGCGCAGATCATCACGTTTGGCACCATGGCGGCCAAGGCGGCGATCAAAGACGTGGGGCGCGCGATGGACATCCCATACAGCGATGTCGATCGCATCGCCAAGATGATTCCCACACAGCTCAACATCACGCTCGATCAGGCCATTGAAGATTCGCCGCAACTGCGCGAGGCGATGGAGAAGGATGGGCAGATTCGCGAGTTGATTCAGACCGCGAAAAAGCTGGAAGGGATGGTGCGCAACTCCGGCGTTCACGCTGCCGGTGTGGTGATCTCGCCGCGGCCGCTAACTGAACTTGTTCCGCTGCACAAGACCAAGAACGACGAAATCGTGACCGCGTTCGACATGGTCGCCATCGAGAAGATGGGCCTGCTGAAGATGGATTTTCTGGGGCTGACTACGCTCACGATTCTTACCGACGCGTTGAAGCTGATCGTGCAGACGCGCGGAACGCCGATCACTCTGGAAAATGTTCCGCTGGAAGATGCGGAGACTTATCAGAAAGTCTTTCACAAGGGATTGACCTCTGGCGTCTTCCAGTTTGAATCGCACGGCATGCGCGATGTGCTGCGCAAGTACCAGCCAAATTCGATCGAGGATCTTACGGCGTTGAACGCGCTGTACCGCCCCGGACCTATTCAGGGCGGAATGATTGATGATTTTGTCGATCGCAAGCATGGGCGCAAGAAGGTGGAATACGAACTGCCGGAGTTGAAAGAGATTCTCGAAGAGACGCTGGGCGTGATTGTGTATCAAGAGCAGGTGATGCAGATAGCGAACCGGTTGGCGGGCTACTCGCTGGGCGAAGCGGACCTGCTGCGGCGCGCGATGGGAAAGAAGAATGCGCAAGAGATGGCGCAGCAGCGCGAGCGGTTTGTGGAAGGCGCGGCGCAGCGTAAGTTTCCACCGAAGAAGATCGAAAAGATTTTCGATCTCATGGCGCAATTTGCGGGATACGGATTTAATAAATCACACTCGGCGGCATACGCGCTGCTGGCCTACCACACGGCGTATTTGAAGACGCATTATCCGGTCGAGTTCATGGCGGCTTTGCTTACGTCAGTCACCGGCAGCACCGATGACGTGGTGAAGTACATTAACGAGTGCCGCGAGATGGGCATTGCGGTGGAGGCGCCGGACATCAACGTTTCGGATGCGAACTTCACTCCGCATGGCGAAGCGATTCGGTTTGGGCTGGCGGCGGTCAAGAATGTCGGCGGCAATGCGATTGAGTCGATCGTAGCGGCAAGGAAGAAGCTGGGACGGTTCAAGTCGATATATGAATTCTGCGAGAACGTCGATTTGCGACTCCTCAATAGGCGTGTGCTGGAGTCGTTGATCAAGAGCGGAGCAATGGATTCGCTAGGCCGGCGCGCGCAATTAATGACCGTGCTGGATCGCGCCATGGATCGCGCCCAGAAAGCACAGCGCGATGTGGAATCAGGGCAGCACGGGTTGTTCGGAGTGTTTCAACAGGATGAGTCCGAGCCGCCTAACGACAAGCTGCCCGATATTCCTGATTGGGACGAGCAGGCGCGGCTGGCGGCAGAGAAAGAAATCGTGGGCTTCTTCATCACCGGCCACCCGCTGGAGAAGTACAAAGACAAGCTGGCAGATCTGCAGGCACTGCGCATTGATGAAGTCGCCGCGATGACCCGGTCGACCGGCAAGGACGAAACCATCGCGACGGCAGGGATCATCGGCAATGTGCGCGTGCAAAAGTCCAAGCGCGGAGAATTCTACGCCCAGGCCACGCTCGAAGACATGTCAGGCTCGATCGATATGATTGTTTTCCCGGAAGCATATAAGCGAATCGGCGAAAAGGTAAAGCTCGAAGTTCCCGTGTTGGTGCGGGCTGGAGTGAGAATCGAAGAAGGGGCGAATCCGAAGATTACAGCGGCTGAAATCATGCCTCTGGAGGATGCCAAGGTTCCGCTTCCGCGCGCGATTCGCATTCGAGTGCCGCTGGAAACCTCGGTAGAGGCGACGGTAGATGATCTGCACACGCTTTTCAGGGAGCGCAAGGGCGAGGCGCGCGTGTTGTTCGATGTGGAACGAGCCGGGGATTTCATGGTGGTGATGGAAGCGGAAGGTTATAATGTGCAGCCAGATCGCAACTTCATCGCTCGAGTCGAACAATTGTGCGGGCAGGGCAGTGTGCGAGTAATCAGTTGAGCCTGTAAGCTCCAACCATGGAAGCAACGCAAAAGGCGCAGCAGGAATTGGAGCAGATCGAGCGCCAGGTGGCGCTGATCGAAGCTACTGCCGGACAGAACGACGAGACTCACCGGCAGCTCGCGAAGCTTCATGAGCGCATCCAGATTCTCAGAGAGGAAATGAAGGGCTTGCAGACTGCGTGGCAGAAAACGGAACTAGCCCGGCATCCTCAGCGCCCGCAAACGCTCGATTATATTGAGCGCTTATTCACGGACTGGAGTGAAATTCACGGGGACCGCAGTTTCGGCGACGATCCGGCGCTGGTTTGCGGGATGGCTCGCTTTCACGGCGAGGAAGTTCTGGTGATCGGCACCCAGAAGGGGCGGGACATGAAGCAGCGCGTGTACCGCAATTTCGGCACTCCGCACCCGGAAGGTTATCGCAAGGCGCTGCGCGTGATGCAGGTCGCGGAGAAGTTTCGCAGGCCGATTTTCACCCTGGTGGATACCGATGGCGCTTACCCTGGAATTCATGCCGAGGAACGCGGACAAGCCGAGGCGATTGCCTACAACTTGCGCGAAATGGCACGCCTGGAAGTGCCGATCATCGCCACTGTGATTGGAGTAGGGGGCAGCGGTGGGGCATTGGCGATTGCGGTCGCCGATCGCGTGCTCATGATGGAGAACTCCGTATATTCGGTGATTTCTCCTGAAGGCTGTGCTGCGATCATGTGGAGGGACGCAACCAAGAAGGAATTGGCGGCGGAAGCCATGCGCATTACAGCCACGGATCTGAGCGAACTGGGCTGCATCGACGATATCGTTCCCGAACCCGAAGGTGGAGCGCAACGCGATTACGAAGCGGCGGCGAATTTGCTTGATGTCAGCCTGCAGAAGCATTTTTCGGAGCTGAAGAAAATCCCGCTGTCACAGTTGCTGGACTCCCGATATAGCAAGTTCCGCGCCATGGCTCAGTTCTTCAAAACGGAGTAGTAAATCCGCAGCGCTGTTCTCCTTCCAGCGTCTCGTTCCCAAATAGGTTCCTCGCGGCTCCGGGCGGGCGATTTGATGTACGCTGCAACGCTGCCGCCGTATAATAGTCTGTTTTGCTCTAGTTGAAGTTTGGGCGGGTGTTACTGCGCCCTTTAAACAAAGGAAGGTGTAGGGATGGCTACTACGGATGTTGCGCCCCAGGGTACGGGCGGGCAATTGGGACGCAAGCGCATCGTCAATGACATGAGCATTCAGGTTGCCACGGTGAATGGCTCAGGGTCGCAAAGTTCGAATACGGTTTTGTTGCGCGCCATCTTCCAGATGGGCGTGCCGGTTTCGGGCAAGAACCTGTTTCCCTCGAACATCGCCGGTCTGCCGACCTGGTACACGATCCGGGCAAATAAAGACGGCTACATCGGGCGCAAGAAGGAGATAGATTTTCTGGTTGCGATGAACGCGGAAACCGCGCAGGACGACGTGAAGTCGCTCGCCCCCGGCGCTTCGGTGCTTTACGACGAACCGCTTGGCCTGGATAAGTTGCGCAATGACTTGGTTTTCTATTCGGTTCCCTACGACAAACTGGTGGCGGCGGTTTGTCCCGAGGCGAAGCTGCGCAAACTGGTCAAGAACATGGTGTACGTGGGAGTGGTCGCTCAACTTCTCGAAATCGAGATGGGGGAAGTGGAGAAGGCGATCCGCAAGCAATTCGCCACCAAGGTGAAAGCGGCCACCTTGAACCTGGCGGCGGCGCAGGCGGGATTCGATTATTCGAAAGCCAGTCTGCAGAAGCGCGGTGTGTTCTACATCGAGCGCATGAACGCGACCGCGGGCAAGATCATCATCGACGGCAATTCCGCCGCGGCGCTCGGTTGCATGTTCGCCGGTTGTACGGTCGTGACGTGGTATCCGATTACGCCATCGTCTTCGCTGGTGGAGACGATGATCGAATATATGAAGGAGTACCGCATCGGCCCGGACGGCAAGGCGACGTTTGCCATTGTGCAAGCGGAGGATGAACTGGCGGCGATCGGCATGGTGATTGGCGCGGGTTGGGCGGGTGCGCGCAGCATGACGGCGACTGCTGGCCCAGGCATTTCGTTGATGTCGGAGTTTGCCGGGTTGGCTTATTACGCGGAAATTCCGGGGGTGATCTGGGATATTCAGCGCGTTGGACCATCGACCGGTTTGCCTACGCGCACTTCACAAGGCGATATTCTCTCTACGGCCTTTCTGTCGCACGGCGATACTAAAAACATCATGCTGATTCCATGCTCGGTGACGGAGTGTTTCAGCATGGCTTCGGATGCCTTCAACTTGGCGGAGCAATTCCAGACGCTAGTGTTCGTTATGTCCGATCTTGACCTGGGTATGAACAACTGGATGTCCGATCCGTTTGAATATCCGACTGCGCCCATCAAGCGCGGCAAGGTTCTCAGTAAAGAGGATCTCACTAAGCTGGGAGGCTTTGCCCGCTATAGAGATTTGGATGGCGACGGTGTGGGCTATCGCACCCTGCCGGGAACAGACCATCCTGCAGCGGCCTACTTCACGCGAGGCAGCGGGCACAACGATAAATCCAACTACAGCGAGCGCCCCGACGACTACGAAAACAACATGGAGCGGCTGAACCGCAAGTTCGAGTCCTCTCGCTCCTTCGTGCCGCGGCCGGAGATTTTGAAGGGCGCGAACGCCAAAATCGGGATCATCGCCTATGGCACATCGCATTGGGGCATCATTGAAAGCCGCGACCAGTTGCGCAACGAGTACGCGATCGAAACCGATTACTTGCGTTTGCGAGCGTATCCCTTTACGCGGGAAGTGCATGAGTTCATCGAGCAGCACGAACGCGTTTACGTAGTCGAGCAGAACCGCGACGCGCAAATGCTTAGCCTACTGAAGCTCGACCTCAAACCTGAATTGATAGGCCGGATGCGCAGCATCAGCCATCTCGACGGACTGCCGCTCGATGCGCGCTCCGTCACCGACGAATTGAGCACCATGGAGGGTAAGTAATGGCGACCACGCCTGCTGCTGAACCGAAAACGAACCACATCGGCCTGACGGTAATCGATTACAAGGGCGGCAAGACCACTCTCTGCGCCGGCTGTGGCCATAACGCCATTTCCGAACGCATCATCGAAGCCATGTATGACATGGGAGTGCAGCCGGAGCGAGTCGCGAAGTTGAGCGGGATCGGGTGCTCGTCTAAAAGTCCCGCCTACTTCATGAACCGGTCGCACAGCTTCAACTCGGTGCATGGTCGCATGCCGTCGGTAGCCACGGGAGCCATGCTGGCGAACCGCGATCTGATTGCCCTGGGCGTGAGTGGCGATGGCGACACGGCTTCGATCGGTATCGGCCAGTTTGTTCACCTCATGCGCCGCAATCTTCCCATCATTTACATCATTGAAGACAACGGAGTGTACGGCCTGACCAAGGGCCAATTCTCGGCCACCGCCGATCTGGGCTCGAAGCTGAAATCAGGAGTGCTGAACGACCTGCCGCCGATTGATACCTGCACGCTTGCGATTCAGTTGGGTGCGACATTTGTCGGCCGGTCGTTCTCCGGCGACAAAAGGCAGTTGGGCACGATGCTGAAAGCCGCCATCGCGCACAACGGCACGGTGATGCTTGATGTGGTGTCTCCCTGCGTGACCTTTAACGATCACGAGGGTTCCACCAAATCCTACAAATACGTGAAGGATCACGAAGAGACGTTGCAGGAAATGAGCTTCGTGCCGCACTTCGAAGAGATTAATGTGGAATACGATCCGGGAACAACGGTCCAGGTCACCATGCACGATGGCTCTCACCTGCAACTGCGCAAGCTGGAGGAAGATTACGACCCGACCGACCGGATTCAAGCCATGACGCGCTTGACCGCAGCGCATGAAAAGGGCGAGGTGCTGACGGGATTGTTTTATGTAAACACCAAGGCGCCCAACTTCCTCGATATGCTGAACATGGTGGATGAACCGCTGGCCACACTGCCGGAATCGCTGACGCGACCGGGCAGGGAAGTGCTGGAAGCGGCGATGGAAGAATTGCGGTAGGTAGTTGCTCTAGGCTCAACCACCAAACGATTGTCATCCCGAGCGCAGCGAGGGATCATGGTTGTTGCCGACGCCATCAGTGTTGCCGCCGAGGGCAAGAACCATGATCCCTCGCTGCGCTCGGGATGACACTTACGATTGGGATAACCACTCAAAGTCGGGCTGAGTGTTCCAATTCTTTCAGCACCGCGCTGCAACGCTCGCACACTGTCGGGTAGGTCTTATCCTCGCCGACGTGCGTCGAATAATTCCAGCAGCGTTCGCACTTTAATCCGTCTGCTTTCTTCACTTCGACGTGTACGCTGCCCGTACCGTTGCCGGACGCCTGAGTAAGTGTCACTGCGGAAACGATGAAGAGGTAGCGTAACTGATCGGCGTGACGTGACAGCACCGAATAAACCGGGTCGGGCGCAGTCAGATTGATCTGGGCCTCCAGACCGGTGCCGATCAGTTTGTTGTTGCGAGCCTCTTCAAGCGCCTTGAGCACCTCGTCGCGCACAGAGCGTAAAGTGGTCCAATCTTCGGCGATCTTTTCTTCCGCAACTGCATTTTTCGCGTCTCCAAGAATGTCCGCCGCGGAAGGGAACAACGCGAGGTGAACGCTCTCTGCGCGCCCAGCGGTCTTGGGCAGGTAATTCCAAACCTCTTCTGAGGTGAAGGTCATAACGGGGGCAAGCAGCCGCACCAGTGCCTCGCCAATGCGCCAGATCGCGGTCTGCGCGCTGCGGCGAGCAGGTGATTTAGGTGCAGAGATGTAAAGCCGATCTTTGAGCACGTCGAAGTAGAAGGCGCTCAGGTCGACGATGCAAAAGTGATTCAGGCGGTGATAGATCTTATGGAAAGCGAAGTCGTCATACGATTTCGTGACGTCCCTCGCAAAGGAGAAAGTCTGGCGCAGCATGTATTGATCAAGAGCCTCCATGCTCTCGAATGGAACCGCCTCGGCCTGCGGATCGAAGTCCCCGAGATTTCCTAGAATGTAGCGGAACGTATTCCGAATCTTGCGGTAATTTTCCGCAACGGTCAGCATCAGGCGTTCGGACCCAACCACATCCTCCCGGAAGTCGACCGACGCAACCCAGAGGCGCACAATTTCTCCACCCAGACGATCAGCGATATCGACCGGATCCACGTCGTTGCCGCGCGACTTCGACATGGCTTGCCCTTTTTCGTCGAGCGTCCACCCCGGCGTGACTACGCCTTTGTAGGGCGGCGTTCCGTGTGTGCCCATCGCGCAAAGCAGGGAAGACTGGAACCAGCCGCGGTATTGGTCGCCGCCTTCCAGGTAAAGATCGGACGGCCAGGGATATGCCGGCTCGTCGGCAACTAACGCCAGATAGCTCGCGCCAGATTCCAGCCACACATCGAAGATGTCAGTTTCCTTCTCGAACTTCGTGCTCGAGCAATGCGGACACTTCGCATCTTCGGGAAGAATCGCGTCTGATTCGGAAGTAAACCAAGCGTCGGCGCCGGAACGCGCGAAAAGTTCGACGACTTTGTGATTTACGGCATGATCGTTCAGTGGCTTGCCGCAGCTCTCACAAAGAAAAACGGCGATCGGGACGCCCCACACCCGCTGCCGCGAGATGCACCAGTCAGGGCGCGTGGCGATCATGTTCGAGAGCCGCTCTTCGCCCCACGCCGGGTCCCATTTCACGTGCTTGATTTCTTCGAGAGTGCGCGTGCGAAGGCTGTCGTCTTTCGATTTCCCGCCCGGCATCGGTGTTTCCATGGAAATGAACCATTGCTCGGTAGAGCGGAAGATCAGAGGGTTGTGGCAGCGCCAGCAGTGTGGATAAGAGTGCTCGGTCTTCTCCGCATGCAGCAGCGCGCCGCGGCTTTTGAGCAAGTCGATGATCGGCTGATTCGCCTCCCAGACGCGCTTGCCGGTATATTCCGGCAGGCCGTTGCGCAGAATGCCCTTCTCGTCAACGTTGCTGGTAGCGTCAAGACCGTACTTGACGCCGGTGAGGAAGTCCTCCGCGCCGTGCGACGGGGCGGTGTGGACCACGCCAGTTCCCGTGTCCATGGTGACGTAGTCGGCCAGCACGCCGATGATCTTTCGGTCGAGGAAGGGATGCTGGAAGTTCAAGCGCTCCATCTTGCGGCCAGGGAAGTGGGCCAGCTCGCGTGGTTCGGCTAGATTGCACTTCTCGGCGGCATCTTTCGCGAGCTTCGAGGCCACGATATAAACTTCGCCGCCAGATTCCAAGGCAACATACTCTTCGTCCGGATGAAAAGCCACGGCCATCGACGCGGGCAGAGTCCAGGGGGTTGTAGTCCAGATGATGGTTGAAACTTTCTTGCCAACCAAAGCTGCGTCAATCTTCGTGGGATCGTCGAGCAAAGTGTACTTCACCCAAACCGTGGGGCTGGTGTGGTTCTCGTATTCGACCTCGGCCTCGGCCAGCGCGGTCTCATCGTGCATGCACCAGTAGACGGCGCGCAGACCTTTGTAGACAAAACCATTTTCGTAAAACGAAAAGAAAGTCGAGAGCACCACCGACTCGTACTGCGGATTCATCGTCGCATAAGGACGGTCGAAGCGGCCGAAGACGCCGATGCGCTTGAACTGAGTGCGCTGTAGGTCGAGAAACTTCTGAGCGTACTTGCGACACTCCGCGCGCACGTCGCTGGGACGCATCTGCAGTTTCTTGCCACCGAGTTCCTTATCCACCTTGATTTCGATCGGCAGGCCGTGGCAGTCCCATCCGGGCACGTAGGGCGCGTCATATCCCGCCATGGTCTTCGATTTGACGATGAAGTCCTTGAGGCACTTGTTCAGCGCCGTTCCCATGTGGATGGGGCCGCTCGTATAGGGTGGTCCGTCATGCAGAATGTAGGCGGGCGAGCTTTTGCGAGCTACGCGGATTCGCTCGTAGATCCGCATCTCCTCCCATCGGGCCAGCATTTTGGGCTCGTTCTGAGGCAGGTTCGCCTTCATGGGGAAGGCAGTCTTAGGTAGATTAATCGTTGATTTTAAGTCAAAGGGCACTAACTTGGATTCTCCCAAATGTTGGAATGTTTTCATTATAGGGAGCGGAGTAGAGAACGTCTATTCGCCCGGAGCTGTTGAAAAATCAGGGGCTATGGCTTTTCTCGACCTAATGTGGGGAAAAGTGCATTCCCACG
The DNA here is from genome assembly GCA_963841125.1 of uncultured Acidobacteriaceae bacterium. Taxonomy (GTDB): domain Bacteria; phylum Acidobacteriota; class Terriglobia; order Terriglobales; family Acidobacteriaceae; genus Sulfotelmatobacter. The sequence goes on from CAWJBH010000007.1 coordinate 268,079, forward strand.
GAAACTCGAAATACACTGCGGAAAAGGTGGCGAAAGGGGTACAATTTTACTAGAAGCTTGCGCTTTCTGAAGCCGAGGTTTGAGGCTTGGTTCCGCATTGTGGGCGGCGCTCGATTCCGCAGGCATGGGAAGGCTCACAGAAGAAATCTCAGCAGGCAACTTGTTGGAAAGACTGGTCATCTGTGTAAGCGAGGGCGTCGCCAGGAAGACAGCCTGTTCATTACTCCACAAGGGAGACCGAACCGGGGAATAATGGCATCATCAGAAGTCAATCCGAACGTCACGGCGAATCCTGGCAACGAGCCGGAACTGCACCTTCTGCTCGCGCCCGATACATTCGAGCCGCTATGGAAGTCTCTTTCCCGCGGCCTGGACGAATTCTTCTTTCCCAAGAAACTTCCGCCGCTCAAGCTGGAATCGAAGCCAATCCCGGTCAAGGATATTTGGGGCTTTTACAACTACAAGAAGAATGGGGCTCTGACCTCGACTGCATTCCACGTTGTCGTGATTGCATTGATCATCGGCGGCACGATTTTCGCGCGGCGTCTTGTCACCAAGGTGGAGGCCAAACCGCAGACCACGATTTCGTTGATTGATCCTGGTGATTACGCGCTGAAGCCGGCGAAGACGCAGGCCGGCGGCGGCGGTGGTGGTGGCGACCGCGATGTGCTGCAGGCCTCGAAGGGAAAGCTGCCGAAATTTTCAATGCAGCAGATCACTCCCCCGGCGGCAGTGATCCGGAATCTAAATCCCAAGTTGGCGGTTGAGCCCACAGTCATTGTGCCGCCCGATATCCAGGTCGCGCAACTTAATATGCCAAACCTTGGCGACCCGAAATCCGGCGCGGTTATTCCGTCGAATGGAACAGGATCAGGCAGCGGTATCGGTTCGGGTTCCAACGGTGGCGTTGGCTCGGGCAACGGCGCGGGCGTAGGGCCTGGTTCAGGCGGCGGCATGGGCGGCGGTGTTTTCCGCATCGGTAAGGGAGTGACTCCACCGCGCGTCATTTATCAGACTGATCCTGAGTTTTCTGAAGAAGCGCGCAAGGCGAAGTACCAGGGGACGTGCGTTCTTGGACTAGTGGTCGACGCGAACGGACATCCAACGGCGATCCGCGTACTTAGCGCGCTGGGCATGGGCTTGGACGAGAAAGCCATCGAGTCGGTTAAGAATTGGAAGTTCGAGCCGGGCAAGAAAGATGGTCACGACGTAGCGGTGGAAATTGCTGTGGAAGTTGATTTCCATCTGTACTGAGGAACTCAGTTCTTGGTCGTCGATACTCCGGTGCCCCAAGAACGTTACTCTTTCCTAAGCACTGCAAAGTGCAACAACACTCGTTGTTTAAAGCCCAGCCTCTGATACAGCTCAATCGCCCGCACATTATCTTCCCGAACATGCAGAATCGGCGTTTCCCCGCGACCACGAATTCTGCGTATCACTTCGGTGGTCAGGATGCGAGCGCAGCCGTGGCCGGTATACTCAGGATGGGTGCAGATCGCGCTCACCTCGGTATAACCCGGAACCTTTAATCTCTCGCCCGCCATGGCGACAAGTTTTCCCTCGCGCCGGATTCCCAGGTAGCCACCCAATTCGTGAGTACGTTTGTGAAACGGACCGGGCTTGGTGAGCGCTGTGAGAGCGATCATGTCAGGGGAGTCCGCAGCGCCAAGTTCGACGATTTCCGGATCGGAAGAGGAATGGGTGAGCGGGGCGGTTCCATCCTCGTAAACCATTTCAGGCATTGGGGCGCCGGCGACAAGGCTCCAGCCAGCGCGCGGCTGATAGGGCGCATCCAGGAACAGTCCAAGCGTCCCGCGTGGACTCAACAATTCCGCCAGTGATTCGTATGCTTCTGGGGTCGCTTCACTAAAAGCGGCCAGGGGTGAGACCTCCGGCATAAACCTGCGAGCCCGCCCGGAAGATTGGGCGAAGTGGGCCTGCCGTGTGGTCAACGCTTGCCAGATGATGTTATCGAGGGGATGCATCGTGTTCTAAGCCGTACCCGCCGTTTCTGATTTGAGTGATCAGGCCGCCGCTCGGTCACAGTAATTCCCCAATACCTTTCTGCGCTATCCGAATCTTGCGTGCAATGTGTGCGTGCCAGTCGCCTTCGCGGAGCAAGAAACGGGTGGAGCAGGTCTTCAAGGCCTATGTCAAAGACCAGCCCGAAACAGCGGGCTTCGGCCCCTGAGGTCGATCTCTATTCCTTCAGATCAACATGCTGGACATCTTCGATGGAATGGCCCAGGAATCGCTCACCCAGTCGCCGAAACTTATCCACCGAGTCCGTGGCAAAGAATTTAAGACGGGGGCGCGCTCGCCGTTCTTCTCCCGGAGCGAGCGTGGGCGGCAAGAGTCTCTTCAAGTGGCTCGAGACAGCGCGTGCTGTCGACTCGGCGGAATCGACGATGCCGACGTGCGGCGGCGCCACGCGATGCAGCAGCGGCTTCAGCAACGGATAATGTGTGCAGCCCAGCACTAGAACGTCCGCTTCGCCGAAGCTATCAGCGAAGGCTTCGTCCAAATAAATACGAGCAACCTGTTCGGTGACGGGATGCTCCACCCATCCTTCCTCGACTAGAGGAACCAGCAGTGGGCAAGAGTTCTCACGCGCGTTGAGTCCCCGAGCCTCAAGAGCTTTCCGGTAGGCGTGGCTGCTGACCGTGGCTTCGGTCCCAATCACGACAACCTTCTTGTTCTTGCTGACAGAGTTTGCGGCCTCGGCGCCAGGCTCAACCACGCCCACCACAGGCACGTGCGACGCGGCCGTGATGCGGTCGAGCGCCAGTGCGGTTGCTGTATTGCAGGCGATGACGAGCAGCTCGGCTCCGTGAGCTTCGAGATAATGAGCAGCCTCGACGGCATAACGCGCCACGGTTTCGACCGACTTCGAGCCGTAGGGAAGGCGGGCAGTATCGCCAAAGTAGAGGTAATCGGCGGCCGGGATAAGTTCAAGTAAAGCTTTAAGGACGGTAAGCCCGCCGAAACCTGAATCGAATACGCCGATGGTGGGACGCCGGGGAGTCACTCTCAAGCTGGTCTCAGCTGCTTGAAATCTCTGACACGCAACTGAACGTTCGGGATTAGGGCCCTCTTCTCGGTGGACAACTCTTCGACGGCTGCCTCGACTGCATCCCGATTCAGGCGGAGTTTCGATAGGAATTCCCTTAAATGGTCAAGACCGGAAACATGCCACGTCGCGCCGTAGACGTATGCGTCTTCGACGAACCTGTCACCGACAGGTACGTTAAGAATTCTGAACGTACCTCCTGGGTGCGGCGCATAGGTGACGTAGTATGAATTCGGGGCGCCCCTCGGAGCGTTCTGGGATTCCATGATCTCAACCGGCCCGCTGTAGCTCGTCCTCTCTTCGAGAGACTTCAACACGGGATCCTTTGGACTGCGCAGAAAAATCCTTCGCCAAGGAAGCTCCGGGTCCATTCCGGCTTCGTGTAGTATGCGTAAGACCCGCTCGTACGCTGACCGGTGGCCTTCGGAATCGACTATGGGCGTAACGATGAAAAGCTGCCACTCGCCGATTTGGGGAGTGTGGGCCCAGAAGGCAATGTTCACCTTTATGTCGGCCCATGCAAGCGCCTTAAGGATCCTTCGACCGACGTCAAGATCTCTATCTACCAGCGCTGTCGTAGCCATTTCAAAACCCCATTTCTTCCGGTCGCGGCGCGATAGATATCCTGCGCGCTCAGACCGGTTACCAGGTATCGGCTTTCGACCGTCCAATCCTTAACCAACAACCAGTTCGCTTTGAGAGCTGGGTTGGTTGCCACCGCCGCATTCAGGGCAGTCTCTAAATTGGCAGCTACTAGTAGTTTATTCAAATCGTGGTCGTACATGCTATAGACAATCTTTGGTTTCGGCGGGAAATCATGTCGATTGGTTCTTCGCGCTATGGCGGATTTCAGCGCACATTCCACGGCGAGGCCAGCCAAGTAGTAGGCTCCTTCGTTGTTCCCGCTCCTCAGGAGGACGCGAGCGTCACTTAACCTCATCCTAGCTAGGCGTTGAAAGTCCTTGCGCGTCATCCACCGTATCCTTCATCTACATTCTCTTGGAAACCGAGAGGTCAAGGGCTCCCGCGTTGATTCGACTGCTTCCGCAGCAAACTCCCGGCGGGATCGGCGCGCCATGCGGGCAAGTCCGCGGATGTCCAAGGAACGTGCAGATCTTGTCGGTCGCTTCGGGCGAGAGGATATGCTCGAACTTGCAGGCCTGCTGCTCGATTTCAGACTCGCTATCCATGGCCAGGCTATCGGTGAAGAGACGCTCGGCCAGGCGGTGACGGCGGATGATGCTGCCGGCGCGTTCGCGTCCGCGCGAGTGAGCTCCACGATCAGAGTGCCATCGCCGATCGAAGCGGCGACAGGCTTCAGCGCATCATGGCAGGGATTCACGAACGGCTTGTGATCATGCGGCTGCGGCGGATGCGGCGCGGAAATCACAAGACCCATCTGCGATCATCTTCTCGATCGCCAGGCTCACCGGCAGCGCGCCGTGGACCTCCATGCGCTCGACCTCGGCAATCTCGCCGTGCTCGGCCAGCACCCAGAGTTCTTCCAGCACTTCGTCGAACTGCTCTTCGTCGGCCATGGCAAAAACTTCCTGCGATGCGATCTTGCCGTGATGCAACTCGATTCGCCGGTCGGCCAGGCGCGCCACCACAGGATCGTGCGTGACCATCACGATCGTCCGCCCTTGCTGATGAAACTCGCGCAGCAGCCGCAGAACAATCTCTTCGTTCTGCGCGTCGAGGTTGCCGGTCGGCTCATCGGCCAGAATAATCTTTGGATCGTTGATCAGCGCCCGCGCAATGCAGACCCGCTGCTGCTCTCCGCCGGAAAGCTGCGAAGGCAGATGATGCGCGCGATCGCCCAGCCCCACGCGCGCCAGCGCTTCGATCGCTTCTTTTTCATCGGTCATGCTGTGAAAATACTGCGCCAGCATGACGTTTTCGACCGCGGTAAGAAATGGAATCAGATGAAACTGCTGGAAGATGAATCCGATCTTCTCCGCACGCACCCGATTCAATTCGGCAGCCGAAATCCCGGCAACATTCTGCCCATCGAGCCAGATCTCGCCGACGTCGGCCGGTCCAGGCAGCCAATCAGATTCACCAGCGTCGATTTACCCGAGCCCGACGGCCCCATGATCGAAAGCCATTCGCCCGGCGCCACGTGCAGCGAGATATGATCCAGCGCGTGAATAGCGTCGTTCTGGCTCTGCCCGCCATTCGCTTCGGCTGTCCAGCGCCCTGGGAGGGGTAGAGCTTCGTGACGTCTTTGATCTGAATCATTTCACTCTCCCCTCAGAATGACCGCGGGCTGCACCCGGCGCAGCAGCGAGATCGGAAGAATCGCCGCCAGCAACGTCACCGCCATGCTACCAGCCAGAACCACAGGCAGCACGCTGAAACGCGGCGATCACAGGAGCATGAAAGTTAACCCTGCCGATCCATGCCGCGATGCCGATGCCGAGCACAAATCCGATCATCGCGCCCGTCGCGCCCAGCGCCGCCGCTTCCGCGGCGAAAAATCCATTCAGCAAGCGGTCGCGACGCTCCCAGCGCTTTCATGATGGCAAAGTCGCGGCGCCGGTCAAACACCCAGCCCATCAGCGTCGAGAGCACGCACAGCGCCGCCGTCAAAATAATCAGCGCCGCGGCGGCCAGCAGGGTCGACGCGAGTCTTGCCCAGCACGCGCGCTTCGCCTTCCATGATCTGCCGCACCGGCCGCACTTCCGCCGCCGGAATCGCCTGCGCCAGTTGATGCATGATCGCGTCGATTTCTTCCGGCGAGCCGGTGGCCGCAACTTCAATCGTCGAAGGCTGCACTCCCGTCCAGGCACGAAATCCGCCAGCGAAAGATAAATGCGGCTGTCTTCCGCGGCGCCGGTCTGCACCGTTCCCGCCGGCGTCAGGTGAATCGTGCGTCCCTGAAAGCTCAGATCGAAAGGCTGATTCTTCGGAGAAACCACGCGACAACAGCGCGCACTCCAACCAGCGCCTGTTGCCGGGAAGCCGACAGGCCAATGCCATGCTCACCGACCACCAGCGATCCAGCTGCCGCACCCGCTCAAAATCCGTGCCCGCCACCACGATCGGCTGACCATCGCTGGTGCGCGCAACCACCAGCGCAAACGGCGCAGCCACCCCGCGCCCGGCAAGCACCGATTCACACGTGCCAGCGCGTCAGCGGGAAGGGAAGCGCCGTCCTTTCCGACGAGAACGATATTCGCGCCGTAGTTGCGAAACTCCCGCTGCAGCTTCGCCTGCACATCGATATAAAGATTCAGCATCGCCGTAGCGACCGCAGCCGCAACAACCATGGCAAACAGCGCCGAAGCGGCCCGTCCCCGCCGCAGCACCGCCGCCCGCACCAGCATGCGCAGAAACATCGAAGTATGCGGAGCCTGCGCCCGGCTCGCCGCAAGATCCTGCGCGCGCATGCGAAACTGGCGCGCTCACAGCTCACCCCGCAGCGCAAACACCGGATCCAGACCGCACCGCATTGCCGAATGGCCGCCGCGCTCCCCGCAAAAGTTACCAATCACAGCGATCGCCAGAATCACCGGCAACAGCACCGGCGGAATCGAAATCTCCGAATTGAAAATCGAACGCCCAATCTGGTGCGCCAGCAACGCCGCCACTGCAAAACCCACAGGCCGCCAATCAGAGCCAGCAGCGTAGCCTCCGCAAAAAAGATCGAAGCGCGACCGCCACCTTGCCCGCGCCCAGACGCCTTCATCAGCCCAACTTCCGCCCGCCGCTCGAAAATAGTCGTCGCCATCGCCGCCGAAACCGCCAGCGCCGAGGCAAACAGCGCAGCCAACGTGATCAAGAAGATCAGACCTTCGATGCGCGTCAGCACCGCGCCTTCATTCTGCGCCACCTGCCGAATCTGCTCGGCGTGCGAGTGCGGAATCGCCTCCGGCAACTGAAACGCGATCGACTGCGGATACGGCGAGCAATACCAGCGGTCGTAGATCGCCCCCGACAGACTCTTCGGGTCGCGCCGCGCGAAAGCATCTTCCGGCTTGGTCAGCGCGCTCACATAAATGCGGCGCACCGCGCCCGGCTTGCCCAGAATCTCCTGCGCCAGCGCCAGCGGCGCGACGATCTCGTCGTCTTCGCTGCCGCCGGTGGAAAGAATTCCGCTCACACCGCAACTCGTCGCCCCGAAAGCGCGATTCATCGCCCGGCTTCGCACCAAGCGCGCCGCCAGCCGCTCTCCTACCAGAACATCGCGAGAATCGTCCTCGGGCCACGCCCCCGAAACCTTCCACCACGGATGCGTCGACCGCACGCCCGTCGTGAACTCATCTTTTCCAAAGGAAACTCTTTTCGCAAAATAAGTTCCCAGCAGCGTGAGATTCTCCGTCTTCGCACGCCTGCCGCAGCGCTACGTTCACCGGCAGCATCGGCGCAAATCCCGTAATGTTGTTGTGCCAGAAAATGCCTTTGATTTTCGGCAGGTCGGCTTCGTTCAGAAAAGCGCCGTCGCTCGGCGGCTTCAGGTTCACGCCGCCAATTTCCACATCGAGCGTATCTTCCTGCGGGGTGACAAGCATGTTGGCGCCGATGGTGCGCAGTTCGCGATTGATCTTGTCGCCGATGTCGGTGGCGACACCAATCATCGCCGTCGCCACGGTAACGCCCAGCGTAATGGCCGCCCCGGCCAGCAACTTGCGCCGCTTCTGGCGCCGGAAGGATTCGTAAACCAGGCGCGCGAACATTGCTTACTGTTTCTCGAACACGCGGCTGCCGGCCGCGATGTCCGCCTCCTGGATAATGACCGCATCGGCCGTCTGCGTGGCCTTCAGCGGAATCGGATTGCATCCGCCCGTCGCGCCCACCGACTGCGGATTGATCGGCGCGGCGCAGTTCTTGCAAACCACTCCGTTGGCTGTTTTGTAGAATCCCACCGCCCCGCAGATTTCGCAGGCATCAAAAACGGTCGCGATCTTGCCGTCCGGTTTCTGATACAGCCAAAAGCGAATCGCCGTCCCATTCTCCTTCGCCTGATAGCGGTGCAGGTCGCCATCGGCAACCTGCGCCAGCGGAATCGCTCACTTGCCCGTTCGTGAAGGTGACCTCGGTCGCCGGCGAAAGAGCGCTCGCGCTCTTGGCATAGACAAATTCCGCCGTCATCATCGTGATAAACAGAAAGGAGAACGTATAGACCGAGACCATCCACAGGCGTTCCTTGCGGGCGCTCCAGATCGCTTTCCGCCGTTCGGCTGGGGAAGCGGGCTCCGGCACAGGTTCGCGCCGCTTCGCATCGAACAGAACCATCAGCGCCGCCAGCGCCACAATCGTCACAAAGAAGAAAAGTCGTTGCTCACGATCGGCCCGATGATCGCCATCTCGCGCTTCGACGAAGCAATCACGCCGCTTTCCGAAAGCTCATGCAGGCCGGCCATCACCAGCTGCGCCGCCACCAGGAACAGGATGGCCGTCGTAACGCGGAAGAACTTCTGCAGATTAATCCGCACACTGCCTTTTACGAACATCACGCCAAAAGCAATCGCCGCCAACACTCCCAGCAGCGTGCCCAGAAAGCTCATCAGCTCGGTTGAGTTCAGCGACACAGCGGAAAGAATCAGCACTGTCTCAGCGCCTTCGCGCAACACCATCAGAAACACGAAGAAGAACAGCCCGATCCACGCGTCCTTACCCGCCAGCAGGCCGACTTTGCCTTCGATTTCGCCTTTCAGTTTGCGCCCGGTCTTCATCATGAAAACCACCATGGTGACGACGAAGAACGCGGCCACCAGCATGATCCAGCCTTCAAAGACGTCTTCGTTCAAGTTGAGCCGCGAAATCACAATGGCCACGCCAATGCTGCCCACAAAAGCCGCCCCAGCGCGGCATACACCGCCTTGCGCAGATCATTGCCGGCCAATCTTGGTCAGATACGCCAGCGTAATCCCGACGATAAGCGCGGCTTCAACCCCCTCGCGCAGCGTAATGATGAAAGCCTGAAACATTTATGAGTCTAGGATTTTCTGACAATCGATACTGAAAAATCGATCTTGAAAATGAATTTCAATTTCAACTTCAAGGATATGCCGGGAACGCCGGGGGCGTCAATCCGCCGTGTCACAAACGCGCCTGCTCGACAGCACACGGGGAAATCTGGGATTAAACGGAGTGCGTGGCCCCGTCACTCGGTGCGATAATTAAACCCGACAGCTATCCGTCCGTCGTGGACCACGTCTAACCTAGAAGCTTTCTGACCAAGATACTCCCGGAGCCCATTCATGAAAACAACAAGCCGCGACCCATTCCTGATGCACGCCCTTGCTTTCGTCGTAATTGTGTTCCCTTTGATCGCTGCCCGTGCTGCAGCCCCGGCAAAGGACACTCTGCCGACAGGCCCGGCGGTCAACTTGTCTTACATGGAACGCACGGTACGGCCGGGGGACGACTTTTACCAGTACGCCAACGGCGAATGGATCAAGCACACCGAGATTCCTGGCGACCGCGGAGGAACATCGCCCGCCCTGCCGGTTGTCGATGAAACCGACAAGCGAGTTGCCGATCTGATCACGGAAGCCGCAAAGAGTGGGGCGCCCGGCGGTGAGAAGTCCCGCAAGATCGCAGATCTCTACAACTCTTACATGGATGAGGCCGGCATCGAGGCCAAGGGCCTGAAGCCGCTACAGCCGCATCTGGCGGCCATCGCCGCGATTCACGATAAACGTGAACTGGCGCGCGCGCTCGGCGAGACTCTCCGTGCGGATGTCGACGCACTCAACAACACGAACTTCCATACGCGGAATCTTTTCGGACTCTGGGTTGCCCCTGGCTTCGATGAAGTCGAGCACTATACCGCCTACCTGCTGCAGGGCGGTCTCGCGTTACCGGACCGCGAATACTATCTCTCATCCAGCGACTCCATGAAGGGTATCCGGAGCAAGTACCAGACGCACGTCGCGGCTATGCTGAAGCTCGCCGGATTCAATGACACCGAAGCTCGTGCGGCTCGCATCGTCGAACTGGAACATGCCATAGCCGAAAAACACATCAGCCTGGCTGAGAACGACGACATCCACAAAGCTAACAACACATGGACTCAGGCCGACTTTACGCAGAAAGCTCCCGGCCTCGACTGGGCCGAGTATTTCCGCGCCGCCGGGCTCACGAAGCAGAAGACCTTCATAGTCTGGCAGCCCACGGCGTTTGCTGGAGAATCAGCCCTGGTGGCCTCCGCCGCTCTCGATACCTGGAAAGACTGGCTGGCCTATCACCTCATTGAAGGCCAGTCCTTTGCTTTGCCCAAAGCCTTCAGCGATGAACACTTTGCCTTCTACGGAAAAGTCCTCTCCGGGGTTCCAGAAGAGCGTGCGCGCTGGAAGCGTGGGGCCGATTTGGTAAGCGGCTTTCTCGGCGACGACATTGGCCAACTTTACGCCAAGCGCTATTTCCCGCCTGAATCCAAAGCGGAGGTAGAAGCCATGGTGGTTAACATCAAGGCAGCCTTCCACAAGAGAATCGACGCCTTGACGTGGATGAACCCGGCGACGAAGGCCGAGGCCTTGGCAAAGCTCGACACTCTTTATGTGGGCGTCGGCTACGGAGAAAGTTGGCATGACTATTCGAACTTTGAAGTGAAAGCCGATGACATCTTCGGAAATTTGTGGCGCGGCCGCCTCGCCGAATATCACCGCCAGGTGGCGCGGCTCGGCGCTCCGATTGACCGCAAAGAGTGGTCCATGACGCCGCAGACCATCAACGCGGTGAATCTGCCTCTGCAAAACGCGCTGAACTTTCCCGCGGGCATTCTGCAGCCGCCATTCTTTGACCCGAAAGCCCCCGCCGCGGCCAATTACGGTTCCATCGGAGCGGTCATCGGCCACGAGATCAGCCACACCTTCGATAACCTTGGCAGCGCGTTTGACTCCAAAGGCCGGGTACGCAACTGGTGGACGCCGGAAGACCTCGCGCACTTTGAGACGGCCACCGCAAAACTGGCCGCGCAATATGACACTTACAAACCTTTCCCAGATCTTGCCCTCAACGGCAAGCAGACGCTGGGGGAGAACATTGCCGATCTTGGCGGACTGGCCGCCTCCTACGACGCTTACAGGTTCTCCCTGGCGGGCCAACCAGCCCCTGAGCACGACGGACTGTCTGGCGATCAGCAATTCTTTCTTGCCTTCGCTCAAGCCTGGGCACAAAAGGATCGCGACGAAGCACTCCGCCAGCAGGTACTCACCGACGGCCACTCGCCCGCGCAATACCGCGCCCTCGAGGTCCGCAACCTCGACCCCTGGTACGCCGCATTCGATGTACAGACGGGAGAGAAACTATATCTAGCGCCCGCAGACCGGGTAAGAATCTGGTAGGCAGGTAAGTGGCGAAACATGTGGGGACAGCCGCCCCCGGCTGTCGGCGACCCAGGTTCATCGGGCCGCTGTCTCGGCGTGAGTCTGACAAGTGGGCGCGGGGAATTGACGGCGAGAGAATCTGCCTCGCACTCACAACCGCTTCAAGAACGCATTCGCCTGCTCCAACTGCGGAAACAATTTCTCCTCCGCATGGAACTCAGCGGAATGCACGCAGCGCCGGCTCCCGCGCAACCTTACGGGATGCTTGAGGTGCAGCATCTCGTGGTAAACAATGTATTCCACGGCGTAGCGGGGAACTAAGAACTGGTCAAAGATACGGCTGATCACGATCGCATTATGCGCCGGATCGTAATGCCCGAGTATGCGGCGCGTCTTCGTCGGGCTCCAACTCATGCGCGGACGGCCGAGCAGCCCATGAAAGAAGCGGCGGTTCAGGTCTTCGAAAACCAAGTCGAGATCATAGACACGTCCCTTGGGAGAATGAAGCTGCTTGCGGCCGCGCATCTGCCGCACCAGATGTGCTTTGCTCACAACTTCGTGGCTGGCGACATATTTCCGGTACCGCGCCGCGTGGCTGCGGTTGATAGGCTTGCGATACATCTTGGCCAGCAAAATGTGGGCGATGGCTCGCACCACGGGCTCCGGTGCGCCTTCCAGCAAATCAGAAAGCCGCACCAGAAGCCTGCCTTCGCGCAATCGAATGGTGTTGTTGATGTTGGCGAACGCAAAAAACTCGATCTTCAGCTCGGGCGGCACAGCGCCAGGACGCAATTGCTGGTGTTCCTCATGGAAAAGTTCGAGCAGTCCCTCACGCACAGTGAGCCCAGACTAACACGCTCGAGGACTCGCATAGGTGCACATGTGGGGACAGCCGCCCTCGGCTGTCCATCGAGCGAAGCTCGATCGGTTTTCTCTGCCAGCGCCGGCGAACTACCCTGTCAGGGAGCTTACTCCGACTTATTCCCAGAAGGCTTCACGTCCGATTTTTTCCGATGCTTGGCGGCCTCTACCTGCTCAGCCAAGAGCTTGCGGTGTTCCTCCACCGAAGTATCAACCGTTTCGAGAGCCGTAGTCAGAACGAACTCGTACCGCTTTGCTTCTTCCGAAGGCACATCGGCCGCGTCCTTCAACGCGCGCAGCTTGGCCTCGAATTCGGTGTCGGCGTCGACGAGTACCTTCAACGGTTTGCGAATGTCGTCTTTGCGGCCAAGGTAGGTGTCGATGTTGTCGTTTAATTCGTCATAGATCAGCAGGAAGTCTTCCAGCTTGTCATGAGTTTGTTGCGGCCGGTCCTTGGCTTTGGGATCGGTGCGCATCTGCTCCACACCAACCAGACGCGCCCGCGCAAACTTCACATAAAGTGAGAGCCGCTCCTGCGGCGCCCAACTGGTATTGCGGATCTCGTCAATCTCCAGTTGAGTGAAGGGATCCCTGTGACGCTGTGCCGCGGCCGTCGCGGCTGCCAGCAATAACAGGGCGAAGCAAGTGTACCTTCGCAACCAGAGAGCGGTCATTTATGGTTGCCTTTCGGAAACATGGCAGCCAGCAGATCGTCGCGGACGCGCTGCAGTCGGTCTACGGCCGTCTGTACCTGGTCTTGGTCTTCATGCGAAACCGTGTGCTTCATATCAGCCAGCTTGCGCGCCATTTTCCGGATGGCGATCTCGCTCTGCTTTTCATGTTTGTGCGACTGGATGGAATAGTCGCGAGCCAACTCAGAAAAGGCCACCACGTCAGCCAGAGCGGCCTGCGCTTGCCCGCTGTCGCCGGCAACGTAAAGTCGGTCGGCTGCACCGAGTTGCAGCTCGGATATGTGAATGCACAGAACCGGACGATCGGCGACGCTGGCGTTGGCGACTCGTCCCTTGAGTTCGCCGAGCGTGGGCTGTTCGCGGCCCATCATATTCGCAGGGAAGACGAGCATCAAGACCGCAACGCCTAGCGCGGCAAGCCGCCAAAATCGTAAATATTCCATCGCGAACGCCATAGATTGCATGGTCGCTATTTCTTCGGCTCGATCGCTATCAGCCGATGCGTCGCCTGCCACTCCTGATCAGGATACTTCCCGCCGGCCGTGTTGAGAAAGAGGTGGTAGTTGGCGGCGGCGTTCTTGAAGTCGCGCAAGTGATCGTACGCCGACGCTCGCATAAAGTATGTAATGGGAATCTCCGGAAGCAGTTTCGCCCGGGCGTCCAGCGCGCGAATCACCAGCGGGTACTCCTTGTTCTCACCCGCGGCGAATGCCAGGTCCCCGTAGGCTTCTCCGAGGTCGGGCTTCAGTTTCAACGCACGGATGAACTCCGGCTCAGCCTCCGGAAACTTCTTCTGCCGCAGTAGGGCCTGTCCGAGACGGCGGTGCAACTCGGCCTCGCTGGGGTGTGCCCCCACCAGCGCACGGTAAGCGGTCTCCGCCAGGTCATTCTTTCTCGCGGTGGTGTACAGCTCCGCAAGATCGCGCATTACAGCATCATTGCCTGGAGACAGCTTCATTCCCGATTCCAGTTCAGTAATCGCGGCGTCTGTCTTGCCTTCCGCAGCAAGCACTCGCCCCAGCTGAATGTGAACCGGAGCGGAGTCCGTGTGTTCGGCAAGCAGCTTCCGCAGATATTCTTCAGCCTCGGGAAAGCGGCGCCCGCGAATATACACGTTAGCCAGCCCGATAATGGCTTCCGCCGATCCTGACTCAAGCGCTAACGTTCGCTTGTATTCCTGCTCGGCGTCGGCAAATTTGCTTTCCTGTTCGAGGAGTTCAGCCGCATAAAGATGCGGCTCGGCCTCGTTGGGTTGAAGAATCGCCGCCTGCTGGTAAGCAGCAAGAGCCTCTTCAGGCTTTGACTTTTCAATTGTCTGCGCGAGCGAGACCCAGGCTCGGTACTGTCCCTCGGCAAGGTGACTGGTGGGCTTGAGATGAGTCGCTGCCCGCAGATATTCTGCTGCATCGGACTGCCCCGTCTTCGCCAGCTGCAGCCCAAGATTCAGATTTGACTCGAAAACATCCGGCTTTGCTGCCACCGACTTACGATAAGCCGCAATCGAATCGTCCACCCGGCCTAACGCATTCTCGACGAAACCCAGATCAAACCACGCCACATAACTAGCAGGATCGTGCTCCACCGATTTGCGGAGCAGAGGCAGGGCGGCCGAGTAGTCTTTCTTGTCGATCGCCGCTTCCGCCGCGGTGAGTTCGGCTGGTTGCGCAGGAGAATCCTCATCCCTAACTCGGATGTGATGAACCGATCGACGAGAACTGGAATCGCCCTTCCCCGGGAGAGACTGATTGGAGGAAGTTCCGCTCTCCGGCGACACCTGCGAGGTCGGCGCTGGAGGCGGGCTCGCGGTCTGCGCCATCGCGCCCGCCGTCAACACTAACCAGCAACCCGCGAGAAGTTTACTTGCTCCCATTGGCACGCAATGCTTCAGTTGGATTTCCCGTGCTATCGCCATTCAGCAGCCGGGCCAGATACTTGCCCGTGTAAGACCCTGAGAGCCTGGCGATCGCTTCCGGCGGACCCACTCCCACGATCTTGCCGCCACGCGCTCCGCCTTCCGGCCCCAGGTCGATCACCCAGTCCGCGGTCTTGATCACTTCCAAATTGTGTTCGATTACCAGGATCGAACCGCCCGCATCTATAAGACGGCGGAAAGCCGCCAGAAGTTTGCTGACGTCATCAAAATGCAGTCCCGTCGTAGGTTCGTCGAAAATGTAGAGCATTCGCCGGCGGCGGCGGCTCTCCTCCTGCCGCGCCCCGCTGGGCCGCCCCAGTTCACGACCTGCGGGCTGCAAATGCGCCGCCAGTTTCATGCGCTGCGCTTCTCCCCCCGACAACGTTGTCGCCGACTGCCCCAGCCGCAGGTATCCCAACCCAACCTCTTCCAGCACGCGTAGCTTTTCTGTAATCTTCGGGACTTCGGCAAAAAACCTGAGCGCCTCTTTCACGGTCAGGCTCAACACTTCGTGAATATTCTTGGCGCGGTAGCGAACCTCAAGCACCTGCGCCTTGTAGCGCGTGCCTTTGCACTCTTCACAAATCAGTTCAACATCGGCGAGGAACTGCATCTCCACCGTAACCGTTCCATCGCCCTGGCAGGTTTCGCACCGCCCTCCCGGAATGTTGAAAGAAAAATGCCCGGAAGCGAAACCGCGCTTCTTGGCCTCAGGCAGCGATGCAAAAAGCTCGCGGATGGCGTCGAACGCCTTGATGTAAGTCACAGGATTGGACCGCGGCGTCCGTCCGATCGGAGATTGATCGACCAGCACGACTTCATCAATAAACTGGTCGCCTTCCAGACTTTCCCATGTAGCCGCACCTCGCGCCGGGCCCGTGGTTTGCTGCTTCTTGGCCTCTCCCAGCGCCTGATAAAGAACCTGATGCAACAACGTCGATTTCCCGGAGCCCGAGACTCCCGTAATCGCGACCAGCATCCCCAACGGAATACAAATGTCGATGCCCTTGAGATTATTGGCGCGCACGCCTTTGATTCTGATCTGCTGTACTCCCGGCTGGCGCCGCACTGCCGGAATTTGAATTCGTAAATCTTCAGAAAGATACCGGCCTGTGAGCGAAGCCGGATTCCGCAGAATCTCTTCGTAGGTTCCCGCCGCGACCAGCTTGCCGCCGTTTTCCCCCGCGCCCGGACCGAGATCGAGAATCCGGTCCGCCGTGCGCATGATGTCGGGATCGTGCTCCACTACCAGGATCGTGTTTCCCAAGTCGCGCAGGTCCTGCAGAATCTTGATCAGCCGGTGGGTGTCGCGGCTGTGCAGCCCAATCGAGGGCTCGTCCAGCACGTAGAGCGTGCCCACAAGCCGCGACCCCAGCGATGTAGCCAATTGAATCCGCTGAGCTTCGCCTCCCGAAAGCGTGGACGACAACCGGTCCAGCGTTAAATATTCCAGACCGACGTCATTCAGAAAGCGCAAGCGCTCGCGGATTTCCTGCAGTAACCGGTCCGCAATATCAGCTTCCTCCGGGCTCAATTGCACTCCGGCAAAGAATTTCGCCGCATCCTCTACCGTCATGGCGCACACTTCGCAAATGTTTTTCCCGTCGATCTTCACCTGCCGGGCCTCGAGGCGCAGGCGTGTCCCTCGGCACTCAGGGCAAGTCGAATACCCGCGATAGCGGCTCAAGAAGACGCGGATGTGCAGTTTGTACTTCTTCCGTTCCAGATACTGAAAGAAACCGCGAATGCCCAGGAACTTTCCATCGCCGTCTTGAATGAGTTCCTGCTGCGCCGCGCCAAGTTCCACCCAGGGCACATCAAGCGGAATGTCATTCTGCTTGGCAAAGCGTTTCATGTCGGCAAACACCGGCCGGTACTTGGGCTTGTTCCACGGATCGATCGCGCCTTCGCCCAGAGATTTCATGGGATCGGGAATGACGCGTTCAAGATCGAAGTCAATCGTATTGCCAAATCCCTGGCAGCGCGGACAAGCTCCATAAGGATTATTGAAAGAAAACAGCCGCGGCTCCGGTTCTTCGTAGCGCAGGTTGCAATTCTTGCATTCGAACCGCTGCGCAAACCGCAATTGCCGTGTGGCGCGGGCGCCCCCGCCCGCGGAACTAGCCTGCTCATCAAGAGATGGCAGATCGAAAATAACTTCTCCCGCTTCCCGGTACGCGGTCTCCACCGCATCCACAATACGGGTTCGCGAGTCCGCGGATACCACAAGCCGGTCCACCAGCATAAACACCGGCTGGTCAAAGCGAACGTCCAGCAGCGATTCTGGCGTGGAGAACTCAAACACCTGGCCGTCTTGATACAGCCGGTTGAAGCCCGCCTTGCGCAGATCGAACAGACGCTCTTTAAGCTGGTCCGTGAGCCCTGAGTCCGGGCGGAAGTCTTCTTCTTGCTCTTGCGCACGCCAGCAGCCTTCTTTTCAGGTTCGCGCGGCGCAGCCACGGCCGGTTGCAACGGGAAAACAACTTGCACCCGCGTTCCTGGATCCAACGCCATCACGGCGTCCGCGATTTCGTCGACCGTGTCCTTCTTTACTTCGTCTCCGCAATTTGCGCAGTAAGTGCGGCCGACGCGGGCGAACAGCAACCGCAGATAGTCATAGATTTCTGTGGCCGTCGCCACCGTCGACCTCGGATTGCGCGTCGTATTCTTTTGCCGGATCGCCACCGCGGGAGCGATGCCGTCGATCAAATCCACGTCCGGCTTCTCGATGCGCTCCAAGAACTGCCGCGCATAGGCCGACAGCGACTCGACATACCGCCGCTGCCCTTCGGCATAAATAGTGTCGAACGCCAGAGAAGACTTGCCCGATCCCGAGACCCCGGTAACCACCGTCAAAGTATTGTGCGGAACTTCAAAATCGATGTTCTTCAGGTTATGAACGCGGGCGCCGCGCACAACAATGCTTTCCGTCGCTATGGATATTGAGTCAGACATCGGGCAAGTGACGCCAGCAAACGCCTCTTGCACGCCGGGAGCGTCCCCAGCGGCCTCAGAGGGCGCTGTCGAATCTTTTATTATAAAGCAGGGCCTCAGCTAGGAAACAGATGCATAGGCCCGAAGGGGCGAAAGAGAAACTGCGTGGGGGGAGTTAATCCGGATCCTGATCGCGCCGCTTCCCGTACCGAACTACGAGAACCGCGCCAAACACCATAATCCCAACCGGAGGCAGCAGCAGCACTAGGACAGCCCGGTTCAGCGCCCGCTGACCCTCTTTGGGAGTGCTCCGGGCGTTCGCATTGCACATCGCGCAGCCCTGCCCCAGGGCGGGCATCGCACAAACCAACAACACCGCCAGCAGTGCCAGAGCGCGAACTTTGCCGCTGAGAAACTTCATCGCTGTTCCTTGAATTCTACTTCACGCCCAGACGCAGGATGCGATCCGCGTCCGGAAAGAAAAAGAAAAACATGATTACAAAGCAGCCCGTCACCGAGATCACCAGCATCCAGCGCATGATCGCTTTTTCAAATTTCAAGTGCATGAAGTAGCCAATGATAAACGCCGATTTGATAATCGAAAGAATCATCAGAACTTCCAGCATGTGCCGTGGATCTTTGAACACCTGGTTATACCCGAGCCAGACCTCAATGCCGGTCAGAACCAGCAACGCACCCCACACCCAGAAATACTGGCCTTTGCTGTCGTCGTGCTTCGCCACATCGTGCATCGTTTTTCTCCAGGACGCCACCCATCACAGCCGCTACACAATCTTCGTCGACATCAAATACACGAGTGGGAAGATGAACATCCACACTAGATCGACAAAGTGCCAGTACAATCCAGACACTTCAACATCTTCCGCGTCGTAATCCTTCGGCTTCAGGAAAAGAATAATCGCGCAGACGACCAGCGCGATCCCCAGCACATGAACCGGGTAGTGAAACACGTTGCCGGCGGGAATCAGAAATGCTGCTGCGATCCAGATCACAGCCAGAGCAGCCAGGAACCACTTTCGAAACGCCACCACCCCCAGATAAATCACGCCGATCGTGACGTGCAGCATGTGCATGGCGGTCAGGCCGAAAAACGCCTGCGTGAATTGGGGAATGTTCTTCGAAATGTCGGCATACTCGCCGCTAGCGTGCGACGGCGACACGCCCAGAAGAGACATAAATCCCGGCAAATACAGCCCCTCATCGATCAGTTTGCTCCATTCCATGCCATGGAGCACGATGAATGCGGTGCCGAAGACCATCGTCGCCAGCAGCCAGTTCCGCGTCCACGCTCTATCGTGCCGCTGCGAGGCGAACACCGCGAGCACCATGGTCAACGAACTCGAAAGCAGGCACGCCGTCATAATCGAGGCGTTGATAATGCTGGCTACATGGAAAGGCGTTGGCCACGGGACCGTGTAGATGCGGTTGTAGCTGAATGCAAACAGCAACGCCCCGAACGTCAGCGAATCCGAGGCCAGGAACAACCACATGCCCACCTTTTTCGAGTACGCCCCAAATAGTGGAGCTTCATACTCGCCCGTCGCTCCGTGTCCGGCAGCAGCGTTATGTTGCAGCGCAGCGTCAGCCATTCGCTGGTTTCCCCTTTCGTGTCATCG
Source organism: uncultured Acidobacteriaceae bacterium (assembly GCA_963841125.1). Classification (GTDB taxonomy): domain Bacteria; phylum Acidobacteriota; class Terriglobia; order Terriglobales; family Acidobacteriaceae; genus Sulfotelmatobacter. The sequence continues at coordinate 287,462 of CAWJBH010000007.1, forward strand.
AGCAAACGCCAACAGAGCAAAAACATAAATCCACAGCACCGCCATGAAATGCCAATACCAGGCCGTGACGTCAACCACAATCCGTCGTCCCTCGATTGGCTTGTGTTGCATGGTAGTGACGCCTGCCCATAGCAGCGCGATAATTCCACCGGTCAGATGCACCGCATGCGCCGCCGTCAATAAGTAAACAAAAGAACTCTCAGGATTAGTGCTGACGAGAAATCCCCGGGCCTTCAGTTCGCCCCAGGCCATCCACTGCCCCGCCAGAAATCCCAAACCGAGGATCACCGTCACACCCAGCCATGGAAAGTTTCTTTCCTCGCCCAGCGAAACTCCGGGGATCGACCGCACGGGAGCCAGCGCCGCGCTCCGCGCAATCTGGCGGCGTGCGCATTCCATGGTCAGGCTGCTGGCTAAAAGTACTGCGGTATTGATGAACAACAGCACCCACGGCAATTGCACCGTGCCCCAGTCGCGAAAGTAAGTGCGGGTCAAGTCGTCAAAGGTAGGCAAGCCCCGCCGCACAACGTACGCGCTCGTCAGCGACACAAACACCATGCAGACGGTCGCAATCGCGCAGACCATCCCCAGCCGCGCCCGCCGCAGCCGCGCACCATAATTTGGCAGCCCCGAATCCGGAAAGCCGCCGCCATCATCTCCGCCACCATTCGGAGGCGCAGGCCGGTCTCCGCCGCGGCCCAACTGATTCATCGGAGTGCTTGGAGTCAACGTCGCCATAAGCAAGAGATTTTGGGTGGCGCAGCGCTTCAGCGCTGCGATGAAGCTCCCTTTTCCTCGACGGGCTTTAGCCCCCGAGGTACCTCCACATCAGTGTCCCGACCCAACCGGCGGATCCGTCTGCATCACATAATCCCGAGCTGCCCCCGGAACTCCATATTCATAAGGACCGTTATGCACCACCGGAGTCACGCCACCAAAATTGTCATGCGGCGGAGGCGTTGCGGTAGTCCATTCCAAAGTAGTCGATTCCCAAGGATTGTCGCTCGCCTTCGGCCCTTTGAACATGCTCCAGAACAGATTGATCAGAAAAATAAACTGCGCCGAGATCGTAATGATGGCAGCGTAGGTCATGAACTGGTGAAGTGGCATCAGCTTCGTCAGGTACGCCACCTCCGTATACTGCGAGTACCGCCGCGTCCCGCCGGCGATCCCAAGATAGTGCATTGGCATGAAGATGGCGTAAGTCCCGAGCAGCGTGATGAAGAAATGCACGCGTCCCCAGGTCTCATTCATCATCCGCCCAAACATTTTCGGGAACCAGTAATACGTCGCCGCAAACATTCCGAAGATCGCGGCCACCCCCATGATCAAGTGAAAGTGACCAACGACGAAGTACGTATCGTGCAACTGAATGTCAAGCACCGGCTGTGCCAGGAACGGTCCACTCAATCCGCCCGAGACGAACAGGGAAACGAATCCGATGGCATACAGCATCGGAGTCTGAAATCGAATCCGCGCTTTATACATCGTACCCAGCCAGTTAAACGTCTTGATCGCCGAAGGCACGCCAATGCACATGGTAAGCAGCGAGAACGCGAACGCCGAATACGGGCTCATGCCGCTCATGAACATGTGGTGGCCCCACACCATGAATCCTAAGAAACCGATCGCGAGCATGGCGTAGACCATAGCCTTGTAACCAAAAATCGGCTTGCGCGAGAAGGTCGAAAGGATCTGTGAAGTCACGCCCATGCCCGGCAGAATCGCGATGTAAACCTCAGGGTGCCCGAAGAACCAGAACAGATGCTGCCACAAAAGCGGCGAACCGCCTTTGTGCCCCATGATCTGTCCATTCACCACCACCAGCGGCACATAAAAACTGGTGCCGAGGTTGCGGTCCATCAGCAGCAAAATGCCCGCCGAGAGCAGCACGCCAAACGCCAGCAGTCCAAGAATCGCAGTAATGAACCACGACCACACGGTCAGCGGCATGCGCATCATCGTCATGCCCTTGGCCCGCATATCGAGCGTAGTCGTCAGAAAATTCAACGCGCCCATCAGTGAGGCGAGACAGAAGATCGCAATGCTCGTGATCCACAAATCAGCCCCAAGCCCTTCGCCCGGCCCAGCCGTCGGCAGCGCGCTCAATGGCGGATATCCCGTCCACCCATGCAGGGGCGCGCCGCCCGAGACAAAAAATGCCGCGATGATGCACACAAAAGCCACGAACGTTGTCCAGAACGAAAGCATATTCAGGACGGGAAATGCCATATCCGGCGCCCCAATCTGAATCGGCAGAAAGTAATTTCCAAACCCGCCCTGCGGCGCCGTGGTCAGCACGAAGAACACCATGATGGTGCCGTGCATGGTCAACAGGCTGAGATAAGTCTCCGGTTTGATCTCACCCACCAGCGGCAAACTCGCCAGAGGAAAGATCAAGTGAATCCGCATCAGCAGCGACAGAAACATTCCAACCCACACTGCGGTGAGTGCCAGGAAGAAATACTGTATCCCGATGACTTTGTGATCCAGGCTGAAAATGTATTTTCGAATGAACCCTTGAGGGGCCGCGTGCGCGTGAGCGGTTGCCGAGGTTGCCATTTATTGTTTCTCCGCCTCCCGTGCCGCCAGCCACTTGTCAAAGTCTTCCTGGCTGACGACATGTACCATGCCGTGCATCTTGTAATGACCCAACCCGCAAAGTTCGGCGCATGCAATTTCATACTCGCCAATCGCCGTCGGCTTGAAGTGCATGTGAATGTTCAGTCCGGGCACCGCATCCTGCTTGAAACGCAGGTTCGGCACAAAGAAGCTGTGGATCACGTCCACCGACCGCAGGCTAAGGTCGACCTCGCGATCCACCGGCAGATACATCGTGCCCGTGACCACATCGTCCTTAGAAGAAGGATCAGAAGGATTCAGACCCACCGCCGCTTCGCCTCCGGCCGACGGATCCATCAGCTTGACGCTGGTCCCGCCGTACGTTCCATCCGGCCCCGGATAGCGGAAGTACCAGGCAAACTGCATGCCCGTCACCTCAACCTGTACCGCGCCTGGCCCGGCCTGGTCAAAGCGCTGGGCCGCCCAAACGCTGCTGCCCATCAGGTTCAAACCCACAAACAGAACCGTAGTCAACACCGTCCACACCAGTTCGAGCTTTATGTTGCCGTGCGAATAATCCACCGGAGGTGAGGAAGGCTGCTCCCGGTATCTCCAGGCGAAGTAGCCGAGGGAGAGTTGCGCCGCGAGAAAAATAATTCCCATCAGAATCAGCGTGAGGGTAAATTGTCCGTCAATAAATCCCGCAGCTTCGGCAGCCCCAACCGGCAGCCACCATGTCTTGGCGACAAAGAAGTACGTGCTGGCAAAGGTGATCAGCCAGATGACGACCAGCAGCGCGAGGCCCATTCCCTAGTCCTCCCCAACACAAAACACGCGAAACGATTTTCCCCGCGACCATTGCCGCGCCCCATAACGCAGGTCAATAGTCGGCGGCGAGTTTACCACAGCCCTGTGAGGATAAGGCAATCCAGTTTCAAGAAAAGAAAACATCGGCCGCGGATTTCACTGATAAAAGCAATATCTAAATCCTGACGATTTATCCTGTGAACCTCTGTGCCCCCTGTGTTAGAGATCGTGCATTTCAATATTCAAGCGCTCACTCCAGGATCAGATCAGCAAAGACAAACTGATCGCGCACTACAGTCGGGCCGACCGCAACCGGTAGCAAGCCGTCGAGCATCGGCCCACCATAAACGAAAGAGTGAAACTCCCCACGTTCGCCACAGGGATCGACATTCTCCGGCAGAGCTGCAAGCAACTCTTTATCGAACTCGCGTCCAACAAACGACCGATCAAGCTTCGTAGTGTCAACGCAAGTTAACTTCGCTCGCACGCCGGAAGCAACCATCTCCCGCGCCAACGCCCGCGTAGGCAGCTCCCACACCGGAAATATCGGCTCCAGCCCGCTGCCTTTCATCTGCTTTTCCCGATAAGCACGGATATCCTCGAGAAATAAATCCCCGAACGCGATACCTTCAATCCCCTCGGCAACAGCCTTAGCGCAAGTTTGAGCCATCAGCGACTCATACCGTTCATTCGAGCACGGCCAAGGCAAAGGTACGGTCCACAAGGGAAGCCCGGCGGCCGCAGCCTGCCGCTCCACCAACTCACGCCGCACCGCATGCATGGCCACCCGGTCAGCCTCTCCATTGAAAGTAGTTAACAGCCCGACCACTTCATACTCAGCACGCTGCCGCAGTACATGCAGGCACCACGCGCTATCCTTCCCGCTGCTCCACGATAGGAGGATGCGCTTCATAGGAAAAGCTTGTTTCGTTGACGCACCCCCGTGTTCCCCTGTGCCCCTGTGGTAAAGGTTTTGATTCTAGATCATCGGAAATCGAAAAGTCCTTAGCAGACCCTCTTCCGCGACAGGTTAAAATCCTTCCATGCCCAGCAAGCCCCAAGGCCATGACACCCGCTACGTCAAAATGCAAAAGAATAACTGCTTCGTCTGCGGCATGAATAATCCCGAAGGCATGCGCCTGAAATTCATCCTCGACGAAAACCGCCAGTCCTTCGTGTGCCGTTTCCGCCTGAGCAAGCGTTACACCGGCCCCCCCGGGCACGCCCATGGAGGCATAATCGCCAGCATCCTCGACGATGCCATGGGCAAGGTCAACAAACTCCGCCATGTAGTAGCCCTGACCCGCGAAATGACAGTCGAATATCTAAAGCCAGTCCCACTGCACAAGCCTCTGCGCGTAGAAGGTCGCGAAATTAAAGTAGAAGGCAGAATCCACCTAAACGCCGCCGAAATCCTAAACGAAAAGGATGAAGTCCTCGCCCGCAGCCGCGGAACCTTCATCGCCATCGACCCCGAAAAAATGTTCAAAAAATATGCGAAGAGATAGCCGCCTGGATTGACACGAACCGCGTGGGTCGGACACTCCTGTCCGACGCTGTTGACTTTGATCTCTGTCCAACTACCTCAGCCAATGTGCTGACAGCGTCCCGGGTTGTCACCCGGCAAAGCCCGGAGGGTTCTTGCCAGCAGCTCATCGCGAGCTCCTCAGGGGTACCGCGAATCCCAAACCCGCTGTAAAATAAACCCAGCTTCGCCGAAGCCCGATAGCCGAAGCCCGAAGCCCGAAAAGAGTCCCGCATGTCGCAAAACAACGGTAGCAGCACCAATCTCCGCCTAAAGACCGGCCTAGCCGAAATGCTAAAGGGCGGCACAATTATGGATGTGACTAACGCCGAGCAGGCCTCGATCGCCGAACAGGCCGGGGCTGTGGCCGTAATGGCGCTGGAGCGCGTGCCGGCGCAGATCCGCGCTGAGGGCGGAGTGGCGCGCATGGCTTCGCCTAAGAAGATTCGCGAGATCATGGCTACTGTTTCCATCCCTGTGATGGCTAAATGCCGCATTGGGCATTTTGCCGAGGCGCAGATTCTGCAGGAGCTTGGCGTCGATTACATTGACGAATCCGAAGTGCTGACGCCTGCTGACGAAGCTCACCATGTTGACAAGCACGCCTTCACGGTTCCGTTCGTCTGCGGCGCTCGCAATCTTGGAGAGGCTCTGCGGCGCATTGCTGAGGGTGCGGCTATGATCCGCACCAAGGGGGAGGCTGGTACTGGGGACGTGGTCCACGCCGTGAAGCACATCCGGCAGATTGTGCAGGAGATGAAAATCCTAACTGTGCTAGGCGAAGAAGAACTCTACGCCAAAGCCAAAGAGCACGGCGCTCCGTACGAGCTGATCAGGATGGTCGCCAAAACAGGGAAGCTTCCTGTCCCGAATTTCTCTGCAGGAGGCATCGCCACACCCGCCGACGCTGCGCTCGTCATGCAGCTCGGCGCCGAAGCCGTCTTCGTCGGCAGCGGCATCTTCATGCAGGATTCCACCACCTTCGCCCCTCCTGCCGAAGCCGAAAAGCGCGCCCGAGCCATCGTCAAAGCCGCGACGCACTTCAACGACCCTAAAGTGTTACTTGAGGTCAGCGAAGATTTGACGGGGGCGATGAAGGGGCTGGCCGTCGCTGGGTTGGATGAGGCGCAGATGCTCCAGACTCGGGGATGGTGAGCGCCAGCCACAGGGGATTTGGGAACTCATGAAGCACCTTTGATCTTTGAGATCGCTGCCACTATTTCGAGGAACTGCTTCATCTGGTCGGAGTTCAATAGGTCCAACGTCGTGGCGGGACTCTTGTCGCTCTTTGCAAGGGCTGCATCTTCTTGTGCAAAGGAACGCCTTCCGACCTCAAGTTTGAACTTGTACTGTTCTTCTTGTGGCAGGAGGGCGATAAACGGGTCAATCGCCGCAAGTTCGAGGGCCAGCTTCCTATTGGACTTCTCCATGTGAAAAAATCGGTCGGCTTGTGCGCCTGCGTAAGCCGCTAGCACCCCAACCGTAATTGTCAAGAATACGCGCGCCGCAAAGGACTCCCACCTAAAATCAGCTTGTATGCTCGGCAGGAAAGCGTGGTAGGCGAAATATACCAACCCGCACATGGCGGCAACAGTCACGACTTGCCACACCCACATTGAGGTTCGGGCCCTGTTTGCGGTCGTCTGGTACCCACTTGTCACTCCCAGGCTTCCAATTACTCCGACTAATTTCTCAACATCCTGACGGTGCTGGTTTACCTTCGCCAGAACGGCTGCTGCTTCATCCTGATAGTTTTGCTCTAGCGCGGATAGTTTTTGCTGTGACGCCAACTCTGCAGCGCTAAGTTCCTTCCCGAAATCGGTGTCTCGGTCCGTCAGCCGTTTCGTATAGTCCGCGAGGAGATCTGACAGCCTTTTTTGAGATTCCCTTTGCGCCGTAGTGAATTCTGTGTTGCGACCTTCCTGCGCAGCGGAAAACTGGCCCTGCTGATCAGTTAGAGTTTTAGTTAGATTGTTCTGAACACTCAAAACGGTGTCACTGAATGTTTTGCTACGAGCGTCCTGTGCATCGGCGAAGAGCTTCTGTTGCTCAGCGGCCTGCGCCACAACTTTCGCCCGCTCGGCCTCAAGCTGGGCCTTGAGTTCGCTTAGACCAGCGGTTAGTGCTTCGATCTGGGCCTTTGCTTCTTGCCTCGATGCTCTGCTGGTCCTCGTTTGCTCGTCGATCACGGCGCGATAGGTTGTTATTGATTGCATCATTCCAATCAGGTCTTCTGGCGTAGCGGTCCCAGGGACCTGCGAGAGGGTGAGCAGGGCCGAATCCGCTGACACATTAGCGCTTGCGAGGTGAGCTGCGTTACGGTCGGTGATGAAGGCTTCAACTTCGGTTTTTTGAGAGGATATTGACCCGGCGATGGCGTCTAGGGATGCTGGTGCAATATTGAGGGGATCGCTTCCCCCCAGTCGCTTCCCGCACAAGGCCAGGATCGATCTCAGCCGTTCGATCGCTTCGATCGCGTTCGCATCAATATCTTCGACTCGAAGCGCACTGTCCAAGACAGGACCAAAGGCCTTCATCTCGTTCCAGACACGATGATCGGTAACTCGTAATGTCCACTCACTCATGGCGCAGCAACTCCGGCGAAATGGATTCTACCGAGAAAGCCTCGAGGATGCTCGACGGTTCTTGGTCTTGATGCCAAGCACATAGGACTTGGCGAACGCCCCATCTTCTAGGTTAGGTTGCGTAGTTACAATTCGGGCATTGATAACGCGCTTTGCCCTTTCTAGCGAGCCAAAGCACGATTCCCGTAAAAATGCAGATGGGGCCAAAAATCCAGCCGAAGATCGGAATCGGAGTGATCAGCAATCCGCCGAAGATCAAGATTAGGTGAGCCCGTCGTTGACGGAACACAACTATCATCTGGTGTGTACACTGAGGACATTGTCTCTGTATTGCTGTTTGAAATTGCATGGACGCCGCAGCCCCTGTGGCTATTTGGCTGGCAGCGGCAATCTGATCGCGGTCGACGGTTAAGCGCGGCTGCGTTAGCTGAGGAACCGTCAGACTAGTTCCACACGCAGTACATGCGCTGCTTCCTTCGTTTAGCGCGGACCCACACTTCGTACAGAAGGCCATAATTCCCTCGCTTTAGCTACGTGGAGTTACTATTCCCAGGAAGGGTTCGGCCCGTGCAGCGAGAGGATATTAGCTGCATCGTCGGACGGGTGTCTGTAGCCCGTTAGTTGAAGTGGAGTGGCACGATGGTGTGGTTGGTTGCGTCGCTCGATGCCCTTCGGGTGATGGTCTGCGAGGAGAATCAGATTCCTCCTGCCTCGCTTCGCTCGCGCGTCGGAATGACAAGGGGCTGGGAATCCAGATTCCTCGAACAGGGCCCTACTTCGCTGGCAGAAACTCGATCTTGACGTCGGCGGGTGGCCCGGCTTTTGAAACCCGCTGCCGTGAGCAACGCAGCGGGTGCCCCGTCCTTGCGTTGTTTGCAAGGGCGGGCCTGCGATGCGGCCGGCACGACCCTGTGGAGAACCCGGGTGGAGAACCCGGGGACGGGAGAACCCGGGGACAGACGGGACTGTCCCCATTCTTCGGTGCCTGCGGACCACTAAGAAATTTGGGAACGTCCCGCCTGTCCCCAGATTCTCCCTCCCAGATTCTCCCTCTCAACCGTGTATACTGCCCCGGGGTTTCTCCTCAAAACGGCATTGATGAGTGGGGACACGATGGCTGATCTTTCCGCGCCTCTTTTTCGTCCGATTCTGACTGATGCTGGCGATGGGCTCAGCTTCACGATGCTCGGGACCACAATGCGCTTGATCGCCACGTCCGCCAACACTGGAGGACGATATACCGTGGGCGAACAGGTTACGCCAGCCGGTTGGGGTCCACCGCGTCACATCCACTCCCGTGAGGACGAGATTTTTTACATTTTTGAGGGCACCTACGAGCTGCATGTCGGCGATGAGCGTCGGACCGTTTCCGCTGGCGCCTGTGCGGTCCTGCCCCGCGGCGTTCCACACGGCTTTCGCAACGTCGGGTCCACGCCCGGCCGCTTGCTGTTCATCATCACGCCCGGCGGATTAGAGGAGTATTTCCTGGCCGTGGCGAAATGTCCGCCGCCCCCCAATCCCGCGCAGCTTGCCGAATTGGCGCGACCGTTCGGTCTGACTCTACTGCCGCCGGGAGCTTGAACCGGGACTAAAGCGGGGGGACTAAAGCCGGGAGGAATCTGGGGACAGACGGGGAGTGCCCGGTTTTGGTGCCCTCTAAACGCGGCCTTACTTCGCCGGCAGAAACTCAATCTTCACATCGCGGCTCGCGGTCTTGAAATCGAAATCGGCGAGAATCCGGGGACAGACGGGACTGACCCAATTTAATTTCACTTCGCCGGCAGAAACTCAATCTTCACATCGCGGGTCGCAGGCTTGAAATCAAAGTCGGCAGTCACAAAAACGCGATTGCTGCCGTCCGCGGCGAGTTCTATTCCAAAGGCATCCACGTAAGGAATCCGGCGTTTTAGTTTGATCAGCGCCGCGCGAACTGCCCGCTCCGCACTCGCGGAAACGACTTCGAATCCAAACGCCTCAAGTCGCAAGAGCACTAAGTCCATCGCATCCCTGCCATGGGTCTTGCACGTGATGCCGGCGACTTCGCCCCAATGTGGAGCCGCGATGATTGCTGCGCATCGTCCCGCCAGATGAGACTTGATGATTTCCGCGACCCGGGCCGCGCCCGCTTCGTCGTCCAGGTAGCACAAAATCGCGCTCGAATCAAGGACGTAGGTCACCATTTATCTCTGACTCTGCCTTTCCGTCGCCGCTCCCGCTTCAGTTCCTCAGCAAGGGAAGGCTTGCCAGAGAAAAGCCCGCGTGTCCTGTCCACCAGTTCTTCCGACACTGGCTCCAGAACAATCCGCGATCCGTCTTGCGTCACCGCGATGCGTGTACCAGGTTTGATTCCTAGCGCCTCCCGCATCTCCGAGGGGATCACGAATTGGCCCTTTGTGCTTACTGAAGTGATCTGTCGCATCATGCTTACATTGTAGCATACGGTAAGACAAGGGACATTCCGCGTTTCCACATCTGACTTCACTCCAACCTAGGGCTCGACCTTGTAGAGTGCCGTCATTCCCGTCAGCATGTGTTCGTCGACGTGGCAGTGGTACATCCAGGTGCCGGGGTCGTCGGGAATCATATCCACGGTTTCCATTTGAGCGGGACCGATCAGGATCACGTCAGTACGCCGGCCGTCGTGCAGCACTACATTCCCATGCCAGTGCGGTGTGTGGAAATTGACGAACTCTCCCATGGTGAGCACATACCAGCGGACACGTTCTCCCTTCTTCATGGTCATGACGGGCATGTTTGCAAACATCAGTCCGTTGATGGTTGACCTGAAATTGACTCCGGTGAAGCCGGCGCCGAATGCGAAGAAGTTGCCGGCAGCGTCGCTGACGGAAGCTTCCAGTTTGTTAACGCCTTTTGGGTCGCTGGTGTACGTATCAATATTGTGCTGCAGATACCAGCTTGTGTTTTCGTCGACAATCATCAGCAGGGTGACGAATTCGCGATCCACATCCTTGGGACGACCGTCTGGTCCGGCCATGCCCTTGCGACTGATGACAATGGCGCCGATCAGGCCACTCGCTACGTCGCGGAGTTCATCCACGTGTGAGTGATAAAGCCACACCACTGAGCTAGGGTCGTTCGGTCCGGGACCCGAGCGCTCCGGAACTTCCCAGGTGTAGATGTGCGTCTTGCCCGGCGGTACGCCCTTCCTGTCCTCAGACAAGTCGCCATCGTCATATCCCGCGCCCTCGGAATGCTTGGCATAAAAGACGCCGTGGGGATGCATGCTGAAGGGGTGGGAGCCGTTGTTCTTGAATATGACGCGGATGGTGTCCCCAACTTCAGCGCGCAGGACCGGACCCAGCATGCCCAGATGCTCCCACTCCGGAGGACGAGGCTTGAGCTGGGTGAAGGTATCGTCGGTATATTCGCGGTAAATGGCTTTTCGATAGATGCTGCCGATACGATGCGGACCCGCTTCGGTGAAGAGCTTGGCAGCTGCCGTGAACGGCATTCCCATCATGCGGTCCATTCCCAGGGGAGTGTAGTTCCACTCAACCTCATCGGCCGCTACGCAGTAGGTATGCACTGTTCCTGCAGCCCATGCCTGTGCCCCGGCGAAGACGACCATGGACAGCAAACAAAGACCTCTTACCAGAAGAGACTTGCGCATCCGCGATTTCCTTGTAGATGGATTTTTGGGGTTCACAGAAAGCCTACGGATTGTAGGGTATCGGTGCCAGTGCCGTACAGGTAGGGGGCGGAAGGCGCAGGTCTCAGGCCGAATTCCCATGTCTCGCAAAAGACGCGAGACCCTTCGGCTTCGCTCAGGGCAGGCTATGGGGCACCCCACTCACGCTAGTCCTGCAAGGAACCCCGATTACTTTCGAGGAAGTTCTTCATGGCAAGCGCAATCTCTTCGACGTGGGTTTCCAGGGCGAAGTGGCCGGTGTCTAGAAATTGAACTGTCGCGCTCGGGATATCGCGGCGGAAGGCATCGGCCCCGGCGCGAATGAAATAAGGATCGTATCGGCCCCAGATCGCGAGTAAAGGAGGTTTGTACTTTCTAAAATACTCGTGGAATTTTGGATACAGCTTCACGTTGTTTGCATAGTCGAGGAAGAGATCCAATTGAATGTCGACGTTACCCGGACGGGCCAGCAACGCCGCATCGAGTGTGTAACCCTCGGGAGCGATGATCTCTGGATTAGGAATGCCGGAAGAGTATTCGCGGCGCATTCCCTCGAGATTTAAGCCCTGGCGGATGGCCTCGCGATTCGCGAGGGACGGGTCGCTCCAGTAGCGGCGGATGGGGGCCCACGCGTCTCCCAGGCCTTCTTCGTAAGCGTTGCCGTTCTGCGAAATGATTGCCGTCACGCGTTCCGGATGCCTCATGGCCAAACGAAAGCCCGTGGGCGCGCCATAATCGAACACGTAAAGGGCGTAACGCTTGAGCTGCAGTGCGTCGGTAAAGGCAGCGATGGTTTGCGCGAGCGCGTCAAAAGTGTATTTGTAACCGCGGCTCGCAGGAACTTCGGTGAAGCCGAAGCCGGGAAGATCGGGCGCAATCACGCGGTACTGACCCGCGAGTCTCGGCATCAACTCGCGGAATTGAAAAGATGACGTGGGAAATCCGTGAAGCAAGAGCACGACCGGCGCATCCGGCAGGCCAGCCTCTCGATAGAAGACGCTTATGCCATCGGCCTCGACTCGATGAATCGAGGTACGTTGAATCGATGTGCGTGGAATTAAGGTAGTGTGCATATCCCCCCAAGGCGCGTGCCCCAGCTTAGATTCTATTCCGACTTTCGAGGTGCCGCGCTTCCTTAGAATCTCTGCAGCCCGATCGTTCAGATAAAATCGAATCAGCATGATCATCGGAGTGCTAGCTCTGCAGGGCGATTTCGACGCTCACCGCCGCCGGCTTGAAGAGCTGGGCGCCGAAGTTGTGCTCGTGAAAAAGCCCGAGCAACTCGACGAAATCGAGGGCCTGGTAATTCCCGGAGGCGAATCCGGAACCTTCCTGAAGTTGCTGGGAGAAAACGGTTTCGAAAAGCTGAAAGAGTTCGTAAAGGCCAAGCCCACGTTCGGCACCTGCGCCGGCGCGATCCTGCTTGCCTCGGAAGTGGAGAATCCCACCCAGGCGGGCCTCGGCGCAATCGACATCCGCATCCGCCGCAACGCTTACGGACGCCAGCTCGACAGCTCCATCCGCCTCGGCCGATTCATGGCGGAAACATCAGGAAACTCACCGCTGGAGATGGTTTTCATCCGCGCTCCCAAGATCGAGCGCGTCGGTGCCGGCGTGGAAGTCATCGCCACAGAAGGTGAAGACCCGGTCGCCGTCCGGCAGGGAAGAGTCATGGCAGCGACTTTTCATCCCGAGCTCTCGGACGACACTCGTTTGCACAAAGCATTCCTCGACTTGGTGGCAAACAAAACTTAATCCCATCTCCCGGCGGACGACACTGGGCCTCGATGCCTGTGGCAATTGCTTGTCCTGATTTGAAAAATTGGGAAGAATCGAGGGTGCAAGAGCCTATCTTCTCTATTGTCCGAGCAGCCGAATGGGACTAGACTTCGTGCGTCGACTAAGTGGAGGCCTTCCCTCCAGCTAGTCCTTCGGGGGCTCAGGATCATGGTCAATCGCACGTTGCTTCGGGCACTTCTCCTTATACTCATAGCATCTACCGCAAGCGCCCAAGTGTTGAGCTTCCCCTCGTCGTCTGGGAGTGTCACGTCGATCCAAAATATGTCCTCGGCGGGACTCAATCTGGTTCAGTCCACGATTATGGACAGCAATCTCTGGCTGATTAATAGCCAGAACCGCAGCCCGCTGGAGAACCCCAATGGTTCGCTCTCCAAGCTCGACCTCAAGGCTCCAGGGAAGGCGAAAAGGGAGTTTGCCAAGGGATATCAGCTTCTGATTCGCAAGGATCTGCAAGCCGCCGTGGAGCACCTGACCACGGCTACTTCCATCTATCCCAGCTTCGTCGCCGCCCACAATGCGCTCGGTTCCGCTTATCTCAGTCTGGGCCAAAACGATCAGGCGCGCGGAGAGTTCGCCCAGGCCGTCTCGCTCGATGACCACCTTCCCAATTCTTACTTGAATCTGGGTTGCGCCGAACTCGCTCTCAAGCACTTTTCCGCGGCGCAAGAGGCCATTCAAAAAGCTTCCAGCATCGCGCCCCTCGATCTTCAACTGCTCACCGCGCTGGCCTACGGCCAGTTCATGAACCACGACTACGCAGGCACCATCGCGACCGCTCGTCAAGTGCATGACCGCAAGCACGAAAGCGCTGCCATGGTTCACTTCTACGCGGCGGCCGCCTGGGAGGCGCAAGAAAAGCTGCCGCAGGCGCAACAGGAACTCCTGACCATGTTGCACGAGGATCCCAAGTCGCCCGCCGCCGCCCAGGCAGTCCAGATGATCGATGATCTCAAGCGCGATCAAAACCATCCCGCTGCTCCTGCCGCGGCTTTGAAAGTCTCCTACACCGCAGTGGCGAGTCAGCCCACCGGTCCCGCGGAGTTGCCCGAACGCATTCGCCAACTTTTGCAGGAGCAGAAGGAAAATACGCAGATCGCGGAAGCCGAAGCGGCAGCGGAATGCCCCACCTGCGACAATACCGAATCGCCGGCGCCTCGCGAAACCGCTGCCGCATCCACCCCCGGCGCCATTTCGCAACCGGCTCCTTCCACTCCTAAGTACAAGGGATTGACCCTGCATGCTTCCGCCGACGAGGTCGCGATATTCTTCGCCGCGACGGATCACGGAAAATCCGTGACCAATCTCACCGGCAAAGACATCGGCATCCGTGACGATAGCAAGCCTCCCGCCGCCGTCACCGGTTTCCGCAACGAAGGCCAGTTGCCGTTGCGCCTCGGTCTGGTCATCGATACCAGCGCATCGATCGAAGGCCGCTTCAAGTTCGAGCAGGATGCCGCTGCCAACTTCATGAAGAAGGTCGTGACCGGGCCCAACGATCTTGCCTTCGTAGTCGGATTCGCCAACTCGGTTCTGCTCGTCCAGGATTTCACCGGCGACCAGAGCCTCATTGCCCATGGCGTCGGCCAGCTCGTACCCTCTGGCGGCACCGCCCTGTGGGATGCCGTCGACTATGCTGCGCAAAAACTCGCCGCCCGTCCCGAAACCGAGCCCGTGGCCAGAATTCTCGTGGTCATCAGCGACGGCCAGGACAACTCCAGCGGCGTCACTTTGAAACAAGCCATTAATCGCGCGCAACACGGGGAGGTCGCCGTCTACACCGTCAATTCCCACGAAGCCGTTGCCGATCCGGTCATCACCAACGAATCGGCAGACGCTGTGGTAGGCGAACATGCCCTGGCCATATTGTCCGACCTCACTGGCGGAGCCGCCTTTGTCCCCGGCAACGTTCACCGTCTCGACGGCAGTTTCACCGACCTGCAACAGGTCATCCGCAGCCGCTATCTTATCTCCTACAAACCCGCTCTCTTCAAGCGCGATGGCCAGTACCGCGCCATCGACATCAAGGCAGAAAAAGACGGCCACAAACTGCGCATCTACGCCCGCAAAGGTTACTACGCCTCATCCGCAAACTCGCCCGCAGCAAACAATTTCTGACCCGCGAGCGCGCCGTCTGCCCCCAACACGGCTGACAACTGTGGATAGCAAGGTTCATCAATCACAGACAAAGGCCGAATTTTCTGCAATGCTCGTGTGGGTCGGACACTCCTGTCCGACTGCTTTTGACCTTGCTTTTGACCCCGGTCCACAAATCTCACCAAGGAGCGCCCAATGCTCAGCCGATCGGCTCAGCCTCTCTTGCTTATGCAAAAGAAAACCGGCAATTCGAACGACGAGCAGCCCGCCGGCCCCGACATCAATGAAGTCATCACGATCCATGCCTCCGTCGAGCCCACCCGCAAACGTCGCGGAGAAGCCGCCGAGGCCGCCTTCGTGGCCCGCGCCGCCTATCTCGGCTTCAGCGTCTGCATTCCCTGGGGAGACAGCGACCGTTACGACTCCGTGGTCGAACTCGACCGCGGATTCCTCCGCGTCCAGGTCAAATCCGCCACCCGCTACGCCGACACCCGCTACCGCGTCAAAACCACCGGAGCCAGCGGAAAAGTCTACACCAGCAAAGAAATAGACTTCTTCGTCGGCTACGTAGTCCCCGAAAACATCTGGTACATCATCCCCGTCCAGGCCATCGGACACCGCAAAGGCGTCCGCTTCTACCCGACCACCCGCCGCCAGTCCAGAGCCATGTTCGAAAAATACCGCGAAGCCTGGTGCCTCCTCGATTCCCGCCTAAACGTCCGCCTAAGAAAAGGCCTCCCCCGCCGCTGTCGCAGCAAAAGCGTGGAAGTCCGCTGCGCGGTCTGCCCCCAACGCGGCTGATGTTCATTCGTCACAGACAGACTTTGGGAGTTCTGCAACACTCGTGTGGGTCGGACACTCCTGTCCGACTGCTTTTGACTTTGCTTCTGCTTTTGTTTTTGACTTTGGTTCTGCTTTTGTTTTTGACTTTGCTTCTGCCTTTGTTTTTGACTTTGCAGCTCTGGATCTCGATGGGGAAGGTTCCGATGCCCAAACAAATCCTGGAAAGAAAATACGAATATCACCGCATGCTGCCTCACTATCAAAAAGCAGGGAGGATTCTGTTCATAACATTCTGCAAAGTCCATCAAATCACCTTCACTCCGGTAGCCAAAGACGCCATCCTCCACCACTGCATGCACGACAACGGCAAGCGCTACGACCTTCACGCAGCAGTAGTAATGCCAGATCACGTGCACTTGTTGCTAACCCCGCTAAGGGATGAAAACGGATGGCCATACTCGTTGCCAACAATTCTAAAGCTGCTAAAGGGCACATCAGCCCGAAGCATCAACAAACTCTCAAACTCCTGCGGCCCAGTCTGGCAGGAAGAATCCTTCGACCACGTGTTGCGCTCCCAAGAGAGCTTCGAAGAAAAGCTGGAGTACCTAAGGCAGAATCCGGTGCGCCGAGGATTGGTCAAACGGCCTGAAGACTACAAGTGGCTATGGGTAGAGCAACCAGCAGGGAAGTGAGACGTGTCGTTGCCCTTGGTGTTGCCCGTGTGGGTCGGACACTCCTGTCCGACGCCTTTGACGTTGGTGTTGATCTTGGTCTTGCCCGCTGATGTTGAAGCAGCCCGTGTGGGTTGGACACTCCGTCCGACGCCTTTGACCTTGGTGTTGATCTTGCTCTTGCCCTTGCTGTTGCTGTTGAAGCAGCCCGTGTGGGTCGGACACTCCTGTCCGATGCTTTTGACCTTGGTGTTGATCTTGCTCTTGCCCTTGCTGTTGCTGTTGAAGCAGTCCGTGTGGGTCGGACACTCCTGTCCGACGCTTTTGACGTTGGGGTTGATCTTGGTCTGCCGGGTGCCCCATCCTTCGCGTACTTTGCGAAGGGTGGGATTCCAGGAACGCCGACAGAACGGTTTGAGTGTTTCACGCCACCACGAACATTTCCCCATGCTGCTTGCGCGTGGGCCTCACGGTAATCTCCACATCCTGGCCGAGCGCAGTAAGAAACTCCATGAGCCGTTCCACCGAAAAAGCGCCCGAACGGTTGCGCATAAGCAAAGAGACGTGTGGCTGCTTGATGCCCAGGATCTTTCCAGCCTCGGCCTGCTTGAGCCCCCGCGCCTTAATCAGCCGGTAAATCTGCAGGGTCAGCCGCGATTTCAAAAGCTCCTGCTCAGGATGAGGAAGCCCGAGATCAGCAAAAACATTCCCGCTGCTCTTTTCGATACGGATTCTCTTGGGATGCGTGCTCTTGGTTGGTCGCATTGTCAATTCTGCCTTTCTCGATGCAGTCGCTCAGCCTCAGCCAAGCGCTGCCTGATCAGCTCAATGTCCCTCTTCGAAGTAGCGATGCCGCGCTTAGATTTCTTCTGGAACGCGTGTAACACGTAAATTGCCTCCGCAAAACGAACTGTATACACGGTTCGCCAGGTATCGCCGCGATGATGCGCAATGATTTCCACGATCGAGCCCCCCGCCAAACCCACGCAGGGGCTTCGTCGCTGGATCGGTTTCACCCTCCTGTGCGGCGTAGAGAGCTCGACCGATATCCCGGCGGACCTCACGAGAAAATTCGCGCAAGTCTCTTCGACTCGACCCCACCCACGCCACCGGGCGCTCCCCTGCAACCATAATACATATATACGTCTATATGTATATCTAGTCAAGTATCGTTTGGCCCGGAGCATCGCTTATACTGAGCATATGTCCGCTGCCCCACCCAAGACCTTCTACCTAGAAACCTTCGGCTGCCAGATGAATGTCCATGACTCCGAAAAGGTCATTGGCACGCTGGTGCATGAAGGCTACCGCCAGGTCGAAACGGTCGAGCAGGCTGACTTGATTCTGTACAACACGTGCTCCATCCGGGATAAGGCCGAGCAGAAAGTATTCAACCGGCTGAATGATTACAAGAAGCTCCTGAAACAGGGCAAGAAGTTTGGAGTCCTCGGCTGCGTGGCGCAGCAGGAAGGCGAAAAGATTTTCGAGCGCGCCCCGTGGGTGTCGCTGGTGTGCGGATCGGCCATCGTATCGCAACCTGCCGCAAATGCTGGTCAAACTGGAAAACGCTCCGACCGAAGAAGGGAAGTCCCGAAGCCCGAAGCCCGAAACCCGAAGCCTGATTCGCATCACCGGGCTCGACGATCGCGAGACCGACGAATGCTTCGAGACCGAATTTACCGCGCGAACCAATCCCCATCGCGGATACATCACCATCATCGAAGGCTGTGACAAATTCTGCGCGTACTGTGTGGTGCCGTTCACGCGCGGCAAGGAGCGCAGCCGAAGTTCGGACTCAGTGCTCGCCGAAGCCCGCCAGATGGCCGATCTGGGCTATACGGAAATCCAATTGCTCGGGCAGAACGTGAATTCCTACAAAGATCCGACAGGGAAGCCGGGTGGCGGATTTTCCGGAACCAAGAAAACATTCGCGGAATTATTGGCGGCAGTGGGCGAAGTGCCAGGCATCCGCAGAGTGCGGTTTACGACCTCGCATCCGCGCGATTTTGGACGCGACATCATCGACGCTATCGACGCCGTGCCCACCCTTTGCGACCACGTACATCTCCCCGTGCAAAGCGGGTCAGACCGCGTGCTGAACGCCATGCAGCGCCTCTACACTCGCGAGCAATACATGGAACGCATTGCCTGGATGAAGGCGGCGAAGCGCGAGATCAGCATCACCAGCGACGTAATCGTGGGATTTCCGGGAGAGACAGAGGAAGACTTCGCCGACACATTGAGCCTGCTCGAAGAAGTTGGCTACGACAGTGTCTTTACGTTCAAATATTCTCCACGTCCAAACACGCCATCGCTTGCGCTCGAAGACGCGATCCCGGATCAGGAAAAATCCCGCCGTCTTGAAGTTCTCATGTCAAAGCAAAAAGAAATACAGATCACACGCTACAAGAAATACATAGGAACAACATCGGAAGTAATGGTTGAAGGAAGAAACGAGACGCGAGCCCAGTGGATCGGCCGCACCTCACAGAATAAGACGCTAAACTTTACCTCCCCAGAGGCATCTGAACTCAAGATAGGAGCCTACGTCCAAGTGAGAGCGACGACAAGCTTTCCCAACAGTCTTCTAGGCGAATTGGTGATATAAGAGGCAAAGAACGGAAGTAACGCAGTCGGCTCATTCGAAGGAGGCTCACGATGGAGGTAGAGATGACGATCCGAGGTCTTTTGATGGATCCAGTGTCGAATATGCCGATTGTGATCCTTAGGGATGTTGCTGGGGACAGTGTGCTGCCGATCTGGGTGGGCGTCTACGAGGCGAACGCGATTGCTTTGGAGATGGAGAAAGTGAGCACGCCTCGGCCTATGACGCATGATCTGATCAAGAATGTGCTGACCGGGCTGGAGACGCATGTGCACAAGGTTGTCGTTACGGAGCTGCGCGAGGATACGTTTTTTGCGGTGATCTGGCTGGAGCGCAGCGGTGAGGTGATCAGCATTGACTCGCGGCCTTCGGATGCGCTGGCGCTGGCGCTGCGGGTGGATTGTCCAATCTTCGTGGATGAAGTGGTGTTGAAGAACTCGAAGCAGGCGGCGAACGGGTCGGACCGTGTTACTGCCGAAGAGCTGCGCAAGTATCTGGAAGGGCTGAACGACGAGGATTTGGGGAAGTACAAGATGTAGCAGTGGTCCGCCGCCAGTTGCCCTGTAAAGTCAAACCCTTTAACAACGAGGGCACGTGGGACACAGGGCCCTATGCGCGTCACTCTTAATCTCGATGATGACGTGGTGAAAGTCTTGCGGGAATATTCCAAAACGCACTCGCTGTCTCTGGGGAAGGCTGCGTCCGAATTAATCCGGCGTGGTTGGGACGCTCCAGTACAGATGGAAATGGTAAACGGGTTCTTCCGGGTGGTTTTGCCAAAGGACAGCCCGAAGATCACTGCCGAGCGGGTCAAGCAGCTGTTAGAGGATGAGATCTAGTGGCCTGCGGACCGAAATCAAACATCCCCGCCCTTGCACTTTACATAATACCTGTTATCGGACACTGCTAGGCTGTGGGCAATTATCAGCCTGCCGGCCCTTCCCACTGATAACCGCAACGAGCGCACATCCAACTTTTCTCCCAACTGGCTTGGGAGTGAGCCAATTGTTCCGGTGGCTTCTTCATGCGAATGCCCCCCAACAGAAGTAGAAGACCGAGAGCGCCAACAGCCAAGGCGAATCCTTGTGCACTCTTCTCGTTGGACGCAACAAAGATCGCGAATAAGACCCCGCAGACTCCCAAAAACATGCAGAGGTACGCACCCGCGTTCGTGGGGCGTTGAGGAAGACCCGAAACCAAATCCGATCTGTACGTGCTCGTTGATCCCCAAAGTGAGCGCCGGGACATTCCAAGCGTATTGCGACGCCGCGTACCCGAGGCGATTGCGATGGACACCGGTTTAGTCCGTCCTGATCCGCACCTTGGGCACTTGAACTTGTCAGTGGTTTTTGTCGCCATCAGGAGCCTTGCCCTCCCTGAACAGGCCCATTTGGGAACAACCTTCTCTTTTCCTCTGCGAGTTCCTCTGCTAACGCTTTGCCACTTCCTATCGGGCCTTCGCTAGGGTCGAAGTTCGAAAAGAAGGGGCCAAAACACGGCTGGGGCGGCCGCCACCGTTCCATTCCGCCGTTGTCGATGCCCTCAAACTCCCACTCCATGTCGTCTTCTTTCATTACGTGCCACCCGCAATTGTTGTCGTACAAGACGCAGGCAAACTCGGGGACAGACGGGACGTTCACCAATTTCCACTGACGGAAAGACGGCGGCAGACGACTGTATCTTCATCTTCGCCAGCACAGGTCTCCTCTGGTTTCGGCGATCTCTACTTCTTGGGGCAAACCGCGCATCGCACTCCTACTTCCTCGCTGCGGCAAGTCTTCGGAGTATCGTTCCTCCCACGCTTTTCCCGTGAGCAATCCAGAAGGCACCACGCATCCCGGTAGTGCTCAAACATTGGTTTCACCAGCCTCCGCGAGTGCGGACGGAACTTGATGGTGGCTCGCCTGCCCAAGGCTTCGACCGGAATGACGTACCAGATATCCTCGGGCACCACGCATCCCACTAAGAAATCGATGTCGTCGAGGGTATAGACACGCCCATTTGCCCCGGTGGTCTTGACGGTATAACTGGCATTGTAGGAACCGGCAGACTTCACCTGCACCCGTAGCAGCGGTCCCCGGCGAGAATCAACGGCGGCGTCGTAGGGGCGCTTTCGCCCCAAGGAAGCAACACCCCAAAGCCAAGGTGCGTCGCCCGCGCCAGGAACGCCGCTTCCGCCGCTTCGCCGCGTCTCTTTCCGGTCGCACGCACACTGTCGCGATCCGAGGGATCCGCCGAAGCGTGAATAGTGATCGATGTGCTTGAAATCGATGTGCTTGAAGAAGACACGCTCGAAGAAGATGCGCTTGAAGAATAGGCCGGCGCGTCCGGAATCTCGATCTGTCGTTTGCGGGGAAAAACAAGAATTGGGCGATCCCGGTCACTCGAATTGCGTCTCATGGACTCCACCCTACATGAAATCACATGGGAAAGACGATTTTGGGGTGGAAGAGGGTTCCGGCTACGCGGGTGGCAATGGCGATTAGTTCCCTTTGGCCCTGGAAGACTTTGACCTGGCGGGCACGGGAGAGTTCGGGAAGGTTGATGGGGCGGCCGGTGCGGATTCAGCGGCGGTGGCATCATCGGCGGTTACCGAGGGAAATTGAGGTAGCAGCTCTCGGGGGTGGACGAAGAGGTTGGCTATCTCTTCGTGGTTAGAAACAGCAGGTTCCTCACCGGGCTTTCCGCCCGGTTCGGAATGACAAGTTTTAATGTAGTTTTCGATTTCTTCGAGGCTTCGGGCCTGGGTGATTTCGAATTCGGCTACTGCGGTGCGGCGGAGAGATTCCAGATGGGCTCCCGAGCCGAGCAGTTGGCCCATTTCGTGAGCTACGGAACGCATGTAGGTCCCCGAGGCTACCCGCGCGCGGAACTGGGCGCGGTCGCCTTTGACGGATGTGATGACGAATTCCTTAATCTCTACTTGCACCGCCTTCAGGATTACCTCTTTTTGTTTTCTGGCGAGTTTGTAGGCGGGGACTCCGTGGATCTTCTTGGCCGAGAACGGTGGCGGGACCTGCTCGATCACGCCCTGAAAACGGCACGCAAGTTGCTGGAGCTGCTCGATGCCAGGAGTAATCAAGTTTGGCTCGCCGACGGGCTCGCCATCGGCGTCGTAGGTGTCGGTGGCAAAGCCGAAGCGGATCACTCCTTCGTAGGATTTGTCGGAGGCTGTGTAGAACTGCGCCAGGCGGGTTAGACTGCCGGTGACCAGTGGGAGGACTCCAGTGGCGAGGGGATCGAGTGTGCCGAGATGGCCGATGGAGCGCTGCCCGAGAATGCGGCGCATACGATTAACCACGTCATGCGAGGTCCAACCGGCGGGCTTATCGATGATGATGACGCCATTCATGGGGGAATTTGATAGTTTGGTAGCGAGGAATTTAGCGATTGAGTGATTGGGTCGTCGGGTGATTGAGGCGTGCCGCAGCTTTGGAATCTTCAATCGCCCAATTACTCAAGCGCTCAATTACCCGACTACTAAGTTACCAGATTTCTTATGCTTCCTATTCGCGACGACCAGCCTCGGTACAGCACTCCCATGGTGAACTATTTCTTGATCGGGATGAATCTGGTTATTTTCTTCCTGGAGTGGACGCTCGATCCGAAGAGCCTGGAACTATTGGTTCGCCAGTTCGGGGTGGTGCCGTCGCACGTGGCGCTATTTTTGTCGGGCTCCCCCAAGTATTCGTTGTTAGCAGTCTTGCTTCCCTTCCTCACGTCGCTGTTCTTGCACGGGTCGTGGATGCACGTGATCGGCAACATGTGGTTTCTCTATATTTTTGGGGACAATGTTGAGGATTATCTGGGGCACTTCAAGTATCTCGTGTTTTACCTGCTCACAGGAGTGCTAGCGATGAGCACGCATATGGTGATGAATCCGCACTCCACCGCGCCTGCGCTGGGAGCGAGCGGAGCGATCGCGGGTGTGCTGGGGGCTTATTTTGTTCTGTATCCGCGGGCGCGGGTGCTGACCTGGTTTTTTGTTTTCGTGGTGTGGGTGCCGGCATGGATTATTTTGGGCTACTGGTTTGTATTGAATTTTCTTAGCGGGACTGCGACTGCGTTGGCGGTGCAGCGGCAGAATATGGGCGGAGTGGCTTTCTGGG
Source organism: uncultured Acidobacteriaceae bacterium (assembly GCA_963841125.1). GTDB lineage: Bacteria > Acidobacteriota > Terriglobia > Terriglobales > Acidobacteriaceae > Sulfotelmatobacter. Next base: position 310,652 of record CAWJBH010000007.1, read on the forward strand.
CGCACGTGGGCGGATTTATTTCTGGTGCGCTGCTGGTGAAGGTCTTCGGGGAGCGAAAGTTGCGGTATCCGTATGCGGTAGGGTGAGGCGCACCGTTGGGAGAGTCAAAGGGACGGACAGGGGTGTCCGTCCCAGACAACGCCACAGCGAGTTCAACCCACGCTAGGACGCGACTGCGGGGGACGAGGCCTGACACAAGGTCAATACACGACTAGCTGGCCGTAGTGTTGGCCAGACTGCGAAAGCCCAAGGTCAAAAGCATCGGACAAGGCGGACCCACGACGAGCGATTTCAAAGAAGCGGCATACTTTTGTGCCCTCTTACTTTTTGGGACGAGATTCTGGGGGTTACTAATCCCGCTACGCGGTACTTTGCTCATGCGATATCCTCCAGGGGAGTTCGGTTCGGACGCAATTCTAATCAGACTTTGAATTGCGCACAACCGCGGTTTGTGACGGTCGCCTGAATTCTTTAACACGGGGGCCAAGCACGGGGTCGCACAGGGTAAACCCTCACTCTTATCGAAGGCCGGTGCTGGCAGAATTTACAGCATTTCCACCGTCACGTTTGACGGCAGCAGGATTGCATTCACGACTGCTTCGCACCCGCTCAATCTTGGTTTCGGGGCGGAGGTCAAAGGCAAAGTCAAAAGCAGCGGGCGAGGGCGCCCGCTTTACACCATCTAGATTCCGTTGGGGCGCTGGCGGATTAGGGAGAGGAATTCCGAGCGTGTTTCTTCCTCGTTGCGGAAAGAGCCTAGCATGGAGGAAGTCACGGCGGCGGAATGTTGCTTTTCCACGCCGCGCATCATCATGCAGAGATGGCGGGCCTCAATAACTACGCCTACGCCTTGCGGTTCGATTACTTTCTGAATGGTTTCAGCAATCTGCGTGGTGAGCCGTTCCTGAATCTGCAGGCGGCGGGAGAAGAGTTCGACCAGCCTCGGGACTTTGCTGAGGCCGATTACTTTTCCGTTGGGGATGTAGGCTACGTGCACCTTGCCGAAAAACGGAAGCAGATGGTGCTCGCAGAGGCTGAACATCTCGATATCTTTGACGATCACCATCTCGTCGTAGCCGACGGTGAAGAGCGCGCCCTTGAGCAAAGCCTCGGGATCTTCGGTGTAGCCGCGGGTGAGAAATTGCAGGGACTTGCGAACCCGCTGCGGAGTCTGCTGAAGACCTTCGCGTTGCGGGTCTTCGCCGAGGCGGACGAGCATTTCCTGGACGAGATCTTCGAAGCTGGCGCTGGTGAGGGTTGAGGGTTCGGTGGGTTTTCATGGTGGTCATGTCATTAGCGTTTCGGTATCTGAATTTGAGAATCGCCTGCGTATTCGAACGAATTCATCATGGTTTCTTCTAACCGTACCCTTTCAAGATGCGCTTTGTGGAAGCCGCGCTTCACTATTTCGTAGATCCGAATGCAGAGGTTTTCGGTGGTGGGCACTTCCTGGGCGAATTCCTGCAAGGTATTTAGGTTCTCGTGACCGTAGCGGTGAAGGACGTCACTTTCGATGAAGCCATCGAGATCGGTGAGGTTGCACACCATTCCGGTCTGCTTGTCGACCTGGCCGCTGACGGTCACTTCGATGATGTAGTTGTGGCCGTGGCCGAAGGGATTGTTGCATTTACCGTAGGTGGATTGATTCTCTTCATCAGACATGGCTTCACTGTGCAGGCGGTGTGAGGCGGAGAACAAATAGCGGCGTGAGAGATGGGCTTTCATCTGCTGAATCTCATTGGAGACGGACACTTCAAATTGAAATCCTTACCACACGGGACACGGGGTCGCACAGGGTAAACCCTTTCTTCCCTCATGCTTCTCCGTAGAAATCTACAAACAGGTCTGGGGTTTCGTAAAGCCGCACCCGGTGCAGTTTGGCGCGGTCCAACTTCGTTACTAGCCGCTGCCAGATGGCTATCGCTATGTTTTCTGTGGTGGGGATTTGGTGGAGGAATTCTGGAACTTCCTTGTTGAGGAAGCGGTGGTCCATGGCATCGAGCACTTCGCGGTGCATGACCTCTTTGAGTTGTTTGAGGTCGACGACGAAACCGGAACGCGGATCGACTTCTCCCTTCACAGTGACTTCGAGCGTGTAGTTGTGGCCGTGACCATGCGGGTTATTGCACTTGCCGAAGACGCGGCGGTTCTCCTCCGGAGTGAAGTTCGGGTTGTGGTAGAGGTGCGATGCAGAAAATTCGGCTTTGCGCGTTAGATAGACCATGCGGTTGGCTGGGAACGCCCTTCAATATATTACTGGGTTCGGAATGCGGCTGCTTGCGCGAATTCTACCTCCTGCAGAAACGAGCGGGCGACCAGAGGAGCGTCGAACTGTTCGACGAAGTGGGCGCCTTTTGCGGATAGATCTGTGCGCAACGCTGGATTTGCGTGGAGACGCTCGATTGCTTCTGCCAGAGATTCTTCGCTGTCCGGCTGGGCGAGGATGCCGTGCGCCGCCACCTCGGGTGCGGCGCCGGCGCGGGCGGCGACTATAGGCTTGCCGCTGGCCATGGCTTCGAGGAAAACAATCCCAAATGCCTCCTGGACACTGGGCAGACAGAAAACGTGGCAGCGGTTATATTCAGCGGCGAGTTCATCGCGTGAGATGTTTCCAAGCCAGCGTACCGTTTCCTGCAGGCCTTTCGCGCGCCAGAGCGATTTGAGGCGATGCGCTTCCGGGCCGTCGCCGACGATGCGAACTTCCAATCCCGGTATTTTGGAGCGCAGGCGGTCTGCGGCTCCGAGCAGAGTGTTCAGGCGCTTTCGGGGATAGAAGCGGCAAACCGAGAGCACAATAAATTTTCGGTCAACGAGCTGAGCTGGATTTCGTTCGAGTAATCTGTGCCAGGCAGCGAGGTCGATTGGTTCGGGAACGATATGGGGCTGTTGCAGATTGCATAGAGATGCTGGATTCGCCCGGCGGAGTAGCGGCTGGTCGCAAACACGGCGTCGGCGCGCTGGACGTGATGTTTCTCACATGCCGCCTGAATACGCATCGTGGCTCTGGTCAGTCCGGCTTCGAAGCGCATTTCGTCGGCGATCACACCTTTGATGGATGCGATGTGGAATCCCTGGCGCGTGCCGGTTAGAGCGTAGCCATCCATGTCGAAGCCGACGGTTACGGTGCTTGGAGCTGGACGGCGGAGGCGAAGCGTTTCGTTGAAAACCAGGCGTTCCAAGGTGTAGACGGGGAATTTTAGAGTGGGCGTGACCATGTCCACGGTTTCGCCGGAAAGTCTGAGGAATTGTGCGAGGGTGCTGATACCGGCGAAGGTTCCGCTGCCGCGAAAGATATTCAGCGGAGTGGATGTAATGAAACGATAGTGCATGAGAAACGGTGTGGTCTGCTGAGGACTCACGGCATTGGTTGTTGGTTTCGCCGCGACGCGTCGTATCTATTATTATAGCTGGGTGAAACGTATACTTCGTTATGCCGGCGTTATTACCGCGGCGGTTGTTCTGGTGGGGCTTTTCGGCTGCTACAGCGGGAGTCGTCCATCGCGGATCGGCGCGGTCGCCCCGGATTTCACGGTGCGCGACTCTGATCGCACAGTCACGCTGAGCCAGCTCAAAGGGCAGGTGGTGGTGCTGAATTTCTGGGCGACTTGGTGCCCTCCATGCGTGGAAGAATTGCCGTCGCTGATGCAGATGCAGCAGCGCATGAAGGCGAAAGGGGTTACTGTGCTCGCGGTCAGCATCGACGCTGACGAAGGCAACTACCGTCAGTTCCTGAAGGATCACAATGTGAATCTGCTGTCGGTGCGGGATCCGGACCAAAGAAGCAGTGGTCTGTACGGGACGTTCAAGTTTCCTGAGACCTACATAGTCGACCGCAAAGGCATCGTGCGGCGGAAGTTTATCGGGGCGGTGGATTGGACCGAGCCCGAGGTGATTGATTTCCTGGGGAAGCTGTAGGGCAATTGATGATTTGTTGATTTCTGATTGGTGATTGAGAGCCCCATGGTCTTGATCATCCGGCAACGATCATCAATCAACAATCATCAATCAACGATCATCAATTAACAATTCGCGGCGCTGCGGAATCCTACAGCTTCACATTTCGCAGGCGCAAGGCGTTTGTGATTACGGAGACTGAACTGAAGCTCATGGCTGCGGCGGCGAAGATGGGGCTTAGCAGAAGACCGAAGAACGGATACAGCACTCCGGCCGCGATGGGCACGCCGATGGCGTTGTAGACGAAGGCGAAGAAAAGATTCTGCCGGATGTTGCGCATGGTGGCCTGACTTAGCTTGCGAGCGCGCAAGATGCCGGTGAGGTCGCCCTTTACCAGCGTAATGCTGCCGCTTTCCATGGCGACGTCGGTGCCGGTGCCCATGGCGATGCCGACGTCAGCCTGCGCCAGCGCCGGGGCGTCGTTGACGCCATCGCCCGCCATCGCGACCACTCTTCCCTGCCCTTGCAGCTTGCGGACGATCTCCAACTTCTTTTCGGGCAAAACTTCGGCTTCGAATTCTTCGATCCCCAATGTTTTGGCAAGTGCCGCCGCGACGATGCGGTTATCGCCGGTGAGCATCACGATGCGGACGCCCTGAGCTTTGAGATCGCGAAGAGCCGCGGGCGTAGATTCCTTTAGTCGATCTGCCACGCCAAGATTTCCGACATACTTACCGTCAACGGCCACGCACAGAACCGTGCCGCCCGGTTGAATCAACGCCGGGATGACGGTCTTCTGCAAAGCCCCTACGTCAACCATTAGAGCCGGATTGCCGACGGCGACCTTCCGTCCGTTGACGACGCCGAGAATGCCCCTGCCGGTAACCGAAGTGATCTCCTCGGGCTGAGAAAGCTTCAAGCCGCGGTGGACTGCGGCATTCACGACCGCCGCTGCCAAAGGATGTTCGCTGGCACGCTCAAGGCTGGCGGCTAGGCGCAGCAGTTCGGGTTCCTCTGCCAGCGCTCCGGTGTAGCTTACGACTTCCGGCCTGCCTTCGGTGAGCGTCCCGGTTTTGTCGACGACGAGCGTGTCTATTTTCTCCAGGGTCTCCAGTGCCTCGGCATTTTTAATAAGCACTCCGGCGCGCGCGCCGCGACCCACTCCGACCATGATCGCCATTGGGGTTGCGAGACCTAACGCGCAGGGGCACGCGATGATGAGCACTGCGACGGCGTTCACCAGCGCGTGCGCGAGGCTTGGTCGCGGGCCCAGAAAGAACCATGCGACGAAGGTGATCGCTGCGATTGCCACCACGAGGGGAACGAACCATTTCGCTACACGGTCGGCTAGCCTTTGGATGGGAGCACGGCTGCGCTGCGCCTGACTTACGAGTTGCACGATGCGAGCCAGCAGAGTTTCGCGGCCCACGCGCTCGGCTCGCATGATGAACGATCCGGTTCCGTTGATGGTCGCGCCGATGACTTTGCTGTCGTTGTCCAGCGATTTCTCGACCGGCATGGATTCGCCGGTGATCATCGACTCGTCGATTGCGCTGCGGCCTTCGAGTAGAACGCCGTCGACGGGGATTTTCTCGCCCGGGCGCACGCGCAGACGGTCGCCCGGATTTACCTGGTCGAGCGGAATGTCTTTTTCACTGCCGTCGGTGTTGAGTAAACGCGCGGTTCGGGGGCTGAGATCGAGCAAGGCTCGAATGGCAGCGCTGGTGCGGCTGCGGGCGCGCAACTCCATGACCTGGCCGAGCAAGACCAGAGTCGTAATGGCGGCTGCTGCTTCGAAGTAAACGTCGGGATAGCCTCCCATACCACGCAGCGACTTGGGAAAGATTTGTGGCGCGAGCGTGGCGACGACGCTGAATCCGTAGGCGACGCCGGTTCCCATCCCGATCAGCGTGAACATGTTCGGACTGTGATTGACGAGCGAAGTCGAGAAGCGCTGAAAAAAAGGCCATCCGCCCCAGAGCACCACGGGTGTAGCCAGAACAAGTTCGAGCCAGGGCAACACCGCGCTGGGCATAGGGCGGTGCAGCGGCATCTCCCCGAACATTGCGACCATAGCGATCGCCATCAGCGGCGCGGTGAGCGCGAGGCTCGCCCAAAAGCGGCGGCTCATGTCTCGCAGCTCAGGATTTTCTTCGGCAGTGGCCGTGACCGTGCGGGGCTCGAGGGCCATGCCGCAGATCGGACACGAGCCGGGCCCCGGCCGCACGATCTCGGGATGCATGGGGCAGGTGTAGTCGGTGCGCGTAGAAGGCGGGATGGGGAGTTCCGATTCCAGAGCCATTCCACAGGACGGGCAAGCGCCCGGCTGGTTCTCGCGGACTTCGGAGCACATGGGGCAGACGTAAGCTGGGCGGTTGGTCGAAGCCCGCGGCGGGGACTGGTGAGAGTGAGCAGAGGCTGAGGTCGGCGCCGGGGCGCCGAGCATGACCAAACCAGACCCGCGTGCGGGTGGAGTGGCGCTGAGATATTTCTCAGGATCGGCTTTGAACTTTTCCAGGCAGGACGCGCAGCAGAAGTAGTAGTTCTTCCCGCGAAGCTTATAGACATGTTTGGCCGTCGCGGGATTTACATCCATTCCGCAGACTGGGTCACGTTCGAATGAGGGAGATGGATTGGACGGTTTTGTGGACATTCAGGCAGGGCTAAAGCCCATATTAATTTTGTATGCTTTACGCGGCGCTGCTGAAGCGCCGCTCTTCCACGTCACCGCACACGTCGCTGGACGCCACAAAATGCACTCTCGGCTACGTCTTCGATGGACGATGCTCTATATTGGATTCAGCCGGGCAGACAGCCCCGGCGTTTCCATTCATCGCTGCTAAGGATTATCCCATGACTTATCTCGACGTTGTATTTCGCTATGGCGCCGTGCCCGGCGAGAACGAATTGCGGGCCATTGACGGCATGCGTGAGGTGTATGGAATACGGCGGGTTCAATTTAACGAAGAGGAGCGAACGGTGCGGGTGGAGTTTGACGCTTCGCGCCTGAAGGCCGATAGCGTGGCCAGACTCTTGCGACAGGCTGGAGTGGATGTGCGGGAGCCTTTGACGTTGGAGATAGCGTAAGGGGGGTGGGGGAGGTCGGTGCGTAAAACTAAATGCAAAGGGGCGCCCAAGAAAACCTCTGGCCGAAGTTCTTTTTGGGACGCCCCGTTGCGCGCCACTTCGTCTGCTATTTCATAAGCACCTGGCGTGCCGTACGTAAACCACTCAAAAGACAGGCCGCGTGGATGCCGGGCTTTGTAGGAATTGCTCAGGGCCGGGAAAGATTTACTTCGGTGTGATGTGCGCAACAAAGGGGCCGAACCGGGTGTGGAAAGGAACATGTGTGCGAAATTTCCGCGTCGCCTCTAAGATTGTAAGGGGAAGACCTTACAAGGATAGTGGCACGTGCAGTGATGATCGAGGACACCGTGATTTGCACTGATCTCTGCCGCAAGGCCGGGGCCACGTTCGCAGCCAGCGGCAACTTCCGCTATAATTCGTGAGAAGTTTTCCCGCCAAATCAAAACCTGCGCCCTTAGCTCAGCTGGATAGAGCGTCTGGCTACGAACCAGAAGGTCGGGAGTTCGAATCTCTCAGGGCGCACCATCCTTTCAATCACTTACGGCACCTCGCCTTGGCTTTTGTCCTTGAATACTTTTAAAAGATGGTTGCAAGGCGCAGGCTGAAGCTGCGCGAAGGCCCAATGGCGTTGCCAGAGAAAAGGCCGCCGAAGGAGACGACATTCAAAATGTTGTTGAGATTTTGTCCGTCGGCCTGAAGCTGCATTCTCATACGATCTGACTTGTATATCTCTGCGCCGGCCGAAGCGTTGAATTGCGTTGCTGGGTAGATTCTGCCGCGCGCGAAATTGATGCGATTTACCACATCCTGTCCATAGGTCTGGGCAACTCCCCCCGGCCCGTAGACGCATTGTTGAATGGTCAGACTAGGATCGCATTGGAACTCAAAAGGAAGCCCGCTGTCGAACTGAATCCCGCCTGCAAACCAGAAGCGCGGAGTGATCTGATAGCGCACGCGTCCGCGAAGCGTGTTGCGCTGGTCGGAGCCGATGGGCAGATGTCCGCGGGTTTGAGTTTCCGCGGCGCTGGCGTCGTCCCCTAGAAAAAGGCCTCCGGTAACCGGAAACCAATCGTTGCCAACGGTGTAGGAATAGCTGGCGTAGCCCGAGAAGCGGCGCCACTCGAGCATTTCGATCTTCATTTCCGCGCCGTAGATGACCGCGTTGCGGAAGGCAATAGGAAAGCTGATGGTTGTGTTGGCGATCTGATCGTCATCGTGAAAATTGTTCACCAGCCGCCGGAAATAGTTGGTATCCACGCGCAGCCTTCCGAATAGCGACTTGGTCAGGCCGGCCTCGTAATAATTTCCTTCCGAAGGCTGCACGGGCAGGCGGAGAAAATCGGGACTCAGAGCATCAACCGCAGTGGAACTCGACAACAGAATATTCTCGAATATCGGGGTCGTGAACACCCGGTCGTAAGCGAAATGAACCACCACACCGGCTGAAGGGAAGGCCCGCGAAATGGCAACGCGCGGATCAACCGCTTGGCGGTTCAACAAGAGCTGATAGTGATCCCAGCGCAGTCCGGCGCTGATCGTCCAATTGCCCAGCCGGATCAAATCCTGCACAAATGCCGACTGCTCAAGGTCGGGACGGCTTTGCTGAAAGTGGAAGGTGAGGGGCGTGCCGTCATCGAATTGTGTGGGATCGGTAATGATGTAGCTAAAATTCTCGTTTATATTCGTGTTGTCCGATTCGACTCCGGCTTTGAATTCGTGCTTGCCATGATCGACGGTGACTGATCCCTTGAAGTATCCCTCTCGGAACGAATTGTGCTGAAAGACCTGCACCGGCGTGGATTGCGGGTTCGAATTGAAATCATTGGCGTTGTCGCGCACCATGCCTCGCAAATCAGCCACTACATTCGAGGAAAACGTGTGTTCGTACGACACCGTTCCCATCGTCTCAATGTTATCCGCGGTTTGGCGCTGGCCGGCCGCCTGCTGTACAAGTTCGTTGGGAAGATCGTAACGCGAAATTTCATGCCGCACGCTCAGATTCAGGCGATCCTTTGGCGAAAGATCGCGTCCATAGCGAGTGGAGAAATCGCTTAAAGTGCCGGTGTTCGAATAGTTTTGGGGAACCACCGGGTTCAGATAGTGGTCCGTCATGCTGCCGCTGGCGCTGGCGCCGAAAGTATTCTTGCCCCAGGAATACTGTCCCCTGGCGAATGCGCCCGCTGAATCAAAGCTGCCACCGGATAGAACCACCTGCCCGTGGAAGCCCGGTTGCACGTCCTGAAGGGTGTTCACTTCAACCACGCCGCCCATCTTGCGGCCATATTCCGCCGGGATGCCCGCAGTGTAAATGGCGACCGATTCCACATCATCGGCCTCAATCTCGGGGCCGAAACTGGGAGAGCGGTTATCCGTCAGAGGGATGCCGTCCACTACAAATTGGGTTTGGTATTCAGACTCACGAGGATGCAGCACTGCATTTCCTTCATACAGCCAGCCCGGCTGCGAGTTAACCAGGTCCTGCATGGAGCGCCCGGGAAGCGAGCTGAGCCGGTTCTGGATCTCGGCTGTGCCAATCTGGCTCACCGAGCCAGGTTGATCAGGGTCTATCAGTGTTGCCGCCGCGTTCACCGTGACCGACTCGTTTACCGACGCCAGCTTGAGATGAATGGCGTAATCGAGGGGGATCGACGAACGAATTAGAACCGATTCCGCCGCGTCCGCAAATCCCGGTTGCCTGATCTGAAGTTGATAGATTCCGTAAGGCAATCGTTGCACATCTAAATTGCCTTGGTCTGTTGTGGCCAGGATATTTCGATACTGATTGGCCTCACAGACGATCTGAACCGATGTCTTCACGCCCGATCCCGATGGATCAGTCACCTTCAGTCGAAGCTCGCCTGTATTGACTTGAGCTGCCGAGCTGGCCGCGAGGAAGAGCGGGAGAACTCGAATAAGGGTCTTCCGGATGGGTTTCGGGGACATTATCTCGTATTTTCCTTCACACCCTGCGACTCGCCACTTGCTGTGCGCGGAATGGCGCTACACAAATCGGTCGAATGGATGGGGCGGGACCAAAAATCCCCCGACACTTGAATATTCCATTCGCGGACATTTTGTTCAGCATTTAATCTGCAAGACCAGCACTTTGGTAATCGCTACCAACGGGCCCTGTGGAAAGATCAATCCTCCTGGGTTCAAGGAATTGGCGTCAAAAACTTTGAACAGGAGAAGGGGAAATGGAATATACACTCTAGGGACCCAAGTAAATGCCTCCGACGGATTCGATTAACGGGCTACGTTTGCTAACTGTCGCTGACGAGGCGCTTTCGAAGGAGCCCTCGGAGATCGAGGGCAAGGTCATGGAGCTCTTTGAGCAGTTTCGCGACCCGCTTCTCCGGTATGCACTCTCGTTTGGCGTTCCCGTGCATGAGGCGGAGGAAGTCATCCAGGAAGTGTTCCTGTCCCTCTTCCGGCATCTCCAATTGCGCAGATCCCGGAAAAATCTTCGCGGCTGGATCTTCCGCGTTACGCATAATCTCGCCTTGAAACAGCTTTACGCGAACCAAAGATTGCACGCCAGCACGATCTCGGACTGGACGATTGCTGAAGCGCAGTTTGACCCATCACCTGATCCTGAAGAACAGTTGTCGTCGGCTCAAAGGCGCCACCGGCTGCTGGCTGTTGTTCGCGCTCTGCCTGAATTGGATCAGGGTTGCCTCCGGTTGCGTGCGGAAGGCCTCCGTTACCGGGAAATAGCAGCCGTATTCGGAATGTCTGTGGGAGCGGTATCGCTATCGCTGACGCGATCACTGGCACGGTTGATCCGTGCGGACGGGAGATAGAGCTATGCAGAGCAAGGACCTTCACCTGTCGGACCAAGAAATGCTTCTGGCGGCAGACGGTGAACTCTCGACCCGCCGGGCCGATCAGATTCGCGCCCACCTCGCTGAGTGCTGGACCTGCCGCGCTCGCATGGCAGAAATCGAAGGGACCATTGCCGATTTCGCGCGAGGTCACCGACAGACTCTCAACCCCCAATTGCCCCCCATCGCAGGCCCGCGCGCGTTGTTGAGAGCGCAATTAGCCGAAATAGCGTCTGAAGGTAAATCTAATTCGTCGCGGTGGTTAATCCACTTCACCTCGGCGACGCGCGCTGCGGTGTTGGCAGGTGCGGCCGTTCTCATTGCCGGGGTGGTTGGCGGCACCCTGGTCCACCGTTCCACAATGCGCGGACCAAACTCAATCGTTGCCGCATTCGAGCGCGGCTCGCTCCCAGACCGCAGTCTTACACCAGGGGCGACGCGGAGAGTTACGACCACGGACGTTTGTTCGATGGTTCATGAGGAAGTGGCGGGAGAGGTATCAACGTCGCTGCGTCACGAGGTCTTTCAGAAGTATGGAATCGTGAACCCGCGCGCAAGCGACTATGAGATCGACTATCTGATTGCGCCGGGATTGGGTGGTGTAGAAGACATCCGCAATCTATGGCCGGAGCCCTATACCTCCCGGACGTGGAATGCGTACGTCAAGAACGCTCTGGAAGAACAGCTCCACCAGTTGGTCTGCGCCGGTAAGCTGGATTTGTCCACCGCTCAGCGCGACATCGCTACCGATTGGATTGCAGCCTACAAAAAGTATTTCCATACAGATCTACCTCTCTCCTTACATTCGCATCTCGACTCAACGGCCACTCCTCGGGTTCTCTGGGAGCCAATCCAATGCGGCTCCTAGGGTATGAATGCTTGACGAAAACATGACGGCGGCAAACATTGGATCAACCTGAAGGTGGCGAATTCGAATCTCTCGGGGCGCACCATTCCAAAAGCTCGTCCCACAGGGTGCGATGCGGGTGCGGGGATTGGTCATGCTCGCTGGCTTTTCTGCTAGTCTGAATGTGCCCCGTGCTTTCGGTCACGTGGTCTCTGTCACTGACGGGAGAGTCTCTCCGGAAATCGGGTCGCGCGCACCATGTCGAAGGTTATCGGACAGGAAATGTCTGTACTGCAATCGTCAAAATACGGATTAGTACATCTCACGACCAACGACTGGGTCCTGGTTGCGGACAAGGCCGTCCGCGTCCATTTCAAGAAGGGTGAAGTGCTGGTTGAAAAGGGCAGGCGGTCGAAGGGCGTTTATCTCTTGGTTAAAGGAAAGGCGCGAGTGCAAATTCCTTTACAAGCTAGAGAAACGACCATTGCACCGGGCGAGATTTGCGGAGAAATGTCTTTCCTTGAAGACACGGCGGCGAGCACCCGAGTAGTTGCCGAAGAAGACGTTGAGGCTTATCACCTCGACCGTCCCACGCTGGAGAACTTATTTGAGCTGTTTCCCCACTTGGCCTCGCGCTTTTATCGATCGCTGGCGACCAATCTCTCGCACCGTCTCAGAGAGCTGATCGGCCCAGATTCCACACCGCGGGCGACTGTACAGCACCCTTCGTCCTCGCCGGCAAAACCAGCAATTAAGACCAAATAAGGAGCCCTGGAACGTTTTCGAGTCTGGGGAAGGCCGAAGACTTCTCCCGGCACGATTACCGCAGTAACCCGCAAGCCGGGATTACCGTTGACCCCGCCAGCCCGTCCTCCATACATTCGCCACAGGGGGTCGTATGAAAGATATTCATGAGGTGTTGCGGCAGAAGCAGACCAAGTACGCCCAACTGGGAAAGCAAATTGAGATGCTCCAGCAAGCGGCGGAGAAGCTGCGTGAAGTGGCTCCCTTGCTCGCCGAGAATGACGACGAAGACAACGCGGTATTGATGGAAGTGGACGACGCACCCGTTCTGACGGCATGGCGGCGCAAGGCGGGTGCATCTGGTTCGGGTGCAGCCGCGTCCAAAGCAGCCCGGCCGACGGCGCCTCGTTGGCCATAATTCGGCTGTGATCTCGCCCTGGTTTAGGCGGGATCAATCTGGTTATGACTTTTCTGGCATTGCTGGTTTCCACTGACGATTGCGCTTGCCGAGGTCCTGGGCCGGGTCTGCCGGCCTCCGGGATCGCGGTGGAGCGCTTCAGCGATCTCGCCGACGGCGGTCGACCGTCTTCGGCAGCAGAGATTCGACGCACTCGATCGTCGATTTCGAAGACCCGGAGTTCGGCGACCGAGCTGCTCGAAGAGGCTCGCAGAGCTGAATTCGGGAAGCGCGCCCGTCACCGTGGCCTTGGTTGGCGGAACCGCGCCAGGACGCGCGAAATTCTCAGCAGCGGCGCGCATTTCGTGCTGTACAAGCCACTCTCCGATGACAACGCCAAGGCCGGCTTGCGTGCCGTGGCCGCCTTGCTGAATCGGGAACGCCGCCGCGCTTACCGGGTTCCGGTGCAGGCTCCGGTGGAACTCACGTTGCCCGATACGCGCAAAATCGAGGGAATTCTTCTCGACCTGAGCGAGACTGGTATGGACGTTCTCACTGCCGAACCTCAGGTTCCAGGGGCGCTGCTGAATTTCCGCTTTCAGTTGCCCGACGGAGCCTTGAAGTCCACGCTCACGGGCAAGTGGCGTGGGCGAAGCCGAACGGTCAGACTGGAGTGCATTTTCTGGATCTGGACGAGTCAGTTAAGGCCGCAGCTTAAGGACTGGTTGCAGGCTGCGGCGGCACCCGAACGCGCAGGACCGGAGGAAACCGTTCCCCACTGCAAGCTCACCGATTTGAGTCTGGGCGGTTGCTATGTGGAAACCGATTCGCCCGTTTCCGGAACATGCTCTGGTTGACCTTTGCCTGCGAGGCCAGGAGATGGCCGTGCACACCGAAGGCATGGTGCGGGTCACGCATCCGGGCCACGGCATGGGAGTGGAGTTCCCTTCGCGCACGCCGGAACAGCGGGCCGAAGTGGGCAATCTGATCAGCTTTCTCCGCAGCTGCCCGGAATCGATGCTGGAATTGAGTGTTTCTCCGCGTGCCTTGATCGCGGACTTGAGCCAATTTGAGCGCGGGCAGGAGCCGGGGACCGCGCGGATGAGCCGGCGGCGGAAGAGATGGAAGATCCTTTGCTCGAATTGCTGCGACAAGGCGCCGACGCTGCAAGCAGGATGACTTTCTTGCGGAACTTCGCCGCCAGCGCTCTGGCGAGAGCGTCACACATAGTCCTCAAGTCTTATTTCCTGCCTGTCGCTTCTTCTAGCCTTGTTTTCCATGCCTCTTCATACCTTCAACCATTTCTTTAACTATTTTCGCATGCAGCCTCTCGCGGCAGTTGACTGGCAGACTTTCGGGATTGGCGCCGAGGCAGGAATAACGAGCGGCAGCGAGAGTACGGAGTGTGCGAGAGGCCTGCGGCGGAGTGTTTCCGGAGGATGAAGAACCCGAGCCCCGTCTCTGACCGGGCTCTTCAACTCTCCGTGGTCTGTTCCACCCCAATGCGAGACGGTAGCTGATCATTATTGCGCGGCGGTTTCAGGAATGTTAAATCTGGGTTAAATCGAAATGGCGTTGCAGTCGCCGATACGGTGCGCTGTTTTCAGCCCTTGTGCGAACATGTACACCGACTGATACGGACATGCTCGGCGCCGAGGCTGGTAAGTGAAGCTGGCGACGAACCATAAAATCCGGTCAGGCGGACAGGTGGCATCCGTCGGCAGCCGCGGCCAACGTGTGCCAGCCGCAGCAGCCTGGCCTGGACGCCGCTGCTCTCGATCGCTGCGGCGGCATTCGCAGTTGAGATTCCCATTCTTTTTTTCGGAACCCCTTCGGGCACGATGTGGAATTTCATCTTTACTCGTGGCTGGAGGTTCTCTCGCAATGGAAGCACGGGATCGTTTATCCGCGCTGGGCGGCGCTGGCGCACTTCGGCTTATGGCGAGCCGCGATTCATCTTCTATCCTCCGGCCTCGTGGACTCTGGGAGCGGCGCTCAGCGCGATTTTTCCCTGGGTGCTGGTTTCCGACATCTACATATGGCTTGTGCTGGTGGCGGCGGCACGTCTATGTTTCTGCTGGCGCGGCAGTGGCTTGACGCGCGCGACGCAACTTTCGCGGCCGTGTTGTATGCGGTGAATCCTTATCATCTGGTGATTGTTTATTGGCGGAGCGCGTTCGCCGAATTGCTGGCCAGTTGCTTGCTGCCACTGCTGTTGTTGCTGTTGTTGCGGGCGGACGAAGAGGGCCGCGCGCGTAACGGTCTTTCTGGCGCTGGTGCTGGCGGCTGCGCCTGGCTGGTGAATGCGCCGGCGGCGGTGATGATCCACTATTCGCTGGCGTTGCTGATGATCGTGATCGCCTGGCAGCGGCGATCGCCGCGGATTCTGCTGGTCGGACTGCGGCTGTGCTGTTGGGCGCGGCGCTGGCCGCCTTTTATTTGTTGCCCGCGGTTTACGAACAGAAGTGGGTCAACATTGCGAGGCGGTTTCCCTGGATCGCGTCCGCTGGATAATTTTTTGTTCGTCCACACCGCCGACGCGGATCACGATGCTCTTCAATCGCGTCATTTCGTGGATTGCGGTCGCGGAGATCTGTTGACGATTGCGGCGGCGTGGGCCGCGCGAAGTTGGCGCAGCCGCAACCGCGAAGTCTTGGCGATGCGCTGCTGAGCTTGGGCGCGCTGCGTGCGCGGTGCTGATGCTGCCGATCACCAGTCCTGCTGTGGAATATCCTGCCCAAGCTGCGTTTCATGCAGTTTCCCTGGCGCTGGCTGCTGTGCCTGGGCATTCCATTTACTTTGCTCATCGTGCTGGGGGTGCGCCGATGGTCGGCGCGCGTGGCAATCTATCTGGCGATGCTGTGCGTGCTCGGTTTGGTATGGCAGCACTTTCAGCCGCCGTGGTGGGATAACGCAGCCGACCTGCGCGAAATGCAGGACAACATGGCGACCGGCGTGGGCTATGAGGGCACCGACGAATACACGCCGGTGGGAGCCGATGCTTCGGCGGTGGACAAAAAGCCCGCCGGGTGACGGTCGAGGGGCCGGCTCATGCTGCGATTCGGGTTTCGGAGTGGGGCGCCGAGCGAAAAGCTGTTCACTGCGGAGATGTCGGCGCCGGACAATCTTGTTTTGCATCTGTTCAATTATCCGGCGTGGCGCGTGGAGGTGAATGGACGGACGTCAGGCAGGAACGCGCGAGGGCACGGGACAGATGCTGGTTCCGGTGGAAGCGGGAGCGAATCGCGTGCAGATCAGCTTTGTGCGGACTTGGGACCGCACGGTGGGAGGCTGGATCTCGCTGCTTGCGGTTATTTTTGTGGGAGGCGCCGGTATCGTGCCGGCGGTGGGCGCGGGACGCCAGCACCACAGCCGCCGGGACGGCGGCGCTACGCGAAATGGCGCTCCCTTGAACTCGTGATGCGAAGAATTCTGATCGCTACCTCGAATTCTGGCAAGCTGCGCGACTTTGCCGGCGCGGCACTGCGACACGGAGTCGAGATCGCCGGCATCCCTGACTTCTCTTCCCTGCCCACCGTTGTCGAGGACGGCCTCACGTTCGAGGCCAACGCCCGCAAGAAGGCCGAAGCGTACAGCCGCTACGCTCCGGGAGAGATTGTTGTCGCTGACGATTCCGGTTTGGAGGTCGATGCGCTTGCATGGAGCGCCGGGCGTGCACTCTGCCCGCTACGCCGCCGACAAAGCCCGAATGAGGCTGAGTCAAACACCGATGATGAGGCCAACAATGCGCGCGTGCTGCGCGAACTGAAGAGCGTTCCATCGGAACAGCGAACGGGGAGATTCGTATGCGTGCTGGCGGCGGCGCGCGATGGCAAAACGCTGGCCACGTTTCGCGGAACGGCAGAAGGAATTATTCTCGATGCTCCGCGCGGGACGAATGGCTTCGGCTACGATCCACTGTTTTATTTTCCGCAGATCAGGAAAACATTTGCGGAACTGACCGCGGAGGAGAAGTCCAAGTACAGCCACCGCGGCGCGGCGTTCCGTGGAATGTTCTCGATTGGTTCGCAGAGTACCTTCAGCTGGCAACTGATCGCTGATGCTAGGATCACTGGCCAGCTGCGTTTCTTGACTTCGCTTCTCTCGCCGCCGGATAATAAAAAGTTCTTTTATCGTTCCCGAACTCATAAGGAGCGCTTCGTGGCGTCAGCAGCCAGTTCTACTGCTCCCGGTGTAAAGAAGGAGCGACGCATGGAGTCGCGCCATTGCGCGCCGGACAGGGCATATCGTTTTTCTTGCGCCGCCTGCATTCGCTCTCCGGCATCGTTCCGGTCGGCGCGTTTCTGTTTGAACATATTCTGATTTCCAACTCCACTGCGATCAGCGGGCCTGACGCCTATGCCCGGCAGGTAAGCTTTTCTGGCCAACCTTCCGCTGGTATTTTTTCTTGAGTTGTTTGGGATATGGCTGCCCATCGCGTTTCACGCGCTCTATGGTTTCTACATCTGGTATCGCGGCGACGGGAACACGATCGAATATCCCTGGACGCGGCAACTGGATGTACACCGCGCAGCGCTGGACCGGCGGCATCGCCTTCGCCTACATCGTCTGGCACACGTGGACGATGCGCTTTAGCGGGATCGACCTGCACGCTTATCCGAATGCGTCGTTCGGCAAAGTGCAGGCAGAAGTATTTCAGACCTCGCTTCTTCCTGTTTTACGTTGTGGGCCTGATCGCGGCTTCCTGGCACTTCGCCTATGGAATCTGGCTGTTCTGCCGCGAAGTGGGGCATTGTCTCCGGAGAGAAAGCGCAGAAGCGGTTTCTGGTCGTGTGTATAGCATTCTTCTTTGTGCTTGACTGGCGCGGGACTTGGCGAGCCTGGCACTCGTTCCGCTCGCGCCCGCAGCAGTCCGATGGAGCCGGTACGGCGGCGATCGCAGGCGAACCACGCAACAGGAATTCACGGAAAGCCGGTGGAGTGAAAGATGGCAGCTCCGAAAATCATCGTCATCGGCGGCGGACTGGCGGGACTTTCCGCCGTCATCAAGATTGCCGAGATGGGCGGGAGCGTCGATCTGTTCTCCATTGTTCCGGTGAAGCGTTCGCATTCGGTATGCGCGCAGGGTGGCATCAACGCCGCCAAGAACCTGAAGGGCGAAGGCGATTCCACGTGGAAGCATTTCGATGACACGGTTTACGGCGGCGATTTTCTGGCGAACCAGCCTCCGGTCAAGGACATGTGCGAGGCCGCGCCCGGCATCATCGATCTGCTCGATCGCATGGGCGTTCCTTTCAACCGCACTCCCGAGGGACTGCTCGATTTTCGCCGCTTCGGCGGGACTTTGTACAACCGCACTGCGTTCGCCGGCGCGACCACCGGCCAGCAACTGCTTTATGCGCTCGATGAACAAGTCCGCCGCTACGAATCCGAAGGCAAGGTAAAGAAGTACGAGCACTGGGAATTTCTTTCCGCCGTGCTCGACGGAAACCGCGTCTGCCGCGGCATCTGCGCCATGGATTTGCGCAGCATGGAAGTCCGCACCTTCCCAGCCGACGCCATCATCATCGCCACCGGCGGCAACGGCGCGATCTTTGGCAAGTCGACGAACTCGGTTGTGTGCACCGGATCGGCGCAATCTGCGCTTTACCAGCAAGGTTGCTACTACGCCAACGGCGAATTCATTCAGGTGCATCCCACCTGCATTCCCGGCGAAGACAAGCTGCGCCTGATGTCGGAATCGGCGCGCGGCGAAGGCGGACGCGTCTGGGTTCCGAAGACGGCGGGCGACAAACGCGATCCGAAATCGATTCCGGAGAGAGAGCGCTGGTACTTTCTCGAAGAGTGGTATCCCAAGTACGGCAACCTGGTTCCGCGCGACATCGCTACCCGCGCCATCTTTAAGGTTGTCTTCGAGCTACAACCTCGGCATCGATGGCAAGCCGATGGTTTATCTCGACCTCACCCACATCGACCGCAAGATTCTCGACCGCAAGCTGGAAGGCATTCTCGAAATCTACGAGAAGTTTGTGGGCGACGATCCGCGCGACACGCCCATGAAGATTTTCCCCGGCATGCACTACACCATGGGCGGGCTGTGGGTGGATTTCAAGCAGGCGACGAATATCCCGGGCATTTACGCCGCCGGCGAGTGCGAATATCAATATCACGGCGCGAATCGGCTGGGCGCGAACTCGCTGGTGTCGTGCATCTATGGCGGAGGCATTGCCGGACCGAACGCGGTGAAATACGCGCGCGGCTTGCAGGCGCTTCCCGACGGCAACGGATGCTTCGAGGCCGAGAAGAAGAAGCAGGAAGAGAGCAATGCCCTGCTCATGAACAATCAGGGCACGGAGAATCCGTTCCGGCTGTGGCGCGAACTGGGCGAACTGATGACCAAGGATTGCACGGTCATCCGCTACAACAAGAACTGCAGCAGACGGATGCGAAAGCTGGTCGAGATGCTGGAACGCTTCCGCAAGGTGAACCTGAGCGACCGCACGCAGTGGGCGAATACCAGCGTGGTCTTCACGCGCCAGCTTTACAACATGCTGCAGTTGTCGCGCGTGATTGCTCAAGGCGCACGCTTGCGCGACGAATCGCGCGGGGCGCACTACAAGCCCGACTTCCCCGACCGCGACGACAAGAATTTCCTGAAGACGACGAAGGCATATTTCGCGCCGGATGCGGATCGAGCCGAAGTTTGAGTTCGAGCCCGTGGATACGTCGCTGATTCCGCCAAGGGCGAGGAAGGATGCCGCAGGAAACGTGCCTGCATAGCGGTTCGGCAATAGACGTGCGTTCTGATGCGAACGGCAAACGTTCCGCGAACATGGTGATTCGATAGCTGTTTATCTCTGCGTCCATACTACGCCGACTGGCAATTCGCATTCGGACATTGCGCACCTAGCGTGGCTATGCTGTGGCAGCGAATAGGGGAATACGCGCGAAGTGCACCGCGCTCAACCGTCGATAAGCAAAGCTAATGGCTAACATAAATCCGTAATCATAAAAATCAAGCGCCAGCCCACTCCCACTTCCAAGCCGTACTGGGAAGAGTTCGAACTCGCCCACCATCCGGGCATGAACGTGATCTCCTCGCTGATGGAGATCGCCGCCAACCCCGTCACCCGCGAGGGCAAGGCGACCACGCCCATCACTTACGACTCGAATTGTCTCGAGGAAGTTTGCGGCTCCTGCGCCATGCTGATCAATGGACGCGCGCGCATGGCCTGCTCTGCTTTGATCGATAATCTCGAGCAGCCCGTGAAGCTCGAGCCGTTCTCCAAGTTCCCCGTCGTCCGCGATCTCGCCGTCGATCGCAACGTGATCTTCGAAAATCTCAAAGCCGTCAAAGCCTGGGTTCCGATCGACGGCACCTACGACCTCGGCCCGGGCCCGCGCATCTCGCCGGAAGAGCAGGAAGCAGGCTTATCCCCTTTCCCGCTGCATCTCCTGCTGCTGCTGCATGGAGGCTTGCCCGCAGTTCAACGAAGACACCGGCTTCGTAGGCGCGGCTACCATCGCGCAGGTGCGCCTGTTCAACACGCATCCCACGGGCAAAGAGCTGCAACGCGAGCGACTGGCGGCGCTGATGGGCGATGGCGGCATTCAGGAATGCGGCTACGCGCAGAACTGCGTGGAAGTTTGCCCCAAGGATATTCCGCTGACCAAGGCCATTTCCGAAGTGGGCGGCGAAGTCATGAAGCAAGCTATCGGTGACCTTTTCCGGCGCTGATTTTTGTCACTATCTTCCTCTACAGCACCTGAGTCCGTTTGTCTCGAACCAGCCTAACATTGGCCACTGCAGCACATAGGCATTCGCCTCTGAACTCCGCTCCGGGATGGCGCTTCTGCGTGCTTCCATCATAGACGGATCTTGCTTGCGAACGTAGGGTAACCAGGGGTAACCAGCGTGAGCTGTGACTGGCCATGGACGCTGGTAACGGCCAACTTCAATTATAAGTTGGGCCACTTGACAGCATGGCTTAGAATAACCGGACTAACTACAGGTTGAGCCGTACGCAAGACTACGGAATTCCATTGAAAGTAAAACTACAGCGCCGGATGATGCTGGCTTCCCTGCTGGCGTGCGTGTGCAGCCCGCTTTTTGCGGCGACGACCACTGCTGCCTGCACAAGCCCGTCCACATGCGCATCGCCGTCTGCACTGGACGCGGTGGAATCCGATGTTCCGGCCCTTCCCACGAATCTCTTTTGTTGCAGAATGCCGAAGTCGACCGCATGGAATTGCCCCGCATTCAGGACGACGATGAACTGGAAGCGCTGAAGGCCAGTGGAGCGCTGCAGCCGATCATCGCGGGTGAAACTTTGCGCTTTGATCCGCGCCTCGATCCTTCGCGCCGTTACTGCCGTCCTTGGACTCGCGACTTTGTGCAGGATATTTCGCAGGCTTACTACCACCGCTTTCACCAGCAGATTCAGGTGAATTCCGCCGTGCGCACGGTGAAGGTCCAGAAAAAACTTCGCCGGCACAATCGCAATGCGGCTCCGGCCGAGGGCGAAACGGCTTCGTCGCATCTCGCGGGCCTTACCGTCGATTTGCAGCGCCGCGGCATGACCCAGAGCAGATTCACTGGATGGAGCACTACCTGTTCTACATGAAGGCTCTTGGCCTGGTCGAGCCTGAGGAAGAGCGCCATCAATGGGTCTTCCACATCATGGTTTCGGGCCGCTATGCGGATTGGCGCGAAACCCAGGACATCGTTCCCATCGAGCGTCCCGAGCCCGCAACCGCCGTCACCGCCGACAGCCGCCCTGAATAGTCAGTCTCCTCATATCATATGTCGTCTTGCTGATCGGACTTTCTCCGTCCCGCTCTCGGCCTATACAATCGTTAGACTTGCTCCGGTGATCGGTGCCAGCAGACGACTTCTATGACTCATTTCAGAATCTTCCTGCTCTCATGCCTGGTTCTTGCCGCTGCTTCGGCGCCGCCCAATCGACGAATCCATCCGATACGCCCATCAGCGCCAAGGCTCGCGCCATTCACGACTCTGCTCTCATCATCGATACTCATGCCGACACGCCGCAGCGCTTTCTCGACGAAGGCTTCGACATCGGCTCAACCGATCCCAACGACATCGGCCACATCAGCCTCGACAAAGCCCGCCGCGGCAATCTGGGCGCGGAGTTCTTTTCCATCTGGGTAGATCCCGAAACCAACCAGGGCCACTTCGCCCGGCACACTTTCGATCTGATCGACTCCGTCTACGAGCAGGCGGCGCGGCATCCCGATCGCATGATGATGGCGTTTTCCGTGGCCGATATCGAGCGCGCCCACAAAGAGCACAAACTCGCCGCTCTGATGGGCATCGAAGGCGGCCACTCCATTGAGAACGACATGCACCTGCTGCGCGATTACTACCGTCTCGGCGTGCGCTACATGACGCTTTCCTGGTCGAATACCAACGAGTGGGCGGACTCCTCCGGCGACATCAACGATCCCAAGATTCAGCATCACAACGGCCTTACTGATTTCGGCAAACAGGTGGTGACTGGAGATGAACCGCCTGGGCATGATGGTCGATATCTCTCACGTCGCCGACAAGACTTTTTGGGATGCAATCGCAACCACGAAGGCTCCCGGTCATCGCCTCGCATTCTTCAGCGCGAGCGCTCACTCAATGCTCCTCGAAACATGACCGATGAAATGCTGCAAGCCGTGGCCAAGAACGGCGGCGTGGTGCAGATAAACTTTTTTTCTGCCTTCGTGGATGAGAACTTCCGCAAAGCCATGGAAGCGCAGGACAAAGATAAGACAGCCGCGATCCAGAAGTATATCGACTCGCTGAAGGCGCAGGGCAAACCGGTAAACTACATTGAAGTCGATCGCATGCGAGCGAGAGTGGATGGCCAAGATTCCGCGTCCGCCTCTCAAGTCGCTGATCGATCACATCGACCATATCGCCAAGGTTGCGGGAGTGGACCACGTTGGCCTGGGCTCGGATTTCGACGGTGTGAGCCGGTGCAACCCCGCAGGCATCGATTCCGCCGCCGACTTGCCCAAGATCACGCAGGCTCTGCTCGATCGCGGCTACAGCGCCGACGACATCAAGAAAATTCTCGGGGGCAACATTCTGCGCGTTTTTCGCCAGGTCGAAGGGGTCAGCCGGGAAATGCAAGTCCCAGTCTCATTGACCCAGGCGTTGTCTTACTTTGCAGCGTTACTTTGCAACGTTGCTATGCAATGTCACATGCAACGTTACAATGCAACATTGCGGACAAATAAGCGGGCGCAGCCTGCCCGTGCGACAAGGAGCAATTATGCGTAATGCTTTCCTGGTTTCCATTCTGCTTTCTGCGGTCGCCGGTTGGTGCTCAAACCAGCACTCAGTCGGCCCCTGCCGCCAAACCGAGTACAGCAACTCATGCGCCAGTCCACCATGCGGCAACGGCAAACCAACGGCGATCATCGAGACCACGGTGGGAAACTTGACTTGCACGCTGTTCCCCGACAAAGCTCCCATCGGAGTCGAAAACTTCATCGGCCTCGCTACCGGCACCAAAGACTGGAAGAACCCGGTCAGCGGAGCCACCAAGCACGGCGTGCCGCTTTATGACGGAACGATTTTTCATCGCGTGATTCCCAACTTCATGATTCAGGGCGGCGATCCCAAAGGCGATGGCACAGGAGACATCGGGATTAATTTCAAGAACGAAGTGTCTTCGGATCTCACTGTTCGACAAGCCAGGCCGGCTCGCTTATGCTAACGCCGGTCCCGGACACCAACGGATCGCAGTTCTTCATCACCGAGGTCGCCGTGCCGCACCTGAATGGCGGCTACACCATTTTCGGCCAGTGCGACGAAGCTAGCGTGGCGCTGGTGAAGATAATCGCGCACAAGGCAACCGACCCCAGCAACAACCGTCCTTTTCGTCCAGCGAAAATTATTCACGTCAGGATTGTGACCGGTGGCGTGCCCGCAGCCGCAACGAAGCAACCAGCAAGCGCAAAGCCGGCAACGCCTGCGAGTTCGAACTAGTTTTTTGCCGATGGTTAGTTGAGCTGTCGCCGAGCCGCAATCTAGAATGGCCTTCATGATGAGTCATCGTGCTCTTCTTCTGATCGTTGCCGCGCTGGGAGTCGCGCCCGGCGTTCAATCGCAGGCGCCCGCACCTGCGCCTTCGACGTCCCAGACGCCGGCTCAGATGCCCGCGCCTTCGACGGAGAACGCGCCGATTGTCACTCAACCGGACGTCACGTACGGCACGGCAGGCGGCCATCCGCTGCTGCTGGATATTTACCAGCCCGCTGCCAGTTCTTCCGGCTTGCGTCCGGCTGTAGTCCTGATCCACGGTGGAGGCTGGACGAGCTTTGACAAGACAACCATGCATGGGATGGGAACGTTTCTTGCCCGTTCCGGCTTTGTCGCGTTCTCAGTCGATTACCGGTTGATGCACGGCGCCGAGAATCTCTGGCCGGTACAACTGAACGACGTACAACTTGCGGTACGGTGGATTCGTGCCAATGCCGCAAAATACGGCGTCGATCCCGACCATATCGGCGCATTCGGGCATTCCTCGGGCGCGCAGTTGGCGGCTCTTTTGGGAATGGAAGAGACGCATGAAACTTCCGCTCCAGCCTTTGCGAAATATTCCAGCAAAGTGCAGGCCGTGGTCGATGTCGATGGACCGACCGATTTCACCACGCACGGGGATTCCGAGGCTGACATCTTTCTGACCGCATTCTTCGGCGGAGACTATGTTCACCATCCTGCCGTCTGGCAGCGACGCATCGCCCGCGTTTCATGTTTCCAGGAATAATTCGCCGTTCCTTATCGTTCATGGCACACACGATGAGAACGTACCGATAACGCAGGCCCAGGAACTCGCCGACAAACTGCAGCAGGCCGGAGTTCCGGTGAAGTTTGTAAAGGTGGATGATGGTCACACTTTCCAGAAGCCGGAAGCACGTAGACTGTCTTGCGGTCGAAACCCAGGCCTTCTTCAATCAATACCTGCGAGTGAGTCTTTCTTACGAGTTCCGCTCTGTTAAAATCGGTAGTCATTCAACTTAAGGAGAAAATACATTTATGAGCCGTCCAGCGGGAACCTACGCCATTTTTGAAACATCCGAGGGCAACATCGTCTGCCGCCTTTTTGAAAAAGAAGCTCCCAAAACCGTAGCCAATTTCGTGGAACTCGCCGAAGGCAAGCGCGAGTGGAAGCATCCCAGCACCGGCAAGAAATCCAACGACCGCCTTTATGACGGAACAATTTTTCACCGCGTGATCCCCGACTTCATGATCCAGGGCGGCGATCCGCAAGGCACCGGCATGGGAGGCCCCGGCTACCAATTCGAAGACGAAACCAAGGGCTCGCCCCACAAACTCGACAAGGCAGGCAAACTAGCGATGGCCAATGCTGGCCCCAACACCAACGGCTCGCAGTTTTTCATCACCGTTGCGCCCACGACGTGGCTGACCGGCAAGCACACAATCTTCGGTGAAGTAGTCGAAGGGCAGGATATCGTCAAGAAGATTTCGGAAGTCCCGCGCAGCCGGCAGGATAAGCCGAATAAGGATGTGGTGGTGAAAAGCGTAAAGATTGAGAAGGTGTAGGATTTTGCGCGGAAAGCAAATCCCGCCTGAGGGGCGGGATTTGCCAGCTCTTAATGTGAAGAGCGTTTCAAACTCCGATCACGCCTACCAGTTCCTTCACCGCCGCCGCACTCTTATCCAGCCCAGCCTTCTCTTCCGCAGTCAGCTTGATCTCAATGATCTGCTCAATTCCCTTCGCGCCCAGCTTCACCGGCACGCCCACATAGAGGCCGCTGATGCCATACTCGCCCTGCAAGTACGCGGCGCAAGGCAGAATCTTTTTCTTGTCTTTCAGAATGCCTCTACCATCTCTGTTGCCGCTGCCGAAGGCGCGTAGTAAGCCGAGCCGGTTTTCAGATATTTCACGATCTCCGCGCCGCCGTCGCGCGTGCGCTGCACCAAAGCTTCGAGCCTGCGATTTCTCAATCAACTCCGTGATCGGAATGCCCGCGACCGTGGAATAGCGCGGCAGCGGAACCATGGTGTCGCCGTGTCCGCCGAGCACAAATGCGGTCACGTTCTCCACGCTGACTTTCAATTCGTCGGCAATGAACGCGCGGAAGCGCGCCGAATCCAGAACGCCCGCCATGCCGACCACGCGCTCGCGCGGAAATCCGCTCAGCTTGTAAGCCGCCTGCGCCATGGCATCCAGCGGATTCGACACAATAATCAGAATGCAATTCGGCGAGTACTTCACCACTTCGCCGACCACCGCCTTCATGATGTCGTAATTAGTGTTGAGCAGATCGTCGCGGCTCATCCCCGGCTTGCGCGGAATGCCCGCCGTGATCACGACAATGTCGGAGTTCGCCGTGTCTTTGTAGTCGTTCGTGCCGGTGATGTAGGAGTCGCGTTTCTCAATCGGCATGGCCTCAAGCAAATCCAATCCCTTGCCCTGCGGCACGCCTTCGATAATGTCGATCAGGACAACGTCGGCCAGTTCTTTCGAAGCAATCCAGTGGGCTGCCGTCGCGCCTACATTGCCCGAACCTACGATCGTTACTTTCTTGCGCATGAATGAGTCCTCTCTATGAAGAGCCAAAAGTCTTCACCACAGAGAGACACAGAGGCACACAGGCCAAACTCAGGCGATTTACCCCTGTGCTGCCTCTGTGTCCTCTGTGTTTAAGATTTATCTTGCCTACAGCCAACACCGCCGCGCCCATATTCTCAATAATGCAGTCCGCAAACTGGCTGGTCTTAACCTTGGTCGCGCCTTCCATCAGCCGCTCGAAATCATACGTGACTTTCTTCTGCAGAATCGTCCTCTCCATCCCACCTTCGATCAGATCCGCGGCTTCGTTCCATCCCAGAAAGCGGAACATCATCACGCCCGAGAGCATCACCGACCCGGATTGATCACATCTTTATCCGCATACTTCGGAGCGGTGCCGTGCGTCGCCTCGAAGATCGCATAGCCATCGCCAATGTTCGCCCCCGGAGCGATGCCCAGCCCGCCGACCTGCGCCGCGCAAGCGTCCGAAATGTAGTCGCCATTCAGATTGGGGCAAGCCAGCACCGGAATACTCATCCGCCCGCGTCACCACCTGCTGAAAGATCGAATCGGCAATGCGGTCGTTGATCATGATTTTCTTCTTCCATTGCCCGTTGCCGTGCGTGGCATAGATGCGGTCGAGCACGTCTTTCACTTCCTGTCTCCACCGCCTGCCGAAACGCCGGCGGAGCAAACTCCATCCCCGGTTCCACCAGTTCGGCATTCTGCGCCACGGTCAGATTCGGATTCTTGTCTTTGTTGTCGACGATCCAGCTCTCGCGCTCCGTGATCACTTTGTCGCGAAACTCCTCGGTGGCCAGTTCGTATCCCCACTTGCGGAACGCGCCTTCGGTAAATTTCTGGATGTTGCCCTTGTGCACCAGCGTCACGCTTTTGCGTCCGGTCTCCAGCGCATGAAGAATCGCCATGCGCACCAGCCGCTTGGTTCCGGTGATGGAAATCGGCTTGATGCCCACGCCCGAGTCCAGCCGGATCTGCTTCTTCCCGCCC
Source organism: uncultured Acidobacteriaceae bacterium (assembly GCA_963841125.1). GTDB lineage: Bacteria > Acidobacteriota > Terriglobia > Terriglobales > Acidobacteriaceae > Sulfotelmatobacter. Next base: position 337,973 of record CAWJBH010000007.1, read on the forward strand.
TTCAACATATCTTTGTTGAGAAATTCGATCAGCTTCGCGCACTCCGCAGTTCCCTCTTCCCACTCGATGCCGGCGTACACGTCTTCGGTGTTCTCGCGGAAGATGACGATGTCCATGCGCTCGGGATTTTTCACCGGCGAGGGCACGCCCTTGTAGTACTTCACCGGACGCACACAGCAATAGAGATCGAGAATCTGCCGCAGCGCAACATTCAGCGAACGAATGCCGCCGCCCACCGGCGTAGTCAGCGGGCCCTTGATCGCAACGCGAAATTCGCGGATCGCGTCCACGGTGTCGTCCGGCAGCCAGGTATCGAACTTTGCTTTGGCTTTCTCTCCGGCAAACACTTCATACCACGCGACGCGGCGCTTGCCCTTATAGGCCTTCTCCACGGCCGCATCGAACACCCGCACGCGACGCCTTCCAGATGTCGCGCCCGGTGCCATCGCCTTCGATAAACGGAATGACCGGACGATCCGGCACGTCATATTTTCCGTCCGCGTATCCAATCTTCTTTCCGTCGGACGGCACCGCCACACCGTTATAAGAGCCCGCCATCCGTCAGCCTCCCCAGGAAACTCCACGCCGGTACAAAAACTCACTATTATAAAGAATACAGCACACAACAGAGCGCTCTACCCTGTGTGACCCCGTGTACCCTGTGTTAAAGGTGTTTCGTACTCGTGCAGCGCCCCTCACCACCGTCGCGTCCCGAACGACTTCCGCACACCCACCGTCATATAGCGTCCCCAGGGTCCGTTGTTGCCCAGATCGGCCACGCCCAGATTCGTATCGCGCGCCCCCAGCCGGTCGAACAGGAAGTGCTGGGTCACACGAAACTCGAATCCCTTTCCGATAAAGACTGCGCCTCCCCAGGAGTGCTCGATGCCAATCGCATCCGGCGACCAGGTATAAAGCGTCTGCGGGATGGTTTTGCCAAACAGGAACGACGGCGCGCCAAACACCATGAAGCGCCGCAACTGACCGCGGCCAAACGGCCGCACCTCAAGCATCCCAGACAGCATATAGCGCGCAAACATGCTGCAAGGCGCGTTGACGCCCCCATACTGCCCCGCATTGCCGGCGCAGAGGTTGGGATCGATTTCGTTGTGCGGCGGCGCCAGATCAAGTTGCCCCCATCCCCAAAACATGTCATGGGGAAAGAACATTCGCGGCTGAGCTTCCGCGGCTTCCTGCGGACTGCTTGCGCGGCCGGCGCGCTCTGCGCTGCTGCCAAACCCGGGATCAATAGAGGCAAATGCAAGAATCCACGACCACGTTTTCATCCGTCCTCCAGAATTTTGTGTTCCTCACAAATCTTTACAGTGTCGTAAGGCGCGCTAAGCCGCGCGTCCCCCGTAACCCGTGCTCTAGACCACCAAGCAACGGTCACGTGGAGCGGAACATTGTAACCTGCTGCCGCCAAGGAGCTGCGGATTCCAAAGCCGAAAAGGGAGCGTATCGCAAGCTCGAAGACAAGCTGCGACTTCCAGAATTCATATCCGCGTAATCTGATTTATTCCATTCGTAGGATTTTGGCTGAAGGGAACGGATGCAAAAGACTATGCAGCAAGCCCTACGGTTTGGATGGCAGATTGCATGACCCACGAGCAGAGAAGCCTGGAAGCCCCATGCCACAGGAAGTTTCGGTATCGTATCAGGCCGTCAAAAGCAAGGTCTACCGGTTGATTGATGCCCTGGTCGTGGGCGAAAAGACCGAGACTCGAGGTCCAGGAGTCGATCCGCCGCTGGTGGGATCTCATTCATCCTGCCGATCGTCCAATCGCCCAAAAGTATCTTCTCGTCGTCCTGGAGCGCTCATGCCTCGCTCTCGACGCGGTCGAGGAAGGCCTGATGGAAGCGACTGGCCGCCGAGTACCCTCGCCCGTCCGAGGTCAGCCAAGGCCCTCAAGCTCATGGGCAGAATCGTCAAGCAGACTACCCTCAAGCCCCACAGCGTAAGCCGGCTTTCAGGTAGGGATCGGGTCAGCATGGATAGACTCATGTGGGGACGGCCGCCTCGGCTGTCCGTCCTGAGCGAAGCTCGACGGTTTTTATGTCCCACCAAACCGAATCACGACCACGAACAGCAACCTCGAAAACCCCGGCACTGACACAGATTTTACAATTGCGCGGTTGCACCCCTTCACTGCGCCCAGTATCCTCAAGCTGTGATCACCTGCCGAGCGATCAGCATGCCAGCAAATATTCGTCAGGAGCCCTCAATGAAATCCTGTTTTCAATTTCTCTTCGCGAGTTCGTGGTTATCTTCTATCCGGAGCGTTGCTGATTATGGCTGGATCATTACTCGCCGCGTCAGGAATCTACAGCTTCACCCTCAACTCCATCGATGGCAAACCCGCGCCGCTGGCCGAACTATAAGGGCAAAGTGGTTCTGGTGGTCAACGTGGCCAGCCAGTGCGGCTACACTCCGCAATACAGCGCGCTCGAAGCGACCTACGAGAAATATAAGGACAAGGGCTTCGTAATCCTCGGCTTCCCCGCCAACAACTTCGGCGCGCAGGAACCCGGCACCAACGAAGAGATCAAAACCTTCTGCTCCCGCAAGTACAGCGTAACCTTCCCCATGTACGCGAAGATTTCCGTGAAAGGCGCCGACCAGGCTCCGCTCTACGCTTACTTGACCAAGGACACCGGGCCGGGGATTACCGGCGAGATCAAGTGGAACTTCACTAAGTTCCTGGTCGACCGCAACGGCAATGTGGTGCAGCGCTTCGAACCGGCAGTTACGCCGGATTCAAACGAAGTAATCGCGGCGATTGAGAAGCAATTGAAGCAATAATTGTTTGCGAGCTAACGGTGCCTATGTGGGGACGGCCGCCCTCGGCGGTTCCAGGGGCTGAACCGACCACTGCCCGCAAACCACCGCAGCAGATTTCGAAACTCCCGGCGCATCAATTGTTCAAGAAGCGTTCTATCGTGGCATACACTTGCGCGGGCTGTGCAGCGTAAAGTGCATGCCCTGCATTTTCGACTTGTACCATTTGTGCTTGCGAGAACGTAGCCAGGTATTCTTTCGCTACTGCGGGAGGCACAAAATCGCATGCACCCCGCAAGATAAGCACTGGGGTCGAGTTGCCACGCAGAACCAAACGCGGGTCGGGATACGATTTCTGGCTGGCGAATACCAACTGGTTAACATAGGTGTTAGAGCCGACGATTGGACTTCTGGGAATGCGCGCTTCAGCCCCGGCGCAGTAATTGTTCTCGATTTTGACGCTGGTCGGCATTGCGTCCATAAAGCCTTCCATCTCTGACTCCGAGACAATTTGTTTCGCAATCACCGGATTGCGTCCAACCAGGAAAAGCGCAGCCATGACGGGCGGCGTAAAACCTGGGTCTTCGCCCACATTCGCACTGTGGGAATAGTCGAATTCAAAGCGGCTCACATCCCACATCGCACCTGGAGAACAAAAAACTATCTTCCCAACGTTGCCCGGATGCGCCGCCATATAATCCACGGCCAGAGTATTCCCCCAGGATTGGCCGATCAAAATTATTTTGTCGGCCGCAATGATCGTCCGAATTGCCTCCAGATCAGCCACTTGCCGCGCAGTATTGTACTTGCGCATATCCGCCAGGCGCGAGGATCGGCCTGAGCCCACCTGATCGTAGAGATAAACATCGAACCCCAGCTTAGACAATTGGCCGTAAAAAGCTATGTCACTGTCCCCGACCAACCAGCCCGGCCCGCCATGGAGAAAGATGATGGGCGCATCGCGCACCGGGCCTTGTGCGGAGATCTTGGTGTAAGCGATGTGAGAGCCAGTCTCCAGCGACCAGTACTGCATGTTAGGCATCGGCGGAACTGGGATCAGTGGCGCCCTTGGGGCGTGCATCGTCAAAGCCAGCGTGAATAGCAGCAAGAGCGGCCAGCCTATCAAGGCAGTACGGGCCGCCATCCGATTCCCCGTCGCCCATCGAACGCCCAATCCACTGACAAGCATCACAACCAGCAGCGCCATGCCAACCAGCGGAAACAGGTTGTCGATGAACCGTGCAATGCCATAGAAACTGGCCGCGCCCATCGCAACACTGAGCAAAAGAGCCAGGAGCGCCATGATTACACGCAACAACACACGAACAAACTTAGGGATGGGCACGAATCTTTCTCCTCGCACATGGTACGCACCGGCTGCTTGCGAAGTTCCCGTTCCTGTCCGGGGCGCCCTGCTACAATTCGGTTCGCAAGACAGCCAAAGCTGAATGCGCTTTCAGATGGTGCTCGGGTTTCACTGGCCCCTCACCTAGTCCCTGATCCCTTTTCTATGGACTTCGACCAACTCCAAACTTTCCTCGAAGTAGCCCGCCATGCCTCGTTCTCCAGGGCAGCGGAGAAGCGTTTCCGCACCCAGCCCGCCATCTCCTCCCAAATTCGCGCCCTCGAAGATGAAGTAGGCGCTAAGCTGTTCGACCGATCCGGCGGCAAGGTCTCACTCACCGCCGCAGGCAAGTCCTTTCAAAAGTACTCACAGGATACCGTGGACGCCCGCAAGGCCATGCTCATCACTCTCGCCGAAATGGAGCATGTCCCCCGCGGCGCCATCATTGTCGGAGCCAATGAAGGTACCTGCCTGCACATCCTCCCCGAGGTCTTCGCCGATTTCAAAAAGCAGTATCCCGGCGTCTCGGTCAACATAAAATGCGCAGACTACGCCAAGATTCTCGAATCGGTAACCGACAACTCCGTCGATTTCGGAGTAGTTTCCCTACCCGTGAAAGACAACCGCCTTACCGTAGTCCTCATCCATCAGGATGAACTGGTCATCATCGCCCCGCCGCACCACCCGCTGGGCAAGATGAAGTCCGCTTCCGTGGGAGACCTCGCCAAGTGTCCGCTGGTTCTTCCCAAAGCCGGCCACACCCGCGACGCGCTCGATGAACTTTTTCGCGACCGCCGGTTAAAGCCGAACTATAGTATGGAACTTGATTCCAGCGAACTCCTGAAACGCTTCGTGGCGGCCGGTGTGGGCGTCGGCTTCATCGCGCGCTCGAACGTGCAGGAGGACATTCGCGCCGGCGTCCTGGTTGCAATTCCCATGGCCGACGTTCAAATGCGCCGCGACCTGGCTCTGGTTTTCCGCAAGGACAAAGCTCTCAGCCGCGCCGCCCTCGCCTTCATAGAGATTGCAAAGAAACTCAAATCCAGTGCGGCATGGGCCTCAGATCGAAGTAGATGAAGACACTTCTTCCATCATCCCCACCGAAAAGCTGTCATGCTGGGCGAGGATCCAGCTTCGCGAATGCGAAGCTTGACCGCAGTCGAAGCGTCCCTACCCTCTTATGTACCGCCAGAGCCAGTAGGATTCTTTCTGTCCACTATGGGATGGCCTCTGCTCGCCTGATCCCCGTTCTGGTCAGCCTGCTCTGCTTGTCCGCCTCGGCTCAAACCCAGACCGCCGCAACTCGCCCCAAGCCCCCAATTTCCTACAAGCTCATCGCAGTCAAAGTCACCGGCAGCAAGCGCTTCACGTCGGAAGAAGTCGCCGCCGCCAGCGGATTGCCGATCGGCACCATCGCCCACGAGGACGATTTCAAGAAGGCCGCGCGGCAACTCGGCGAGAGTGGAGCCTTCGGCAGCATTGCCTTTACTTATTCCTACTCTTCAGCCGGCACCAGGCTCGAGTTCCAGGTCACCGATGCCGACAAATTTGTTCCCGCTCGCTTCACCGACTTTGTCTGGTTCACGGAGGAGGATCTGCTCCATAAGGTTCATGAACACGTTCCCCTTTTCAACGGAGAATTGCCCACCACCGGCCGCTTGCCCGACCAGGTTTCGGACGTTCTTCAAGCCATGTTGGTCGAGAACGGCATCCCCGGCCACGTCGATTACCTGCGCAACAACGGCAAGACCGACCGGCTTGAGTCGATTAACTACAACGTCGCCGGCGTTAGCATTCGCATCCACCAAGCGGAATTCCCCGGCGCGGGAGCAAGCGAGTTACCTTTGCTCCGGGCCGCCGCGGAAAAATTATCCGACCGCGAATTCTCCCGCGATTACATGGCAAACTTCATCGAGCATGCGCTGCTGCCGATCTACCACGAGCACGGATACCTTAAGGCCGCCTGCGCTACCCCGCAACCCAAGGTCGTTAAGCCCGCCGCCCCGGAACCCAGCGACAACAAAACCAGGCCAACCTTCGTGGATGTCGCGTTCCCGGTCACTCCCGGCATTCAGTACAAGGTCGCCCGGTGGGATTGGTCGGGCAATAAGGCGATCCCAAGCGCTACGCTTGAGCCATTCGTCCATCTCAAAGCGGGGCAAACGGCGAACACGGTTCAACTGGAAAACGATCTGCGCGCCATCCAGGAACTCTACGGATCACGCGGATATGTCCTCGCCACCATCAAGGGCGATGCCGAATTCGACGACGCCGCCGGGACCGTGGCCCTCCACCTCGTGGTCGTCGAAGGTGCCGTCTTCCACATGGGAGAACTCGAGTTTCGCGGCATCGACAACAATTTCACCGCAAGACTGCGCTCCGTCTGGAAGCTTCGCCCCGGCGATGTCTACGACGCCACCTATCTCAAAGAGTTCTTGCCGCAGGCCCGAAGACTGCTTCCTGCCAGCCTCGACTGGGAAGCTTCTCCCCACGTGACCGTCCTTGCCGCCAGCAAAACCGTAGACATCGATGTGCAATACACCGCCAAAGCCCCGCAATAAGTCGAAGCGCTTGGCAAGACAGGTAACTTTTTACAGCTTGTGATCATCTACTCAGAAATGCGCTATAGTAGCGCCGCCGTCCCGGCGGCTGTCGTGGGTCTGTCCTCGCGCCCACGCCCGACACCAAAATGGACGCCGACCAGACCCAAGGAGAACATGGAATGAAGCAGTTCGCATCGATCGCAATAATTCTCTTTTCAACGGCGGTATTCTCCAATCTCCACGCACTCGCGGCCCACAAGCAGACCTTTACCGGTGAGGTCGGCGACGCCATGTGTGGCAGAAAGCACATGGAAGGCACTCCGGAGGAATGCACCCGCTCCTGCGTCGAACATGGCTCCAAGTACGCATTGATCGTGGGCGAGAAAATTTATATCTTGGACACTACAGACAAAACGGCGCTGACCATACTGGACAAGCAGGCCGGCAAGAACGCCACGGTAAGCGGCACTCTGAACGGCGACACCATCGAAGTCAGTGCAGTCGCCGCCAAGTGACGAAGGCTCCCGCTGTTCGCAAAACCGCAAAATGCTGTTTTTTTGTCCAACGCCAGCCATCGGTATGTTACAGTAGTGCGATTTTGCCCGGGGCCCTCCCCCAACATGCACCGGGCATGGTGGCGGGAGACGCCTTTGCGATCCCGCCATTTTCTTTTTCTTTCTCCAGCGCGAAATTCATCTTCCCTTTACAAAGCATTGTGTTAAATTGTGCATTCTCAATCTCATTTTTCCTGCCGGAGGTAAACAGCGTTGGGTAAAGACATGGTTCCCAAGCGGATGTTCTTCACCAAGGGAGTCGGAAAACACCGCGAGCGGTTAACATCCTTCGAGCTGGCTTTGCGCGATGCCGGCATCGCCGCTCAGAATCTGGTCCGCGTCTCTTCTATCTTCCCCCCAAACTGCAAGATGTTGGCTCGCAAAGAGGGCGTAAAGTATCTCAGTCCAGGGGAAGTCGTCTTCGCCGTCGTGGCCGAAAACTCCACCCACGAAGCCCACCGCCTGCTCGCCTCCTCGATCGGCGTAGCCATCCCCGCCGACAAAAATACTTACGGGTACCTGAGCGAGCACCACTCCTTCGGCGAAACCGAAGACGCTGCCGGCGAATACGCCGAAGAACTAGCCGCAGAAATGCTGGCCACCACTCTGAATGTCGAGTTCGACCCCGACCGCTCCTGGGACGAGAAAAAGCAGATCTACCGCCTCTCCAACAAAATCGTCCGCACCGCCAACGTCACGCAATCGGCAGTAGGCGACAAACGCGGCCTCTGGACCACAGTGATCGCCTCCGCAGTCCTGATTTTCGATTAGAGTCGGCAAGTTTTTGGAAAAACGAGCCGGGTGGAGCAGGCCTTTTTAGGCGCCGCGTGAAACGGCCCATTTGGATCGGGCTAGCCCCTGAGGTGCTGTGATTTCCTCGCTCATACGAAGAGTACGCCCTGTCGCCCTCCTGATCGGTTTTACGTTGTTCGGAAGTACTCAGCTCGTTCGACGATCGTTCCACAAAAGGGAACTTTCCCGATCCAGAAGAGAGTCTGGTTTGGAACATTGTTGCCTTGGATCCTGTCTATCCTGATGAAAACATGGCATGAAAGCGAGCCCCACGCAATCGCCTCTACAGGAAATCTCTCCTATGTGCTATGACTAATACTTAAGTAACCCCTCAGCCCTGCCGAATGTAACCTTCCGTTAACAGCGTTCCCGTATCATAGACCTGTAGCAGAAATACCCGTTTACGCAAGAGGAGTAGTTGTGGACACCGATACTCGCAGACAAAAGCAGCAAGCACTCATAGCCGAATTGCTCGAAAGGAAGATCCGCCTCCACGCGCAGCATCTCTACGATCAGCGTGGTCAGGACGGCGGTCAGGCCGAAGAATTGGCCCTGCAAGACTGGGTGGAAGCAGAATCCCAGGTCTTAGAAAACAGCATCCTGGCCCCGCTCTACCGCAAAACCCGCGACACCTCATCAGACGCCGGCGCCTAGACAGCATCAACAATCACAAGCAATGTCGGGAAGAAATCATGTGGGGACAGCCGCCCTCGGCTGTCCAGCGGCCCAGCTGTATCGGGCCGCAGTGCAGCGCCACGAAACCTACTTTCTTGCCGCCGCCGCCTTCCCCTTACCCGCCTTGCTTCCCTTCTTATCCAGCCGCTCCAGCACCGCGGCCACAATCAACGGCAGCCCAACCGTAGCATCCACAAACACTTCCCCAAACCTCCCACCTTCCGCCGGAGGCACAAACTTCCCCCAAGAAATCGCCTCGCTATAAGGACTGCCCGACAACCCGCCCCAATAAACCGGCTCCGGACAAATCCGCAGCCCATAGTGATACCGCTTCAGCGGAATATTCTCCCCCAACCGCCGGTGCCGCAATTCGCAGAACGGACCAAACTGCTGCGACCAGTTCCGCGGCACTCCACCGCCAATCGTCAGGATGCCAAGCTTCTTCTGCCGCAGCAAAGTAGCCGCAAAATGCTCCAGATCAAGAAACGGATCAAACCGAATCTTGTGCCGGCCCGTCGACTCCCGCAGACGATTATTCAAAGCCGTATCCAGCCCCATCTCCGAATCGCTGAACGCCGGCACAAATACCGGAACGCCCTGATCATGCGCCGACTTCAATATCCCCCGGTCCTGCGCATTCTTCGCCAGATAAGCTCCAATCGCATGATTCAACTTGTAGGAGCACATCACCTCATTGTGATCCCAACCCTCCAGCACCGCCGACATCACTTCTTCCACATCATCCAGATTCTGCTCCGGCTCCAGCGTGTCATAAACCCGGTTGTAACCCTGCTCGTAAAGTTCCTCGTCAGATACCTCCGGGTTCGCCCGGAAATGCGCGCGCCCGGTTGCCTCCACCAGCCCGTGAGCCATCAACGCTCCAGTCGAGACCACCGCATTCACAATGCCGCGGTCAATCAACTCAGTAACGATCAGCCCCTGCTTCGCCACGGTCATCGCGCCCGACAAAGTCATCACCACAAAACATTCTTCGTCGCGAGCCATCGCCTCCAGCACGTCGGCAGCCTCACCCAGCTGGCGCCCAGTAAAAGCCGTTTTCGACATGGCCCGCACCAGATCGTCGATCGACTTCACCTTGCCCAGATCCAGCGGCTCCAGCGGAATCAGCTTGTCCTCAATCGGATTATGCAGATGCCGGTCCACCCCGTCTCCGGCGTGTCCTGAATTGCCATGAGTCTTTCCCGCAGGATGCCTGCTCCCATGATTGCCCTGTTTCAAGAGGATGCCTCCAAGCCAGACTTCACAAATCTCCCGAGGAATTACTTTACAGGAACGACCCGGCAGGTGCCACGTCGACAGAATGTGAAGTTTCCCGTTGAAATTGGGAACACAAAATTGTCGGAGGTATATGCCGCCCTCGCCGCTAAAGCAATCCCGATCTTACAATTTCGTGATAGAAGCAATCCGATCCGTCGCGTCCGCTCGTACTCCCTCTATCGGACTTCAGAACTAATGGATTCCGAAATCAATATCCAGGGAGATTACATGTCTGAAATCTTGGTAGACAAACTATTGAGTCCCACCTTGAAGCGAACTCTGAGCCGGCGCGGCTTTGTGCGGAACCTCGGTTTTGCGGGAGCAGCCGCAGCTGGTACTGGGCTTTTGGCCGGGTGCGGAAGCAGCATGACGGTCAAGGCAGCGTCCACCCCGGATAATACTTCCGGCGACACGGCGCAACAAATCTTCACCGCCGCACTGATCGCGGAAGACCTGGCAACCACCTTCTATTTCAACGGATTGAACAGCGGCTCAGTCACGTCGGGATTGCAGCCCGGCGATATCTCATACCTGCAGGCTGCGCTGAACGAGGAAATTGATCACGCAAATCTTCTCCGGACCCAGCTCAGTTCCTCCGACTCCACCACCGATCCCGTCCAGATGTTTTTGTTCCCGGCCGGCGCTTTCACCTCACTAACCGGTTTTCTAAGCACCCTCGATGCCTTGGAAAACGCATTCATCGGAGCTTATCTGGCGGCGGTAAAAGAGTTTGCCCAGATGGCGGCGGATACGAAGTCTGGCGCCCTGACTCAAACCTCAGTCGCAGGACCGGTTTACACTTCCGTCCAACTCGAATACTTTGCCGAAATATCGGCCTCAATTATGGGTGTCGAGTGCGAGCATCGTGCATTGGGGCGTGACATTGGAAACAGTTCCCCTGCCGACAACGAATGCTTTGAGATGCAGGACACAATTACTACGGTCTACAACGGAACCACGTCGGCCGTGGCGGCGCTCGGACCGTTCGTTACCAACGGAAACATCTCACTGCAGATCGCTTTAGCCGGTGCCACGTCGATTATTGGCTCCGGAACATGCTCGGGCACTGCACCCACCACATAGGCCACCGAGAGCCGTGCGTAGAAGTTGTTGTCCAAAAGCGGGTCACCGCCAGCTTCAGTCGGTATGATTGGCGTGGCCCGCTTTGTCTATCCTTACCAAACTGGGGCATCTTGTCATTCCTAAGCGCGCGAGGGACCTGCTGTCCCACAGACAGCAGCGCTTTATGCCGGACGCCAAAAACCTGCTCGAATCTACGTTCGCCAGGGTCTGAGGCGGAGAGCGTGGGTATCCCGCATCCGAACCAGCCACTCGTTCGTTTTCAATACGCGCGGGCGCAGCCCATTTCCTCTTTGAAGAGAACACCCCTGCTCGAAGCGCGCTGCAAGCACCCGGCATCCAAGTACCAGAAGAGAGATAAGAGTCCATATGAAACAGCACAACTACGAAATTCAAATCGAATGGACCGGCAACACCGGCGAAGGCACCAAGACCTACCGCAGCTACGGCCGCGATTACACGGTTACCGCGCCCGGCAAACCTCAGATTCTTGGTTCAAGTGACCCAGGCTTTCGCGGCGATCCATCCCGCTACAACCCGGAAGATCTCCTCGTGACCAGCCTTTCCGCCTGCCACATGCTCAGCTACCTGCATCTCTGCGCCGTGAACCACGTGACCGTCCTTGACTATCGCGATGCAGCCCTCGGACTGATGGACGAAAATACCGACGGTTCAGCGCAGTTCACGCAAGTAACGCTCCGGCCCACGGTCAAAATCGCGCCCGGCGACGATCAAGCCAAAGCTCACGCTCTCCACGACAAAGCTCACCATCTATGCTTCATCGCCCGCTCCGTAAACTTCTCCGTTGACGTAGTGCCAACCGTCACAACCGATCCTTCCGAGTAGCGCTGAGATGCGGCGGCGCGAACCCAGAGTCGCTCCTCTGTGCGACCCTGTGTCCCCTGTGTTAAAGATTCTTGGATTTGCGTTTACACTCTGTCCATGCCCGGCAAGCGCAAGTTCGAAGAACAACTAGCCGCCCTCGACGCGCTCCGCCAACAACCTCCCGAAGCGGCCATCGACCCGCTGCGCAAGGCCCTGACAAATCGCAACAACTTTGTAGCAGCGAAAGCCGCGGACCTGGTTCGCACTTTCAACTGACTCAACTCACGCCCGACTTGCTGACAGCCTTCGACCGGTTCATGATGTGCTCCGACAACGAGTGCTCAGACAACGACGATCCCGTGAAGACCGACCCGCAATGCTGGGCGAAGAACGCCATCAGCCGCGCCCTGGCCGCCTTCGAACATCAAGACCCCGCGGTCTTCCTCCGCGGCATGCAGCACATCCAGCTCGAACCCTCCTACGGAGGCCCGTTCCGACTCCGCTGGCACTCTCCGCGCCACCTGCGCGCTGGCGCTCGTCCAATGCCGCAGCCTGATCGAGCCCGACTTGCTAGCGCATCTAATCGAGTTGCTAGGGGATACAGACAAGTCAGTTCGTGCCGAGGCAGCCCGAGCGCTCGAGCAAGTCGACTCGCCCTCCGCCGCGCTTCTGCTCCGTCTAAGAGCGATCTCGATTCCAATCTAAAGTCCAGAAAGCCAGGCCAACCTCCCGAAGAAGAACCCGAAGTCCTCGGAGCCTGCTACAGCGGCATCCTCCGCATCGAAGGCCCCGCGCCATCCCGTGGATAAGCCGTTTCCTCTCCGACGCCGACGACTCCGCTGCCGAAGCATCCCTGGCAATAGCCGGCACCCACTCCGCGCAAGCCTTCGAAGTCCTGCGCGCCCGCCTCGCGAAAGAGTCGGACGCGTGGTTCTGCTTCGGTGCTGCTTATCCGCGATCGCTCTGACCCGCCAGGATGCAGCCGTAGAATTCTTGCTGGATCAAGTTCGCCAAGAATCCCCCAGGCCGAACCCGCCATCGAAGCCCTCCTCCGCTCCACGCCGTCGGCCGAAATCAAAAGGTCGACTGGAAGAGTCTCCGGAACCAGCGCCAGCGCGCATCCAAAGCGCCTCCGGCCCAAAGCCTTCGCCGTGTCATCCAAACACCCGTCTCAGGCGAAATAAATCTCTGCCTCCGTCGCGTAACCAAGTGTCCTTCAGTGCCGTTGATCGGTTTCTACCGGCGGCGGGTCAAGCGGGAACTCGCGGCTGACAGCTTCCGATGCTATATTGATCCACAGAGGACGAACGCGTGCCCCCCGATAAATTCCGCGTAGCGCTGGTGCAAATGTCCTGCGGCCCCGAGCCGGAACAGAATCTAAACAAGGCTCTCGAACGCGTCTCCGACGCCGCCGGACGCGGCGCCCAGGTAGTCTGCCTCCCCGAACTTTTCCAGACGCAATATTTCTGCCAGCGCGAAGACCACGCCCTCTTCGATCTAGCCGAACCAATTCCCGGCCCAACCAGCGACAAACTCGCCAGCCGCCGCACGCCAGCACGGAGTCGTCCTGATCGCATCGCTCTTCGAAAAGCGCGCCCCCGGCATCTACCACAACACCGCCGCCATCTTCGACTCCGACGGAAAACTCAGCGGCCTCTACCGCAAGATGCACATCCCCGACGACCCGCTCTATTACGAAAAGTTTTACTTCACCCCCGGCGATCTCGGCTTCCGCGCCCTCGACACCAGCGCCGGCCGCCTCGGCACGCTAGTCTGCTGGGACCAATGGTTTCCCGAAGGCGCGCGCCTCACCGCACTGCAAGGCGCGCAGATTCTCTTCTATCCCACAGCCATCGGCTGGCATCCCGCCGAGAAAGCCGAGTTCGGCGTAGCCCAGCACGACGCCTGGCGCACCATCCAGCGCGCCCACGCCATCGCCAACGGAGTCTACGTAGCGGTAGTCAATCGCGTAGGCTTCGAAACCGGCAACATCCGCGGCAAGTCCACCCCCGGCCACGGACTGGAATTCTGGGGCGCGTCGTTCTTCTGCGATCCCTTCGGCCGCGTCCTGGCCGAAGCCTCGCATGACCGCGAAGAAATCCTGATCGGCGACGTCGACCTGAAAGCCCTCGAAGACATCCGCCGCAACTGGCCCTTCCTCCGCGACCGTAGAATCGACGCCTACGCCCCAATCTCCAACCGACTGCTTGATGGACGGTAAGAATCGGGTCGATGAGCGCTATCGTTGTTAGGAACAGTTGTCGAATTGAGTGGTTATAATCGGCTATGCCGTTTCCGACCGTGTTGTTGTCTCTCCTCGTTGCGGCGGCAAGCGTAGTGGAAGCAGTCGGCTTGGCGGGAGGTCTAATTGCGGCAGCGCCTCCGCGATTTAAGCGGAAGACGCGGTATTTAGCCGCTCTGCCGAAGTAGGAATGATAACGGCATGACAATCGATGGAATCGGACGTAGATAGAATGCAACTGATGTCCATAGGTTGGCGCTCCACGTCCTGCTTTATCCTGATTTTCTTCCTGCTGGGGAGATCAGCATTTGCGCAGGCAGTGCCCACGGCCCCGATAAAATCAACTGGGACTTCGATTCAATTGCCAGCGGCCAGCGCAGGCGACGACATTCCAAAGGTCCGCTCTTTGCCCGAAAACCATGCTTTCTGGGACCGCACCAATGTTTTATTATTCTCAGGGGTCGCGCTCTTCCGAGGCCTGGATTACGCTTCCACCCGAAACTTTCAGGCACGAGGCCGGAAAGAAATCTTGTTACCGCAAGATGTTGTGAACAACTCGGCGGCGTTTGCCGGCGTAGAAGCAGCCGGGACGGCAACCTCCGTGGGAATTTCCTATCTTTTTCACCGCACCGGCCACCATAAGTTGGAGCGATGGCTTTCCATCAGCCATATCTCAGTCACCGCGTTTGGCGTGGGCCGGAACTATTCTCTGAAAACGGCGCATCCAGCTGTTCCGCAATGATTTTTATCAACCAACGATCTCTCTGTGCGAGTCGATTCGCAGACCGTTTAATCAGGAGCCATCAATTTCAACGCACGATATCATCCTGTGCAATAAACTACCTCCATGCCCCGGCCCCATCATTCAAGTAATACTTTAAGTGCTCCCCCAGCAACCCTCCAATCCCGAATGCCCGCCGAGTGGGAGCCCCACGCCGCCACCTGGCTAGCCTGGCCCCACTATCATGGCGATTGGCCCGGAAAGTTCCAACCAATCCCCTGGGTCTACACTGAAATAATCCGCAATCTCGCGCGCCACGAACGTGTTGAACTGATAGTTAACGACGTCGCTGCAGAACGTCGGGTCCGCAAGCTGCTGGAAAGATCCAACGCGCCAGTAAAGAATGTCCATTTCCATCGCCAGCCCACCAACCGAATCTGGCTCCGCGACTCCGGATGTATTTTCTGCATCAGCTCGTATGGACGCAGCCGACTCGCCCGCAAAAGCCAGCGCCACGACCCCTGCCTCCTCGCCACAAACTTCCGCTTCAACGCCTGGGCCAAGTACTCCAACTACCGGCACGACGAAACAATCGGAACCCTGATGGCAAACACTGCGGGCGCGCAAGAAATCCGTCCGCAAAACAATGGAACCCGCGTCATCCTCGAAGGCGGCTCCATCGACGTCAATGGACAAGGCACGCTCCTCACCACCGAAGAATGCCTGCTAAGCAAAATCCAGCAACGCAACCCCGGCATGCACCGCACAGACTACGAGCGAATCTTCGCCGACCATTTCGGCGCCCCCCACACAATCTGGCTGGGCAAAGGAATCCGCGGCGATGACACCCACGGCCACGTCGATGACTTAACCCGCTTCGTCGCTCCAGACACAGTAGTCACCATGGTCGAGCCCAATCCCAAAGACGTAAATCACAAGCCACTGCGCGACAATCTCCGTCGTCTCCAAGCCGCCACCGATCAGGCAGGCAAACCGCTGAACATCGTCGAGCTTCCCATGCCCCGTCCCGTAGTCTTCGAGCGGAGGCGTCTCCCCGCAAGCTACGCGAACTTCTACATCGCAAACCGCATCGTGCTGCTCCCCGTCTTCAACCATCCTAACGACCGCCTGGCTCTGAACACTCTGGCCCAGTTGTTCCCCGCCGAGAGATAGTCCCAATCTATTCCGGCGACCTGGTCTGGGGGCTCGGCACCATGCACTGCATGACACAGCAACAACCGATTGGGTGAAAGCTAATGTCTGAGATGACCACAAACCGCCTCGAGGCCTTCAGTGACGGCGTGATCGCCATCATCATCACGATCATGGTGCTCGAACTCCGCCCTCCCGCACAACCCACCCTCGCCGCGTTCGCCAAAGTCGCCCCCCTGTTCATCAGCTACGCCCTAAGCTTCCTCGTAGCGGCCATCATGTGGGTAAATCACCATCATCTGATTCACGTCGTTCACTCTGTTACCGCGCGGCTGCTGTGGTCGAATCTCAACCTGCTGTTCTGGATGTCGCTCGTCCCTTTCGTCACCGATTTCATGGGCAAGAACTATCGCGAGCCGATGGCGGTTGCCCTCTACGGACTCGACCTCTTCATGTGCGCAGCGGGATTCTATCTTCTTCGTGTGGAACTAATTCGCCAGAGTGGACACGATTCCGCGATGGTCGAGTACCATGAAGGCGTTCAACGCAAGAACGCTCTCTCGGGCGCGCTCTACCTGCTCTCCGTTCCGCTGGCTTATGTTTCCGTCTACGCCTCGTTCTTCATCTTCATCCTGATCCCGGCGGCTTACTTCCTGCCGGAAAAAAGGCTCGCGGGCGAGTAGGACTGCCCTCCGCCATGGGAATCGGTGCTATTTCGGGAACGCGGCTTCATATTTATCTGTTCCATATTGCTCAGACCGAATTCCCCCTAACTACAATAATCACGTAGGGGTCGAGGAGTACGCCCCAACGTCCAGGCTTTAAGAGGGTGAGGACAATTGAATGAACGGATCCAAAATGAATGGATATAAGTTGTTCGCGTCTGCAGCGGTTGCAGCAATCTGTTTCGCGGTGTCTGCCCCCAAACCACAGGCGCAGGTAAGCGTCAACATAGGGGTCGCGCCCGAGTGTCCCTACGGCTACTACGACGCCGCGCCCTACGAGTGCGCTCCCTATGGCTATTACGGTTCGGAGTGGTTTACCGGCGGCCTCTTCATCGGAGCAGGCCCATGGTTTCACGGCTCGGACGGCTTCCGCGGCCATGTGAACAACCATTACCATCCCGAGCACGGCTACAACGGCCCAAGACCCGGCCGTGGCGAAAGGCCCGAGCCCAACAAGCGTGTCGATCACGTTACCCACTTCAAAGGAAACGAAGTGCGTGATGGGCGCGGCCACGCCGTAGACGGCAAACACAAAGGCTGAAGCCTGAACATTCTAATTCTGCGTAGGCGGGCGAGAGCTCCACTCTCGCTCGCTTTTGTTTTTCCACTCGCTTCTCTACTCGCTTCTCATTCCCCACCCCACCCTTGTCACTCCGAGCGAAGTCCGAAGCCGAGCTTTCGCTCGGCGAGGCGAGGGAGGAATCTGCTGTCCTCTGCGTTTTATGGAGTAAACCCTTTGCCCCAAAGTCGAATCGTACTTGCCTGCATCGTATTACTTAGATCGAGGATGGTTTGATACCACAGCGTTGGGATCACGCAGGTGATGCCCTCCCAATGTTCAAGCCTGAAAAGGAGAATCGAATGAATCAAATTAAATTGTTCATGTTAGCTGCGGTTGCTGCAATCTGCTTCATAGCAGCCACTCCGAGAACGCAGGCTCAAGTGCAAGTCGAAGTCGGCGTAGCGCCTGTATGTCCCTATGGCTACTATGACGTTCCTCCCTACGAGTGCGCCCCCTACGGCTATTACGGACCGGAGTGGTTTACCGGCGGCGTCTTCATTGGTGCAGGCCCATGGTTTCACGGTCCTGAGGGTTTCCACGGCCACGTAAATAACCACTTCCATCCTGACCACGGCTATACCGGACCAAGGCCAGCCCGCGGTGAGCACGCCGAGCCAGGAAGGCGTCTCGACAAGATTGAACACTTCAAAGCCAACGAAGTGCGCGACGGACACGGTCACGAAGTAAAACGCTAGGACTTCTGTTATCTGCTCAACTACACGAGGGTGCCCCACCCTTGGCGTTTTTTGCCAAGGGTGGGATTCCACTCAATCCGCCGTTTTAGGATTTCGCAGTGGACAAACCGCACATCTCACTTTGACGTCCTCACTCCTGCACCGTGCCGGAATATCTCCCCGCCCTCGCGCTTTCCGCGGACAATCCAGCAAACACCACGCCTCCTGATATTTCTCAAATCGAGCCCGCTTCGACCGGGGATTGAACCATAGTGTGCTCAATCCTTCCGCGATCTCGATGGGGACGACGTACCATAAATCCTCGGGGACAATGTGGACAACGACGAAATCCATGTCTTCCTTCGTGAATACTTTGCCCGAGCACCCCGCTCTCACTCTGTAGCTCGATCCGTCGAGAGTCGATGCTCCCTTCACCTGCGCGCGCCAGAATCCTTTCCCCCAATCCACCACAAAGTCGTAGCGCTCGCTGTCTCCCCAGGGCTTGCATACCGGAATTCTGAGCTTGCAAACCTTGGCCAGAAACGCAGCTTCAATCGCTTCCCCCATCCTCTTGGTGTTATCGTCCGCGACAGCCTGTAAGTCAATGAGGTTCGTGTGGGTCGGACACTCCTGTCCGACGCCTTTGACGTTGGAGTTGATCTTGCTCTCCAGGCTTTGAAAATCGATGTCCTGCTTCTTACTCGAATTGTCGTTTCTCTTCCACATAAACAGAAAGGCGCAGCCTATAAGCTGCGCCTGAAAAGCGCTCCTTTTGCGAAATGTGATGGATCAAAATCAAAAGCGAAGGTCAAAGGCGTCGGACAGGCCTGCCCTGAGCTTGCCGAAGGGAGTGTCCGACCCACACGAGCATTGCCCCCAAACACAAACGGCGCAGGCCCAAAGGGCTGCGCCGCTGTTTCTGCTCTATAGTACTATTATATCATGCCGCAAAGGGTAAAAGCGCCACATTAGCCAAATTTATTTCTCCCCTCGAATCAACAACATAGTCCGAAAATCGCCGCTGCGGGGGCTTGACAAGATTTTGGCAAAACAGCGAAAACGGCGCTGGCTTAGTGGAATAAGGCGCAATGTCCGCCGCTCGCAGTACGTTTGCCGCTTGTCTTTTTCAGGTCGTCCTTGAATTGCCATGTTTCGGTGAAGCGAAGGGTCGAGCGTCGAACTTGGAAAGAGTACTCGGTCCTCGTGTTGCTATGCGTAAGGGAGTAGGAAACCTTTATTTCTGCCGGATCGATGCTTCCATCAAGCGCTTTGCCTTCATCATGGAAGACAAAGGATGGATCCGAGTTTGGCGAGAACCGATGCCATTTGCCGTTAAGCCATTTTGAGTCGTCGGTAAGACCCTTCGAGAACCTGGTGAAGAACATCACTCCGAATGCGGAGAGTCCTGACGTTTTTGGGTCTTTCAAGAATTGATCATCGGTTGGTTGCTGAAAGGAAACGATAGTGAAAACGTCCTCTTTTTCCCGAAAGCAGGCGAGGGCGTAACCGGCGGCGAGATATTCCCGAACATCTTTGTCTTTGCTTTGTAGTATTTCGTTGTAGGACTCGCATCCGGGCGCAACCCCCATCGTGGAACAATTCACTTTATAATTTTTCGGTGGGGAGCTGGCGCTGGCAGGGGCCATATTTTGCGCGGCCCCGATAAGTGTCAATGCAAAACATAAAGCGACGAGTCTCACGAACCAGCATTCTGAACCGTTGGTTCTCGATTTGCAAGTGTCGAGCACAGCGGGTGGTGATGCCGTTGGATTTCCACCGGACAGACAATCCCGCCTAGTCTGTGAAACACTTGCGCATGCCGAAAAAGAAGGCACAGAAGAAGGCTCCCAAGAAGGTTGTAATTAGCGTTCGCGTAGTCCCCAACGAAAAAGTACCAATCGCCAAACAAAAGCGGGTTCCCAAGAAGGGTGACCGGGTGGCAGCACTGGGACATCACGGTACGTTTGTTGTGTCCGACGTGGACAAAACCATCGAAGCCGTAGAGTTGAGGATGATTGGACGCGGTGTCGCACTCAGTACGATCCCCTGGGCCACATTGACCTATCTGGACTAACTGGATGCCTGTTAGAACGCGCGCACGTCCACGGAAAGCAAGTAGACGCCTCATTCTCCCTCGCTCTTTAAAATCTTCTCTGCATCGCCAGAAAATACTCGTACCTTAAGCCCGATTAGGTCCCTCGTCAGGATGACAAATCACGGTGGGTGGCGCTGCGGTGAGTGTGCGAGAAACTAGGAGCTAGAAGCTAGAAGCTGAGTCCCTACTTCTTATACTGCGTAGGCTGCGGCCCTTTTTCCAGCGTCTCCCGATCCCAGATCCAGCCCTCACGCGTATAGCTGGCCAGTTCGAAGTCCTGAGTGAGTTCCAGGGCGTCCACGGGACAGGCGTCTTCGCAGAGTCCGCAGAACATGCAGCGGCTCAGGTCGTAGGTGAAGTTGGTGAGTTCCTTGCGCCGGGTGTGCTCGTTGCGCGCGCTGGAGACTACGATCAGATTCTCCGGACAGGCGAGGGCACAGAGATCGCAGGCAATGCACATGGTCTCGTCGGTATCGGGATTGACGTTCAGCCGCGGCGCTCCGCGGTAGCGCTCGGCCACCTGCGGCCGCTCCATGGGATATTGCTCGGTGTAGATTTCCTTGGGATCCTGATAAAGGAACGTGACCTTCAATCCCTGCAGAAGGTCGATCAGAAAGACTTTGCGGAGCAGGCTTTGCATCCCCATGACGGGGTAAGCATATCAGTTGCGAGTGGTCAGTGACCAGTGATCGGTGGCCAGGGGTCAGGGGTCAGTGATCAGCGGTGAGTGCATAAGCTGATGTGGGGACAGCCGCCCCCGGCTGTCCTTCGAGCGCAGCTCGAAGGTTTTTCTCGCTCCCTCCACCGCGCTATTTCGGCTCACCGGAAAGTATCCTGCGCCGGGGAACCTTTTCGGCCCGCGATCCGTACTTAGAACTAGAGGCTATTATGCAAACTTTTCTCGACGAGTCTACGCCCAAGACCTGGTTGCTGCTGGCCGTTCCGCTATTGTTGATAGCGTCCTCCGTAACGATCATGATGTCGGCGGTGTTTCACGCCGTAGTGTCGAATTTGTTGCGAAATGTGTTGCACTGATATGAATTGTCTGCCTCCATCTCGCAATCGAGCCCATGGCGGCAGAGACGTTTTCGTTTTTGAAGCTAAGAGCTAAGAGGATGTTATGCGAGCCTATCTCGCCAAATTGACGCCCAGAACCCGGATGCTGCTGGCCGTACCCGCGATCGTGGTCGCCTACATGATCGTAACGGTCGTAGTGCCGGCAGTGGTTCACGCCGCGGTGCCGGACGTAGTGCGCTCGGTGCTGAAACTGCTCTGAGCACGGGAGAGTCGTGTGGGGACGGGCGCATCGCCTGTCCCGGGCTGAGCCCGCTCTGAGAGAGCGCAGCGAACCGAATGGGCGAAGCTCAGCCGCCTCAGCAGTCCCGATCGCATCCAGCCGCACCGATGATACTCTGCTGCTGATACTCTGCTGCGTGGACCATTCCGTGCCAACGACTAACGACCAACGACCAACGACCGCATTAACGGCCGAGCCCGACGAACTGTGGATGGAAGAGGCTCTGCGCGCGGCGCAGCGCGCTCTGGAAGCGGGCGAAGTTCCGGTGGGAGCGGTCGTGGTGTGCGAGGGACGCATCCTCGGACGCGGATGGAACCGCAACCTCGGTGACCGCGATCCGACGGCGCATGCCGAGATTGTGGCGCTGCGCGAGGCGGCGGCAGCGGTTGGTAATCATCGCCTGGCCGGCTGCGATCTGTTTGCTACAATTGAACCGTGCCCGATGTGCGCCGGAGCGCTGGTGCACGCGCGGATCAAGCGCCTGATCTACGGCGCGGACGATCCCAAAGCGGGCGCAGTGCAATCGGTAATGCAGCTGCTGAATCATCCGCAATTGAATCATCAGGTGGAAGTCCGCAGCGGCGTACTGGCAGGCCGTTGCGCAGAACTGCTGCAAACGTTCTTTAAGAACCGTCGTTAGCCTGGCTGACGGGCTGACCACTGCCTTCCGGAGAGGTGCGTGAGCGGTTGAAACGATCCGCCTCGAAAGCGGACATACCTTAACGGGTATCGTGGGTTCAAATCCCACCCTCTCCGCCATTCTTTTGTTTCTTGGGTTTGCTGATTTTAGAGGGCGGCACGGTCGCGCGCGGGCATCTTTTTGTCAGTATGACGATTGGTTGGCCCGCGGATGAATCCGTCGTGCCGGATCGCATGGACTGGAACATCCGCAGCGATGATCGTGCCTTTTCCTCCTGCAGTACGATCACGGCGTGCGATCGCCAAGAATTTATCTGGAGCAATCATGGGGCGAGATGGTTTTATTCCGGTTGCGGCAAATGCGCGGCCGCGAAACGACCTGGTGGAGCGCGGGTATAGTCGTCAGCCGCTCAGAGTTGATGCGGACGTAGCGCGTTCGCTGGAAGAGTTATCCCATGCTGCCTGGTCCATTCAAAGAGACAAGTACTATGAAGCGGGTGACAGGTATCGTTCCTTAAATCGTGTGCGGGCCGAGATTGTCGAGGGCGGTGTAGAGGTTTCGTTGAGCGACGAAAGCATGCCCTATGTGCAGCTGAAAAAATACAACACGACGATCGGTGGCCAAGCGCGAGAGTACGCTCCGCTGCCTGCGGCGATCGCAGGTTCTATTGGCGTTCGCAAGATGATTGCCGACCACCTCCATTCCCTGCCGCTCTCCGCCGTGGGAACGAAGTACCTGGTCAACGTGCACCTAATAAGGTTCACCGCTACTCCGGGGCGGCCGTGCGACACGAGCCCGCCAGGCTTACATAAAGACGGGGAAAAGTACATCGCGACGCATCTACTGGGCCGGTGCGGGGCTCATGGTGGCGAAGTGATCATAACCGACAATGACAAACAGGAACTGGATCGCTTCACCATGCGTGAAACGGGTGAATGTTACGTTTTCGACGATGATCGCATCTGGCATATGTTGACGCCGGTGGCAGTACTTGAAGGCAATCAGTTCGCCTACCGTGACACGCTGGCATTCGATATGCTGCCCGAGGGCTGGGAACCCGTGAAGTGAATCCGAAGAGCTGCCGCGCTTATTCAAAACGCTTTATCAGATACCGCTTATTCGGTACTGGTGCAGTTTGGCTTACGCGTTGGGCCGCTTAAGCGGGAGATCCTTCGCTACGCCTGAAAAACGGCTACGCTCAGGATGACAAAGTCAGGATGACAAAGTCGTGTAAGAGCCAAACTGCACCACTACCGCTTATTCCGCTTTATTCCGGCGGCCGGATTCTCCTGGTATAACGAAAAAGAGTGGGCTAGCCGGGTCCGTTTACGCCGGTGAGAAATCCGCCGAGATGCGCTGTCAGCCCCACAATTAGGACCGCGAGCGCTTCAATCGGAAGCCGATACGTCGGCAACGATTTCTCTGAGAGCCCCTCGGGGACTCGCCGCGGCCGCCGGTGTATCCAAAGCACGAACCAGATCAACGCGCTCGATATGCATCCCAAGATGAGGTGCATCAGCAGGATCCCTTTTAGCTTTTGCCCATCCAGCGCCCACTGCCAGGCCGCCAACCCGGAGGCGACCACGGGCAGCGTAAAAACGGCGGCCAGGAGCAAATTGAAATAGGCCGCGGCGGCCAAGGTCGAGTTTTTTCTCCACTGCGCCAAGTAGTCGGACGCCACGCCCGCGAGAAACAGCGCGATGGGGAAGTGAATCAGTACAACATGCTGCGCGTGCTTTGCCAAGAATACCGTCTTGAGATCGAAAGGATTTACCATTGCCTTACTCCTTACCTGGGTTCGATCCTGAATTTATTCGATTCCAGATTCATTCTTCAGATGGTTTGTCATTTTTATTCCTCCTGGAAATTGCTCAAGAGCGTGTGGCTCTTCCGCACCATCGTTTTCCCGGTGACTCCATCTCGCTCGTTCACTCGTTGTGCAGAACTGAGATCGTGAGTTCTATTCCACAGGAACAATATTTCTGGGCGTCGGGAATAAAACGCTGGTTCGCTGGTTTACCCTAGTGTGCGTGTCGCAAGAGACCTTGCCATCGGGATCGTTCGAGGAGTTGGCCATGCCCCATTTCGAACAGCTCTATAACTTTGCCTGCTGGCTTACGCAGGACCGGCACGAGGCCGAGGATCTGGTGCAGGAGACTTATGCCAAGGCGTTGAAGGGATTCTCGTCGTTCCAGGCGGGCACGAATTTTCGCGCCTGGATCTATAAGATTCTGCGGAATACGTTTCTGACCTCGCGCACTGGGCTGAAGGCCGCCGCGACCGTGCCGCTCGATCTTGATGGGGAAGAGGAAATCCTTCCTGTCGCGAAAGAAACCCCAGAGAGCATTCTGCTGCAGCGTTCGGATTCGCAAATGGTGCAGCAGGCCATAGAGCAGTTGCCCCTAGCTTATCGAGAGGTGCTGTTGCTATGTGAATTGGAGGAGATGTCGTATCAGGAAATCTCGGCTGCGCTCGCGATTCCGATGGGGACGGTGATGTCGCGTTTATCGCGCGCGCGTCGGGCGTTGCGGGAGGCCGTACAGAAAATGCAACGCGTTGGCGGGTGACCAGCCGACAGCAGGTTCCCTTCGGCAAGCTCAGGGCAGGCTCTCACCGCCGCAAAACGCCGGTTCGGAATGACAAAATGTAAATATGGCTTGAATTATGGCGTGTGAGACCTGGACGGAAAAACTCGATGCCTATCTCGACGGTGAATTGCCGGCTGCCGAGGCTCGGGCGGTGGACGATCATCTGCGAACTTGCGGCGCTTGCGCCTCGGAGAGCCTGAGCAGAGTTCAGCAGAAGCGCGCGATACAGACTGCCGCGCGCAGAGGTTTGCACCGGACCCGGCCTTTCGCGCACGGATTCAGAAGAGTATTGCGGGCCGCAAATCTGCTGGATGGAACCGCTTCTGGTTCCCTGCTCTGGCCGGCGCGGTGGCGTTGCTGATTGTCGGCGCGATCTCCATTAATCTCAATCATGGCCGCAGAAGCGAGCGGCAATTGCTGAGCGAGTTGACCGACTTGCACGTCGCTACGCTGGCCAGCTCAATCCGGTCGATGTGATTTCTACTGACCGGCACACCGTGAAGCCCTGGTTTGCGGGGAAGATTCCCTTCACTTTCAATTTGCCCGAATTGCAGGGTTCGGCGTTTCGTTGATTGGCGGCAAGGTGAGCTATCTCAATCAGTCACCGGGCGCGGAACTGATTTTCCGCGTGCGCCAGCACCAGATTTCAGTTTTTATTTTTCAGGAACAGGCGTTGGGGAATGCGCGCCCGGATGCCGTGCAGACAGCGCTCTCCTTCAATGTGCGTAGCTGGAGTTACAACGGTCTTCGCTATTTTGTGATCGGCGACGCCAGCCCGCAGGATCTGGATAAATTGAGCGAGTTGATGAAGGCGGCCGGATAAGTGATTCTTGGGATCGAGGTGAGGAGCGTAAATACGGCCACCAGGGCTGAAGCCCGGTTGAATTGGTGGGGCTTGACGCGGCGCTGAAGCGCCGCTCTTCCACGGCGCTACGCGCATTTGTGACTTTTTCTGTGGCCTTTAGAACTCGTGCCTTTTCCTTTCGAAAGGCTCCGGCCCTTTGACGCCATTTACTTGCCGAGGATCCGCTCGATCTGCTGCAAGTGGTTGATGTCGTGGCCGCCGAACATGCGGACGATGTGCTCGATGGTTTCCTGGCCGCGCTCGGCGTGCATTCCGTAGTGCTTCCACTGGTCGGGCGTGAGGGATTTGAGCAAGCGCGAGATTGGCTTCTCGAACCGCACGAAACTGGTCGAGGGATTTGCGAGGATCGCGCTTCTCGTAATGGCCGGCTGATGACCCAGGAATCCTGATCGAAGGCCGCGATGGGAGTGCCGGGAGCGCCCAGAATCAGCCGCATGCGAAAACCTCCGACGATCTCCGCATCGGCGAGGTGCGCAAGGATCTCGCTTACCGACCATTTTTCGGGTGCGGGGCGCTTGCGTAACTTTGCGGTCGGTACACCTTTGATTAGGCGCTCAAGTTTCTTTGGGGTGGCCGCTTGTATGGCTAGCGGCTGCTTGCCTTCGACGTAGCTGGTGACTCGTTGCGTGTATTGTTGTGGCGTTTCTTTCATTGCTTCCACTCCTGTTCGATTCCGCTGGGCTTCGCCCACGCGGGACGGCCGAGGGGGCCGTCTCCACATGAGTTGGGCGCTATTGGCTTGCTTTTTGTCCTGCCTGGAATGTTGTCCACGGGCCGGCTTTCATGTCGCGCAGCAGCGGCTTCTGCCAGGAGAATTCCGGATGACGTTCCAGAAAATCGGCCGCCATGAAATCCGCACCGCAGGGATGGCCGGCGCGCGCTACGAAACTCATATTCGCCGCCATCTTGCTGTCGGTGGCTTTGCCCTGCACTGCGCCTCCGGGATTGTAGGCGTCCCAACCCCATTCCTTCACGCCGCGCGGAGAGGCATCCACGTGGCCGCAGAGCGATGCGTTCGTTGGGCTGCGGTTTCTCCGCACTGGAAGCGGTCTTCTCGAAGCTGTCGATGTGATCGGCGAGGAAGCCCTCGGCCATCTCAACGTCGATGGTTCCCCTTGGCGCGCTGCACCAATTCATCGGCGCGCGCATGACGCGCGTTCATCGATGACGACGTATCGTTCGAATCGAAGCCGCTGGTTTCCTCGCGAATCAGCTTGGGATCGCGCGGAAAGTTTGAACTGACGAAGTATCCATCTTTGGTTCGCCACAACGGAGTGTTCTTCAGGCCGAGTTCGAGATAGGCGATCTCTCCGGTCTTGCGGTCGCCGATGAGCCAGTCGTTGGCGTAGCCGCCGTTGTTTCCTTCTTTAATAATGCGCACATAGTCGTCGATACTCTCGGCATACTGCAGCGCCTTGCGGGAGCGCACGAATTCCGGCTTGCCGTTTGGATCCCAGCCTTCGAATTGCGTGATGGTGGTTTCGGTGATCATGATGCCGGCGGCGTTTACGCCGAAATCGTCGTCGCTGGTGATCACTCCGGGAAAGCCATCCATCAGAATGCGCTGGCCGTGCTGCGGCAAAATATCGAAGATGATCACCCAGCGCTCGCCAGCGAGATAGCTCGTCCAGTTGTTGTGCGCAATGACAATCTGGTGATCTTTGGTATAGGCGCCGGTGGCGATGAAGGCGCTGCAATTGCCGGGAGCCTTCAGCTTTGGCGCTCGGGCCCGCTTCTCTCGTTTATTCAGCCACGGCACGTAGTAGTCGGGAACTTCTTCGAACGCATTCAGCGCGACGATGTCGTAGACGTCCAGAGTCGACGCCATGGGCCTTCACGCCGTCGGCAATGCCTTGCAACTCCTGTTGATATTCGGTGTCGATGTGGGGCCAGAGCATCTCGCGCGCGGTCTTGCGAAAAAAATCCCAGTCACGCTGGGTTTGATGTGTGTCGTAAAGCTTGATCGCATCGAGCGCATCGGCAATCTCGGGAGCGAGCAGGTAGCCGTGCTGGAATCCGATGTCGGAGGGCGAACCCTCGAGATGGACGTAGGTCCATCCAGCCTTCTGGAAGCGGTAACTTTTTTCGAGGCGCGAGTCGGAAGGCGCAGCGGAGGCTGGTTTCGCAGGCGATGCGAAAGCATGCTGGACAACCGAGCCGCCGATGAGGACGAGCGCGATTGCGAAATATCGCAACGAGGAAGGGACGAGACGGTTCGACATTGGCAGTCCTCTATTCGGAGTGACCGCCATTGTAGCCGAATTCGGGGCAAGTAAAGTCGTGGACTTTTCGGTAGGGCCGTGATTTCCCGCGCGGTGGGCTTGCGCTCGCCGCCCCGAGGGCGGGACGCCCTCGGGACAGCCGGCAGGATGCCGGCGCTACGCCTGCCCGCGGCCTAGGGCGCGACCGCTACGTAGACGCTGCGCGGCAGCTACCAGCTCTGCGTTCGATACTTCTGTCGTGATTTTGATTCGTTGCCAACCACTCTTTTTCGGTGGCTTGGCGAGGAATGTCAATCAATACTGGTGGTCGAGGTGACGAACTACGTCCTCAAGATATGGGTCAAAATTTACTGGGCCGCCGGTGAAGCCGATGTAGTAGGATTCGCCGCCAGTATCCTCGGCCAAGCGCGACAGATAAATCTGGCCCCAATAATTTTGCCAGTAACTATGGCCGAAGTGCCCGGCCCCCGGGCGTATAGATGGCGAAGACGAGGATGCCGGCACGCTGAGCATCGTCGATGGCCGCGTCCAGATAAGGATTCTGCAAATCGCCGCCGCCGTAGTAGCGATCCACTCCATCGGAGGCCAGCGAGCACTTCCCTGCGGGCTGAGCTTTCCGGCCAACGCTTAATCAGGTCGCTGAGAGAAAAATATGGACTGGCATTAATGCCGCCAATTCCTATAGGAAGGCGTAGAGCTTTCGCAGCTAGAACATGATCGGAGGTGGGGCTTTGCTCCACTTTCGCGCTGCCGTTTTGCATATAGGCCACACCGATCTGGTGGAGGCGGGCTGCGCGATGATAAATTTGCGCAGGGTCTCGAGTTGGGTTCCGAGATTCGTGCCCGAGCCATCGTCGAGAAGGATAAAAAGTTCGAGTCCGGCGTGATCTCCCTGCGCGGGGACCCAATCGGTGACCTGATCGCGATCGCGGCCTTCGTAGACCATGACATCCTGGCGGCTGATTTCAGGCACGCTCTTGCCGTGACGAGCTTCTACAGTAACAAGCACGTGCGTTGGTGTCCCTGGCGCACCTGCATTCTGGGCATAAACACTGCCGGGGAAGGAAGCAATAGAATCAAACCGAGTATAGCGTTGAGTTGGTAAGCAGATTTCTTCATGGGCGTTCCTCCATTGCATTGTTCTGGTTACTCTAGATGTAGATGGCGGTGGGGAGCTGCCGAGAATTCGATGCCCGAGCGGAGGCGGCGGTTTCGAGCGGAGGCCGATACGGGTCGCAGGACTGTAAGGTCCGGGCTTTTAGATGTCGGTGCGTTGCTCGGTATGGCGCTGCAAATACCAGCAAGGCGGGTATCCTGCGCGAGGGAACAATGCGTGGGCGCAGGTTCGCGATTCCGGCGGATTGAAGATGAATTGGGTGCGGCCGTTTTTCTGGGGGACCGCGTCGTAGGGCAGGACGGTGACTTGTCCGAAGGGCTGGCGGTTCGAGGACACGCGAGAGCGGAAAACAGAGTAGTCCACGCTGTAGGCAAGTATGGCGAGGCTTAGAGCCGACAGAAATGTCGCAGCCGCGATGCGAAGCAGCAGACGGCGGATTTTGTTACGCAGCACCGGCTCCACGGAAGGCAATTATACTGGCCGGTGCGGTTCGAAACTTGGGGCCTGCGGCGTGGCTCGAGCTCCGTCGAAAAACATGCTCCCTGGCGGCTGAAGGTGTAGTTTGCAGGGGCTTAGCGCGTAAAGGCCGGTTAAGACGAGATCACTTACGGCGAGGCTAACGCCTGAAAACCAGACTAGGCTGAGGATGGCAAAATCAGGGGCGTATAATCACCGTTTTCGAAATGAAGAAGGGTAGATTGGCTGATGCGCGTTCTTTTAATCGGCGGTACGATGTTCATCGGCAAGCGGCTGGTCGCGCGTTGCTTGATGCGGGGCACGAAATCACATTCTTTCATCGCAAGGCTGCGCATCCGTTTGGTTCCGGACGTTCGCAGCGTGGTTGGAGATCGGAACGATGCGCTTTCGGTTCGCAGCGCGCTGGCGGGCCGGCATTTCGATGCCGTTTACGACATCGCCTACGACATGGGAACGGGGAACGACCGGGCCGCAGGTTGAGGCCACCGCGAAGGCCGTTCCCGGCGATCTTTCGCGTTACATTTTCATGTCGAGCGTGGCGGCTTACGGCGAGGGGCTGAACCATCGGGAAGACGATCCGCTGGCCCCTGATAGTGATCCGAACGACTATGTTCGCAATAAAGCCATGAGCGAGCGGGCGCTGTTCCGCATGCATCGCGAATCGCAGTTTCCGGCGGTCACGATGCGGCCGCCGTTTGTTTATGGTCCGGAGAATCCGTTTTATCGCGAAGCTTTTTCTGGGACCGCATTGCGGGCCGACCGGCCGATCGTAGTTCCGAGGATGTTACGGGCGATGGGAAACGGCTGATGCAATTCGTTTACGTGGATGATCTGGTGACGGCGTGCTGCAATGCCCTGGAGAATCCGGCGGCGATTGGCCGCGCCTTCAATATGGCGTGCGAAAAGCCGTGACACAGACGGAGTTGGTGAAGGAATTTGCGAGCGCGGCGGGCAAGCAGGCGTCGATTGTATATGTGCCACGCGAGATTATTGAGCGAAATGGGGGAAGCGTGTTTCGCGAGCCCCTATATTTCGGTGAAGTATTATGATGTGCATTCGATTACTGAGAAGGTGGATCGGGTGCAACGCGTGCTCGGCGTCAAACTGACGCCTTTCGCCAGCGGACTTCGAGAGACCTACCGGTGGTATGCGGACAGGCCGGCGCAACGGAGTGCCGACTTCTCGTTCGATGACAAATTGTTGCGCGAGGCGGCTGGGGCGTAGGATGCCCTCGTTGACAACTCCCCGCTTTCACAGGCAAACTACCGCATCGCCGCTTGCGGCGTTGCGGCGAGCCCCTACGGGCAATTCAGAGGACAGGTGCGGGTCTAACACGTATTCATCGGCCATGGAGCAAACCGTCTCCTACACGCTCGATTCCACTTTGGAAACCGTGGACCATGCGGAAGAAAATGCCACCCGCATCGCCACGGAACTGGGCTTTGGGGAAGACGAAGTGATGCAGATTTCCATGGCGGTTCGCGAGGGCGCGGTGAATGCCGTTCTGCATGGCAACGCGTATGCTCCGGACAAGAAAGTTGTCCTGTCTTTCGAGCGCACGCCCGAGGATCTGGTGATCACGATTCGCGATCAGGGCAAGGGCATTGACCTGGGGGGAATTCCGAATCCTCTGGCGCCGGAAAATTTGCTCAAGACTTCAGGGCGCGGCATTTTTCTGATGCGTTCTTTTATGGATGTGGTGGAGATCCGCCCGTCCCAGACAGGTACTGAAATAAAACTGATCAAACACGTCCACGGGCCATCCGCGGGCGGCAAGGAGGCGTCTCAGTGAGCATGAAACTTAGCACCCGGCAGGTTGACGGAGTCACCATTGTGGACTGCAGCGGCCGTATCACCCTCGGCGAAGGCAGTGTGATGCTGCGCGACACCGTACGCGACCTACTCGCCAAGGGCAACAAGAAGATTGTCTTGAACCTGGGCGAGGTCAACTACATCGATAGCTCCGGTATTGGCGAACTGGTCAGCGCTTTTACCACCACGAAGAATCAGGGCGGCGAACTCAAGCTGCTGCATCTGACTAAGAAGGTGCACGACCTGCTCCAGATCACCAAGCTCTACACCGTCTTCGATGTGAAGGACGACGAAGCCGCCGCGGTCAAGGGATTTAAATAAGCTTCTGTTGTCGGTTGCTCTGAGCAAATCCCGCGAGGGCTGGACACGGTCCAGCCCTCCTAAGTTTCTTGCCCGCGTTTCCAGCCTAGATTTCCTGCCACCCAGTTTCGTTCCGGGAAAGCATTGAATTTTTTCTCGCTTCGGTCGCGACTACCGGAGTGCCACCTCGTAGAATCGTAGTCATGCGAGAGCCTCCAAGAGCGCTGATGGCGGCACTAGTCATTCTCTTCTCGACCCCATTATTCGCCACCTCCGACTGTCTCGCCATTGGGGACGCCAAACAGCACGTGGGAGAAACCAAGTGCGTGATGGGAAAAGTGGTGCGCGTGAAAGTCGGCGCCAGAGGCGTGCATTACGTGGATTTCTGCCAGGATCAAATGGCTTGCCCGTTCACGGTCGTGGTCTTCCCTCACGATTTGAAAGATGTGGGCGACGTCCGCCGCCTTGCCGGAAAGATGATTGAGATTCGAGGGCCCGTGAAACTCTACGGCGGACGCGCTGAAATCATCCTGAACCGCGTGAGCCAGTTGACCGGCGGATCCACCTTGATCCCGCCGTTGCCCAAGAACTACGACGTCGAGAAGCAAGGGCACTACAGCGCCGGGCGAATGCGCCCCACCAAGAAGCCCGCGAAGGTCAAGGGCACTCCCAACACCACCGCGACCTACGGGAATGAGGCGGATGTGAGCGTGGATCCGCCGCAGTGATGACACCTCTCTGAGATGTACACAAGTATTGATTTTATGTACATTAGTGGTAACCTAATCAGCAGAGGGCAAACTAATGGCCGTTAAGCGGACTCGAACCCACAAACATTTTCAATTGGACGCGGTGAAGATCAAACGCCTCCAAAAAGTGTTGCGCACGAAGACCGAAACGGAAACCATTGAGCGGGCATTGGATCTGGCGCTCGCCGTCGAGCGGAATAACCGCCTGGCTCACGAGGCCAATTCACGCTTTCTGAGGAGTGGCGCCAAAATCGAGGACGTCTATGGCAACCTAGATGATTAGCCTGGAGCAAGTTCTGCTTGACTCGTCAGTTTATGTTGCCGCGCTGCGCGGCGAAGACGCCATTCTTCGCCTGGAACGGATTACCGCCGGCACAACGCTGTGGCTAAGCGCGGTGGTCCTGGAGGAACTCTACGCTGGAGCCGGTTCGCGGGATCGCGGGTTTGTGGAGCATTTGGAGCGCAGGTTTGGTCAGGCCGAACAAATATTGGTGCCCGACCTCGACGACTGGGTTTACGTGGGGAAGGTCCTGGAACGATTGGCGGCCAAATATGACTACGAACGAATCGGACGCGGACGACTCACCAACGACGCGCTGATTGCCATGAGCGCCGCACGAAAGAGTATTCGCGTGATCACTGCCAACGAAAAAGATTTCCGTCGCCTGGCGGAATTCCGCAGCTTCGCATGGCAGTTGGTCAGATTGTGAAATTTCCCTGCTACACCATTCCCTTCCGCAATTCCTCCAGCGGATACTTCGTCCCGCGCCAGACGATCCCGTCATTCCACAGCGTGTATAGCGTCGACCACAGCAAAATATAGATAAACAGGATTGTGCTTACCGGATGCAACGCAAAATAATAGGCGGGAACTCGCGAGCGCCACGACATTCCGAGATAGATCAGAAACATGGATCCCAGCGCGATGGCATACGGTAGGCGCTCCCAGCCGTGCGCCAGCCACACTCCCAGAAACGGCATAAGATTCAGGAAAGCCAGTCCAAACGCCGAAATTAGAGCACGCCACCACTGGAAAGACAGCACGGCGAAGAAATTCTTGGTCAGATTGTTGACTACGCCTCTTGCGCCATGCGCCCATCGAATCGAGATCAAGTCCGCTCCAAACACGTTGCGCTGCGCCAGGCCGGCGTTCTTCACCACCTTGCCGAGCTTCATGTCGTCGAGCACTTCCATCCGCAACGCTTCGTAAGTTCCCACGGCCTGATACGCACTACGTCGAATCAGATTGAAGGCGCCCACTCCCATGTGGTCCTTTGTCTTCGGATCGGCGACCTTCCACGGCCTGTGTCCGAACACAAACATGGTCTGGAAGAATGCGATCATCATGTACTCACCCGGGCGCTTCATGATCATCTGGGGAAATAGCACCACATGGTCCGCCCGTTCCGACTCGGCATAGGCCAGCGCCCGCCGCACCGAGTCGGGCTTGAACAACACGTCGGCATCGGTAAACAGCAGCCAGTCCCCGGTCGCCTCGTTGGCCGCAGTCCACATGGCGTGTGTTTTTCCCAGCCAACCGGCGGGCAGTTCGCGGTGATGAATCACGCGGAGGCGACCCCCACTTCTCGCAAAAGACGCGAGAAATGGGGCACCCATCTCTGGTTTGTGGTTTCTGGCTACGCTCTCCATGATTTCGCCCGTGCGATCGGTCGAGCGGTCGTTGACCGCGATCACTTCGTAGTTAGTCGTAATCGAGTTCGAGCAGGCGGGTGAGGGAGAGCTCGATATCCTTTTCTTCATTGCGTGCCGGCACGATGATCGAAACGCGTGGATTTCCCGCCGGATGACGATTCCATTCCGCGGTTGAGACGTTGGCGACGCTTGGCATGCCGATCGCGGCATCGACGATGCGCGAGAACCAAGCCAGCGCCAGAATTGTGCCTGCAATCCAGTGAAAGTAATGCATCCCCGCCTAGGTCTTCCCTGCCCCGGAAGCTGCGCCGTCAATGCTTACCGGCGGCGCGAATTTCATTCCGTAAAACAGTATGGCAGATGAAACGCCCATTGCGATGACGGGCAGGACGAATGCGGCTTGCAGCGAGCGCTTATCCGCGACCCAGCCCATCATGGTGGGAGAAGGCACGTCGCCCAGGATGTGAATGATGAAAATGTTCACGGCCAGCGCGGTGGCCCGGATATGAGCGTCGACGGAGTTAATTACAGCAGCGTTCAGCGGCGCTGTATTGAACAAGAGAAAGAACGCCGCAATCGCGATGGCCGGGATCATGGTGCGGCCCGTCACGAAGAGCGCGACAATCATCACCGGAACACCCAGCGCCATAGCTCGCTGCCGAAACCAGGTAATAAGCGCTCTTCATGCGACGCAGCAAATAATCGCCCAGCCAGCCGCCCAGCAAAGAAGCGACAATCCCGTCGCCCACGATGATCAGGCCGAACATGAGATTGGCAGCTTCCAGCGTGTAGTGGCGTTCGCTATACAGGAATTGCGGCATCCATACCTGGATTCCGCCGAGAGAAAACGTCATCGCGGCCATGCCCAGCGTGGAAGTCAGAAACGCGGGATTGCGAACCAACCCGAGCACGGTCGTCCGCTCCGGCGTACTTTTCAGAGAATCAAATTGTCCCCGCTCCGGCTCCTTGAGAAACAGGACGCAAATCGCCAGCAAGAATCCGGGAGCGGCTGCAATGTAAAACGGAAACCTCCAGCCGTGCTGCGGAGCCAGATAGCCGCCCAGCAGGTATCCCGCGGCTGAACCAACGGGAATTGCCAGATAGAACACACCCAGGATCCGTCCGCGCTTTTCTTCGGTGAAAAGATCGGCTACGAAAGTCGGCGCAATGGTGACGAACGTGGCCTCACCAATACCAACCAGGGTGTGCCGAATCAGCAACTCCGTGTAGTTGTGGGTGAAGGCCGTCAGCAGCGTGAGGCCGCTCCAGAAAACCGCTCCCAGCACGATGATCAGCTTGCGCGAGTAGCGGTCTGCCAGGGGGCCAACGAAAGGTGCGGCGATCATGTAGAAGCCGAGAAACGCGCTGGTGAGATAGCCGATCTGGGTTTTGGTCAGGTGGAATTCGTCCTGCACCAGCGGCTGCACCGCGAACAGCACATTGCGGTCTACGTAATTCAGCAGGTTCAGCGCCGTGAGTACGATCAGCGCGGTGCGCGGTTGGAGTTTCGCGGAAGTCACAGGTCGAGCGAATATAGCATGGCTTTGAATCCGTAAACGATCATCTATACCTCGATTTCTTCCCGCGCGGCCACCTCGCCACCACCGTCGTCGAAATCCCGCCCCGCGGACGGAACTCTCCCTTCACCTCGGCCCACACCGGCTTTGCCCACCTCACTACATCTTCCAGCACGCGGTTCACAATGTTCTCCTGAAAGATTCCCAGATTGCGGTAGCAGTGCAGATACTCTTTGT
The DNA here is from genome assembly GCA_963841125.1 of uncultured Acidobacteriaceae bacterium. GTDB lineage: Bacteria > Acidobacteriota > Terriglobia > Terriglobales > Acidobacteriaceae > Sulfotelmatobacter. The sequence continues at coordinate 373,489 of CAWJBH010000007.1, forward strand.
AGGATTTCAGTTCCAGGCAAGTTTATCGGGCTGATAGCGCAGCGTGATCACGCCAAAGTCAGGCAGGCCCGTCTTTGGACACACAGACGTGAACTCCGGATCGTCGATGACGATCTCGTATCCAGGAAACTGGTTTGGCCAGGTTTCGATCTCAGGAAAGTTGGCGTCTAACCCGGCGGCGGCGTGCTCGGGCGTATAGCGCGGCTGTTTTGGCATAGAGATATTGTCCCACAGGCCAGACCGAAGCCGAGGCGAGCGTCCACACATCTTGCAAACCTCGCTCAGCTATTGAGCTTCAACGGACTGGGATGGCTGGGCTGGTAGACGCCTACTTTTCCTCCGCCCGGAAGGGTGAAAGTAGCAGTCTTTCCCCAACGCTGTTGGCTTATGTCCGAGACCTGCACACTTCTTCTCTTGCAGATCTTTCAAGGTCGCCGCGATGTCGTCACACATAAAGTAAAGCTCGTGTTGGCCGTTCTTTTCGGAATCATGAAACGCGGCTTCGAGCGGCGGCATGGCGAAAATCAACCAGCCGTGGCCGGCGTCAACCGAGGACAACTTAAGCACATCGCGAAAGAAGGCCCGGTCTGCTTCCGCATCCTTCGTGTAAATAATAATGTGCGCCCCGTTGATCATAGGTGGCCTCCAGTCTCCAAATGAGCGACCGTCATATTCTCACCGTGCGGCCAGGTTCGCAACCGGTCCGGAAACGCATCCGCGCCGCTCCGCCAGCATCTAACAATGCAACGGCTTGGGCAGACGGTATCCTTTCGCGGGCGTCTGAGTGGTAAATTAATGCTTGCAGTTGTCCTTGCCGCTCCTCTGAAAGATAACCGGTTGGCAGGAACCAATAACAATTCGAATGGTCGGCCAGCCACACGCAAGCGCCGCACATGGCTTACGGTGGGAGGCGTGCTCGCCGTGCTCGCGCTGATCCCCTTCTTTACGCGACCCGGCCCCGTGAAGGTTCGCACCACCACGGTCGAACGCGGCCCCATCCGCAGCCTGATTTCCACCAACGGCAAAGTCGAGCCCATCCAGAACTTCGAAGCTCACTCTCCTGCCGCAACCACGGTAAAGCGGCTGCTCGTAAAAGAGGGAGAGCATGTTCGCCAGGGCCAGTTGCTTTTGCAACTCGATGATGCCGACCTCCGCAGCCAGGCCGCCCGCGCGCAGGCTCAGATGAAGGCAGCGCAATCCAACGAGTCCGACCTTACGAATCGGGGCACCCAGGAAGAACTTCTCACCACTCATTCGCAACTGGTCAAAGCCCGCAGCGCGCGCGACGCCGCCCAGCGCAATCTTGACGCTTACCGCCGTCTGCAGCAGCAAGGCGCAGCCTCCGCCGGTGAAGTGAAGCAGGCCGAAGACGCCTTGCAGCGAGCCCAGGCCGACACCACTCTGCTGGAGCAAAAAAAGAAAGACCGCTACTCGCAACCGGAAGTTGCCAAGGTGCAGGCGCAGAGGAGCGGAAGCCCAAGCCGCCTATGCGGCCGCCGAAGATGCGCTCGCGAAATCCAGCGTGCGCGCTCCCTTTGACGGCATCGTCTATGCGCTTCCCGTCAAGCAAGGCGCTTACGTGCAAACCGGCGACCTGCTGTTGCAGGAAGGCGATCTCTCCCAAATGCTGGTGCGCACTTTCGTGGACGAACCCGACATCGGCCGCCTCGCCACCGGACAGAAAATCGAAGTCACATGGGACGCATTGCCCGGACGCATCTGGAACGGCACCGTCAGTACCGTTCCTTCCACCGTCAAGCTTCGCGTCACGCGCAGCGTCGGCGAAGTCACCTGCACGCTCGACAACCATGATCTTCGCCTGCTGCCGAACGTCAACGTGGGCGTTACCATCATCACCGCCGAACACAGCGGCGTGCTCACACTGCTGCGCGAAGCCGTGCGCATGGACGACACCAAGCCTTACGTTTATGAGGTTGTGCACGGCGAACTCAAACGCCGCGGAGTGGAAGTCTCTCTCCAGAACCTTACGCGGGTCGAGATCACGGCCGGCCTTCCCGAACATTCCGTCGTGGCCCTGTCTTCAGCTCGAACGCCAAGCCCCTGAGCCGACGGCGCCCGCGTAAAAGTGGTGCAGTAGCCGATGAGGTGGGGATGGATCACGGAGCATTCAGTCAGAGGAACCTCTTGTCTTTCGAACTGGGCGCAAAGCCCGGTGAGGAACCTGCTCTAACCCGCGCACAAGCCCTGCCTTGTCGGCTCTATCGCTCCTTCTAGTCCTGTCGTCCTTCGCCGCCGCTCAAACACCGCAAGACCTGCTCTCCGCCGGCCGCGTAGATCAAGCGATTCAAACCCTCGATCAGCAGATCCAGACCGCGCCCACCGCGGAAGCCTACAACCTTCTCTGCCGCGCTCATTTCGAACTGGGCGCCTGGGACGCCGGCATTCCCGCCTGCGAAAAAGCTGTCGCTACTTGAACCCAACAACGGCCTCTATCATCTCTGGCTGGGCCGCATCTACGGCGAGAAGGCGGACCGCGCCGGCTTTCTCACTGCCGCCGGCCTCGCCAAGAAAAGTTCGCACGGAATTCGAACGTGCTGTCGAGCTCTCTCCCAACAATTGGGAAGCCCGCACCGATCTCGCCGAGTTTTATCTGGAAGCTCCCGCAATCGTCGGCGGCGGCAAAGACAAAGCCCGCGCCCAGGCCGCTCTCCTCACACCATGAATCCGGCCATGGCGCATTGGGTGATCGCGCGCATCGCCGAAAAGAAACAAAGACAACGCCGCCGCCGAACAGGAATATCGCGCCGCCATCGAGGCCAGTCAACGGAGGCGCTCGTGCCTGGGTGAATCTCGCCGGATTCTATCGCCACACCAATCGCTTCGATGACATGGAGCAAGCCTTGCGCACCATGGAGTCCAGCCCGCTCGATCGTCCCGCGGCGCTTGGTCGACGGCGCCAGCATCTTACTTCGCACCGGCCGCGACTATCCCATGGCCATCCGTCTCTTGCGCCGCTACATCGCATCCTCCGCTACCGTCGAGGAAGCTCCCGTCTTCAAGGCCCACTGTCTGCTCGGCGAGTTGTTAGAGAAACAAGGTGACCGCCCCGCCGCCGCCGGTGAATATCGCGCAGCTTTGGCCATGGCTCACAACTACGGCCAAGCACAAGAAGGATTAAACCGCGTAACCCGCGAGCAGTGAAGATTACATGTCGGCCCCAGATCGTCCCGCAAGGGTGCAGAAAACCTTCAGACCTTTGTCAGAGTAAGGGTGGAGCACGGCCGCAGGTCTCCGTGAAAGAGGGTGGAGCAGGCCTTCAGCCTGCGTCAAGAGTGTCCAGAAATTGCGCGTGCTTTAGAGCGTGCATGAGAAACTGGATTCCGCGCGAAGAGGTGGAACGGTGGCGTCGACTCCCAGCCCCGAAAGGGGAGGAATGTGAAAGCCCGGCACGCAAGTGCCGGGTAGAAGTGGGAAGATGGAGCGAGTCCCGGAGTGACGGCACAAGTTCTCACCCACACTCTTTAGCCGCCGAGGGACTTCGCTGAGATAACGCGATCGAGCAAATCAGGTGCCTTCATCCGTCGGCACCATTCTTCAAAGTTCTCCTGCGGTCCCCTCCAACGCAAATCCTCGACCGTATCAAACACGGGCACATCCGTCCTCAAGGTTGCAAGTGTGCGAAACAACAACGCATCATCCCACGCGCTGAACAGCGCTCCGGAAAGCACCCGCGCTTTCTTAATCGATGGATCCCACAGGGCCCAGTCTTTCGGAATATTTTCCAAATGTAAATATCGAGATAACGCAGAAGCCGCGGCCTTCGCGCCCCATCCTCGCACCCCCGGAAAGCCGTCCGCACTATCGCCGACCACGGCCAGATAGTCTGGAATCGATTCAGGCTTAACTCCAAATTTCTCCACTACGCCGTTTTCATCGCGCAATATATTTTGCCTGCGATCCAACTGCACCACGCGCGTGCCCACAACACACTGAGCCAGATCTTTGTCGGGAGTACAAATTAACACCTGCCTCACCCGATCACCTTTCGCCGCCTTAGCGGCAGCAGCAGCCAGCGCATCGTCTGCTTCAAAGTCGATCATCGGCCACACCATCACTCCCATCGCCTCGAGCGCCTGCTCGAGAATGGGAAATTGCGATAGCAATTCCGGATCGACGCCTTCGCTCGTCTTGTATCCGGGATACAGGTCGTTGCGAAACGATTCCACAACATGATCCGTCGCAACCCCAATGTGAGTTGCACCACTCTCCATCATTGACAAAACAGAAGTCAGCACTCCGCGTACCGCGCCAATTTCCTGGCCGCTCACATCCACCGCGGAGGGCACGGCGAAAAAGTGCCGGAACAATTCATACGTACCGTCGATCAAGTGAACGTCCATGGGTGAGTCCGTTTCCTGTAAACGATGTTATATAGGAAAATACCTCATGACCTCCGTCCGCATCGACAAATGGCTCTGGGCCGCCAGGTTCTTTAAGACGCGCGCCTTGGCAGCGAAATCCTGCGATCTGGGCAGAATCCTATCCAACGGCCAACCCGCGAAGCCTGCCCGCGAAGTCCGCGTCGGAAACATGTTGCGAATTACCAACGACGGCGGTGACTTCGAAGTCGAAGTGCTGCTTCTCGACGACACGCGAGGGCCAGCATCGGTTGCCCAGACTCTCTACCGCGAAACCGAAGCCGGCCGCGAGCTTCGCCAGAAAGTTGCGGCGGAGCGCAAAGCCATGAAGCAATTCGAAGAGTTACCCGCCGGCAGACCATCCAAACGCGATCGCCGCAGAATCATCCAGTTCCGCGGCCGAGGCTAAGAACAACGTACAATATGGTGTTTTCCCTCCTTGGGGCGGATCGGTTGATGCGCGCTCTGCGGCTGTTCGGTATTTTGGCAGTTTGGCTATTGTCGGCTTGCCTCAACGCCTGGGCGATTGCGGCGCTGTATTTTGATTTTTCACGCACCGGTCGAGAATGGCTGCCCCCGGCGATTTATCTGGTTTTGCTCGCGCTTTTTCTTGCGACCGTAAAAAATCGAGTCTTCAGGATCGGTTCCTGCCTTACCGGATTTTTTATCGTGCTGGTCTGCTGGTTATTCCTCAAGCCTTCCAACGATCACGTCTGGCAGTCGAATCTCGCTCGAATGCCGTGGGCCGAAATCAGCGGCGACCGCGTGACCATCCACAATTTCCGCCACTGCTACTACCGCGAGGAAGCGGAGTTCACCTGCGAGTGGCTCACGAAGGAAGTGTTCCTCTCCCAAGTCCGGGGTGTTGACTTGTTCGTGGACTACTGGAGTTCGCGCTGGATTGCGAATCCGATCCTCAGTTTCCAGGTTGGCGACCATGACTACGTAGCGGCTTCGATAGAAGCGCGATACCAGATCGGCCAGAGCTATTCCGCCATTCGCTCCTTTTTTCGACAGTTCACCGTCATTTACGTGCTTGCAAGTGAGCGCGACGTCATCCGCCTCCGCACTAACTATCGCTCAGGCGAGAACGTCTATGTCTTCCACATGACTGCCAGCCCACAATGGTCGCGCGATCTCTTTCTTCAGTATCTCCGCCAGGCGAACCGTCTGCGGGACGAACCAAGATGGTTCAATGCCATCACCAACAACTGCACCACCGGCATTTTCGCCAACATGGCTGCGACCGGCCACATGCCGGCGGGGAGCTCGCGATACTCGTGGTGGGTTCTGTTGAATGGCCGTGCACCCGATATGCTCTATCGCGGTGGAAACTTCGCCGGCAACCTGTCCTTTTCTGAGCTTAAGGAGCAGGCGTACATTAATCCCGTCGCGAACACACTGAGTGACGCTCCCGACTTTCGTAACTGAATTCGGTAAGGATCGGGCTGGATTCTAGTTTCTCCGTTCTGGCCTGCGGTTCGATTTTGATCGTGTGGACCCGGCACTCCTGCCCGCTGCCTTTGACTTTGATCCCGAAGTTGACCGGGAAGGGCACGACTTCAGTCGTGCCCCAAGCCTCCGCAAGCATGGAACCCGGCTGCAGCCGCTGGGGGAACCGCCTTCGGATGGATGCATCTACTAAATCATGTCATTCCGAACCGCGCTGAAAGCCCGGCGAGAGCCTGCCCTGAGCGAAGTCGAAGGGAACCTGCTTTTCTTGCCAGACTCTTTTAGGCTGCTACGCCGACTCATCCTTATCATTTCTCTCGCATCAGATTCTCCGTAGAATCTTTCCAGGTGTAAGAGGGTGAGAACAATGACAAATAGATCCGGCGTGCAGGATTCCTAAACTCTTGCTGGCAGTTCTTTTATTCCTGCCCGCTTCCCTGCTCGCCGAGCCGCGTCACCCTCCACCACGCCGTCGAACTCGCGCTGAAACATGCCACCGGCATCAGCATCGCGACCGCCGACCAGCAGCACGCCTCCGCCAGCTATCGCGAACTGCGCAACAGCTACATTCCGCAACTGAACGCGGGCGCCGGCATTGGCTGGTCCGACGGTTTTCCTCTCAGCCTCGAAGGCTCCGCTCCTTCGCTGTTCAACGTGAACGCGCAATCCGCGCTCATCAATCCCGCGTTGAAGGATTTCATTCGCGCCGCCCAGTCCGACGTCGCGGTCAGCAACCTTGCACATCAAAGACCAGCGCAATCAGATCATTCAGGACACCGTATTGAGCTATGCCGAACTGGCGAAATGGGAGCAGCGCTTGAGCCGCCTGCGCGAGGCCGAGGCCAGCCGCACGAGCAAATGGAAGCAGCCGTAGCCAGCCGCGTCAAAGAAGGCATCGACAGCGAAATGGATGGCACCAAGGCTCGCCTGTCAGTGGCCCGCGTGCGCTTACGCCTGCGCCGAAGCCACCGGAGCAGCCGACGTTCTCCGCGAGCATCTTTCCAAGCTGACAGGGCTTGCCCGCTGCCTCCATCGAAATCGATCCCGACTCCCTGCCGGCTCTCCCGTGCCACGGCAGAAGCCAAGACCGGACGAGGATTCCACTGGCCAAAGCCGCGGACGCGAATCCCACCGTGCAAGCCGCGGTGGAGCATGCGCGCGCGCAATACTTGCGCGTGAAGGGAGAACACAGAGTCACTGTGGCCCAGCATCGACTTTGCCGCGCAGTATGCTGCGACCTCGCTCCATTCAACAATTACGAAAGCTACTATAACCCGACAGACTTTCCAGCCCAACAACGCCACTGTCGGCGTCGCTATCCATCTTCCCTTTCTTGAATCTCGCCCAGCATGCCCGAGTCCAGGAAGCGGAGTCGGATGCGCTCAAAGCACAAAAAGCAGGCGGAAGCCGCCCGCAACCAGGTCTCGGAAGAAACCCTGCGCCTGCGAGCGCTCCGTGACCCAGATGCAGGCCGCCCGCGACGTAGCCGAACTCGAGTATGAAATCGCCCAGAAAAATGTCGAAGCCGTCCGAACTCGCATGGATCCTCCGCCGCCAACCTCCACGATCTCGACAGACGCCCGAACGCCAGGCCAGCGAACAATTGATCGCGTTCCAGGATGTAACCTTCGAACTGGAACGCAGCCAGGTAGCGCTCCTGCGCGCCACCGGCGATCTCGAAACCTGGGCCCTGGGTACAAATAAAGCTTACATCCAATAGCCATGAACGGACGAACCTGCATAAACACTGCTTTTTCACCGCATCGGCCCGCCCCCGGATGGTAAAATAACTAATACTCACTATGCCTCTTAAAACACTGTTCTTGAACCCGCCTTCCTTCGAAAACTTCGACGGCGGCGCCGGCTCCCGTTGGCCCGCCACCCGCGAAATGAGAGTCTATTGGTATCCGGTGTGGCTGGCTTATCCGGCTGGGATGCTGGAGGGGGCGCGGCTTGCTGGATGCGCCGCCGCACTATATTTCGGCGGAGCAGACCATTGAGATTGCCAAGGATTACGAGTTTCTGGTGTTGTTTACCTCGACTCCGGGCTTTCCTGGGGACATTGGGCTGGCGAAGGCCATCAAGGCGGCTAATCCGAAGATCAAGATTGCTTTTGTTGGGCCGCACGTCAGCGTGCTGCCGGAGAAATCTTTGCGCGATTGTCCGGCGATCGATTTCGTTGCCCGCAAGGAGTTTGACTACGCCGTGGTCGATTACGCCAAGGGCAAGCCGCTGGAGGAGATTCCCGGCATTTCGTATCTTGAAGGATGGCAAGGTCGTGCACAATCCGGATGCGCCGCAGATTCAGGATCTGGATGCGCTGCCGCACGTCACCGACGTTTACAAGCGCGATCTCGATGTTACCCGTTACAACGTGCCGTTCTTGCTGAATCCCTACGTTTCGCTCTACACCACGCGCGGCTGTCCGGCGCAGTGCACCTTCTGCCTGTGGCCGCAGACTTTGAGCGGACATCCGTGGCGCAAGCGTTCCACCGACGATGTTGCGGCGGAAATGGCGAAGGTGAAGCAGTACTGGCCGGAAGTGAAGGAGTTTTTCTTTGACGACGATACCTTCAATATCCAGAAGGCGCGCACGATCGAGTTGTGCGCCAAGCTGAAGCCGCTGGGCCTGACCTGGTCCTGCACTTCGCGCGTTACCACCGATTTCGAAACTCTGAAGGCGATGAAGGAAGCGGGATGCCGGCTGCTCATCGTGGGCTATGAATCGGGCGATCAGCAGATTCTGAAGAACATCAAGAAGGGCGCGACCATCGAGCGGGCGCGGCAGTTCACCAAAGGACTGCCACAAGCTGGGACTGGTGGTCCACGGCGACTTCATCATGGGATTGCCGGGCGAGACGCACGAGACCATCAACAACACGATCGCGTTCGCCAAAGAGCTGGACGTGGAAACCATTCAGGTTTCGGTGGCTCACGCCTATCCGGGCACCGAGCTTTACGACTATGCGGTGAAGAATGGATTCATGGTTGGCGACAACAAGATGGTGGATGAAGGCGGCCACCAGTTGGCGCACATTCAGTATCCCGGGACTGCCCGCGGATGACATTCTTTCCGCCGTGCACCGTTTTTACGACGAGTATTATTTCCGGCCGAAGGCGGTGTTCCGCATCTTGAAGAAAGCAGCATTTGACAGCAACGACCGCAAGCGGCTTTACAAAGAAGCGAAGACGTTCCTGAAGCTGCGCTCACAGCGCAATAAGATGGTGAAGCAGCACAGCGACGAGGCGGCTGCCGAACTGGCCAAGGCTAATGATACAAATGCTTTCACCACGGAGGCACAGAGACACGGAGAAAATCCTTAATTGTCTGTTTTTCCTTTTGATTGTTCTTCTCTGTGGCTCCGTGTCTCTGTGGTGAAAAGTTTTAGCACCACTACCTAAACTTCCCGTGAACTTTCGCAAGTATCTTGTGCTGGCCGGAGTCACGGTTTTCGCCGCGGCCGGAGACTCCATGCTCTCGCATGGGATGAAGCAGACTGGCAGCATCTCCCTGAATCATCTGCAGGGCGTCATCTTCGCGGTGCTGAATCCGTGGGTTGCCATTGGGATTCTTCTTCTGCTGGCATTCTTTGCCACCTACATGACTGCGCTTTCCTGGGCCGATCTGACTTACGTGCTGCCGGCAACTTCGCTCGGCTATGTGCTGCTGGCGCTGGTGGCGAGATTTGTGCTGCATGAGCACGTCAGTCCGCTGCGCTGGCTGGGGATTGCGTTGATTACCGGCGGCGTGGGATTTATTGCCGGTGGGCCTGGAGCTTCGACGATAGCATCCGGCATGTCGCTGAGCCAGTGAGAACGCGCCACGGTAGCCGTGGGAGCGAGATCTCCGCCTTCTCGCAAAAGACGCGAGAAGATGGGGCACCCGGGTTCGGAGTGACGGACCAATATGAAAGGTATTTACACCTGGAGCGCGATTCTCGCCATCGTCTTCGCCTCGGTGGTGGGCGATGTGCTTTTGGCGCGCGCCATGAAGCAGGTCGGGGACGTGGGCGCTTTGTGGCGCCGCGCTGGTCTTGGCGTCGTGATCGGACGCACGCTGGGGAATCCCTACTTTCTCTTCGGCGTCACGGCCATGGCCGTGGCTTTCTTCAGCCTGCTGTTCGCGCTCTCCTGGGGAGACGTTAGCCTGGTGGCTCCCGCCGCCGCTTCCCTCACCTTCATCGGCAACGCCGTGGCCGCGAAGATCTTCTTGCATGAGAAGGTGGACCGGCGGCGGTGGATTGCGGCTTCTCTGGTGGCGGCGGGAGTGGCGCTGCTGGCGGGGTAGAACTCAAATCAAAAGACCTTTGTCATTCCGAATCTGGCCGAAGGCCCGGTGAGAGCCTGCCTTCCCTCCGTGCATAGAATAAACATGCTGGGAGCTTCTAGCGGAGTTATTCTGTGATTGCTGACAGGCAGCGGCCAGTAACAACATGCAAGCCCCGCGAGGAGATCCTTCGGCTGCCGCCTGCAAAGATGGCCTGACGGCCAGCCACAGGATGAACGCCTTGCGGGAAGGGCTATTTGACGCGGATGTCCGGTCTTTCCTCGGAAAACTTGTCAAGAGCCTTCCCATCCCATTTTTGGCGTTAAGCTGTCTGAGTATTTGTTCGAGGAAATAAAATTTAGGAAGATGACACAATTGTCCCGGTCGAGTCGCTATACTGAATATATAGGGTGAAAAATTGCGCGGGCCTTTCGGCTTGCGCTTTTTTTTTTCTTGTCAAGACCTTGAGTTGATGGTTTCTTTGTAAGTTATTGATTCCGATTGAAATATAAAGTCGTGGAGTGGCGGGTTTACCCCCTTCGGTTTGATATTCTGAGAATAGAGGGTAAATAAAAGTGGTGCAGGTCCTTTTGGGCTTGCGCCATTTTTGTTGGCGGGAGTGGGCTTTTACGGCGCGGCTTGAAGCCGCGCCATTTCAAGGCGGATTGCGGCATCAGCACGCGGGGGCTGAGGCCCGGCTCCAATTTTGACGTTAGCGCGGCGCTGAGGCGCCGCTCTTCCACGGTGCCTGCGTCCCGGATCGAGATCAACGGCAAGGTCAAGAACAACGTCAAAAGCAGCGGACAGGAGTATCCGCTCCACACGCGCAAAACCAGGAACAACTTAAAGGCAGCGGGCGGGGGCGCCCGCTCTACACTTCGAGGATTTTAAGGAGCGAATTTATGAGTCAGCGGTCTGGGGATGGCGATGCGAGACGACGGCGGCGGACGGCTCGGAGGCGGAAGGAAGCGCGGCGGCGGGTTAAACGGGTTCGGTGTGTGGGCGGGTTGCGGAAGCGGAACAACTCGAAGCATGTGGGAGAGATGGCGGAGATGCAGTTCATGCTGGATGCGGCCCGGCGGGGGTTTGGGGTGTCACGGCCGTTTGGGAATAATGAGCGCTATGACGTGATTGTGGATGCTCCGCGGCGGTTGTGGAGGGTGCAGGTCAAGGCTAGCGGGGCGCGGCATCACAAGGGGTTTTCGGTGCGGGCTTGCTGGCGGACCACTCGGAAGCATATGCCTTACACGTCGAAGCAGATTGATTTTCTGGCGGTGGTGATTCAGGGGAAGCGGAGACGGATCTGGTATTTGATTCCGGTGCGGGCTTTGGGAGGGCGGTTGACGATCAATCTTTATCCATTTGGATGCCGGAAGGATGGGAAGGAGCGGTTTGAGAAATATCGCGGGGCTTGGGGGTTGCTGGAGACGGCTTGAGGACAGTGGCGTCGTGCGGTTCCAGGATTTTTCACCACAGAGACGGAGAGCCCAGAGAAGCGAAAGGAAACAGAAACAATTTTGAACAGAAGAGTGGACCAATTTGCGGGTCTACGTTTGCACTGTTGGGCGCGCTGGATCCTGGCAATCGGCGTGCGCTATACAGCAGGTAATCCTCACCGGGCTTTCAGCCCGATTCGGAATGACGTCAGTATTTAGCACAGAAATATGCCCTGTTGCAACTACGGATGCGGCTGTATGGTTTGCTCAGCATAATGGTATGTGGAGTGCTAGTCTGGCAGGTAGTTGGGGCAAGCGAGCGGCTGCGGGACTGGGGATGGTGAAGCGGATTGCTCCGCGGGGTCGTTCGTTTGTAGCGTTGGCTGCTTGCGGGGCTGTATGCCAGGACTACGTCGATTCCTTCCGGATGCGCCTTCGGCGCGGGTTTCAAAATCAGAGTGCAGAGATTTAGCGGGTTCGAGGAGGAAGCGGGCTCGCCTCTTGAGATTGGGTCGATTGAGCGCTTTGGCGGAGACATCCGCCAGGGTGAATTTGTATTATCGCATCGGGCGGCTTTTCCGCAGAGAGATCCGGACGCTATTTTTCGCAAATATCTGTACTCCTTCATCGGTGAGGGGCAGGTTAATCACTCGATGAACGGCGCGGCGCTTGATGGGCCGGGCCACGTATGCGGCTTCACGAACGGTCGTGGTGAAAGATGCGACTGGAAAAGCCCGCTTGAACACTTCGTATCTGCTGCGAACGCTGACTTCGGTGGCGAAGGATGCGGCCTCAACCCCATATTGGAGGCGACATGCCGCCGACCCGTTCAGCGATTATGGTTCGACCGTGGGCAACGACGTGGGCATGAATCTCTGGCGCGAGTTTGCGCCTGGCATTGAGCATCTGACGAAAAACCACACGCCGGAATTTGTGTCCCGGATCGAAGAACGCATCGTCCACAAGTAGCTGGCGCGGTCGTTCCGCTGACCCTCGAACCTACCCGCTAAATTGCTTTCTATCCATTGCTTTCTATTTGAAGATGCGCATCAGGCCTGACGAAGGCAGATCGGGGGCGACGAAGTGCGAGTCTTTCGTTCCCGAGGCCCGAGTCAGAGCCTCGGCGGCGAGATATCCGCTGCGGACCGCGCCTTCCATAGTGGCGGGCCATCCGGTGCAGGTCCAATCGCCGGCGAGGAAAACGCGGGGCCACGCGGTCGTCTGCTGTGGACGGTAGGCGTCGATGCCGGGGCGCGGAGAGTAGGTGGCGCGGACTTCTTTGATCACGGTGGACTTCACCAGATTCGCCGCGCGCGCCGCGGGAAAAAATTCGCGGACTTCTTTTAGCGCCAGGTCGACGATTTCGGCGCGGGATTTGTCGATGAGGGTCTTGGAGGCGCTGACGACGAGTTCGATGTAGCTGCCGGAGGATTCCGTGGGAGACGCGCCCCGCGTTGCCAGCAGGCGGGATTTATGGAACATCCATTGAACGGTTCGGTCGAGCAGGACGGCGTGATCGAGATTGGTGATTTGGCGATCGAACCAGAGGTGAATGCCGGTGATGGGAGCAGGATTCGAAGTGGGTTAGTTTTTCGCGCAATGGGCTGACTTCGGGAGTTTGCGGGAGCACGCGTTCGAGGCTCTCGAATGGTAGTGCTAGAACCAGATAGTCGAAAGCCTCTTCTGTTTCGGCTACGCGAATACTCACTTGGGAGGACTCGGGAGAAAAACTTTCGAGCGAGGTGCGGAAGTGAATTTCGCCGCCGCGGGCGCGAATGTAGTCTCCGGCGCGATTGTAGAGGTCGGTGAGCGGGATGCTGGGAACGCCCATGTGGCGGGCGGCGGGCGACTTCATCGATTCGCGCACGACCTGAGCGGCGTAGGAAATTGAAATCAGATCGAGATCTTCGCTTAGGGCGCTGACCAGAATCGGCTTCCAGAAACGCTCGATGGCATTTGCCGTTTGGCCATGGTGGTGGCACCAATCGAGAAATGAGCGGCCGGTGTCTGGCTGCGTTGGTCATAGTTAGGGCCGCGATGGCGCGCGAAATTACCAGCTTGTCTTTTGCGGACAAAAACGGAAAGCGCAGGAACGACGGCGCGGTGTGCAAGGGCGCGGGCAGCGGAGAAGCGCGCATGACGCTGGTGCGGCCGCCGGGCTCGATGAAAGTCATCTCGTCATACCAGCGGATTTTGTCTTCCACGCCGATGCGTTGGTAGAACTCGACCAGGTTGGTGCAGACGCGGAAGAGAACGTGCTGGCAGTTGTCGACGACTTCGCCGGTGCCGGGATGTTCATAGGAGGAAGCGCGTCCGCCGAGATAGGGGCGGCGCTCGAAGAGCGTCACGCGGAAGCCGGAATCGGCGAGCGCGCAGGCTGCGGCGAGGCCGGCGAGGCCGCCTCCGGCGATGGCTACGGTGGGTTGTGAGGGATTCTGGGTCATCGGGCTGATAGATTCGAAGGCATTGCCGCCGCATGTAACAGCAGGTTCCTCACCGGGCTTTCAGCCCGATTCGGAATGACAAGCATTTGATTTATGCTCGGTGCAAATGGCAAACGATCGTTCGGACTTTTCAAGCAACGCGAGAAATATTCTTACGCCCCCTTCGGGGCAGGTTCTCGATCCGCTGTCGCACCCAGGGCTTGCGCCCTGGGCTGCATTCTTTCGCCGCTAAGCGGCATGATCAGGTGAGGCGCTGCAGGAAACCCTTTCCCAGGACGCGGAGTTTTTCACTCACCGTGAGGCTGACCTTGCCGGTGAATACGTCGTACTGGCGGGCTGCGATTTTTTCGAGCAGCTTGCGGTAGATATTTACCAGCACCCACAATGCGGGCTGGCTGTCTTCAGAGATATACGGGATCAGTTGCTCGCCTGCCTGGTAGAACTCGCGGGCGCGGTCGGCTTCGAGCGCGAGCAACGGGCGGAAGCGGGCTGGGTCTGGTGTGGAGAGCAAATCGGCGGCCGAGAGACCGAACTTCGCGAGATCTTCTTCCGGCAGGTACACGCGGCCCATGGCGGCGTCTTCTTTCACGTCGCGAATAATGTTGGTGAGTTGAAAGGCGAGGCCGCATTGCTCGGCGAGCGGCTCGGCGGCAGGATCGCGATATCCGAAGATGTGAATGCAGACGAGGCCCACTACCGACGCGACGCGGTAGCAATATAGTTTGAGATCTTCGAAGGTGCGGTACTGGACCGTTAGACGGGAACGGCGAGGCTGGCGGGACCCGCGATCTCGGAGCTCATCGTCTCAGGATCCGCGATTTCATGATCGATCGCGTCAGGATCCATCACGTCCATGGCCGTGCCCATGGCGAGTTCGTCGAGCAGTCCGGCGGGGATGGTGTGGCGGCGTTGCGCGTCGGTGAGCGCCAGCAGGATGGGATCGTCGCTGGGCTCGCCCTGCTGCGCGCGGTGCAGCGCCGCAAGCCAGGTATCGAGCTGTGAAGCGGCGTTCCTCGAGGCTGAGGGTGGGGTCGTCTGCAATATCATCGCAGCGCCGCATGAAGGCGTAGACGGCGCTGAGCGCCTGGCGCTTGCGCTTGGGCAGCACCAGAAACGCGTAATAAAAATTCTTGGCGTTGGTGCGGGTGATGCCGCGGCAAACTGAATATGCCATGGTGAGCTGCGCCGGAGCGGGAGTCCAGGAGGGGATGAGCGCGGGTTGGGCGCGGCGCTCATGGGAGCGAACAGCAGGTCCTGCCCGGCCTTCGACCGCGTTCGGAATGACATTTGCAGGGAAAGTCGCCGCGCTGCGCGGGCACCGGAAAAGTTGACTTACGCGTGAGACCAGTAGAGCCGGAGATCCTTCGCTCCGACTGAAAAACGTCTACGCTCAGGATGACAGCGCGTTTTGAGGAAGGTGCCATAACCGCTACCATAAGTTAATTTTTCCAGGGCGGCGCGCGCGACCAGCGCTAGCTTGCGCGGCTTGGAGATTACGGGACGTCTGCCGAGCACGGCGAAGTGCTGGCGCTCGATGGCATTCAGAATTTCCTGGCCGCCGCGGCTGAAGAGTTCGAGATCTACCGCTAACTCTTTATCTACTTTCTTGACCAGCGGCAGGCCGCGGGCAAACCATTCGCGCGCACGCTCGACTTCAAATTTCATCATCTCGCAGAAAGCAGGCGTGTTGCGGTTGTGTGCGAGGTCTTCTTCATTCACGGAATAACGCCGCAAGTCTTCGAGCGGCAAATAAATTCGGCCTTTGGCGTAGTCCACGGTTACATCCTGCCAGAAGTTCGCCAGCTGCAAGGCGGTGCAGGTGTAGTCGGAAAGCTGCTGGCGCTCGGCATCGTGATAGCCGCAGAGGTAGAGCACGAGATGTCCGACGGGATTCGCCGAATAGCGGCAGTAGGCGAGCACATCGTCGAAGGTTTCGAAGCGGGTGACGGTCTGGTCCTGGCGGAAGGCGATCAGGAGATCGGAGAATTCGTGTTTCGGGATTTCGAACTTCTTTACTGTTTCTTTCAGGGCGACAAAGACTGGGTGGCGCGGAGTGCCTGCGTAGCAGGCATCGAGTTCCGATTGCCATTCATCGAGTAACGCTAGGGACGCGTTCGGGTCTCCGACTTCGTCGCCAAGATCGTCTGAGATGCGGCAATAGGCGTAGACATTGAGGAAATCCTGACGGAGTTTCTTCGGCAGAAACCAGGTTGCTACAGAAAAGTTTTCGTAGTGGGTGCGGGCGAGGTGGCGGCAGTATTCCTGGGCTTCTTCGAGTGACGGAGCGGTTGGGGGGATGGCGTAGGCGGCGGGGAGACGGCTCCAGCCCAGGGCAGCGGCGGGTGCGGTTGGAGCGCGGGAATCAGTATCGGTGATTAAAGTCATGCATCAGCAAAAACGTTGTGATCGTTCGGAAGGCACCAGTTTGAGAGCATACCTCAGTGGCTGAAGCCGTAGTCTATTCTGCTCAGACTTACAGCACGAGTGAACTCGTGCCCTTCCCAGGGATGCCTGTCCCGCGAGCATTGTGCCGCTGCGCCGAGAGCGAGACGCCCTCGGGACAGCCGCCGGCGCTACTTCTATCTTAATGGCCGGGAATTATGGCCGTTTTTATGTCGCCGCCGCGGTTCAGCATGTGGCGGAGCACCTTTTGCAGGCTGGAAAGCGGGGCTTCGCCGGTGATGTAATCGGTGGGACGAATTTTTTTGGCCGCGATCAGGCCGAAGGCGCGGCGCACGGTTTCCGGCGTGTGATGGAACGTGGCCTTCAGCGTGATTTCTCCGTAGTGCAGGCGGTTGGTATCGAGTTGAACCTTCGATCCGCTGGAGCATCCTCCGAAGAAATTTACCGTGCCGCCTTTGCGTACCATCTCGACGGTCCACTCCCAGGCTTCGGGACGGCCTACCGCTTCGATGACGACATCGCAGCCGCGCTTTTGCGGGGTAAGCGCACGGACTGCATCGACCACGTTTGGCACCTTGGTGGTCTGCACAATTTCATGAGCACCCATGTGCTTGGCGGCGATTACCTGTTCGTCGCGCTTGACTACGGAAATGACGTTGCAGCCGATGGCTCGCGCCACCTGAACAAACATGAGGCCGATGGGGCCACCGCCGATGATGGTGACGGTGTCGCCGATCTCGACTCCGGTTTCGTGCAGACCGCGCAACACGCAGGCCAGCGGCTCGGTCATGGCCGCGTCTTCGAAACTTACTCCCGCGGGAATGACCAGCATATTCGCTTCCACAATGCGGCGGGGCACGCGGATGTATTCGGCGTACGCGCCGTTGTTGAAGAGCAGGTCTTCACAGAGATTTTCCTGGTGCTTGGAGCAGTAGAAGCACATCTGGCAGGGCGCGGAATTCAGCGCGACCACGCGCATGCCCTTCTTGAAGGTGTGCACGCCTTCGCCGACTTCCTCGATGACTCCGGCGAGTTCGTGGCCGAAGAGCGCGGGAGGGACGATCATGCGGGCGTGGTAGCCGCGCTGATACACCTTGAGGTCGGTGCCGCAGGTGAGAGCCACCTGCACTTTGACCAGGACCTCGCCTTTTTCCACACGAGGGATAGGCACTCGCTCAATTTTGATGTCTTCTTTGCCGTACAGGACGGCGGCCGTCATTTTTCCATTCACTGAATGCTTCCTTGCTTGGAACGTTTCTCGGTGATCCGCCGGGGCTAAAGCCCCAGATTACTTCTGCTCTTGACGCGGCGCTTAAGCGCCGCTCTTCCACGGTGCTGCGTGTGCGGTGCTGCAGGTGCCGGTGATGCTGCGTAATTCAGCTTCCAAAGTTGATCCTTCTTCGTTGATCCTTCTTCGTTGATCTTCTTCATTCCCATCCTTCTTCATCCCAGGCCTGCCCAGGTTGAATCACTACTTTCATCGATGCGGGCTGGGGATGAGCCGCGAGTTCCAACGCCCGGGCACTTTCCTGCAGCGAAAAGCGATGGCTGATCAGCCGTCCCAAGTCCATTTCCTGTTCCATCACAAACCGAACTGAATCGTCCTGCAAATCCACCGACGCGCTGTAGGACCCGACCAGCGCTTTTTCGTCCACGCAAATCGCCGCCGGATCGACAACTACTTCGCCGCGCTGCGTCTGCGCAAAAAGCAACACTCTGCCACCGGGACGGGCCGCATCCATCGCCGGGCGAATCAAGGCGTTGCTGCCTACCGCCAAGATTACAGCGTCGGCGCCACGTCCTTCGGTACGCTGCCGCACAGACTGCACCGCGTCGTGCTGCGATGCGTCGATCCTGTCTTCAAATCCAAGGCTTTCACTTATTCTAAGCCTCTCGGGATATAAATCGGAAGTGATAACCGAGGCCCCTACCCTTCGTGCCAGCACGCTTAATATGATCCCGATGGGGCCTTGGCCGATGGTTAGAACCGTCTCACCCGGTTTCAAGCCGAGGGCTTCGATCCCCTTCATGCAGGTGTTTACCGGCTCCACGAAGCAGGCTTGCTCAAACGAAACGCCCGCCGGGATTTTGACGGTGCCCTGCTCAACGATCCAATCCAGCACCCGGACGTACTCGGCGAAGCCTCCGCCAGAGGGTTCGAAGCCTGCGGTGCATCCGACCTTTTTGTAGGTAGGGCATTGTGCGAAGGTTTTGTGCCGGCAGTAGTAACACTCGCGGCAGGGGATGTGATGAAACACTACGACCCGGTCGCCGGGCTGGAACCTGGCTACTCCCGCGCCTACAGCCGCCACAACGCCGGAGGTTTCATGGCCGAAGATGCGGGGCGCGGAATGCGATCCGGAGGCAATCTTCTTTAGGTCCGTGCCACAAACTCCGCAGGTGTGCACGCGGACCAGCAATTCGCCGGCGGCAATGGCGGGCACGGGGACGGTTTCCAGACGAACGTCGTTGACTCCGCGATAAACTGCCGCCAGCATGGTCGCAGGGAGCGGGTGGCTGCGGTGTTCCATTGCGAGTTGTCCGGAAATCCCCATCAGGCCTTAGATGAATGCCGCTTCGTCTGCGCTTCACACACTCTTTATCATTCTTAGTCCCGGACTGGCTTAGTCCCGGACTGGCTTAGTGCCGGACTGGCTTAGTGCCGGACTGGAATCCCACCGCTACTTGGCGGGAGGCTCTGCCTGTCGGGGGTCGGTGTTCCGGAATTCCACAGCTACCGTCATCGAATCCAAGTACGGCGAATCCGGCGGCGTGAAATGGTACGCCTTTACCTGCAGCACGACATAAAACTTCTCCACCTTAACGATTCGCCGGGCGCCCACGGGAATGGTTGCAAAGGTCGAGGCATCCAGCCGCCACAGAGAATTCTTCGGATCGTTCCTAGGATCGTCGGAGAGATATTGGGAAGCCTGCAAAACATTGTCGTAGGCAGCATGGCGCAAGTCCGCCAATCTAACCTGCCAGGAAGTGATCTTGGTGTCACCCGCCGGCACGCGAGGAATAATCGAGAATGCATACCGGTCATCGCCATGCGAATCTTTGATGCGCTCGCGGTAGATGGGGTCTTGCGTTGTCAACCTGGCCTCAAAGCTTTCTTCCACGACGTGGGCGTCGCCCTGCCGAAAGCTTTCTACGTAAACGGCAGGAGCGGTGGATTGCGCGGACAGGCACATCGCGATACAGGAGACGACCGGGAGCAGAAGACGCGATCTTATGCCGAGTCTCATTCGTGGCCTCCGGTCCTCGAAGCGGTGGCGGCCGGGGCGAGGATCGTTTCTGATGCCTGGTCTGATGCCTCGCTCAGTTCTTCCTCGAGCCGCTTCAGATGCTCGCCCAGCGACCTCGCTGCCTGGCGGCTGTTTCCGGCTAGTTGGGTAACGCGTTTCCAGAGCCATGGGCGCAGCGCGGCAAATATTGCGAAGCTGGCGGTTCTGAACTGGCCTTGCGAATCGATGAAGCGCGCCGTCTGGGGCATTTCAAAGTCATACTCATCGGAGATTGCTTTGGCGGCAGCGAAGGGAATCCCGTGGGCGCGAGCCGCGGCGGCTACGGCAGCGGCTTCCATGTCGACCGCGTGTGCGCCGTAGGCTCGCGCCAGACTTGCCTTCTGATCGATTCCAGCGACTGCCATGAAAGTCACCAGCGTACCGTGTCTGTTTGCATCTTCGATCTCGGTGCGGCTGCCGTCGCGGGCATCCACTACTGCGGCTGGAGCGATAAGATCGCCGACATGCAGGCTGGCATCGAGCGCGCCGGCAAATCCTACCGACTGGACGAGTGTTGGGCGATACAACGCGATCACGGCTTCGGCGGCTCTGCGGGCTGCTTGCGCGCCGATACCGCCGCAGACGATGACCATCTCGTTGCTGTCAAAAAAAGTGAACTTGCGGCCTTCGTGCTCGCGCTCAACACGGCTGCGATTCTTCGTCAGGCCGCTGACTTCGCGCTCGAGTGCTGCAACGATGGCGATTTTAGGCATATCCGTTGGTCCGAAACCACTCGACGGCACGGCGCAGGGCGTCATCTGCGGGGAACGTCTTCCATCCCAGTTCGCGCTCGGCTTTGCTTGAACTGGCCCACATTTTTTTCTTTCCCATGCGCACCGTCTCGATTGTCGCACGGGGCTCGCGGCCCAGCAGGCGTCCTGAGATGGTCTGGTCGACGGCGCCGGCCGCGTAGGCGACAAAGTATGGCAGCTTCACTCTCGGCGACGGCAGTCCTGAAATCGCGCCGAGCTTGTCGAGAATCTGTTTCAGCGTCAGATTCTCGCCACCGAGAATGTAGCGTTCGCCGCTTTTGCCTTTTTCAAGCGCGGCTACGTGCCCGCGGGCGCATTCCCGAACATCGACCAGATTCAATCCCGTCTCTACGTAGGCGGGAAACTTGCGCTTCAGAAAATCTACTACGATGCGTCCGGTAGGAGTCGGCTTCACGTCCTGCTCTCCGATCGGCGTTGTGGGATTCACCGTGACTACGCGCATCCCGTCATGGCCGGCTTCGAGCGCCACCTGTTCGGCCATGAACTTCGAGCGCTTGTAGTGGCCGATCATGTCGGCCAGAGAAACGGGAGAGTCTTCGTCGGCGGGATGCCCGTTCCCGGTGAAGCCCACCGTGGCGACGCTTGATGTGTAGACCACGCAGCGTACTTTATTTTTGCGCGCCGCTTCCAGGATCGACCGCGTGCCCTCGACGTTCGAGCGGTACATCTCTGCTGGAGTCCCGCACCCAGAGCCGATAGTCGGCGGCTACGTGGAAGACAACTTCGCAGCCCGCCATCGCTTTTTCTAGAGAGGCAGGGTCGCGCAGATCGCCGGTCTGCCGTATCTAGGCCTTCAGGCCTTCCAGATTCTTCAGATTGCTGGTCGAGCGCACCAGCAGCCGCAGGTCGGCTCCCTGCTCGGCAAGGACGCGGGCCACGTGGGAGCCGAGGAATCCGGTTGCGCCTGTGACGAAAGCTTTCAGCATTTAGCAATTGGCAGTTAGCAGTTGGCAATCAGCTCTGACAAGGCGAACCGCGGCCAATGACGACCATGAAGCGCGGCTTAATGAGTGATAAGTGCCAATTGCCATTGCTAGCTGCTTTCTTTCTCCATCACCTTGGCATACGTGGTCAGCGCGAGCAGCGGGAAGTACTGCCGGTAGAGGTGATACTGCAAATAGAACACGCGCGGGAAGCCTGTGCCGGTGCAGTAGGGCTCGTCCCACGAGCCATCTTCTTTCTGCGTGCGCAGCAGGTAAGCAATTCCGCGGGCCACCGAGTCGCTGCGGGTGTCGCCGACCGCCAGGATTCCAAGGATCGCCCATGCGGTTTGCGAAGGAGTGCTCGGGCCTACTCCGCGCAGGTTCGCATCGTCGTAGGAGCCACAACTCTCGCCCCAGCCGCCGTCTGGGTTCTGCACCATGCGCAGCCATTCCGCCGCTTGCTGGATGCAAGGCTCGTGGTTGTCCATGCCAATCGCTTCGAGGCCGCGCAGCACCAGGGCCGTGCCATAGATGTAGTTCACGCCCCAGCGCCCGAACCAGCTTCCATCCGGTTCCTGTTCCTTGCGGATGAATTCAATCGCACGCTGCACTGCAGGATGCTTCTTGTCGTAACCGTAGGCCGCCATCATTTCGAGCGTGCGCCCGGTAATATCCACCGTCGGAGGATCGAGCATGGCGTTGTGATCGGCGAAGGGCACGTGCTGGAATACCATGCGGTCGTTGTCTTTATCGAACGATGCCCAGCCGCCGCTCTTGCATTGCATGGACAAGACCCAGTCGATAGCGCGCTGCACCGACTCGCGCTGATAGCGGCCATTGGGATGTTCGACGCGGCTCAGTGCCAGACAAACCATCGCGGTGTCATCCACATCCGGATAGAATTCGTTATTGAACTCGAAGTACCATCCGCCTGGCTTACCTTCTTGTTCTTGATCTGCCAGTCGCCGGGATTCCGCACCTGTTTCTGCAGGATCCAGTCGGCACACTTCACCATGCGCGGATCATTCGCCGGAACTCCCGCCTCGCCGAGTGCGAACATGGCGTACGCCGTATCCCACACTGGAGACATGCAGGGCTGCATGCGGAAAGTATCGTCTCCGTTCACCACTCTTCGATACCGAGCTTCTCAAACTCATCGAGCGCCCGGATCACCTGCGGATCATCGAGAGAATATCCCTGACAGCGCAGGGCGATGATCGGAGTTCATGATCGAGGGAAAGATGCCCGCCGAGACCATCGCTCATCTCGAAGCGCTCGAGCATCCACTTCTCCGCGCTCTTCAACGCGATGGAGCGCAGCGGCCGTATATGGACGCGCTCAAACCAGTGCGTCATGCGGTCAAGGCAAAGAAAGAAATTGCGCCACGAAACCAGTTTCTTCGACCAGCGCAGGTGCATGCGAGACTTCGAGCATGCCGCCGACGAACAGTTCTTCCACGCCCATCTCGCGCGGAATTTTCTTAAAGGGCTTCTTGGCGTAGCAGATGGAAAGCGGCACCAGGATGGCCCGCGACCACGAAGAAATCTCGTAGATATTGAACCAGAACCAGTTGGGAAACAGGACAATCTCCGGAGGAATCGCCGGCACGGCATCGTAATCATACTGCCCGAAGAAGCAGAGATAGATCTTGGTGAATGTGTTGACCTCAGTGACTCCGCCGAGTTCGAGGATTTTCTTGCGGGCGCGCTGCAGCACGGGATGATCCGCGGTGTAGCCGGCGAGCTTCAGCCCAAAATAAGCTTTCACCGAGACGCTGATGTTCGACGGCCCGGTCGGATAAGTACTCCAGCCGCCATCTTCATTCTGATGTTGAACGATCCAGTTGGCAGCCTTGCGGAAGCGCTCGGGGTTGCCCGTGCCCAGCAGGGTGTGAAGCAGAATGTAATCGGACTCGAGTGTGGTGTCGGCTTCCAGTTCCCCGCACCAATAGCCATCTTCGTGCTGCGCGGAGAAAAGAAGCTTGCGGGCGGCGCCCATCGCGGCGCGCTACACGGCTGGCCAGTCCTCGATCTTGCCAAAGCGAAGTTGTGGTGCAGAGGCTAAATGCGAGTCAGGGGAGTTCGTTGTATCAGTCTCCATGAATGGGCGGCTCCGTTAGTCCGCGGTAGCGCTTGCCGGAGCGGCGGCGATGGCTTCGACAATCTCCGGCGGCAGTCCGAAGCGAACGTTTTCCGGCATCACTTCGAGTTCCTGCACGTTGTCGAAACCTTTGCTGGCGAGAAACTTCATGGTTTCCTCTACCAGGCACTCCGGCGCGGAAGCGCCGGCCGTCAGCGCGATCGTCTTGACGTCCGCAAGCCAATCGGCCTCAATATCTTTGTAGCTGTCGATGAGATGCGCGTTCGTACCCAGATTTCGCGCCACCTCGACCAGACGATTTGAATTTGAACTATTTTCCGAGCCCACGACCAGTAGCAAGATCAGATTCCGAGGCGACCTGTTTCACGGCGACTTGCCGGTTTTCCGTGGCATAGCAGATATCCTGCGCGGCCGGGCCTTTGATGTTGGGAAACTTCTTCTTCAGCGCCGCGATGATGTCTTTGGTCTCGTCGAGGCTCAGCGTGGTCTGCGTGAGATACGCCACGCGATTCGGGTCGGGCACGGAAAGCGACTTCACCTGCTCCGGAGTTCCGACGACCTGGGTGACCAGCGGAGCCTCGCCGAGCGTTCCAATCACTTCGTCATGATCGTGGTGGCCGATCAGGATCAGCGAATAGCCTTCCTTGGCGAACTTCACCGCTTCCACGTGCACCTTGGTGACCAGCGGACACGTCGCATCGATGACGCGCAACCCGCGCCGGGCGCTGTGTTCGCGGACCTCGGGCGAAACTCCGTGCGCGCTGTAGATGACGCGCTCGCCGTTGGGGACTTCATCTTCGCTATCGACGAAGATCGCGCCCTTGCCGCGCAACTCATCCACTACAAAGCTGTTATGGACGATCTCCTTGCGCACATAAATCGGCGGGCCGAAGGCCTCGAGCGCGATGCGGACCACATCGATGGCCCGCACCACGCCGGCGCAGAATCCGCGCGGCTTCAGCAAAAGCAAGGTCTTTCCCTGGCTGTTTGGCAATCTTAAACTCCCATTCCTATGATCTTGTTTGTAATGATCTTCTCCAGACTGCGTAAGATGCAAAATCTGCGCCTGGAACTCTACGGTCAGGGTACACGAACCCCATTAAGGCGATGTTAATAAACTACCGGAAAGTACCCTTCTGGTCAACGTAAGGTGCAGAAACGGCGGGGATTAGCAGTGGGTGGGGATTCGGGGCAGCGAATGGAGGGTGAGCTCTAACCGGAAGATTGCTCGACAATAAGTTATTCAAAGCCTTAAGTCTTTCAGTTCCTGGTCGGTCAACGGGTCAAACGCATCGGCTGTCCAGAGATCTTTCCCTTCAATCGGCCCGGAGTCCGCGTCCTTTCCGTGCCGCTGGCACGGCAACCAGCTTCACAACAGGATGTTTCCCCCGTGCTATGACAATCTCCTCGCCCCGGCAGGCCTTCTCGATCAGCCGGGAAAGCTGGGTTTTCGCCTTTGGATGGTGATCCGTTTCCATACGTATACGTGCCTTACCCGTTGGCCTTGATCATCTGCTCGGCATGCTTGCGCGAAGTATCGGTCAGCTTGGCGCCGCTTAGCATGCGCGCTACTTCTTCGGTGCGCTCTTCGCCCACAACGGCGCGGATACGTGGTCCGCGTGCGGCCATTCCGGTCCTTTTTCTCGATCACATAGTGATGGTCGGCGAAGGTGGCGATCTGCGGGAGGTGGGTGACGCAGAGCACCTGATTGGAGCGCGCCAGCTCTTTCAGTTTTTTGCCGACCGCTTCGGCGGCGCGGCCTCCGATGCCGGTATCGATTTCGTCGAAGACCATGGTGCGCTGGGTCGCGTGCACGGATTACTGCCGGACTGTCGCGGGCGAGGCGCTCCCGCTTCCACGCTGACTTTCAGCGCCAGCATTACCCGCGATAATTCTCCTCCGGACGCGACGTGCTCCAACTGCCGCATGGGCTCGCCCGGATTGGTTGCAATCATGTAAACCACCTGATCGATTCCCGTCGGCCGTCCAGTTCCCTTCTTCTTCGCTGTCGTCATTTCGATGCGGAAGGCGGACTTCATCGCCAGATCGTTGATCTCGGCCTCGACCAGTTTCTCCAGTTTCCGGGCCGCGTCCTCGCGCTTTTTCGATAGCGCGCGCGCGGCCCGCAAATATTCTGCACCAGCTTTCGCCAGTTCAGCCCGCAACTCGCGCAGGATTTCGTCTTTGTTCTCGACTTCGGAAAGCTTGCGCGCCACATCCGCTCCGAAGTCGATCACGTCCTCGAGCGCTGGACCATATTTGCGCTTCAGCCGGTCGAGCGATGCCAGCCGGTCTTCCACCTCCGCCAGATGTTCGGGCGAGGCATGGATTCCGCCGGCATAATCGCGCACCGTGGCTCCCACATCTTCCACGCTGATGCGGGCTGTCTCGAGCGCGGCCAGCGCCTCCTGAAATTTGGGTTCATAGCGCGCCAGTTCTTCAATCTGCTTCTGCGCCGCCCGCATCGAGGAAGATGTGGACGCATCGCCTTCGTAGAGCAGATCGAAGGCCTGCATGGCGGCGTTGTAAATCTTCTCCGCGTTGGCGAGCACGCGCTTTTCGGTTTCGAGTCTCTCGTCTTCGCCCGCCTGCAGCTTGGCTTCTTCGATCTCGCGCTTCTGAAACATCCACAGATCCACCAGCCGCAAGCCGGTCCTGCTCGCCTTGTTCCAGCTCTTCGATGCGGCTGCGAATTCCCTTCCACGCTTCATAGGCTGCCGCTACCGGCTCGGTCTGGCTTCCGGCAAATCCATCCAGCAACCCCAGTCGAGCGGAGCCATCGAAGGACAGAATCGATTCGTTTTGCGCATGGATGGTCGCCAGATGCGGCGCAAGCTGCCGCAGCACGGCGACCGTTGCTGCCTGATTGTTCACGAACACGCGGCCTTTGCCTCCGGCGGCAATCTCGCGCCGCACGATCAGCGAGCCATCTTCCGATTCGTCCAGGCCGTTGTGCTCGAGTACTTTCTCGATCGCGTCCCCGGCTGTGCCTTCGCATCTCGAAAACCGCCGACACCACCGCCCGTTCCGCGCCGCTGCGGATCACGTCACTCGAAGCCTTTTCGCCCAGCAGCAGCGCCAGGGCATCGATCAGAATGGATTTGCCCGCGCCAGTTTCTCCGGTCAGCAGGTTCAGGCCGGAGGCGAACTCCACCGCCGCATTGTCGATGACCGCGTAGTTCTCCAGCCGCAATTCAACCAGCACGGACGTCCTCGGTTGACGACTGTCGAAGTTTTGCGCAGCATAGCATGAAAAGCAGTGGTCAGTGCGTTAGTGGCCAGTTTGCGCCGGGAAGGGCGCCTTGTTGCGATCCGCGTGCCGAAAACAAAAAAGCCACGGCCGGAGCCGGCTGGCTCTGCAAGGCATAGCCTGAACTAGCCAGCCTTGCGGATACTTTCCGCGCTTTCTTCCGTGCACCCGGTGCTGATCACTTCCTTGCGGCGCTCCCGCAGCCGGTCCTGGAACGTGTCCCAGCGTGGCCCGATGCCCATCGCACCCTGGCTGATCACGACAGAGTCGGTGCTCGCCGCGAAACCCGCCCTCGGTCAATACGTCCAGTATCTCCGTGTCCCGCCTGCGGCGCCGCTGCCCGCGCCGAAGGCGAATTTCCCGGCATCTGCTGCGTCGTCGGAGTAATATTCCGGTCCGTCCCCGCCCGGTGCATCACCGGTCGGCCTCCCACTTCGAGCGGTAACGGCCTTCGTAATCCGCCCACTGCTGATCGGATTCCAGATCAGTCTCGTTATATGGCGGGAAGGTCTCCACCTGCGCCTTGGTCAGATCGACGGCGAAGTCGTCTTTGTGTTCGCCGAGCTCGAAGCCGGTCCGCAGGAACGATGAATTTTTTCGTCGACAGCCATCCGCCCGTGTCGACCACCACATAGCTAATCAATCCCGTGAAGTGGTCGAAAATCACATCGTCAATCTTGCCCAGTTTCTCGTCGTTCAGGCCGTACAACTTGGAGCCCCGAATGTCTTCCGCGGCATCCGTGAAGCGGTAGTCTCGTAGCATTCCGTACTGTGCCATGAATTTTTCCTCCCGTGAAGAGTTTGAATAAGCGACCATTCCTCACTTCTTGGATGTCACTCTCGAGCGCTGGGGTATATCAGCGAAATCAGATCGTCCTGGATCGAAGTGCGCAAGCGCGATCCGCAATCGCAATCGAAGATCAGGCAGGTTATTCTTGCGATACGTCCCCGAAAGAACTCGCGCCGCGATCATCTATAATCGCGTGCAAGGTATCCTCCAAATCACAATGCAATTTCTTCCCTACCCTGCACTTTTCATCGGCGGCGAAACTCTCGATCTGCTTTCCAGCACGGGTCCGGTCGCCAAGTTCGTTCTCCTCACTTTGCTGGCCTTCAGCCTGATCTCCTGGGCAATCATCCTCACCAAATGGAGCTTGCTGCGCCGCGCCCGCGTGCAAAGCGGACGCTTTCTGCGCGCCTTTCGCAAAGCCCAGCGCCTGCAGGATATTGCCACCGTCGCCGATCAGTTTCGTCCCAGCCCGCTGGTGGGAGTCTTCGAAGGCGGATTCCAGGAATACAAGCGGCAACTCGCCGCTCCCGCGCGCCTCGCTCCGCAGCCTGACCGCGGTGCAGCGCGGCATGCAGATCGGAGCCTCGGAAGAAATCACGCGCCTGGAGCGCAACGTCCCCTGGCTTGCCATCACGGCCGCCGTCACCCCGTTCATCGGGCTGTTCGGCACGGTCTGGGGAATCATTGACGCCTTCCACGGTCTCGGGACCGCCGGCGGCGCGACTCTGCGCGCCGTCGCCCCCGGAATTTCCGAAGCTCTCATCACCACCGCGGCCGGACTTGCCGCCGCCATTCCCGCCGTCATCGCCTACAACCTGATCGGCAACTCCATTCGCGTGTTTGCCGCTCGCGGCGACGATTTCACCCTTGAAGTTCTCAACGCCATCGAGAGCATGCAGCCGCAGCCCGTGGCCGAAGTGAGGCGCTGATGGCTTTCACTTCGTCCAACGGCCGCACGCAAACCGCACTCGCCGATATCAACATCACTCCGCTGGTCGATGTCGTCCTCGTCCTGCTCATCATCTTCATGGTGACTGCGCCCGTCCTGCAATCGGGCATCGAAGTCAGCGTGCCCAAGACGCGCACCGTCAAGGAAATCACCGAAGAGCGCACCGTCATCACCATCAATAAGGATCAGCGCGTCTTTCTCGGCAACGACGCCATCAACATCAACCAGATCGCCGCCAAGCTGCGGCAGAAGATTCGCGATCCCCGCAACCAGTTCATCTTTGTCCGCGCCGATGAGAACGTGCCCTTCGGCGCCTTCGCCACCGTCATGGACGCGGTGAAGCAATCGGGCATCACCAACGTGAGCATCGTCACTCAGCCTTTGGAACAAAATGGCGCAAAACGCTGAGATATTTTTCGAGCACGATAACTGGGGACGCGCCCTCGCCTGGTCTGCGGGCTTTCACATCGCGGTCACTGCGCATCATTCTGCTCTACTCGGCGGTTTTCACTGGAAGCCGAGGCGAGGGTTGGGGCGCCGGCGGCGGCGGTTCGGCGATGGGCGTCACGTTGGTCAGTGCCGTTCCCTTGCCCGCCACGCCCGCGCCAACGCAAAATGTTCTGGCCAACGAATCCAAGGGCATCACCAAGTCCGAACCCAAGGTCGAAGAGAAAGAACCCGACGCCATCGAGATTCAGGGCAAGAATACCAAGATCAAGCCGAAGAAGACCTCCCACCCCACCAAAGCAAAGCCTGAGCCTGCGCCCGAGGAAGAAACCAACCAGGTTGCCTTCGGCGAAGGCGGGCCGGTCAGCGGGCCTTATGGCAGCTTTGCGGCCGGCGGCGCGAAAGGCGGTTTCGGCGTCACCGGCGGCGGCGGCGATTTTGGCACCAGATATGGCTGGTACGTCCAGATCATTCAGCGGAAAGTTTCCGAAAACTGGCTGAAGTATGAGGTCGACCCCAGCATCACCACCGCGCAACGCGTCTACATCACTTTCGACGTGGCCCGCGATGGCCATCCTTTCAACGTGCAGGTCGAGCAATCGAGCGGCGTGCCTTCGCTCGATATATCGGCCACCCGCGCCCTGCAGCGCATCGACACCTTCGGCCCGCTGCCTCCGGACTACAGCGGCAGCAAAATTTCAGTGGAGTACTGGTTCGATTACAGCAGAAAATAAAAGTTGTGTCCTTATAGCACCGTCGTGGCATCCATAAAGTAATTCCCGGGAGATTCCGATCTATATAGGATAGGAAAACACTACGGCATCCACCTGATTATTTTTGAGGTTCCCGATGCGTAACTATGATCGATGGAAATGATCGATCGATAACTTGCCAATGAGAACATATCGGAGTACGATATTGTCGTATCGGGTATCTTTTGCCTGGGTTCGCGTAACGGCTTCCAAACGGATGGACGACAACGTACAGACCAGTTCCGCACGTCACATTCACATGCGGCGCACGGCTTCTCGGCGCTTTGAGCATGCTGCTGCTGGCCTGCTCTCGTTCTTTCTCTTCCACTTCTTCGCCCAGGATTGGGTTCGCACCGGCTCCGGCCTCGGCGTCGAAAAAGTGCGCCTCGCCGTTCCCGACTTCAAGCCTTCGAACAGCGATCCTCAGAACGACGCGCTGCTCAAGACTTTCAACGACACGTTCTGGAACGACCTGGATAACTCCGGCGTCGTCGAACTCGTCTCCAAGAGTTTTTATCCCTTGCAAGTGCCCGGGCAGCCGCCCGAGGTCACGTTCCGGAATCTGGAACTCACCTCCGCCGAACGCCGCCATGCTGGCCTTCGGCAATCTCGCCGTCGCCGCCGGCAAAGTCACCGTGCAAGGCTGGCTCTACGACGTAAAGAACACCGCGTCGCCGCAGGTTCTCGGCAAACAATACACCGACGTTCCCACCGACGACGCGGCCCGCCTCATCGCCCACAAATTTGCCGACGAAATTATCTTCCGCCTGGGCGGCGGCATTCCCGGCATCGCCGAAAGCAAAATCTATTTCGTCAGCGACCGCTCCGGCCACAAAGAAATCTGGGTGATGGATTACGACGGCTCCAATCAGCGCCAACTCACGCATCTCGGCTCGATCTCTCTTTCGCCGCGCATTTCGCCCGATGGCTCTCGCCTCGCTTTCAGTTCTTTAACCAAGAGCGGCTGGGACATTCTTATGTACTCGATGGATCTCAACCGCGTGGTCAGCTTCCCGCGTTTCGGCGGCACCAATCTCTCGCCTGCGTGGTCGCCCGATGGCACCCACCTCGCGCTTTCTTCCTCGCGCGGCGGCAATTCCCAAATTTATGTTTGCGACGCTTCCGGCGCGAACCTTCACCGCCTGACCACGAACAGAGGCCCGGACGTTGCCCCGTGTGGAATCGCAAGACCGGCGCTCAGATCGCTTTCGTCAGCGGCAGCACCGGATTGCCTCAGGTCTATACCATGGAGGCCGACGGCACCAACCAGCAGCGCATGACCGACCAGGGCTATGCCGTCTCGCCCAATTGGTCGCCCAATGGGCAGTTCCTTACTCTGGCCTGGATCCGCAAGTATGGTCCCGGGGAGCCCGGCTCCTCCGACATTTACTTGATGGATATCGCCAGCAAACAGTGGGTGCAGCTCACGCACGACGGCGGGCGCAACGATTATCCCTCGTGGTCGCCGGATGGCCGCCACATCGTCTTTCAGTCCAGCCGCTCGGGCAAAGAAGAAATTTGGAAGATGCTCGCCGACGGCACCAAACTTCATCAACTGACTTTTACCGGACGTAATACGCAACCAAACTGGAGTTGGAAATAAACACTTCGTCTGAACTCGAATGCCATTTCCCGGGTTCGCAGGAGGATTAAACGTGAAGAGGGAGAATATGAAACATCAAAGTTTAAAGGTACTCGCAACCGTCGTTAGCTCTGGCCGCTATTCTTATGCTCGGCGCATGCCATAAGAAAACAGCTCCGCCACCGCCGCCCCCGCCACCGGCGCCATCGTCGCCGACCGCTTCTATTTCCGTGAGCCCGGATACGATTCAGCAGGGGCAATCGGCCACGCTGACCTGGCAGACTTCCAACGCCACCGACGTTTCCATCGATGGCATTGGCGCGGTCCAGCCCAGCGGATCGCAACAGGTCACTCCTGCCGATTCGACGACCTATCACCTTGTAGCCAAAGGCTCGGGTGGAACCCAGGAAGCGACGACGCGCCTCACCGTCACCCAGCCGCCGGCGCCAGCTGGCGATGACTCCGTCGCCTACGGAAGAAGACCTCTTCGGCCGGACCGTCAAGGATGTCTACTTCGACTACGACAAATCCGACATTCGTGGCGATCAGCAGGCTGTCGGTCCAGTCCGACATGCTCTTCCTCAATCAGCACCCGAACATCAGCTTTACGATTGAAGGACACTGCGACTCCCGCGGCTCAACCGAATACAACCTGGCCCTCGGCGACCAGCGCGCCAGTGCGGTAAAGAATGCCTTGATCACGGCTGGAATCAGCGCCAGCCGCATCAAGACCATCAGCTATGGCAAAGAAAAGCCGTTCTGCCTGGAAGAAAACGAGGCCTGCTGGCAGCAGAACCGCCGCGGCCACTTCGTCTATCAGAAGTAGTGCAAGACTCACAGGGGCGGAGGAAAGTCCGCCCTTGCTTTTTCATGTTGTCGATCAAGAATCTTCCCAACCCGCGGCGCCAGCAATCCGTCTAAAATAGAACTCAGGAAACCTACGCCTATGACACTACGACGCTTTTCCGCTCTTCTCGCCCTGCTCTCCACGCTTTGCCTGACCGTGGCCCCGGCATGGGGCGCCAGCAAAGAAATGATCCAACTGCAAACCCAAGTCCAGCAACTGCAGGAGCAGATGACCGCCATGCAGCGCAGCTTCGACGAGCGCATGGGCGTCATGAGAAACCTGGTTGAGCACGACACCGATTCGACTGACAAAGTTACCGCCGCCCTCACCGCTCTGCAGGCTACGCTGCAAAAACAGCAAGGCGATTCCTCCACACACGTGGACCAACTCACCGGACAGATTCAAGCCCTCAACGACACGCTGGACGAATTGAAGGCCCGCCTCGCCAAAGTCAGCAAGCAGCTTGAGGACATGCAGTCGTCCCAGCAGAGCCTGGCCGCCACGCAAGCCCAGCAGCAGGCGCAGCAACAGGCGGTCGCTTCGGCCCCGCCGCCCGATGTTCTCTATAACAATGCGGTGCGCGATTACAACGGAAACAAGAACGACCTGGCCACGCAGGAGTTTTCCGACTACATCAAGTTCTATCCCAATACCGATCTCGCGGGAAATTGCTATTTCTATCTCGGCGAAGTTCAATTCCGTCAGGGAAACTACCAGCAGGCTGCGCAGAGTTACGACCAGGTCCTGCAGAATTTTCCCACCGGGACCAAAGCCGCTTCCGCGCAGCTGAAGAAAGGGTTTTCGCTGATCGAGTTGGGTAAGCAGGAAGATGGAGTGGTGGAGCTTCGCCACGTAATCCAGCGATATCCCAAATCGAATGAAGCGTTGCAGGCCCGCGAACGCCTGCGGAAGCTGGGCGTCGCGACTCGACCGGGGGAATGAGATCAGTGATCAGTGGTTAGTGTTCAGTGGCCAGTCAACTGATTTGTGATTCTGAATACTGAGTACTCTTCCAATTTCGTGCCTGAGGTTCACTATGACCAAAATTTCGGACAATGATCCCGACCGCGCTAAGGGCG
The DNA here is from genome assembly GCA_963841125.1 of uncultured Acidobacteriaceae bacterium. Taxonomy (GTDB): domain Bacteria; phylum Acidobacteriota; class Terriglobia; order Terriglobales; family Acidobacteriaceae; genus Sulfotelmatobacter. The sequence goes on from CAWJBH010000007.1 coordinate 406,650, forward strand.
CCACGGAAGAAGAGCACAACCACGACGGCAACCTCGGACTCTCCGAGCAACTCGGCCACCGCGATCAGGATCCACGCATCAAGGGCGCAGACACAGACTTCCCCGAGCCTGGTAACAGTCCGGAACATTCAGGGGAAGAGAGCAAGAAGAAGTGATCAGGGGCTAGGGGTAAGTGATCAGAAAATCCGAAGTTCATTCCGGTGTCACTGGCCACTGATCACTGATCACTAGCCACTGACCACTGCTCTTAGATCGCCATCGCGCCGACTTCTTTTTCCACCTCAGCGATATCCACCATGGCGATAGCGTCCCACGGACAGCCATCGAGGAAGCATCCGTCAGGCCCTTTGCTGAGGCACTTCTTGCAGCCGATGCATAGGATAGGATCGACTGCGATGCGGCCGAAAGGCGTGCTGTCCTCGTCGGCAACCCAGAACATGCAGTCTTCCACCGGACAGTATTCCACGCAGGCCGGCGAGCCGGCGCATCCCGTGCAGCATTCGGTGATGACAGCCAACTCCTTCGGCTTCTTTTTCCGAGGCGTGCTTAGACCCTTGGACCTGGGTTCAGCTTTCATCTCGTCGGGAACCATGCCGACAGCTCTGACGGCGCCGGGTACAGGTGGCATGCGCCGATTATACCGTGACTCGCGTCCAGGCAGGAAGGACTTTAGTCCAGCCAGAATCGAGGCAGCGGTTTTCAGCCGCGGAGCGGCGCAAGAATGCAGCCCACGGCGCAAGCCTTGGGTACAAAAGTGGAATCGAGCAAGCCGCGAAGGGGCGAAAGAGACGCTGCGCCAAACTCGGGAACGGAACAGGTTTGCCTCCTCTGAGCCTCTGTCGGAGATGTCCCAGAACGGATTTCCAAAGAGAATATGATCTCCCACACCGTGCGCAGCCCGTTGCTTCCGGTATACTGAACCCCTGCAAAGGAGCATCCCATGGCTGGAAAAAGTCTGAACCGGGTCCAACTGATCGGGAATCTTGGGAAAGATCCGGAAGTCAAATACACGCCGCAGGGCACGCCTGTGGCCAAGTTAACCATCGCCACCAATGAACGATTTAAGGACAAGGCCGGCGAATGGCAGGATCGCACCGAGTGGCACAACGTGGTGCTCTGGCAGCGCCTGGCCGAAATTGCAGGTGAGTATCTGAAGAAGGGCGGCAAGGTCTACATCGAAGGCCGCCTGCAAACCCGCTCCTGGGACGATAAGACCAGCGGCCAGAAGAAGTACATGACCGAAGTGGTAGCCAGCGATCTGATCCTGCTCGGCGGCCGCGGCGAAGGCGGCGGAGACTTCAAAGAAAGCTCACGTGGCGCATCAGCCAGCAGCGGCGGCGGCAATAACTTCGACCAGCGCACGCCAGAGCCCGAGCATGCGACGGCGGGGTCCGGGCCAATCACAGATGAGGATATTCCGTTCTAGGGAGCACGACACAATGGCAGTAGACGGGTTTTGGACCGCTGAGTTCGGGAGCAGTGTCGGCATTTTTGGCGGGGGCGTGGCCTTCCTTCAAAACGGCAAGGTGCTGGGCGGCGACAACGCCTATTTCTACGTCGGCGAATACAAGCTGGACGACCTATCGTTTACGGCCACGATAGAAGTAAATCCTTTTATCCAAGGTGTGGCGAGCGTCTTCAGCACCGTTGACCAAAAGTTCACCCTCGACCTGGTCGGGTCTCTGGAGGGGCAGGGTCGACTAGTCGCTCAGGGCCAGCGTAGGGGAATGCCCGGTGTCACGTTCGGAGTAAAACTTACCAAGCGAGCGTAATCTCGTCTATGGGACCCGAAGGCAACGAGGAGGAGCCAAGGGCGGCGAACGTCGAGGACGTCCTCGCTGAGTTCGACCGCAGGACTCCGGCACTCAAGTCCCTTTGCGAGAAAACGAAGGACCTTATTGAAGAGCTCCTTCAGAACGAGGGCGTTCCCTTCCAGTCGGTGCAGGCGCGGGTCAAGAGCAGAAAAAAGCTGAGAGAAAAATATCTCGACCCCGATAAAAATTACAAGCAACTGGACGACATAACCGACCTTGCTGGCCTTCGGATCATTACATACTACCCCGACGAGGTCGACCGGGTGGCGAAGGTCATCGAACAGGAGCTTGGTATCGATTGGGAGAATACTGTCGACAAGCGCAAGATTGATATCGACAGATTTGGATACTCGGCGATCAATTACGTCTGTGAGCACCTTAAAACACGAACATCGTTGGGGGAGTACAAGAAATTCGCGGACGTACGGTTTGAGGTGCAGGTCACATCAATTCTCAGCCACGTCTGGTCCGAGATGAATCACGGGTCGTACGACCTTGGAAAAAGCTCCCCTTCCGAAGCAAGGAGAAGGTTCTTCCAGTTGAAAGCGCTTTTGGAACTGGCTGAGTCGCAGTTCGTTGAATTGAGGGACAAGATCGCAAACTATTCGAAGGCCGTTGCCATCCAGGTCGAAACCAGAGTAACTAAGTTTCCGGTGGACGCCGATTCGTTGAAGTCCCTCATCGATCAAGAGCCGCTCATCGGCAAGATTGACCAGGAAATGGCTGGCCTGTTAGGGGTCCAGGTCTCCGAGACGACAAGCAGCGGAGCGCTCGAGCGCTGGTCGACCGGCGCGCACCATGCCGGGCTGACCACGGTCCAGGCGCTGCGCGACCTATTCGCCCAATACCACGGGGGGATTGTTGAATTCGTCAGCCGGTGCGGCGAATACTGGGGCTATGGGTCGAAAAATATAGTCCGCGGGCTCTCGATTTTCCAATTGGTGAAGCTGTTGGTCTGGAGCAGAGGTGAGGAAGAGGTTTTGAAGTTTATGGATGATTTGAAGCTCGATCTAGCCGTGAACCGCGAACTTGCCAAACAGGTCGCCATCGCACGTGAAATCGTCGCGAGATACGAGAAGGGCGGATAGGCCGTCATGACCAAACAACTAGCCGACAAGAAATGCATTCCCTGCACCGGCAGCGTCCCGCCGCTTAAGGGCAAGGAACTGAAGGCGCTGCACAAGATCGTCCCTCATTGGAGCGTCGTCAACCAGCACCACATCACCCGCGCCTTCACCTTTCCCGATTTCAAACAGGCGCTGGATTTCGTCAATCGCGTAGGCGCGCTGGCCGAGGAGCAAGGCCACCATCCCGACATTCTTCTGACCTGGGGCAAAGCTGCAGTCACAACGTGGACCCACAAGATCGACGGCCTCACCGAGAGCGACTTCATCATGGCCGCAAAGATCGACCGGCTGCTAGGATAAGGAACTGCGGAACTCTCCCGGCTCCCCCTCGCTTACCCGCTGCATACCAAACCGCATCGCCACCCTCCATATCCCCGCAGGAATCAGCATGGCCAATCCCGTGTACGTCGCGACGGTGCGCGCTGCAATACCTGCGTCGAGCAATCGTCCGCACAAGTAAGCGCCAGCGGCGATCGTAAACATCGAGAAGCCCAAGTCCGCGGCGAAGACGCGGCCGCGAAAGCGATCGTCGGTATGAAGTTGCAGCAGTGTCGTCGAAAAGACCCAGACCGTCGATCCTCCCGCATGTGCGCGAGCATGGCGCAGGCGCCGGCCATCCAGACTGTGCGGCTTCTGCCCAGTGTTCCGTATCCGACCGCGATAGTGAGGTAACCGAAAAGAATGCCGAGCTGCAACCGCCGATCGCTGCGGCCTGCCCAGCGCGCCGAGATCAGCGGGCCAACGAGCGCTCCCACGCCGCGTCCGCCCAGCAGAATGCTCATGCCAAGCATCGCTCCACGCGCGGCATTCATGTTGTGCCAGTGCACCGCGAACTCATGTGCTCCCAGCACGGTGAAGATTACCCAGCTTGGACCAATCATCGAGTTCGCCAGCTTTCGCAAAGACCGCAGGCAACAGCGTGCGGTGGTTGCGCACGTAGCGAATGCCTTCCAGCACGGGAGAGTAGTCGACCAGATCGCGCGGACGCAGTGGAGCAGCGGCGTCAGCATGCGGTTCGGCAAACCGCATACCGCTAATGAGAATCGCCGAAGCCGCAAACGAAAGTGCGTTGAGAATGAACACAGCGTCTCGCCCGAAGAAGGCTGCGACCAATCCGCCGACCGAAGCGCCAATCAACAGATTCACCGACCACGTCGCCGATGAAAGAGTGTTGGCGATGAGCACTTCGTCGGTGGCGGCGATGTTCGGGATCACCGCACTCCGAGCCGGCTCGAAGAAAGCAGCCATAACGGTTTCCGCCAACAGCAGCGGATAAACCAGCCACACCATCGACCGCGAGCGCACCATCAACATCGCCAGCACCACGCCGACCCGGACGACGTCTGCGGCGATCATCACATGCTTGCGTCGCAAACGGTCGTTTACCACTCCTGCAGTTGGACCTACGAAAGTTTGCGGCAGCACTTGCAGAATCAGCGCCAGAGCTACTGAACTGGCATGTCCAGTCAACTGCAGCAGCAGCGTGTAAATGGAGAGAGTGTAGAACCAGTCGCCAATTTCGCTGACAATCTGCGCCAGCCAGAGCCGGCGGAAATTGCGATTGCCGCGCAGCAGCCGCGCGTAAGATGCGAGCGAGATCGACGGTATGGCGCGCTCCGGTTGCGGTTCCATGCGAATGGTTAGGGTAACTGGTTAAAGCGATGTTTGGGAATTGTGATTGCCGCAGAATGTGTCGCAGCTAAGCACCGTGCCCCAGCTAAGATGCGGGCCGCAGCTTGCGCTTCAGATCATCGGCGATCTGCTTGCCGTGGAAGCGGCCGTTCTCGATGAAGATTTCGTTGGTCCGCGATCCGGCGACGATCACGCCTGCCACATAGATTCCGGGCACATTGCTTTCCAGCGAGACCGGATCGCAAACCGGGCGGCATTGATCGCTCGGAAAGCTCAATGCCCATGCTGCGCAGGAAATCGTAGTCGGGATGGTAGCCGATCAACGCCAGCACAAAATCGTTCTTCAGCCGGATTGGCCCGCGCGGCGTGTTCGATCACGACATGGTCCACTCCGATTTCCTGCACCGTGCTGTTGAAGTACGCTTCGATCTCGTCCGTTCTTGATCCGGTTCTCGAGATCGGGCTTGATCCAGTACTTGACATGGTGGTGCAGTTGCGAGCCGCGATAAACCAGCGTGACTCGCGCGCCGTGCCGCCACAGATCGAGAGCCGCAATGGCGGCGGAATTCTTGCCGCCGATCACCAGCACATCGGTGTCGTAGTAAGGATGAGCCTCGCGCATAATAGTGCGAAACCTTGGGCAGATCTTCGCCGGGCAGGCACGAGTTGATTGGCGAGATCGTAGTATCCGGTGGAGACGATTACTTTGCGCGTGCGGTAGTCGTGAGGGCGGCCGGCGCGGTCGGTGGCGGTGATGCTGAAGTTTCCGTCTTCGCCCATCACCGTCTTGACCCACTCGTACTGGCGAATATCGAGATGGTAGTGCTCGGCGACCTTGCGGTAATACTCGAGAGCTTCTTCGCGCGTGGGCTTCTGGTTCGCCGTGGTGAAGGGAATCTCGCCGATTTCGAGCAGTTCAGGCGTGGTGAAAAAAACCATTCCCGCAGGATAGTGAAAGAGCGAATTCACCAGGCAGCCCTTGTCGACGACAATGACGCGAAGCCCGACCTTCTGCGCTTCGATGGCGCAGGCCAGGCCGGTAGGTCCGGCGCCGATGACGATGACGTCGGTGTGCACCTCGGGATGCGAGGAACATCTTGGCCTTGGGCAAAGTTTCGACGTCTTCGGCGGTAAGAAAGTCGGGCATCGGCGGAGGTTCAGAGACCGCATGAAGCATGTGGCTGGCGAAGACACGGTGCACAGTCGAGAAGGTCGCTGATTGTAACACGCGGATGCCGGACGAGCTCGCCCGCGCTATAATTTCCGGTTACCTTATCCATCCGCGCATCTAATCAGGACACACCATGTCAACCTCCAGCGATAAGCCGACTCGCACCCGCATTGAATCCGACAGCATGGGGAAGATCGAAGTCCCGGCCAACGTTTACTGGGGAGCGCAGACGCAGCGCTCGCTGCTGCACTTCAACATTGGGCGCGACACCATGCCTCCGGAACTGATTCGCGCGTTCGGCACGCTCAAGAAAGCTTGCGCGCTGGTGAATCAGGACCTGGGCAAGCTTCCGGCCGACAAGGCGAAGCTGATCGTGCAGGCTGCCGACGAGGTGATTGCGGGCAAGTTGGACGACTCAGTTTCCGCTGCGCGTCTGGCAGACGGGCAGCGGCACGCAGACCAACATGAACGTGAATGAGGTCATTTCGAATCGCGCGATCGAAATTGCGGGCGGCGAGATGGGATCGAAGAAGCCGGTGCATCCCAACGACGACGTGAATATGTCGCAGTCGTCGAACGATACGTTTCCGGCGGCGATGCACATTGCGGCTGCGGATCGGGTGAAGAACACTTTGATTCCGGCGATCAAGAATGTGCACGATGCGATTGCGGCGAAGGCAAAAGAATTTCATGACGTGGTAAAGATCGGCCGCACGCACTTGCAGGATGCCGTGCCGCTGACTTTTGGGCAGGAGTTCGGCGGCTGGGCTGCGCTGCTCGAGCGCGATATCAAGCGCCTGGAGCAAGTACGCTCGACGGGCTTTACGATCTCGCCATCGGCGGAACCGCCGTGGGCACGGGGTTGAACACGCATCCTGAGTTCGCGGAGCGGGCCGCGAAGAAGATTGCTGAACTCACCGGACTTCCCTTCCGCTCGCATGGCAATAAGTTTGCCGCGCTTTCGGCGCATGATGAGATCGTCTTCGCGCAGGGCGCGATGGAAACGCTGGCGGCTTCGCTGATGAAGATTTCGAACGACATCCGCTGGCTGGCTTCGGGGCCGCGATGCGGGTTGGGGGAGATCTCCATTCCGGAAAACGAGCCTGGGTCTTCGATCATGCCGGGGAAGGTGAATCCTACGCAGTGTGAAGCTATGACCATGGTGTGCGTGCAGGTTCACGGCGCTACCGCTGCGGTGGGATTTGCCGGCTCGCAAGGCAATTTCGAACTCAACGTGTACAAGCCGGTGATCATTTACAACTTTCTGCACTCGGTCACGCTGATCGCCGACGCTTGCCACGGATACGTTGAATACATGATCAAGGGCATCGAGGTCGATCGCGCGAAGGTGGATTGGTACGTGAAGAACTCGCTGATGCTGGTGACGGCGCTGGCTCCGAAGGTGGGATACGACAAGGCGTGCGCAGATCGCCCACACCGCGCATGTGGAGCACAGCAGCCTGCGCGAGGCGGCGTTGAAGCTGGGCTATCTTACGGGCGAGGAGTTTGATCAGTTGGTGAAAGCCGGAGAGGATGACGCGGCCGTAGTGCAGTGGTCAGTGCTCAGTGGCTAGTGGTCAGAGAATCCCGCTGAGCGCTGACCACTGGTCGCAAAATAAACCTTGGGCCTGATTGGTCCTCACGTCCGACAGGGTGGTTGGAAGGTCTGAAAATGGGGTATTCCCCCCTCCCCCCTTCAAATCTCTGGAATCATCACCTTAGCGGGAAATTCCCCGCAAAATCCTGATGTCAAAGAGCTTAGAGGTCAAGATCTTGAGAACAAATGACTTGCGGCGTGACGATTTGGCTTGTGCCAACCGTCACGGCCTCGACCATGATTGCGCAAGTGTTGGGTTGTGCGCAAGGTCAGATGTCACAATGGGGCTGTGGAAAATTTTTTTGATTGCTCGCGAGGTCGCACCCCGGTCGGAAAAATGGGGAACGTCCCGTCTGTCCCCGAATTCGTCGTAGTGCAGTGGTCAGTGGCTGGTGGCTAGTGGTCAGAGAATCCCGGTGATGACTGAGCGCTGGTCGCTTCTCAATGATCAAGGATCAATGATCATTGGCCACTTGTCGCAAAATAAACGTTGGGCCTGATTGCTCCTCAGTCCGACAGGGTGGTTAGAAGGCCTGAAATCGGGGTCTCCCCCTCCCCCTCCCCCCTCAATCTCTGGAATCATCACGTTAGCAAGAAATTCCCCGCAAAATCCGGAGTCAAAGAACTTAGAGGTCAAAATCTTGAGCCAAAGGACTTCGAGCGCAACGAATTGGCCTGGGCCAGCGGTCACTGCCTCGACCATGATTGCGCAATTGTTGGGCTGTGCCCAAGGTTAGAGGTCCCGATGGGGCTGTGGAAAATTCTTTTGATTGCCCGCGAGGTCGCCCCCGGTCGGCGAAATGGGGAACGTCCCGTCTGTCCCCGTATTCCCGAATTCGTCCCGAATTCGTCGGAAGAACTGGTGGCACAGATCACTCCGGAGAACCGCCACGGAGAAACCAATTGGGGACCTGCCGTCGGGAAGGAAATCTGGTAAGGCCGTACATGCTTCAGGTCGGCGCTACGGCTCGGCCAGTTCGGTTTCCTGAATCAGCGCTGCGGACTTCGCCTGCTTTGGCGTGGTTGTGATCACCACGACACTTATCAGAACAAGAAGAGTCCCTGCGATCGTGCGGGCGCCGAGCGTTTCCCCGCCTAGAAAATATCCCAGCAGCACAGCGATCACTGGATTGACGTACGCGTAGGTGCCGACTTTGGTTGGGGACTCGTGGTGGATTAGCCAGACGTAGGCGGTGAACGCGATTATGGAGCCGGCTACTGTCAGGTAGGCCAGCGCTAGCCATGCTCCCGAAGAAACGGCTTGCCAGTGGAAGCCGTTGAACTCTCCGAAGATTGTGGCGGCCAGGATGAGCTGGATTCCGCCGACGAGCATTTGCGCTCCTGAGCTGATGAACTTCGATTCGGGCAACTTTAGCTTTCTGGTGAGAACCGTCGCCAGCGACCAACTGATTGCGCCTACTACCAGGGCGATCGCTCCTGACTTTTCGATGGGGGCGTCACCGAAACCTACGGAATGGCTGACCAGCACTGCTACTCCGACTAGGCCGACTACGAGGGCGCATCCTAAGCGGAGGGTTAGCTTTTGGGTGCGCAGAATCAGGATTTCGAGCAGCGCGGTGAAAGCCGGGATGGTGGCTAGCATGACTGCTGTGATGCCGGAAGGGACGCGTTGCTCGGCCCAGAAAACCAATCCGTAATCTACCAAGAAAATAAGTGCCGCCAGCAGTGTTACTGAGGCCCATTCGCGGCGGTTGGGTGAGGCTGTGCCCGTGGCGCGCATCCAGGCGTAGAGGACGATGCCGGCGGCGAAGAAGCGCATTCCGGCCAGCAAGAGCGGCGGGACCTCGCGCACTCCGATGCGGATCGCTAGGAACGTCGATCCCCATACGAAATAGATTATGGCGAATGCCAGAAGGGTCTTCCAGCGGTGTGGGCGGGGTGTGGCTTGCATTTAGACTGATCCCGGTCAGTGGGAAAAAGTAGACTTGGTCCTGCGTCTGTTAGAACATTTGTTTAGATCACCAGCGAACTCTTGTGGAAGCAACTTTCGCTATCAAAAATCTTTATAGGAGACATGGCCTTCGGAATACACGTCCGGAGCGCTGAAGCCTGTGCCACTCCAAACGCCGCGCTGCGCTTGGCTGGACGGCCGAGGCGGCCGTCCCCACATGCGGTCGGGGACACAATCCCTACACTACACTGTCCCACACTCATAGTTCAGAACGCCCAGCGTAGTAGTGCTGCGCCTACTGTGAAGCCCGCGCCTACTGAGGCCATCAAGACCAGGCTTCCCTTCTTCAGCTTGCCTTCTTCTATTGCCGTGTTCATGGCTAACGGTATTGTGCCCGCGGTGGTGTTGCCGTAGCGTTCGATGTTGACGATCACGCTCTCGGGGCGCAGGCCGAGGCGATCGGCGGTGGCGTTGATGATGCGCAGGTTGGCCTGATGCGGGATGAAGGCGTCGATATCCGAACCTTTAAGACCGTTGCGTTCGAGCAACTTCAGGCAGGCCTCGGTTTGCTTGCGCACGGCGAACTTGAAGACCTGCTGGCCGTCCTGGTGAACGTAGTGCATCTTCTTGTCGAGGGTTTCGCGAGAGGTCGGATTCAGGCTGCCGCCGCCGGGCATGTAGAGAAAGCAACCGCCGGAGCCGTCGACTTCGTGGATGAAGTCGATCAAGCCGACGGAATCGTCTTCGGCGGGTTCGAGAATTACGGCGCCCGCGCCATCGCCAAAGATTACGCAGGTGGCGCGGTCGGCGTAGTCAATGATCGAGGACATCACGTCGGCGCCGATCACCAAGATGCGCTTATGCGTGCCGGACGCGATGAATTGCGCTCCTGTCTGCACCGCGTAAATGAAAGCCGAGCAAGCTGCTGAGAGATCGAATCCCCAGACGCCGTGGGCGCCGAGCTTGTGCTGCACCAGGCAAGCGGTGGAGGGGAAAAGCATGTCGGGCGTGACCGTGCCCACGATGATCGCATCCATGTCGCTGGGCGTCAGTCCGCGCTGGGCTAGAGCCTTCTTCGCGGCCTCGACCGCGAGATCGCTTGTGGCCATGCCCTTGTCGACGACGTGGCGCTCGCGGATGCCGACGCGGCTGAGAATCCAATCATTGGTAGTGTCGACCATTTTTTCCAGGTCGGCGTTGGTGAGAAGACGGGGCGGCACATAGGTGCCGAGGGCGCTGATCTTCACCCTTGCCGGGGGCAGAGTTTTCGAATCGTTCAATTAGGACTCCCGATGAAATGAACCAGTATTTTGAACGATTGAAGCGGGAATGTCTAACCCTGGGCCGGTGGCGGGCGTGGTTCTACTTCTCACTGGTTATGAGGTCGCGCGCGCAAGGCCCGGCGGGGTCATGCTGCGCGGTGCTCTTTTTCGTGCTGCATCCACTCACGGATAAAATTGGGGCAGGCGATAATGCCGAAATCGTGACCCTCGCCGCCCAGGAGATAGGCCAACGCGATTCGATCTAACTCTTCCAGATGAGCGAGGTCAAGCAGAGGCCACAATGCGCACTCAATCGCCGACGCGACGAGCTGATCGAGATACTTCAGATGCCCCTGCGCCAAACGGCCGGAGACGCGAATCGTAACAGTTGGAGAAGCTGGATTTAGTGGAAGACTGCGCATAAATATTCCTCCAATCCCTTTACCATGTATTTGATAGACGTCTGACTCATTAGACGCGCGCAAGACCGCTTCTTGCGAAAAGACTTGTAAAGGATGTGTAAAGGCTAGAGCTGCCGGAGAAAGCGGAACGCCAGAAAACACTTCGCGAACCCGATGATCCCGTTCGAGCGAGGAGAAGCAGTAAGCCAGGCACCGGGGGCCCACTGCACACGCAAGAGCCCGTTACCGTTGCTTCCTTCCGGACCTGGCGGGGTTGGCGAGAGTACGTCGCGTGAGACCGATGCCTGACCTGGATCATTCTAACAAAGGCGAGCTGGGATTCTGTCCCGGCGTCGGATGTTTACGCATGACGTCGGGCAAAGGAATGGTGACTTTCGGTGCAAGAAATGCACAGGAAAGCCTTCCCATATCGATGGATGTTGGCGAACAATAGGAAGTTGCAGCACAAGAATAATCAACCGATGAAAGCGGATACGAATCTGAGCCTTCATCCGCGACACTCGATGCCGCAAGCCAGCCCCCAACCCGGCGTGACTCCCGCTTCCTCGGGCAATCAACAAATACTTCGAGCTTTCTCTCTATTTGCTTGTTCTGATGGGATTTGGGGCGTTAGCCAGCACCGGCGGACTGGATCTGCCCACGATGCTGCTGGTGGGAGCGGCGCTGGCGTTCCGCGGATATTTGCTCGCCAAGCGGCGACGGGTTGTAATTTCGGAGCGCTGGACTACGCCCCTCACCCTCGCGTATTTCGCTTTTTACGCGGTGGATTACTTCCTGCTCTCCCGCAGCTTTCTGACGGCGACGGTACATCTGGTGCTGTTCGCCGTGGTGGTGCGGTCATTCTCGCTTCGCCGCGATCGCGACTACACCATGCTGGCGGTTCTCGCATTTCTGATGGTGCTGGCCTCGGCCGTGCTGACCGTGGACAGCGTTTTTCTGCTCTTCTTCGCCGGATTCATGCTGATGGCGGTGTCAACATTCATCCTGATGGAGATGCGGCGTTCGGGCCGAACCGCCAGCTTTCAAGCGCGACCTTCCAGCGATGCTTGAAGGAACACCGGCATCTGGCCTTCTCGCTGGCGCGGGTGACGCCGGCTTTGGTGTTAATGATATTGGTGGGCGCGGCGGCGGTATTTTTTCTTCTGCCTCGCATGTCGGCGGGCTACCTGGGCGGCTACTCGTTCGGCACCGATTTTTCCACCGGCTTCAGTGATCGGGTGCAGTTGGGCCGGATCGGACAGATTCAGCAGTCGAACGCCGTCGTGATGCATATCCAGATTGACGGAGATCCACAGGGCCGATACGCGCTGCACTGGCGCGGCGTCGCGTTGGCGAACTTCGATGGGCAGGGACTGGTCAAATCCGCGCGAGCCAGTACTCCGCTGCGGCGGGATGCTTACGGAGGATTTCGCCGTGCCGCTCTTCAGCCAGGGAGTGGCGCAGGTCGCGCTGGTGCGCACTCAACTCGCCGGAAGGCCCCGTCACCTGATTCATTACCGCGTGCTGATGGAGCCGATCGGCACCAACGTTTTTTTCCTTGCTCCCTGGGCGCGGCGGGTGAGCGGACGCCTATCGCGCGGTGCAGATCGATGCGGGCGGAGCGGTCTACGATCTCGATGGCGAGCGCGCCGTTAGCATCTACGAGGCGGATTCCGACATCTCCACGCCTTCTCCCGAGCAACTTCGTGCGCGCGAGCAACGAGCTTCCGCCATTTACCTCCGCCTATCTGCAAACTGCCCCTGCGCTCGATCCGCGCATTCCGCAACTGGCGGCGCAGGTTTCACGGTTCGGCCCCCACTAGCTACGACAAGGCCGTCGCGCTCGAAAAATATTTGAAGACGCATTACGGATATACGCTGCAGTTGCCGCGTTCGCCGGTCGCCGATCCTCTGGCGAACTTCCTTTTCGAGCGCAAGCAGGGGCACTGCGAGTACTTCGCCTCTTCCATGGCAGTGATGCTGCGGACGCTGCACATTCCGTCGCGCGTGGTGAACGGTTTCGTCAGCGACGAATTCAACGATCTCACCGGCAACTACGTGGTACGGGCCAGGAATGCGCACGCCTGGGTGGAAGCTTACTTCCCCGGCTACGGTTGGGTCACGTTCGATCCCACGCCGGACAGCGCGAGCGGGACGCCGGAAGGCTGGGGCCGGGCGATGCTTTATCTCGATGCGGCGTCATCGTTCTGGCGGGAGTGGGTGGTCAGCTATGACTCTTCCCACCAAAGCATTCTCGGGCCGAACGATGATGAGCGGGACGCGCACCTGGCTGGAGCAAACGCGCATGTGGGCGCGGCTGAAGTATGCGCGCATGCTGAATTGGGCGCGAAGAAGCCAGCGCAGTGCGGAGCGCGCGCCGGCAAGATGGTTCACAGGGAGCGCGGTGGTGGCGTTGCTATTGCTGGGATTGGCCAACGTTGGGCGGATTCGCAGGATGATCCGCACCAGACGGCTGCGGGCGCATCCGGAACGATCGCCGGATCAGGCCGCCGCGATGTGGTATGAACGCATGGCGCGTTATCTGGCGCGGCGCGGAGTGCGCAAAGTCCACAACGCAGACAGCGCAAGAATTTGTGCGCGTCATCGCCGATGAGCGGTTGCGGGCGCGGGTCGAGCGGTTCACCGAGGCCTACGAATCGGCGCGCTTCGGGAATTCGGCGGATGACGCGCTGCGATTGCCTGAGTTGTATGAAGAAGTGGAGCTGGCAACCAAGAAGTAGATCTGCACGGAAATAATGTGGCGTGGCTCAAATGCGCTGCGCCCCGACCCGATTCCGCGACGGATAGCCATCGGCAGGGCTAGAAATGGCAGACCACGCCGCCGCCCACGAAGTAGTTGTGCTGGCGGGTCTTGCCCGTATCGGCCAAGGGGAGATCAGGCGTGCCCGAACAGAAGTCGCGGACCTCGCCGCGAATGCTGAAACGGTGCCAGACTTTAACATCCAATCCCACCCCATCCTGAAGCACACCCGAGGTCGTGGAACCACCTGGATTGGTGCCGCTAGTAGATGAGGTCCTACTCTCGCTGAAATGGCCGAAGCCTCCTCCCAAACTGACCCACGGTGAAACCGCGGTCGATCGGGAAACAGATTCAAGCGAACCGAGGGAGTGACGAAAATCTGCCTGAATACTGGTGGGAACGACAGTCGGCCGCCGGAGTTGAGTTTCTCATCCAGATTGAATGCCGCAGGCACTTCTCCCAAGACGGCAAAGATGGGAGTGGATAGAAACGCGGCGCGCATAATTCACTTCGAAGGTGAGCCCGTTGCCGGAGCGGACGAAAGGGTTGACGGTGGGAGCGTTCGGGCCCTGAATGCCCTGATCGCTGATGAAGATGCGGCCAATCATGCCGGTCACTTCGTTTTTCTCGTCCTGGGCCGACGCGAAGGCGCCCAGAATGGACATAGTCACTGCCAGGACTGCGATGACGGCCTTTTTCCCAGACATTTCCCCTCCAGGATGCGGGACTCACATTTTCTTCGGTAAGGGCTAGGGTAGCATGAAGAGTAGACTTTTCTTCCACAGGCGATATTTTTCTGTGCGAAGGCTCAACCGGCTGAGCAGATGCTCCGGGGCAGCCGGATGGGTGAGGGCTCAGGCCGACGAGGGCCGAATCGCCATCGCACCAGAGAGACGAGTCAATGAGCGCTATGGCCTGTTTTACGTCAATGCTTCGACGTGGCTTGTCCCAAAGGCTTAAGGACATCTTCAATTGGAAGCTGGAAATCGACACGGGTTCGGTTCTCCGCCGGGCGAAGCTGAATGATGGCAGCCCGATCTTTGGTTCGAACGCCAGGGAAGTAAATTGGAGTTGGCACGTCGCTGAAATACCCTGATCCAGCTCGGATTCCGAGGCCGACAAGATAGCGGCCAGGTTCCACACCTCTCTCTTCGAAATTGCCATCCGCGTCAACATAAACCAACCTATATCGGGCGTCGTCCACGGATACGATCTGCACCCACGGGTGCACAATGAACGGCTTGCCGTCTGGCGACCCGACGTGGCCTGAAATACTTCCTCGGTGGCCTTGGGGACCTCGATCGTCATATTCCAGCAGGCGCCCCGGCTCACGGTCAGTTCACCGCCATCGCCATGAAGCAAGGCCATGCCTTGCACACGGTTGAATTTGTACTTGCCCGGAGGCACGGGTGGAAACTCGTAACGACCGTCCGCGTCAGCCAACGTGACGAACTGTGTGTTGTCCGATGTGCGGCGTGCTACGACGTGCGCGTTTGGCACGACGTCATTTTGAATGAGAGGATTGTACGGGCCTCGCTGAACGTGGCCGCGCAGAACGCCAAGATCACCCGTATTCTGCAAACGCCGACCTTCTCGCTTCCTTTCCCGCCCATCGGGAACAGGGCGGCTGCATGCCGTAGAGTCGAGAACAAAAGGATTGGAACCGCCAGAAGAAGTGCCATCGAATCGCCGACTACCGTTCGGCAGGCACGTCCCTGCGAGGTCGTACCGTCAAGAGGATGCCAGGGTCCCCGTTGAATTGCTTCGCCCATGTACGACTCGAACATCGTCTTGCCGCTTCCGACAGGAGTAACTTCGGAAATGGAGCCCACAAAAGCGTAGGCGTACCAGTTGGGAACATCGCATCTGAGATCGCGGAGAGGCCGCTGTGCATGCATATGAGTCCGTCGCTCGAAGCTCACGATCTGCGCTGCGGCAGCGCCAAGGCAGCACAGAAGCGCGGTTAAGACTGCGAAAGCACGCTGGTATTTCACCGGTTAGAAAGTTACTACCGAAAGGTCAGCCATTCAAGATCTGATGCGGCCTCATGCCACATTAGTTAGCTGTCGTAAAACCGCCATAGGACTCATTGACCGCCAACCTCTCCCGTATCCATGAATGTCGGCGGAGAATGTTAGAATAAGCCAGATTGCATGCCCTCGAAAAGCCTCACTATCCCGCGTCCCGACCGAAAAACCTCACTGACTCGTGGCGGACGACGACGCCGGGAGGGCGTCCCCAAAAAGTGGGCTTCGTCAGCCTGGGGTGCCCCAAGAATCTGGTCGACAGCGAGGTGATGATGGGCCTTCTGGCGCGGGCCGGGGCTGAACTCTCACCCCGCGCCGAGGACGCCGACGTGATCGTGGTGAATACCTGTTCGTTCATCGAGAGCGCGCAGCAGGAGTCGGTGAATACGATTCTTGAGATGGCGGAGCACAAGACCTCGGGGCGGGCGAAAAAGCTGATCGTGGCAGGCTGCCTGGTGGAGCGCTTTCGCGATGAGATCCGCAAGCGCATTCCCGAGGTGGACGCGGTGGTCGGGACTGGGGAGTTGCAGAACATTCTGGCGGCGACGGGCATTGGAGTGCTGCGTCGCGGCTACTCCGGCAAGTTCCGATTCCCCGTTCGTGGTATTGAATTCGCGGGCCGGAGGGCGATGCGCGGGCGGCGCAGGGGCGATTCTCTCGCGGGCAATGGGACGGCGCGATTGCGGATCTGCCCAACTATTTGTATGACGATGAGACCCCGCGCATTCTGGCCACGCCGAAATCCACGGCCTATATCAAGATCGCGGAGGGCTGCGATCATCCCTGCACGTTTTGCATCATTCCGCAGTTGCGCGGGCAGTTTCGTTCGCGGCGCTTCGAGTCAGTGGTAGCGGAGGCCGAGCGGCTGGCGCAGAGCGGCGTGCGCGAAATCACTCTGATCGGGCAGGACACGACCTGCTACGGCGAGGATTTCGGGTTGAAGGATGGTCTGGCGCTGCTGCTCGAGAAACTGGCAAA
Organism: uncultured Acidobacteriaceae bacterium; assembly: GCA_963841125.1. GTDB lineage: Bacteria > Acidobacteriota > Terriglobia > Terriglobales > Acidobacteriaceae > Sulfotelmatobacter. The sequence goes on from CAWJBH010000007.1 coordinate 423,332, forward strand.
GATTGAAGACCTGCGCTGGATCCGGTTCCTCTATGCCTATCCGAACAAGATCACCGGCAAACTGCTGGAGACGATCGCATCCTCGGAGAAGATCTGTTCTTACATGGATGTGCCGCTTGCAGCATGCGTCGGCGCCCGTGCTGAAGCGCATGAAGCGTGGCGGCGGGCGCGGACGTTTTTCTGCGGTCGATTGCAAGATGCGGCGCGCGATTCCCGGCCTCACCCTGCGCACGTCGTTTATCGTGGGCTTTCCGGGAGAAACCGAGAAAGAATTTGAGGAGCTGTGCGAATTTGTGCGCGAAGCCCAGTTTGATTGGATGGGAACTTTTTCCTACTCCGATCAGGAGGGCGCGGACGCATACGGTTTGGACGAGAAGCTTTCCGTCCGTGAAATCGAGCGGCGGCGCAAACACTTGATGGGAATCCAGCGCCAGATCAGCAAGAAGAAAAAGAAGGCGCTTGTGGGACAGGAGTTCGACCTGTTGCTCGAGGGAACGTCGGAAGAAACTGATCTGCTCATGGAAGGCCGCACTTCGATGCATGCGCCCGAGATCGACGGCAAGGTTTTCGTGAACGACTTTCCCCGGAAGACACGGAGCCGCAGCCCGGCGAGTTTTATCGTTGCCAGATCACCGAAGCGCACGATTACGATCTGGTGGCGAAGATTCTGTAGCTGTTTCGCTTTGGAATCTGTGGTTTGACTCAGCAAGAACCTGGAACATTCCCTGGCCATGCCTCGCAAACGCACTCTGAAACTTCGCTGCCCGATCTGCAAGAAAGTCGTGAAGAGCGGCGACCCGGAGTTTCCCTTCTGCAGCGACCGCTGCCGCACCATCGATTTGGGCAAGTGGGCGAGCGGAGCTTATGTGATTCCATCCCCGGTAACGGATGCGGACGAACAGATCCGCGAGAGCACGCCCGAAGATTCGGACGAAGAATCGTGAAGGCCCTCGAACCAACTCCGCCGTGGGCCACGCTCATCGCCACATTTTTCGGCATCGGACGGCTGCGTCCCGGGCCGGGGACCTGGGCATCGGCGGCAACCGTTTTATTGTGGGCGGCGCTGGCTACGCGCGCTTGCGCCTTCGTTGCGCACTCCGGTTGCGATCGCGCTGGCTGCGGCGGTCACGCTGATCGGCATTCCGGCAGCTACGCGGGTCGCGCGAGGCTCCGGAATAAAAGATCCGCAGTTTGTGGTGATCGATGAGGTCGCAGGTCAACTGGTGGCGCTGATCGCCGTGCCGCTCGCATGGAAATCTTTTCTGGCGGGCTTTATACTTTTTCGTGCCTTCGATATCGTCAAGCCGCCGCCAGTGCGACAATTGGAGGCGCTTCCGGAAGGTGCCGGGATTGTGCTGGACGATATTGCCGCGGGTTTCTACGCGCTGGGAATCGTGCATCTCTTGTTACACTTTGGTCTTCTAACGTAGTGCGAGTGTTTTCCTCATGGGATTCTCCGACCGCATCCTGGGTAAGAAAAGCGTGAATGGCGGACCGCACATCGAGTCCGTGTCGCCTGTGCTGGCGCTGGCCGGAGGGCGAAGTTCGCATTGCGGGCTCGGGATTGCGGTCGCAGCAATATCAGCGCCCGCGCGTGCAGTTTGGCGACGTCGAGGGCGGAGTCGTGATCAGTTCGGATTCGTTTCTCGTGGCCCGCGTTCCCGAGGGAGCGAGTTCGGGGCCGGTGGTGGTTGCCACCGACGGGCACGTCAGCAACGCGCAGACCGTCAAGGTGGCCGTCCCGATCGCCGAGAACTTGCATCCCGTGACCAATCCGGCGCTCGATCCGCAAGGCAACATCTACGCGACTTTCTCGGGTTCGCGCGGCCAAAAGGTTCCGGTCGCGATCTTCAAGATCGATACCAACTACGCCGTAAAACCGTTCGTCGCGGAGATGATGAACGCAACCGCCATCGCCTTCGATCGCCAGGGGCAGATGTATGTTTCCTCGCGCTATGACGGCGCGGTCTATCGCGTGGCAGCAGAACGGAACCATGACCACTTATGCCGAGGGCATGGGAGTCGCCACGGGAATTGCTTTCGATCGGAACCAGAACCTCTACGTGGGCGACCGCAGCGGCACGATTTTCAAGATTGGCCGCGACCAGCAGGTATTTGTCTTCGCCACTCTGGAGCCGAGCGTTTCGGCTTACCACCTCGCTTTCGGTCCGCAAGGGGACTTATTTGTGACTGGTCCTGACTACGTCGAGCTTCGACGGCGTGCACAGAATTGATCCGCAGGGGACGGTGCACACATTCTACCGCGGGCTGGGACGCCCGCAGGGCCTGGCATTTGACTCTGCGGGCAATCTGTATGTTGCCGCGTCGCTCTCCGGCCGGCGCGGCATTGTGAAGATCACGCCGGAGGGCAAAGCCAGCCTGGAAGTCGCGGGCCATGGACTCGTGGGCCTGGCTTTTGCGCCGGGACGCAGCGTGATCCTGGCGACTACAGATGCGGTGCACCATCTTTCCTGGAACATTGCCGGGCTGCCGCTGCTGCCGGAATAGCAAACGGCAGTACCCAGCGCCCAGTACCCAGTTCTCAGCAATGCAGGTCAGTTTTTCTGAGATCAGTTGTTCTGAGAACTGAGTACTGGGTACTGCCTTTATCATTTACACTTCTCCCGTGAACGCTGAGATCATCGCGGTTGGCTCCGAGTTACTGACGCCCTTCCGCATGGATACGAACTCTCTCTATCTCACCGAGCAGATCAATCAGTTGGGCGTTGAAGTAATTTTCAAAAGCGTGGTCGGCGACGATCGCAAGCGTCTGGTCGAGGCCGCGCAGCATGCGCTGTTTCGCTCGGAGATCGTAATTTTCAGCGGCGGTCTCGGGCCCACCGAAGATGATCTTACCCGCGAAGCGGTGGCGGAGGCTTTGGGGGTTTCGTTGCGGCGGGATGAAGATGTTCTTGCCGGCATTGAGCGGCGTTTCGCCGCGCGCGAACTGGAAAATGTCCCCCAACAATGCCAAGCAGGCGGATGTTCTCGAAGGCGCGGTGGTGCTTCCTAATCCAAATGGAACCGCGCCGGGGCAGTGGCTGAGCGGCAAGTTCGATGGGCGCGAGCGCATTGTCATTCTGCTGCCCGGGCCTCCGCACGAACTGAAGGCTTTGTTTGAGGCGCGAGTGCCGCGAGCGGTTGCGGGCCAAGCTGCCTGCAGCGTTTCTGGCCACTCGCGTATTGAAGGTGGCCATGCTCGGCGAATCGCTCGTGGATGCGCGCGTGGCGCCTATTTACAAACGATTCACCGACGTGCAGACGACCATTCTGGCGGGAGCGGGAGAGATCCAATTGCATTTCACATCGCGCGGCGAGACTATGGAAGCGGCGCAGGCGCGCGTGGATGAAGCCGCCGACGCGGTCGAGGAGGAACTTGATGATGCGGTGTTCTCGCGGAATGGCGAATCGCTCGAACAGATCGTCGGCTACTGGCTGCAGATGCGCAACGCCACGCTGGCCGTGGCGGAATCATGCACCGGCGGACTGCTGGGCGAGCGGATTACTTCGGTCGCCGGCAGTTCGCGCTACTTTGCCGGCGGCGCGATCGTCTACTCGAATGCAGTAAAGACCGAACTTGCCGGGGTGCCCGCCGACATGATTGAGCGTCATGGAGCGGTGAGCCGCGAGGTGGCGGCGGCGCTGGCCGAAGGCATTCGCTACCGTTGCGAGACAACGCTCGGAATCGGCATCACGGGCGTGGCCGGGCCCGCGGGAGGCACACCAGAGAAGCCCGTGGGATTGGTTTTCCACGCCTTAGCCAGCGATAGCGGGACAGAAGTGATCGAGCGGAACTTCTCGGGCGACCGCAGCCGCATTCGCTGGTTCGCGGCCACGATGGCGCTGGATATGGTGCGCAGGAAGTTGATGTGAGGAGAGCTTCTGGCTTCGAGCTTCTAGCGGCTAGCTAACCCAAGAGCAGAGCTAGTAGCTAGTAGCTCGCAGACGACTTTATGCGCCTTTTCGTTGCTCTCGACATCGACGACGCTGTCCGCAGTCGGATTGCCCGCTTCGTCGACGGCGTGCGCGGGTTTGCTCCGGATGCGCGCTGGGCGCGGCCGGAATCGCTGCACGTTACTCTGAAATTCATCGGAGAAAAGTCTGAGGAAGAGGTTGAGAAAATCAAGCAAGCATTGGAAACCATGGTGGCTGACTCGTTCGAAATGAGCTTTCGGGGCTACGGATTTTTTCCGGGCGCGCGGTCGGCGCGAGTGTTCTGGGTTGGAATTGAGGCGGGATCGAAGTTGACTTCTCTGGCTGCGCTGGTGGATGAGAGACTGGCGTCACTCGACATCCCGAAAGAGGAGCATGCTTTCAGCCCGCATCTCACACTGGCGCGGGGCGGAAAAGGTTCCGGGTCGCCGCGCTTACAGGAGGGAGACCATCTGAACCGCAGCTTTCAGAGGTTGCAGGAAAAACTGGCGGCGTTGCCTGCGCCGGAGTTTGGCGCACTGACGGTCCGCGAGTTCTTTCTTTACCGGAGTCAGCTTTCGCCCGGCGGCTCAAAGTATACGAAGCTTGCGGGATTTGGCTTGCGTTAGTTCAGCGAGCAGGAACTTATACAGTTTGCCTACCCTCGTGATCATCGCCGCGCTAAGCTACCTGTTGGGATCGATTCCGTTCGGATATCTGCTGGTACGAATCTTCCGCGGGGAAGATGTGCGTCAGAGCGGCAGCGGAAATATCGGCGCGACGAATGTCTCGCGCAAATCGCCAGTGCTCGGAGGGCTGACATTGCTGTTGGATGCCCTGAAAGGAACCGGCGCGGTGGCATTATCTTATGATGTGGCCGAACGCATAGTTCGCGATTCCCACTCTCGAGCAACTGGCGCTGGGGGCGCTGTTCGCTGTAATTGGCCACGTGTTTCCGGTGTGGCTGAAATTCCATGGCGGCAAGGGAGTCGCCACCGGGTCTGGGAGCATTTGTGTGATCGCTCCTAAGGCAGTGCTGATTGCGGCGGTCATCTTCGTAGTCGTCGTCGCAATTTCGCGCTACGTTTCGCTGGGGTCAATCCTTGCGGTCGCGTTCTTTCCAGTTCATCGCATGGCTTATCGGTCAGTTTTACGATTCTCCTGTACACTCTGGCGTCTGATCGCGCTCGCTTCCCTGCTCATTCTCATTAAGCATCATGACTAACATGCGGCGGCTTCTGGCCGGGACGGAAAACCGCGTGGGAAGAAAGCACGCATGAGCGAGATCGCAATCATCGGCGCGGGAGCCTGGGGCACGGCGCTGTCAATTGTTCTGGGCCGCAAAGCAGACTCACCAGGTTCGACTTTGGGTGCACGAGAAAGAAGTTTGCGAGAACATTGCACAGCAGCGCGTGAATGAGAAGTTTCTTCCCGGCCAGCCCATCCCGGCTTGCGTGACGCCATGCCAATCTTGCGAAAGCGCTGGCGGGCGCGGCCATCGTGGTGAGCGTGATGCCTTCGCAACATTGCCGCCACTCTGTTTGAGCAGATGCGGCCGCATCTTGCGCGCGGAAACCATGATCGTCAGCGCGACTAAAGGACTGGAAGAGAACTCCCTGCTGCGCATGACCGAGGTGATCGCGCAGGTTTGTACGAACGCGACAGCCATACCGGCTGCGCCGCGCGATCGGCGCGCTCAGCGGCCCATCGTTCGCTCTGGAAGCCGCGCGCGGAGATCCAACCGCGATCACCATCGCGTCACAGGACAAGGAACTCTCGCGCGCATCGTCCAGCAGGAGTTCAGTCATGCCAGCTTTCGCGTTTACACCAACGAAGATCCGGTCGGAGTGGAACTTGGTGGCGCGCTGAAAAATACAATCGCGATCGCTGCCGGCGTCTAGCGCGGGCCTCGGACCTGGGCCACAATTCGGTGGCGGCTCTCATCACGCGCGGACTGGCGGAGATGACGCGGCTGGTCGTGGCTTGTGGCGGCAAAGCGGAAACCATGGCGGGTCTTGCGGGCCTCGGCGATCTGGTGCTGACTTGCACCGGCGGTCTCTCGCGCAATCGCAGTGTGGGCGTCGAACTTGGCCGCGGACGAAAGTTGCCGGAGATTCTCGCCGGGATGCACGGCATGGTCGCGGAAGGAATCTTTACGACGACGGCGGCCGTGGGACTGGCGCGGGCTCACGGTGTCGAAATGCCCATCACCGAGCAGATGCACGCCATTCTGCACGATGGCAAGGATCCGCGCGAGGCAATTTATGAGTTGATGACCCGCAGCGGCAAGAGCGAAACGCTCAGATCCTAGGCTGCGCGAAAGCACTGGCGCCGACTGCCGCGTTTCGTTGCCAAACCCGCGCCAGACGCTCGTTTTAGCTGGTACTTTCGTAATGACAAAGCTCACGGTTTTCGCCTCCAGGCCACTCCCATGCCACATTAAACTTCTATAGATACCCGTGAAATCCGCCGCTACTTCGATCGACGGCGCCTCCGAAACGAGCCAGGGGAGCGACTTGTCTTCCACAGCGCCCAATCCGGCGCGCGTGCCCATTTTGTATGTAATTCTCGGCGTGCTTCTGGTGATCAGCATCGTCCCCATGTATTTTTACTCCGCGCAAGTGGAAGCCATCAACCGGGACCGCCTGAAGACCAACGAGATGCTGTTGCAGAATACGGTGACGCGGTCGCTGGCGGACGATCTTTCTCAGCACGAGCGCTCGCTGCGAATGATGCTGGCCAATCTTTCCTCGGCAATTCAGGTGGCGAGCGGCGGCGATATCGGCAGCAAGAATATCGAAGCGCCTGAACTGCGCGCGCTGCTGGAAAACTTTGTTTCTTCTTCCGATGAACTCGCTTACGCGACTCTGCTCAACTCCGACGCGAAAGGAATCTCTGCCGGACGCATCGCGCCAGACGCATTTCTGCAGCGCGAACTGCAACATGCCTTTGACGCAGCCCGCGATGGCCGCGCCTACAACGGGCAGGCGCTGCAGGTGGGAGACGGCAAGTCAGCGCGGACGGTTTTGCTGGTGAGCAGTCCGGTCAGCTATGGCGGGCGTTTTCTGGGCATGGTGGGCGCGGTCGTGGATCTGCAATTCCTGATTCGCCGCCTCCACGAAGTCAGCGGCGGCGGCTTGATTCCCTACGTCGTGGATGCGCAGGGCCGGCTGGTGGCCGCCGGAACTCCGCAATACGTAACCGGCCAGGACATGAAGAATCTGGAGATCGTCCGCAATTTTGTGGACGAGGGCAATAAGGCGCAGTTGGCCGCCACCAAGGAATTCGCCGTGCACGAGGGCAAGAACAGTGTGGAGATGCTCGGCACCTACAGCCCGGTCACTGCGCTCGATTGGGCGGTCGTGGTGCAGAAGCCGCAGCTTGAGGCTTACCGTGGAGTCATCGAAATGCAGCGCACAGCGCGACTGCTGGCGCTGCTGGCCGTGCTGCTGAGCATTGGTGTAAGCATTTTCGCGGCCCGCAGAATTACTAATCCTCTGCAGATCCTTACTCAGTCCAGCCGCGCTCTGGCGCGCGGCGATTTTTCGCAGCGCGTTCACCTGTGCGAGCCGCACCGAAATCGGCGAACTGGCCGAGACTTTTAACACCATGTCGCAAGAGCTGGAACAATTCGTCGAAGATCTGAAGCGGGCGGCGGAAGAAAATCGCGCTCTGTTTCTGGGTTCGATCCAAATGCTGGCGGGCGCGGTCGACGAAAAGGATCCCTACACCCGCGGCCACTCCGACCGGGTTACGCGCTACTCACTGATGATCGGCAAAGAACTGAACCTGCCCGCCGACTTCATGGAGACGCTGCAGATTTCCGCGCAGCTCCACGACGTGGGCAAGATCGGCATCGAAGATCGCATCCTCAAAAAGCCAGGCGCGCTGGATGCCGAAGAATTCGAGGTCATGAAGACCCACACCACCAAGGGAGCCAACATTCTGCGCCCCGTAACCCAGCTGGCGGAGATGCTCCCCGGCATTGAACTTCATCACGAAGCTCTGGATGGCCGCGGCTATCCTTATGGCCTTAAGGGAGATCAGATTCCGCTTGCTGGCGCGCGTGATTGCAGTAGCCGACACTTTCGATGCGTTGACCACCAATCGTCCTTACCAGCATGCCCACACTCCGGAAGAAGCGTTGAAAATCATTCACAATCTCGCCGGCAAGCGGCTTGATCCCGAAACGGTGGCAGCGCTGGTGGCGGTTTACGCGCGCGGCGAGATTCGCATTCAGCGCGCATCGCAATCAAGAAGGCCGGTGGCCGCCGGATGCCGGCGCGACGTGTCCCGCCTCCCGCGCCCGGCACTATCCGCCGCGGAAGCCGCCAACCTGGAAAGAACCCGCGCGTAACCAGTCCTTCGCGTTCATCTCTCGGTTCGAGTACTTAGTACCTAGTACCGAGTTCTGCGCCTTCAAGCGCACGATCTCCCTGCACCCTTTCACCGCATTGTCTTCAGGTACCAGGTACTAAGTATTTTCTACTGATGCCTGACCGCTATAATCAAGTCAGGATTCCTCATGATTCAAACTTTGTTCGGCAGTACCGAAGAAAAGAAAACTGGACTCTTCGAGCGCATGAAGCAGGCGGTCACGCGCACGCGGGAGAACCTCGCGGAGCGCATCGAAGAGGTCGTTGCTTTCGGCAAGGAAATCGACCGCAACACGCTCGACGATCTGGAGGCAACGCTGATCGGCGCCGACCTCGGCACCACCACCACGCAGGAAGTCTGGGCAAGCTCCGCGAGAAGGCCGATCGCAAACAGATCAAGGATGTCAGGAACTGAAGCGGCTTCTGAAAGAAGAATTGCTGGCCATTTTGAATGCGGCCAACACTCGGCCCGTCCAAAGAGTAGATGGCACGCCGGAAGTGATTCTGGTGGTCGGCGTGAATGGCACGGGCAAAACCACAACCATCGGCAAGTTGTCGCAGGTATTTCGCTCGCAGGGCAAGAGCGTGCTGCTGTGCGCGGCGGATACGTTCCGCGCGGCGGCCATCGATCAACTGGAGATCTGGGGCCAGCGCACGGGGACGGAAGTGATCAAGACCAAGCCCGGCGGCGATCCCGCGGCAGTGTTGTTCGACGCACTGCAGGCCGCAACAGCGCGGAAGACAGATTACGTGATCGTCGACACAGCGGGCCGCCTGCATACCAAGACCAGCCTCATGTCCGAACTGGACAAAATGCGCCGCACCGCGCAGCGCATTATTCCCGGAGCGCCGCACGAGACGCTGCTGGTGATGGACGCGACCACCGGTCAAAATGGATTGCAGCAGGCGCGGCTGTTCACGCAGTCGGCGGGCGTTACCGGCATCGTGCTCACCAAGCTCGATGGCACTGCCAAGGGCGGCGTGGTGGTTGCCATCTCGCGCGAACTGGGACTGCCTGTGCGGTTTGTTGGCGTGGGCGAGAAGGTGGGCGATCTGCTGCCCTTCGATCCGAAAGAGTTTGTGGATTCGCTGTTCGAATAAAGACTGTTTATCTCGTGACGGATTTGTCTTTGGTCCGTATCCCCGAAAGATGCCCGACCGCTCAACTGACGAGCAGTTTCTGCGCCGCGCGCTCGACCTCGCGCGCGAGGGCATTGGATTGGCCTCGCCCAATCCTTACGTCGGCGCTGTGATCGTCGACTGCAGAGGGCAGCATCGCGGGCACAGGCGTTTACACCTACGATGGCGTGAAGCATGCCGAAGTGCGCGCCCTCGAACAGGCCGGCGACAAGGCGCGCGGCGGCACGCTCTACATCAATCTCGAACCGCACTCGCACCAGGGCCGCACGCCTCCGTGCACCGACGCCTTGATCGCCGCCGGGATTCGTCGCGTGGTTGCTTCCATGCCCGATCCTAATCCCAAGGTGAGTGGGCGAGGCTTTGAGAAGCTGCGCGCGGCGGGCATCACGTGGAAGTTGGACGACTGGAGGCGGAAGCTCGGCGTCTGAACGAGGCTTTCGCCCGCTACATTCGCCACGGCATTCCCCTGGTGACATTGAAATCCGCGATGACACTCGACGGCAAGATTGCTCCGCCTCCAGCGCAGGCACCGAAGCGCACAGCGGGAACGCCCGCCGGCGGATGGATCACTGGCGAAACTGCGCGCGCCCACGTGCAGCAACAGCGTCATCAAAGCGATGCCATCCTGGTGGGCGTCGGAACGATTCTGGCCGACGATCCGCTGCTCACCGATCGCAGCGGCCATCCGCGGCGGCGCCCGCTGTTGCGCGTGATTCTCGATTCGCATCTGCGACTGCCGTTGGAGTCGCGCCTGGTGCAGAGCGTGCGAAGTGGCGGCGCTCGGAATGATGTGCTGGTTTTCTGTTCCGCGCGGAGGAAAAGAAAAAGAGGAACTGGAGGCGCGTGGGCGTTCGGGTCGAGCGACTCGGCTCCAGCAGGACCCGAGGCCGTCCGGATATTCATGCGCTGCTTCGCCGCCTCGGAGAACTTGAAATCACGAGTGTGATGATCGAGGTGGGAGCGGCGGTGAACGGCAATGGCGCTCGCCGCTGGCGTGGTCGACAAAGTTTTTCTGTATTACGCGCCGAAGATTCTGGGGGCCGGGGGATCGGTGCCGTTTGCCGCAGGCGCAGGCTTCGCGCGCCAATCACGAGGCCGTGCGCGTAAAGCATCTCAACCAGCATCAGTTCGGAGAAGACTTCGCGGTCGAAGGATATTTGCGCGATCCCTACGAGGATTGGTGAGCGGAGTTCGTCAACGAGCTTCGTTCATGTAACGCGTTATCGGATGTTATGATGTTAGGCGTTTCGAGGTCCTCATGTTTACCGGCATCGTGGAAGAAGTAGGATGCGTCACCCGCATCGAACAACGCGGCGAAAATCGCCGCATCACCATTGCGGCCGAGCAATGCACCTACGGAACTGAAAACCGGCGACAGCGTCGCGGTCAGCGGAGTTTGCCTTACCGCGCTCGACATCAAGCCGGGCTCGTTCAGCGCCGACTTGGCCCCTGAAACCTGGGCGCGCACCTCGTTCTCGCGCATGCACGAGGGCGCTGCTGGTCAACCTGGAACTGCCCATGAAAGCCGATGGCCGCTTCGGCGGACACATTGTGCAAGGCCACGTGGATGGCGTCGGCAAGCTCATCGCTCTCGAGCGCATCGCCGACTCGGAAAATTGGTGGCTGCGCATCGAGTTGCCCACGGACGTAGAGAAGTACACCGTCTACAAGGGCTCGATTCTGCATCGAGGGCATCAGCCTTACCGTGGCGAAGCTTGAGGGCAGAAGCTGCACGGTCGCCATCATTCCGCAACCGTCGAGATGACAAATCTCAACTCGCTGAAGCCCGGCGATCCGGTCAATCTGGAAGCCGATCTGATTGCGAAATATGTCGAGAAGATGATGAGCGGCGCGCCGGCAGAGAGTTCGCTCACGGTGGAAGAGTTGGTGCGGCAGGGATTTTGAAGCAGTGGTCAGTGGTCAGTGGTCAGTGGTCAGTGATTTGTCACTGCACGCGATTCGCAAAGCATAACTTGACGATGCAGGACGGTGGCGCGGCACAATCTCCCCAACGGCCTGCGCAAGAGGTTTCGGGCTCTGCGCGGATTGCGTACATGCCCGGCAAATCAACGTCCGACCGGGCCTCGATTTCCTGCAGTGCCAGCTTTCGTTCACTGATCCGCGGTTTGCAAAATATCCGCGGCTTCCGGTTCTCACCTGCAGCGGCTACGCAACAGGCGTTTACTGAGTCAGCTGACGGACTGATCACTGACCACTGCCATTACACTCCATCTTCAATTCGTCCAGTTCCAGGAATTCCTGCACGATCGGCTCCTTGGATTTTTCCATCTCCGCGTAGGTACCGAAGAAAATCGCCTTGCCTTCGTACAGGAAGACCACGCGGTCGGCCAGTTTCTCGGCCAGCCGCATATCGTGGGTGACCACGATGCTGGTCAGGTTCAGTTGAAGCTTGAGCCGCTTGATGAGATCGCCGAGCAGTTGCGCCATCAGCGGATCGACCATGGTGGTGGGTTCGTCGTAGAGAATGCATTCCGGCCGCGCCGCCAGCGCCCGCGCAATGGCCACCGAGCGCTTCATGCCGGTCGAGAGATCGGAGGGCAGCAAGTCGCGCATCTCCTGCACGCCCACCATCTGCAGCAATCCGTCGACAATCTGGTAGATCTGCTCTTCCGACAGATCCCTGGTTTCGCGCAGAGGAAACGCCACATTCTCGCCGACCGTGAGGGAGTCGAACAGCGCTCCGTTCTGAAACACCATGGTGACTTTCTTTCGGATGCGCTTCCATTTGCTCCTCAGAAAAGTCGGTAATGTCTTGGCCGGCGGCGATCACGCGGCCGGAATCTGCCTTGAGAAAACCCATGAGAATTTGCAAGCGAAACCGATTTGCCCACGCCGCTGCGGCCCAGGATGCAGACAGTTTCGCCGGGCATGACGTTGAAGCTGACGTGATCGAGCACGACGTTGTCGCCGAAAGCTTTGGAGACCTCGCGGAACTCGATATAGGGCTGCGGACGGGATCGGGCATCGGTTGGCTCTCGAAAAGTCAGTTTGTGTAACGATCGTCAAGCTCGCATTAGTCAGGCCCTGCGCTTTTCTGCCTCCAATTCCTCGGGCGTGTTCAGGTTGCGGAAGATAGCTGGCGAAAATCCGGCGCCTTCCAATTCTTCTTGCTCGATCACTCGAGTTGCGAACCGCATCGAACAATGGATCGATTCGGTTTCGTCCGGCACGCAAGGCCTTCTCCGCCGCGCCGGCGAATTCCCGGCGGTAAATGGCGCACAACGGCTGCCGGCGCCCGTCACTGCGCGGAACCACTACCGCTGCCTCGGTCGCGCCCCGCGCCTGGCTGATCAAATACTGCAGAAATGCCCAGGAGACAAATGGCGTGTCCACGGCCAGCATCAAGTTGAGTTCCGTCGACGAAGCCCGCAATGCGGCATGGATTCCGCCCAGCGGTCCGCAGTCGCGGAATATATCTTCCACCACCGGAGCAAATGGCGCAAACTTTTCCTGGCTTCCCACGATGCGCACATCGGGAGTAACCGAGCGCGCCAAGTCGAGCGCCCGGGCCAGCAAGCGTGCGGCCTTCGTATTCGACAAATGCCTTGTCCGTGCCCATGCGCGTGCTCTTGCCACCGGCGAGGATGAAGGCCGTCACGTCGCGCACGGAGAGCATTTCCCATGCCGCGATAATACACTTTGCCCCGTGAGACAGACTTCAGTAACCCAGATCTCGTCGCAGAAAGCTTTCCACAGCATAAGTACCTGCATCCACACGGTTTGGCTTCGGGTTCATGCCTCGTTACCGACACAAAAGTAACCTACCCAAGAGACCTGCTCCGGGAGATGATGAGACTCGGGCGCTTAGGTCCGGAAGTAACCATCATGCCGCAAAAAATCATGGACGTTCTTATGCTCGGGCGCTGCTCCCACGAGTTCTCCTGGCCCCGACGCGGCGCGGACGGAGACTATTACCAGGTTTGCATGTTGTGCGCCGCCGAGTACAAGTATGACTGGACCACCATGCGCCGCACCCAGCGCGTGGAGCATACCAAGCCCGAAACCGTCGTCCGGCGCAGCCATACGCGGGAGAAGCGGCCGTCCTGGACTCCGCGTGCCCGCCGCCTGAAGCTGGACACGGCGCTTCGCTACCGCGTGAATAGCACCAGCACGTGGTATGAGGGCACCATCGAAAACCTCAGCCAGAGCGGCGTGCTGTTTCATGGGCCGCAGCAGTTGCCGGTGAATGCTTTGATCGAGATGGTGTTTGAGATGCCGGAAGAGATCTCCGGCCAGAAGAACCGCAACGTGCTCTGCCAGGGTCGCGTGATGCGCTCCAAAGACGGCCAAGGTCAAGACAGCCAGGATCAGGATAAAGAAGCGCAGGATCAGGATCAGAAAAAAGATACGGAAGACGGCACGGGCCTCCTTGCCGCCTCAATCATCGACTACAAGTTCATCCGTTAATGTTTCGGGCTCGGGCGGATTCCAGAGTAGGACGAATCTTCTAACTCCAGTTCGCGTTTCCGAACATAAGAGCTGCTTTTTGTACCGCGCGCGATTGCTGGATAATTCCGCAGATCATGTTCTATCCTCAAGAAACACATGGTGATCGCTGCATCCGCGTTGCGCGGTCTGTTCTAACTCCGTAACAGCCAGCATTTTTCTTATCGTTGCAACACCAGTTCTGTGTTAGCGTCCGCGCACAGATTTCGGACACCCCCGCGCCTACTGTCCGATTCGCGTGTGCATTTCCGCGCCACTGCGGTCCCTGGCCGTAACCACGCCCGAACAAGGAGGAGCCTTGCTCCGCTCAACCAATTCCTCGCCTCTGGCGAGGAAGACAAACCCCATTCCCTCCATTCGTTCCTTCGGAATGTCAGTCCCCGGTCATTTGAACCCGGCTTCCGAAGTGGCGACCACCCCACGCAGCAAAACACACCTCACAAGGAGGAATCGTGATAAAGACAACTAAGTTCTCGTGTGCTTGACTTTGGCAATGCTGTTCCTCGCTGGAATGGCATTTGCTCAAACCGACCCCGGAGTTCAGAGTGCCAACCGCGGCACGGGCGCGGCGCTCTCTTCGGTGTTGTCGAACAGCCCGTCTGGGATTTTTGCTTTCTTCACCGACGGTCAAGCGCGCTTTCAGGAAGTGGAGGCGGTTTCAAATTCCGCCAAGTACGGTCTGGGACCGCGGTTTAACTCGAATAGCTGCAGTTCCTGCCACGCGCAACCTGCGATCGGCGGGACCGGCGCAGCCACCAATCCTCAATTCCAGTTCGCCAGCGATGGGGTCGCGCCCGGCAACACAACGCCGTCTTTCATCACAGCGAACGGGCCAACCCGTGAAGCCCGGTTCCCGTTCTTCTTCAACACCAACGGCACGGTCAATACCAACGAACCCAATGGAGGAGTGGAAACCTATTCACCGTCACCGGCCGCTCCGATGCTGGCGCCTGCAACAACACCACGGCGCTGCCGCAGCCCAGCTTCGCCACTGCCGTGGCAGAGAACAACGTGATCTTCCGAATCCCCACTCCGACCTTCGGCGCAGGCCTGATCGAGAACCTGGACGACTCAACCCTGTTGAACAACCAGCTGAACAATCTCAACAATGACCTTGGCATTTCCGGAACTTTCAATCGCAACGGCAACGACGGCACCATTAGCCGCTTCGGGTGGAAGGCACAGAACAAGTCGCTCCACACCTTTGCCGGTGAGGCTTACAACGTGGAGATGGGCATCAGCAACCTGTTGTTTCCCCAGGATCGTCCGCTGCCTGGGGAAGACGGCTCTGGCGGCACTGGCATACGGGGCTGCCGACGACCTGCCTGAATCTTGGTGGACGCGGTTACCCGGAAGACACATCCAATCCAGCATCGGCGGGCGCTGCCATTCTTGACGACGTCTCGGCGTTCGCCAACTTCATGCGGTCTCTGGCTCCGCCGCCGACTGGCGGGGTCGTGCTGAACGGACAAGTCTCCTCAGGTGCGATTTCCACTGGCGGCTCCTTGTTCGTTTCTACCGGCTGCGCAACTTGCCACAATCCGACGGTAGGCACAACCCAAGCGTCGGGCGTCACTTCATCCTTGAGCAATGCTCCCGTGAATGCGTTCTCTGATATTGAGATCCATAACATGGGCACGGGCCTGGCGGATAACGTGTCGCAGGGTTCGGCGGGCGGGAACCAGTTCCGCACGGCTCCCTTGTGGGGCCTGGGGCAGCGTATTTTCCTGCTGCACGATGGCCGCACCACAAACCTGATCACTGCGATCCAGGACCATGCGAGCCATGGCAGTGAAGCTACTACCGTGGAAGAACAATTCTTCGATCTATCAACCACGCAACAGCAGGACATATTGGATTTCCTGCGCTCGCTGTAATTTATTTTGCGGGACTGTTCTGGCGAGACGCGAAGGCATCTCGCCAGCTCGGTCCCGCTCAAGAATAACGATCGCATCGGTTTACCGCGCCATCAGCCGATGTCTGCCCGGACTCGAGGACACTATGCAATCTCGACTTTTGTCTTCCCTGCTTTCGTTCGCTTTGTCTGTACCGTCGCTGGCTTGGGGTCAAGCAGTCAAGCTGCCAAACGCTCCGCGAAACGGAGGCGACTTTTCCGACAATGTCCAGGCCGTCACGAAGGTGCCGACAGGAGTCATCCTGGTAAAGGGTGCATGGTCGAGCGCAAGTGATTCTGTGACTCCGGTGCCAGAGAGTGGCAGCGTTACCAACACCATCTTCGGCAACCGGTATTTCGGGATGAGCTATGCCCTGCCTCCCGATTGGGAAGAGAAATATAAAGGGCCGCCTCCCTCCGACAGCGGCCGCTACGTGCTCTTGCAACTCAGGCCAGCGGACACATTCAAAGGACCGGCTCGCGGAACATCCTGGTCACAGCTCAAGACATGTTCTTCACGCCGTTCCCGGCGGCCAACGCACTGGATCTGGTTAATTATTCGAAAGACCATTTGCAGGCTGACTACAAAGTGGAGATGCCGCCAACGCCGACCAAAATCGCTGACCGGCCGTTCACTTTCTTTGCGTATTGGTCTCCCGTAGCAGAGCTGCATTGGTACGTTCTGGCCACCGAGATTCGCTGCCACGCGGTGCAAATAGTGCTAACCAGCCGTGACACCAAACTGCTGGAGAACCTGGTCCTGGCGCTCGACAAAATGAAGTTGCCCGCAGAAATTGGGCCCACCGCGGGGAAAGGAGGAGGCGCTGTCCCCGCATGCGTCAAGGATTACGCACGGGACGAAAATCTGATCACGCGGGTTGACCCAGTCTTCACCGAGCACAGGTTCAACCCTGTTCCAGTGAGAATCATCATCGACAAAGAGGGCAAGATAAAACACATTCACTTTCTCAGCGCATTCCCCGATCAGGCAAAAGCCATCACAGATGCACTGCGGCAATGGAAATTCAAGCGCTACCTGCGGAACGGCCAGCCGGTTGAGGTCGAAACCGGCCTGTCGTTTGGACGCGCCGCATATCCGGCGAGAGCTTCGACGGGAGAACGAGCCGCGCAGTGATGCTGATCAATCTCGGAGCTGTGAGCTTCAGAAAATCAATCAGGTTGGGGGGCCGGCTTTCGGTCCTCCGCCTTCGGTTCCTTGCGCTTTTCCTGGGTGTCAGTGGAAAACAGCATGTAGTGGTCGAAACTATGCCGGCGATAGTAGCGACGGTGGCGAAAATCAAAGTAGATATCCGCGCTCTTAGGCAACCAGAGTGACGTATTCTTCTTCTCGAACTGGATCGGCCCGTACTCCACAAGCTGATGCTCGCTGAGAAGTTTTATGCCCGGCATCGGGCGAATCAGTTCGGACTCGATGCGCACGATCTGGAACCTGTCGGCGGTAATCCAGGCGCGCCCCTTCAGGTCTACGGGATACACGAAATCGCCGACTTTATAACTGTGCATTCGACTGGGCTTGTCACGTCGCTGCCTGAAGCCCACAAGCCAGATCGGCCTGGCCGTGCCAATCTCCCTGCCCTTCGCAGGTCATATCGAAGTTGTCGCGCATGTGGGGATGAAAGACGAGCGCCAACGCCGCGAAGCCGGTGCTGGCAATCTGATCGGGATAGCCCATCAGGTCCAATTTGTCGGCGCGATATTCCTCGACCACGAGAGAACCCGGCTCAGGTTCAGAAATCGACGCCACGTAGTTGTATTTCCGTGTTTCAGTGCGAATGGGATTGCCGAATTCGTCGAGGCTTTGGTGGAACAGATCTTCGACCGCCGCAAAGCGAGTCACATCTTCTACCAGTTCCTGGACATGCTTTCCGGCTTCTTCCACAACTTTCTCGGATGGGCAGGTGACGCCGGGCACCAAGAGGCACGTTTGATTGATCGATCCCGGGCGGTTGCCAGGATTTCACCGACAAATGCGGCGCCGTGAGCGCTTGGAGAGGATCGAAGCCGGTGAGTCGCTCCTCGGACTGCACCGGGGTCTCTGTCCACGGGCCGACGGAATCACGCTCCCGGATTTCGGCGATCAGACTACGCACCTGCCCGGCCATGGGATGGCGCGGCGACTCCCGGAGAAAAGTATCCAGCGCCTGAATGCCTTGCTGGTCGAGTCCCAGGCCAACCAGCGCCTGCCCTAGAACGAGTTGCGCAGGACTTGCCTCCGTTTTACCTTTGGCGATCGCGAGCTGAGCTTCGTCTCGCGCCTTGTCATAATTCTTTTGTCGCAAGTAGCTATCCGCAATCAGGTTGTGCGGGAGCCAGTTCTCGGCATCGGCAGCTACTGCTTGTTCCAGCGCCGACCGCGCCGCAACATAATCCTGCCGCTCCAAGCCCGCTCTTCCCAACAGGGTCAGCGACTGCACGTCGCGGGGATTCAGGCTTGTGGCTGTGCCCAAATAATTCGATGCTTTCTCGAAATCTTTCTTCTGAAAATACAAATATCCCAGCAGAAAATTAAGATCGGCGCTGGATGGAGCGGACTTGTAGGCCTCATCGAATTGCTTTTGCGCGTTTTTGAAATTGCCCGATTTCAGAGCTGAAACCCCACGTTTCGTTTCTTTCCGCGCCTTGGGCGACAGGATGCGATCGTTCACATCGAGATTAATCGCAGAAGGGTCGTGCTGCAGCACGACGTCGATCAGAGCCGGCCGCAGTAAATTCATTACCGGCACTTCTTTCTGGGCGCTCAGATAGCCAACCGCACTCACTTCGACCGCGTAGCTCCCGAACGGAATGTTAGTAAATACTGCCTGCGACGTGTCCTCAGTTGTCTGCCAGACAGCCGTCTGATTTGTGTGGCTCACCAGGCGGAGCAGTGCCTGCCGGTCGAGATGCCCCCTGGTATTTTCGGCGAACACCGTGAAGATGAGCACGCCGGTCCCGGGAGCGGTTTGGTACACGGCCTGAGAGTCAACCCTCGGACCGGTGTTATCGAGTGGGCCGCTGCGCTGCGCCCATGCCGCGGTCACCAGCAGCCAGCAGAGCACCGATGACGCGCAAACCAGGCGCGCGCAAAAGCAAGCCAGAGTGGCGCTGCGACGGGTCATAGATAATGCCGCGAGCAGTGTGGCATAGTTCGCATTTCGTGGTCAAACTCACTGCTCCGCTGGGCTTCGTCGTACACTCTGTGTGCGCAATAATCTCTTTTTATGCCTCCAATCACAGCATTGCTGCACACGAAAAATGATGCCTTGCGTCTGGGGCGGGCGCTCGAAATGCTTCTTCCCTGCAGCGAGATCCTTATCGTGGATCATCATTCCACTGACGCGACTTCGCGTATCGCGCGCGCCTACGGAGCGCGAGTCGTGGAAGCAGACAGCCAGGCTCCTGCGCATCATTACCTTCATCTGGCAGGCCATGATTGGATTCTCTGTCGAGAGCCGCGGAGTCCATCAACGAAACTCTGCAAGCGAGCCTATATGAATGGAGCGTGCTCCCGAACCACGGAGTTGTGGGCAGCGCCGCCGACGGGGCAGCCTTTTCTGTATTCGTGCGAGAGCAGACCGGGGAGCTATGGCTGGATTCTCCCGCGCCGGAAACTCGCCTCGTCTCCCGTGGTTGGTCGCGATGGCACGGACGCCTCCCGGCCCACGAATCTTCCGCCATCACGCTCGAAGGGGAGTTGTTGCGTTTTGCCTTGCCCTGACAATAAGTTTTCTTTCTGATTCTGCGCTGCTTGCCCCATTGTCCTTTCGGACAGTGACTTCAGTACCTTAGTCCTCCCTGCCCTCGCCGCCTTATAATCCACTCAAGATCCGGATATATCTGCGTTCTCAGGAAGACGTGCGCTGCCAAGCGCGATTGCACTTCCGGAAGAATGCCCAAAAACTCAGTGGACCCGTTTTACGCATCGCGATTTTTGTCCTCGGGCTGGCCTTTGGCAGCTTTCTGAACGTGTGTATCTACCGTCTGCCCCTGGGTTTGTCAGTGGTGACGCCGCGTTCGGCTTGCCCTCGCTGCAAGCGGCCTGATCGCCTTCTATGACAATATGCCGGTGGTCAGTTGGCTGCTTCTTCGCGGCCGCTGCCGCCACTGCAAAACCAGGATTTCGCGCGCGCTATCTTGCTCGTCGAACTGCTGACCGGCGGCTCTCTTTCTCGGCTGCTACGCCTATGCGGGACTCACCCTGGCTACGTCTGAAATATCTGCGTCTTCGGATTTCTTCTGCTCGGTCTGATCTTTACCGATGCCGAAACCAAGCTTCTGCCCGACAAGCTGACGCTTCCCGGCCTGGCGTTGGGTCTGGTGTTCAGCCTGATGGTTCCAGTGCATGACCTGGCTTCGCAGTTTCTGCCCGGGATGGTGAATCTACCGTTCAGTGCGGACCTCGCCGCTCGGCTGCTTTCTCTTCTCGATTCCCTGCTGGGTGCGGCTTTCGGAGCTTCGTTCATTTACGGCGCGGGCGCCGTTTATTTGCGCTGGCGTGGAGCCGAAGGCATGGGCTTCGGCGACGTGAAACTGATGGCGATGGTCGGCGCCTTTCTCGGTATGAAGCTCACCATTTTCACGATCTTCGCGGCGTCACTTGCAGGATCGCTGTTTGGCCTGACTACCGTGCTGATGGTGTGGATCAAGCGCACGCACCGTTTTCAGCGCCGGCTGGCTAACCTGCAGGCCGCACGCCGCCGCGGATGGCAATCCGCGCAGATGGTTTACCGCAATTATCAAATGCCTTTCGGGGTTTTTCTGGGCAGCATGGCTTTGCTCGCGCTTTTCGTCGGCAACCAGTTCCTGCGCTGGTACGGGAGGTTCTGGTGGTAAGGCTTCTCGCCAACCCGCTGGTGCTGCGTGCGCTGCTGCTGTTGTTCGCGGCGGCGAGCGCCTTTGTCGTTTGCGATCTGGCTGATGCGCAGCCTGCGCGAAAAACATCGCCGCCGAAGCCGATCTCGGCTCTTCCGCCGCGCCCAGTCTGGAGACTTTGCCGCTCCATCTCTACAACACCGTCATCCAGCAACTGAAGCAGCAGAAGCACGAACTGCAGGTCCAGACGCTCACCGAGCAGCGCCGCGCCCGCACCACAGAAAATTTCAGCCAGGCCGTGCTCTCCAATCTTTCTTCCGGCGTGCTGGTGTTCGGCCTCAATGGACTGGTGAAACAGGCCAATCCCGCCGCCAAGGAGATCCTTGGATTCAATTCTCCTTCCGGGAATGAGTGCGGAGGATATTTTCCGGGGCGCCGAGGTTTGTTCACCACAATCTTCCGCTGTCTATGCGGAGAGACTGGCGAGATGCCCCGCGGCAACTCGCTGAGGAAATCAACGCGGTGTTGCGTGAGGGCAGCAAGTGCCGGCAAGCTTGAGGCCGACTACACCACTCCCGCGGGAGAGAAGCTTCGTATCGCGGTCACAGTTTCGCCCGTGCCCGCCGTCGATGGCAGCCTGCTCGGAGTCGCTTGCCTGATCAGCGACCGCAGCGAATTTGAACAGATCCGCCACCAGCAGCAATTGCATGGTGAGATTTCCGCCGAGATGGCGCTGGAGCTGCGCACTTCCTTGACCACGATCGCGGGATATGCGCAGCAATTGGCGCGCAATCGCGATCCTGAGCTGGCCCCGGAACTGGCCGCGGACATCGCCAGCGAGGCGGCCCGGCTGGACCGCCGCATTGGAGGATTTCTGGCAACGAAGCGCGCCACCGGCGTCACGGCAGCTCGTACTCGAGCGCGGCCGGAAGCAAGAGTTGAAGAGCATCGTCAAGGATTTAAGTATTCAAGTTCAAGAGTGAGCGGCAAAGCAAATGCGGTTAAAGGATGAAACTATGAAGCGCATCGAAAAATATCGGGTTGGCATTCGTATTCGCGTTGTTCACAATCCTGGCTGAGTTCTTCCGCGGGAGCGCAGACCACATCAACGGCCCCAGGCCAATCGTCGCCCGATCAATCGTCGCTCGGCGACTATGCCCGCAAAGTCCACAAAGATCCGGGCGCCGCCAAAGCCAAGCCCAAAGTCTTTGACAACGACAACCTTCCCATGGACGACAAGCTCTCCGTCGTTGGCCAGCCGCCCGCCGCGGATGCCGCCGATAACATCCGCGGCCACTGATACCAAGAATGCCGCCGCCACGTCCGCTGTGTCCGCCGACGACGAAAAGGCCAAGAAACAAGCCGCATGGAAAGCCTGGCAGGACAAGCTGTCCGGCGCAGAAGGAATCCGATCGACCTTGTCGGCCGCGAACTCGACGTGCTGCAGAAGCGAATACCAGCTTCGCGCCGCCGCCATGTACGCCGACGCCGGCAACCGCATGCGCAACGCAGCTCAGTGGGATAAAGAAGACGCGGACTACAAGCAAAAAATCGCCGACAAGCAGAAAGCAGTCGACGATGCCAAGCAGAAACTTGACGACATGAAGGAAGAAGCCCGCAAGGCTGGCGTTCCGGCCGCTATGAGCGACTAGCGAGCACACGCGTGGGCGAGGGTGGAGAAGACATTCGGCCCGCGTTAAGGGCGCAGGCTTCGAACCCATGAGGTCCGCCCTGCCCGCAGCCGAAGAAGTCTGTTTCTGGTGATGCCGTCCATGCACCAGATGAAATTTTCTCCACTGGGCCGCCGTCAGCGGCCCGAGAATCGGATGGTCGAGCAGATGGACGCGTCGCCCGAAGCGGGCCTCGCACTCGCGATGATCGCATCCATCGCCACAAGTCTTTACCCCGACTTCGGTTCGCACTTTCTCCACCGGCAAACCCCGCGGTTGCGCTATGCCGGCGACTTTCGTCCCGGCGGCATGTGCCCGAACCCCACCACCACGAAGCGTTCGCAAGCGGTGCCTCATCGAGCCGCCGCGTTGCCAGCGGTTTGCCCGCTTGCATAACTTTCTCGAATCCTTTGATCGTTCCCGTGTAGGTCAGATACAGATGTTCAGCACCTCCGCCGCACACCACTTCCCGGCAGGATGCCAGCGCAATTGCTCGCTCGACATGCCTTCCACCGCTGACTCCAGAGCCTTTTTCAACTTTTCCAGGCGGGAATCCATGGCACTACTCTCGCATTTCCGCGCGCTTCAGGTAGAATGTTGCGCGACGATTAAATCATCCCAGTTATAGCAGGAAGGTCGCCATGAAGATGCGGCACTTTATGCAACCGGACGGCGATCGCCGCCAGCCTTGTTTTCGCGGACTATTGCTGGACTCTCGCCTGCTGGTCTGGCTGCAGCTCCAGACTCCAACCCGACCACCGCGCCCCAAACCAAAGCGGAGCCCAAGCCCCCAGAGCTGCTCACGGGACGCGCCGCCTTTCAAAAGACATTTATCGCCGCTCGCAATTATGCCGCGGATGTAAAGCCCTTCCGCATCGAGTCCACCCCTTCCGCCGACGGCAATGGCCTGGATGGCAAGTCGGCGATTTGGCGCGCCAGTTTCGCCTCCGCCACTGCAACACGGCGTGAAGCCCTTCTTCTGGTCGGGCAGCAATGCCCCGGACGCTCCCTCACGCGGCGTTTCGCCCGGCAACGAAGACGTCTACAACCCAGCAATGCGTCCACTCAGGTCTTCGATCCGGCCTTTCTCAAAGTGGATTCCGACCAGGCCTTTGCGGAAGCCCAGAAACACGGCGGGGACAAGATTCTGGAAAAGGATCCCACCACTCCTGTGATTTACGTCTGCGACTGGAACCACAACACCAACGAACTGATATGGCACGTCATCTACGGAGCTTCCCGCGAGACCGCCAAGCTGACGGTCGCGGTAAACGCCTCGACCGGCGAGTTTATCCGAGTGGAGAAATAGGATTGGGTGGCTCGTTGGCGGAATGGTTGCGGAAACAAAAACAGCAATTCGCTGGGAATTTATTCTTTCTGGTCAGCTTGCTTCATCTGGTCTTCGATGGAGGCAAAGAATCGGCACAGGGCGCCGGCGGAGGCGATGGCGCCCTTCAGTGCCCGGCGTTCGCCAAAAGAAACAATGTCTGCGACCGAATACTGAAGACGAAGGCGGTCGGTGGCGCACTGCGCGCTCAGCAGTTCGATTTTCGCGGCGCGAAGGTCGGAAGTTAGGCGGGCAATCCCCGCCTGCTTTCTGGATTCATCGTTTAACATCTACACTCCTCGATTCGAATGGATGATCCCGGCGTGCGCCCTGCCGGAGCCACGTCGCCTTGAGGGAAGGACTGTAACGAACACCGCAGTGGCTCCGGCAGGACACAGCCTGCGGAATTAACTGTTGCCGCTAGTGTACATAAATTGTACATTGTTAGTTAACATGTTAAACTATTGTTCAAAGTATTTGGGCACCTATGCCACTGATTTCTGGCAGCACGGAGACCGAGCCGTTGCCCAGACAAGCAGATCCTCAACTCGAACAGCGCATCCTGGACGCCGCCTGCCGCTTGTGGTGCCAGAGGCGGAGAGAAGGCCCTCACCATGCGCGGCGTCGCCAAGGCCGCCGGCACCACCACTCCTACTGTCTACGAGCGTTATCACGACCGCGACGATATTCTCCGAGCCGTGCGAATCCAGACACGCGTCGAACTCTTCGCCGCCCTCAGCCGCACCCGATCTCTCACCCAGGCGTGCGAATGCTATCTCGAATTTGCCCTCGAACATCCCCACGCCTATGAAATGCTCTTCGACGGGTTCGCTCAGCCACCGTCTCTGCACGAACCCTGGCCATCGTTCAATCTTATGCGCATGCGTCTGGCGCAGCGACTGGGAGGAACTCCCCGCCAACACACTCGCCTCATGCTCTCACTGTGGTCACTGATGCATGGCACCGCGATGCTGATGATCCGGGGAGGCGCGCTGGCCCTCTTGCGCACGCAAATGATTCACTCTTGCCTGGATGCGGTCGAAGCCATCATGCAGAGGCTGCGCGTTCGAAGGGTAAAGCACGCTCCGGACCGAAGTGGCCTGCGAGTCTGATCCTCGGAGAGGCTGCCGAAAGCAAGGTCAGCAACGAGCGCAGCCAACACCGATGACGCGAATCCGCATGCGAATAAGGAAGAGATCGCTCCGGAGTAAAATCTCGGCGCCGGCGCGGCTAACTAAGACGGCTATGGCGTTTCGCCCCCGTCGGTGCGTTCAGCCGGTCAATCGCTTTCTGCGCTTCCGGCGGCCTGCGGACCGTGCGGCAGGATCTTCAAGTAACTTTCATACTCGGCCCGGGCATCATCCAGTATGCCCAGCTTTTCCAGGCACACGGCCAGCCGGATCGTCGCCACCGCATCGTTGTCTTTGTAGCGCAGCGCCTCCCGGTAGCGATCTTCGGCGGCGCGATAGTTCTTGCGCTTGAAATAAAAGTCGCCAACTTCGACGTCTTTCGCCGCCTTGTGCGGATCCCAGCTATGCAATTCCGTGATCCCACCCGGTCCTCCCGCCTCTGCTTCTGCAACGGCCGCCGAACTCTGCGGATGCACCTTCGCATCGTCCGCCGGAGGGCTCAAATCCACTTGCGTGTCTTTGCTGGAGCTTTCCCCAACAGCCGGGCCCAGGTCGTCAACCTGCACGCGATCTGACCGCGGAGGCTCCAGGTTGGGAGCTTGCTTCTTGCTGGGTTCCTTCGGCGGGGTGTGCGACGCCGCAGGATCATCCTCCGGAAAAGAAGTATCCCGGCTCAACCCAGAAGCGTCCTGCTTCTGGGAAGAAGATGATGATGGCGATGATGATGGCGGCGAGGTTGGCGCCTGATTCTGCTGAGCCCACACCGCACCGCTCAAGCCCAGCAGTAAACACAAACACAAGCAGCGTTGCATATGTCTATTTTACAGCGAACGCGCCTCCGGCATCCCAAGAGTCTTCGATCGGACCAGTCAGCGGGAGAGGACGGCGCCACAAAAACTACAGGCCGCTCAGGGGGGAGGCTTGAGCGGCCTGTTGGCGAAGTCCTCGGGGGGAGGACAAAAACTATCGTGATTACATGCGACGATGGATTGTTCTGCCCCGTCGTGGCTGGTGCCGGCGTGGGCGCAGTTGTGTCGCCCACGGTGTTCGTCATTAGGCGAACATCCACGCGGCGGTTATCGGCGCGGCCTTCTCTGGTTTTGTTCGTTTCAACCGGCTTGTCCTTGCCCAACCCGATCACATAAATCTTGTGGGCGGGCACGTTGTATTTCGAAGCCAGATATTGGGTGACAGAGTTCGCGCGACGCTGGCTCAGGTCATAGTTGTAATCAGCCGAACCAACGGAATCCGTGCTGCCCTCGAGCGCGATAATGTAGCCCTTCGTGCTCGAAATCGTCCCTGCTAACTGGTCAAGCGCTTCCATCGCCTTTGGCGTCAGATTGTCCCTATTGAAACCAAACTTCACCGAAGTCTCGGCCACCGGGCGATAATTGTCCAGGTTGGCGACGGTGTTGGTCAGCATGCCCACGCGGTTGTTGGCGGCATCCGCCATTTGCTGCGCCGAGGTTGCGGACTGGTTGGCGGCTTGCGCTTTCTGTTCCACATCCGCCGTCTTGGCGTTCACCGCTGCGATGCCGGCCTGCGCGCGGGCATCAACATCCTTGATGTCCTTGCTGTTCTTCGCCGTCATGTCATCGAGTTCGTTGGTTTTGTTGATCAGCGGCGTGGTCTGTTGCTTTACGTAGTTCTTGCTGGTGCAGCCGACGGTGGCCGCCATGCTGACTGCCAGGAAAATCGTTAACGAAGTGCGGGTCATATTGAAGAGGCTCTTCTTTGTATCTTGTATCTTCTCTGTCCAGTCTTGTCTTAGCGCGATCGTGATAACCCGCGCGTCCGGAATATCTCAAATGTCTTCGGCCCTGGGAGAAGTCTAAACTTACAATTCCCGCTAGTTACTTCTGCACGGGACATGCCAGTTTCTCGTCCCCGCCGTGCCAGCCATAAGTATATACGTTTTCAACCAGTTGCGGGATGAAGCTGGGAAGGGCCCGTAACTTCCCAGAGTCCGGGCAACGCAAACCCCACATAGGGAATGGAAAAATTATACGGTGGCCTCCGGTTGGTCGGCAGGTCGAATCAGTTCGTCCGGGGCGGGCAAATGAGGGGAATGGTCTCTCGTTTATTCTTTCGATAGACACGAAAGTCCCCTTCGTCGACGGTGATAACCGAATGCCTGAGGATAAAGTTCACTCATCCGTACCAGACAAAGATCGGCAAGTCCGGCTTGCGATCGGAGTAGCGGCGGGCCAACTCGCGCAATTGAGGGAGGTTTTCTGCGAAATCGAACGCGACTTCCAAGAGTTCGTCCTCCACTAACGACAGAACATAGGAACTCGATTCCAGGTGAAATGCCGCTTCGGCCAGAACCGCCTCACAGGTAAGTAAAGGCCCAGCGATTCGCCTTGCCACATCAAGAGCCCACTCGTGGTGCTGGTCGTTTCTTCTGGCAAAAGCCACGATGACGCCGGTGTCCGCGATACCCTTCATGAACGGGAGAAACCCTTGCGGGACGAAACATCGGACGGCCCGCCCTTGATCGCGCCAGCATGCCTCATGAACCGCTGCTTCCCTGCGTTCGACTTGGCGCTCTCCAGTTGTTCACGCACGAGCCGGCCCATCGGGATCCCAGTCCGCTGCGAGGTCTCTTTCAGCCAGGAAAGAAGCTCCTCTGTAAGACGAATTGTGAGTGTATGACCCATTTGATAAAACTGTATCACATCCCCGTGCCCACTTCCAAGTGCCGGAAGCATCGTACTTCGTGTAACTCGTGCCCTTCGTGGTTGAGGAACCAGAACCTACTGAGCCGTTGCAGCAAATGGCGGATTTCGTCATCCAATAGAATACAAAGATCGCAATGGATCTCCTCGCCAAAATCCGCACCATCCCCACCGAGCCCGGCGTGTATCTCTACAAGAACGCTGAAGGCGAGGTCATCTATGTGGGGAAGGCAAAGAACCTGCGCAGCCGTGTGGCCAGCTACTTCCACGAAGGCCGCTGGGAAGATTCAAAGACCGGCACTTTGGTGCGCGAAGCCGCCGACGTCGATTACATCGTGGTCGCCAACAACAAAGAAGCGCTGGCGCTGGAAAACAATCTCATCAAGCAGCGCAAGCCGCGCTTCAACATCCTGTTGCGCGACGACAAGACTTACCCTTACGTGAAGCTCACACTCGGCGAACGCTGGCCGCGCGTCTACGTCACCCGCCGCCTACGCAAGGATGGCAGCGCCTACTACGGCCCTTACTTTCCCGCCAACCTCGCCTACCGCATCGTTGATCTGATCCATCGCAATTTTCTGATTCCATCCTGTAAAGTTGACCTCACGCGCTTTCATCCGCGTCCCTGTCTGCAGTTCTACATCAAGCGCTGTCTCGGACCGTGCGTGAAAGATCTCACCACCCCCGATGCTTACCAGGAAGCCGTACGCGACGTGAAACTATTTCTGGAAGGTCGTCCCACCGATCTGAGCAAGTCGTTACACACCCGCATGGAACAGGCAGCGGCGACCGAGGAATATGAACGCGCGGCCCGCTATCGAGACCTGATTTCAACGGTCGAGCAGTTGCAGGAGCGCCAGCGCATCGCCGCCGCCGAAGGCGATGACGCCGATGTCTTCGGCTATCACTTCGAAAATGGCATGGTCGCGGTAAATTTATTTCACATGCGCGGCGGCCGCGTGGTAGACCGCCGTGAATTCTTCTGGGAAGATCTGCCGGAACTCGTAACCCAAAATCTAGGGGAAGGAATGGATCAGGCGGGGACGGGCACGGAACGTATGGGGACGGGCGGCTTCGCCCGTCCAAGCGAGCGCAGCGAGCAGCCCACCACCACGAACTCCTTCAACCCCGGCGAATTCTTCTCTGCCCTGCTCAAGCAGCTTTATATCGGCCAACCTTACGTGCCGCGCAATCTCTACGTGCCGGTCGATTTCGAAGATCGGGAGGCTTTACGAGGACTTGCTCTCCGAGCAAGTCGCGGGCGAGGGCGCCCGCGCCACAAGAGTTCATATCCTCGTCCCTCAGCGCGGAGACAAGCGCTCGCTCCTCGATCTTGCCGGAACCAATGCCAAACAGTCCTACGATCAGCGTTTTCGCGTGCTCAAGCCGAATGCCAAGGCGATTCAGGAAGAGCTACAGGAATCCCTCAGCCTGCCCGAACTGCCGAAGCGCATCGAGTGTTTCGACATCTCACACATTCAAGGTGCGGAAACCGTCGCCTCGATGGTGGTGTGGGAAGACGGCAAGATGAAGAAATCGGACTACCGCAAGTTCATCATTCGGACCGTCGAAGGCGTCGACGATTTCGCTTCCATGCGCGAGGTGGTCACACGCCGCTACAAACGCCTTCAGGAAGAAAAGAAGCCGATGCCCAGCCTGGTTCTGATTGACGGCGGCCTCGGGCAACTGCACGCCGCAGCCGAAGCGCTCGAGTCACTTGAGATCATCAACCAGCCCCTCGCCGCCATTGCCAAGCGCGAAGAAATTCTCTACGTCTACGGGCAGGAGAAAGATCCCATCGCACTCGACCATCACTCTCCTGTATTGCACCTGATTCAACTCATTCGCGACGAAGCCCACCGCTTCGCCGTGACGTTCCATCGCAAACGCCGCCAGATGCGTGACCGCTCCACTGAACTGCTGGAGATCCCCGGCGTAGGCGCAAGCACGACCCGCCGTCTTCTCGAACACTTCGGCAGCTTGCAGGCCGTTAAGCAGGCCGACGCGTCGGCGCTCTCAGCAGTCGTGACCCGGACTCAGGCGGAAACGATCAGCAATCACTTTCGAAAATAGCCGGGTAAAACAGAAACCGGCTCCGTTGATGTTATATTTCCGGTCTACCCTGTGTTCCCCCGTGCCCTCTGTGTTTGAGGTTTTGCTACACTAGCCAGCATCTCATGAATCGAATTCTCGCAACTCTTGCAGCCAGCGCTCTTGCCGTTCTGCCCACTTTTCAGGCGCAAATCGCCACCCCTACCGACCTCGCCACCCCGCAGGAGAAGCATCTCCGCAACGTCCGCCAACTGACCTTCGGCGGACAGAATGCGGAAGCCTACTTCTCCGCCGACGGCACGAAGCTGATCTTTCAATCGTCCCACGGCGACGTGAAGTGCGACCAGATCTTCACCATGAACATCGACGGCAGCGACCAGCACATGGTCTCAACCGGCAAGGGACGCACCACGTGTAGCTACTTCTATCCCGATGGCAGGAAGATTCTGTTTTCGTCCACCCACCTGGCCAACGCGGAATGTCCGCCCCGGCCCGATTTCTCCAAAGGCTACGTGTGGGCCGTGTATCCGGGATACGACATCTTCACCGCGAACCCGGACGGCTCTAACCTCAAGCAACTCACGAACACACCCGGCTACGACGCCGAGGCAACGATTTCGATTGACGGGAAAAAGATCGTCTTCACTTCCCTGCGCCGCCGCGATCTCGACATCTACTCGATGGACTCCGACGGCAAACACGTTAAGCAGCTCACGCACGAACTCGGCTACGACGGCGGCCCGTTCTACTCGCCCGACCGCAAGTGGATCGTCTACCGGGCGTATCATCCCCAGACGGAAAAAGAGATCAGCGACTACAAGGAATTATTGAAGCAGAACTTGATCCGGCCCACGTCACTCGAACTGTGGATCATGAAGGCCGACGGCAGCGGCAAGCGGCAGATCACGAATCTTGGCGCGGCCAGTTTTGGCCCGTCTTACCTCGCGGACGGCAAGCGAATTATCTTTTCCTCGAATTACGATCCCGTGACGCATTCGACGGGTGGCATGGGCAACTTCGAGTTGTGGCTCATCAACTCCGACGGCGGCAATCTCGAGCGCATCACCTACAGCGACGGCTTTGACGGCTTCCCCATGTTCAGTCCCGATGGAAAGAAGCTGGTATGGGCCTCGAACCGCAACGCCAAAGCGCCGCATGAAACCAACATCTTCATTGCAGATTGGGTTCCGTAGGAAGATTTCAATTCAATGACGGCGCAACCGAGTAACGGCACACTGGTGGTGACGGGTGGCAGTCGCGGGATTGGGGCGGCGATCGCGAAACTGGCAGCCGAGCGCGGATTCTCGGTTGCGGTCAACTGTGCAACCAGCGCGGCCGAAGCGGTCGCCGTGGCGCAAGCGATTGTTTCCGCGGGCGGGCGCGCTTGTGCCATTCAAGCCGACATTGCGCGCGAGGAAGATATCATGCGGCTATTTAAGACCGCCGAACACGAACTGGGGCCGATCAAAGCTTTAGTGAATAATGCCGCCATCACCGGAGGGTTTTCGCGTGTGGAGTCGGTGAGCGCCGAAATGCTCGCGCAGGTGATGGCGCTGAACGTCACGGGATCAATTTTGTGCGCCCGTGAGGCCGTTCGCAGAATGTCAACTCGCCACGGCGGAACAGGCGGCGCGATCGTGAATATCTCCTCGCTGGCCGCGCGGACAGGTTCCGCTGATGAGTGGGTGCACTACGCCGCATCCAAAGGCGCGATTGATAGCTTTACGATTGGGCTGGCACGCGAGGTTGCGACCGAAGGAATTCGAGTAAACGCAGTCGCTCCCGGGCTGATCGAGACAGGGCTGCATGCCGCCAATGGCGAGCCCGGCCGGCTGGATCGATTGTCCGCGACCATCCCGATGCAGCGGCCGGGCACGGCACTCGAAGTGGCCGAAGGAGTATTGTGGCTGCTCTCATCTGCTGCTTCCTACACCACCGGAACGATTCTGGAGATTGGCGGCGGGCGCTGAGGGTCGCTAACGTGAGAGCCGATAACCTGCGTCGAGCCAGATTGATCCTTACCTCACCCTCGTCCCGTCGACGCGAGCCATTTGCAGAGCGCCGGCCACAGGCTCGACGAGCTGCGGGTTTACCTCAAGGCGCGGATCGAGTTTGCGAATCTCATGGCGGAAAACTTCGCGGACCGTTGGGGAATGCCGGAAGACTCCGCCGGCCAGCGCCAGCAATGCTGTGGGCGAGTTCCCATCGTTTTCCTCAACACGGTTTTCCCCAGTGAGGTCTTCCGAGAAAAGCCGCCTGACAACGATGGCGGCGAGTTGCGCAAGCTCTCTACCCGCCTGCTCGAGCACGCGTTGAGCGATCATGTCGCCGACATCGGCCGCGGCGAGAACCGCGGGAAACAATCTGGCAAAGTGGGGATCGGCGTTGGCGGCGCGCACCAATTCGTCGAGCGAGCCCAGGCGCCACGCTGCTATCACTTCACCAAAGAGCAGCGAGGCCTCCGCCGTAGCTTGACTATCTTCACTCTGATCGATCACTCGCAGCAGAGTACTCACCGCCGCACAGCCGATCCAGTGGGCTGAACCCTCGTCAGAAATGGCATAACCCCAGCCTCCGGCGCGGGCGGTTTTGCCCTGCGCATCGCGGCCGTAAGCCATAGACCCGGTCCCGGCAATCACAATCACGCCCGGTTCCTCGCCAAAGGCCGCGGCGCGAGCGATCTGCATATCGCCCACAACCTCGATTTCCCCAAAAATCATCTCTGCGACGAAGCCGTGTACGACGCCGGCAACTTCGGCGCGCCCGGCGCCCGCAGCCCCAATACAGGCCCGGCGCACTTGTTGCGGCGCGATATTCGCGTCAGCGCATGCCTCGCGAATAGCCTTTTGCAGGGTCTCGCGGGCGCGAGCTTCCCCACGCGAGTAATGTTGCTCGGTCCGGCGGTGACCTTAGCGAGCAGCGACACTTCGTCGCCCACCGCGCAGGTTGTCTTGCTGCCGCCGCCGTCAATGCCGAGATAGTAGGCCACGAGTTAGTTCTACCACAGGGCACTACTCAGTTCTCAGGTCGCCGTAACAGATCGGATTCCTATGGCGCGACCTCTCCCAACGCGTCCATAAAGACTCACTCGTATTGAAATTCGATTAACGCCATAATTGAACACGAACAGAATGAAGATTAAACTTGTCGAACTCGGCAATCGCGGCGACGCACGCGGCTTCAGCCTTACCACTCCGCCCGAGGCGCTCGACTTCGTCGGACAGCTCCGCGACATGCACCTGGCTTCTACAGCGCCGGGAGCCGTGCGCGGAAATCACTATCACTTGCGGCGCCGCGAAGCCATTGTCTTAGTGCCGGGCACTGCCTGGTCATTGCATTGGGACGAAGGCGAGGGCATGCCAGTGCAACACCGCAGCTTCGATGGAAACAGCGCGGTGCTGGTGCTGGTTTCGCCGGGCAGTTCCCATGCGGTGCGTAACGACGGCTCAACGACACTCTGGCTCGTGGCCTGTTCGTCCGAGCCCTACGATCCCACGGAAACTGTGGCGCGGAAAGTGGTATAGCGATAACGCAGTCTGCCGAAACTCATGGGCCTCGACAAACTCGATCTCGCGATCATCGCGCTCTATCTTATCGGGATCACTTTGTTCGGGCTGCGTTTCCGCAAGCGCCAGCGCTCGCTGCGCGATTACTTTCTTGCCGGACGAGATATTCCCTGGTGGGCCATCGCGCTTTCCATCGTTGCCGCTGAGACCAGCACGCTCACCATCATCAGCATTCCCGGACTTGCCTACGACACCAACCTCACTTTTCTGCAGGTGGTGATGGGATATGTGGTGGGGCGGGTCGTCATCAGCTTTGTACTCTTGCCGCATTATTTTCGCGGCGATCTTTACACCGCTTATGAACTGATCGAACGCCGCTTTGGGCGCGGGTTGCGCTCGCTGACCGCAGGCCTATTCCTACTGACGCGGACCGCGGCCGAGGGCGTACGCGTCTACGCCGTGTCGATTGTGGTCGCCATCGCTCTGGGAACGGGCGAAGTGGCTTCGATCGCCATTATTACTGTATTGACGCTCATCTATACGTTCGAAGGCGGCCTGGCCGCGGTGATCTGGACCGACGTGGTGCAGACCGTGATCTACGTCGGCGGAACGCTGGTCGGCCTGTGGACAATTCTGCATCTTGTGCCCGGAGGATGGAGCGCGATTCATGCCGCAGCCGCCGAGTGCGGGCAAACTGCAGGTATTCGACTTCACGCCAAGCTTTTGGATTCCTTATACCTTCTGGGCGGGCGTGATCGGCGGCGCGTTTCTAACCACAGCCAGCCACGGCACCGACCAACTCATCGTGCAGCGGTTGCTGGCGGCGAGAAGCCAAAAGCAATCTGTGACCGCGCTGCTTTCGAGCGGCGTGGCGATCCTGTTCCAGTTTGCATTGTTCCTGATGGTGGGAGTCATGCTGTGGGCCTACTACCGCGTGCCTTCGGCAAATTTCGGTAAAGCCGGACCGGATCTATCCCACATTCATCGTCAGCCGGATGCCGCACGGAATCTCCGGGCTGCTGATTGCTGCGATTCTCGCCGCCGCAATGTCAAACTTGAGCGCCGCGCTGAACGCGCTGTCGTCGAGTTCCATCATGGATTTTTATGTGCGCTTCCGTCCCCAAGCGGAGGAACGCACAAAGATGCGGCTGTCGCGGCTTTCGACATTTGTCTGGGCGCTGCTGCTGTTTGCGCTGGCCGTGCTGTCGCTGCACAAAGTGGGGCGCGTCATTGAGGTGGGATTGCAGATTGCCTCCGTGGCCTACGGCGCGCTGCTCGGAGTGTTTCTGCTCGGCGTGTTGACGAAGCGAGCCAATCAGCGCGGCGCGATGATCGGAATGCTGTTTGGGTTCGCCGCGGAATTGTATCTGTGGAGGACGCACGTCCCGTGGACTTGGTGGGTGATGATCGGAACGATGGTGACGTTTGCCGTGGGATACGCTGCAAGCTTCGCGCGTATACTGGCTCACTCCGACCATGGCTGAATTGACCACGACCCGGCCCGAACTGTCTCGCGACCTTGGTGTGAGCCACGCCTCTGCTGTCGTTGTCGGGACAATCATCGGGAGTGGAATCTTTCTGGTTCCCGCCGAGATGATGCAGGCCGTCGGCTCGGCCAAGCTGGTGTATCTGGCATGGCTGGTCGGTGGATTGCTGTCTTTTTTTGGCGCGCTCACTTATGCCGAGCTCGGCGCGATGAAGCCGCAAGCCGGCGGCGAATATGTTTATGTCCGCGACGCTTACGGGCCGCTCGGGGGATTTCTTTATGCATGGACTTGGTTCGTTATCGCCAAGCCCGCTTCGGTGGCCACGATCGCTACTGGACTGGTTCGAATTCTGGGCACGTTCCCAATCTTCTCGTTCTTCCCTGCCAACGCTATCTCCGTGCCTTTCGCCGTTACTTGGGGCCAGCTTGTGGCCATTGCCGCAGCGATTCTCATTTCTGCCTTGAACTACCTTGGCGTCAAGAAGGCCGGTGAGTTTCAGCTCGTGTTCACAGTGCTGAAGGTAGTAATCATTCTCGGCATTGTCGTCGTTTGCTTCAGCGGCGCGGGAAGCGCAACCGGACGCGGCTGGAGCAACTTTGCTACGACCTTCACCGGAGCCAAGGGGGGAATTGCCGGCTTTATGGCTGCGCTGGTCGCGGCTCTGTGGGCGTATGACGGCTGGAACGACCTGAACATGGTTGCCGGCGAAGTGAAGAGGCCAGAGCGGAATATTCCGATCGCGCTGATTGCAGGCGTGGCCACGGTTGGAGTGTTGTATGTGCTGGTGAATGCCGGAGTGCAGTATGTGCTGCCGGCGAATGTGATTGCGGCCTCGCCGCGGCCTGCGTCCGATGCGGTCGCTCTGGTGATGGGACGCTTCGGCGCGAGCATCGTGTCTGCTGGCATGGCGATCTCGATGCTGGTCACGCTGAACGGCACCATCATGAGCGGGGCTCGCGTTCCTTTTGCCGTTGCCCGCGATGGATATTTTTTCTCGGCTCTCGCTGAAGTGCATCCGCGCTTTCATACGCCATCGGTCGCCATCGTAGTGCAGGCCGTGCTGTCGATCGTTCTTCTGTTGCTGGGAGGAAACTTCCGCCAGCTTTTTTCGCTGGCCATCTTCGCGGAATGGCTTTTCTACATGATCGCCGGCAGCACGGTTTTCGTATTCCGCTGGCGCAATCCCGAGGCTCCGCGGCCTTATCGCATGATCGGCTACCCTTTTGTTCCGGCTCTGTTCATTGTTGCCGCCGCCCTTCTTCTCTACTACACCTTCCGCGCCGACTGGCCGAACTCTTTTTATGGATTGCTGGTTATTCTGTCTGGCGTACCGGTTTTCGCCTGGTTTCGCCGACGGCGTCAGGCGCTTCCGGGGTCCGATTCCCGCTAAGCCGCGCACTTGGCCCGTTTTGGCCCCCATCCCGTAAGTGCTTTTCTTCGGTTACCTTAGGTCAAGAGCCGTGGACACGTTTACCCCCTGTCCGTTCTCCCGTAAGGTGAAAACTCCAGTCCCGGTCCGCTCCCTCGGCCAGGATCCCCTTGGAGTGAATACATGGCTACGTATCAACATAATTTTCAGCTCGGCATTTTGCCGGAGCGCAAGATTGACCGGCGCGCGCTGGCCGCGAGCTACGCCTTGATGGTGTTGCTCGCTTTTATTCTGGTGAACCTGGGCGTTCTTTTTCCAGACAGGATGTCGTTCAAGCAGTATCGCGTTACCTCGATCATTCCGCTTCCCGCGCTGAGGCCGGAGCACGCGCCGGTCAAAGTGAAGCCGGTGGTGAAGCTGAAGCTGCTTCCTCCGGCGCCGGTTTTCGAAAAGCCGAAATTGATCGTGCCGCGCGAAGTGCGTCGCATACCCGCTCCCGAGCCGGTGGAAGCGCCGAAAGTGGTGATGAACAAGTTCGCCGCTCCTGAGCTGAGGTAACCTCGGGCGGAGCGCGTCCGCAACTCTTGCATACGGGAGAATTTTCGGGCAGTTCGGTGGCTCCCACGGTGAACGGTCTCCGCTGGAGAAGGTGCAGACCGGGGGCTTCGGCGATCCTAATGGTTTGAAAGGGACGGGCAAGCAAGGCGCCAAGCTGTATGCGGCGCAGGCCGGTGGGTTTGACATGCCGGCGGGTCCGGGACAAGGCAACGGATCGGGCGGGGCGAAAGGCATCAAGGGAACGGTGGCCAGCGCGGATTTCGGCAACGGCATCGCGACCGGAGGCAAGGGCGATGGCCGCAGCAGCGGGGCCGGGGTGGCGACCGGCGGATTCGGCGTCGGAGCAGGTGGTGCACGGGGGACCGAAGATCGCGCAGGCAGGAGCGGGCCGGCGACTACTCCGGTAGAGATCACGTTCAAGCCGCAGCCGGTTTACACCGACGAAGCGCGCAGCCTGAAGCTGGAAGGCGAAGTTCTGCTGGAGGTGATGTTCGGGGCCAACGGGACTCTGCATGTGAATCGCGTGGTGCGAGGCCTGGGTCACGGGCTGGATGAAGCCGCCATCGGCGGCCGCCAACAAGATGCGCTTCAAGCCGGCGCAGCGTATGGGACAGCCGGTGGATTCGACGGCGATCGTGCACGTCACGTTTCAGATGGCGTACTAAGAGTTTGGATGGCCGGGAAACTTTAGGTCGGAAGATTGGTTTCGCGGTGCTGAATGTGCAAGGCGAATTGAGCAATCGAACTGACGAACAAAACGTTTCTTAAAGAAACATCGCTTCAACCTTGGAGAGAAGAGTCATGCGCACTTGGAAATGGATGTTTACAGCCGCACTGCTGGTTTCGGTAAGCGCTGCCGCACAGCAACTGGCGGAATCACAGCCTACGACGCAGCCTGACGCTGCCGCAGCCACGCAGCCGGCGACAACGCCGGCGGCTGCTGACGGTCAGCGCGCGCAACCGGCGTCGGCTCGGCGTCGCAGGCCTGCAAGCGACGCGCAGTCGAAGCAGTCGACGGCTCCGGCGCCGACTCCGTCGGCGCTGCCGCAGCCGACCACGATGGATCAGGTTGTCGATCGCTTCATCGAGCGCGAGCACGGGCTCATGAAGGCGCTCGCCACCCGCACGCCGGTGGTCGAGACCTACCTGCAGAACCTGACCGCGGATCCGCAGCTCGGTCCGGTGCCGAGCGCCGACCACTATTTTCTTGGCCGCATGGATATGGGCGAGTCGGTCGACCGCAAGGATTACCTGAAGGAGCAGGACAAGGGCATGGAGACGCGCCTGATGGGCGGCTTCAACAAGCTTTTCAAGGTGCAGTACCAGCCTCTGGGCTTTTCCTGGATGGTCTATGCCGACCGCACCGACTTTGACCGCGCGCACTACGATTTTCATTACATCCGCCGCGAATTTCTGGGCGACGTCCGCTGCCTGGTGTTCGACGTCACGCCCAAGAAGAATTCCGGGAAGGGACGATTCCAGGGCCGCGTCTGGGTGGAAGATCGAGGACTACAACATTGTCCGCCTGAATGGCACCTACGCTCCGGCGCCGAAGAATTCGTTCTTCTTCCACATGGATAGCTGGCGCCTGAACCTGATTCCGGGCTACTGGGTTCCCGCCTACATTTACAGCGAAGAAGGCGACTTCAGCGCTGGCGTGAAGAACAAGATGGCCTTCAAGGCGCAGACCCGCATCTGGGGCTACGACCTGAAGAAAGGCGACAAGGACGACGAACTCACGCAGATTCGTGTGGACAGCGTGAAGGATGAAAGCTCCGCGGCGCAGGATGCTTCTCCGCTGCAGGCTGAGCGGCAATGGCAGCAGCAGGCGGAAGATAACGTCATCGAGCGCCTCACCCGCGCGGGACTGCTTGCGCCTGAAGGCGACGTCGACCACATTCTTCAGACCGTGGTCAAC
Source organism: uncultured Acidobacteriaceae bacterium (assembly GCA_963841125.1). Lineage (GTDB taxonomy): Bacteria > Acidobacteriota > Terriglobia > Terriglobales > Acidobacteriaceae > Sulfotelmatobacter. The sequence continues at coordinate 461,628 of CAWJBH010000007.1, forward strand.
AATCTGGAGGTCACCAACAACATCGACCTGCCGCGTCCGGTACGCACTCGCGTGCTGCTCACCGCGCCGCTTGAAACCTTCAGCGTGGGCAATACCATCGTGATCAGCCGCGGGATTAGTCGACGTGCTTCCCGACGAGGCCAGCCTGGCGGCTGTGCTCGCGCACGAACTGGCGCACATCGTGCTCGGCCACAATCTCGGCAGCAAGTATGCGTTCAACGACCGCATGCTGTTCTCCGACGATTCCACTTACAACAATCTGGGATTCAAACATATTCCGGAAGAAGAAGCCGCAGCCGACAAGAAGGCGATCGAGCTGCTGAACAACTCGCCTTACGCGCAGAAGCTCGACAACGTTGGCTTGTTCTTGAAGGCGCTGCAAGCCCGCGCTCCTCAGCTCAACGCTCTTTTGACCACGCACCTGGGCAATCCGCTGGCATCGGGCGGAACCATCACCCGCTTGTCGGCTCTGGACACAAGGTCCGGCGCTCGACAACAACAAACTGGATCAGGTTGCGGCGCTCCCGCTTGGCGGACGCGTGAAGATCAATCCCTGGGACGACAAGGCGGAAATGGTGAAGACGTCTCCGGTCGCCATCACCTCAGCGCGTGACAAGATGCCGTTTGAAGTCACGCCCTTCTATCCGCGGTTGGCACGCTACGGCGCCTCTACACCGAGCGCCACGCCGGCCACCGCTGCCAACTCCACCCCGGGCACGAACTAACGCTCTACTCAAGTTGCAATAAAACGCAGGCCGGGATCCGGAATCATCTTCCGGGATACCCGGCCTTCGTTTCTTGACAGTACCTAGTACCTGGTATCTGAGGACGGCGTATCGACTAGCTATTCGGACGGGTACTGGGTACTGGGTACTGGCACTTACTGCTTCTTGCCCTTGCCCGGCAGCCCCGCCGGATTTTCATGGGTGCGTTCGCGGAAGGTCCCGCGCAGCCCGGTGGCCAGCTTGACGCTTGACTCGCCGAACTTGTCGCGCAGGCGGTCGGCGGCAGCCAGTGCATCTTTCCAGCGCTGCTGCCGGCCGCCTTCGAGTAGATTGATCTGCGCCGCCTGTGCCTCGAATGACGAGGCCTGCACTCCCAGCAGCCGCACCTGACTGTCCGGCTTCCAGTTCTTGCGGAACAACGCGCGCACCTGCTCAAAGATTTCGCCATCAAGCTGGGTTGGTGACGGCAAGGTATGAGCTCTCGTGATCGTGGTGAAATCTTTGTAGCGGAGTTTGAGTTGAATGGTGCGCGCGTGCAGCTTTGCTTCCCGCAAGCGCCGGCCTACCATCTCGGAAAGCCGCATCAGCGTGGCTTCAAGCTGGTTCGCGTCGGCCGTGTCTTCGTTGTAAGTGTGTTCGTGGCTGATCGATTTGGCTTCGGTGTCGGTGCCGACTTCGGTGTCGAACCATCCGCCGGCATCTTCTCCGCGCGCTTTGCCCGCCAGCGCGAGGCCCCATTTGCCGAATCGTTCTTCGAGTTCCGATTCTTCGAGGCGTGCCAGATCTCCCACTTTCTTGATGCCCAGTTCGTGGAGGTGGCTCTCCATCACCTTGCCGACGCCGGGAATTGCACGCACATCGAGCGGCGCGAGGAATTTGGGTTCTTCTCCCGGAACGATCCACAACACGCCGTTGGGCTTGGCTTGCGCGGACGAAACCTTTGCAATCAGGCGCGATGATCCAATGCCGATCGAGCAATTCAGCTGCGTCTCATCTTTCATCCTCTGATGGAGTTTGTGGGCGGCCTTCAAGGGCGGGCCGTGTAGGCGCGCCGTTCCCGTCATGTCCAGGTAGGCTTCGTCGATCGAGGCCATCTCAACCTGCGGCGAGAATGCCTGCAGGACTTTGTAGACTTTTTCCGAGCACTCGCGGTAACGCTCGGGGTGGCCGTCGACAAAAATGGCGTGTGGGCAAAGCTTTGCCGCAGTGCGCAGCGGAAGGGCCGAATGTACTCCGAACTTGCGAGCTTCGTAGGATGCCGCTGAAACTACTCCGCGCTCGTGGCGCTGCCCTCCGACGACAACAGCCTTGCCTCTCAGCGACGGATCGTACAACTCCTCCACCGAGACAAAGAAGGCGTCCATGTCGACGTGGAAGATGGTGCGAGCGAAAGCCGGGATGTGGGACGGCGCGGCCATAGAGCGAATTCTAGCAGCCGAGGGTAGCGCTCTCGGGAACAGGCGCGAGGCCGTATGCGACAGGCGGAGGTTTCTCCGTACGTCGCCGCGCGAGGTCGTTGAGCGAAGTCGCCTGTTTACGGCGGTTACGCTGCGGCGCTTCGTCTGTTTCGCTAGAATCAAGAAATGGACAAACCTGAACTCCAGCTTCGTCTCATCCAAGGCGGCTGCATACTGTTTCTTGTCGCGTGCATTCTCCTCCTGCATTTTGGTGTGCTTGGGAGCCTCGAAGCTGCCGGTCGAGGAATAAACTTCAGGCTGTTCTTGATGATTGTTGGGGCAATCTGGTCCGCTGCTGTCGGATTCACATTCCAGCGGAGGGTGACTCGCGCTGCAACTAGGCCTCAGCGGCCCTCGGTGAGGTCGACACCCTTTAGCCGATGGAAAATCGGGCATCTCATGCGCCTCGCGAGTGCGACCTCAGTCGGAATGTGGGGGATTGCTTTGTATTACTCTCACGGTCCCTTATGGGTGGTGGATACGATCTTAGCGGTCGGACTAATTCTGTTGGTAACGTGGAGACCGGGTCCCAGTCCCGACACCGAAATCTACAGCTAAACCGTCAGTACATTCCTAGTTGGCGATAAATCGCCTTAGAACTCATTGAGCGGCTATTTCGGCTTCACATCACACACAAGAGCTCTAGACCAGTACCTTCTCCATCACCGGCGCCGCGCTCCGCATCTGCTTTACCCGCTCATAAATCTTCCCATACTCCCGCGCCGAAGCGTTCCAGGAAAAATCTTTGTTCATGCCATTGCGCATGAGTACCTGCCACGAAGTCTGATCGCGAAAAGCCAGCAGCGCGTGCTTGATGGTCAGCAGCAAGACTCGCCGTTGTATTCCGTGAACTTGAATCCTGTGCCTTTGCCGGAGCGCGCGTCCCAGGGCTCGATGGTGTCGTCGAGGCCGCCGGTGGCGCGCACAATCGGCACCGTGCCGTACTTCAAGCTATAGATCTGGTTTAGCCCGCAAGGTTCATATCTAGAAGGCATTAAGAACATGTCGGACCCGGCTTCAATCTTGTGCGCGATGGCGTTGTCGTAGGCCACCTTCAACGCAATCTTGTTGGGGAACTGCTTATTGAGGCGGGCAAACATTTCTTCATACTGCTTGTCGCCGGAGCCGAGAACTACCATGATCATCTCTTCGCGCGCCAGCCGGTCCATGATCTGCGCGATGAGGTCAAAACCTTTCTGCGCGGCGAAGCGAGAGACGATCCCGATCACCGGCAGTTTCTGGTCGGCGATTTTTCACACCAAACGCCGCCAGCAGATCCTGCTTGCACTGCGCTTTGCCCGACAGATCCTGCGGCGAATATTTCGCCGACGATGAACTTATCCATCTGCGGGCTCCACTCGTCGTAGTCCACACCATTCAAAATGCCGGTGACGGTGGCGGCGCGGTCGCGCAGCACGCCCTTCCAGTCCAAAGCCATATTCCGCGGTTTGAATTTCCTGGCTGTATTTCCGGCTCACGGTAGTGACGTAGTCGGAATAGGTAAGCGCGCCTTTCAGAAAGTTCACCTGCCCGAAGAATTCCATCTTCGACATGGTGAACAAATCCCAGGGCAGCATGAGCAATGGAAGAGTCTCAGGCGGGAACAGTCCCTGATAGCCCATGTTGTGGATGGTGAATACCGTGCCCACGTCGCGGAACGCCGGGTCCTCCGCATAAACCGTGCGCAGCAGCACCGGCACCAGCGCTGACTGCCAGTCGTGGCAATGGAAAATATTCGGCACACCCAGAATCTTTGTCGCTTCCAGCACAGCGCGGGAAAAGAGCGCGAAGCGCTCGGCATTATCGGGATAATCTCCGGCGGCCGTGCCGTAAAGCGCGTCGCGATCGAAGTACTCGGGACAATCGACAAAGTAAAAACGCACGCCGGATTGGCTTCCGCCCGTCACCACCGAGGCAAAGCGATATTTGTCGTCGAAAGGGATGGTGATGCTGCGCACCACGGTCGCCGGATCGGCCAGCTTGGTTTGCCGGTAACGAGGCAGGTACACGCTCACCTGATGCCCCAGGAGCGCCAGCGCGCGCGGCAATGCGCCCACCACGTCCGCCAGTCCGCCGGTTTTTGAAAACGGCACACCTTCCGACGCCACGAATGCGATTTGCATGAAACCCTCCCGGGTAAGACCCGCTTTTTGCGGGCGCACGTTATGATGGATAGTCTGTTGCGGGACTGAACCTCCCGCAGCAATGACACGCGGGCCGATAGTCAGTTTATATGCCCAAGGAAAAGAGGGTCAACGTGCCGAAGGTCGTATCCACTCGCCGTCCGCAACACAAGCCCAAGTTGGGCCAGCATTTTCTGGCCAGCGACAGTTTCGCCCTGCAAATCGTCGACGCCCTCGGCGACGTTTCGCAAAATACCGTGCTCGAAATCGGCCCCGGACGCGGCGTCCTCACTTCCCTGCTGGCCAAGCGCGTCCGCCGCCTGATTGCCGTGGAACTTGATCGCGTGCTGGCCGCACAGCTTCGCCTGCGCTTCGGAATGTTTCCCAATGTCGAGGTGATCGAGGCCGATATTCTCTCCATCGATTTCGATTCGCTGTTCGGCCCCAAGCCCGGCCTGCGCCGTCCCGGCATCGAATTCAGACCTGAGCCGGTCAAGGTCATCGGCAATCTTCCCTACTACATCACCTCTGAAATTCTGCTGCGCCTGTTCGACTACTCCAAATATTTTGAGACCATCGTCATCCTGGTGCAACGCGAAGTGGCTGATCGCATTGCCGCCAAACCCGGCAGCCGCGACTACGGCCTGCTCTCCGCCACTGCGCAGCTCTATGCCCGCGTGGAGAAACTCTTTACCCTGCCCGCCGGCGCGTTTGCGCCGCCGCCCAAAGTGCATTCCACCGCGCTGCGCCTCACCATGGAGCCGCGACAGAAAGAGCTGGGCCTCGACGGCGATGGCCTCGTGAAAGATGGCTTCATCGACTTTCTTAAGCTTTCCTTCGGCCAGAAGCGCAAGACCCTGTGGAACAATCTAAAGTCCAATTATCCGGAACCTTGCTCTGCGCGCCGCGCTCTGCCCAGGCCGGAGTGAAACCTGCCGCCCGCGCTGAGACTTTGACTCTGGAAGAAAGCGCTGCGCTGTTTCGTGCCTTGCGCGACAACCAGCGATCGGCTCGTAGCATAATCTGAGTCAGGCGCTGTCTTGCTGGATGGCGGCTCTTCCACTGCCGGTGAAGTAGTTCGCTCGTATGACCTGACAGATGCTCGACGACCCGCCGACCCCGATTCGCCATCCGGCGGTCGCCGGACGCTTCTATCCCCGCGATCGAAAAAGCTCTACGCGAAGAAGTTCGCGACTTATCTCTCGCAGACTTCCGAGCAGAAATCGGTTCGCGCTTCGGCTGCATCGTTCCCCACGCGGGCTACATGTACTCCGGCCACGTGGCTGGCGCTGTGTTTGCTGGCATTTGAGATTCCCGAACTCTGCCTGGTGCTGTGCCCGAACCACACCGGCGTGGGCCGTGCCCTCGCGATCGTCAGCGAAGGCGCATGGGAGACTCCGCTGGGCAATGTTCCCATCGACAGCGCGTTCGCGGCTGCACTCAAGCAGCGGTGCTCCGCTCTGCAGGAAGATTCATCCGCCCATCGCAGTGAGCATGCCGCTGAAGTCGAGTTGCCTTTTCTGCAAGATGCGCCAACCTCAGCTGAGGTTCGTTCCCATCGCGCTGGGCACGGGCAATTTGAAGTCCTTGAGGAACTGGGGAACGCGATTGCGGACGTGATTGCGGCGCAAGACAGTTCCAGTCCTGATCGTCGCCTCGAGCGACATGAATCATTACGAATCTGACGCCATCACACGCGTGAAGGATCACCGCGCGATCGAACCGATTCTGCGCCTCGACGCCCGCGCCCTCTACGACGTGGTCACGCAACAGCACATCAGCATGTGCGGCTTCGGTCCGGCGGTCGCGATGTTGACGGCGGCGAAGAAGCTCGGCGCAACTTCGGCCAAGTTGGTGAAATACGCGACCTCGGGTGATGTCTCCGGCGACCGCGATATGGTCGTTGGCTACGCTGGCATAGTCGTTCGTTAGCGGGCGAATTGAAAACTGTCGCAGCGATTGTTAGTCTTGATCGATGCAAGAGTTTGCCATCGCCCGTGGCGCGGATTCCCATCTCGATTATTTCTTTGGCCCGCGCTCGCACCACGTTGATCACCGAGCTATCCTCAACAATCTCCCGCAGCACCGGCGCGACACCTTGTATCTCGCTTAGTTCGTCGTTCTTGGCCTGGGCTTCCATGTGCTTCAATTCCTCGTCCAGCGCCAGCTTCTGATAGCGATGGTAGTAGGCAGCCGGTGGCCATATTCCAGCGTGCCCGCAATGTTCTGGAAAAGCACCGTCAACTGCTGCACCGCGGCCGTATTCGAATAGTTGTATTTCGCAGTAAGAAGAACGTGGCCATCCTGATAGCTCAGGATTTTCGTCACCCGTAAAGGCCAGCTTGCGATTGCCGGAATCAATCTTGCCCGCGAAATACTGTGCCTGTTTTGCCAATTCGAAGATCCGCTGACGATTCCCGCCGAAACTTCAAATTCCGTCCGGTATGTTTGATCTTCGGAATCTTCCGTTATCCTCCCCGTGCACTCGTAAATGCGCGTGTCCGGTGGCATCGACCGCGATCGAGTAGTGCTCAGGATCGGACTGGGGAAAGTCGAAGGTAAAGGTAACCACCGGGGTGGAAGCCGCGCTGCTGCGACATCAACTGCGCAGCCACGCGCCAGAAGCCCCATTGCCAGCCACGTGTCGGATGGAAATGCTACGCATTTAAAAGGCGCATAGCATAAGCCCGCATCATCACCGCGCCGCAGCCCTCTGCCTTCCAGCGTGCCTGCGGTATGCAGATGGCAGATCGCGATGGCCAGCGCGTCCGACGCATCCATCGGCTCTGGAGCCTCGGCCAAGTCCAAGCAAGCGCGTCACCATGTGCTGCACCTGCTGTTTCTCGGCCCGCCCATATCCCACCACCGACGACTTGATCGTCAGCGGCGAATATTCCGCAACCTCCAGCCCCGCCGCGGCCGCCGCCAGCATGGCTACTCCCCGCACCTGGCCCAGCTTCAATGCCGACTTCACATTCAGCGCATAGAAAATTCCTTCAATCGCCACTTCATCGGGATGATGCTCCAAAATGAGCACGCCTAGCTCGTCGTAGATGCGCGACAACCGCCGCGCCAGCGGTTCCCTCGGCGAAAGCTTGATCGCCCCGCATGTCAGGCACACTAACTCGCCCACCGGAATGCATCTCCACGATGCCGAAGCCGGTGTATTCCCCGCCGCAATCGATGCCAAGGACTCGCATGTGAGTGCAGTGTATCGCGGAAACGGTGCAGTATCCTAGAGAGGAGATTCGTTCAAGTTAACAAGCGGCAATCTAACAACACTTCGGCCGCCGCAGCTTTGGCCTCTTCGAACTTCCAGCCGAAAGGCCGCATACGAGTGGCGCGACGGTACGATCCCGCGCGAGTCAAAAACCGCGCGTACGCGGCTTCATCAAAAATCTCCCGCAGAGTATCGCACGAAAATTCGGCAGACGGAAATGATCCGCTTCATCCCTGCTCCTCCGCCAGTCGCGTCCTGACGAATGGCGATTCTTTGACGTGCGCTTCTCTCGCTCCACTCAGAATTCCCATCCACTGCCGCAGCGATTCCACCAGCACGAGCGTCACCATCACGACCAGAACAGCCCGTTACCGCGGCATCCAGCCGGTTGTTGAAGATCAGCCGCGCCGTCGCGCTGGTTGACCGGACCGACAGCCAGTGCCTTCGCCTGCGCCAGAAACCCCACGCGCGGATTCGGGTCGAAAATCTTCTGCCACGACGCTGTAAACGTCACCGCAACCAGCCATGCCAGCGGTAGCAGCGTTACCGCCGCGTATTTCGCGCGATGCATCTTGATGATGATCGTCGTAGCTACGCAGAGCGCCACCGTCGCCAGCAGCTGATTCGAAATGCCAAACAGCGGCCACAAAGAATTGATCCCGCCCAGAGGATCCTTCACGCCCTGCCACAAGAAATATCCCCAGGCCGCGACGATCAGGGCGCTGGTCGCAAGAATCGAGGGATACCAACTGGTCCGCCCCAGCGGTTTGTACACATGCCCGAGCGCATCCTGCACCATGAAGCGCGCCACTCGCGTGCCTGCATCAAGAACGTCAATATGAACAGCGCTTCAAACATGATGAGCGAAGTGGTACCACAGCGCCATCAAAGTCTCGCCGCCCAGGCTGTGCGAGAAAATGTGCGCCATGCCCACGGCAAATGCAGGCGCTCCGCCGGTCCGGTTGTAAAGCGTCTGCTCGCCGACCGCGTGCGCCAGCGCCTGCCATATCGGCCGCGGTTACGGGAAAGCCCCAACTGGAAATAGTCGCTGCCGCCGCCGTGGGCGCTTGCCCGACGATGCCCGCTGGACTGTTGATGGCGAAGTATATCCCCGGCTGCATCACGCAAGCCGCGATAATCGCCATCACCGCGACCGCGGACTCCGCACATCATTGCGCCATATCCCACCATGCGCGTCTCGGTCTCGCGCGCAATCAGCTTCGGAGTCGTTCCGCTTGAGATAAGAGCGTGAAATCCGCTGATCGCTCCGCAAGCGATGGTGATGAAGGCGAACGGAAATATCTTCCCCGCAAACACCGGACCCGTACCATCGACAAAGCGGGTCAGCGCCGGCATGTGCAGCGTGGGATGCAGCGCCACGATCCCCACACCCTAGCAAGCGCGATCGTCCCCAGCTTCACGAACGTGCTGAGATAGTCGCGCGGCGCGAGCAGCAGCCATACCGGCAATGCGGAGGCGGCAAAACCATAAACCATAATGAGAATCGCCAGCGTCGGCGCGCTCAGCGTGAAAACCCGCGCCAGCGGCGCATTCTGCGAGACATATTGCCCGCCCCAGATTGCTGCCAGCACCAGAACAAATCCCAGCGCCGATACCTCCAGCACTTTCCCTGGCCGAATCCGACGCAAATACACGCCCATCAGCAGCGCGATCGGCATGGTCATCGCGATCGTGAACGTGCCCCAAGGACTCGACTTCAGCGCGTTCACCACGATCAGCGCGCACACTCCGAGCAAAATAATCAGAATTGCGATCACGGCCACATAAGCGACGAATCCCCCGACGCGCCCGATCTCGTCCCTGGCCATTGCGGTCAGCGATTTGCCGTCGCGCCGCACGGAGAAAAGAAGAATTACGAAGTCCTGTACACAGCCGGCAAATACCGCGCCGGCCAGCACCCACATCGTCCCCGGAAGATAGCCAAATTGCGCCGCCAGCACCGGCCCCACCAGCGGTCCCGGGCCCGCGATCGCCGCGAAGTGATGTCCAAACACCACCCACTTATTGGTGACGAGAAAATCGCGGCCGTTCTCCAGTCGCTCTGCCGGAGTCGCGCGCAGGCCATCCAGCGCGAGAATCTTAACCGCGATGAACTTGCTGTAGAACCGGTACCCTAGCGCATAGCAGCAAGTCGCCGCCGCTACCAGCCAAAGTGCGTTGATGGGCTCCCCCGATGCAGGGCCACCGAGCCCACCGCCACCGCGCCGAGCACCGCAATCGCTCCCCACCCCAGAATTGCGAGAGTCTTATTCATTCTCTTCAGTCCGGTACTCAGTTTCAATCCAGTGATCGGTATGCTGCCGCGCAAGAATATGCTTCCGAATGACGACTATCCCATTCGCTGGTCATGATGAAAAGCGGCTTCATTTCAAAGCTCTTGTAGTGGGGCCGAAGGCGGTCGACATTGTAATGCTCTTTGACGTTGACAACTTTTCTTCGAGGAAGTAACCGTGTCGATGGGCATGTTGTCGTAGCGGCCATTCCTGAGAACCACAAGCCGTGCCGTGGATCTTGCCCAGAAGCAAGTCGAAGGCGAGGTTGCCATAGGCCATGGGCACGATCGAGTCAATGGCGTCGGGATCGCCGCAACGCACCAGGTAGCCGAGTTTTTGAGTGAGGGTATTGATGCTTTTGCCTTTGTTGTACTTTGGGGAAAGCTCCTTCAGTTTCTCCGACACCAGGTCCCCGATTCCGCCAAGTTTCTTGTGGCCGAAGGCGTCAGCGGTCTCCCCTTCGAAGACCATTTCCCCCCCTTGGAACATCGCTCCCTCTGAAACCAGGACGACGGAGTAGTGGCTGGGGTTCTTCTGCCGGTCAGAAACCAATAATTCGGTAAGCCGCTCGATGTCGAATTTGTGCTCCGGAATCACGCAGCGGTGCGCGGCTCCGGCCATGGTGGGCAGCATGGCAGTGAAGCCGGCATAACGTCCGAAGACTTCAAGCACCATGAATCGTTCGTGCGAACCGGCGCTGGTGCGCAGGCTGTTGGTCATGGCAGATGGTGCGCGTTACGCAGGTGCTGAAGCCGATGCAGTAGTCGGTGCCGGGAACGTCGTTGTCCATGGTCTTGGGAATTGCGACCACTTTCACGCCTTCCTGATAAAGGCGAACGCCATAGCTCAGCGTGTCATCGCCGCCAATCGGGATGAGGTAGTCGATGCCGAGCCAATCCAGATTTTTCAGAACTTCCGCGGTCAGATCGTTCTTCTCGGCGTTATAAGCTCCTGCAGGTGAGCGGGGACGCGGGATTTCTCCACGCTGCTGGGGTTGGTGCGTGAGGTGTGCAGGAACGTGCCGCCGGTGCGGCCGGTGCGGTTGACCAGATCTTCCGACAGCGTCTGAAAGTTCTCGCTGTTGTCGTAGTCTTTGTCGCGGACGATGTCGACCAGCCCAGCCCAACCCCGGCGGATGCCGATCACCTGGCAGCCTTCACGCATGGCGCGGATGGTTACGGCGCGGATGGCGGGGTTCAGGCCCGGGCACATCGCCGCCTCCTGTGAGAATTCCGATTACACCTCTTTTTGTTTCACGTTCGCTACCTTATTCGCGGATTTCGCATCATCATCATTCACATCCTATTTGACCATACAGACCGATCGCTGCCCGTCCCTTTTATAAACGATTTCTCCGGTGAGTCGATCTGCATTTGATGATAATCTGGTTTTTCCCGTGAAGTGATGCTCGGCTTTCTCTCGCGATGCACAACCTTTACCTGCGGCTCGCTCCGTGGTTAGTGACGCTTCTCGAACTCCTCCTGCTGACGGTCACCGGTGGATTGATTCTCATCTCGTCTCGAAGTAACTCCGCTCGAGTTCAGGCCCCGGTTTTTCTTTCTCTAGAGCGCACCCTCGCCCGTCTGTCTCGGCGACAGGGCCTCTTCGTGATCCTCGTGGGTCTCGGAGTGATGGCAGTTCGCGTCGCACTCATTCCCATCCTCGGCATCCCCGAGCCTCGCTTCAACGACGAATTTAGCTATCTTCTTGCCGCCGACACCTTTGCTCATGGTCGGCTCACCAACCCCCTGCATCCCATGTGGATCCATTTCGAAAGTTTCCACATCATCGAACAGCCGACTTATATGTCGATGTATCCCCCGGCACAAGGACTGGTGCTAGCTGCCGGCCAACGACTGGGACACGTCTGGATCGGACAGATACTCGTGACCGCGCTCATGTGTTCCGCGTTGTGCTGGATGCTGCAAGGCTGGCTGCCACCGCCGTGGGCCTTGCTCGGAGCGGCACTCGCGGTGCTCCGGCTCGGCATCATGAGCTACTGGATGAATACGATACTGGTGCGCTTCCGTGGCAGCTCTCGGCGGCGCGCTCGTCCTTGGAGCGTGGCCGCGTCTGCGCCGGCGTCTCCGCGTCGGCGATGCTCTGTTGATGGGGCTGGGCCTCGCGATTCTTGCCAACAGCCGCCCCTATGAAGGGTTGGTCTTCGCCATTCCTGTCGCTGTCTCGATGCTTTTCTGGCTCGCAGGCAGGAATCGCCCCGCGTTCAGCCGATCCGTGCCGCGAGTCGTTGTGCCCATCTTCGGTGTTTTGCTCGTCGCCGCTGTTGGCACCGGCTACTACTACCACCGCGTAACTGGCAGTCCTTTTCGCATGGCCTATCAGACGAATCGGGACACCTACGCCACCGCTCCCTACTTCATCTGGCAGACACCGCGCCCCGAGCCCGAATATCACCACGCGGTAATGCGGGATTTCTATCGTTGGGAGCTCGGCGAGTTCGAGCGCAACCGCACCTTCACCGGCTATGTGCGTCGCGGAGCGGAAAAGTTCATCTCCTGGTGGCAGTTTTATCTGGGTCCGCTTCTCACCCTGTCTCTGCTGGCGTTTCCTGCCGTTGTTCGCCAGCGCAAGATGCGTCTTCCGCTTCTCATATGCGCTGCCATGTTGGTCGCATTTTCGGTCCAGCCTGGACGCTTCCTCACTACTTCGCTCCAGCCCTAGGCGCTCTGTATTTGTTGCTGGTGCAGGGTATGCGTTACCTGTGGCAATGGTCTCCCGCTCACCGCCCGGTAGGACGAGCCTTGGTGCGGGCGATCCCTGTGCTGGCCTGCGCCATGATTCTTCTGCGAGTGTCATCAGTACTCACTCATACTGGGATTGAACCTGCGTGGCCGCGCGGCAACCTGGAGCGAGCGGCAATGCTGCGCCAGTTAAAGCAGGTTCCCGGCCGACAACTTGTTATTGTTGCGTATGGGTCAAAGCACGATGTGCATCGTGAGTGGGTCTACAACGACGCGGATATTGACGACGCTAAAGTAGTCTGGGCGCGCGATATGGGCGAAGGCGGGAACCAGGAGTTGCTGCAGTATTTCCGCGACAGAACAATCTGGCTTCTTGAACCCGACAATCCATTGCCACACCTGCTACCCTACTCCAACCTATCGAGCCACTAGCTCTCCAAAACGGAGGTCGAGTCTTTCCTCGAGCACCATGCCTGCCAGCCCGCCACTGAAACAACCCGTTCTATTCCTGTTATTGCTCTGTGGTGCCAGCTTGGCGTGTTATTGGACACGCTTGCCCGAAACCGATGCGGCAAGGATGAATGACCCAAGCTTAATTAGAGGTCGGGCTCTTACAAATCTATACCCGCGATGGTACGGAGCCCGGGAGGCCTTGCTTCATCATCGTGATCCTTACAGTGCCGAGGTCACACGAGAGATTCAACTCGCATATGATGGAAAGGAGCAACGGTTTAGCTATCCTCTGTATGCCATTCTCTTCGTCACACCTATAATCGGCTTGCCGTTTCACTCTGCGCAGATTGTTTTCTGGTGGCTGCTCGCCGCCGTGACCGGCCTTAGCCTGGCGCTCTGGTTATCTGTAATCCCTTGTCGTTTATCTCTATTCGCTCGGGTCACGCTTTTTGCCATGGTGTTTTGCAGCGTCCCGGTGTTGCAGGGATTGAGTCTGTTGCAGTTTGGTTTGTTGGTCGCGGCCCTTCTGTCGGGCTCAGTCGCTGCTGTCGTTGCTGGGCATTTATTTCTAGCTGGAATGCTATTGGCTCTTGCCACGATCAAGCCGCCTATGTCGCTGTTTGCGATTTGCTGGTTCGCAGTGTGGACCACAGGGGACTGGCGACGGAGATGGCCTCTCCTGCAGGGATTTGCTACAGCACTTGTGGTGCTCATTGTGGCTTCGGAGTGCCTGGTTCCGGGTTGGGTCTTTCGTTATCCTGGCATCCTCGCCACTTATGCGAAGAATGCCGCCCCCGCCCCGTTGATCAGCGTGTTCTTACCACCCTCCTGGGTCTGGCCAGTCGCTCTCGGCGGCCTGGTTGGGACGGCGCTGTATTGCTGGAGGGTGCCCGCCAACCTGCGAGTTCCCTTACTTCATACTCGCCCTCGCCTTCGTGTCAACGCTGGCAGTTCTGATTATCCCGACAGCACTATCGCCCTACAATCATCTCTTACTGTTGCCTGCAGTCCTGCTCATACTTCGTCACTGGACGAAGCTTTGGTCGCGGGGTATTCTCTCTCGCGTCGTGATCTCGTTGCTTGCAGGGATTGCGCTTCTTCCCTGGCTGCTCGCTCCAGTTGTGATGGTTGCTTTGCTGGTGCCAGCGCGGGCTTGGCTCATGAACTTCAGGCTCGGTCCACTCTATGTCAGTCTCTTACTTCCCTTCGCGGTTCTCGGCCTTCTGTTCCTTCTCGCCAACGCGCTCTCTTCCACGTCAGCCACGAATGAGGTTCCCATCTCGTCAGCATCGCGGACTGCAAATATATAGGGCAAAGATGACTGATCTCTCCACCTCTGCGAAATGGTTCACCGCCAGGCGCTTGCGGATACACGGTCTGATCCTCGCGCTCTGCCTCTGGTCTGTTTATCTGTGGAACATGGCTGCGCCCGGCCTGCTTGACCGAGCCGGCAATCTCAAGGGCACTGACTTTCTTGCATTTCTACACTCTCGGGTCACTCGCTCTCGCTCACCGCGGCGCAGATCTGTACAACATGAAGGCGCAGTCGGAACTCGCGGCCGAACGCGTTCCCGGCCGCTGCTGGCATCCGCTATTTGCCGCTTTATCCGCCGCAGGTTTCGCTCTTCTTCGCGCCCTTCGCCCGCCTGTCTTATCCTGTCGCGCTGGCCCTCTGGCTCACCCTGAGCGCTCTCCTTTACGGTGTGTGCTGCTATGCTTTCTGGCGCGCCTGCCCCAACCTGCGCGAACATGAACTCACCGTCGTGATTCTGGTTTTGGCTTTCCCAGCTTTCTGGCATCTCATTGCCTGGGGACAAACTTCCGCTTTGGCTCTGGCCTGTTTCACTGCCGCGTTCTTTGCCCTGCGCGCCCAGCGAGAATTCCTCGCAGGCCTGGCTCTCGGATTTCTTATCTTCAAACCCCAACTAGCCTTGGCCGCGGCGCTTGTCTTTGTCGTTACTCTCAACTGGAAGATGATCGCCGGGGCGATTCTTTCATCCACGGCCCAGCTTGCCACAGCCTGGCTGTACTACGGCCCCGGCTCGCTTCGTGCCTGGATAGCCACACTCCGCAACATACCAAGCCAGCTTTCTCTGCTTGAACCCAGACTCTATCAAACTCATTCCCTGCGCACCTTCTGGACCATGCTCATCCCTTCGCCCGCGGCTCTCGTTCGCGTTGTACGTCGCGACCGCACTCCTGATAGCGGCCTTGACTGCGGCTTGTTGGCGAAGCAGGCTTTCTTTGTCGTTGCGCTATTCGGCATTGCTGCTGGCTACCGTTCTGCTCGCTCCGCATCTGACTGTCTATGACCTTGTCATACTCGCGCCCGCATTCCTGCTGCTCGCCGATTGGCTCGCCACTCACCCCGACAGCTATGCCACGCTCAGCTTCAAACTCTTCTGTATCTGGCCTTCCTGCTCCCGCTGCTCGGCCCGCTCGCACGCTGGACACACTTGCAGCTTTCCGTCCCCTGATGGCCGCTCTCTTATATGGGATCTGGAGCCTGAGCAGGAAATCTGTTCTGGTTCCGACTTCTCTTTGATGGACGATCTATTGCCCGAACAAAAACCGCAACGCCTCAGGAAATCGCTCGGCCCACGCTGCCTCGTTGTGGCCGGCGCCATCCTTGATCACGAGCCGCAACCGGCTCTCACTCAGCACAGCCCGCCGCATGATCGCCGCCAATTCCCGCACATCGTCCACCACGCTTCGGCTCCGCTCTGCGCTTCCCGCCTCGGCAGTTCCCACTGCCAGAAATATTCGCTCTGGCCAAATTCTCACCGATCGGCTCTCTTTGATAATCTGCCGCCCCGACGCCCACAGCGACGGACTCTCCAGCAGCAACCGTCCAATCACTCCCGGCCGCGCCATCGCGGTGTACAACGCGATCAGCCCTCCCAGAGACGATCCCCCAGCCCGGTATTCTCCGGGCCGTTGCTACGCGGTAATTGTGCTCCACAAACGGCATCACTTCTTTCATCAGGAAATCCGGATAATACCGACCCTGCACCCGCAGCATCCTCGGATGCATCGACCGGTATGGCATGTATTCGCGAATTCGTTCTTTGCCCGTGTTATCCATGCCCACAAAAATCAGGGCGGCACGGCACCCTCGCGGATCAAGCGATCCGCCGTCTCATCCACTTGCCACTCGACTCCGGCGAACGCCGTCGCCGGCTCGAACAGATTCTGCCCGTCATTCAAATACAGCACCGGATAATGCCGGCCCGCGTTCTCGGCATCGTCATAACCCGGAGGCAACCATACCCGCAGGAAACGCGTGTTCCGGAAGATGCGGCTACGGAATCCGTGTGCAGACGCAGATCACCAGCCGCTCCGGTGGCGCGGATGACCTCAGCAACCGCCCCGGCTCCGCTCTTGATTTTCTGGATTTTTCCCATCAGAAGAGTTCGTCGTTTTGGGTGGCGCAGCACTTCAGCGTTGCGATCGAAGCCAAGTCAGGCACGCTTTAGCCCCGAGGTACTGGATCACCTATAGGCGCAGCCTTCACCACTCCTGCCAGTACCGTAATCATCGCGATCAGCCCCAGCGAACTCAAACACAAAATGCACCAGGTATCCAGCACATACCCCTCAACATACGTGAGATAGAGCGCAAAACCCAGTCCCGCCACAGCCGCCGCCAGCAACCGCAATGGCGTCTCGGCCCGTGATCGATAGACACGTCGCCAGCGCCAAGAGTACTCCGTAGCCCACCACCCCGATCCCCGCCACCGGAATTCCCATCACACTCGAATACTCACTCCGGTTCACAATGTCGCAATTGAATCTTCTCTCCAACCTCGCAGAACGCCGTCGCCGACTTCGCATAATGCCGCTGTAGCGACACCGCCGAAACCGCCACACCTGCTATCGGCTAGAACGCGCAATCGCCAGAAACAGCGTCCGATTGTCCTTTGCTGGAATTGCGTCGCATCAGCCCGTCGATTATTTCGGTCGCACTCACGGCAAATTGCACCCAGTTTTATCACTCAATTCCTGCATGGGTAAGACGCCTTCCATCGGCTGACTCTGCCCCAAACTGCCAGCTTGGAAATAACTTCACTCCAGCCGCGGTGCACGCCGGCGTCAATTGATTCGAGCCTTTGATTGCGCATTCCACGTAAGGCACATACTGAAACGCTTTCCCAAACATCTCCTTTTGCTCGGCGCAATGCGGACACCAATACAGCCCGTACATCTTCGTCTGTTTCGCCGCCAGACATTTCGCGAACCCATCGTAGTGGTGGTTCTTGTATTCCCAACCCGCGGCGTAAGCCGCCACAAAAAGCACTGCAATACCGCCCCAGATCAGATTTCTTCCGCGACTGCGGATTCGTCTCCGGTGTGCCCGCCCGCTCTTGCTGCCGCTTTCGCCTCTCTTCAGACATGGTTCTTTTTATATCACGGCCTTCGCGCATAACAGTCTGATGCAATGTTCCCGCGTCTACGCGACCACGTCCAACACTCCCGGCAAAACATCCAACTCCTCGCAATGCAGCGTCAGTACTTCGCCATCGACCATCAGATCCACAGGAGCATCCAGATCAAATTCCACGCGCGTCACGGCTTTTCGCTCGGCCAAGGGATGCTCAATGTGCGTGCCATCGTAAAGCTTCGGCAGATTCCGGATCAGCCCCAGCCGCCCAATCGCGCCCCAGCGGACATATTCAATCAGCCCGCTGTTCACTTCGGCCTTCGGCGCAATCATCATCGTCCCGCCGGTAAACTTGCTGTTGTTGAAAGTGAGGAATAAGACAGCGACGCCGGTCAAATTTCGTTTCCCCTTCCACTCGCACCGGAAACGGCCGCCTCTGCAAGCGAGCCAGCCCCAGAAAAATCGAAATGACATATCCCAACTCTCCCTGTCGGCTGAAACGTCGCGCCCGCAGGTTCGCTACGTCGGCCGGAAATCCTACACTCAGCAGATTAATGTAGTGGATCACTCCCGCACGATGCCTCAACCGCAGCACATCGCAAGCTTGCGTTCGCCCCGCAACCAGTGACTCGATCGCGTACTCGACCCCACGGTCGCTGAAATCTCGCAGAAAGGAATTTCCCGTCCCCAGCGGCAAGAAGCCCAGTGTGGGGCGGGCGCCCTCGCCCGCCCCGCGTGCGGTGTAGCGAATGTCCGCGCTGGCTTCCGGAAAAAGCCCGTTCACGACTTCATACGAAGTCCCGTCTCCACCCACGGCAATGAAATGCCGCCGTCCCCGCCCGTAAGCCTCGCGTGCTAACCGCGTGGCGTCCCCCGCGACCCGCGTCTCCACGACATCAACCGCAATCCTGCCCGCTCGCAACCGCTCAAGCGCCGAGCCCAGCATCTTGCGGCTTCGCCCGCCGCCCGCCGCAGGATTCACGATCGCCAGATACGATCCGCGCTCATTCACAGCCCCACCACCGCTCCCCGCTCCAGCGTTCTTCGCATTTCCTCCGCCAGCGCTTCCCGCTTGACCTTCATCGACGCCGTCCGTCGGAAAGTCCTTTTCCCAGACCAAATATCCGCCTACGCGCTTGAAGTCCGGCAGTCGCCGGTTGCGGCTTACGATTTCTCCCAGCAGCGTGCTGTCGAAGCGCTGATTCTGCTCCAACCGCAGCGCCATCACCAGCATCTCCCGCCCTAATTCCTTTTGTGGCCACACATAGTTCGCCGCGAATACGCAGTATTCCTTCACCGGCAGTCCATCGAAAACCGTTTCAATATCCTCGGGATAAACATTCTTCCCACCTTCGGTGACGATCATGTTCTTCTTCCGGCCGAAAAGCTGCAGGTGCCCGCTTTTGTCAAAGCGCCCCAAATCGCCCGTCAGCAGCCATCCATCGACAATGGTCTCCACCGTCAACTCGGGATCATCCAGATAATGCGACATTACCGTCTTGCTCTTCGCCGCAATTTCCCCAATTCCCTCTTCATTCGGACTCAGCACCCGCAGTTCCACGCCCGGCAGCGGCTTGCCCACGGTGTCCGCGCGAAACGGTTTCAGATCGTTCAAAGTCAGCGCCGTGCCCGCTTCGGTCAGCCCGTAACCGTTGACCACCGGAATTCCCAGGTCGTAAAAAAACTGCATGGTCGAAGGCTCCATGAAAGCCCCGCCAGTGATCAGCGCGAGCAACTCTCCGCCAAATGCCTGATGCACCTGCGGCAGCAGCGCACGGCTAACCCTCACCAGCGGTTTGCGTCGCGTCAGAATTTTGTTCAGCCCAATCATTCGATTCAAGATCGCGCGTTTCCACGCCGGCAACTCGTCGAATTTCGCTCGCAAACCTCGCTCCAGGTTCTTCACGATCATCGGCACCAGAGCCACATACGTGATCCGGTAGCGCACAAATGCATCGCGCACGAATTCCGGGCGCAGGGTCCGCAAGTGCACCACACACGCACCGCACACGAACGGCCCGATAAATCCCACCATGAAATCAATCGCGTGGTTCGTCGGCAGAATGCTCAAATACCGAACCCCAGGCCAGAATGGATACCACGAGGTCAACGCCCGGCACTGCTCCAGATAATTTTCGTGCGTCAGCACGCATCCCTTCGGCCGTCCTCCCGTGCCCGACGAATACACGATGCACGCTATGTCTTCCCGCCGCCGCATGACGAAATCGGGCAAACCCTTGCGTTTGAAATCCTCCCATCGGAATCCCCCTGCCAGGTCCGCTCCCAGCGGCGACTCCGACACCAGCACCAGCTTCGTCTTGATATTGGAAAACTCCGGCGATTGCGTGATCGCCCGCCAAAGGTAATACTCCACGACCAGCACTTTGGCCTTCGAGTGCTCAAGTAGCTGCAGTTGTTCGGCAGCGGTGAGCTTGTAGTCCAGAGGCACCAGGACGCCGCCGCTGTAGAAAATTGCGTAAGCCGAAATCAGCCACTTTGACTGATTTGTCATCAGGATGGCGGCGCGATCTCCAGCATCGAAATCCGCATCCTCCAGCGCTCGCGCCAGCGGCAAGCTGAGTTTCCTTAAAGTCGGAGTAGGTGAGCAACGTCTTTTCCCGGTCGCGGTCCGCCTCAATCAGGCAGGTCTCGCCGGAAAAGCGATCCAGCGCATCGCGCAATGCTGCCCCCAGGCAGCTATATTTTTGGAGATCAAGCATAGGAGAATTGCTGATTGTAGATTGGTGATCGTTGATTAACAACCTGCGCCCAGGGCATCATTTGCAGTCAGCAATGACATCAATACGTAACGCTAGAGCCGCGCCTGAATTTTCTCCGCCAGGGTGCGAAAGTCAGACACTCCCTGCAACTCGTAATCCGGAAGCTCCACGCGGAAATGATTCTCCAGCTTGGTCAACAGATCAAGCGTCTGCAAGCTGTCAATCCCAAGGGTCTTGAAGAAGTCGTCGTCCGGATCAAGCTTTTCCCGCGACACCTTGAAGTGAGTCGCGGCCAGATTCAGAATTTCATCGAGCGTCTGGTCGGCAGTATTCATAAATGCTTTGTCATCAAATGCTTGTCATCCTGAGCGAAGCGAAGGACCTCCATCTAGTCGGTCCTCGCCATTCGCTCTCCATGCTCCTCAGGGCAAGTATGGCTGCGCATCCGTGCTCTCGGTGAACTTCTTCAACCCAGCCTGTACCGCGGGGCGCGCAAATAGTTCGCAGAAAATATCGATCTCGCGGCGCAGTTCTTCATGCGGGATCGGCTTGATAAACTTTTTCGCCGCCTCCGCGGTCGCTCGATCAAACTTCCCCAACTGCGTCGCCGTAGCCCGCGCCGCCCGTAACGCCTCGCCTTCGCCCACTACCTGGCTTACCAGCCCGATCTGCTGCGCCTTCGTCGCATTGAAGCTGCGCCCGGTCAGTATCAAATCTCTAACCACCGCATTGCCCAAATCCCGCTTCAGCCGTGGAATTCCGCCGAAACCCGGAATTAACCCCAGTCTCAGCTCCGGAAAACAGAACCGCGCCATCTTGTCCGCAATGATCAAATCGCAGGCCAGCGCCAGCTCAAATCCCCCTCCGAATGTCACTCCATGCACCGCCGCAATCGTAGTGAGGGGTGCCGCATCAATCAGATTCAACACGCGATGAATGCGCTCCAGAAAATCACGCACACCCTGCACGGCTTCAGCCGTCCTCAAGGTCTTCGAGCGCCGATATAGCTCGCGCAAATCCGCTCCCGCACAGAACCCCGGCTTCATCTCGCTATAAATAATGAGAGCGTGCGCCTCGGTCTGCATGCTCTCCAAAGCCGCTGCAAATTTCTCTAACTCATCGAGCGACATCGATCCCAGCTCGTTGCAGGGCTCCCGGTGTAGCGCCAGTTCAATCACGCCATCGGCAAAAGTCCAGGACAAGGAACTGCCGGCATCCTGCCTTGTCCGTTTCAGTTCCGCGGCTCGCTCGTTCTTCTTGTCTTCTTTCGTGGTTCCCGGCATTTGTTGATCCACTACACCGCCTGCTTCACCCGGTACATCTCTTCGATCTCGTTCTTCAGACTCGAGGAGATGACGTCACGCTTCAACTTTCCGTTCACGGTCAACGTGCCACTCTCAATCGAGAACGCTTCCCCTCGCGTAATAAACGCCCGCACCTGCTTGTAATGCGGCAACTCAGAATTCACCACATCCAACGCTGCTTGCACATGTTCCGGCGTCACACTCCCGGTCACGATTGCCGACAAATATCCCCGCCCGTTCCCCACAATGACTACTTGCTGCGCCGCTGGCAAATTCTTCGCGATTGCGATCTCGACGGGCTCCGGAGAAATCTTGTGCCCCGATCCCAATACAATCAGGTTCTTGATCCGGCCCGAAATCCGCCAGTTCCCCGCAGCGTTCACCTCGCCCTGATCGCCAGTATGGAACCATCCGCCGCTCAAAGCCTCTGCGGTTTGCTCCGGCCGGTTCCAGTAACCCGGAAAAACATTCGGCCCGCGCACCAATATTTCGTCATACTCTCCCAACTTCATTTCCATGCCTGCGATCGCCGGCCCCACTCGTCCCATTTCGACCCGGCTTGGGTCATCCATTGTGCAGATCGCGGTCGTCTCCGTCAGCCCGTAGACCTGCAGCACAGAAATTCCCAGCATCATGAAATAGAGCTGTGTCTCCGGGCTCAGCGGCGCGGAGCCGCAGATCAGCGCCTTCAGGTTTCTACCAATCATCTTTTTCCGGATAGCCGGAAACACCAGCCAATCCGCCAGCCCCAGCCAGATCACATCGCCCGCTCGCGGTTGACCATCTTGCCGCCGCGCCCACGCACTTTTCGCGCGGGAATAAATTGCTTGAGGCACCCCGCCGGTCTGCCACAGTTGTTCATCCACCGCCCGCCGCATCCGCTCCAGCAACTGCGGCACATTCAGAAAATAATCCGGAGCCACCACCCGCATGTCATTCGCAATCTTCGCCAGATCCATGTTGATCGTGACCAGGCTTCGCCGCTTCAGAAATGTTAGCAGCGCAATCCACGACGCCGCAAACGTGAACGGCAAATAATGAAAGATGCGATCCTGCCCTCCCGAACCGCGCTGAGACCCCGACATCAGCTGGCTCAGCCGCTCCGCTGTCCGGTCCAGCATGAAACCCACGTTCGCCGCCGTCAGCACTACGCCCTTCGCTTCTCCCGACGTTCCCGACGTATAAATGATCGTTACCGGGCTATCCTCCCCCATTTGCGGATGCTCCAGTTGAATTCCATCCACGCCCGCAAAAATCTCGTCAAACAAGAACTGCGGCGGCGCTTCCGGCCAACTCTGTGCGATCGCATCCCGCAACGCCGCATCGCCACAGCACACCAGCGACGGCGTGCTGTCCTTCATCATCGCGATCAACTCCGCCGGCGCTTGCCGCGAATACAGCGGCACCACAATTAGCCCCTCGGCCATGAGCGCCAAATCCATGGCCACCCAGCGAATGCTGTTCGCCGCCAGCAACCCGCACCGGTCTCTCCTCTTCAGTCCTTTTGAAGCAATGAAAGTTCTTGCCTTTCGGATCAGCTCCAGCACCTCACTTCCAGTCATGCCTGTGATTTCACCGTCGCGAATCTCAGCGAGAATCCGCGTATCTGCGGCCGCCTGCAGTTGCGAACATATCTCGTCGATGAATGGAGTGTGTGCTCAAGATGTGGATTGCACGACCGCACGTAACGATTCGCCAGCACTTCTAGTTGTAAGCCGCCACCAACTCCCGCAGCCCGTTCCCCATCGGTGGCAGATAATCTTCCCAACTCCATTCTCCCCGGCGCGTCGGAAACTCCGGATACCTTCTTTGTACTTCCTCTTCAAAATACACGCCCATGCGCGCCATCACTTTCAAATTTCTCACCACCGTCTGAGCGATTCCGGCGGCAATCGGCTCGCCTTCAGTACTCAGCTTCTCCAGTGCCGCCAGCAACTTTTCTTCGAGCTCGGGATCGTCCACCGTCATCAGCAAATCCTGGATGTCCCCGCTCTCGCATTAAGTTTCGAATACGCTCATCCATGGTGATTCCCGCGGATGGCACCAGCCCCGGCATCGACGTCACAATTCCGTGATACCTCGACGATGCCATCATATGGCACGCCCGCAAAATGCTCACCAATTCGTACATGTTGTACTCGTCCGACGTCAGAACCGGCACGCCACCTAGCTTTTCCGATATACGGTTCGCCGGACGCGCATCCAGCCGCTCGGTCGCCGCCAATATCACGAAAACATTCTTCTTCTTGCGGAATGCGTCCACGGCATTCGCAATTGCATTCCAATATTTCCGATATGCCTCATCCGCCGCGGGCCCGGAATTATGGAAATAAACCGTGCGGTAATGACTGTCTTTGTAGGCGCCCGTCAAACCATGCGCCGCATATTTCGCCACAGACGCCTTCACCGGCCATTCAAACGGATTGATCGGGCACACCACCAGAACTGGCGTCCGCCCGTCCCATCCCAATTTCCTCAAGACGCCTTGCCCGTACTCCGGCGGACGAGGTTCAAACGTCCAGGCCGTATCGGTTCCCAACTCAGTCGGCACGCCGAGTTCCCGCAAGACTCCGCGCGACTCTTCATTCCGCGTAATTACGAATGAGTTCCTGCAATAGCGTCCGCACATCTTGGCCACCAGCGGATCCATGTGCCCGGCTTCGGCGCCGTAGCCCACAGACAATTTATTCTGCGCCGCCGCAATTCCCAGCGATCCAATCATCATCGTGGTCAGCGCATTGGCGAACTTGCTCTTGAACATCGACCCTTCGCAGGCAACCACCCCATCATGCTTCGGAACTTCATTCGCCAGAAACGGAGGAAAAATATCGGGAAGATGCACTTGCTTCGTGCCCTCGAAATATCCTCGCGAGAAATCGAAGTTCTGGCTCATCACGCTGAACTCAACCCGCTCCGCGCCTAGAATGTGCCGGATCTGCCGCAGCATCTCCTCCACCCGCACATCCGACCCCATATTCCGCGTGCCGTTGTATCCAGCAAATAGAAGCTTCAGCTTTTCGCCCGGCTTCCAGCGCTCGCCCTCGCCCAGCATCCATCCCGCCTTGGCGCGCTCAATCGAAGTGCTGACCCAGGCTTCCAGAATAAAGTCCATCATGCCGCAGTCCCTCCCGCACGAGCCGGCCAGGGACGGTATTTGTACGCGAAATCATTCTCCCGGCTAAACTTTAAAAGCGGATAACAATAGTCAGAGAACGGCACCGGCTTTTTCCCCAACTCCTTCGTCACTCGCGAATTGTCGAACACCGTATTCCACACCAGATACGGCATGAATACTTTCATCAGCGACGCGCCTTTTCCCATCGCTCCCTTTCGGTTCGCCAGAAAATCCACCGACCCCGCAAATGGCCGCTCCGCCATCGGTACAAACATCGGCGAGCGCTTATTCTGCGCTCCCGCCAAAGCCGTGGTGATTTCCCGAAACGTCTGCGATCCAATCCCGGACGAAAGATGATACGTATCGTGCTCCGGACTTGCTTTCTGATGCAGTGTCGAAATTGCCTCCGCCACAAAATCCACATTCACGATGTCGATTTTGTCGGTCGGGCGAAACGGCAGTACTGGCAGCCCGGCAAGAAACACAAACGCCTTCACCATGTCGAATTGTGTCGTCTCCGCATAGCGGCTGTCGCCCAGCACGATGCTCGGACGGAAGATCGTCTTCGGCGTCTCCGGCAGCAGCACTCGCATCATGTGCTCGCAGAATTTTTTTGTCCGCGCATACGGATCGTAATCCGACCGCTCCCAGTCAATGGACCGATCCTCGCTCACTACCTCGTTCTGCCGCTTTCCCGGCCACCGCCACTGTGCTGACTTGGCTGAAGCGCCGCAGTCCGTGGTAATGCTCGGCGTGCCGCGCCAGCGTCAGCACCTCCAGCGTGCCTCGCAAATTTACATTTAAACAGCTCTTCTCCGACTTCCGGTTCAGCGACGCCGCGCAGTGAATCACCGAATCACTCGTGTGCACCAGCCGGTCATATTCGTCGCGATCTAGTCCGAATCCAGGTTCCGTCAAATCGCCGCGGAACACTCGCATTCGCGTTTGCAAGAATTCATAAAACTGCGGGAAATCCAGATGCAATTGCAGCGCTTGCCACAGCCGTCCTTCTGCCTCGCCCACATCCCGCGCCCGCACCAGCACGTTCAGAGCAGCGCCATGGTCGCGCAGCAGATTCGCGGCCACATGTGCCCCGATGTATCCCGTCGATCCCGTCAGAAATATTGCCATTCACTAATTCCGTTCTCTTTGTCATCTCATGCGAAGAGCCGAAGAGAAGCGAATCCGCTGCGAGAGCCGAAGATCGCCAGCGTATATTCGACTCTCGACGGAACCTAGGTTCCTGTCTTCACCGTTTCCCCATTCTGCAAACTCCGTGCTGGACGCGCCTCCAGCGGTCTGCCCTCAATCAAAGGATAAGTCCACTTCCGCAGTGCCGGAATATGTACATTAATCCAGTAATCCCACCAGTCGAGCATCCTCGCCTTGTATCCAAATTCCTCGCGCTCGTCCTCCGCCAGCGCGTGCGAGAGCTTCTCCATGTTGTCCGCCGCGAAATCGTGCTCGTTAAACAGGATGAACGGCTCAAACAACTCAATCAGTTTCTCCACCCGCTCCAGATTTCTTTCTGCCTTCACCAGCGGAGTTTTCTTCAGCGGCAGCGGTGACATGATTCGCTGAATCGACTTCACGATCGCCTTCTGCGCCGGCGCCGACATCCGCTGGTACCGCGTCTTCGACACTGGAATCGCATCGAACCGCAGCCGCAACCATGATTCCAGCCCTTCCTGCGCCCGGTAATGTTTGCGATGCGCCAGCGACGTCAACTCAATCGACCTTCCCATGTCGCACGGATTCGTCACCGAAGTCGCCAACTGATAAAGCAGATCATGCCGTCGCTCCACGATCGCCGCAGCAATCAGCGTCATTCCCGCGCACACCGCATCTACCGGGATAATATCCAGCCGCTTGCTCTCATTCGACGGCAACTGCCGGAAATACGTCCCTAACAAATAAGAAAGCGACGCCGACGTATTGATTCCTTCATTCCACCCCAGGAAAGGCTTCGTCACCGAGGTCTCCACAATCGCCGGACGCACCACAGCAATCGGTAGCCCCGCTCCATGCTTCACGATCAGGGATTCCGCCAGGCTTTTCGTCAGCGTGTAAGTATTCGGCCAGCCCAACTCCTTCGCCCGCCGCGTCCCGGCTTCGGTCAAATATGTCTTCAACCACCGGATCCGGTTCTTGCGGATCTGGTTCTCCAAGGCCGCTCCTTGCAGTCCTTTCGCCGCATGTTCTTTCGCGAGAGACTGCATTTCAATCCGGCCGTCACTTCCGCGCCTTCGGCTTGCGCTTCAGCCTGCGCGATCACGTCATGCAGCGCGCGCCATTCCTGCTCTGCGTCGAAGTTCGCCACCCGATGCGGCGTGTAATTTGGGATCAGTTTCTCCGTCACCCGGCCATCGCGCTCACCCGCCACATAACACGTCGATAAATGCAGCAACCCCGCATGGTCCGTTCCCCGCACGAACTCCAGGATGTTCATCGCCGCATCGGTATTCGTCGTCAGCGCATCCCGCAGGTCGGGATTGAAGTCCGTCAATCCCGAACTATTCACAATCAGATCAAGATTTCTCTCGAGACGCCGCGCCACTTCCGCATTCAGCCCCAATCCCGCCTGGGTGACGTCTCCTTCCACCACCTCCACCTTGTCCCGCAGAAACTCCCCGAGACCTGCGCCATACGTCTCAAACAGCGGATCGAATACCGGCGATTCTTCCACCATCTTTTCAAACCGCCGCACTGCCGGATTCGACTTCTGCCTCCGGATCAGCAGATAAATCCGCCCGATCTTCGGCAATTCCGCAAGCGTGTTTGCCAGCCAGACCTTCCCAATAAACCCGGTCACGCCGATCAGCATCACGTGCTTGCCCGCCAGCGCGCGACGCACCGAAAATCCTGCTGCTTGCCGCTGTCCCTCGAAATGCACAATCGGAAGTTCCTGCGTCGCCGGTTCCCGGCCCGCACCAATCACCGCCCCGCGCAGTTCCTCCAGCGTGATATCCAACTGCCGCGCCAGCGTCTTCGGAGCCCGCCGGCCATCCGGACTCTGCTCCCGGATCAGCGCCAACCCGCCCCTCGGCCGGATCACCGGCTCCAGCAGCCTTCCCGTTGCCACGCCATCGCGAAACTCCAGCCGGTTCGCCACCACCCGCTTCACCCCAAGATGCTGTGCCAGCGGCTTCATCACGTGCTCCAGTCCCTGGCTCACCAGCACTACGTCCGCGCCCGCACGCACCAGCCCCTGCACGCGCTCAACCCCATGCGCCTTCAGCTGCGGTTTCAATTTGTATTGGAAATATTCCTCGCCCAGCAGATCCAGGCGGTCCCGCGTCACACCCCGCAACGCCGTGTGCACGACGCGCGTCGCAAACTTCCGGTTCGTCGAGTACAGAAAGGGACGCAGCGCCGCCATCACGAAGATCAGTCCCCGCCGCCACCAGCGCTCGGCGAAGGTCTGCGCGTTCCAGGTAAAGAACGCCACCGGCTGCACCACCGTCAGGTCAAGCAGACTCCCCTCCACCCGCCAGTACACGGTGGGCGACACGCCGGCCGAGGCACCGGGCTTGTGGTTTGACGGTTCCTGTTGGGTTGGCTGTTCCAAAATGTTCTTCGTCCCGGCGACAGGCTTCCCCGCATCCGGGCGCACGAATCCCCTATTGTAAACAATGCGAGTGCGTCCGCGAAGTCTTGATCAGCCCGCCTGACCGATGAGCAGGACATAGCCGTCCGGGTCTTCGATTTGGATTTCTCCTTTAGGCATGTAATCGGGATAAGTGGTGGGCGAGACTCGGACGCCGGCTGCGATCAGGTGTTCGCGCAGAGCGATGAGATTTGGCGAGTAAAGATAGAACAGTACGGATTGCTGGCCTGGAACTATCGGCTCGGAGGCGCGGCTGAACATCAGGTCCGCCTGCTCGCAGGAGACGTGGGCCCATTGCAGGTCGCCGCTGCGGGTCTTCAACTGGCCGCGCAGCTCCAAACCCAGCAGCTTGTAGAAATCTACCGAGCGCTGGACGTCGCCGGAGCGCGCCATCGGAATTAGACCCGTGACCCTCGCGCGGTCGGACGTTTTGCCGTCGGAAACCTCAGCCATCAATCTTCGCCTCCCGCAATTGCTTCACGGCAGTCTCGGAGCTGACCGGCGAGTAGTAAACCTCCTTGAAAGTGTAGGAACGTGCCTTGGCGGCAATGATTGGCATGATTTCGATGTGCCAGTGGTAATCGTCGTCAATCGTCTTCCAATAACCCAGGCTCTTCGAGGGATGCAGACTGTTCGGCGAGGTATGCAGCACCAGATGGAAGCCTTCCGTGAGCGCGCGAACCCGCTGCAGCGTGCGGCGCAGAAGCGCGGCAAGATTGGTCCGCAGTCCCGGCTTCGACAACCCTGTGCGCTCGAACGAAGCCTCGTGGTTACGCGGAATGATCCAGGTTTCGTAGGGCACGCGCGGGGCATAGGGCCCGAGAGCAACATAATCTCCGCGGGCCTCAATCACCCGCGAGGCCTGCCGCTCCTCCTGCGCGAGAATGTCGCAGAAGACACAGCGTTCTTTGGCTTGGAAATACTCTCGTCCCGCCCGCAATTCGTAAAGCACACGCCGCGGCACAAACATAGTGGCCGTAAGCTGCGATGTGGGATGAGCAAATTCCTGCCCCGCGCCCGGGCCATGGTCTTTGAAGAGACTGACGTACTTAATGCGCGGGTCGCGTTTGAGGTCCATGATGCGCTCCGCGGCAAGGCGCAGGAATTGCCCGATCTCCTCGTCGCTGGCATGCCAAAGCTGGCGGTCATGCCGGGGATTCTCCACCAGCACTTCGTGCGCGCCCACTGAACTCATGCGGTCGTAAATGCCGTCGCCCCGCCGTCCCGGCTCGCCTTCAATGTGATAGAGCGGCGTGGGATGAACCATCGAACGCGCCGACCAGCCCGCAGCGCTGGGCAGTTGCCGAAATCACTTGCGTGGCCTCGGGAGAATCCGGGCAAAAACGGCAAACAGATTCAGCACGCGGCGCCCTTTCGGCCGGGTCATCTCCCGTCATCACCCAGGAGCGAGTAATGGGATCCTTCCGTAGTTCCATGCATTAGCTAAACATTGCCGGAGAACTTGCGTCAACTGTCATTTCCGCTGGTGCGGCCTCGAGCCGGGCAGTCAAGCCCGAGGACTTGTTATAATCCGCGCCAAGCCCACTCCCTGACCGAAACATGACCGAGCCGTCCACTCCGCTGATGCGGCAATACGCCGCCGTCAAGAAAGAACATCCGACTGCGCTCCTGTTTTTTCGCCTGGGGGATTTCTACGAGCTTTTCTTCGATGATGCCATTGTGGCGTCCAAAGAGCTGCAGATCACGCTGACTTCCCGCAACAAAGAGAAAGGCATCGCGGTGCCCATGTGCGGAGTGCCGCACCACGCCGCGGAAGGCTACATCGGCAAACTCATCCGCAAAGGCTTCAAAGTGGCCATCTGCGAGCAGATGGAAGATGCGCGCCTGGCAAAGAAACAGATCGGCACAAAGCTGGTGCGCCGCGAAGTCACCCGCGTAGTCACGCCCGGCACGGCCGCCGATTCGCTGTTGGGCTCGGAAGAAAACAACTTCCTGGCTGCTCTGGCGCAGGTCGGAGAACGCGTGGGTTTCGCGGCTCTCGATCTTTCGACGGGCGAATTTCGCGCGACGGAATTCTCCGGCGAAAACGCTCTGCGCCGGGTGCAGGAAGAATTGGAGCAGTTACGGCCGAAAGAGCTTGTTATACGGCTCGGCGGCGCCGCTATTCGACGCCAGATCCAGCCGAGCCGTTGCTCACCCAGCCGTCACCAACGCAAGCGCCGCAGCCGCGCGCGCCTGGCGCAGCGTGCGCCGAAACTCCGCTCGACGACTGGATTTTCGCTCCCGACCACGCCATTCCTCTGCTGGAAAATCACTTCGGCGTGCTGTCGCTCGAGGGATTTGGCCTGGCGGGACGCACCGCCGCCGCCGCAGCGGCCGGCGCGATTCTCTACTATGTCCGCTCCACCCAGCGCGGATCGCTCGATCACGTCGACCGCATCGGCTGGTACGAGCGGCAGAACTGTCTGGTGCTCGACGCGGTGACCGTTCGCAATCTGGAACTGATCGAGCCGCTGTTTGCCGGCACGGATGCGGGCGTCACACTGTTTCGCTCCATCGATGCCGCCGTCACGCCCATGGGTAAGCGCCTGCTGCGCGCCTGGTTGCTGCGCCCCTCGCTCGATCTCGCTGAGATCAACGCCCGCCTGGATGCGGTGGAAGCCGGTGTGAAGAACACCATCGCGCGCGAAGAACTCGCCGCGCGCTCGATGGCGTGCTCGACCTGGAGCGGCTTCTTGAGCCGCGTAACTCTGGAGACAGCGAATCCTCGCGATGTGCTGGCGCTGGCAGCGTCGCTCAAGAAGATTCCCGCTATCAAAGGTGCAGTGGGACGTTTGGCTTCAGAGCGGCTGAAAACATTGCACGGATCGCTCGACGAGTTAGCCGATTTGCGCGAGTCGCATCGAAACCACAATCGTCCCCGAACCGCCGCTGACCTTCGCCGACGGTGGCGTAATTGCCGCCGGGGTAGATCGCGATCTCGACGAATTGCGCGAACTCTCCCGCAACAGCAAGCAGGTGCTGGCGCAGATCGAACAGCGCGAACGCGGGCGCACCGGGAATCAGTTCGCTCAAGGTGAAGTTCAATTCCATCTTCGGCTACTACATCGAAGTATCGAAACCGAACCTGCACCTCGTTCCGCAGGATTACGAACGCAAACAAACTCTGGTGGGCGCGGAGCGCTTCACCACTCCCGAGTTGAAAGAATACGAAGCCAAGATTCTCGACGCGCAGGAAAAGATCGTCGAGATCGAGCGCCGGCTGTTCACCGAGTTGCGCACCGCGATTGCATCCGAAGCCAAACGAATCCGCCAAACCGCGCTGGCTCTGGCCGAGGTCGATGTGCTGGCTTCGCTGGCGCACATCGCGGCGCTGCGGAATTACTGCAGGCCGCAGTTCACAGCTTCGACGGCGGCCGATGCCGGCGACCTGGAGATCGTCGAAGGCCGCCATCCCGTGATCGAGCAGCAAGAGATGGCGGGAGGCAGCGAGCGCTTCGTCCCTAACGATCTTTACCTGAATGCCACCACGCACACGATTCTGCTGCTGACCGGACCGAACATGGGCGGCAAGTCTACTTACTTGCGGCAAACGGCGCTGATCGTGATTCTGGCGCAGATGGGCTCGTTCGTTCCGGCCCGCTCGGCGCGCCTGGGCGTTGATCGACCGCGTCTTCACTCGCATCGGCGCCAGCGACAATCTGGCCCGCGGTCGCTCCACCTTCATGGTCGAGATGACGGAAACCGCGGCGATCCTGCATACGGCAACGCCGCGTTCCTTGATTCTTCTGGATGAAGTCGGCCGCGGCACTTCCACATACGACGGTCTCGCGATCGCCTGGGCCGCCATCGAATATCTGCACGCGCGCGTGCGCGCCAAGACTTTATTCGCCACGCATTATTTCGAACTAACAGAACTGGCCGAGCAACTCGCGGGAGTGAAAAATTATCACGTCTCGGTAAAGGAAACCGGCGGAGGCATCGTTTTTCTGCGTAAGGTTGAACCGGGCGCAGCCGACCGCAGCTACGGAATCGAAGTCGCCAAGCTGGCAGGCTTACCAAATGAAGTAATCGCGCGCGCACGCGAGGTGCTGGCGGAACACGAATCCATCGAACGCGTGGCGACCGAATCATCTTTCGCCCGGGGCCACGCCTCCCGCAACGCAGTTGACGATCTTCACGCCGTTGTCGCAGCCGGTGCTGGAAAAGCTGCGCGAAGTGGACTTGAATCGGATCACGCCGCTGGAGGCGCTGAATCTACTGGCGGAGTTGAAGAAAGAAATCTAACCACACACAGGCTATAAGGCTGGTAAATCTCATCGGATGAAAGCTCGGCGAAAGATACTCCGAATTCCGGAAATCGGCCAGCTCCTGATCGTCGGCTTCGACGGCACAGAGATGACCCCGCGTCTCAGTTCCCTGCTCAAGCGATTGCAGCCGGCGGGAGTGATCCTGTTCACGCGAAACATCAAGACAGCCGAGCAGACCTGGAGACTGCTCCGCGATTGCCAGAAGTGTGTTTCGACGCCGCTGTTCACCTGCGTCGATCTCGAAGGCGGCAATCGTAGATCGCTTTCGTGACGTGCTCGGTCCAGCGCCCTCCGCGGCTGAAGTCTTCGCCACCAGCGATCGCAAACTCTTCCGCAAACATGGGCAGCTGATCGGAGAGAACTGCCGCGCCCTCGGATTTAACGTCGACTTCGCGCCCGTGCTGGATTTGGCATTGGAAGCCTCGCGCAGCGTGATGAGTTCCCGAGTCGTCTCGGCGAAACCGCGCGAAACAGCCGCCTACGCGCGCGAATTCCTCGCCGGCCTTCGAATCGCGGGCGTGCTGGGATGCGGCAAACACTTCCCCGGCCTGGGCGAGGGCACGCTCGACAGCCATCACGATCTGCCGGTGATCGAAAAGTCGCTGAAAAAGCTTTGGGCCGAAGATCTATTTCCTTACCGAACACTCCGCGCGCAGATGCCAATGGTGATGATCGCTCACGCCGCATATCCGCAGGTCACGCACGACAAGACTCCGGCCTCACTCTCGAAGATCTGGATTACCGACATCCTGCGCAAACGAATCGGCTACCAAAATCTGATCGTGTCCGACGATCTGGAGATGGGCGGCGTCTTAGCGGCGGCTCCAGTAGGGCAGGCTGCGGTCGAGCATATTCGCGCTGGAGGAGATTTGCTGCTGATCTGCCATCGCGAGGAGTACATCACCCAAGCGTTCACGAAGAATTACTAAAGACGGCGGAGCACGACCCGAAGTTCGCCAACCGCGTCGAAGAAGCGGTGCGGCGAGTTCTCGCATTCAAGAAGAAGTCCGCGAAGTTGATTCGCCAAACCAGGTCACCTTCCGCCGCGACGGTTGAGAAGCTTTCCCGCAAGCTCTGGGAATTCGGCGAGCAAGTGCGGCTGGAGGCACTGAACCGGTGAATAAGCAAGCGATGATTGTTGCCGGAGTGATGAGCGGAACGTCTGCCGATGGCATCGACGTCGCGTTGGTACGTCTGAAGGCGCGCTCCCACTCAAGAGTTGGAATTGCTCGGCCACGCTGAATACCCTTATCCAAAGAAAGTACGGACGGCCGTACTCGCCGCGATGAACGCCTCGCAAGCGAGCGTAGCCGATCTGTCGCGGCTGAATTTCCTGCTCGGCGAACTTTATTCTGATGCCGTGCTGGCCACCGAGCGGCAATTCCGCGTGAAAGTCGATCTGGTCGGCTGCCACGGACAAACGCTCTATCATCAGGGCGAACCGCAGGTCTTTCTCGGGCGCAAGTTAGCGGCGACGTGGCAGACAGGGGAAGCGGCAATCATCGCGGCGAGAGTCGGCGCGCCGGTGATTTCGGATTTTCGTCCCGCAGATATGGCGGCTGGCGGCAAAGGCGCGCCGCTGGTTCCCTTCCTCGATTACCTGTTGTTCCGCGATGCGCGCGTTGGAAGAATCGTACAGAACATCGGCGGCATTGCGAACCTCACCGCCATCCCCGCAGGCGCGGCCGCGAGCGATGTGATTGCCTTCGACACCGGCCCCGGTAACATGGTGATCGATGCCGTCACCGAGAAGCTTTTTGCGAGACCCTTCGATCGCGGCGGTAGAATCGCGGCCTCCGGGAAGGTCCTCGATCGGCATCGTCGACCTGATCTTGCGCCGTGCTTTTTTTCGGAAACAACCGCCCAAGACCGCGGGACGCGAAGAATTCGGCCGGGACTTTGTGCGCGAATTTTTGCGAAGCCTGCAAAAGAGCCAGTAGACAGGATATTGTCGCGACCGCGACCGCCCTGACGGCGAAATCAATCGCCGACGCCATACGGCGGTTCGTGGTGAAGAATTCAAACTCCGCGCGCAAGCTGGCTTTTCATGAAATGATCCTTTCCGGCGGAGGAGCCAAGAAACTCCACGCTGGTGGCGATGTTAACGGGCGAACTCGGGCCGCTAGGGTTGCGATTGCGATTCTCTGACGAATTTGGTCTGCCGTCAGCGGCAAAAGAGGCTGTGGCCTTCGCGGTTCTGGCCCACGAAACCTGGCGCCGGCGTGCGTCCAACATTCCTTCGGCCACGGGGGCGAGTCGCTCCGCAGTGCTCGGTAAAATTTCGTATCCATAGCTCATTTAATGGGACGCCTGGTGAAATGCCGATTTACATCTCTACTGCTGCGCGGAATCAACGTCGGCGGCCACAAACGAATTAAAATGGACGATCTTCGAAAATCGTTCGAAGCCCTCGGCCTCGAACAAGTACAAACTTACATTCAGAGCGGCAACGTAGTCTTCAAGACCGGAAAACTCTCCACGTCCGGCGTTGTCGCAGAGAATCGAGAAACAGATTCTCTGCGATTTCGGTTTTTCGGCCTCAGTGATCTCCAGAACCGCCGACGAGACTGGGCAAGGCGATCTCGAGCAATCCGTTTTTGAGAGGCGCGCGAGATCGACTCCCAAAAACTTCATGTCATATTCCTGTCCGATGCTCCCGCTCCCGCCGCTCTGAAAAAGCTGGCTGACCTGACCGCGGCGCCGGACCAGTGTCGCTCCCTCGGCAGGGAAATCTACTTTTATCTCCCGAACGGAGTTTCCCAAAGTGTTTTAATGAAAAGTCCGGTCGACCGGGTTTTGTCGGTCGTCACCACCACCCGCAACTGGAAAACCGTCAACCAGCTCTCGCGGATGTGCGAGGAGTGCCGCTGATGAGCCGCAAAGGTTCGGCAACTCTCGCCGCATTCGCCCTGACCGGATTCGCCCTGATATGTTCTCTGCTGTCCTGCTCCAACCAGCCTGATCCAATACGCTGGTGATGGTGATCGAATCCAGCCCCACAAATCTGGACCCGCGCGTGGGCCAGGACGCACAGTCGGAGCGGATCGATAACCTCATCTTCGACGACCTGCTCTCTCGGGGCAACAACCTGGATGTGGCGCCAGGATTAGCCGAGCGCTGGGACATTCCCAATCCGCTGACTTACGTCTTTCATCTCCACAACGGCGTAAGGTTTCATGACGGCCGTCCGCTCACCTCACGCGATGTGAAGTGGACCTTCGATTCTCTGCTGCAGGGCAAAATTCGCAGCACCAAAGCGGCGGCGTATCGCTTCGTTGAATCAGATCGACGCGCCCGATGACTTCACGGTGATCTTTCATATGAAAGGACCGGACGCGGCGCTGCTGTGGAATATCTCCGACGGCGCGGTCGGCATTGTGCCTTACGGTAGTGGGGATGAGATTGCGCGCCGCCCCATCGGCTCTGGGCCGTTCAAGTTTGTCAGTGCCGAGACCGACAAAGAAGTCGTCATTGAACGCAACGACGATTATTGGGGCGGGAAGGCGAACGCTGGCGCGCGTTCGTTTCGCCATCGTTCCCGATGCCACCACGCGCGCGCTCGAACTACGCAAAGGGAGCGCGACGTGACCATCAACGCGCTCACTCGCCCGATACTGTGTTGACATTGCAGCGCGATCCGCAACTCGCTGTCGAAACCGCGCACCCGGAACCGTTCTGGCCTATCTGGGATTCAATCTGCGCGATCCTATTCTGAAAGATGTGCGAGTGCGCCAGGCGATCGCCTATGCCCTCGACCGCCAGCCGATGATTGAGTATCTCTGGCGCGGGCAGGCGCAACCCGCGCGCAGCATTCTTCCCCCGCAAAGCTGGGCATACAACGGCAACGTGCCAACCTATAACCACGATCCCGGCAAGGCAGAGCAGTTGCTCGACGCCGCCGGATATCCCGCGGTGAATGGCGTGCGCTTCCACATCACCATGAAGACTTCCACCGATGAGAACACGCGCCTGATGGTGGCCGTGATCCAGCAGCAGTTGCGCCAGGTCGGAATCGCGCTCGACATTCGCAGCTTCGAGTTTGGCACGTTCTTCTCCGACGTAACTCACGGCGTCTTCCAGCTTTACGGACTGCGCTGGATCGGAGGCAACGAAGATCCCGACATCTTTTCTTTGTGTTTCAGCTCGTCGCAGGTTTCCGCCGAATGGCGCGAACCGCGGCTACTATTCGAACTCCAAGGTGGATGCGCTTATCGATCAGGCCCGCCGCGAAGTCGATCCCGCCCAGCGCAAGCCGATCTACGCCGAACTGCAGCGCATTCTCGCGGAAGAATTGCCCTACATCGATCTCTG
The DNA here is from genome assembly GCA_963841125.1 of uncultured Acidobacteriaceae bacterium. Taxonomy (GTDB): domain Bacteria; phylum Acidobacteriota; class Terriglobia; order Terriglobales; family Acidobacteriaceae; genus Sulfotelmatobacter. The sequence goes on from CAWJBH010000007.1 coordinate 498,310, forward strand.
GTATCTCGATAACGTTCTGGTCCACAACAAGCGCGTGGTCAATCTGAAGCTGAATCCGGCCGGCAACTACGACTTTCTGCGCACCGCGGAGTTGGTCAACCCCTGAGGCATTTCTCGGCCGCCTACGCGGCCGTTCTCACCGAACTCCGCGATAAAGCTCTTCCATTTTCGCGTGTTACCATCGAAGCTCCGCCGGCTCGGAAATTGGCGCTACCATGCGCATTCTCTTCATCGGCGACATCTTCGGGCGGCCCGGACGGACCATCGTCAAAGAGCGCCTGCCGGGCATTGTTCGCGACCACGCCATCGACCTCATCATCGCCAACGGCGAGAACTCGGCCGCAGGTTTCGGCATTACTCCCGCGCTCGCCGAAGAACTGTTCGAGCTGAATATCGACGTCATCACCACCGGCAACCATGTCTGGGACAAACGCGAAATCCTCGATTACTTTCAGATGGTCGAAGGCAACGGCCACGGTCCGCAACGGCGCGTGCTTCGTCCCGCGAACTATCCCGCCGATATGCCCGGCTGGGGCCTGTATCAGGGTCACAAGGGAAAAGTCCCTTACGCGGTGATCAACCTGCAGGGGCGCGTGTTCATGGCCTCGAACGACGATCCCTTTTCGCATCGCCGACCAACTCTTGAAGAAGATCGACGCCAAAGATAATTTTCGTCGACTTCCACGCCGAGGCCACTTCGGAAAAGATTTCGCTGGGCTGGTATCTCGACGGCCGCGTCACGGCAGTCGTAGGCACGCACACCCACGTGCCCACAGCCGATGAACGCGTTCTTCCCCAGGGCACCGCCTACGTCACCGATGTCGGCATGACCGGCCCTTATGACGGCGTGATCGGCGTGAAGAAAGAACTGGTGGTCAACAAATTTCTCAATGGTATGCCCGTGCGCTTCGAGCCCGCCACGGGCGACGTCCGCCTGTGCGCGGTGGTGATTGACTGCGACGAGAAAACTGGCAAGGCGCGCGATATCGAGCGGCTAATGCTAAGCTAAATTGATCTTCCTGCAAGAAAGCGGCTGCTTCCCCGTTCTAAGATGCTGTCTGCTCCATCTCTCCAATACCTGTTTAGATCAAAGGTACGCGCACCATTAGCTATTCGCAGGAAGCGGCACGGCAGGTTAAAATCGAAACCAATGCGGGACGCGCGGTCCATCCTTGTGGTATGTCTGCTTGGCGGCGATGCCGAGCCTTCCTGCGTTCGCCGGGAACGATTCGACCAGCTGATACTCCCGCAAGTCTCTTGCCGCGACGGCGTGCCCGGCAGGCGTCAACTGCGTTCCCACGAAGGATGATCTCAAACAAGCCCGCAGAGCTTACGTCCCACGGCGTGAAACTGCAGGAGCACAAGCAACTGGAAAAGTCCTTTGCCGAGTTCGACCGGGCCTCGCGGCTGGTTCCGCGAGACATGGCGTTCTCTCGCCGCGCGCGAAATGACGAAGGCGCAACTGGTATTTCAGCACACCGAGCGCGGCGACGCATTCGCTGGCCGACGCCAGCGGGAACAGGCCACGGCCGAATTTCGCGCCGCGCTGGCTCTCGACCCTGACAATACTTACACCCAGCAGCGCCTCGCCGAAGCGCTGCGCGACCCGGCTCGCGCCCGCCCTTGGCGGGGTGGCGGCGACTGCTCGCCGATTCCAGCGAGATCCATCTTCAGCCCAAAGCGAGACTAGCGACATTTCACTACCGCGGCGATGTTCGCGGACTTGTTCACCGAGCTGGCCTCCGCCTACGGCATGACTGCTGAGTTTGACGATTCGTGCAGTCCAGGACGGTGCGTTTCTATGTGGACGACGTTGACTTCTTCACCGCCCTCAACCTGGCCTGCCGCGTCAGCAAGACCATGTGGACCGCGCTCGACGCCCACCAGTTGCTTCATCGCGGCCAATACTCCGGAAAATCACAAGCAGTTTGACCGCATGTCGCTCATTACGTTTACCGTGCCCGGAGCGACCACGCCGCAGCAAGCCACCGAACTGGTCACGTCGCTGCGCAACATTTGCGACTTCCAGAAAATCACTTCAGGACAAGATGGGACGGTCGAAGTACGCGCTCCGCAGGCGATGCTGGCGGCGTGCACCAAGTTGCTGCGCCAGTTGACCAGCGACCGCCCGCAGGTGTCGCTCGATGTCCAGGTCTACCAGATCAGTCACAACTTCACTCAGCGAAATCGGGATGCACATCCCGAATACGTTCAATATGTACAACATTCCGGTGGCAGCGCTGGCGGCGCTGGGCGGACAGAGCATCTCAGTCGCTCATCAACCAGCTGATTTCTTCCGGCGGCATCAATGCTGCGGGGAGTTCGGCGATCTCCGGGCTTCTGGCGCAACTGCAAGGCCAGGGACAATGGCATTTTCAGCCAGCCGCTGGCCACTTTCGGCGGCGGTCTCACGTTTTCCGGACTCAGCCTGGATCACCTTACGGCCGCTCTTTCTCTCAACGAGTCGTGGTCCCGCAGCCTCAGCCACGTCACTTTGCGCGCCGGGCAAGGCAACGAAGCGACCTTCCACCTGGGCGAGCGCTATCCTATCCTGAACGGAACCTACGCGCCCATCTATAACTCGTCGGCGATCTCCGCGGTGCTGGGCAATCAGAGCTATGTCGCTCCATTTCCTTCGGTCAGTTACGAGGACCTGGGCCTCAGCCTCAAGGCCAAACCCGCGATCCATGGCAACCGAGATGTGAGCCTGACCCTCGAACTGCAAGTGCGCTCGCTGACCGGGCAGAGCGCAAACGGCGTGCCCGTGCTTTCCAACCAGGAATACAAGGGCAGCATACGATTCGCGATGGCGAGCCTGCCGTGGTGGCGGGAGAAATTACCACCAACGATCAGCGGTCGATGAGCGGCATCCCCGGAATCGCAGCCATCCCCGGCCTTAATTGGGCCGCAACCGATAACACCCGCATGAAAGAGGACGACGAATTGCTCATCGTCATCACTCCGCACGTAGTGGCCAACCGCGATCTGGGCACGGATGAGATCTGGATTAGCGAGAAGTAGCAGAGCTTAGGCGCTTCGTGCTTCGGCAGGCGGGCTTCGGCGAATGTCTCGCGGCGCAACTGATGCTTCCGCCCCTGGGTTTGAAAAGCCAAAGTCCGATAGCCGGAAGCCGACACACTTCCCGAAGCCCGATCGCCGAAGCCCGTTACTTCCCTTGCTTCGCGGCGAACTCCACCAACCCTTCAGCGTCTCGCGGGGAACGATTCGCCACGTTCCCGATGCTGCGGCCGTTGATAAAGAGCGTCGGCGTGCCGGTCACATTCACCGACTTCCCCAGCGCGATGGAAGCATCCACATGCGCCTTGGTGACGGGAGTGCCGGCGCATGCGGCAATCTCCGCGCCTTTCACGCCCGCGCCATCGGCCAGCGCGGTCAGCTTTTCATCGGCATTTTCGGCCGTGATGTCGGCTTGAGTCTCGTAGGTCTTGGCAATGAATTTCCAGAATGCATCGTTCGAGGCCTGCGCAACACAGTCGGCGTAAGCGGCGCCTTTTGCCGCCCAGTTGTGCATCTCCAGCGGAAAGTTCTGAAAGACGAAGCGCGCGTTGGGTTCGGCCGCGATGAGCGCCTCGATCGCGGGTTGCGCCGCCTTGCATGCCGGACATTGCAAATCGCCGAACTCCACAATCGTGACCGGCGCGTTTTTCGGTCCGCGCGACGGCCCGGTGATGCTCTTCTCCAGCTTCTTCTTCACTGGATCAAATGGCTTTGCGCCGAAGGGAATGATCTCGCCCACCACGGCATGTTCGCCATCCGCCGTAACGTAAGAACCGGCTGAGTTGCTGGCCCTGAGGCGCTGGCCAGAAGCACGTTCTACCTCGGCCAGACCGGGCGCCGGCTGCGGGTTTGATGCTGGAGATTTTCCAAGTCAATCTGGGATTCATAGCCAAACAGTCTGCTGCATGAAGGAGTCCACTGTGGCTTCCGAAGGAAGGTTGACGGCCGTTCCGGCGGCGGCGCTTGTCCGCGGGCTTCGCCGCAGCCGAGGTTTGCGCCGCAGCCAGACTGCACGTCAGCAGAGGATAAGAATCAGATTGATAAAACTGCGCATGATTTCCTTTCAATTCTGCTAATTCACTAGTCGGAGCAGGGATGAGCCGCGATTCTGTGTCGAGTCTCTTTCAAACCTCGCTCTTCGCAGCGATGGGAAACCGCCGGCCGTAGCCGAAAGCCTTGGGAGAAATCTTGATTCCCGGGGCCGCCTGCTGGCGCTTGTATTCCGCGCGATCCACCATTCGAACCACGCGCCGCACCACTTCGATGATCGAAGCCATGATCGGCCGCAATCCGCTCGGCCGAGTGCGCATCCTTCCACATAATCCTCGAGCACCGCGTCCAGAATTTCGTACGGCGGCAGCGAGTCGCTGTCTTTCTGGTTGGGCCGCAACTCCGCCGATGGCGGCTTTTCCAGCGTGGCCTCAGGAATTACCCGGACGCCGCGAATTCGCGTAATGACTCAGCCGATACACCAGCGTCTTCGGCACATCCGAGATGACCGCCAGTCCCCCACCATGTCCCCGTAAAGTGTACAGTAGCCCACGCCCAGTTCACTTTTGTTGCCCGTAGAAAGCACGATGGCGCCGAACTTATTGGATAGCGCCATCAGCAGCGTGCCTCGCGCGCGCGATTGAATATTCTCCTCGGTCACATCTTCCTTCTGCCCGGCAAAAACCTGCCTGCAAGGTTTCGCGGTACGCTTCAAATACGCGATCGATCGAAAGCAACTCAAAGCGGATGCCGAGATTCTTCGCCAGCGCGCGGGCATCGTCGATCGATCCCGGCGAAGAGTACGGCCCCGGCATGCCGACGCCAATCACGTTTTCCGGCCCCACAGCGTCGGCGGCGATGACGGCGGTGAGCGCCGAATCAATGCCTCCGCTCAGGCCGATGATGGCCTTCTGAAATCCACACTTGCGCATGTAGTCGCGCGTGCCCAGCACCAGCGCCGCATACACGCTGGCTTCTTCGCCTTCGATCTGTTCATGGAGGTCGCCGGTGAGAGTTTTCGAGTCGAAGTAAATGAGATCTTCTTCAAACGAATGTCCCTGCGCGATGATCTTCCCTTCCGCGTTGAGCACGATGCTCGAGCCGTCAAAGACCAGGCTGTCATTGCCTCCGACTTGATTGACCAGCGCGACCGGAACCTTGTGCTGGCGCGCGATCGAGACCAGCATGTCGCGACGCAATTCGCGTTTGCCGATCCAGAATGGCGAAGAGGAAATATTGAGTACGAAGTTTCCGCCCGCGCGAACCAGCGCCTCGATGGGATCGACCGTGTACAGCCGCTTGGGCCAGAACAGCTTGTCGTTCCATGCATCTTCGCAAATGGTAAGCGCCATCTGGTTACCGCAGAAGCGAAAACAAATCCTGACTCTTGGCCGGAGCGAAGTTGCGCATCTCATCGAAGACATCGTAGGTGGGCAACAGCATCTTCGATTGCAGAAAAGCAATTTTGCCGTCCTGCAACAGCGCCGCGGAATTCATAGCGGACTTGCCGGTTTCGGATTCGGCGGGAGTGACTAGAGCCGCAGATGACGGCGATGCCGCGCGTCTCAGCGGCAATCTGCTCGCACGGTCTCGCGATTGCGCGCGACGAAAGATGGCCGCTCCACCAGATCGCGAGGCGGATATCCGCACACCGACAACTCAGGAAACAGAATCAGCCCCGCGCCGCTCGCTTGCGCGCGGCGCGAATAGTCGATGATCTTGGCCGCGTTGCCGGAGAAATCTCCGACTGTGGGATTAATTTGGCCGAGGGCAATCTTCACATCTTTAGTGTAAAGCAGGACTGCGAGCCTCGACTCTCGGGCTTATGCGGCATGGAGTTGGCTTCAGCGCAAATCCAGATTAGAAAAAACACAGATCGATCTCGATAAAATACCTGGAATCAGCGAGTTACGATCTCTTGGATCTGCGTGAGTCTGGCTAAAATCCTGAGAACAAAAGAGTTGCTCGTAAAATCCTTCCTTTGAAAGACTTAGAGGGCCTCACTTAGTCAAAACGCAACCAAATCAAAGGGGCGATTCGCAAAATATTGCATTCGCAGGAGTTATCTCATTGCTATTCATTTGTCAAAGAGCCAATGCAGATAGGAATAGGGTCTCAGGTTTGATGAATCGATGTCAAGGGAATTGAGTGATGGCCCTGGGGTCAAAGGTGTCGCCGGGTATGGCCGCGTGATAATAAGGAACGCTTTGCGGAGCCGAGGATAGTGTGATGGTGCAAGGGATCCTTCGACTCCACAAGACGCACACTTCGTGTGCATCTTGTTGCGCTCAGGATGACAGGGGCATGAGATTTTCTGCACTCCCTAGGCGCGAGTTGAGCCCTCGTGGGCCGGGTCGGGATGTTCCTCGGTTGCACTCACGTTGTGGCGGACGTCGGCGCCCTGGACCCAGAAGATGACATCCTCGGCAATGTTGGTGGCGTGGTCGGCGACACGCTCGAGATTGCGGGCTACGAGCAGCGCGTCGAGAGCCTGCCGCACTACTTCGGGACGCTGATTCATCGTCTTCACGAGTTGGATGAAGGCATCGTCCTTCATGCGATCGACGACGTTATCCATTTCGAGGACTGCCTGAGCGAGCTCGGCTTTGCCTTCGATGAAGGACTCCAGCGCGCGGCGCACCATAGCGCTGACGGCCGCGCCCATGCGCGCGATGTCGACCGGCAGATCCGCCGAAGGGAGCTCGACCATATCCATGACGCGCTCGGCGATATTGACGGCCTGGTCGCCCACGCGCTCGAGATCAGAATTGATCTTGGTGACGGCGAGGATGAAGCGCAGATCGACAGCCATGGGCTGCTGCATGGCCAGCAAGTCAAAAGCAGCCTCGTCGATCTCCCGCTCGGCGGTGTTGATGAGGCTCTCGCCTTCGAGAACCATTTGGCAACGGGAGAGATCACGGTCGATATAGGCCTGACGGGCGCGATCGACCGCCTGTTCCGCCAGTCCACCCATGCGGAGCAACTTCTGACGTAGATCGTCGAGGCCTTGCTGAAAACGCGTGCGCATTATACAAACCCTTCCTTAACCACATCCGACTCTATCGCGAAGGCAGCGCCTGAAGGCGCTCTGTTTCGCGATCTCTGCGGCACGCCTTAAGGCGTGCCCTGATACGAATCTTCCTGCGGCTCGCCTTTGGCTTGCCTTGATACGAAGCTTGCTATCCGAATCTGCCGGTGATGTAGTCTTCCGTCTTCTTGTCCGACGGCTTGGTAAAGATTTTCTCCGTCTTATCAAACTCAATCATTTTCCCCAGCAGGAAGAATCCGGTGAACTCGGCGACTCGCGCTGCCTGCTGCATGTTGTGAGTGACAATTACTATCGTATACCGCTCTTTGAGTTGAAAGATCAACTCTTCAATCTTTCCGGTGGAGATGGGATCGAGCGCGGAGCAGGGCTCGTCCATCAGCAAGACTTCTGGCTCGACGGCCAGAGCGCGGGCGATACAGAGGCGCTGTTGTTGGCCGCCAGAAAGGCTGGCTCCGGACTTTTTGTGAACGTGGTCTTTTACCTCGTCCCACAACGCGGCGGAATCGAGCGAGCGCTGTACGATCTCATCCAGCTTGCCCCGGTTGCGAAAACCGTTCAGTTTCAACCCGGAGGCAACATTGTCGTAGATCGACATGGTCGGAAACGGGTTTGCTTTTTGAAAGACCATGCCTACGCGGCGGCGAAGCTGAGTGGCCGAAGTACCGTTGTAGGCGTTGATTTCGCCGATGCGGACACTGCCCGTAACTCGCGCCTCGGGAATGGTCTCGTGCATACGGTTCAGGCAGCGGATGAATGTCGACTTACCGCAGCCTGAGGGGCCAATCAGCGCGGTAGCGTGGTTGGCCGCCACCGTTAATCGGATGTCGTAGAGCGCCTGAGTCTTGCCGTACCAGGCATTCAGGTTTTCGACCTGGATTCCAACGCCCATAGGCTATGCCGCTCCGAAGGTACCACGGCGTACGGCGAAGCGGACAGCCGAGACCGCGGTAACGATTAAAACGATGAGCACGAATGCCCCTGCCCATGCCTGCCGGTGCCAATCGTCATAAGGAGAAAGGCCGTAGGTATAGATCTGCAAGGGCAGTGCGGCTGTAGGCTCGCTGACTTTCAGATTCCAGAATTGATTTCCCAGCGCGGTGAAGAGCAACGGAGCGGTCTCACCCGCGACCCGGGCAAAGGCCAGCATGATTCCAGTAATCACGCCCGAGGTTGCGGTACGCAGCGTGATGGAAAGAGTGGTCCGCCAGCGTGGAATGCCCAGCCCGTAAGCGGCCTCGCGCAAAGCCTGCGGGACTAGTAAAAGCATTTCTTCGGTGGTGCGCGCGATGGTGGGGATCATCATGATCGCTAGCGCTACGCCGCCAGCCAACGCGGAGAAATGCTTCTGGTAAAGAACGACGATGGCGTAGGCCACGATTCCAATCACGATCGACGGCACACCGTTCAGCACATCGGCGGTAAAGCGGATGACGTCGCCGAAGCGGTTGCGGCCAAACTCCGCCAAGTAGATGCCGGCCCCCACGCCTACGGGAACGCCGAGAATGCTGGCAAGAGCGAGAATCAATCCGGAACCCACGATCGCGTTTGCCATTCCGCCACCCACTTCGCCCACCGGTTTTGGGGTTTGGGTGAGAAAGGCCCAGTTGACGGAGCCGATCCCGCGGTAGACAAGATAAGCGAAGATCGCGAACAGCGGCGTCAGCACCAGGATGACCGTGAGCACAGCCACGCCGGTCATGACGTGGTCGGTGATGCGGCGCCGCAAAGCAATAGGCTGCACAGCGTGCAACGCGGAAGTCTTACCGGCTTCAGGCATTGGCCCTCGAAGGCTGGCCGCGGGTGACGGTCCAGACCAGCAACCGCGCTAGCGCGTTGACGACAATCGTAACCAGGAACAGCGCGAGGCCGATCTCGATGAGTGACGAGAGATACACGTCGCCAGTAGCTTCGCTGAACTCATTGGCGAGCACGCTGGCCATGGTGTATCCCGGCGCAAATAATGACTTGGCAATCTCCGGACGGTTTCCGATCACCATGGTCACCGCCATGGTTTCTCCAAGGGCGCGGCCGAGACCTAGGATGATGCCCCCCATGATGCCGGCGCGCGCATTGCGCAGCACGCCAACACGAATCATTTCCCAGCGGGTTGCGCCGAGGGCGAGTACGGCCTCGCGCTGATGCTGCGGCACCACCATCAGCACTTCGCGCGCGATCGAGGAGATGATCGGGATGATCATGATCGCCAGGATGATTCCAGCCGCCAGCATGCTGATGCCGTACGGTGGTCCGGTAAACAATCCAGTCCAGCCTAGTGTCTTCGACAGGAACGGTTGAACGTAGTTGCTGAGGAGCGGCACGAGTACGAAGATCGCCCACAGTCCGTAAACTACGCTCGGAATCGCGGCCAGCAACTCCACAAAAAAGGAGAGCGGCCCGCGCAAAGCCGCGGGGCACATCTCCGTGGTGAACACGGCGACGCCGATCGACAATGGGACGGCGATCAGCAAAGCGAGAAGCGACGAGACCAAGGTTCCGTAGATGAAGGGCAACGCGCCGAAATGTTCGTTCACCGGATCCCAGTCGCGCCCCGCGAAGAACTTAAATCCGAAGGCGTGCCAGGAAAGTCCGGAGCGCAGAACCAGTTCGTAGACAATCAGAACCAGCATTCCGAGAATGGCTATGCCGCAGAGCAGCATGACGAATTTGAAGATGTGATCGCCGGCTTCGCCGCCGGTCCCACGAAGCGGAGGCGGGGCCTGTCTTCCCGCTGGTGGGAGGCTGCTAACCTTCGTCGCATCAACAGGTTGCGGACCATGCATATCAGGCCGAGGTAGCGCGGAAAAAGCCATTCGCTCTTCACCGTAGCAGAATCCTGTTAACAGGATGTTAAAATCACAGAGCTTTTCGGGGTTGCCTTTTCCCCGGTGAGGCTGTATTTTTCTTTTCCCGATTCGATTTCTCTACTTTATGTCGATCGCGCCCAAGCGCAGCCGCGTTATTTTTGAGAAGCTTGAGCAGGATCTGGTCAAGCTTTCCTCGAAACCACGGGCGGAGAACGTACATCGTTTCCGCACCGGGACGCGCCGTCTGCAGATCCTGCTGGGTGAGCTTTCCCCACGACTGGACCGCAGTCAGAAAAAACTGCTGAAGCTGCTGGCCCGAATCCGCAAGCGAGCCGGCAGGGTGCGGGATCTGGATGTGCAGTTGGCAGCTTTGCGCACATTGAAGATGCCGCGGGAGCCGCGGCGCAAGACGCAACTGGTAAACCGTCTGATCGAACTCCGCAGCCGGCAGGAAAAAAAGCTGCGAAAAGCGGTTGAGGAAGACGCAGTCCGAGAGATTCGCAAGCGGCTGAAACGCGCCAGCAAGAACTTTGGTCCGGAAGCGGGCCGTGATCCTCTGGCAGTAGCACGAGGAATGCTGGAAGGGATTGGACGCGATGACGCTCCGGTCACTGAGGCGTTGCTGCATCAATATCGGATCTTGAGCAAGCGGGCGCGCTATGCCGCCGAGTTTGCCGAGCCGTCTGCAGAAGGCGAGCAGTTCATCACTGAACTCAAGCGCATGCAAGACGTGTTGGGCGACTGGCATGACTGGCTCACCCTGACACAAACCGCCAGCAAGAATCTCGGCGAAGTGCGCGAGTCGTCGCTGGTGGCGGAATTGCACAACGTAACCGGAGCAAAGTTTCGCCACGCGGTTGCGGTGCTCTCGCAAATGCGGGCCAAACCCGTTCTGGCTCCCGAACACTCTGCACAAGTTCCTGCCCGAGCGCCTGCGAAGGCAGCCAAGCCTGCGGTCTCGGCCGCCTGAACGGCTGACTTCCCCCGTTACTATCTTTCCGACCGTCCTTCGACGGTCGGATCTAATGTGATTCCGCTCCCGGACATCGATGCCATTTTTCCTTTTTGTCGATCCCCTCGATCAGCGAACTCGTGTGATGTCCTGCACCCAGTTTGTCTCCCAGGTCTTGCCTTCATCTGGCGAGGCCGCTTGCTCCCAGTGGCACGATGTCGGAGTGATGTTAGACCAGATGAAGCGCGCCCGAACCCGCTTTCCCTTGACCGTATCATCCCCATAGAAAGTGCCCACGCCATTGTGGAAGCCTCCAATCATGGGCGGATCCAATGGTTCGGAAGGTGTCCTGCTGTCGAGCCACCAGATTGACCACTGCTGGGTCTTCGGGTCGAAGGACCGCAGAGCGACACCGCGATAGGGAGCACCGGGAACGCTGAGCACTGTATCGTCCACATTGCTGTAAGTCCCCATAAGCGGTTGATTCGACAACGTGCCTTCGAATTCACTCCACTCGTGATTATTGGCGAGTCGCTGCTTCAGCTTTCGATGATGGGCCTGCCATTGACCAACCAGGAAGTCGAAGTCGTGAAGACCGGGGACTGCACTCTCTGTCTGACTCATCCTGGGGCTCGAATCCTGATGCGATTGCGCGGCCAACTGTCCCGGCGCTGCCAGACACAGACTTAGTAGCGCGATCGTGACTGAACGGTGATGAATACTCATGACGCCCGCTTTTGAATTGCAGCGGTAGCCAATTCTCAACAATGCTTGAACTCCATTTCGCCGATACGCGTTCATTGTCCCCTCCGGAATCAAATCGAACTAATTCTATATGTTCGATAAGCGACGGAAGCAGTTCCGTGATTGCTGCTAGTTTAATAATCCAAAGAGGGAGCTGGTGCCGGACTTGATGACCTTCCGTCCGTGGGACGGACACGCTCAGTGCGAGTTGTGCTCGGCGAACCCTGCTATGCTCGAGTTTGACATCCAATGCGATCAGGAGAACTCGCGGCAGCAAGGGTTTTGTTGCCCGGGCTGCGCCTCTCGTCTTCTTGATGCGCTCGCGCAAATGACTCCGCGAACATCTAATCCAAATCCTCCCCAAAACGAAGGACCATCTCACTCTTCCAGCAACTGATGACCGCGCGACATTTGGCATGTAAACTGTTGGCCTTCGCTCATGCCGACCTTTGCCGCAGTTGATATTGGTTCTAATTCTGTGCGCCTGAAGATCGCGCGGCTCACGCGAGGCCGCCTTCGGTCCATCCACGAGGACCGCGAGGTTACGCGCCTGGGCGAGGGCGTGTTTCGTTCCGGCTTTCTCACTCCCGAATCGATGGCCGAGACGGTGAAAGTCTTGCGGCGGTTTCACCGCGCCACGCAGCAGGTGGTCACGGATCCGGTCCGAGTCGTCGCGACCAGCGCTCTGCGGGATGCACGCAATTCGCAAGCGTTTCTGGAGTGGGTGCGTTCTGCCACCGGATGGAAGGTCGAGATAATTTCAGGACTCGAAGAAGCCCGGCTGATTCATCTGGGACTGGTCTCCAATCTCCGTGTAGACAGTGCGCCCGTGCTGATGATGGATCTGGGAGGCGGAAGTTGCGAGCTGACCGTCTCCGGACGTGGCCACATTCGCGACATGGTGAGTTTGCCGCTAGGTGCGGTCCGCCTCACCGACGAATTTCTTAGCCACGATCCGCCGCGCAAAGGAGAACTCAAACGGTTGCAGGGATTCGTGGCTCGCGAAGTGAACCGCATCGCCTCGCGCGTGGTGTCGGCGAAAGTGAAGAATGTGATTGCCACTTCTGGAACCGCGGCTGCGCTGGCGGCCGCAGCCAGCCATCTGCGAAAAAACGGGACCAGGCAGCGCATGGTCGTTTCCCGCGCGGAGATGACGCGGATCGCCAAGCAACTGGCACGCCTGCCGGTGGACGAACGGCGCCAGATCGAAGGCATCGGCCCGCGACGGGCGGAAATCATTGTCGCCGGGGCAATCGTTTACCACGAACTGCTCGACCGCTGCCATCTCAAGGGATTCCGCTATTCCTCGCTGGGCCTACGCGACGGCCTGCTGGCGCAGATGGCAGCGGAACACGACCGCAGCACGCGCTCGGGAAAGCAAATTGAATCGGAACGCTGGGAATCGATCACGCGTGCTGTAGATCATTATCACGTCGATATGAAGCACGCGCTCGATGTGCGGGAGTCCGCCATGTTTTTGTTTTCGGCGCTGCGCTCGGTGCACGGGCTGGCGCCGGAATTCCGCGAGTGGCTTTCGGCCGCCGCCATGCTCTATGAGGTCGGGGACTATGTGAACCGCAACGGGCATCACCGGCACACTTATTACATTATTTCGAACTCGGAGATTCTGGGCTACACGCCCCAGCAGCGCCGCATGATTGCGGCGATCGCGCGCTATCTGGGAAAATCGCGGCCCACGCTAGAAGATACGCCGATGAAAACAATTGATCCCGCGGCGCGCGCCGGAGTGCAGAAAGCGATTCTACTGTTGCGGCTGGCGCGCTCGCTGAACCTGGGGCGAAGCCGCGCCGTGCAGAAGGTTCGCGTGAGCCAGCACGGGGCTGAGGTTCGACTTACACTGGTTCCCCGCCGGCGCACGGGAGTGGACCTGGAGCTTTGGGCGATCGAGAAGGATTGCGCTTATTTCCGCGAAGTGTTCGGGCGGGAACTATCCACCGCTGCGGTGTAGAGAGTGCGCAGGGCTTTCGGCGTTAAACACCACTGCAGCGTGCCGGAGCTGCGGCGCATGTCGACGCGGGCCACCGCTCCCTTTTTCAAGTCCACGGAAGCTTCACATCCGGACTCGCTGATCAGTGTGCCCAGGAACTGGCTGAGATTGGGATTGTGTCCGACGACCATGATTGATTCCTGACGGGCGTACTTTTCGAGCAGGCGGCGGAAGTCGGCGAAGGTGGCCCCAGGACGCAGCGCGGCTTCGATTTGCAGCTTGCCCTCGTAACCCATTTCGTTGCCGACGAGAGAAGCGGTCTGGGTAGCTCGCTTGAGCGGACTGGAAACAATGCATTCCACCTGGGCGTCGATTGCGGCCAGAGCGCGGCCCACATAACCGCACTGCTCGATGCCGTCTTTGTCGAGCGCGCGTTTTTCGTCTTTCTTAGGGTTGACCAAAGGCTCGCCCGCGCTGGCGTGGCGTAGAAAGTAAACGATCATCGAGATTATCGTACTCTACCGGCGGGGGCTTTGCGCTTCACCACCGGGGTTTGCGGGAGATTGAAGCCGGCCGGCTGCTTGCCTTCGGCGACGCTGATCAGATAATCCTGCGCGCTGAAGGCGGCTGCCCCGATCGGCGGTTTGCGATTGCGCTTGCCTTGCATGGGTTGCCATGCCCGGATGTACGTGGCATCGCGCAGCAAGATGCGGGCCTTGCGGTTGTCCGCCAGGTAGGCATCAAGAATCTCGCGGCGAACGCGTTCGCGCAGAAATTCGTCGCGCAATGGTACCAACACTTCGACACGCTCATAGAGATTGCGCGGCATCCAGTCGGCGCTGCCGATGAAGATTTCTTCGTCGCCGCCGTTGCCGAAGTAGTAGATACGGCTGTGCTCGAGGAAACGTCCGACGATACTGCGTACTCGGATGCGGTCGCTCAGACCGCGTACTCCCGGACGCAAGGCGCAAATGCCGCGCACGATGAGATCGATCTCGACCCCGGCCTGGGAAGCGCGATATAGAGCCTGAATCATGTTCTTGTCGAGCAGGGCGTTCATCTTGGCAATGATTCGGCCCTCGCGGCCCTGGCGCGCGTGGTCAGCTTCGCGATCGATGAGGGCAATTGTTTTTTCCGCAAGATCGAGTGGGGCCACCAGCAGCGGGTCGTAGCTTGGGTTCTCTGCGTAGGCAGTGAGGAAACTGAAAACATCGTGCACGGCGCGAGTGATTTCGGGATTTGCCGTGAACAGGCTGAGGTCGGTGTAGATGCGTGCCGTGGTGGCATTGTAGTTTCCGGTTCCAATGTGAGCGTAGCTGCGCACGCCGTCGGGATCGCGGCGCACCAGCAGAGACAGTTTGCAATGCGTCTTCAGGCCGACCAGTCCGTGAAACACTTGCACGCCTGCATCTTCCATGTCACGCGCCCAGCGAATGTTATGGGCTTCGTCAAAGCGGGCCTTCAATTCGACTACCGCCGTCACTTCCTTGCGTGAAGCCGCATCCATCAGCGAAGGGACGATCAGGGAGTGCTCGTTAGTGCGATAGAGAGTCTGCTTGATCGAAAGTACGTGCTCATCTTCGGCAGCCGACTCAATGAACGAAACCACTGCGTCGTAGGAATCGTAGGGATGGTGCAGCAGGACATCGTGGCGCCTCAACTCCTCGAACAAGTTTTGGGACTTGGCGGTGAGGCGCAACTCGCGCGGGGCAAAGGGACGGTATTTGAGATCAGGGCGCGGCGTCTGGTCATAGACGTTAAACAACCGCGATAAATTGACCGGACCATTCACCGGAAAGACCTGCCAGGGATCGAGTTCGAACACCGTGCGGAGACGGTCGATGATCTCAGGATCGGCGTCGGCTTCGATTTCCATTCGGACTGCGTCGCCTTTGCGGCGGTTGTGCAGCTCGGCACGCACAGATTCAAGAAGGTTACGCGCTTCTTCTTCCTGCAAATAAAGATTGCTGTTCCGCGTCACCCGGAAAGGCGCCGAAGAAACGATGTCGTAGCCGTGATACATGTGCTGGGCGTGATGCGCGACCAGATCGGCGAGAAAAATAAAATCGGTTGTGGTGTCGGAGGGCAGACGCACCAGACGCGGCAGCGCGCGTGGCACCGACACCACGCCCGTGTAAGTGAGCGCCGAGCGGCGGCGGCGGCGCAAAAGAAATCCAAGGCAGAGCGCTTTGTTGATCACGCGAGGAAAAGGGTGGGTGGGATCGACGGTCACCGGAGTGAGCAGAGGATCCAGCTCCTTCTCGCAATACTCATCGACGAAACGCCGGGCATCCGTGTCTAACTCGTGCAAACTCAGCACACGAATTCCGTGCGCCGCCAGCGCCGGGCGCAAAGCATTCCAGCAGTCGTACTGTTCATCGACGAACTTGTGAGTCACACGCGCCAGAATCTCGCGCTTCTCCGCCAATGTCAGTCCATCGGGCCCGGCTTCGTTGTAGCCGTCCTCGATCTGCTGCATCATGGCGGCCACGCGAATCTCGAAGAACTCATCGAGATTGTTGGCGGAGATGGCCAGGAACTTCACCCGCTCCAAAAGCGGGTTGCCCTCATCCTCGGCTTCTTCAAGCACACGGCCATTGAATGCCAGCCAGGAGGTATCGCGGTTGAGGTAGTACTGTGGGTCTTCCAGCGTAACGCGAGCCATGTGCGAGGGTCTTGCCTGTTCGTTCGTGCGATTTTGTATTAAGCCTTACTGACGAGAATCCCATTTCATGGCGCGACGAAAGCGGCCGTGGGGATGTCTGCGAATAGTTAGTATAAAACATCTTCCAAAACCGCGCCGCTGAGTGAATCAAGGCGAGAATCAGTGGTCAGTGGTCAGTGGTCAGCGATCAGTGGTCAGCGATCACGGTCGAGTAGCCCCAGGATTCAATCTTGTAACAATTGCTTCACTGACCACTGAACACTGATCACTGAGCACCGCTTTTCAGCTTACTTGACTTGCTTGATGGCTTCCTGCACCTTCTGGGCGACATTGTCCGGCAGGGGCGAATAGCTGAGAGCGGCCGTCAGCTTCTGACCGTCGGTGGCCATCCAACTCAGAAAGTCGGCCAGCATTTTGCCCTTCGCGGCATCTTTCGATTGCTCCGGAATCAGCAGCCAGGTAAAACTGGAAATGGGATACGCGTCCTTGCCCGGCGCGTTGGTGATGGAGACGCGAAAATCCGCCGGCATTTTGGGTGCCGATGCGGCCGCGGCGGTGACGCTCTCCAGTGAAGCTTTCACGAAGTTTCCCGCCGCGTTCTTCACGCTACCGTAGGAGATATTGTTTTGCACGGCATAGATTAACTCGACATAGCCGATCGCTCCTGACAATTGCCGAATTGAACCCGCAACGCCTTCGTTGCCCTTTCCCCCTAGCCCTACCGGCCATTGCACGGAGGTGTTCCTGCCTACCTTACTCTCCCAATCCGAGCTGATCTTCGACAGATAGTCGGTCCAGATGAAGCTGGTCCCGCTGCCATCGGAGCGGTGCACCACAATGATCGGTTTGTCAGGAAAATTGACGCCGGGATTTGCACTGGTGATGGCATTGTCATTCCACTTCGTAATCCGGCCCAGAAAGATTCCTGCCAGGGCGTCGGGCGTGAACTTCACCTCGCCGCTTACTCCAGGAATGTTGTAGGCGGGCACGACCGCACCGAGCACGGTAGGAATGTTGAGAATCTTGGTCTTCAGTTTCTCTTGAGCTTCCTTGAGCTGGGCCTCGGTCATCGGCATATCGCTAGCGCCGAAGTCTACGGTGCCTTCCGTCACCTGGCGGATGCCGCCGCCACTTCCAATGGATTGATAGTTGACCTGAACGTCCGCGTGCAGCTTGTGGTATTCGCTAAACCACTTCGAATACATGGGATAGGGGAATGTGGCTCCCGCTCCGTTCAACGTGGTTTGGCCGGCCAGCGGGAGAGCTGCAAGGGCACACAACAGGAGCAGGGTGAGTCTGCGCATCACGCGATGGTTCCTCCGAGAAGTAGACATGCTCGTTTCTATGGTCACTGTGTTACAGCACGGTTACAAACGGGTGAATTTCTGGTGAATGGACCGGCTTAGTGTCCAGATGTGGCTGAGGGCGTCAGACGTGCGATCTCCCGGGGGAACAGGGTATTGCCGGGGAACTGGGTGCGCAGTGCGATAAGCAGTTCGAGGGCGCGTATCTTATCCTTGTCGCGCACGTAGGCAATCGCGAGCAAAATGCGGGCAAAGGGTTTCAGATAACGGCCGTGTTCCGCGGTCATCTGCAAATCCGCGATGCCACCCTGTTTGTCGCCGGGCAATCCACCCATGCGCAGCAACCAGCGCACCGGCGCGGTCATACTGCCGATAATGTACTTGCTGAATCCGGTCGCCACCAGCACGTCGGAACAATCGTTACAAACGGCAAGAAGCTGCTGCGCCCAGACGGAAGCCTCTTTGGTGTAATGCAAGGACGACAGGTTCTTCTTCTCGATCAGGGCCGCGTAGTCGGCCTGCAGCCCCGAGGCAAGTGTCATGGCAAAGAGCGCGTCGCGATCCTTGGAGTCTTTGCTGAGCCGGGCGCGGGCCAGTCGTTGCGCGCGATCGAGTGCTTCCTGAAAATGGTCGTGCACGGCGGGATCTGGACTGAGTTTTGAACGCCCATTGAACGATTCGTCATTCTCAAAGAACTGTGTCTCCAGCACGCCCAGGCGGTTGAACTCGGAGAATAGACATCCGGCGGCCTCGCTGACCGGGCCGACAGGATCGTCAGGATGCTCGGCCTCCCACGCGGAGAAATCTTTCTGCGCGCCCGTGAAATCCAGGTTGTAGAGCCCGAGGAATCCGTGGTCGAGCGCCGTGTTAACCGAATCCGGCGACGCCGCGTTGCTGGCTTCCGCATGCGAACCCAGGCAGAGACACAGGGCTGCTACCATAGCGAAGATTATGGCCTTGCGAAAATGGAGTCGGTCTGGCATGCGCATCGGTTCGAGTTGTTCCATTATCGTTGGTTTCCGCGGCAACGCAACATTACTTTTCGCACATGTCGCTTTGATGCAACTAATCGACTTCGTGTCCATCCAATTCTCGTGGCCAGCGGCGGCCTCAGGATTCCGCTATCGCGCTTCAATCTTGTGTGGCCCTGGAACTAAAATTTCATGAGCGATTTCATTCATTATGCCCCGGGCTGGCCCGGCATTGCGCCCCGCTGGACCTCAAGCGCCAAGACCGGCGCCGGCACTGCATTAAACCAGCACAGCAAAGTCTGGTTCACGCTTAGTCACGGCATTCTAAATGAAGTATATTTTCCCCGGGTCGACCAGGCTTGCACTCGCGATCTCGGCTTCGTCGTCACCGATGGCCAGGCTTTCTTTTCCGAGGAGAAACGGCACTGTAGGTTTGAGAACAAACCGTTCGAGCCCGGCATTCCCGCTTTTGAGCTGATCAACACTGACGACAGCGGCCGCTACAGAATCCACAAGGAAGTATTCACCGATCCCTACCGCAACGTGGTGCTGCAGAAAATTCGGTTCGAACCACTGCAGGGCCAACTCTCCGATTACCGTCTCTATGCGTTGCTGTCGCCCCACCTGGCCAACTGCGGCTATCACAATACCGGTTGGGTCGGTGACTACAAAGGCCTGCGCATGTTCTTCGCCGAGCACGACGGCACTGCGCTGGCCATTGGGCTGCTCGGCGCCGTGGAAAAAGATGTCCGTCGGCTTCGTGGGCGATTCCGACGGATGGCAGGACCTTTCCGATCACTTCCAGATGGAGTGGGAATACCAGCGCGCGGAAAACGGCAACCTCGCCTGCACCGGCGAGATCGACCTGGCGGCGTGCAACGGAGAGTTCGTGCTGGCCCTGGGTTTCGGAGGGATCTGGAGTGAAGCTGGGCAGCAGGCCCGATCGAGCCTGCTCGAGGACTACAACGAGCTTCGATGGCATTACGTCTTCCACTGGAAAAACTGGCAAAACACGCTGCTCAAGCTCGATGAACCGGAGCGCCCTTACGATCTCTACCGCGCCTCGACCGCAGTCTTGCGCACGCACGAGTCCAAGGATTTTCTGGGAGGCATCATCGCCAGCCTCTCCATTCCGTGGGGCTTCAACAAGGGCGATGAAGATCTCGGCGGTTATCACCTGGTGTGGCCGCGCGATCTGGTTGAGACGGCGGGAGCATTGCTGGCGGCGGGCGCGCCTAACGACGCCGTCAGAGTGCTGCGTTACCTGGAGTCTACGCAGGAAGCTGCGGGCAATTGGGCGCAGAATCTCTGGCTCGATGGGCGGCCCTACTGGAGCGGCATTCAGATGGATGAGACTGCTCTTCCGATTCTGCTGCTCGATCTGCTGCGCCGCGAAGCTGCGCCGGGTCTGGGCAAGTTGGAGCGATGGTGGCCGATGGTTCGGAGCGCCGCTAGTTTTATTGTGCGCAATGGCCCGGTCACGCAACAGGATCGCTGGGAAGAAGACGCGGGCTATTCTCCGTTCACGCTGGCGGCGGAGATTTCCGCGCTACTGGCTGCAGCCGATATCGCGGAATTAACGGGACACGCCGATGCCGCCTCTAACTCTTCGCGATACCGCCGACGCCTGGAATGACAACATCGAACGCTGGATCTATGCCACGGGCGGCGATCTCGCGCAGCAAATCGGCGTGGAAGGCTATTACGTGCGCATCGCTCCTCCGGACAGTGATGGCGCAGCGTCGCCGACGCAGGGCTTCGTTCCGATCAAGAATCGCCCTCCTGGGGAAAGCACGGAGCAGGCGTCTCATCTGGTGAGTCCCGATTCGCTTGGCGCTGGTGCGATTCGGGTTGCGCGCGCCCGACGATCCCCGCATTCTGAATACGGTTCGTGTCATCGACGCTCTTGTTGCGCGTGCAACTGCCGCAGGGTCCATGCTGGTATCGCTATAACGGCGACGGCTACGGCGAGCACAAAGATGGGTCGCCTTTCGACGGAACCGGGATCGGCCGTCCCTGGCCTCTGCTGGCCGGGGAACGCGCTCACTATGAATTGGCCGCGGGCCATCCAGGTGAAGCTGACGCTTTGCTGACAATGATGGAGAACTGCACCGTCGGTGAAGGTCGTCTGCTCCCGGAGCAGGTCTGGGACGCCGACGATCTCCCCGCCCAGGAACTTTTTCGGGGAAAGCCCACGGGTTCGGCCTGTCCGTTGGTCTGGGCCCACTCCGAATACGTGAAGTTGCGGCGTTCCCTGCGCGATGGCAAGATTTTCGACCAGCCTCCGCAAACCGTGCAACGCTACCAGGTGGAGAAACCCACGCGGCAATTCTCTGGATGGAGGTTCAACAACAAGCCTCGCTCGCTGCCGCGCAACAAGAAACTGCGCATCAAGTTGCTCAATCCAGCGCTGGTGCACTGGAGCATCGACGGCTGGAAGACATGTCCTCCGACACCAACACTCGCGACACAGGCTTGGGCATCCACATACTCGATTTGCCGACCGCGTCGCTACCGGCGGGAAGCCAGGTTGTGTTCACGTTCTATTGGACGCAGGAGAATCGTTGGGAGGGTAAGGACTACAGCGTGACTGTGGCGTAGGCAAGGCGCGCGTAATCGTTATTGCAGCGCGGACTTCAGCATCAACAGACCTTGCACCTTCCCCCAATCATCGGTTTGTCGATCGAAGGTAACTTCACGGCGCTGGTCGGAGTATCGCGGGTCCACGAGAAAGATTTTGAGGATCGAATCCATTCTCGCGCCCTCCGCGCTGTAACTCGTGCCGTAGGTCACTCCTTGGACAATATACAAATGAGAGTTCCACTCCATGATCAGGGCTTGTTTTGCCGCGAGGGCGTTTATCACTCCGGTAACGAGCGAAGTTGCAGGTAGATATTCCGCCGTGACCATGATCGCGCGGCCATCGCTCAACACATGCCTTCCCTGCAGCTGGGCGGTAATGTCTTTCAAAGATCTGGGGTCTGCTCTCTGGATGCTGTCCTCAAAGCGGAGTTCTTCCCGCAGCACACTTCCTTGTCACGCAGAATGATCTCTACCGAAGCCGCGAGCACATCGGTGGCGTCCTTCGACTTCGCCGTCACCGAAGGCAGATCGCAGATGCGCACTTCCTGGTTGGGGTAATTCACTTGCGCGGAGGCGAAGGCACAAAGCAAGAAGCACAGGGCCACGACGAGGCCGGCCAGGAATGGGAAACCTAAATCCGAAAGAACGAGGCATAGTCACTTATCACCTCTTGGAAAGCATTCGGCCCGCCGCTACGGCTTACGCCTCTGCGCGGCCGGTGGAGTAAATCAACTCCACGACGGTGCAGTCGTCGCTCAGAGGATTTCCGGCACAGAACTCGGTGACTGCGGAGAAGATTCCTTCGAGCGTAGGAGTCTTCGCCGCGGCGGCTTCCAGCCGCGAGTCTTCGAAGAAATCGCCCATGGCATTTTCCGCTTCGGTTACACCATCGGTCACCAGAATGAAGCGGTCACCCGAATTGAGCTGGCAGCGCGCGCTTTCAAAGGTCGCATCGGGAAGCAATCCCACAGGCACGTTGCCATGCGGCGGACGCATCACCTCTCCACCGCAGACCAGCAGAGGTTGCACGTGGCCACAATTCACGTATTCCAGATCGCCGTCTTTGCGCAGACGCGCCAGCAGGACGGTCGCATATTTTTCTCCTACCAGCTTTTCGGTGAAGAAGTGGTTCACGGCGGCGACTACTTCCAACAGCGGCATGCCCGAACTCAAATGCGAATAGATCATGCCTTGTAGCGTAGAAGCCAGCAGCGCGGCGGAGACTCCCTTGCCGCTCACATCGGCGAGCACTATGGCGAGGCCTTCTTTCGTGTTGACCGCATCGAAGAAGTCGCCTCCAATTTCTTTACAAGACAGATTCTTGCCGCGCAGTTTGGCGAACGGCACCTCCGGAATCTTCACCTGCATCAGGCGTTGCTGGATGCTGGCGGCAATGGTCAATTCCTGCTGGTAGCGGCGGGATTCTTCTTCGGCCTGAACCAGCCGGGCATTTTCGATCAGCGATCCGGCTTCTGTCGCGATGGCCCGAAGAATATCGTGGCCGACGCCGGAAAATTCCCGCGAGGCGAAGCGCGAGTCCACGTAAAGCACGCCCGTCACTTCGGCGGCAGCGTCGGGCGCAGGCGTTTGCTGTTCGCGAGACGGCCTGCACCTGCCGCTTCCGCAGCGGAATGCAAATCACGGTACGCAAATCGTAGGCCACAATGCTCTGGCGCCCCGCCAGGTCCGACGAACTGCCAGTATCGGTGAGCAAAAACTCCGAATTCGAACGCAGCGATTCGTCGAGCGCCGAGTGGGAGATGGTTTTGTCGTCCAGCAACGCCTCACCTTTGCTGTTGCGTCCCGGCTCCTAGCCGCAGGTTGCCTTCTTCATCTTTGAGAAAGACATAGCCGCGTTCGGCGCGGGTCAGTCGCAGCGTCACTTCCAGCATGGTCATCAGGATTTCATCGAGCACGCCGGCGGTATTCAACTTGCGCGCCGCTTCCAGAAACAGAGTCAGCTTTTCGAGGTCAGTGGCTTCCTGCGAAATCTGGATTCCGGAAATCTGGCTCAGGAACTCGCGCGCCGTGTTCGATGTGCCGTGCGCCGGATTAAAGATGGCGTAGGTCGAATCACGAGCGCCGAACTCCAGACGATCGTTGCGCTCCAGCTTTTGCCGCTGAATGCGTTCTCCGTTGACGAACGTGCCGTGCTTGCTGCCCTGGTCGACGAGAAAGAATCCGTCTTCCTCCAGCACAATGAGCGCATGGTCGCGCGAGACGCGGGGATCGGCGATCACCAGATCTTTGTCGACCTTGCGCCCGACGCTGAATGGAGTGCGGTTGAGGACGATGTTCCGCTGCTCGTTGCCTTGCACCAGCACGAGCGCCGGAAACACGCCGGAACCGGAAGACTTCCCACGGGCTTATCGCGCTCAAGGTCATTGAGGTGTAGCGCCGCCCCACCCAAGTTTACTCTGAAGCGGCGCAGATAAGCATAATGACAGGAATCAGGCCTCGGCGGGAAGGGCCTTGCTGCTCTGTCAGGACGAAGACTGCGCTAGCGCTTCCGCGGCGGCTTCGATAGACTGCGGCGGCGTGCCTACTCCGGAGACAACTCGACCGTCGCCACTCGCGTCTCGACTGAAAACTCTGATTCTTCTTCTCTTCGTATTGTCGCTGGCGGCGTTCGCCGGTTCGCGGCTCTCGGTTTCGATTGCAGGGCGCCGACTTCCCCGATTTCTATTGTGCCGCGCGCATGCTGGCCGAAGGCCATGGGCACCAACTCTTCGATGCCGTGGCGTTCAGCGCCAATGTCAGGCTCGCTACACCGGGCGAGTTGGCACGCTTTACATTCATCCGCCTTTTGAAGCTGTGTTTATCTGGCGGTCGCCTGGCTTCCGCTGCGCTGGGCTTACCTGCTGTGGTCTTTTTTAAGCCTGGCATTTCTCGCAGCAGCCGCGCGGCGGTATGGTCAGACGAGACTCTGCTCGCCATGGGATTGGCGCGATCGTTCGCGCGGCCTCCCTCACTTTTGTTCCAGCGCTGCTTTGTCTGGTGCAGGGTCAGGATTCTTTGCTGTTGCTGTTGCTTGTGGTTCTCGCGTTCACAGCTCTGCGCCGCGGCCGCGCGTTTGCCGCGGGATGCTGGCTCGGCCTTGGACTCTTCAAGTTTCAGCTCGTCCTGCCAATAGTAGTCGTGCTTGTCCTGACCCAAGGCAGAAACGCCAGAACCGGGCTGGCGAAAGGCTTCGGCTGAGTTGCTTTCGCCTTGGCGGGGCTGTCGGCGGCCAACTGCGGCTGGTCAGTCTTCGCTGCCTATCCGGAATTCCTCGCACATTTGCAGCAACAGTCATTCGCAGGAATTAGTCCCCAGGCTATGGCCAACTTCCGCGGATTGACCTACTTCTTTCTTCGAACCGCGACCCTCGCCTTGGGCGGTCGCCGCCGTTTCGATCCTTTCGGTTGCGGCGCTGATTCGGACTCTGACCTGCTGGAGGCAGGCGCGGCTGATCGGATACTAGACTCGGCCGCGACCAAGCAGTTCGACCGCGCTTTCGCCAACACTGTGCTGTTTGCGCTGCTGGTCAGCTATCATCTCAACCCGCACGACCTCAGCCTGCTGTTGTTGCCGATGGTCCTGCTGCTGCACCGCATGTTGACCCAAACGCCCCGACTGTCGAATCCGGCGAGATGGATCACGTTGGGATTGCTTGGGATCTTGTTTCTGCCTCCGCTGCATTTGTGGGCGCTAACCGCGGGCGCATACGATGTCGTCGGTATCCCCGTGCTTTTGTTGTTCGTGGCCAGCACAGCAATCGGGTTTACAACACAAGCGACCAGCCCAGGAAAAGCCACAACAATCCAAGGTTAACCACAAAAAGCGACGCGCACACCATCCCGAATCTCGGCTGCAGACTCGGACGCCGAAGCAGATCAGCGAAACCCACGTAAGCAGGAAAGATAATCAGCAGATAGCGCATCATGCTCTGCAGCGGAGGTGTGGTTTCCTTGCACAGGAAAATAATAATTGCACCCGCAGCGTAGAGAAGATATTCGATTCGGAGCCGGCTCCGCATGGCAAGAACAAACACACCGACCAGGAACATCAGATTCAATGCAAGAATCGGATTGGGCGTGTGTAACAGTGAGGAAACACTCGCCCACAAGGTGGTCCAGGGAGCAGCCATCGAAGTGTGCCAATACTGCGCGTAGGCTGAGGCCAGGGCACCGTGGCCGGTCCAGTGCAGATATCCCGCGAATCCCGCCAGGCCAAGAGGAACCAAGAACACCAGCAGCGCCTTTATCTCTTTTTGCCGGAGGGCCACTATCAGCAGAGGCACAATCACCACCACGCCGACTGCCTTGGTCAGTGCCGCAGCCAGGCCCAGCGCGGCGGCCGCCAACCAACAATCTCTGCGTGCCAGGCACAGCGACCACACGATCAGAGCAAGGAGCAATGACTCCGGGTAGCCAGCAAAGAAAATAAAACTTGCCGGCCAGACCGCGCACAGGAAAACACTCTGCTTCACCAGATTCGGCGGACCATCCGCAAGCAGCAACTCCTGCAATCCCCAAAAGAGAAAAAACGCTGCGATGGTCGAAATAAGCAGAGCCGCGGCGATCGGCGAAATGAGCAGGCTCACAATCTTTATTACGCTGGGGTACAGCGGGAAGAAGACGACTGCTTCAGGCCGGTCGTAACCGTGGGCTCCGATGTGAATGTACCAAAGCGTGTCGAAACGCTCCCAAACACCCAACAACAAATAATGCAGGCTACGGTCGGGTGGACGAAGATTTTCTGTCAGCGCGTTCGAGAGGACCAGTCGCCAGTTCACAGGTTGAATCAAGCTAACAATAGCAGCAAATAACGAATAGATGATCCGCAGAGACAGGGCCAGCACCAGCGCACGCTGCCAGGCAGGCCGGCCATACTCCCCGGTTGAGGCTGGGGAATAATCAGCATCCTCCTGATCGGCGTTCTTGTCCGCTCGCCGAGCGGGCCGACTTGTGCTCGCTGTCACTTTGGAGCCTCTGCTAACCTGCGCGGTTCGTCTTTCACCAGAAAAAGCGTCAAGGCAAACACCCACACCGGCAATGCGAACGTCGCGAAGAACGGCCAAGTCCAGCGGTCGAACGCCGAGGCCCGCGACACTAGAAAATAAATGGCCGTCAGACACAAACTGGCCACCCATTGCCATCCTGCGAGCAGGGCGCCCGCCCAATACGCCAAAACGCCCACGGCCGAGCGCAACCGGAACGCCGCTCGCTCCCGTGCCAGCAGCAGAATTGCCGGCAGGAGTAGAACCTGGTTGTAGGGCGCGTACATCGGCACTACCAGCACAGTCAAAGCCAGCACCAGCGCCGTCGCGGCACTGAATCCATCGGTGTCCGCGGGCTGCCGGCGCAACCTCCGCAGCACCGCTGCGCAAGCAACAACCGCAATCACCGCAAGGATTTGTGCTGCCATGCGGCCCGCGGCGTCGCTCGCAACAGGACCCAGAAACTGGTTCAGGATAACCTCGAGCACAGCCTTGCTCTGGGTGTACTGGCGGTATTGCGCAACCGCCTGGGCAAACATTCGCAACCAACCCGGCAGAATAATCTCCGCGCCGGCCAGCAAAAGAGCCATCACCAATCCGAACCCAAAAACCAGCCTGCGTCGCGCGCGCCAATCGCCCATCGCCCACACCAGCAGCCACGCCACCAGAGGCCATGCCAGTTGCGGCTTGATCGTCGCCAGCGCCAGCAAGCGCTCCGCCGCGAAACAAGAAACCGCTTGCCACGCAGGCCGACGGCTGCCGCCAGCAGCGCCGCCACCAGCAGACTCAATTGCTGCAGCTTGATGCCCTTGCACTGCCGGAAAGCTTCCCAGCGTAAGCACCGATGCGGCGGCAACCGCCAGCGGCGGCAAGCGCCAGCGCAGCGCCCGCAGCCACAGCCAAACACTCGCCGCCGTCAGCACCGCCAGCAGCCAATGAAAAAATATCTGCACCCCGGGAAACGGAAGCCCGATCAGCGGCGCCAGCAGAAACACCACATATACGGGATAAGCAAATCCCTGCTGGTCCTTGGATCATTCGGCCGCGCCGGATCCAGCGCCCGCCCGTAATATCCCTTCTGAATTTCCAGTGTGATGTCGTCGCTGTAAGGATTGCGCTGGTGCAGCAGCAATTCGCGCGCCCCCAGCCAGCGCGGATAAAGATCGGAGAGATTTCCCCGCGGACATCTGCGTGCGCCGCCGCATCCGCAACCTGACAGCGCCACCAGAATTCGCATCCACGTAAAACCACATGCTCGCCGCCGCAACCGCGGCTAGAACCAGAAAAAGCAACGAGTTGCAGACGTTTCCGCAAGGCTTTGAGAACGGCACCCTTCTTCTCAGACTAACCGGTCAACATAACCGCCGCCCATGTTACAACTGGTGGGCAAATTACTCGCGATGCGAAAGCGAATCACAGTCGCGGCGGTGGTGGGCGTCGCCACCGGTACATTTTGCTGGTTCCTGCTCAACCGTCTCCACCAGGGTGCCGGCGACTTCCACTGGGCGCTTCACCTGGCGCGGCGACTGCTTGGCCCACCAGAATCCCTACGATACGCCGCTCGAACAGTATCCCTTGCCCGCCGCATTGTTCGCTCTGCCGTTTTTGCGCATAGCGCCGGAAATCGCCGCCGGCATATTTTACGGAATCAGTTCTGCTCTGCTGGCCCTCGGCCTCACGCGCGAAAGCTACCGCAGGTCTGCGGATTTTTCTTGCCTATCCTTACTGGGCCGGCGTCCTCACCGCGCAATGGCCGCCCATCATTGCTGCCAGCGCTTTCTTTCCGATCCTGCTGCCCGCCACCATGATGAAGCCGCAAGTCGGACTGCCTGTTTTCCTCACGCGGCTGTCTCGCCGCGGACTCCTGGCCTGCCTCTTCGTGGCAGCGTTAAGCTTTGTCGTGATGCCGCAATGGCCGCTGTTGTGGCTCCGGCAAACGCACTATTACGAGCACTTCGTTCCATTCTGATTTTCCCCGGACCTCTGCTCTTGCTTGCCTTGTTGCGCTATCGCGATCGTGACGCATGGCTGCTTCTGCTTGCCGCGATCATGCCGCAGCGCTGGTTCTTCGACAGCTTTACTCTCTGGCTCATCCCCAAATCGCGGCGTGAGATTTTGCTCACCGCGTTTCTCAGTTGGGGCAGCTGGCATCTGGCGCTGGTACCACCAACCCGCCAACTTCACCGAAGTCGGCAGACTGGCCGTCATCTTCCTTTACCTGCCTATGCTGGTGGTTGTGCTATTGCGGAGCGCACAAGCGCAACCGCCCGTAACGGATACCCAATGAATGCGACCCTCAGCACCCGCGCGTATTCCTGGCAGTCCTCTTTCTCGGCCTGTTCGCCTTGACGGCGCGCAATGTCACCGATCCGGATGTCTGGTGGCATCTCAAAACAGGGCAGTACATCGCCGAGCACAAAAGCGTTCCTCACACCGATCCCTTTTCCTATACTCGCGCCGGAGAGCCCTGGGTTGCGCACGAGTGGCTTACCGAACTTTGCTCTGTACGAACTTGAACGCACCACAGGTTTTGGCGGATTAATCATCGTCTTTGCCGCGGTCCTCTGCGCGGCGTTCTTCTTGCTTTACCTGCGCTGCGGCCCCGATCCCTATGTTGCGGGCGTGGCCGACCTCTGCGCCGCCTGGGCCACCGAGCCGGTCTGGGGAGTGCGTCCCCAAGTTCTTTCTCTTCTATTGACCAGTCTGTGGTTGCTGATTCTCGAACGCTCAGAACGCAATCCGAAACTTCTTTGGTGGACTCTTCCGCTGACGCTGCTCTGGGTCAATCTGCACGCCGGGTTCGCTCTGGGTCTGGTTCTGTCGGCGATTATTTCTCGTGGGAGACTGGTCGAACGCGCGCTCGGACGCTCCCGGCAGGACGCATCGCATCTGCGAACCGCAGCGCTTATACTTCTTCTCGATCTGCTGATTGTGCCGCTGAATCCCAACGGCCTGCGCATGTTCTCCTATCCGATCGAGACCCTACGTTCCGCCGCCATGCAGAACTACATCGTCGAGTGGGCCTCGCCCAATTTCCATCGTGCCGAGTACTGGCCTTTCCTGCTGATTGTGCTGGGTACGTTCGCAACTCTCTAGCTGGTCTCGCCGCGAACTGCGCCCGCGCGACCTGCTTCTGTTACTCGTCAGCTTGTACGCCGGCCTTTGCTCGATCCGCATGACGCCACTGTTCGTTCTGATCGCAGTGCCGCTCAGCTGCAGCGACTCGGGGACTGGCCCACGAGCCGATCGCAGTCGTCGCGCGCATCGTCCCGCATGTCCCGTTGCCCCACAGCTTGCTCAACGGCGCGATCGTGTTGGCGATAGCGGTCTTTGCCGCCGTCCACACCGCCCAGGTAATCAGCACCAGCCCCAGGCCGAGACTGCAGATCTTCCCTGCCGCGCGCGGTGGCCTTTCTCCAGACCCATCCACCCGCCGGCCCGATCTTCAACCACTACGACTGGGGCGGTTATCTGGTCTGGAAGCTTTACCCCTCCACTCGTGTCTTTATCGATGGCCGGGCCGATCTCTACGGACGAGCAACTGCTTGACCAATTCGCCGACACTTATCAGTTCAAAGGCGCATTGGCAGCAGACCCTGCAGCGATGGAGAATCAGTACCGTGCTGGTCCCCGCGGATTCCGCCCTGGCCACCGGTTTGCGGAGTTCTTCCGGCTGGACCGTCGCCTACGAGGATTCCCAGGCCGTCATTCTGAGTGCGCCTCCTCCCGTCTATCCGACGGCAACCGCACAACTGGTTACCTGGGAATGCAAGAAAGTACACCTCTCGGAGCATTTTGCAGGTTATTATGATTGTGGATCAGTTCGGCATAATATCTCTCTGCAGACGGGTGCAAGGGACGCAAGTCCCTGAGA
Source organism: uncultured Acidobacteriaceae bacterium (assembly GCA_963841125.1). Classification (GTDB taxonomy): domain Bacteria; phylum Acidobacteriota; class Terriglobia; order Terriglobales; family Acidobacteriaceae; genus Sulfotelmatobacter. Next base: position 528,193 of record CAWJBH010000007.1, read on the forward strand.
GGCATGGTGCCTTTAGTCTGCTTTGGGAAGCTATTGCAAAGCTTGATGTTTCTTTAGGAGGCGGAACGTATGGACCACTTCGCAGATTGTGGCGCGAGGAAGAAGGGCAGGACATTGCGGAGTACGCCGTAATGCTGGCCGTGATCCTGGTGATCGTCGTGGGCACGATTCGGCTGATCGGCTCCAACGCGAACAATGTCTTCTCCAACGTCGCCAGTTCGATTCAGTAAGGAATTTGCGGCGCAGTCCCACAGCGACAATTCTTCGCCGGGCGATCGGCTGAGGAGAATCGCGCTTTGCTCATCTTGACGGAGCACTATGAACCGCACGCGTTTGTTGATGATCGGAGGTCTGGCTTGGCCTTGGGAGCCTTGGTCAGCTTCTCGTCTACAAGAACCTGCAAGGAAGAGGTCGCGTCCACCAGCGAGCCCGGCGCAGACGTGATCGTGGCCCTCGATGACATTCAGGTAGGAGCCCGAATCGAAGATCATGACATACGGATCGCCCGCTTCCCCGCTTCCGGCCTGCCTGCCGGCGCCTACAGTCAGGAAGTCGCAAGTGCTGGGCCGCGGCGTAATCATTCCCATCACCAGGGGCGAATTCATTTTGCCCAGCAAGCTGGCTCCTGAAAATGCCGGGTGCCGGTTTGCCTTCCCTGATTCCACCGGGAATGCGCGCCGTTTCAGTACGGGTGAATGAGGTGGTCTCCGTCGCCGGCTTCGTCGGTCCGGGACGCGCGTCGATGTGCTCCTCACCGGCACTCCCAACGGCAGCACCGAGCCTCAAACCACCACGGTCCTGCAGAATGTTGCCGTCATTGCCTCCGGCCACACCCTGGAGCGCAATGCCAACGGAGAAGCCCAGAGCACTCCGGTGATTACGCTTCTGGCTTCGCCCGAGGATGCGGAACGCCTGACCCTGGCCAGTGCCGAAGGCAAGATTCAACTCTCCCTGCGCAACCCGCTTGACACGCATGAGGACGCCGTGGACCCAGCCAATGCCAAGGGTCTGTACAAGGGAGGCACCGTGACCGCAGCCGCCGCCTCGGGCCGCCGGTGCATTCCGTGAGGCAGCCGAAGACTCGAAAAACCACCCCCCCTCCATCGGTCCTGAGTGTGGAGGTTTATAAGGGTGACAAGAAGACTGTCGTCCCGTTACCAGAACAAAGTGGTGATGACCCCAAGTAGTCGCAAAGATAGTTTTCGGACGCGCGGGCTCGGCTAGGTTGCATGGCAGGTTTCCTCATGTGGAGAGGAATCACACGATGAAGTTTCGCACGACACTTTTCGCAGCGGTCGCAATGTTGGTTATACTCCCGACGCTCGTTCTGCCAGTATCCGCCCCGGCCGAGGCGCTGTCGCAATGCCCGCGACTCAAACGCCCCAGGAACGCAATTCCGCCCGCCACCGCTCAGACCACGCTTCCGGCGCAATCGGCCCAGCCGCAAGGTTCGGCTCCGCTGCGCGTCATGGTCGACAAATCTCTGCTCATCAACACCACCGAGCAGATCAAGCGCATCTCGGTGACCGACCCTAGCATCGCGGACCCCACGGTGCTTACTCCCACCCAGATTCTGGTTCATGGCCGTGCCCCCGGTGAGGTCTCGCTGATTATCTGGGATGAAAACGAACGCTCGCGCAGCTTCGATCTCCGCGTGGACGTCGATGTCAGCGCCTGCGCCGAAGAAGAACATCGCGTCTTTCCCGAGGAACAGATTTCCGTCACGCCTTCGCGCGCCGCCATCGTTCTCTCCGGCCACGTCACTACCGAAGACGTCGCCAAGCGCGCCGGAGAACTGGCTTCCGCTTATTCGAAGAACGTTGTCAACGTGCTCACCTTCGGTCCCGTGGGCGCGCAGGAAGTCCTGCTGGAAGTGAAGTTCGCCGAGGTCGACCGCTCCGCAACTACCCAGCTTGGGATCAACGTTTTCTCCACCGGCGCGGCCAATCTGATCGGAACCTCAACCACCGGCCAATACGGCGGTTTCGCCGCGCAACCGATCACCCAAACTCAAGGACAAAGCACGCCCTTCACCGCCAACCAAACCATCAGCAGCGTTCTCAACATGTTTCTCTTCCAGCCCAATATCCACCTGGGCGCGGTGATTGAGGCGCTGCGAGTCCAAGAATCTTCTCCAGATTCTGGCCGAGCCCAACCTCATCGCCGTCAATGGCAAGAAAGCCAGCTTCCTCGCCGGTGGCCAGTTTCCCTTCCCCATCGTGCAGCCCGGGCAGGGATTCACCGCCGTCACCATCTCCTTCAAAGAGTTTGGCGTGAAGCTCGAGTTCACGCCCGTGATCATGCCCAACGGCAACATTCACCTCACCGTCGCTCCCGAGGTCAGCACCCTGGATTTCGCCGACGCGCTCACCATTTCCGGCTTCACCATTCCTGCTTTGAGTACGCGCAAGGCTGAGACTGAATTCGAGTTGCGGGATGGGCAAAGCTTCGTCATCGCCGGCTTGATCGACAATCGCGTCACCGATATCTGGAACAAGGTTCCCGGCCTGGGGGACATTCCGATCCTGGGCGCTTTTTTCAAAAGCAAGAGTATTCAGAAAAGCAACTCGGAACTGATGGTCCTGTGCACAGTGCATAGGATCTCGCCGAATGCCGAAACCCCGCCCGGGCCGAAGAATCCGGAGCCATTCATCAACAACGAGAAGTTCGACGAGAAAAAGCCTTTGTGGAAATAGCCCGATGGACGCGACGAGTCAAGTGAACGAACTGGATACTGCCAACTGGGCGCTGGTAACTAGTTTTTCTCAGGAGTAGACGTAGGTTATGCCCGAGCTTTCCGTCGTTATCGTGGCCACGGACAATGAACAGCGCACCGTGCTCCAGGTGTTGGTCGATGGCACCAGCGTGGCCCGCACGGTCCATACCTGCGCCAGTTTCCCGGTCGCGGGCTCGGATCCCGTCATGCGCCGCGTACAGGCGGCCAATCCCGATGTCCTGCTGGTCGATATCCCCGGCGATAATCCCGCCCTCGCCATGCGCGCCATCGAACTTCTGCACCAGGAACTACCCGACTGCGCCGTGTTTGCCATCGGAAGCCTCAACCAGCCCCAGGTCATCGTCAGCGCTATGCGCTCCGGCGCACGCGAGTTCATCGAGCGCCCCACCACCACCACCGATCTACTGGAGGCTTTTGTCCGCCTGACCACAGCCCAGCGCCGGGTTCAAAAAGAAGGTCCGCGCGGCAAAGTGTTCACCATCGTCAATGCCAAAGGGGGCAGCGGAGCCACCACCGTCGCCGTCAACCTTGCCCTGGCGCTGCAGTCGGCCCACGGCCACACCGCTCTGGTGGACCTCGCCCCCCTCGGCCACACCGCTCTGCATTTGAATCTCAAACCCTTGTTCACTCTCGCCGACGCCACCCGCAATCTCCATCGCATGGATAGTTCCCTGCTCGAGAGCTTCATGACCCGGCACAGCGGCGGCCTGCAACTGCTGGCCGGAACCAATGCGCCGGCCTCGATCGAACCATCCACCGCTGAGTTTGTCCGGCTCTTCGATATGCTGGTACGCACTACCGGTACGTCGTCGTGGATAACTCCTCGCGCCTCGATGCCGCCAGCCGCCTGGTCGCCAACTTGTCAGAGTGCGTGCTGCTGGTCGCCTGCACCGACGTAGCCTCTCTGTGGAGCGCGGCTCGCGTGCAGCAGTATCTTGGAGAAACCGGCCACCGCGAACGCGTACGGCTGCGTTCTCAACCGCTTCCGCAAGGTGCCGGGCTTCAGCGAAGCGGATGCCGAAAATGCCGCCGGAGTAAAATTGTTGTGGCGCGTTCCGAACCAGTATTTCGCTATCTCCTCGGCCATTGATCGCGGCTCGCCGGTAATGGAGCAAAGTCACACCGAGATTGCCCGTTGTTTTTCCGGGCTGGCCCACGAATTGACCCGCAACGACGTCGACGTGAAACGCGCCGCCTGGTCCTTGTTCAAAACCGTGTAGGTTCAAGACGGTATAGGTTCAGGACGATATAGGTTTAAGATGGTGTAACTTTTATGCCCAATCTGCAGACCTTCGAGCACAGCGAGTACCAGCAGGTAAAGGCCGACCTGCATCGCAAGATCCTCGACCGCCTTGATCTGGAAAAGTTGGGCCGCTCCACCGGCGACTCCGCCCGCGAAGAAGTTCTCGTCCTGATCCGCAACTCCGTCAATAGTGAGGTCATTCCTCTCAGCTTTGCCGAACGCGAGCGGCTGTCGCGCGAGATCCTCGACGAAATTTTCGGTCTTGGTCCGCTCGAACCCCTGCTGAAGGACCACACCATCTCCGACATTCTGGTCAACCGCTTCGACAAGGTTTACATCGAGCGCGCGGGCAAGCTGGAACTGACCGGCCTGTCGTTCAAAGACAACCAGCACCTCATGCAGATCATCGAGCGCATCGTTTCCCGCGTAGGCCGCCGCGTCGATGAATCTTCTCCCATGGTCGATGCACGCCTGGCCGATGGCTCCCGTGTGAACGCGATTATTCCGCCCCTCGCCCTCGATGGCGCTTGCCTTTCCATCCGCCGTTTTGGCAGCGATCCGGTCACGGCCCGCAACATGATCGAGAACCACACCCTGACCGAGGCCATGCTCGAACTTCTCTCCACCATGGTGAAGGGGAAATTGAACCTGCTGATCTCGGGCGGCACCGGCGCCGGCAAAACCACGTTGCTCAACGTGCTTTCCGGCTACATTCCCAACGTCGAGCGCATCGTCACCATCGAAGACGCCGCCGAACTGCAGCTCAAGCAGGAGCATGTCGTCCGCCTTGAGACTCGCGCTCCCAACATCGAAGGCAAAGGCGCGGTCCGCCAGCGCCAGTTGGTCATCAACAGCCTGCGTATGCGCCCCGACCGCATCATCGTCGGCGAGGTCCGCGGCGAAGAGGCCTTCGACATGTTGCAGGCCATGAATACCGGTCACGAGGGCTCGCTCACTACGGTCCACGCCAACTCCGTGCGCGACGCGCTGGCTCGCGTCGAGAACATGGTTTCCATGGCCAATCTCAATATTCCCGAGCGCGCCGTTCGCCACCAGATCGCCTCCGCGATCCACGCTGTCGTGCAGATCGCCCGCTTGTCGGACGGCACCCGCAAGGTTATTTCGATTTCTGAGGTCACCGGATGGAAGGCGACGTCATCGCCATGCAGGAATTTTCGTCTTCGAACGCCGAGGCATCGACGAAGCCGGCAAAGTTCGCGGAACTTTCCGCGCCACCGGCGTGCGCCCCCAGTTTGCCGAGCGCCTGGCCACTATGGCGCCCGCTTGCGTCCGGCCTGTTTGAATCGAGGACCGGATGTTTGAGCTACAGCGAAGGAATTATCGATTGCGAATTGTTGGCATTGAGACCGGAGTCGCAGGGCGTGTCATAAATCAGCACCATCAGCAATTGAGCCTTCAGAGAACGACCTTACATGCCTGCACTGTTGATCGCGCTTCTCGTGTTCGTCGTGGTCGCCCTGGCAACCTTCGCCGTCGTGTCGCTGTTCGACGAGCGCAACGCCAGGCCCGCCTCATCAAAGATCGTCTCGCCACCGTGCAGAAGGCGCCGGAGCGCGAACCTGACGAAGAACTCGCCCTGGTGCGCGACGAACAACTCAGCAAGATTCCCGCCCTCGACACTCTGCTGCGCCGCTCCGCCCGGGTCTCGGCCATGCAGGATGCATTGTTGCAGGCGGGCATGAAATTTCGCGCCGGCAACTTCCTGGCGTTGTGCGTGGTCTGCGGCATTCTTAGCGGACTCGCGGCATTGATCTTCACCAAGAATCCCGCCATCGGCTGGGCCGCGTCTGATCATCGGCGCGTTCCTTCCCTATGCGGTTGTGTCCTATCGCCGCCAGAAGCGTTTTGAAAAAATCGAGGAGCTTTTTCCCGAGGCGATCGATACCCTCGCCCGCGCCGTCCGCGCCGGACACGCCTTCACCACCGCTCTGGAAATGATTTCCAACGAAATCTCCGAGCCTCTGGCCAGCGAATTCCGTCAAACTCTACGAAGAGCAAAAGTTCGGCATGCCGGTTCGCGACGCCCTCATGAACCTTACCGACGCGCGTGCCCTGGTCGACGTAAAATTCTTCGTCACCGCCGTCATGCTGCAGCGCGAAACCGGCGGCAATCTCGCCGAAATTCTCGATAACTTTCCTACGTGATTCGCGAACGCTTCAAGATTCAGCGCCAGGTGCGGGTCCACACCGCCCAGGGCCGCCTCACCATGGCTCTGCTCATGGCGCATGCCTCCTACTGTTGTGGCCATTCTCTGGTGTTCAGTCCGGAATTCGTCAAGCCTCTTTTTTACGATCCCATCGGCCACATCTTGCTGGTGGTCAGCATTACATTGCAAACCATCGGCTATTTCGTAATCCGCAAGATCATTAAGATTCAGGTTTAGCTAAGATTCAGGTTTAGTTAAGATCCAGGTTTAGTTAAGATCCAGGTTTAGTTAAGAACAGGTTTAGCTAAGATACAGGTTTAGCCAAGAACGGTTAGCGGGACGAAGTTTTTAGTAGGACCAGGTAAAAGAATGCCTTTGCTGATTCTGGCCATCGTCGTATTCGTGACCGTCGTGCTGGTGGTCTTTGCCTTCGGCGCGGCCGTGGTCACGCCCAGTTCCGTGCTGGGAGCCCGTCTCCGCGCTCTGGGCGGGCAGCCGGTCCAGCTCGCCCGAGAAGCCGACGGCAAGGTGAAAGAGCGGATCGAGCAGGCCCTCGATCCCATCAGCAAAGCCATTCCGCTGTCGCCCTCCGACGTCTCCCGCACCCGCGCCTGGCTGATCCAGGCCGGACTTCGCGAGCCGCGCCATGTCACCTATTATTTCGGCGCCCGCCTGATGTTGGCAGTTCTCGGCCTCGCTGGGGTCGTCGCTTTTTCCGGCTTCGAGCAGTCTGCGCCTGCTGGTCTGCGTGCCCGCGTTCGGTTTCTTCCTTCCCCGCTTCTTCCTGAAGCGCATGATTAAAGACCGTCAGCAGCGCATCCGCATCGCTCTGCCCGACGCTCTCGATCTCACCGTAATTTGCGTGGAAGCCGGCCTGGCCCTGGACCAGGCCTTGATGCGCGTCGGCAAGGATCTGCATCACGCCCATCCCGATCTCAGCGAAGAATTTCACCTCGTCAACCTGGAGATGCGCGCCGGCAAGCCTCGCGCCGAGGCCCTGCGCAATCTTGTCGACCGCACCGGCGTGGATGACATTCGCGCTCTCGTCGGCACTCTCATCCAGACCGACCGCTTCGGCACCAGCGTAGCCCAGGCACTGCGGGTTCACTCCGACTCCTTGCGCACCGCCCGCCGCCAGCGCGCCGAAGAGCAGGCTGCCAAAACCACCATCAAGATGGTCCCTCCCCTCGTTATATTCATTCTGGTACCGTTCCTCGCCGTTACGATTGGTCCGGCACTCATTCAAGCTTATCGCTCCTGTATTCGGGAAGTGATCGGCCACTGAGGGTCATCCCAGCCGAGGAGAATCAGGAGTCGTCATGCTGGGATTAGTTCCCCACGGCCAAGCTTTCAACCAAACCCGCCAGCTCTATCTCGCAACTAACCTCGCTGTGGCGCAGACACACTGGTCCCGGTTGGTGGGCCTGCTGGGGACTTCCCAAGGTGACTTTGGTAATGGATGCGGCCTCTGGATTCGTCCCTGCAGGGGTATTCATACTCTTGCGATGCGGTTCCCGATTGACGTAGTCTATTTAGACCGCGCCGGGCGGGTGGTGCACCTCGAGCACAATCTCCAGCCTTGGCGATTCTCCCCCGTCCGGATGCAGGCAGCCTCGGTCCTCGAATTACCCAGCCACACGGTGGCCAGAACTGAAACCGCATTGGGCGATCTTATTGAAATCAAGACGAAAATGAAGGAAACTAGCTAACAGCTTGGTTCCCCCCAGCATCTCACCGAAGCCAGATCTGAGCAACCGCGCTTGATCGAGAAGTGACCGGACTGACCGAAACTCTCCAACTCGCAGAGGTCGCGATCATCCCACTTCACGACGAGCCCAAGCTCCTGGTTGAATGGTCCTCGCGCTGGGGAGAGTTCGTTACCAACTTCGGACCGGCCTTTTCACGCTCGCGTCCGCGGTTGGCCGGTGAAGCTCCCGACACGCTCATGCCCTATCGGGGCATGCTCGTTTCTTTCTTCGTGCAGCTGTTCTTATTGTTCGTCCTGATCGTGCTGCCAAAGGAGATTGACCGCCTCCGTCCCTACGTCGCGCCGAAAGTAAATTCCTATGAGGTGCTCTACTATTCCGGCGATGAACTGCCGCGCACTCAGGATCTCGGCGGGGCTCCGACTGGCGCGACCGGGCACGCCGGAGGCAAGGAAGCGCATCACCGCACCCAGACCATTCACGTGTCTCGCGGTAGATCGATGGCGGACAATGTCGTCGACGCGCCCAATCTTAAGCTTCCCTCGTCCTCCGACGCGGTCGCCAACCTGCTAGCGGTGAAGTCCAACCCAGGACCGCCTCCCGCTGAAGGCCTCCATTCTGCTCTCACTGCTCCCAGTCTTCCCGCTAACGTGATCGCTCCAGCGCAGGCTAACGTCGCCCGCGATCAGTCTCGCGGCGGGCTCACGCTCAATGCCGTGGTGCCGCCCGCGCCGAACGTCCAATCCGCGCACACGCTCTACGCGCCGGTTCTAGATCCAAGCATCATTGCTCCGGCTCCTAAAGTTTCACGGGACGGTACCCGAGCTGCGCCATCATTAAACGCCAACGTGATCAGCCCGGCATCTACGCGCGTCTCGCGCGATCGCGCGCGCTCCGCTCCGGCACTCAACGGAAGCGTGATTCCGCCCGCACCTAACGCCGTTGGCCGCGAAGTCTCGTCGTTCGCGAGTACAGATGAACGACGTTGCGGTCGTGCCTCCACCAGTTTCCGCTCCGGAGCGCGAAGTCTGGCCGCAATGCGAAACTCAACCTTCCCGCGCCTTCAGTCATCGCCCCACCGCCATCCGCCGATTCCGCCCACGACTTGCGCCGTCTAGAAAGCGGCGGCTCCGCGGCCACCACGCCAGCCGTGATTCCTCCGCCGCCCCAAGCCGGCCAGCACGTCGTTCGTAAGCAGCATCATCGGTAAACTCTTTGGCACGCAGGACGTTGTGCCGCCTCCTCCAACTGTCTCCTCAGGAAACGCGTCAGGGAACGGCCGCAGCGCGGCTGGCACGCCGAATGGATCGCTCGGTGCAAATGTCATTCCGCCTCCGCCCTCGGTTGGAGGCGCTGGCACGCGCGGCGCGAGGCTCAGCTACCGGACGCAGGATGCTTCTCTCGGGACCGAATGTTATCCCTCCGCCGCCGTCGATCACCGGTGCTGGCAACGGCTCCATCTGGCTCGGGAAATTCCGGCGGATCGGGGAACGGCACACTTCTGGCTGACAACGTTGTGCCGCCGCCTCCCTCGATCGGTTCAGGCCGCGGACTCTCCGGCTCTGGCAGAACAGGCTCTGGTCTCGGCGGACCCGGCGACGTCGGTTCAGTTCTCGCTCCTCCCAAGGGCGGGAGGAAACAATGACAATTCCGGAATCGTGATCTCATCGCAACCCGGCTCGAAAGTTGGAATGCCCGGCAGCGGCGGCAAAGGCTCGATTGCGATGTCTCCCGCCGGCGGAGACAAGCCCGGCCTGGGCGGCTCCGGCGCAGGCACGGGCATCGGTAGCGGCACCGGCCCCGGCAGCGGATTGACCGGAGAAAACTCCGGTGCTGGCAGGACTGGCACCGCGTCTGGCGCCGACCTCAACGCGCGCGGCGGAATCTCTCCCACGCCCGGTCCCGGCGGCGCTGGAGACGCTCCTACCGGCTCGCCCGCAGTGCCCGGCGTGGACGTTCGCGGCGGCAGCACCACCAACGTCGTCACTCTACCCAGCTTCGGATCCGAAGGCGGTAGCAATCCGACTCTTCCCGGACGCTCCTCGGTAAAGGAGCAGCAAGGCCCCGCGATCACAATCGTAGCCACGTCGCGTTCGGGTGGAGCGTTTGATTTTTACGGCAAGCTCCCCGGCGACAACTACACCGTCTATGTGGATACGACGGCAGGAACGGTCGTGATGCAGTTCGCCGAAGTTGATCCAACCCCGCATGCCGGGATGGGAGCGATCGTCGGCCCGCAAAGCTTGCGCACAGATCTGCCCAAGGACCTTCCTCACGACCGCGTCGTGATCAAATGCAAGCTCGACACGTCGGGCAACCTGAAAAATATCCAGGTGCTCGAGCCCGGCCCCGCTGCAATGACTATTAAGATCGTGACCGCGCTGCGCACCTGGAAACTACGCCCCGCCATGCGCGGCCGCCAGCCCGTCGAAGTAAACGCCATCCTCGGCTTCAACATCAACACCAACGACCGGAATTAACGCGGCCGCGCAGGACCTGGTGGTTGTGAATTTCTTTATCAAAATAATCTTTCCGAGTGCGCTTGGGCGATATCCCCGGCGTTGACCTCGAACCAAAATTTGAGGGTATCCCCCCTCCCCCCTCAAATCTCTAGAATCATCGAGTTAAGCATGTTTTGGCCCGTAAAATCCGGCGGGCAAAGGACTTAGAAGTCATAATCTAGACAACAAGGGACTTAGAGCGAGATGATTTGCTCTCTAGCAAACCGTCACTGCCTCGACCATGATTACGCGATCTAAGTTTGTGCGCAAGGTCAGATGTCACATGGTGGTTGTGGAAAAGTTCGGCATCGATCCACTCTCCAATTCCTTTCGCGCAGGAGAGTTACCAGCCCGCGTTAAAGTCCCCATGTGGAGTATACTGTGGAATGGGCTCCACATATGGAAATCGTTCAAATCGTGCTTGATAAAAGGCTGTTACACGCTGCCGACCAAGCTGCGAAGCGCGCCAAGCGAAACCGGTCCGCGTTGGTGCGCGACGCCCTGCGGGAACATCTCCGCCGGTTGGAGCTGCGAGCCAGTGAAGAGCGCGACCGCCAGGGCTACTCGCGACATTCGCCAGCGGACACGGAAGTGCGGGGTTGGGAGTCGGAGGCCACTTGGCCGGAAGAATAGCCCGAGGCCGGATCGCCCGGGGTGAAGTTCGGCTCTACCAGTTTGCCGCGCCTGACAAGAAACGGCCGGTCCTCGTGCTCACCCGCAACAGCGCCATCGGGTACTTATCCACAGTCACGGTTGCTCCTGTCACTTCCACGATCCGCGGCGTGCCATCGGAAGTCGTGCTGAATGAGGAGGACGGTATGAAGTCCCCCTGCACGGTGAATTTGCACAACGCGGTTACGGTGTCGCAACAGCGCGTGGGGAAACGTGTGGCCCAGCTCAGTTCCGCGCGAATGAATGAGGTGTGCGCCGCCCTGCGGTTCTCTTTGGGTTGCGATGCAAGCTAGTTTGGCAGGAATGTCTCAGCTGGGCCCGGAGTTTCCGTCCTTCTTGTTTTCCCGAAGCGCTACATTTCCCCCAATATTTGTACAACGCGGTCGTTTTCGCGAGTAGGTGGGCCGCCCGTCATTTCTTCTGCACTCTCTACTTCGTCTGCAACCGCAGCCGAGCCAGAAGTGCATAGGCTTTCCGAAACCACGGACGCTCGCGCCGCCGCTGATAGGCCGGCATCGTGGGCCGTTTGTCGAGGATTTTCTGGGTCCACGACCACGCTTCTTCGTTGCGACCTTGGGCTGTGAAGGAAGGTCGCGTAGTTGTAGTAAGTCTCCGAGCTAGTCGAAGTCTTGGTGGCTTGCTGAAAGAGAGCGTCGGCCTTTTCCGCTTGTCCGGTTTGCGCGTAGGCATGGGCTAGCAGGCCCTTGGCGCGCTGGAAGTCGTAGTTGGGATCGGCGGCGACGGCGCGCTCGAGGTCCGGGACTGCCGAGGAGAAATCGCCTAGCTCGATTTCCGCAATGCCGCGGCGGTAGAAGGGATCGACCGAGTCGGTTCGCGACGAGATCGCCTTGTCGTAGCAGGCGCGGGCGCGGGCAAAATCGCCATCGTCAAGATAGAGCAGTCCAAGCTCTTCGTAGTTGCCTGCCGAAGGATTATCCAGGATCGCGCGCTCTAGTTCGCGAATGCGTCGACGGCGCGGGAACGTTTGAAAGGAAGTACTGAGCAGCCCCGCATCCGGAACGACTTCGGCCACGATGTAAATCAGCGCTCCAACCCATCCCAGAAACAGGATGATAAATATCCAATAAGTGTCTGGGCGGCGGCGAATAAAATGCACGATCGCCACTGCCTGCAGCACGAATCCCCAACCGTGTAAGAAAAAGAAAAGCGATCCCATGGAATGCGAAATATAACACGGGCTTCGGGCTGCAAAGCTCACAGCCTAAAATCGTTAACACAGGGGAACGGAGGATCACAGGGTAACCCAAAGTCAGCAACAGCAAATCGACTGTGTAACAATAGAAAGTGGATCAAATTTCTCTGCTGCCAAGTCGCGGAGCTCCAATTGCGAAGCCAAACTCGATTCGCCTTATTGCTTCCGATATCGACGGCACGTTACTGAACCCACAATTCCAGATTTCAGAGTGACGACTTGACGGCACTGCGGCAGGCGCATGCGGCGGGCATCGAGATCGTATTGGTTACAGGCCGTCGCCATACATTCGCTTTGCCCATCGCGAAGCAGCTTGGTTTCGATCTCTGGCTCATTAGCTCCAATGGCGCTGTCACGCGATCCCTTGGCGGAGAAAGGTTCCACCACGACCTGATGCCCCGAGAAATCTGCCGCGAACTCTGCGCGTCCATGCAAGAGTTCCGCGGCAATACCGTTCTTACTTTTGACAAGGAAACCAAAGGCGCGATCGTGCTGGAGCACATGGACGAGTTGAACGCGAGCATTCGACGTTGGCTGGAGAAGAATATGGCGTTCATCGAGTTCGTGGTGCCCATCGAGAAAGCCCTGGTGAGCGACCCGTTGCAGGCGATGTTTTGCGGCTCGATGAAGCGCATGAGCGGAGCCCTGCGGGCGCTCGAAGCCAGCGGAATTGGCAACCGCAGTCACCGTTCTTCGCACCGAATATCCCGAGCGGGATTTGTCGATGATCGACGTGCTGAATGCGGGCTGTTCCAAGGGACACGCCCTCGAGCGATGGGCCGCGCATCGCGGCTTTCGGCGCGAAGAGGTCATGGCCATCGGTGACAACCATAATGACGTGGAAATGCTTGAGTTTGCCGGGCATCCGGTTATCATGGGGAATGCCTGCGAGGAGCTGCGCGGGCGCGGCTGGAGTGTGACCCTCGGCAATGACCAGTGCGGCGTGGCCGCAGCCGTGGCCGAGGTGGTCGGGCGTAGGTTTTTACTTGACATGAAGAAGTGGATCCAGATCGGCAGACTGGGCGGCCGCAATCATTCTGCTTGTACTGACTGCGCTTCCCTGCCTGGCGGCCGACACGGCCGTGCTGCGCAATGGATTCTCAATCCGTCACGAGCGCCGCGAAGTAATCGGAACAATCACGCGTCTGTACATGGATGGAGATGAATCGAGCTTCGTCGATATGCCGACCGACGAAATTGATCATTTTGAAACGCTACCACGTGGAGCCGCAAAGACGGTAAAGACGCCTTGCTCGCACACTCCACTGCAAGCTCGGTCGTAAAACTCGCTGCCTCCGGTTGATCTGGACGAAGTAGTAAAGGCAGCGAGTGGGACTTACAGCCTGGACCCTGATCTGGTGAATAGCGTGATTCGCGCCGAGAGCGGCTTCAACGTACGGGCGGTGTCACCGAAAGGCGCGCAGGGACTGATGCAGTTGATGCCCAAGACTGCGTCGCAGCTGGGCGTGCAAAATGCGTTCGACCCACAAGCCAACGTGGAGGGCGGCACGCGCTATCTCCGCGAACTGCTCGAGCGCTACGATTTCGATTTGGTCAAGGCTCTGGCCGCCTACAACGCCGGGCCGCAGCGGGTGGAGCAGTATGGCGGCGTGCCTCCGTACTACGAAACCAAAGTCTACGTGGCCCGCATCGTGCGCGACTTCAACAAAAAGAAACTCGCCGCAAAAGGCCGCACCTCAGCCAGCGACTCAGAAGACTTCAGGAAACAAATCAAACGCAACTGCCGCTGCTGCGGCCAAGCCCCACAAGCCCGCTCCGCAGACCCAGGCGAAGGCAAGTCCCGTGCCGTCCAGCCAATAGCGCCGCACCCCGTTTGACCCTCCGAGCACACTCATTTACCTTGGGAGTGCCGTTTCTCCTCTTCATGGACAAAAAGCGCATCGTGGCCAGCCTGGTGGTGTTCTGCATCCTGGCCGTTCTGGTTTACCTGCAGGTTCGCGAGTGGCAAGCTTTCGACTGGGGTAAGTTCCGCGACCTGAGCCGGCGCATTCGGTGGGTACATGTGCTCCACGCCGTGGCATGGATATATTTCGGTTACGTCTTGAGGGCCATCCGCTGGAAGCTCTTTCTTCTGCCGGTCAGGCCAACGGCTTCAGCCGCCGGATTGGTCGCCCCCACTCTGATTGGATTCACCGGCCTGGCATTACTTGGACGACCAGGAGAACTCATTCGCCCCTATCTCATCGCGAAGCGGGAAAACCTCCCGTTTTCCTCGCAGATGGGAGTTTGGGCAATCGAAAGAATATTTGATATTGGGGCGTTTACGATTCTGATGGTCTCGGCGATTTTCTTTCTTCCAGCCGCCATGCAATCCATTCCACACCCGGAGTACTACCACAAATTTCGCATCGGTGGTTTCCTGTTAATCGGTTTAGTGGCAGGTCTCGGGGGAGCGGCAGTTGTAGTCAGCCGCAGCGGCGATGCGATCGCCGGATGGTTTGAAAAGCGATTTGCCCACCTGGCAGCGAATCTAGGACACCGCATGGCTGAGAAGATTCGAGAGTTCGGTGCCGGATTACGCTTCGTCCACGGCCCGGTGTCCCTCACCCTGGCGATACTCGTCTCCGTCGCAATGTGGTTTGTAATCGCTGTAGCGTACCAGGAAACTGCCCATGCCTATGGGGCGGACGCTTTGGACATCGCCAGGCCTCAAGTGCTCCTCTTAATGGGCGCAAGCATTTTTGGATCCATGCTTCAATTGCCCGGAGTCGGTGGCGGCTCACAAGTGGCAACGGTGGCTGCACTCACCAAGATCTTCGATGTTCCCGCAGAAATGGCGGCAAGCTGTGCGATCTTACTGTGGCTGGTTTGCTTTGTCGCGGTGATGCCGCTGGGGCTCGCCTTGGCGCATCACGAGAGACTGTCATTGCGGAAGTTATCGGAGGAGAGCCATAAAGCGGAAGAAGCGGAGATCGGCGAGCCGCCTTCTGAGACCTGAGTGTCTGTCTATTACATACGTATGTGGGACCTAGGCCCTGACCCTCCTGTTACAATTTTGTATCACGCAATGAACAGCAGGTTCCTCCTTCCTCGCTTCGCTCAGGCGTCGGAATGACAAAGGATTTAGTTTCGCACAGCGATCGGAATGACGAGGGCCTTGATTTTGGCCGGAAAGCATTATCACCATGAAATGTCCTTTTTGCGGATTTGCGAACGATAAGGTGGTGGACTCGCGGGAGAGCAAAGAGGCGGAATCGATCCGCCGCCGGCGTGAGTGCCTGAAGTGCAGCAAGCGCTTCACCACCTACGAGCGCATCGACGAAATCCCGTACATGGTCGTAAAGAAAGACGGACGGCGGGAAAAGTTCGACCGCCAGAAAGTTCTAAACGGTCTGCTACGAGCCTGCGAGAAGCGGCCCGTGCCAATCAGCAAGCTGGAGCAGATTGTGAACGAGGCGGAATCGTTCGTCATCGAGTCGCAGGAACGCGAACGCAAGACCAGCGAGCTCGGCGAGCTCATCATGAACCGGCTGCGCCGTTATGACAAAGTTGCGTATGTGCGGTTTGCCTCGGTGTACCTGGATTTCAAAGACATCAAAGAGTTCATGAATGAGTTAAGAGATTTAGTGAAAGCAAAAGAAATAGTTGATGTTAAGGCGAAAAAGAGTGGTCAGTGATTAGTGGTCAGTGACCACTAGCCACTGGGTTTGATCCATGAGTCATAAAGTAACGCTGATACCGGGCGACGGCATCGGGCCAGAAGTGACCCGGGCCACCGTGCGCATTCTCGAAGCAACTGGCGTGAAGTTTGAGTGGGAGTCTTTCGCGGTGGGCGCCGATGCTTACGAGAAGTGCGGTGAATACATTCCAAAGGAAGTAATCGAATCCATCGAGCGCACGCACGTGGGCTTGAAGGGGCCGGTGACAACGCCAGTCGGTGGTGGGTTTTCCAGCATTAACGTTGCGCTGCGCCAGAAATTCGAGCTGTATGCGAACTTCCGTCCGATCCGGAATTTGCCGCACATTCCCACGCGTTATCCGGATGTGGATCTCATCATCGTGCGCGAGAACACGGAAAGCCTGTATTCGGGACTTGAGCACGAAGTGGTTCCCGGCGTGGTGGAAAGTCTGAAGATCATCACCGAAAAGGCCTCGACTCGTATCGCGAAGTTCGCGTTCGAATACGCCCGCAAAAACCAGCGCAAGAAGATTCACGCCATTCATAAAGCGAACATCATGAAGCTGTCGGATGGATTGTTTCTGCGCTGCTGCCGTACCGTGGCCAAGGGATATCCAGAGATAACCTACGGCGAGCACATTGTGGACAATACGTGCATGCAGCTTGTGATGAATCCGTATCAGTACGACATGCTGGTGATGGAAAATCTATACGGGGATATTATTTCCGACCTATGTGCTGCGTTTGTAGGTGGCCTGGGCTTTGTGCCCAGTGCCAACCTGGGCGACCACTGCGCCATCTTCGAAGCTGTGCATGGTTCGGCACCCGATATCGCGGGCAAGAATCTGGCGAACCCGACCGCCCTGTTACGGTCGGGACTGCTGATGCTGCGGCATCTCGGCGAGTTCGACGCGTCCACGCAAATTCGCAACGCCTTGGAGAAGGTGTACCGGCATCCCGAGAAACTTACGAAAGATGTTGGCGGCCATGCGGGCACGTCGGAATTCGCGGACGCGGTGATCGAGGAAATGGACCAGGCCAGGACAACGACTGCGCCGGCGATGATTCCCTAGGATCGTTTCTTATTAAGATCGTTTCTTAGTTAGGATCGTTTTCACTTCCTGCTTGGGGCCTCACCAATCTCTGAGGCAGAAAAGGGGCGTTATGAAACAGAGTCTACTCAAAGGTTTCTTGAGTGGTTTGGCATGCATGTTCGTTTTGGCCGGTTTTGCGGCGGCGCAGGGCGGCGAATTGGTTGCCGCGGAGTTCGGCGCCGGCAACCACCGCGTTGACGTCACTCAACAGGTGCGATCTTTTATGCACGACGGCGTTCTGCGCTTCGATGTAACCGACCAAACCTTCGGTGCTGATCCCGCGCGTGGTCACGTCAAAGAACTCTTCATCCGCGTAAAGCATTGGGACGGGAACGTCGAGGAGTTTCGCTTCCCGGAATATGCTCATGTAAACCTGGTTCTGGATCCTGATCGAGGATATGAGTGGCACGATCGGGAACTGCACATCATGCGCGCATTCTACGGCGGCGCCGGGCACTTCGTCGACGTAACGGAACAGCTGCGCGGCATGACGCGCGAGGGCAGAGTCTTTATCGTGGTTGATAATCGCAGCATGGGGGGCGATCCCGATCCAGCTGTGAACAAAGTGCTGCGCGTGCTCTACTGGCATGACGGCCAACGCAGACAGATCGTGGTTCCGGAGCATGGCGAGTTAAGATTGCCGTAAGCAATATCGGGCTGCGGGTTTCGGCTTTCGGGCTTCGGCAAATGCGTTGACGCGCGGCGAATGGACAGATATCAAGACCTGGCGGCCGAAGCCCGAAAGCCCCGTCGACTTCGCTCCGGGCAGGCTCCGCCCGAAACCTGGCACTTCCGCCATTGACTCTCGCCGAAGATGGGAGTAAATTCGCGGGTTCTGAGGAATCAGAGGGGATGGCGAAGACAACGCGCCGTGTGGGGGTAGTTCTGTTTCAGCTCGGCGGACCTGACACGCTGGCTGCGATAGAGCCTTTCCTTTATAACCTTTTTTGCGATCCCGACATTATTGACTTTCCTTTCGCCCGCATCGGGCGCAAACCTCTGGCTAAACTGATTTCGACCACACGCGCGCGCAAAGTGCAGCATCATTACGCGACCATTGGCGGAGGTTCGCCCATCCGGCGGTTCACGGAGCAGCAGGCACGGGCGCTGGAGGCGGAGTTGACCGGTCGCGGCCTGGATGCGCGCTGCTTTGTGGCTATGCGCTACTGGCATCCGTTTACCAGCGAAGCCGTCGCAGACCTGAAAGCGGCGGCATGCGATGAGGTTGTCCTGCTGCCCTTGTATCCGCAGTATTCCTCAACCACCACGGGATCGAGTCTGAACGAGTGGCGGCGGCTGTTCCGATGCGACCTTCCCGTGCACAGCGTTGGTCCGTTCTACCGGCATCCCACTTATCTGGATGCCGTGATCGAAAAGATTGAGGAGGCACTGGCGCGCTTTTCGCTGCCCGAACGAGCCGAGATTGTTTTCAGCGCGCACAGCGTTCCCATGTCTGTGATTGCGAAGGGCGACCCTTACCAGCGGCATATCGAGGAAACGGTGCGCCTTCTGATGGAGCGCGGTGGATGGCCGAATCGCCACAGGCTCTGCTACCAGAGCAAGGTGGGAGCGAGCAAATGGCTGCAGCCTTCCCTGCACCGCACGTTGCATGACCTCGCCAACGAGAAAGCGCGGGAAGTGTGCATCGTTCCAGTAGCGTTTGTTTCCGATCATGTGGAGACGCTGGGCGAAATTGATCACGAAGCGCGTGAGGAAGCACGGCGGCTGGGCATCACTCAGTTTGAGATGAGCGCGGGCCTGAACGATTCTCCGACATTTATTTCGGCCCTCGGAGAATTGGTGCTGGAAGCGCTAGGCGAGAAGATTCATGAACGCATTCCGGTGCGAGGAACCGAAAAGACCGCACCGGCGTTGGTGGCGGCCGACTAAGAAAGCAGGTCTTGGGTAATGGGTCTTAGGCAAGACCCCAAGGCCTAACACCTCGGACCTAAGACCAGCAGTAGAACAGGAGGAAGAGTCATGGCGGAGCCGGAGGGCGCGAAGCCCAGTCCGAATCCAGAAGCGGCAAAACCCGCAGCCACGGGTGCGGTCGATGCCACGAAGTACGTGGGCACGCCGGCGGTCGGTACCTCGAAGGCGGCGGCATCGGCCGGACTTTCTTCGTCCGGCCCCTCGAATACCGAGATCGATCAGCGGCGAAGGCGATTGGTATGGGTCGCGGTGACGGCGTTCCTGACTGCGTGGTTCCTCGCCTTTTTCCGATTCTTTCTTCCCCGCACTCTATTCGAGCCCAACACAGTTTTCAAGATTGGCTATCCGTCTGAGTTCGCCCTTGGCGTCGACACAAAGTTCCAGCAGAGGTTCCGAATCTGGGTAGATCGCACGCCCGACCGTGTGTTCGTGATCTACGCGCGCTGCACGCACCTTGGTTGCACCCCGGATTGGAAGCCGAGCGAGAACAAGTTCAAGTGTCCTTGCCACGGCAGCGGCTATGACAGCGAGGGGATTAACTTTGAGGGACCAGCTCCGCGTCCGATGGACCGCGCGCATGTAGAACTGGCGCCAGACGGGCAGATCATTGTCGATACGTCCCGCCTGTATCAGTGGCCGAAGGGACAGCCCAGCAAGTTTAATGATCCGGGAGCATTTTTGACCGGGGTGTAAAGGTTTTGTAGCGCCGAGCGATCTGGCCAGGCTTTAGCAGGAAGAGGCAATTATGGCTGACGAGAATATTCCGAACGGAAAGAACGGTAAAGTGGGGTTAGTCGACCGCGTCAAAGACGACATTCAGGCGATGAAGGTCGACATTCCTGCCAAGGCGAAAGAACAAATCGAGGGACTGAAAGATCCCACTAAGACTCAGGTCTACACCTCGATCTTCCGTCACAAGCACGACGACACGCCGCGTAACCGGGCTCTGGGCGTGCTTTCGAACGTCTTCCTGCATCTGCATCCCGCGAAGATCAATCGCGACGCGGTGCGCTACAGCTACACCTGGGGCATGGGCGGGATCACGTTCTTTCTGTTCATCATCCTTACCTACACCGGTGTGCTACTGATGTTCTATTACCATCCCAGCAAGGTGCAGGCGTTTCGCGACGTGCTGTATCTCGAGCATGACGTGCCCTTCGGGAAGATTTTGCGCAACATGCATCGCTGGGCTGCTCACCTGATGGTGATTGGCGTGTGGCTGCACATGTTCCGCGTGTTTCTGACCGGCTCGTATAAAAAACCGCGCGAGTTTAACTGGAACATCGGCGTGCTGCTGCTGGTGTTTACTTTGTTGCTTTCGTTCACGGGTTATCTACTGCCCGACGATCAACTTGGGTTCTGGGCCGTCACCGTTGGCACGAACATGGCGCGAGCCACACCGCTGCTCGGACACGAAGGTCCGTTCGGCTCGATGCTGGGCATGACTCCATATAACGATGTGCGGTTCGGTCTTCTGGGCGGGTCGATCGTAGATGCGAACGCACTTGCTGCGGTCCTACATCTGGCATTGCATTGGAATTCCGATCGTCGCTTCGATCCTGATGATCGTTCATTTCTGGCGGGTGCGGAAAGATGGCGGAATCTCGGGCCCGGCGCCAGTGATGCTGGAAGCTGAAGCCGACAAGCCGCGACGCGGGCCGAAGGCAGCGGGTGAGTGACGCTGGCGAAAGAAAGCAGGTTCCTCATCGGGCTTTCGGCTCGGTTCGGAATGACAAAATTTTATTGAGCAATTGACACGAGAATAATTATGGACTGGCGACAACTTTGGGAGATTTGCTCGGCTCCAGACAATGTGCCGATCGTAGGCCTGATTCCCCTGCTCGGCTTCTACATTTACCTGGCATGGAAGCAGGCGCACGCCAACGATGTGCTAATCGAGCAACTGGAAGGCGACGCCGCCCTCGCCAAGACCCATCACCGCAAGACCTGGCCCTTCAAGCCGGGCTGGCAGAAGGAAGTTCACGTCTGGCCGTTTCTGCTCCGCATCGAATTTCTCGCCGCCATCATCGTCACGATCATTCTGATGGTCTGGTCGATCACGCTGAACGCGCCGCTGGAGGAGCCCGCCAATCCTAACTTGACGATGAATCCGGCGAAGGCCCCCTGGTACTTCCTCGGACTGCAGGAGATGCTCGTCTATTTTGATCCATGGATCGCGGGCGTGGTAATGCCCACGATGATCATCGTGGGGTTGATGGTCATTCCTTACATAGACACGAACCCGATGGGCAGCGGCTACTACACATGGAAGCAGCGCAGGTTTTCCATTGGAACATTTTTGTTTGGCTTCATCATTCTGTGGATCGCGATGATCATCATCGGAACGTTTATAAGAGGGCCTGGCTGGCAATGGTTCTGGCCGGGGCAAACCTGGGATCACAACCGGCTGATCTATGAAGTGAACCGCGATCTGCCCGACATTTTTGGAATTACGTCGAACATGGCGAAAGCGGTCTTCGGCGCGGTCGTCGTCGGAGGGTATTACTTGCTGGGCGGCTTTCTCGTGTATTCGCTGTTCCGGCGATACATGGCGAAAGATTTCAAGCGGATGAGCCTGCTGCAATTTGGAATCACGCAGTTCCTCCTGCTCAGCATGGTAGCGCTGCCCTTGAAGATGGGGCTGCGCCTGTTGTGGCACATCAAGTACGTGTGGATTACGCCCTGGTTCAATATTTAGTTGTGAACGCAGTCAGCAAGAGTGCGGGCGAGGACAGCAGATTCCTCGCTTCGCTCGGAATGACAAGCATTCTCGAACGACAAAAGGATTTCGGAGGAAGCGGTGCCTGAACAACCCAACCTCGAGCAAGACCCGATTACAACTAAATCGTATGCCGCGTATTACCTGGTCGCAATGGTGATCTTGATGGCGACGTTGTTCTGGGCCTTGTGGGACGAGGCGTGGGTGCAGCGTCCGTGGAAAGCCTTCCAGGAACAATGGAGGGATCGCTACACTGCATTTCTGAACACGGCGCGGTCGAAATCGGCTACGTCGGAGAAGGATGTCGAGCGGGATCCAGATTACGCGGCGCTCAAACACGCCTACGACAAAACTTATCAGGATTCGAAAGCGCAGGCCGAAGAAGCGCGTAAGGCCGTCGACGAAGTAACGGCGCGCTTGCTCGCCGTGCAAAGCGTGTTCACCGACCGCCGCGCCTATGTAAATGCACTCAGTTATGAGATTGAGACGAGCACAAGTGCGTCTTCAAAGGCCAGCAAGCAGAGGGAACTCGCCGAGTACAAGAAGGAGAAAGCAACCGTCGAGTTTCCCGACGGCAGCAAAAAACAATTTGATTTTCCGCAACTGGAGGAAACTTACAACGAGATTCGGGATGAGCGCACCAAGAAAAGTCTTGACCTGGGCGATGTCCTGAAACCTGTGACCGCGGCTAAGACCAAGCTGGACGAATACATCTCCGATCACATGGTCGACCTGACGCCGCAGCAGATTGATGGTCTGAAGAAGAAGACGGCGGAATGGGATCCGAAGATTGTCCAGATCAACGTAGCCGATGCCAATATTGTGGATCGCTGCGAGTCCTGCCATCTGAACGCGCGCGAGCCGCTCAAGATCACTCCGGCCTCGATGACCGCGAAAGGCGAGAAGAAACCGGATGAGTATGCCGATGCTTTCGCAAGCCACACTGACCCCGATCTGTTGAAGATTCACGACCCCGAGAAATTCGGCTGCTCGCCATGCCATCAAGGCAACGGCCGCGCGACCACAAGTATTGAGAAAGCGCACGGAAACTACGAGCACTGGCTTTGGCCGCTGTTCCCCAAAGAAAACGCGCAAGCGGGCTGCCAGAACTGCCATGCCGCCGACATGGTGCTGGCCAGCGGCGACGTCCAGTGGCAAACCATCAACAACGGCAAAGACCTCTTCCGCCAAAGAGGCTGCATGGGGTGCCATCGCTACGAGGGTTACGACAAAGAACCCGAAGACTTGAACTCGATCGGCCAGCAGATCAAGCAGATCGAAACGCAGAAGAAGGACAATCTAAAACAAACCGCGTACTTAATGAAGCAGGCAGATGCGGCCGCATCAAACGAGGAAGCGAACAAGCTGAATACCCAGGCAGTTGACTTGAGAGTCGCAAACAGCAAGCTGGATGGGCGTTTACAGCAGCTTGACTACCAATCCCACAGCCTGATGCAGGACCAGAAAAAGGTAGGGCCGAACCTGAAAGATGTCCGCCTGAAGCTGAACAAGAACTGGATTCCGGTTTGGTTGAAGAAACCTTCGGATTTCCGTCCCACGACAAAAATGCCGAACTTCCGGCTCACCGATCATCAGATTCAGGCCATTTCGGCCTACATCTGGCAATCGGGATTCACCGATCCGCTTCCCAAACGCAAGCCGGGAAATGCCGCGCACGGAAAAGAATTATTCGAGACCCGCGGATGCCTGGCCTGTCACTCGATCGGCGAAGGCGATCAGGTGCAGGGCGGAACTTTCGCCGCGAACCTAAGCCGCGTCGGCGAAAAAGCGAATTACGACTATCTCGTCCGCTGGATTCACAACGCACGCGAGCGCACCCGTCCCTACTGCCCCTACGAAAAGAAAGATATCGGTCCCGAGGATTACGCCAAGAAGGGCCTTCCCTATCAGTTCGATCTTGATCACAGCCAGTGTCCCAACGATGGTCACGAACTGCAAGTGCAGAACATGACGGTGATGCCCAGCCTGCGCCTGTCTCCCGAAGATGCGGAAGATATTGCAACCTACCTAATGACGCAAAAGAAACAGGAGCCATCGTCGTACGCAGATGCCTCGTTCATGGATGACCCCAAGCTGAAAGACGAAGGCAAAAGGTGGGTCAGGCACTTTGGATGCGGCGGATGCCACGAGATTTCCGGGATGGAGGATGAAGGCCGCATCGGCACAGAACTAACCTACGAAGGCAGCAAGCCGATCGAGCGTCTCGACTTCGCCCTGTTCACCACCACGGCGGAGCGCGGCGGCAAAGACGCTGAGCCAATCACCAACAAGGACGACTTGGCTCGCTTGCCGGACGGCCCCGCAAAAGAACCCTGGTACGACCAGAAAGGATTCTTTGAACACAAGCTGGCCGAGCCCGAGATTTATGACAAAGGCAAGATCAAGGGCGAACTCGATGCTTCGCGGATGCCCAACTTGCATCTCACCAAGGAACAGGTGCTCGATCTCACGACCTTCCTGCTGGGAAGCGAAGAGACTTCCCTGCCCGCGAGCTATCAATACAAGCCGGGAGACGCGCGTCACGATATTCAAGAGGGTTGGTGGGTCATCAAGAAGTACAACTGCATGGGCTGCCATCAGTTCATCCCCGGCCAGCAAACCATTCTGATGGGGTTGAAGCAGTATCAGGATATTCAAGAGCAGTTGCCTCCAAAGCTTTTGACGGAAGGCGCCCGCGTCGATCCTGAGTGGCTGCGGAAGTTCTTGTCGAATCCGTCGTTGAGCACTACGGATACGAACCGCAACGGTGTGCGTCCGTACCTGAGGGTGCGCATGCCAACTTTTTCCTTCTCCGACAACGAACTGCGAAAACTCGTGCGCTTCTTCCAGGCGCTGTCGTCGCAGCCGCTGCCCTACATTCCGGAGGAAGTCCCTGTTCTCACTACCAAGGAATCGGACATGGCGCGCAGCCTGTTCTCGAGCACCGCGGCGCCTTGCCTGAAGTGCCATGCGACGGGCGATCCCGCGCATGACAAGATCGCAACCGCTCCGAACTTCCTTCTGGCAAAAGAGCGGCTCAAGCCGGATTGGGTTGAGCGCTGGATCACCGATCCACAGGCGGTCAGCCCAGGCACCTCAATGCCCTCGGGACTATTCAAGCAACAGAATAATCAGTGGGTGTTTGCCGGGCCGACACCGCCGTCATTCCAAGGGTATGAAGGAGATCATCGCAAGCTGCTGACTGATTACATCTTCCAGTTGACGGCCGAAGAGCAGCGCAAAGTAGCAGCGTCCATGCCGCATGCGAAAGCGGCGGTGCAACGGAAGACCGATCGCAGACAGGCAGAGGCAGAACCGCAGCGAGCGATGAGCGGCGGTTCGCGGTAAAATGGCCAGTTGCGGAGAAGTTGCCCCGCACCGTCTTTCGTCCGAGGCGGCAGGCGTTCCTAAGTCAACTATTAGAGAAAAGAAAGAAGGACATCATGAATAAGAAAACTGGTTGGATGATATCGGTCAGCGCACTGGCGTTATGCGCGTTGCTGCTGACTACGGCGTGCAGCAAGAAAGAGAACACTGAGCAATCCAGCAATAACATGTCTCAG
The DNA here is from genome assembly GCA_963841125.1 of uncultured Acidobacteriaceae bacterium. GTDB lineage: Bacteria > Acidobacteriota > Terriglobia > Terriglobales > Acidobacteriaceae > Sulfotelmatobacter. The sequence goes on from CAWJBH010000007.1 coordinate 553,381, forward strand.
ACAGCCATGACCGCTCCGGCGGCCGCACCAATCGACCCAGCGACCGTGGCCACAGTGAACGGCACAGTCAAGTTTGACGGCGCGGCACCGAAGCAGGCGAAGATCGACATGAGTCAGGATCCAGCTTGCAAAGGCATGAACGAAGCGGAGGCCATAGTAGTAAACGACGGCGATCTCGCCAACGTGTTCGTCTACGTGAAAGACGGACTCGGCAGCCGCACTTTCGACGTACCAACGACCCCGGTCGTCCTCGACCAGAGCGGCTGCAAGTATCACCCGCACGTGTTGGGCGTGATCGCGGGGCAGACCGTGCAGATCAAAAATGATGACCAGACCACGCACAACATCCATCCCACGCCCAAGGACAATCGCGAGTGGAACGAGTCGCAGCCTCCGTCGGCTGCTCCGATCGAGAAGAATTTCGCCCGTGAAGAAATCATGCTTCCAGTGAAGTGCAACCAGCACCCGTGGATGAAGATGTACATCAACGTGGTGAAGAACCCGTTCTATGCAGTCACAGACAAGTCGGGGAAATACGAAATCAAGGGACTGCCCCCCGGCGACTACACGATTGCCTTCGTGCACGAGAAACTGGGCGAGCAAGACCAGAAGGTGACGGTCGGACCGAAAGATACGAAGACGGTGGACCAGAGCTTCAAGGCTGGCGAGTAAGCTAACGTGGTTGTGACAGGTCTGGTGGTTGTCTCGCCGCCATCTGCTAAAATCATCCGCTTGGAGAGGCGGGCTGGGCAGGCTGGCGCGGCCCGCAGCGCTCCAAAGCAGGGCCATTTTCATCCCTGCTGAACCGAGGGGAACGACTCTGGAATCCATCCCGGCAAAGTACAACCGAGCCCATCACACGTTCGCCGTGTTCACTGCATGCGCGACGTTGGTCGTAATTACTGCTGGCGCGCTGGTTACCAGCAACGACGCAGGGCTGTCCGTTCCCGACTGGCCAACCTCGTTTGGCTACCTGGTGAAGGTGCCGCACTTCGTCGGCGGCGTGCGTTATGAGTGGAGCCACCGCATGGTGGCCGGCACTCTGGTGTCGCTCACGCTCGCCATCGCGGTGTGGACTCTGCTGGTCGAACGCCGCCGCTGGTTGCGCTGGCTTGCCATCGGCGCGCTCTGCACCGTCATAACACAAGCCACTCTGGGCGGGCTTACAGTTCTGTTCTTCCAACCCCCGTGGCTTTCCACGGCCCATGCCACTGTCGCACAAACATTTTTCTGCATCGCTGTAGCCATCGCCATCTTCACTGGACGCAGGTGGGTTGAAGAACAGCCCCGCACGGAGTTCGACTCTCGCAGGCCCAGCCTTTTCACCTTGACCTTGCTCTCCATCTTGGTGCTCTACTTACAGCTCATCCTCGGCGGGATGTTCCGCCATCACGGCATGAGTTGGTGGCCGCATGTTCTGAATGCGGTGACGGTGTCGTTTGTGCTGGCCTGGACGGCAGTGCGGGCGCTCTCTGTGGTATTCGAAGATCGAGGCGGTACGGCGCCCCGCGATCGTGATGCTGTCGCTCTTGATCATGCAGCTCTGTCTCGGTTTCACCGCATTCTTGACGCGCGTGGCATGGGGCAGAGACGCCGCGCAACCGGAACTGCTCATGGTCGTATCAACCGTCGCGCATGTGGCCGTGGGAGCGCTGCTGCTGGCGACTACGGTGGTTCTGGCGATTCAAGTATGGCGGCATGTCCCTGTCGCATTTGCTGTGTCCGCACACCGGGTGCAACAGGACGCTTCGGCCGCGTGACCTTTGCCCGCCAGTTCCGCTATTTGCCTCTTTTGTTCATTCGGATGATGTTAGAGAGGGTCTCGTCGTAAACTGGTAGTGGATTAGCTCAGGACTCCATCTTGGTATTCAACGTTTCTGCACTCGCTGACGCCGCCCCGGAAGTAGCTCTGCCTTCCGCGGCCGCCGTCATTTCCGTAAAGAACCTGGTGCATCGCTATGAGAACCGCACTGCCCTGAACGGCGTTTCCTTCGACGTGCGCCCGGCGGAACTATTCGGTCTGCTTGGCCCGAACGGAAGCGGAAAAACCACGCTCTTCCGGATTCTTTCTACTTTAATGCTTCCAACCGCGGGCCACGCCACCATCATGGGCTTCGATGCGGCGCAGGAACCGGCGCGCTTGCGGCGGCAAATCGGCGTGGTCTTTCAGGCGCAGAGCGTCGACCTGAAGCTCACGGCCTACGAGAATCTTTGGCATCAGGGTCATCTTTATGGCTTGCGCGGTTCTGCTCTAAAGGAACGGATTCACGAAATCCTATCGCGGGTCGGCCTCGCGGATCGCGCCAAGGAACTGGTCGAAACCTTCTCTGGCGGCATGCAGCGGCGCATCGAGTTGGCCAAGGGACTGTTGCATCATCCGGAAGTGCTGTTGCTCGACGAGCCGACCACCGGCCTTGATCCCGGCGCACGGCGTGATCTCTGGCAATACCTGCAAACGCTGCGCGACGAAGAGCATGTTTCCGTGCTGGTCACTACGCATCTCATGGAAGAAGCCGAGCGCTGCGACCGACTCGCCATCATGAATGAAGGAAATCTCGTGGCTCTGGGCACGCCTGCGGAGTTAAAGAGCGAAATCGGCGGCGACGTGGTGCTGCTGGATGCCGCTCATGATGCGGGGTTGCTGGCCGAGCGCATCCGGGCGTCGTTTTCACGTGGAAACAACCGTCCTTGAAAACCAGGTGCGCATGGAACGGGAAGGCGCGCACCGCTTTGTAACCGAAGTGGTCGAGGCTTTTCCCGGCGAGATCGAGGCGATTTCGGTGAGCAAACCGGCGCTTGAAGACGTTTTCATTCGCCGCACCGGACACAAATTCTGGACCGAACCAAACGACGCGCAGAACAGCGCCGAAGATCACAGGAGGTAATTTGCTCTCTATGAATCTTGTACTTTCTCTTGTACTTGGCATTCTCCCCTTGCTGGGAGTGGCCTGGATTTTCATGAGTGGCATGATCACTCTCTCGCCACTTTCGGCCACCGTCGACGGCCTGTTCATGAGTCTGATCCTGCTCGCACTTTCCGGAACCTTCTGGCTGAACGCGTACTGGGAAATGCGTGACCATGGCATGATCGGCAAGAAAGCGCCCGGCAAAAAGGTATCGGCGGCTCCGGCGGCGAAATCTCCCGCGCCGAAAGCGACTTAGATTTATGGCGACTCGGGCCGCCACCTTTTCGAGACCGATCGCGCCCGCTTCTGCCGGCGTGCTGCTGCCGGCGTTCACGCTATGGTGGCGCGAGATTGTGCGCTTTTACCGGCAGAAGTCGCGCGTGGTCGGCGTGCTGGCGTCGCCGTTAGTTTTCTGGATCGTGTTGGGTTCGGGATTCGGCAATTCTTTCCGCTCTACCGCCGGCCCGGCTCAGCAGCACTACATGGATTATTTTTATCCCGGCACCCTGATCCTGATCGTCCTCTTCACTTCGATTTTCGCCATGATGTCACTCATCGAGGACCGCAAGGAAGGATTCCTGCTCTCCGTGATGGTGGCCCCGGTGCCGCGCTCGGCCATCGTCCTGGGCAAAGTTCTGGGCGGCACAACGCTCGCGGCGATCCAGGGAATGATCTTCCTCGTCTTCGCGCCCTTCGCAGGCGTGCATCTCAATCTGTTGCAGGTCTTGCTGGTGGCCGCGGTGGTTTTTCTGGTTTCCTTTGCGCTGACCGCTCTGGGCTTCGCCATCGCCTGGCCCATGGACTCCACCTCGGCCTTCCATGGCATCATCAATCTGTTTCTGATTCCGCTGTGGCTTTTGTCGGGCGCGCTGTTTCCGCTTTCCGGCGCTTCCGGATGGATTCGCGCTCTCATGTATATGAACCCGCTCACCTACGGAGTGGAGGCCCTGCGTGGCCTGCTCTATCCGGGATGGAGAACGCAGTTTCCTCTGCCCTCGGCGATGGCAACACTGCTCTTATTTTCGCTGGTGATGTTCGCGCTCGCGTTCCTGATGGCAAACCGCCGCACCACGAGGCCTGCCGCTTAATCGCCAAAATATGATTCCGGAACAATACGCCTACTTCCCTGCCCTGATCGCCAGCTCTGAACGGAGTCAGCGCCGTGTTTCTGCTTGCCGGCCGGTACATGATTGCCCGCGGCCGAATGGCCGCGCATCGCGCTTTCATGATCTCCGCTGTAGTCGCTTCCGCGCTGTTTCTGGTTTGCTATGTTTATTTCCACGTGCACGTGGGGGATATTCTTTTTCTCGGCCAGGGCGTGTGGCGCACAGTTTACTTCGTGATCCTGATCCCGCACGTCACGCTCGCCATCGTGATTGTCCCCATGGTCATCATCACATTGAGCCGCGGCCTGCGGGGCCGCTACGATCGGCATCGAGCCATCGCGCGCTGGACATGGCCGTCTATGGATGTACGTCAGCGTAACCGGCGTCATCGTATACTTCATGCTGTATCAGTGGTTCCCGCACAGCTGAGTAACAACTGAGAACCCACCACGGAGCCACGGACGCACGGAGCCACGGAGAGATACTTCACTTGTTTTGTTTTCTCCGTGCCTCCGTGTCTCCGTGGTAGATTTTGATTTTATGTCGATCGTAAGATTAAAAATCGATGTATCCGGCACCGTCGGTGACGAAGCCTGGCGCGAGATCAAGCAGTTCGATCAAATCCAAAGCGCCGACTTCGGCCCTCAATTCGGCAGTGGCGGCCTTTCCACAAGCCACGTGGCTACGGCCGTGCGGAACCCCTATCCCAAAGGCGCATGGATCGGAGCCGAAATCCGCCTCCAGACGCCGCTTCTGGCCCAGTATGCCGTTTCGCATTATCTGGAGCAGGACCGCGTCCTCGACGCCGATGTCGTAGAGTAGTCGCCAGAAGCCGGTGTCGTGGATTAAGATATTGATTCTCTCCGTGCCTCCGTGACTCCGTGGTAGGTGTTTCCCTTATGTCTGCCAATCTTGCTCCAGTTCCGCCAACCGACGACATCCAGCAGCATAAGCCCGGCATGTCCCGCACCCAGAAGCTTCTATTCTTCATTACCGCGTGGCTGATTTGTCTGATGCCGTTCCTGTTCTGGTGGAACACATGGTTCGGCCGCAAACTTTCTGACCAGCAGCTGACCGAGTATCTGCACGACACGAAGAAGCCGCGCCACATTCAGCAGGCACTGGTACAGGTCGGCGAGCGCATCACGCGGCAGGATGCTACCGCGAAACAATGGTATCCAGAATTGGTGCGTCTGGCGCGCCGATCCGGTGGAAGAAGTCCGCAACACCGACGCCTGGGTCATGGGTCAGGACACCATCCGGCGCAGGATTTCACGATGCGTTGCTGAAGATGCTCGTCGATTCCTCGCCGATGGTTCGCGGCAATGCCGCGCTGTCGCTGGTGCGCTTCGGCGATGCGACGGGTCGTCCGCAGATTCTGGCGCTGCTGCAGCCAGCGCAAATCACTTCTCCGCAATCGGGCCGCATCGTCGATTCCGATCGCCCCGGAACTGCCATCCATCAAGGCGGACTAATCGCAAAGCTGGCATACGGACACGAGCAAACGGCGGAAATCCGTTCCCCAATTCCCGGCCGGATTCGCTCCGTCAGCCGGCACCGGGGCGAATATCGCCGCAGGAGCGGAAGTCGCGGTCGTCGATCCTGCAACCGATCAAGTGTGGGAAGCGCTGCGCGCTCTCTATCTCGTCGGCCAGGCCGATGATCTCTCCGCCATTCGCCCCTACGAGCGCGACCTGCCTGACATTTCCAACGACGTGCGACAGCAGGCGGTAGAGACGGAGCAAGCGATCCGAAAAAGGCAGAGCCGTTAGCTCTGCGACCTGCACTGGGCCTGAGCAAGCCGATCATGAAGCAGACGCTAGGTCACATCGCCCTCATCGTCCGAAACTACGATGAAGCCCTGAGATTCTTCACCGAGTCGCTCGGCTTTCAAGTGATTGAGGACACACCTCTGGGACAAGGCAAACGCTGGGTCCTAGTACGTCCGCCAAACTCGAGCGGCGCCAGCTTGCTTCTTGCCCAAGCATTAACTCCGGAACAAACCAGCCGCATCGGCAACCAAACTGGCGGACGAGTCTTTCTGTTTCTGCACACCGACGACTTCTGGCGGGACTACCGCCGTATGGCCGAGCGGGGAATAAAATTCAGAAGGGAGCCGCGCGATGAACCGTATGGAACAGTCGCTGTCTTCGAAGACCTATACGGCAATCTGTGGGACCTGCTGGAATTGAAACGCACTTCCGACCGCGTCGAAGCCTGAGGTCGGCCCACGGCCGCGATCGACCCTACCCCACCGCCTCTATCACCACTCTCTCCACGTTCTTCCAAGCCCCAGCCCTCGGATCCACAACTTCAAAGTGTCCCGCGCCTGCTATCTCCACTAAGCGCGAATCTTCTTTCATCTTCTGCTTCGCCCCAACATAATCGCGACTCAAAGCCGGCGGCACCACGTCGTCGGCCGCACCATGCACCAGCCACTGCCGCGTCCGAATCGCCAGCTTCATCGGATCCGCTTCCCGATAATGATCCCCGACCTCCGCCGGAGTCCCGCCCAGAAATTCCACCACCGCATCGTTGCTCAAATGCAACTGATAGGCACGCTGCAAGTCCACCACGCCCGCCAGCGATACAACCGCCTTCACGCTCTCATGTGCCGCCAGACACAGCCCCAGCTGGCCTCCGGCCGAGTGTCCCACCGCCACGATTCGCCGCACATCGAACCCGTACTTGTGCGCATTTTGTGCAAGAAATTGATGGGCAGCGCGGATATCCTCAAACGTCCCCGGCCATCCACCGCCCGCATTCCCCACCCGCCGGTATTCCAGGTTTGCAGTCGTGATCCCCTTCGCCGTCAAGGCCGCGCACATGTGCCCCATATATCCAAGATCGTACTTCGCTCGCCAGTATCCCCCATGAATGGCAATGGCCAGCGCATGCGGACCTTTCCCTTTCGGCAGCCGCAAATCCACAAACTGATTCTCATCGCCGCCGTAAGCCACGCGCACATCCGCCTTAGGCGGAGCCAAACTCAAAATGTCATCACTAGAAGACATGCCTCTGGGTTACCCTGTGTCTCTCTGTGTACCCTGTGTTAAAGGTTTTGATTCTTCCGCTGCGTCACCGGCACAAGCATGATGTTCATCAACTCAAGAGTAGACCGCAACCCAGCATTATACGGGCGTGCATCAAAGCTTAATCCATCAAAGCGCATCTGTATTAGGATCACTGAGTAGTCAGGACATAAATAAAATGCAATCGGAATACGCACATTTCCCGGTCACTCCCATCGCGTTGAAAATGGGCGTGGCGATCGGCATCGGAATGCTGGCGGGCATGGAGCGCGAATGGTCCAACAAAGACGTAGGCATTAGAACATTCGCCATCGTCGCCCTGCTCGGCATGCTCGCTTCCCTGATCGGACCAAGCGCAGCCATCGCGGCTCTGATCGGCGTATTCCTGCTGGTCGCCGCCATGAATACACGCAGCATCCTCGACGACCGGTCCCTCGAGATCACTACTTCCGCCGCTTTGATGGTCATCTACCTCCTGGGCGTGCTGGTCGGCCTGGGTCATATCTTTACTCCGGTCGCTGGCGCAATCGTTATGACCATGCTCCTCGCCTGGAAGACTGAATTAAGCCGGTTTGCCGGAGGCTTGCAACCATCGGAAATCCGCAGCGCCGTCTTGCTCGGCCTGATCGGCTTCGTCATTTATCCGGTTCTTCCCAACCGTTACCTGGATCCCTGGCAACTCTTCAACCCGAGCGACGCCTGGATCAGTGTGATCGCCATCGCCGGAATCGGATTTGTGAATTATGTGTTCCTGCGCATCTACAGCACGCGCGGCCTCTATCTTGGCGCGCTCTTCGGCGGCCTGGTGAATAGCAGTGCCACCATCGCGGAGTTGGGCACCCGCCTGCAACAGACCGGAATGGTCGCCAGGACGACAACCTTGTGCCTGTTGACCACCATCGCCATGTTCGCCAGAAATCTGATTCTCGCCACTATTTTCTCGCCCCGATCCCTGAGTGCCACCCTGGTGCCGCTTCTAGCCATGACGCTCGTAGCCGGTTTCTGGGTGTGGAGGGACCGCAGAATCGAAGAGAGCGTCCCCGGAACCCTGACCCTCACCTCTCCAATTTCGCTCACAAAAGTTCTCTGGTTCGGAATCGTCTTCATTTCCATTCAGGTCGCCGGAACTCTGCTCACCAGATATTTCGGCAGCGAGGGCATGCTCGCCACCGGCATTTTCGGTGGCTTGGTAAGCAGCGCCAGTACCACGGCAGCCGCCGCCACCATGGCGATGCACGGCAAAATAACCGCCGCGCTCGCCGGTAGCGCCGTCGTGCTAACCTCTTTGGCCAGCGCCGCCGTTAATCTGCCCATCGTCTGGCGAACCGTCAAAGACAAAGCTGTCCTCAAGGGACTGTCGATCAAGATGGCCACGGTAATCGGGACGGGAATTGCCGCAGTCACGGTGGACAGGATTTTCCAGTTCTCCGAATTGCTTGCGCGAAAATAAACTCAGTTTTTTGAAATGGGTTTTGAAAGGGCGGCTTCAGCCGTGCCGTAAGCGCCCTGGACTCGATCGCGGCTTAAAGCCGCTACGGAAAAACTGACGAATGCGCGAAGCACCGTGGAAGAGCGGCGCTTCAGCGCCGCGTAAAGCCATAAAGGCAGTCTGGGCTTTAGCCCCGGTGGCCGCACCCTGCGTCCACAATAGGTTTTCCCGCAGTCTGTTTAAACCGCTCAGAGACCGCATTGTTCAAACTGGACCCACGGCATCAACGGTAATGTCCTAATTTGACCCCCAAGGGCACGAAGACACACAAAGAAATGCCGCATATCGCGCTTCGTGTACCTTTGTCCTTCGTGGTTGATTGAAAGGACCCACCGCCTCGCCTCCACCTTGTTCCATTGCTTTCTCGGGCGTATACTCCCTGCTCTACAGGTGATGAGTCCGGCAAAAAGAAAAGGGAGATCACTCAATGAGCTGGAAAAGCAAACTAGCACTGGGCGTTCTGACCGCTCTGGCGATGATGCTGCTTACCTATGCGCTGCCCAGAGGAGGCATGATGCGCGATGCAGCCGTGGTCCAGTTTCCGCTCACAGTTGGCGTGTGGGCGATCTTCGTTCTGCTTTTTGTGAAGCTGAAATAGCTCCCTCCGAGATCCAAAGCTCGCCCCACGCCTCCTCATAAACGTCTGTCTATGCCCTCTAGTGCGGGTACCCGGATGAGCTTTTTCTCACCACCCCCACAAAATCATTTCTCTCTCCCACAAAACTCCGCTATTCTCTACCCGGATGACTACACTGCCTCTCTCCGAGCTTCTCGGCGCCACGGTCTATGACCCGTCGGGCGCGGCGACCGGACGAGTGCGCGAAGTCACTCTCGCTCCTCAGGAAGACCGCAACCGCATCGCCTCGTTCATCGTGAAAACCAAGTCCGGCGACCGCGTCCTTCCCTTCTCCGCGGTCGCCACCATCGACGCGAATATTCATGCCTCCACCAATCCCGCGGACTGGCCCGCCGCCAATGGCGCAGAAGGCCTGTTCCTGCTGGAGCGCGACCTCCTCGATCAGCAAGTTATCGACATTAATGGACGCAAAGTCGTCCGCGTCAACGACGTCGACCTTCAAGTCGACGCCACGGTAGAAGCCGGACACCCGCATGCGATCCTGCGCGTTTACTCTGTCGACATCGGCGCCCGCGGCGCGATTCGCCGCCTTCTGCGCGGCCTCGCACCCCGTGCCGCTCTCCACCTTTTGCTCCAGAGAATCCCTCCGCGCACCATCCCCTGGAGTTTCGTGGACTTGATCGAAACCGATCCCGCGCGCCGCATCAAGCTCAAGATTTCTCACGATGGTTTGGCCACGCTCCACCCTGCCGACATCGCCGACATCGTCGAAGACCTCGCCCCCGATGAGCGCGAAGCCGTCTTCCGCACCCTCGACGAAGACGTCGCCGCCGAAACTTTGGAGGAAGTCGAGCCCAAGGTCCAGAAGGCAATCGTCGAATCTCTCGACTCCGAACGCGCCGCCGACATCGTCGAGGAAATGGATCCCGACGCCGCTGCCGACCTTCTAGCTGATCTCTCGCAGGATCAGACCGAGCAAATCCTCGTGGAAATGAAGCCCGAGGCCAGCCAGGAAGTCGTCGAGCTACTCGAGCACCGCGAAAAGACCGCCGCAGGACGCATGACCACAGAGTTCCTCGCCCTCCCGGTGACGGCCACGGTCGAGAACGCCATCGGCGTTATGCGCGAGTTCGAAGGCGGCGTCGAATCCGTCATTACCATTTATTTGGTCGATTCTAAGGGCACTCTGGTCGGCGCCGTCCCCCTCGTGAAGATCGTTCTCGCCCAGCCTGACACTCCGCTCCTTTCTCTAACTCAAGAGCCCTTGGTTTTCACTCACAAAGAGACAGGCGACAACCAGGTCGCTGAACTTTTCGACAAATACAATCTCGTCACCCTCCCCGTCATCGACGATCACAACAAACTGGTAGGCGTAGTAACCTCCGACGACGTAATCACGATGCTCCGCGGCAAACTCTAAAGATTTACCCTGGGCGACCCCGTGTCCTCTGTGTTTAAGTCTTTGACCTTGGTTCTGGCCTCTCGGTTGAGTAGCCAGGATGCTCTCGCCACTCGCCACTTGCAGACTAGCCACTGATCACTGACCACTGACCACTGCCTCTCGGTATAATCATCAGTTCTCAGGAGAGCCCCCTTGCCCTTCGACGACCTCCGTCAATGGATCGCCGCCCTAGACCGCGCCGGCGAGCTAAGACGCATTCAAACCGAAGCCGACCCGATCCTGGAAATAACCGAAATCACCGACAGAGTGAGCAAAGGCAAAACCTATGTGGGGACAGCCGCCACAGGCCATGTGGAGACGGGCGCCTCGCCCGTCCCGCCGAGCGCAGCGAGGCGTGCAGCGCCCGGTGGCCCAGCTCTTCTATTCCAAAACATCAAGGGCTATCCCGGCTCCCAACTCCTCATCAACCAGTTCGGCTCCGAAGCCCGCATGAAACTAGCCCTCGGAGTAAACTCCTTCGACGAATTCGGCGAACGCATGCGCGCCTTCATGGACCTGAAATCCCCACAAGGCTTCCTCGACAAACTCAAGATGCTCCCGCTCCTCACCGAAGCCGGAAAGTTTTTTCCCAAGACCGTCCCCACTGGCCCCTGCAAAGAAGTAATCAAACGCGACAATTTCTCTTTGCTCGACTTCCCCATCCTGCAATGCTGGCCCCAGGACGCCGGTCGCTTCATCACTCTCCCCTGCGTAACCACCCGCGACCCAAAATCCGGCAAACGAAACCTGGGCATGTACCGCCTCCAAATCCACAACGCAACCACCCTCGCCGCACACTGGCAGCGGCAGAAGGTTGCTGCGGAGCACGCGCGGCAGCGCGTGCGAGGCGCTGCTGGGGGCAAGTCTGCGGCGGTTGATATTATGGCGCGGACTTCGGGAGGTTCGCTCGCCGCTGCGACTGACCGTCCTTCGGGCAGGATGGAAGTTGCGGTTGCCATCGGCACGGACCCTGCGGTTACTTTTTCCGCTATTGTCCCTGCGCCGCCGGATGTTGAGGAATATTTGATTGCCGGATTCCTTCGGGCTGCGCCTGTTGAATTGGTTAAGTGCGAAACGGTTGACCTTGAGGTTCCCGCTACCAGCGAGATTGTTCTTGAGGGCTATGTTGATCTCGATGAACTTCGCACTGAAGGTCCGTTTGGCGATCACACTGGCTTCTATTCTTTGGAAGATCTCTATCCTGTCTTGCATGTCACCTGCATCACTCATCGGAAAGATCCCATTTACGCGACCACGATTGTCGGGAAGCCTCCTATGGAGGACGCTTACATGGGCAAAGCTGTGGAGCGCGTCTTTCTGCCGCTGATGCGGCTTACGATTCCTGAATTGATCGACATCAATCTTCCCATCGAAGGTGTGTTTCACAATTTGATGATTGTTTCGATTCGGAAGTCTTATCCCGGGCAGGCGCGGAAGGTGATGAACGCTGTCTGGTCGCTGGGGCAGGCTATGTTTACGAAGTGCATTATTGTCGTCGACGAAGATGTTGATGTGCAGGATGTCGGCGATGTGACGCTGAAAGTTCTTAACAACATTGACCCGGAGCGCGATATCCAGTTCACTCTTGGTCCTGTCGATTCACTTGACCACGCTTCGCGGCTTGCCAACTACGGCTCGAAGATGGGGATCGACGCGACTCGTAAGTGGGCGACTGAAGGCTTCACGCGGCCATGGCCGGATGAGATTGTTATGGATGCTAAGACTAAGGCGCTGGTGGATGGGAAGTGGAAGGCGCTGGCGAAAGAATTGGGGATTGAGTAAAACATACAATTAACGTATGCTGTATGTACAGTTTGTGCACATCTACGAAGTTCGCCTCACGAGGCTAGCCGATGCTCTTCGAGTGGGACGAAGCCAAGCGGCAAGCCAATCTGGCAAAGCATCTAATCGACTTCGCCGACGCCGTGAAAGCGTTTGAAGGTCCGGTATTCGAGAAAGTGCAGCGGCGTCATGACGAGAATCGAATGCTCGCCGTGGGCATGCTGGAAGATGTTGAGATTGTCTTGATTTACGCCGTGCGCGGAAAGTATCGCCGAGTTATTTCGGCCAGGAGGGCCAATCGCAATGAACGGCAGGATTATGCGAATCAACTCAAAGCAGCGGACGAACGGCGCAACCAACCTTAAACGGCTCCGTGCCATGCCTGATTCGGCGATCGATTATTCCGACATCCCAAGACTGAATAAATCGTTCTGGAGGGCTGCCAAGCTGACTATGCCCGAGCCTAAAGACAGGCTCACGATTCGAGTTGACCACGACGTTGTCCAGTGGCTGAAAAAGCGCGGACGCGGCTACCAGACCCGCATCAATGCCATTTTGCGGTCGTACATGGAAGCGGAGTCGGGAGGCTAGTTCAAGCCTTACTCCCGAGCGCGACGCCGACTCCCTAGACGCCAGGCGCTCGGCCGACTACGGCTCCAGGATGGGCATCGAAGCCACGCGTAAGTGGGCGACTGAAGGCTTCACGTGGCCATGGCCGGATGAGATTGTTATGGAGGCTAAGACTAGGGCGCTGGTGGATGGGAAGTGGAAGGCGCTGGCTAGGGAGTTGGGGATTGAATGACTCTTTGCTGCGCGGCTTTAAGTCGTGCCCTTCCCGGGCTTGGGGAGTTCAAAATCCCACTGCGTTGATGTTTGGGGAATCCCACTTCTCGCAAAGGACGCGAGAAATGGGGCACCCTATTTGGTGGTGGTCCCGACATAACCCAACGTCAAAGGCGACGGACAGGAGTGTTTGTCCCGCACGAGCAGAGTCCGGATCTGCTGGCCGGGGACAGCAGGTTCCCTCACCGGGATTGGCGCCCGGCTCGGAATGACATGCCTTTTTCAGAATGCGGTTTCCGTCGGCGGCTGAAGGCGGGTTGATTTGAACGACGCTTTTCGGCGCGACTGGCGTCGTGCCCTTCCCGGGCTTGGGGAGTTCAAAATCCCACTGCGTTGATGTTTGGGGAATCCCACTTCTCGCAAAGGACGCGAGAAATGGGGCACCCTATTTGGTGGTGGTCCCGACATAACCCAACGTCAAAGGCGACGGACAGGAGTGTCCGTCCCACACGAGTCCGGATCGCTTGCGGGGAACAGCAGGTTCCTCACCGGGCTTGGCGACCGGTTCGGAATGACATTCCTATTTCACACCCGCAGTATCCCTCAGCGGCTGAAGCCTTGTTGACCTTAGTGGCGGTCTTGCGGCGCGGCTTGAAGCCGCGCCCTTTCAAAACTCCTTACGGCACGACTGAAGTCGTGCCCTTGCCGGTCGAGGTAAGTTCAAAATCCCACGGTGTTGACGTTTGTGGAATCCCACTTCTCGCAAAGGACGCGAGAAATGGGGCACCCTATTTGGTGGTGGTTTTGAGAAAACCCCAGGTCCAAAAGCGACGGACAGGAGTGTTTGTCCCGCACGAGCAAAGTCAAAGTCCCCGCCCTGTCTCCGCGAAAAAACCGCGGAGACAAGGACGGGGCAGCCGCAATCTGTCTGCTTGGCGGGACAGCAGGTTCCTCACCGGGCTGGGCGCCAGGTGAGGAATGACATCCCTTTTTTCCCACTGAGTTGAAAATCAAAATCAACGTCAACGGCGGCGGGCGGGGGCGCCCGCCCTACATTGGCGGCGGGGGCGTTTTTTTGGTTGGAGCAGGGGCCAGGCTTCGCGGTATTTTTCGTGGCGGCGGCTGCCTCGGGGATCGCCTCCGAAGGGGTAGACTCGGACCATTAGACGGCCTGCCAGGGCACGGACTGGGATCAGGTACCAGATGCCTGTGCCTAAGATCAGTACTGCGAGGAAATCTACTTTCGATGGTAGATACGGCATGTGTTTGTGGGTTGTTTTCCAGTAGGCGTTTACGGTGTAGGCGCGGTAGTGGGTGCAGGTGCTGGATTTTACCTGGACGCGCCAGGTACGTTTGCCGGAATCGACTAGGAAGTCGTAGCGGTGGCTATCGCCGTACGGCTTGGCGACGATTAGGCCTTTGCTGGTGGCCTTTACCATGAACATCATTTCCGCGAGTTCTCCTAGTTGCTTGCGGGTGGCGTGAGGCCATGTGGGATAGACGATTTTTTGGCGGCGCTCGTGAAGCGCTCTACTGTTCGGGTCCGACTTTGGACGGCCGATACGTTTCCCGTTACGCGAAAAGCCAGTCATACTGCTGGTCATACTCGATTACTCCAGTTTTCTCATTGCTCGGATGATCCTGGTTTGTCCAGAGCTGGTTTGTCCAGAGCTGGATTGTCCAGAAACACGAACGGCGCGGGCCAAAAGGCCTACGCCGTTGTTTTCTTGACTCTATATATTCAGGATATCAAATTGGATGGGGCAATTGGGACACTTCTCGATGATTTATATTTCTTTCTGAATCAATTGTTTAGGAGATAAAGCTTGTGTTTAGGGTCTTGACAAGATTTTGGGTGACGGTGAATTGACGCCCTTGTCCCCTGGGAATAGACTTCCGTATTCAAAGATTGGTGGGCGGTGGTTGGCAAGAACCAAAGATGCTGCTGACAGAGTGTCTGCCACGTTTTCACTCGGCAATCGGTAGTGGTGCAGTTTGGCTTGCGCGTTGGGCCGCTTAATCGGGAGATCCTTCGCTACGCCTGAAAAACGGCTACGCTCAGGATGACAAGGCCGTGTAAAAACCAAACTGCAACACTCGCCAGCAATCCGGCGAAGCGCAATTTTTCGTACATCTATAGAAGGAAGAGACCTAGCGTTGTCGAGGCCGCAAGCACAAGGCATTTCGGCGGATCTGGCCCTGGTGACGGGGCTGAAATCCGGCGACCAGGGAGCGATGGCGGAGCTTTACGACCGCTATTCTTCCGTGGTGTATGCGGTGGCGTTGCGAGTGCTGGGAGATACGGGAGCCGCGGAAGACGTGTTGCAGGAAGTGTTTCTGCAACTGTGGCGCAAGCCCAGCGCTTTTGATGCGGCGCGCGGGAGTTTGAGAAGCTGGCTGGCGGTGATCACTCGAAACCGTGCGATAGACTCCCTCAGAAAGCGGCGTCCGGAAACGGACATTGAAGACGTGGTGTTGTCGGTGGCCCCGGACCTGGCCGGAGAAGCGGAACTGGCGCGGGCGGCGGAGAAAGTGCGAGGGCGTGATGGGAGCAATGGCTCCGGCGCAGCGCAGCGCGCTCGAAATGGCTTATTGGGAAGGCATGAGCCATTCGGAAATTGCCGACAAAACGGGAGAGCCGCTGGGGACGGTGAAGACACGGATTCGCGCGGGACTGATTTTGCTGCG
The DNA here is from genome assembly GCA_963841125.1 of uncultured Acidobacteriaceae bacterium. Lineage (GTDB taxonomy): Bacteria > Acidobacteriota > Terriglobia > Terriglobales > Acidobacteriaceae > Sulfotelmatobacter. The sequence goes on from CAWJBH010000007.1 coordinate 569,185, forward strand.
AAAGGCATTTCAGACTTGAAGTGCAGGGGAGGAGTTGCGCTCCTCGGACAGCCGAGAGGGGCTGTCCCTACATTAAAGCTCGATTGAGAGAGGAATTGGTGTGAGCGGGAAATGAGCGAGCACGAACGGTACGCGGAGGATCTGGCTTTGTACGCGCTGGATGCGCTTCGGGGAGAGGATCGCTCGCGAGTGGATGAACATCTGGCGACGTGTCCGGCGTGCCGGCGGGAACTGGAACAACTGCGCGGGGATACGGCGCTGGTGGCGCTATCGGCGGCGGGGCCGCGACCACCGCAGCGGGCGCGCCAGAGGCTGCTGGATGCGGTGGCGCGTGAGGCTAGTTCTGCAGTGGCCTCCCCCACCCTTGCGCAAAGAACGCGCGAGGGTGGTGCACCCTCCTTCCCGCCACTAGCGAGCTGGTGGGGCGCGCTGGGATGGGCGGCTACGGCGGCGGTGGTGATTCTTGCGGTGTCGTTGTGGCGGGAGAATGCAGTGCTGAAAGAGACTTTAGCGTCGGCGAGTTCGCAGGCAGCGAAGAACGCGCGCGAAGTGGAAGAGCTGCGGAGGATCGCGGCGCCGATCTTAGAGCCGGAAGCGCAGCGGGTGACGCTGGTCGCGGCGAAGGCTCCGCCGCAGCCGCAGGGCAAAGTGTTTTATCTTCGGAACCGCAGCAGTCTGGTTTTGCTGGCGAACAATCTGCCGGCGCTCGGGCCGCGGAAGGCTTATGAGTTGTGGTTGATTCCGACGAGTGGGGCTCCGATTCCGGCAGGAGTGTTCAAGCCCGATGCGCATGGGAGCGCCAGCGTGGTGAATCCTCCGCTGCCAGCGGGGGCTGAGGCCAAAGCGTTTGCGATCACAGTTGAGGATGAAGCGGGGTCGACTACGCCGACGATGCCAATTGTGATGATCGGCACCGGCGAGTAGTGCGGAGACCGCCGTGCGAGAACGCCTCGCTGCGCTCGGCGGGACAGCCGAGGCGGCTGTCCCCACATGAGCGTCTGCGCTCTGCGCTTTCTACTGCGTGTTTCCCTTCCAGAGACTTATTTATCCAAAACTTTAACGGCTTTGGGGACGACTGCGTGTTCTTTTCTGTAGGCGCGGGCGATGTCGCCTAGCGGAGTCTCGGGCTTCAGGGTTACGAAATCCGACATCGGCTGCTCGCCCTGGCCGTAGCTGTACTCGGAGGTGCCCAGCAGGCTGGCCTCCTGCCCCATAGCGTGCTGCGATGCGTGCAGAGGACGATCATCCGGCATGGAAATGGGTTGCGGAGTGTTGCTCTGGACGGACGCTTGTCCGAACGCGGCCGCTGAGGCACACAGAAAAAAGAGAGCGAAGATAGTGGCTTTCATAAGTGTTGATCCTGTCTGGGGGAAATTGCGATATGGAAAGATCTGGCGGAATGCCGGACTAGCGCGGCTTCCGCAGTGGTAACGGCAATTCGCATACCAAACCAGCGCGGATGGGATTCGACTTAGGCCCCTTCAACAGGGGGTGATCGCAAGGATTTGCACATATGTGGAAGATCGGGGTTATGAGGCATGAAGCGCACCCCGGCAAACTAAAAAGGCGCGAATCAGATGATCCGGGCCTTTTTTTGGATAGATTCCGTGGTGTCGCGATTTCGGCCAGTATGCAGATCTTTGCAAACCCTTGCCAGTGGCCTGGACTCACACCCCTACTACAGTCTGCTTTCCTCCATATTTTGTGAAGACTGAGTCGCGGGAGATGACACCTTCGAGTCGACGCGCGTCGGCGCGATTCACTACAGGGACGAGCGGGTAAACATTCACATAGCGGAGGGCTGCATCAAGCGGGAGATCGGGGTAAAGACTGGGCAGAGATTGCGGCGGGAGAACGGAGCCGAGGGTATGTTCTCCCTTGCCTTCCTGAAAAAGGCGCTGGAGTTGCTCGCGGCCGATAATGTTCCAGCCGCTGGGATGCAGACGCACGAGGAAAGTTGAGTCGGGCGAATCCTGGATGCGGCGGGCGTTGGCATCGACGTAATCCCGCGCGTTCAGGATGATGGGGGGGACGGGGAGCATGGCATCTTCGACCCGAAGGATGGCTTCTTCGCGCTCCTCTTCGAGCGAAGGCAGGATGAGGCCATCCTGACGGGTTAGCAGGTCGAAGATCGGGATGGTCTGCAGGCTGCGGGAGACGAGATAGGAGAACGTATTGGCGACGATGACGGGAACGATAATTTCGTAGTTGCCGCTGACTTCAAGAACCATGAAGACGGAGGTCATGGGGACACGCAGGAATCCGGCGAAAAGAACGCCCATGCCGACGAGGACGTAAGTGCCGGTGGACCCGGTGAGTTGAGGAAAGAAGATGCGTTCTATGTCGCCCACGGCGCCGCCGAGCATGGCGCCGATGAAAAGCGTAGGCGCGAACATGCCGCCGGGAGTTCCGCTGACAAACGAGATGGTGGTGGCGAGGATCTTAAGAACGGCAAGAATGGCGAGAAGTTTCCAGGTGTATTGACTGTGCATGGCCTGGTCCATGGAATCGTAGCCAGCGCCCATGACTTGGGGAAAGCCGAGGAAGGCGATGAGGCCCACGAGAAGTCCGGCGAGCGCGGGTTGAAAGTATTGCGTCCAGCGCGGCAGAGCTTTGAGACGTGGGCGGAGGTAGCCGATCGACTTGGCAAAGACCACGGAGGCAAGGCCGCCGGCAATGCCGAGAACAGCGTAGGCCAGAAGTTCGGTAGGGCGCTTGAAGGTGGTGACGGGAATACGGAAAAGCGGCTCACTGCCCAGAAACCAGCGCACGATCACGACGCTGGAGACCGCGGAGAGCACGACCGAACCGAGGATGCCAGCGCTCCAGCGTCCGATGACCTCTTCAATGACGAAAAGCACGGCGGAGATGGGAGCATTGAAGGCGGCGGCGAGGCCGGCGGCGGCACCGACCGGGGCCATGAGGCGGAGTTTTTCGCGGGAGATGTCGAGCCACCGTCCAAGAGCGGAGGCGATACTGGCTCCGATCTGGAGTGATGGATCTTCGGGTCCGAGCGATTGGCCGGAACCGATGGCGATGGCGGCGCAGACAAATTTTCCGACGGCGGTGCGAAAAGGGATGACGCCGTTGAAGATGTAGAGCGCGGCCTTGGTCTGGTTGACGCCACTGCCGCGGATGCCGGGGAACAGGTGCAACACGAGCACGGCCACCACGAGTCCGGCAAGTGAGGGAACGGCAAACAGCCGCCAACTGTGGGTTTCCGGGAGCGGACCGAGGAGGGCGAGGTGCATCCAGTCGATGGCAAGACGGAAACAGACCACGGCGAGACCGGAGAAGATTCCGATGAAGACGGAGAGGATCAGGAAAAATACTTCTTCGTTGAAGACGCCTCCGAAAGTGGAAAATAACTGTCGGGTAGCGCGGAAGCGCACGACCGAGCGCTGCGGAGAGGGCGCCGGGGAATTGGGAACGATGGCGGGATCGCTCATTGGCTTGCAGCCTCGCGTCTCTGGGAGATCAGGAGCAAGGCGAGGTCAAGGCCTTGCGGCGGACCACAAATAGCGGCGGTCTGTTGTTCGATTTGGGAAACGACGTCCATGATCGAGTCAGGAAGATCGGTTTCCGCCGCAGAACTGAGACGGATGAGATCTGGCTTGGCGGCCATCCAGCGAGACTGCAGGCTGGAGAGCGGAGACGTGGTGACGGTAGCCGGGATTTTAAGGTCGATGCCGGTTTGCTGGGCGCATTCGGCAAGGCGTTTTTCGGCCTGGGCGAAGGCGGCGGTGATGCGGCGGTTGCGCTCGGCGTCAGAGATGTGGCTGTGGAAAGGATTGGCGCGGAGGATGAGGTCGGTTGTGGCGAGGGGTTCGCGAGCATTGGCATCCTGCGGGTTGGCGTTGACTGCGGCCCGCAAATAGCGCTGGGCGGTTGCGTAGTTGCCGGAACGGTAGGCGGCCATTCCCGCACCGGTCAATGCAACGATGTTGCCGGGGTCGACGCGAAGAACTTCTTCATATTGGGCAAGCGCGCCAGCGTAGTCCTGCGCTTGCTCAAAAAGTTGCGCAGCCTGGAGATGGGCGGCAGGATCGGGGGGCAACGAAGTGGCCAGGGCCATTAGTTCTGATTCAGCGTTGTCGGGAGCGCCTTTCTTGAGCAGGAACTGGATGAGTTCAATGCGAGCCTTGCTGCGGTTGGCGTCGGGATCAGAGTTCCAGACTCCGTACATGGCGTTGTGGTAGTAGCGGGTAGCGTCTTCGATGGAACCGCGATGGGCGGCAA
>CAWJBH010000008.1:0-123781 GCA_963841125.1 uncultured Acidobacteriaceae bacterium
GGATATCGGCAAACGGACGCCGCAGTCGAAAACTCCGGCCGCGCAGGAGCTCACTCCGCGCGAGCCGGAGAACTCCAGTGGCATCGCCGCCGGACAAGAACCCTACTTCGAGTGAGTCATGCTGACCATTTCCAAACCGCTGAGTGCCGGCCAGGCGCAGACCTATCACAAAGAGCAGTTCGCGAACGCCAAAGAGAACTACTACTCCGAGGGCGACCGCATTAGCGGCGAGTGGCACGGCCGACTGGCGCAAGAGTGGGGGCTAAGTGGTGAAGTGCGGGAGGAACACTTTCAGCGGCTGGCGAACGGTCAGCATCCCTTAACCGAGGATCAACTCGTTCGCCATCAAACAGCGCGCGAATACGTCAATGCACGAGGTGAGACGGTTAGCACCATGGAGCACCGTGCCGCCTGGGACGCGACGTTCTCAGCTCCTAAGAGCGTTTCTTTGACCGCTCTCGTGGGTGGAGATGATAGCCGTACGAGGGGCACATCGCGAAAGCGTGAAGGTAGCGCTCGGCGAAATGGAGAAATATGTTCAAGCCCGGATCGGAGGAAACCATCCGGCGGAAACAACGGGCAAATGGATCGCAGCGAGCTTCGAGCATGATAGTGCGCGACCTGTGAACGGGTATGCCGCACCGCAATTGCATACTCATGTCGTGTTTTTCAATCTAACGGAAACACAAAACGGACAATGGCGGGCTCTGCAACCGCAGGAACTGTACCGTTCTCAGCAATATGCAACTGCGATCTATCGCTCAGAGCTGGCGCTGCGGCTAAAGGATCAGGGATATGAGATTGAAAGGGGGAGGAGCGGCCAGCCGGAGATCAGCGGATATACGCGAGAGTATCTGGACGCCTCCAGTCCACGGAGTCAGCAAATCCAGGCATACCTCGAACAACAAGGCGTAAGAGGCGCAGGCGCGGCGCAAATCGCAGCGCATCAGACGCGTGACGACAAACTGCCGGCCATCACGCACGCAGAGATGCAGCAACAGCACCGAGACGTGGCCGCGCAGTTCGGTCAGCAGCCCGAGCAAGTGATCCGCGCGGCCCATGAACGGCGAGTCGAACAAGAGCCGCCGCAGAAGCATCAGCATCTGGAATCGGCCCTAAACTACGCGCAAGAGAAGAATCTAGAACGCCACGCTGTGACCGACGAACGCGAACTGATGCGGGATGCTCTGAAACATTCGATGGGCGAGGCGAGCTTCGCCGAGACGCGAGAGCGGTTCGACAAGCGTGTCCAGTCAGGTGACCTGATTGAAGTGGAAAACAAGTCGCCAGCTCGCGCGTTCACCACTGAACAGATGATCGGCTATGAGCGCGACAACGTCGCCGAGATGCGAAGAGGACAGAATCTGGACAATCCGTTGATCAGTACCGAGACATGGCGTCACATCGAGGAGAAGCATCCACACTTGAGTAGCAGCCAACGTGCAGCGGTTGAGCAGATTTTGACGAGCCACGACAAAATCACGGGGCTTGAGGGCGTTGCGGGTGCCGGCAAAACCACTTCCCTAGCTGCGGTCCGCGAAGCCGCCGAGCATGAAGGTTACAAGGTGTTCGGACTTGCGCCCACGTCGCGCGCCGCGCAGAAATTGGCGGAATCAGGCATCGAATCAGGAACCTTGCAACGTCATCTGGCCCGAGGCGAGCAGCCCGATGGCGGAGAGAAGAGGCTTTACGTCCTGGACGAATCGAGTCTCGCAAGCACGAAACAGATGAATGAGCTACTGCATCGGTTGGACGGCGGCGACCGTGTGCTTTTGGTCGGTGACAAGCGGCAACATGAGGCGGTAGAAGCGGGCAGACCCTATCGGCAACTACAAGAGGCAGGAATGCAAACTGCGCGTCTGCATGAGGTCATCCGGCAGAAGGAACCGGAACTTAAGGAGGCTGTGGAACAGCTTGCCCGCGGGGATGTTCACGGAGCCATAGCGAATCTCGACCAACAGGGCCGCGTGCATGAGATTGTGGTCCGCGAAGAGAGGCTAGGTGCAATCGCTCGTGAATACGCGCGGGAGCCTCAAGGCACGCTGGTCATTTCACCCGACAATGAGTCCCGGCGCGAGCTGAACACTCTGATCCACCGTGAAATGCAAGCCCGCGGCGACGTGAATCCAGAGGAACACAAACTCCGAGTGCTCGACTCGCGAAATGAGATGACCGGCGCAGATCGACAGTGGGCCGCACAATACGGAGAGGGGGACTTGGTGCGCTATACCCGCGGGAGTAAGGTTCTGGGGATCGATCCTGGCGAATACGCGCGAGTGGATCGAGTGGACACTCGCGAAAACCGTCTTACTATCGAGCGCGAGAATGGAACACAGCAGACCTACGATCCGCGACGGCTGTCGGGTGTGGCCGTATACCAAGAAGTTCAGCGCGAATTCTCACAGGGCGACCGCATTCAGTTCACGGCCCCATCGAAGGAACTGCAGGTTGCTAACCGAGAACTCGGCACTATCGAACAAGTCAGCCATTCCGGCAATCTCGAAATCCGGATGGACTCCGGCCGTGACATTCGATTCAACATCCGCGATCATCCGCACCTCGACCACGGATACGCCGTAACCAGCCACAGCAGCCAGGGGCAGACCGCGGAGCGAGTTTTGATTCACGTGGACACAGACAAAAGCGAACTCTTGGTTAACAACCGTTTTGCGTACGTGTCTGTTTCGCGGGCTCAACACGACGCGCACATTTACACGAACGATGCGAGCAAGCTTCCCCGCAGCCTCAGTCGCGAAAATTCGCAACGCACGGCAACAGAGGTGGAACAACAGCTAGCAGTTCCGAAGATCGAATCTACTTCTACGCGGGGTGGGCATCCTACCGAAGAAGGACCAGGCCATAGTTTAGGGCTGGGACTCGATTGAGTGGAAGGCCCCAGGGCCTCCGCAACTATATGCGGCGGGTATCCCGCATCATAAACAATAGCGTTTCGAAGGTTTGCAAATCGTCTTTAAACAGTTGGATGAATTCTTCGGCTCTGTCCATAGGAATCTTCAGTCTAACTTCTGACGCTACAGGTCGCCTGTGCGGATGAGAACAGACCCGTCCGGCTCCGTTTCGCCGTCTAGATATTTCTGCCGCGCTTTCAGTTCGATTGCCTGATGGTTGGCTGTGAATACTTCTAGTTTGTCCTTCTCGTCCCCGTGGAAGTGATCGTCGATGGCTTCTCGGCTGATGGCGCACCGCACGCGGGTTTTCCCGTCCTGTCCCCAGAATGTGACGGCCATGCGGTCGAAATCATATCGTGCTCCCGGCTCCGGGAATCTCAGATCGTGTTGTTCAAGGGACCATCGCACGCGCTTTGCCACGAACGCGGCGAACGGATTGATGTCCAGCTCGATGCTGGCGCTGTCCAGTGCCTTCAGGTAAGTGTTGCGATCCCTGACGCGGATCACCGTCCAAGGATAGCCGCCCGAGGCGAGCATCGCGTTCATTACGAAGCGCGCGATCCGTCCGTTGCCGTCCGGATAGGGATGGACGTAACCGAACAGCCAGTGACCGAGTACGGCGCGCACAGAAGGCTCAGGTTCCTTTTCGAGCAGATCGAACAACGCCGGCATGGCCTCGCGCACCGACTCCCACCGCGGCGGCACGAAACGCGACGTGCGCAGATAGACGGGGTTGTTACGGTATCCAGCCAACGCTCCGGCTTCGATCAGGCCCGCGGCAACACAGGGCTGGAACAGTTCGCGGTACCACTCGTTGTGCGCTTCGCGCACGAGGGTGCCGGCGTTGCCACCCGCAATGACTTCCGCCACCGTCGCCTTCACCTTTTGGAATGCTTGCCAATAGCCCCGCGCCGCCAGTGCGTCGCGGCTCTTGCGATCGTCTTCGTGATGTTCCGGGTCCCAGCCGCCCCCCCTCACCCGGTCGATCAGTGCGGGCGTGACGGAGTATCCCTCGATGGACAGCGAGTGATACGCGTCACTCTGATAGATCTCATCGATGAAACGCAGATAAGCATCCTTGTCCTTCGGCGGTCCCGGTGCCGCCGGGAAATTCTTTATGACTGCGTCGCGCATCGATTCCCACATCATGTGCATGCGTCCGACAATGGGCGACACTGCGCGGCTCGGTGCGCCGAATGTCTGCCCAGCCTCGAACGGATTGCTCTCCCGCACATCGTAACCGGCGCTTTTCATCGTGCTGACGATCTCATCCGACAGTTTCGGCCGGTCGGTCGTCCGGAACGCCCCGGCGAGATAGCCCGCTTTCGCAGAGTGGCCGCCGTTAAGAAGAAGCCGCAGCAGGTCCGACGCGTCCGCGAGGCTGCCCAGCACAACCTGCACCTCGATGGGGTTTCGTGCGAAGAAGGATTCCGGCACTCTTACAAGCGCCGCGACAGGCGAGAAAAGCTGCAGGCCGTCCCTTGCCGCGAGATCAGCTGCCGCCGGCATCTCGGACACCTTCAGGTCGTAGAGCGAGGTGCCGAACAGAAGGTTGATCGTGTTGTTGGTGCCCTTCGGGCTGCTGACCACCACCTGGGGCGGAATGACCGTTCTCTCGCCGTGAAGCAAAAGCGATTGCTCCGGCGCCAGATGCCACTCCTCGCCAAAGCGGTCGTTGCAGTAACGCGCGCAGAATTCCCAGAATGAGGCGTACCATGGGGTGCTGTCGCCCGCGCGCGCACTGGGGCTAGAGGAGATCAGCCAGCCGCGCATGACTTCTTGGACAAAGCCGTTAGCAAGCAGACGTTCGCGGTTAATGCGGCTCAGGTCATCCGATCGGAACACACGACTTCCGTCATCCTGAAGCGCTTTGAGCGCATCGAGAGATTCAGCCAGCTTCTCATTCGGCGTTGCCATGGACTTCCTCTGCTCCGGGTTACTACAAGTTTTTAATGCTGTGCAAGTGCAAGTATATAATGCTGCGTTAATGCAAGTCAATAATGCTGTGTTGGCACAAGTATTTGATGCTAGCTTCTGGAAAATGTATTGAAAATACGGCACTTCAAATGTCTCCTGGCACGCAATCACTGACCCCTCTTTCCTCCTAGATCGTGCTTGCTTGCCCTTCCTGATGGCCGCGTCAACACCCAGTATATTAGGTTATTCTGATGCGTCACGCGTACAAACCTCGTATATTAGGTGTATGTTGCCCCTGTACTTACTGGGCGAGCAGATCGCCATCAAGCGCAAAGAACTCGGCCTGACGAAGCCCACGCTCGCAAAAAAAGCTAGGGTCGGACTCTCCACGCTCGACGCCCTGGAGAACGGACGCATGGGCGAACTGGGATATTCCAAGATCACCAATATCCTCGCGGCGCTCGGGCTCGAGCTGAAGCTTCAGCAAGCAAGCGCGAGCCGGCCGACGCTTGAAGAACTCATGGAAGAGGCACGGGATGATCAAAGTCTGGACAGACGCCGCTGAGGCGGGAATACTCGAACGCATAGAGGCTGCGATTGTGGACACGTCAAAAGGAACTGCGGGGAAGGATGACAAATGATATGTCACAAGGACCGTCGCTCATTTTCGACAAGTCATCGCTCGAAAGCCTGAACATTCACGAAGCCGCGCTGATGGACAATTTCTACATGTCCACGATTACACCGCTTTTCTTCGTTGAGTGCCTTGGTGATCTCGAAAAGCAGTTGAAGAGCGGCAGCACGCCGGAGCAGCTCGTAGGCTCGCTGGCCGACCGGACCCCAGATTCGCAAGGCTATCCGAACGTTCACCATATGGCGATCCTGAACGGCGAACTAACTCGCCAATTCGACATCAAGACTGTTTACGAACGCGTCGCCATGGCCCACGGCGAACCCGTTCAGCTTGGAGACAAAAAGGGCGTCGTTTATCGCAAAAGCAAGGAGCAGGAAGCGCTCGAACGCTGGACCAAGCGCCAGTTTCTGGATGTGGAACGGAATATAGCCAAACAGTGGCGAAGATCACTCACCGCCGTTGATTTCGATGCGATGGTCAAGCACGTCATGCGGAATATTGGCCCGTGGCGGACGCCGAAAACTCTTGAGGATGCGAAACAGATTGCCGACACGATCATCGACTACCTGGACACCGAATGGCTGCTGCGCTTTGGACTTGATCTATTGGGATTGCCTGAAGCCATCAATGTTCCCAACGCCGCCGATATTGTCATTGCTGACTGGATTCAGCGCCGCCGGCCGCCGTTGCGAGAGCATGTGCCATATTTCGTTTTCTTGCTCACAGTGAACCTCTTTTTCTGCCTTGTGCTGCCCACGCAACTGTTGAGGAACGTAAAGGCAAGCCATCAGGTCGATCTTGCCTATCTTTATTACTTGCCCTTCTGCTCGGTGTTCACGTCGAAGGACAATTTCCACGCGCAGATCATCCCGCTCTTTCTCGATCCTCACCAGACTTTCGTAAACGGCATCGATTTTAAGGAGGATCTCAAGAAGCTGGACGCCTACTATTCCGCGATGCCAGAGGAAGTCCTCAAGACCGGTCTCATCAATTTTGCAGGCACGCCGCCCGATGACACCAGTTTTCTGATTACGCGCCTATGGGATAAATATCTCCCCGCGTGGCGCGACATCAAAGCGGCTCCAAAGAAACCACGCGATCCCGAGGCTGACAAGAAGTTGATCGAAGAGTTGAACCAAATGTCGGACTCGCCCGATCTCAAGCCCCACGATGAGCGCGACCCGGACAAAATCAACTACGTGACGATTATCAAGGATGTCAAAGTTCGCAAAGGGAAATGGCAGAGGTTTTCAGAGGAGCAGGAGCAGCGGATGCGCGACCAGGGGCTACTCCGTTGATCGTTAAAACCGACACATTCACTTACACATATTACTGCTTTAGTCGGTTTAAGTGCTTTAATATCATGGCGAAACTGGCAGACGCACGGGACTTAAAATCCGCAGGTCCGAAAGGACTGTGGGGGTTCGATTCCCCCTCCCGGCACCAGCCTAAAGATGCTGCGGTTCTGCAGGGGTTACGGAAGGTTTTCGTCCTTCCGAGTGCAGCTTCTTGACGATCTGATGCAAAACTTTGCACGGATTGACAGCATCAGTTATCGCGGGGATAATAACGGCGTCACTCGTCTCGTCTGACGGCTCATTCGGCGCCACTCACTGCCCGTCGCGATTTTTCTCATGACCTATTTCACGGCATATCCTCGTAAGTTCCGATCCATTGGTTTGATGGTCGTCAGTTTGTTCTGCCTTGTGGTCAGCCATGTCATTTTCTCCACGGTGCTCGAAGCCCAGGTGAACGTCACCACCTATCATAATGACAACGCTCGAACGGGGCAGAACACACAAGAAACGATCCTGACCCCGGCTAACGTGAACAGCAGCCAGTTTGGCAAGCTGTTTTCCGTCGCCCTCGACGGCTACGTGTACGCCCAGCCTCTCTATATGGCGAACGTGCAAAACATTGCCGGGGGGACGCACAATGTCCTGTACATTGCCACCCAGCACGACAGCCTGTACGCCATCGACGCAGATAATGGGGCGGTACTGTGGCAACAGAGTTTCATTAATCCAGCCCAGGGAATTACCACGGTGCCAAGCGGTGATGTTGCCTGCCACGATCTGGTTCCGGAAATCGGCATCACCAGCACACCCGTCATTGATGCAACCACCGGCACGATTTACACGCTCGAGAGAACCAAGGAGAACGGCTCGTACTTCCAGCGCCTGCATGCGTTGGACATCGCGACCCACGTGGAAAAATTCGGGGGGCCAGTAGTCATCTCTGCGACCTTTCAAGGGAGGACCTTCGATCCGCTGAGAGAGAACAGCCGTCCTGCGCTGCTCCTGGAAAACGGGCACGTGATTCTTGGCTGGGCTGCGCTCTGCGACCACGCGCCCTACCAAGGGTGGCTCATCTCCTACAGCGCAGCACCCCTGGCGCAAGAAGCCGTCCTCAACACCGAACCCACCGTTGTCGATGGATTCGGGGGCGGCGGCATCTGGATGTCCGGCGACGGCGCAGCGTCCGATGCAGACGGCAATGTGTACTTTACCACCGGTAACGGCGACTACGACAGTTCCGAAGGCAATTACGGCGATAGCATCATGAAGTTGTCCAGCCCTGCTGGTGGACACTTCTCGATAGCTGATTGGTTCACACCGTTCAACCAGAGCAGCCTAGATGCTACCGACACCGAGTTAAGTTCGGGTGGGGTGCTTTTGCTTCCCGACCTCCCTCCGGGGTCCCCGCATCAGCAATTGTTGGTACAGATGGGCAAAGAAGGAAAGATCTATTTAGTCGACCGCAATAACATGGGCCAGTACTGCTCCACGTGTGAAAGCCAGGACACGCAGATCGTGCAGGAGATACCAGGAGCTTTGCCGAATGGAGTCTATGGAGCGCCGGCTTTCTGGAATAACACAGTTTACTTCGGAAACGATACCGGCGGTCTAAGGGCTTGGTCGTTCAACGCGGGAAATACTGGACTGCTCTCGAACACGCCGGTTTCACAATCACCGCAGCCTTTTATTGACGCTGTTCCGGTGATTTCTGCGAACGGGAATTCCAACGGCATTCTTTGGGTTATCGACAACAGCACCTACCTTTCCAGTTGCTGCCAGGCGCTGTATGCGTACGATGCGACCAATCTGGGCACCATGCTCTACAACAGCAATCAGGCTGCAGGCAGTCGAGACGTCCCGGGCGGAGCGGTGAAGTTTACGGCGCCGCTGGTGGCGAATGGAAAAGTGTATGTCGGCAGCCAGGCGAGTGTTAGTGCGTATCGGACTCTGAACGGGAATCCGGCGCCAATCGTAACGAGTATCTCGCCGAGTTCCGGACCGGCGATTGGTGGAACGGGAGTGAGCATTGTGGGTACGGGTTTTCTCAGTGGTGCGACGGTGCAACTGGGTGGAGTGGCAGCCGGGAATGTGGCGGTTGTGAGCAGCGGTTCGATCACCGCGATGACAGCGGCGCATGGCGCCGGAACCGTGGATGTAGTTGTGACCAACACAGACATGCAGAGCGGAACGCTTTCTGTCGGTTATACGTACACGGCCGCATCGGGAGAAATCAATGTCAGTGCGTCCCCGACCAGTGTTTTGGTCAAGGCCGGCGACTCTGCTGCCTATACCGTTTCGGCGACGCCACAAACTGGCAACGGTGCGGCATCATTGACTTGTTCCGTGCCGTCTAATGCCAAGCTCGGCTGCTCGTTCAACCCGACGTCAATCGCGCCGGGGGCCACGTCGACGTTGACCGTTACAACCACTGCACCGACCTCGGGGTTGGTAGTGCCGCCGAAAAACAAACTCTCACCGATTTACGCGCTGTGGTTGCCGCTTCCGGCGTTCGCGATGGCGGGCATTGGTTTAGGGTCGCGCCGGCGTAGATTGGGCGTGGGCATGATGTGCTTCCTGATCACTACGTTGACGCTAGTGTTGGCAAGTTGCGGCGGCGGCAGCGGCATTTCATCGTCCGGCGGGAGTAGCGGTAGCGCCGGTACGCCCACCGGGACCTATAGCATTGTGGTCACGGGCACTTCTGGATCGCTAATCGGGACTACGAATGTAACGCTCACCGTACAGTAGAGCCGAACCACCGAAAGCAATCACGGGAAGCGGTCCGCTTATTTCAAAAAGAGTATCTTCGAGCATGAGGTAGTAGGCAGTGCCGTTTTACTACCGTGCCGCGCCCAGCCGGGTTGGTGCGATTCCCCCTCCGGCACCAAGTCCAACTTGACCGCACTTTGACGGCGTGCGCCCAGCATCTCTTACCGTGACATTAGAAATTGGACTTCCTGTTCGATTTCCGAAATCGTGATCGGAGCGAGATTTGCTTCGGCCAATTTCTGATTAAGCGAGGGCAGTCTGGTTGTCTTGAAGTGGCTCCATTCTGCGATGGCGGCCTTGACCTGCTGGTTGGACTCAGCGTAAACGGCAATCGCCTGCGAAGGCACAGGGCGATCTCCACCTTCGACTACACGCAGCGCTGATACCATATCGGCGAATGCATCCTGCAGGCCTGCGGTCTGCCCCGGAATGGCGGCTGGCTTGGTTACAATCGTTGCAATTTCCGTTTGAGCATTGACCAACGCCGACTTGATTGCCGAATCTTTCTCGCCGATCTTCTGCTCCAGATCGACAAGTTGTTTTCGTAGCGAAGCGATTTCAGCAAGCGCGCGACGAGCTTCCATGGTTTCTGCGAATATCTGTTGGCCGAGTTGGAATTGCTGGTGAAGCGTCTCCGGAGTTACAGGGGAGCGAGGATCCATGAGGACTTTCAAAGGCTGAGTTTGCGGCCTTCCATCAACCGTGAGTGTGACGGTGTAGATTCCCGGCACGACTTTAGGACCACTGGGATTGCGGTATTCGGATTCCTCATCGACTCCGGGCCCTCCGGAACTGCTCCAGGTAAGATTCCAGACGAAGCGGTGCATCCCGGGAGTGGTTTCGAGGGCTTCAGGTTTGGGGAACCAACGTTCGGCTACTGGAAGTGGGGGATGTTTTTCCGAGTGTTTATCTTCTGAGGAGAATCTGCGCACGAGTTTCTGCTGGGGATCGAAAATCTCCAGCGAAATAGTCGTGGCCGAAGACTTGAGAAAATAATCGATCACGGCGCCGGCATGAGGGTTCTCGGCGGTTGGTTCTTCCGGAGGCAGAGGAGTGCCCGCGAAGGAGTCGTTGTCAATTCGAAATGCTGGCGCAGGACGGTAAAGCCAGAATGAGGTTGCCTTCACGGCATCAGACGCCTGCCGCAGCGGCGTGATGTTGTCCAGAATCCAGAAGGAGCGGCCGTGCGTGGCAACGATCAGAGTCCTCGCCATGAATCGTGAGATCGCGAACGGATGTGACCGGGAGATTGAGCTGCAAAGGTTGCCAGTCGTCGCCGTCATCGAATGATACGTAGACGCCTAGTTCAGTTGCGGCAAAAAGCAGTGACTTACTCTCGGTGTCCTGGCGAATCGCGCGCAGGAAAGAGTCGACCGCAATCCCCTTGGTAATCAGCTGCCAGGTCGCGCCAAAATCGCGGGTGCGATAGAGATACGGTGCGCGATCATCGAGACGGCTGCGGTCCACCGCCGCATAAGCTACAGCGGGATCAAAGTGTGAAGCTTCGATCAATGAAATCTTGCTCCAGGCGGTCAGGCCAGCGGGTGTCACATCTTTCCAGGTTTTCCCGCCATCGCGAGTGAGGTGAATCAATCCCGTGTCGCTTCCTGCCCAGATCGTATCGCGGTTTAGAGCAGACGGCGCAATGGTAAAAACTACGCCGTAGCCTCGCTGTTTTGCGTTTTCGATTGTTGTTGGTCCCTCAGTTTTTTCTCCCGAGTGTTGCCTCGATCCCGTCAGATCTGGGCTGATGGTCAGCCAGTGCAGGCCGCCATCCACAGTCTTCATCACATATTGCGTCCCAAGATAAAGCGTTGTGGAGTCAGAGGGAGAAAAAATGAGAACTGGAGTCCAAGGATCTCTATATTTACGATGATTGATCTCAGAACCGAATGCAGGCATGGGCCACGGAGTAACATCCTGGCTAAGGCCGGTTCGCCTGTTGTAGCGGCTGACGCCGCCATAGCTTTCAGTCAAATAAATAATGTTCGGATCCTTGGGATCGGGCGCCATGTATCCGCTTTCGCTTGCGCCAGCGGGAAACCAATCGCGCGGAGTGATCTGGCCGTGATCGGTGCGGCTTAGAACGGCCGCGCTTCCGCTATCCTGCTGCGCGCCATACACGACGTAGGGAAACTGGTTGTCGGTAATAACGTGGTAGAGCTGTGCGGTGGGCTGGTTGTACCATGTGCTCCACGTCTTACCACGGTCGAGGCTGACGGTTGTGCCCTGATCCGTACCGAGAACCATGCTGGCGGAATTTCTGGGATCGATCCAAATCTGGTGATAATCGTCACCGCCGGGCGCGCCACGGACAATCGAAATTGTTTTTCCTCCGTCCTCGGATCGGTAGAGAGCGACGTTCGGGATATAGATCACATCGGGATTCTGTGGGTCGATTGTGATGCTGTTGAAATACCAGGCACGGCTGGTGAGGCGAGGGTCGGCGTTCTCCAAAGTCCACGTCTCGCCACCGTCGTCGGAGCGATACAGTCCGGCTTTCTTCGCTTGAATTAGCGCGTAGACGCGCTTGCCGTCTGGGGCAACATCGACCCCGACGCGTCCCCAGTCGCCTTCCGGCAATCCGCTGCCGTTCAGACGAGACCATGTTTTCCCGGAATCTTGGGAGCGGTAAAGACCGCCGCCGGGTCCATCGACAGGAGCATACGTACTCCACGGAGGGCGATGCGAATTCCATGTGCCGGCAAACAAGAGCTGTGGTTTGTTGGAGCAGATCGCCAGAGCAGAGATGCCGATTTCTGATCCAACATCTAGAACCTTGGTCCAATGCGTCCCTCCGTCGTTGGATTTGTAAACCCCACGCTGTTCGTTTGCTCCGTAGGCGTGACCGAGAGCTCCCACGTAGACGACGTTCGGGTCTTGCGGATCAACCACGATGCGGCTGATTTGCCGCGTGTCCTCCAACCCTATGTGCGCCCAGGTGACGCCGCCGTCATTGGATTTGTAGACGCCGTTTCCGGAAGACAGGTCCGAACGAATATCCGATTCGCCCGTTCCGGCGTAGATCGTCTTAGGGTCGGATGGTGCCACGGCGATAGCGCCGATTGAGCCGACCGGTTGACTATCAAAAATCGGTGTCCAGACTGTTCCTGCGTCGGTGGTTGTCCAGACTCCGCCGTTGACCGCGCCGAAGTAAAAAGTCGTCGAGTCGCCCGGCACACCAGCGACGGCAACGGCTCGACCTCCACGGAATGGCCCAATGAGCCGCCATTTCAGACCGTTTGTCAGTTCCGGAGGAACCGACTGCGCGACTGCGGAGATTGCAAGCAGGAGAAAAAGTGTGATGAAACTGCGTTGGAAATCGGACCTAGGGCGATGCAAATGGAGATTCCTCGCTGGTAGCCAGTTTACCGGAAAAGCAGGACGCTATTGAATGGGCTCGAGGACCGAGTATCCGCTGAGTTCCAAGTTACGGAGAAGTTCCCGGTTAATAGCATTGTCTTCGGCAATGAGGCTTGATCATGACTGCCCCGCAGACTTGGCGCGGGCGTGGCGTCGAACTACTCTGTCGACTTCGGCAATGAGCTGCTCTTTCCAGGATCCGTCTTTTTGCAGGAGTCCCTGCGTTTCCCTGAGGAGAAGAGCAATCTCATCCTTGGTCAGGTTCTTGCCTGTCATGACGAGAATGGGTAGTTCTCTTAATGCTGGCTGCTCTCGGACATGGCGGATGACCTGGAAGCCGTCCATACCCGGCATCAGGAGGTCGAGCAGGATTGCACCCACAACTTTATTAGCCAGCACCTCCAACGCGCGCGCCCCGGTGCAAACGGCCTGTGTCTCGTAGCCAGCAGAGCGCAATGCTTCCTCGAGCAGCTCCAGAGCCTTTGGATCATCGTCAACCAGCAGGATGGCCGAGTCGTCATCGCCTGGTGACGGCACATGCTTGCGAATCGCATCCAGCAGCGCAGGTTTGCGGACCGGCTTGATGAGATAGTCGGCAGCGCCCAATGCGAAACCGACCTGTTTTTGCTCCACGATGGAAAGGATGATAACTGGGATATCAGCGGTTTCCGGGTTTTTCCGGAGCGCTGCCAAGGTTTGGAAGCCATCGCTGCCAGGCATCATCACATCCAGAGTGATGACGTTGGGTCGGAGTCGTTGAGCTTTTTCAAGAGCTTCAGCTCCTGACTGGGCCATCGCCACGCGGTAATCGGGTTCGAGGTAGCTGGCCAAGAGCTCACGCGCCGGCACTTCGTCATCTACGATTAGCACCAACGGAGTAAGACGGTCGGAAACCGTAGTAAGGGCGGCGGTTCTCGCTGGCTCTTCGAGAGCACGGGCTGCGGTCCGCTCGACGGCGGGAAGCGTAAAAATAAATCGGCTGCCCTCTCCCAATTTGCTTTGCAGCGAAAGCCGGCCTCCTTGCTGTTCAACCAGCCGTTTCGTGATAGCAAGCCCCAACCCAGTGCCCTGCTGTGTGGTGTCGGGCGTCCCCTCAAGTTGCCGGAATTCTTCAAAGACTACCTTCTGGTCCTCTGGGCGGATGCCGATCCCGGTATCCGTCACCGCTATGCGGACGAAAGCCCCGTCATCGACGCACTCGATGCCGATCAGGCCGCCCTTGGGAGTGAATTTGACTGCGTTGCTCAGAAGGTTGTACAGAATCTGTTTGAAACGCACGCGATCTGCTTTGACGAGGGACTTGGTCTCCGCCTTCTCCTCAAGCCGGATGTTCTTGGCCATTGCCAGGGGACCAATCGTAGAGAGCACTTCTGGTAAGGCATCCTTCACAAGAAACTCTTCACTATGAAGCTCGAGCTGTCCGGCCTCGATTTTGGAGAGGTCCAGAATGTCGTTGATCAACTGCAACAGGTGAGTCGAACCCTGTTTGATGTGATCGACGAATCGCTTCTGCTTGACGTTCAAAGCGCCCGGAGTTTGATCTGCCAACAGATCTGAAAAGCCCACAATCGCATTGAGTGGAGTGCGCAGTTCATGGCTCATGCTGGCGAGAAACTTGCTCTTCATCTGGGTGGCGCGTTCGACTTCGCGGTTGCGGAGGTCGAGTTCTTTGTTGGAAGCAGCCAGCCTATCCATGAATTTTCGTTTTTCTGCTTCGTCCCGTTTCTTCTGGGTAATGTCGACGGCGACAACGACGCGCGCGGGCCGGCCCAAGAAGGTTAGAGCGTAAGAGGTGTTCTCTACCTCGATGATGGTTCCGTCCTTTAGTCGATGCCTCCAGACACTGGTGCTCCCATTCCCGTCTCCGAGGGCCTTCACAGTTTCGAGCAGGGCAGGAACATCCTCCGGTGGGCGAATGTCTTTGAGGGTCATGGCCAGGAATTCTTCCCTGGAATAGCCGTACTTATTGACGGTGGCGGCGTTTACTGCAAGAAAGCCAAGCGTCTCCCGGTCAAAAACCCAGGTCGGATGTGGGTTGTTTTCAAACAATTTACGGTGCCGCTCTTCGCTCTCCCGGAGCAACTCTTCGGCGCGTTTGCGCCCGCTGATGTCGCGCGCAATCTTTGAAGCGCCGACAATCGCGCCTCGGCTGTCCTTGATCGCGGAAGTCGTCACGGAAATGTCAATGAGTTTCCCGTCTTTGCGGACCCGTACGGTTTCAAAATGGCCCACCCGCTCACCCCGCGCTATGCGTGCCAGCGTATCGGATCCCTCGTTTACCCGCTCCGGCGGACACAACATCCGCATCGGTTTGCCCAATGCTTCGGAGGATGAATAGCCGAAGACCCTCTCGGCGCCGGAGTTCCATGCGGTGATCGTCCCTTCCAGATTCCAGCTGATGATTGCATCGTCAGACGATTCGACGATCGCATTCGCGGCAGCCAGCTGAGCGGTGCGCTCCTGGACCTTTGCTCCAACTGGTCGTGAGCCTGTTGCAGGGCGCCATCGCGCTGCTGAATCTGCTCCAACATTTCGTTGAAGGATTCAATCAACGTCGATACTTCGTCGCGGCCCGGGTTCATGACAGCCCGGATCGAATAGTTCTTCTCCTGGGAGACAACGCGGACAGTCTGCGCCAGCTGCATCACCGGTTTGGAGATAACACGCTGCGATATTCTCGAAATCAAAAGGGCAACCACCAGTGAGGCCAGAAAAACGACGATGATAATCACTGCATAACTCTTCAGCCGGTCGTTCATCGCTCCCAGGTCGGAGCGGATATACACAGTTCCGGTTGGCTTGCCCTGGAAGATGATCGCGCGAGCCAGCCCCAGATGTCCGTCTCGATACCAGTAGCTCTGGGTTTGACCTGCGGGAATTGCGGGCACGGGCCGAGTGTCGCCCGCGCGATCGCGCCAATATCCCGCAAATGGTTGACCGTCGCGGGTGTAAATCTGGGCGTACATGAGATGCTGGTTGGCTGCCAACGCCGACAGCGTCTTCTCGGCGGAATGAGGATCGTTAAACAGCAGCGCCGAGACGGTGTTGTCTCCTATGATCTGGGCCTGGATGGAGACGTTACGCTCGAGGGCAGCACGAGAGCTGTACTGGTCGTAATACGAAAGCCGCTACATGCCAAGAGCAGGGCCGCGCCGCTCACCAGCATGTTCATCCAGGTGAGTTTGTTAGAGATCGAATAATTTTGGATGTTGAGCATGGGTGGTCAATCTCCATCCTTTCTGACGGTGGTCGCCACCTTGAGCAGCTCGGAGCTGAGCGTCAGGCCCGCACGCTGAGTAGCGGTCAGGTTGACCTCGAAGCGGATTCGATTCTCTTCCGAGACGAACTGGATCATGCCACGATGCCGCGAAAACTGCGGGATATCGCTAACGGTAAGGACGGCGCTCTTGTCCAATGCTTCGATGATTTTGTTGAGCCGGGTAACTTCTGACGAGCTGATAAACAGGATCTGGCAGTCGGCCGACATCTGTGGACTCGTGATTCGGCGCGCGGCCACTTTCTGGCTTCCTATGGTTTCGTCGGCAAGCGTTTTATCCAGAGCCGGGCCAAACGGATCTTCGCCGAGAACGCAGATAGTGAAGGAGCCGGCCTGAGAGTCCGCGCTTTTTGCTGGCGATTTGACGAATCGGCCAAAGTTGTAGAGGTAGGCAGCCTCGACCTGATACTCGCTGGGCTTTTGTTGCCCTAGGGCGAAGGATCCAGCGACAATCAGCCACACGACTGCCGTAACTGTGCGTCTTAGCAAGACGCCACGATCCCACGACAGCGTGGGCGGCCCTTGAATTGCAACCTTATGATTTTCGCGCCTCATGGTTGTTACTGGGGCTCCTCGCGGCCAATACTTCCGCATCTTCAGAGTGGAAGAAGTCGTGTATCAACAAAACTCGAATCTGCCGAATCGAGACTTGCCGAGGCTCGTATCTCGTCGTGTGTTAGGGGCCAGAGGAAATATGGCCGTCAATTTTCACCTAAATGCCATATGAACTTTGCGTATACACTCCGTTTAACCTCAACTAGTCCGCTCGGATCGCCGCCGTACTGCGCGTAATGTGGCTGCAAGAGATTTTGCCCTCCGACCGACAACTCCAGTTCTGGGCTGATGTGCCAGCCGAATCTCGTGTCCATCGTTTGGTAGCTTGGGACCGTCTGTGCGGGCAAGGCGCTGACGTAGCGATAGGTCTGGTCAAACTCCAGTTTCCTGGGCAACTTCACAAAAGACTGAATCGCAACCTGGTGGCGGGGGCTCGATCCTTCATACCCGGCCACGCTTGTTGGGTCATTGCTCCCTGGTTTATTTTCCAGTTCCATGTCCAGGTAGGAGTAGGATGCTCTCAACTCCCACCCGCTTACGGGCTTCCAATCCGGTGATAGTTCTAATCCCTTCGTATTGCCTTTGATTCCGTTGCTGGTAAGCAGTGGGATGATTGCGTGCACAGGTGCGGGCGACGCTTCTAGGAAGGGCGTGCCCACTTGAAAGCCATAAAGATCGTTGTAGTCGTTGTAAAACAACGCAACGTCCACATAACAATGGCGGGTCACCAGCCTTCGATAGCCCGTTTCATAAGCAAGCAACTCCTCTGATTGGAAACTCGGGTTGCCACTGACGCGCAAGTAAATGGGCAGCGGGGTCACGGTCGCGAAGTCCGTGAGTTCAACGTCTGTATCAAGACGGGACGGAGTTCGAACCGCGCGCGTGATGGAGCCCCAAAGGGACTCGCGCGGTGTGCGGTTCCACAGCAGACGACCGCTTGGCTGCACCTCGAAACCGGTGTAATTGTTATGCTCGAGTTTCGTTCCCACGGTCAGTGAGAGACGGCGATGAAAGAAAGCAATTTCATCCTGCGCAAAACCGCTATAGATCAAGTCGGTCTGGTGGTGCGGCAAGAAGTCGATCGTCGGGACTAGCTGCACGACATTCCCCGGACTTACGCGAGCTCCCAGCCCCCAGAGAAACTTTTGCTGTCCAGGCAGGGTTAAATGGTGGAGGAAGTCGACGTCAAAAGTGTCCCGGGTCTCTCCGAATTCAGGTTCGAAATGGTTCGTGCGGTCAACATAAGCTTGAAGCTGGAAGTCCGAGCGCTCGCTCAGAACGCGTTTCCAGCGGCCCAGCAGATTCCCTCCCGTCAATTCGGCTGTGCCGTAAGCATTCACTTGGGAGGGAGGCGAGTAGAGTGCGTATGTCGTTCCATCACCAGCGCCTTCACGGTAGATGTCACCCTGAAAGGTGAAGGTATCGCGCGCGTTCCGTTCCCAGTCTGTGCGAAAACCACCCTGCCCCAGGCGCCACTCATCAAAGTTTGGGCCATCGGGATGAAAATCGCCTCCGCGAACGAAGCCCAGGCCGTACACGCGATAGTTAAAGCCCCGACCGTTTCCGCCCCCGTAGTGGACTGTAGCCGTACCCTGGTCGACGTTGCCGCCGCCCAGCGCCACCATAGCCCCGTGTGTATTCCTGGCATTCTTGGTGATGATATTGATGACGCCGTCAACCGCATTCGCTCCCCAGATGGTGCCGCCGGGCCCGCGGATGACTTCGATGCGTTCGATATCCTCGAGCGGAGTTGCCTGGGCCTGCCAATAGACGCCGGCGAACAGCGGGGTATAAACGCTCCGTCCGTCGATCAGCACGAGAAAGCTTGCTAGCTAACGCTGCTCCAAATCCGCGAATGCCCACCGACCAGTGATCGGAATCGATTTGGGCTACCTCAAGTCCCGGAGCCAACCGCAACACTTCCGGGATACTGGTGGCACCAGACCGGCGAATATCGTCCTCAGAGATGACGAAGACGGCCGCGGGCGTTTTCCAAACTTCTTCTGGCTCCTTCGACGCGGTCGTCACCTCTACGTTTCCAAGTTCTGCCAGGCTCAATTGCTTGAGGGGTCCGCCACTGCCTTGGTCTTGCGGCATGGCGAAACTCTGGTTGACCAGCGTGAGCATGAACAAGACGATGAGAGCGGCGAATTGCATAAACCGCTGGCGGTTGGGAGCCTGGTCGTCCGCGACTAAGATTGTGCCCGTTACAGGCTGCTGCGATTTACTGCCCATTGAACATCTGCTCGCTGCATCAGAGGTTGACGATAGGGTGGCACATGGGATGAGGAACTTCTAATTACTGAAGTCATTTTTCGAGTGCTTTGTTCGGATTTTGTAACAAGACCGATCTGTGGGGAGTCTCGGGAACTCCGCGCTTTCTTCCTGACAAATGAAGACGGGGACTTCCTTGGCACGATCTCGTTTCGCGCAAGGAACAGATTCGCAGAGTCTGTCCATTGTCGGACACTGGCGTCCAGTTCCGGATAGAGACACCTCTCTTTCAGCCCACCCGAGCGGCAGTATCCACAATGTTTTTAGATACTTAGTGTTCGACGACAGAAGGCATTTCAGTTGCCTCTTCGTAACCGAATGGACATCGCTCGACCCGAGTTCAAGACTCAGAAACGTCGTCGCCAGGGGATCGTTGTGGTTGTTGTAGTCCTGGGTGTCGTCGCTGTTTCGGTGGGAGTTGCGCGGCTGAAGCCTGCGGCGCCGACGGTTGAGCGGGGAACTGTGTGGACCGACACAGTCAAGCGCGGTCCCATGCTGCGGCAGGTGCGCGGGTTGGGATCGCTGGTGCCGAGCCAGGAATCGGTGCGGCAGATTCCCGCGGAGACCGAAGCCACTGTGGTTCGCATTCATACGTTGGCGGGCTCTCAGGTTACGGCAAGCACGATCATGCTGGAGATGAGCAATCCGCAGACGGAGCAGGCGGCGGTGGATGCGCAGCTTCAACTGAAGGCGGCAGAGGCGGAATATCAGAGCCTTCGAGTGAAGCTGGAGAGCGATTTGATGAACCAGAAAGCGGGCGCCGCTACGGTGCACGCCGACGACTCGCAGGCGCAACGGCAGGCCAGCACTGACAAGGCGCTTTTCGAACTGGGAGTTATCTCGGGCCTGGCTTACAAGTCTTCGAAGGACAAGGCGGACGAACTCACCACCAGAAACGATCTTGAAACGCAGAGGCTCACGGCCAACCAGCGGGCGATTGCGTCGCAGATGGCAGTGCAGGAAGCGAAAGTCGATGAGATGCGCACTCTGGCGCAACTCAAACAAAAACAGTTGGACGCGTTGAAGGTTCGGGCGGGGATCAATGGCGTGCTGGTGGACCTGCCACTGCAAGTTGGACAGCATGTCCTTCCTGGAACCATGCTGGCCAAAGTGGTGGAACCGGATCACCTGATGGCCACGCTGAAAGTTGCCGAGACGCAGGCGCGGGATGTGCAGATTGGAGAGCCCGCGTCGGTCGACACTCACAACGGCGTGATCGCGGGCACGGTGATGCGGGTCGATCCGGCGGTGCAAAACGGAACCGTAACGGTCGACGTCAAACTAACCGGAGAGCTCCCCAAGGGCGCGCGGCCTGACTTGAGCGTGGACGGAACCATCGACCTGGAGCGCTTGGACAATGTTCTTTATGTCGGACGTCCTGCATTTGGTCAGGAGAATAGCACCATCAGCTTGTTCAAACTGGGCCCGGACGGACAGGGAGCCTCGCGGGTGCCGGTGAAGGTTGGACGGGCCTCGGTAAATTCGATCCAGGTGATTGAAGGGTTGCGCGAGGGAGACACCGTGATCTTGTCCGACATGTCGCGTTGGGATAACACGGATCGCATCCGGCTTGAGTAGGTCGGGAAACTAACTAAAGCGAGGGAGTCAGCAATGACCGAAGCAGGGCAGCCGCTTATCCAAATTCAGGATCTGACTAAAGTTTTCTATACCGACGAGATTGAGACGCACGCTCTCTCCGGCATTCACCTGTCGGTGAATAAGGGAGAGTACGTCGCGATGTCGGGACCATCGGGGTGCGGTAAGTCGACACTGCTGTCGATCATCGGGCTGCTGGATACGCCGACCGGCGGACGCTACTCACTGAACGGGAAGACGGTGGAGAACCTCGACTTCGCGGAGCGGTCGCGCATCCGGAACCAGGAGATTGGTTTCATCTTTCAGAGTTTCAATCTGATCGGCGATCTAACGGTTTACGAAAATGTTGAGCTGCCGCTCACCTACCGGCAAAAGATGCCAGCGGCGGACCGCAAGACGCGGGTGATGGAAGCCCTGGAGCGGGTCGGCATGGCGCATCGCATCCGGCATTATCCGTCGCAACTGTCAGGAGGCCAGCAGCAGCGGGTTGCCGTGGCAAGAGCGCTGGGAGGGAAGCCCTCGATTCTGCTCGCCGACGAGCCTACTGGAAACCTAGATTCGCGCAACGGCGAAGCAGTGATGGAGTTGTTGCAGAACCTGCACCGCGAGGGAGCGACCATCTGCATGGTGACGCACGATCCGCGCTTCGCCAAGCACGCGCAACGGGAGGTGCACTTGTTTGACGGCAAAGTGGTGGCGGAAGAAGAACTGAAGAAGCTCTTGCAGGAGACGAGCGCGTGAACGGATTGCTCCAGGATCTCCGCTACGCGCTGCGGCAGTTGCGCAAGAGCCCTGGGTTCGCCTGCACGGCGATTCTGGTATTGACTCTGGGCATATCCGCCAGTGTTGCCATATTTGGTTTTGTGGACGCCGCGCTGATCAAGCCGCTGCCCTACGCAAATCCCAGCCGGCTGGTCGAAGTGACGGAAAGCATCACGATGATCCCGCGCGCCAACCTTTCCTATCCCGACTACCTCGACTGGAAGAGACTCAACCATGTCTTCAGTTCCATGGATGTTTACGACGGAATGCGCTATCTCCTTCGCACATCCACAGGTACCGAGACGGTTCGCGGCATTCGAGTGAGTGATGGATTCTTTCGCACCCTCGGCGTGAATCCAGTGCTGGGGCGCGACTTTTATTCAGGTGAGGATTTGCCTGCGGCGCCGAACACCGTGATCCTGAGCTACGCCGCGTGGCAGCACCGGTTTGGCGGAAGGAAAGATGCGATCGGCGAGAGCATTGCGCTCAGCGGCGTTCTGCACACGGTTGTCGGAGTGCTGCCGGAAGATTTCCAGTTCGCGCCCATAGAGAATCCCGAGTTCTGGACGACGCTTCATCCCACTGACTCCTGTTCCCTCCGGCGAAGCTGCCACCCTCTGATTGGAATCGGGCGGCTTAAGGATGGCGTGTCGGTCGCTATGGCGCTCGCCGACATGAAGGCGATTGCGCGACAACTGGAGCTGCAGTATCCCACTGACAATCGCGACCAGGGAGCGAGTGTGCTCGCTTTGTCCGATGCGATGGTCTCCGATATCCGCCCTATCCTGCTCGTGCTTCTTGCTGGTGCGGGCTTACTACTTGTCATCGCGTGCGTGAATGTGTCGAGCTTGCTGCTGGTCCGCTCCGAGAGCCGCAAGCGCGAGATTGCCGTCCGGGGCGCGCTGGGTGCATCGCGCGGGCGATTGGTTCGCCAGTTCATGACCGAAGGCCTGGTGTTGATGGCGGCAGGCAGCTTGCTTGGGATTGTTGCGGCTGCAGCCGCAATGCGGATCCTGACGCATCTTATTTCGAAGGACATGATGGCGGGGATGCCCTACCTGGCTGGACTCGGGCTGAATTCTCATGTGCTAGTTTTTGCGGCAGCTATTTCCGTGTTTGCGGCCGCGCTGTTTTCTCTGCCTCCGGTTGCGCGTCTGCCTTTGACGAAGATGCGAGAAGGCCTGACCGAAGGCGGTCGAGGCTACGCCGGCACTTTGTGGCGACGTTTTGGCGCCAATTTGGTGGTGGTCGAGTTGGCGATTGCCGTGGTCCTGCTGGTGGGTGCGGGATTGCTGGGCAAGAGTTTCTATCGCTTGCTCCATGTGGAGGTCGGTTTCCAGACGGATCATCTGGCCACGGTGCAAGTTGCGCTGTCTGGAGTCAGCTACGCGAAAGACGAGCAAGTCGTTGCCGTTGAGCAGCAGATCACAAAGCGCGTCGCATCCTTGCCCGGCGTCCAATCGGTGGGCGTCTCCAGCGTGCTGCCCGTGAGCTTCAATGGAAACACGGAGTGGATCAGAATTGTGGGCCGGCCCTATGACGGAAGGCACAATGAAGTGAATGAACGGGATGTAAGCCCGGACCTGTTCTCCACACTGCGGGCGAAGCTGTTGCGCGGCCGTTATTTTACCGACTCCGATGATGCGTCAAAACCCCTCGTGGTCATCATCAACCAAACGCTGGCGAACAAGTATTTCCCCGGAGAAGATCCGATCGGCAAGCGGATTGGCGATACCGAGCTGTCGCCGAAGTCGATTAAGGAAATCGTCGGCATGGTTGAGGACGTTCATGATGGGGCGCTCGACTCGGAGATTTGGCCGGCTGTCTATTATCCGTTTAACCAGAGCACCGACACGGACTTCGCGCTCGTCGCCCGTACATCGCAAGCTGAGGCTGGGTTGCTTCCGACGCTGGTGACCGCCGTCCATGAGATTGACCCTGGCATCGGCACCCTGAACGAAGCAACGATGACGGACAGGATCAGCGATTCGCCGACAGCCTATCTCCACCGTTCCTCAGCTTGGCTGGTGGGAGGCTTCGCCACGCTGGCGCTGCTGCTGGGCGTGATTGGCCTCTACGGCGTGATCGCATATTCGGTGAGCCAGAGAACGCGTGAGATCGGCGTTCGCATGGCCCTCGGCGCTCAACGTGGCTCGGTCTACCGGCTCATCATGAAAGAAGCGGGCTGGTTGGCGGGGGTGGGAATTGGCGTGGGCCTTCTGTGCTCGATTGCCGCTGCGACGCTGATTCGCGGCTTGCTCTTTGGAGTTCGGCCGTGGGATGGAGGCACGCTGGGTGCAGTCTGTTTCGTGCTCGTAATTTCAGCGCTGCTCGCCAGCTATATTCCGGCGCGAAGGGCCGCGTCTGTCGATCCCATGGTGGCGTTGCGCTACGAGTGAGGAGAAAGCATGAACGGATTGCTCCAGGATCTCCGCTACGCAGTGCGCCAGTTGCGCAAGTCTCCCGGCTTTGCGGCGGTTGCAATCGTGACGCTGGCGCTAGGCATCGGCGCGAACACTGCGATCTTCAGCCTGCTCGATCAGGCGCTGCTGCGCAGCCTTCCTGTAAAAGATGTGGATCGCCTGGTGATCCTGAAGTACTCCGGCAGCAATATCCCCGGAAGTCTGCAGTCGCGGACCGATGGAAAGTTTTACTTCTCCTACCCCATGTATCGCGACCTGCGTGACCGCAATTCGGTTTTCAGCGGTCTGATTGCCACGGACTGGACGCAGGTGGGAGTGCAATGGCACAACCAGCCTGATCTCGTCGCGGCGGAACTCGTCTCTGGCAATTACTTCGATGTCCTCGCCTTGCAGCCCGCTGTGGGACGACTCTTCGTCGCCGCGGATGACGCCGCGCCAGACGCGAACCCCGTAGTTGTGCTCAGCTTCAGCTATTGGCAGCGCCGCTTTGGCGCCGACCCGGGAATCCTGAACCAGAGCATCCTGATGAACGGGCATCCCTTCACAGTGGTTGGCGTTACGCCGTCTGGCTTTCACAGCGTTGTGATGGGCGACACGCCGGATTTGTTCGCGCCCATGATGATGAAGGCGGAAGTGATTCCGGGAAGTAAGGATCTCAACGACCACCACTCGAGCTGGTTGAACGTTATCGGCAAACTGAAACCTGGAATAAGTCGCGAGCAGGCGCAGGCGGGCATCGCTCCCCTGTGGTATGCGCTTCGGTCCGACGAACTCAAAGATGTAACGGGTGAGTCGGAGAGTTTTCGTGATCGCTTCCTGATCAAGTCGCATTTATTGGTTCTCGACGGGGCTCGGGGATTTTCCCCGCTCCGCGGTGACGTGCAGATGCCCTTGCTGATCGTGATGGGCATGGTTGGACTGGTAGCGCTCATGGCATGCGCCAACGTGGGAAGCCTGCTTCTGGTTCGCGCATCTGGACGGATTCGTGAAATGTCGGTGCGCTACGCTCTAGGCGCAAAACGCAAGCGGGTCATCCAGCAATTGCTGGTGGAAGGACTCCTGCTCGGCTCCGCGGGAGGATTGTTGGGGATGCTGCTGGCACCCCGAGTCTCAGCTCTGCTGATTTCTATGATCTGGAGCGGAGGCACGGGCGATCTTCCTTTTTCCCCCAAACCCGACCTGCGGATCATGCTGTTCAATTGCGCGCTGGCACTGTTGGCCACTCTTCTTTTCAGTCTGGCTCCGGCGGCGCAATTCTGGCGCCCCGATCTGGCTCCTGCCCTGAAGCAGCAAGGGATGACCGCGCGAAGCGGTCCACTTCGTTTCCGGCGCATTTCGGTGGCACTCCAGATTGGGCTGAGCCTGATGCTGCTGGTAGGCGCGGGCCTGTTTGTGCGCACCCTGCACAATCTCAAGTCGCTCAACGCCGGATTCGCGACCGATCACCTGCTGACATTCGGGATTGACCCCAGGATGGCTGGCTACGAGCCCGCGCGCACGTTTGCGCTCTATCAAAGAGTCTTCGAAACCTTGAACGGGCTGCCGGGAGTTCGTCTTGTAGCTGCGACCAACGACCCTGAGTTAGCGAATGACAACGAGAGTGGAAACCTCGCCATCGCCGGTTACACCGAAAAGCCGGATGAGGATATGAACGCGGAGCAACCGGATGTCAGCGCAGACTATTTCTCGACCTTGCAGATGCCGTTGCTCGTGGGCCGAGGATTCACCCGGCAGGATTCGGCGGAATCGCAGAAGGTGGCAGTGATCAATGAAAGTTTCGCGCGCCATTTCTTCGGAGGCCCGCAGCAAGCGCTTGGGCATTCTATCGGCTATGGCGGCAAGGCGCCTAAAACCGACACCGCTATCGTCGGGGTCGTTAAAGACGCGAGGCATACGAGCCTGCGAGAACCGGTCACCCGCACGCTGTTCCGGCCCTACCTTCAAGATCCCACGCCGCACGCCATGACCTTCTATGTTCGCACGTGGCAGCAACCCGAAAGCGCTGAGAGTACGATCCGCCGCGCCATGCAGACGCTGGATTCCAAAGTGGTGCTCGATACCTTCCGAACCATGGACGAGCAGATCGACAACAACCTGACTGCCGAGCGCGTAGTCGCTTTGCTGGCTTCCGGCTTTGGAGTGCTCGCGGCTCTTATGGCGGCCGTGGGCTTGTACGGAGTTCTAGCGTATTCGACGGCTCAAAGAACAAGCGAAATCGGCATTCGCATGGCGCTGGGAGCGACCCGCGCTTCGGTAGTGAGAATGGTGCTGCTTGAGGTGTTGTGGCTGGCGGGAATCAGCATCGCGGTTGCGCTGCCGCTGTCTTTGTTACTGATGAGGACGGCGAAAAGCCAGTTGTACGGGATTTCCGGCAGCGATCCGCTCACCCTGTGCGGGATGACTGCGCTGGTGACCCTGGTTGCGCTTGCTGCCGCCATGTTGCCGGCTCGACGCGCCGCGCGGGTAGAGCCCATGAAGGCGTTGCGATACGAGTAGGAGAGATGATCAGACTACAAAACATCGAGCGAAGTTACAAAACCGGCGCTGGCCAGACATGGGTGCTGCGGCGCGTCAACCTCGACATCCAGCCAGGAGAATTTGTCACCGTGATGGGGCCGTCGGGCGCAGGCAAATCATCTCTGCTGAACGTGCTTGCCTTTCTGGACGATCAATGGCAGGGCGAGTACTGGTTTCGTGATCAGGCTGCGCACGCGATGAAAAGGAAGGAACGCGCGGAGTTGGCGAAGAGAAACGTCGGCATGGTTTTTCAGAGCTATCACTTGCTCGACGATCTCACGGTGCTGGAAAACATCGACCTGCCTCTTTCCTACAAAGACATTCCGCGCCAGCAGCGGCAAAGCCTGGTGGCCGACGTACTCGATCGCTTTCAGATTGTCGCCAAGAAAGATTTATACCCGAGCCAGCTCTCTGGCGGACAACAGCAATTGGTTGGGATCGCGCGGGCAGTCATTCACAAACCGGCGTTGCTGCTCGCCGACGAGCCGACCGGCAATCTCCATTCCTCACAAGCCAAGGAGATCATGGAACTTTTCCGGGACTTGAATCAGCAGGGCACCACTATCGTGCAGGTGACTCATTCCGAGACGAATGCAGGGTATGGAACTCGCACTATCCAGTTGCAGGACGGTTGGCTGGTGGCAGATACGGCAAATCCAGATTTGCATTCGGCGATGGAGCCGAATGGCGCGGTGGTGAAGCGATGAAGAAGTTCCATCCCCGTGAACTGCGCTCTGCCGTTTCGCTAATCGCGTCTCTGCTCGTGCTCGCGGCGGCCATCATGCAGGCCCAGGTGCGCACCCCGGCCGCATTAGAAATGCCGAAATCGCACAATCCGCTCAGCCCGTACACTCCCGATTCTGTGCCCGATCCCTTGCTGACGAATTCGTCGCGTCTCAATCAACTCATTCGTGATGGCAAGCTGAATCTATCGTTGAAAGATGCGATCGATCTTGCGCTGGAAAACAATCTGGATTTGGCCATCGCCCGCTACAACTTGCCGATCGCCGATGCGGACCTGCTCCGCACCAAGGCTGGCGGCACTTTTCTCGGCGTGAACACCGGCGTGGTGCAGGGAACTCCCGGTGGCGGCGTCGGAGGCTACGGTGCGGGAGCGCCGGGAGCGGGCGCCGGAGGCACAACCAGTGGCGCGGGCGGCGCAGGCGCCGGCGCCTCCGGGCTTGTGCAATCCACCTTAGGCGGAGGAACTCCCGTCTCGTCGTACGATCCGGCTCTTAGTTTGACTTCGGGGCTTGAGCACCTTACGTCGCCGCTGACGAATATACAAATCTACGGCGTCCCTTCCTTGCAACTGAATACGGCGCAGGTGAATGCGAGCTACTCCCAAGCGTTCCCCACTGGCACTTCCATTTCTTTTGCGTTCGATAACAATCGCCAGACTACGAACAGCCCCTTAACCTTTCTGTCGCCCGCCTTGAATACCTACTACCGCTTCAGCTTCCAGCAGCAGCTCCTCGCGGGGTTTGGTTTCGGTCCGAACTTGCGCTATTTGCACATCGCCAGGAACAACAAAAAAATCTCCGATATCGCGTTCAGAAACCAGGTCATCGCCACCGTTACCCAAGTGGAAAATATGTACTGGGACTTGGTGAGCGCCTATGTGCAGGCACGCGTGAATGAACAATCGCTCGCCTTTGCAAACCAAACTTTGGAGAACGCCAGGAAGCAACTGCAATTGGAAAGCATTCCGGAAATGGATGTGATGAAGGCGGAAGCGGAGGTCTCCAGGCGCGACCAGGAACTGACCGTGGCACGTACGAGCCTTCAGTTACAGGAATCGTTGATGAAAAATGCGCTGACGAAAAGTCTCGACGATCCCACGCTGGGAGAGATGCCCGTCGTGCCGACCGACCGTATGGAGACTGCCAGCATCGGTGCAGACACGAGTGTGCCGATCCTCGATTTAATTGCGCAAGGACTGCAGAATCGTCCGGAGTTGCTCGAGACCGACATCGACTTAGCGAACCGGCAGATTAGCCGACAGGCAGAACGGAATGCGCTGCTGCCCAGCCTTTCCCTGGTGGGCTTCTATGGCGGAAGTGGCCTCGCAGGCTTGGTGCCCCCGGGAATCACGACAACCTCCAACGCGCCCACAGATCTAACCGGGGCTTGGCAAGGTGCTTTCAACAATTCGTCGCCGGACTACTTCGTCGGGCTCAACCTGAATATTCCGCTTCGCAACCGCGTCGCCAAGGCCGACCAGTATCGTTCCGAGTTGGAGTACCGGCAAGCCAGCCTGCGCAAGGAGCAATTGAAAAAGCAGATTCGGATCGAAGTGCGCAATGCGCAGTATGCGCTGGAACAATCGCGTGCCCGCATCGAATCTGCCCAGAAGGCCAGAGATTTGGCGGAACGTACCTTCGAGATCACGAAGAAGGAGCAGGACTTGGGATCGGGATCTACTTACCAGACCATGACGGCGCAGCACGATCTCTCAGTGGCCGAACTGGACCTGGTAACCGCTATGACAACCTACCAGAAGGCCAGAGTAGAACTTGATCGCGCGACGGGGGCAACTTTGGAACATAATGGAGTGCTGATTCATGATGCGGTCACCGGGACGGTTGCCGCGTCATCTCCATAGTCATGCCGACTCCGGCCAAGCCGCAGGATCTCCACAGCGTGTCGCCCGTCCATCTCCGCGAGAATCGCGTGCCACGAATTCTTGCCGCTGACGATCAATCCCACATCCTCGAAGCTCTCCAACTCCTTCTTCATCCTCAGGGTTACCGGGTAGAGAGCGCTAAATCTCCCGCCGAAGTCAGAGAGGCGTTGGCCGTGGATTCTTACGACGCTCTGCTGATCGATCTCAACTATACGCGGGACACGACTTCGGGCCGGGAGGGTCTGGATCTTCTTTCGGAAATCGTTACGCTCGACAGCAATCTGCCGGTCATCGTTATGACCGCCTGGGGCAATGTTGATCTTGCGGTAGAAGCTATGCGACGCGGAGCGCGGGACTTTATCCAAAAACCTTGGGAGAACGATCGCTTGCTTTCTATTCTTCGAACGCAAGTCGAATTGCACCGTGCCCTGCAGCGCGCCGAGCGGCTGGCGGCGGAGAACCGGCTTCTACAAGTTCAGGACCGACCGGAGTTCATTGCCTCCGCAGCTTCGATGCAACCTGTGTTAGAGGCCATTGCGCGAGTCGGCCCTTCCGACGCAAACGTTCTCATCA
Source organism: uncultured Acidobacteriaceae bacterium (assembly GCA_963841125.1). Taxonomy (GTDB): domain Bacteria; phylum Acidobacteriota; class Terriglobia; order Terriglobales; family Acidobacteriaceae; genus Sulfotelmatobacter. The sequence goes on from CAWJBH010000008.1 coordinate 29,494, forward strand.
CCGGAGAACATGGCAGCGGCAAAGAGGTGGTCGCGCAAACTCTGCATGCTGTTTCTTCCCGTGCTTCGCGGTCGATGGTTGCAGTAAATACGGGCGCGCTGGCGGAAGGACTATTTGAAAGCGAGCTTTTCGGCCACGTGAAAGGTGCATTCACCGATGCACGGACGGATCGCATTGGGCGCTTCGAACTGGCCGATGGAGGCACGATCTTTCTGGACGAAATCGGCAATGTGCCCATCCGGCAACAGGCAAAATTACTGCGCGTGCTGGAGTCGGGCGAGATTGAGAGGCTGGGATCCTCGCGGCCGAGAAAGATCGACGTCCGGCTGATCTCCGCTACTAACGTCGACCTGAAGGCCGCCTGCGCTTCGGGCCAGTTCCGCGAAGACCTCCTTTTTCGCCTGAACACGGTCGAGATTCACGTTCCGCCACTCCGGGAACGCCGCGAAGATATACCGACGCTCGCGGTGCATTTTCTGCGGCGCTATGCGGCCCGGTATCGCCGCGAAGTGGGGGCATTCGATAGTTCTGCACTGCAAATCATGGCGCAGTATTTCTGGCCAGGCAACGTTCGTGAACTCGAACACACGCTGGAGCGTGCCGTCCTGATGGCCCGCGGACATGAGATTCAACCCTCGGACCTCGGACTGAATCTGCAGCGGCTACAATCCCAAAATCTCGAGGAGCTCAGTCTGGAAGCCATGGAGGCGCTTTTGATTCGAAAGGCGCTGCAACGTTTTCAAGGCAACATAAGCCAGGCTGCTGAAGCCCTGGGTCTGAGCCGTGGCGCACTCTATCGGCGCATGGAGAAGTATGGCCTCTAGTCCGCAGACCAGCGGCAAGGCCGAAACCCGAAAGGTTCATCGCAAGCGCGCTCGCCTCCTCTATGAGCATCGCATTAGCCTGTACTCCCTACTGGTGGCTTTACCGGGAATTATGGTCAGCGGCGTTCTGATCTGGCGGCAGCCCTGGTCTGCGGAATCGAAGGCAGCGTTGTCGGTTGTAGAAGTGTTTGTGTGGTGGGTGCTGGCCCTGGCACTACACGACCAAACGGTCCGCCCCTTGCAGACGCTGGCAAATGTAGTTGCAGCGCTGCGTGAGGAGGACTATTCCTTTCGAGCCCGTGGAGCTGTCGCGGAGGACGCGTTGGGCGAACTCTCGCTCGAAGTCAACGCATTGGCCGATCTGCTCGCGGATCAGCGAATCCGCGCTATCGAAGCGACTGCGCTGTTGCGGCGAGTTGTGGAAGAAATCGATGCTCCCTTGTTCGCGTTTGACCCCGGTCGCATTCTTCGACTCGTAAACCCCGCCGGCGAAAAGCTACTCCAACAAGCCGCAATCCGTCTGTTAGGACGCACGGCCGACGAAATCGGGCTGGGTGATTGCCTCAGCGCAGCGAGCGAGGCTCTCGTGGCATTGCCGGCCAACAGTTCGAGTGCCCGCTGGTTGGTGCGGCAAAGCAAGTTCCGGGAAAAAGGTGTGCCGCACACTCTGGTTGTTTTGTCGGACGTGAGCCGTGCCCTCCGGGAGGAAGAACGGAACGCGTGGCTACGTTTGATCCGGGTCCTGGGGCACGAACTCAACAACTCGCTGACCCCCATCAAGTCGATCGCAGGCACGCTGGGCAGCCGGCTCGCGGAGGTCGAACTCAATTCCGAACAGCGTCGAGACTTTGAACGGGGTCTGGCGATCATCGAAGATCGCACTGCGTCGCTCAACCGGTTCCTTCAGGCATATCGGCAATTGGCCCAGATGCCGCCTCCAGCAATAAAGAAAGTTGCTCTGCTCCCAATTGTGGAGCGAGTTGTTTTCCTCGAAACCCGGATGGTCGTGACGATCTCTCAGGGGCCGGATGTGATGCTGATGGTAGATTCCGACCAGATCGAGCAGATGCTCATTAATCTCGTGCGCAATGCAGTCGAAGCAGCGCTAGAACCAAACGGCAGTGATGATCATTCCAACAGCACAGCGGACACTATCCGTGGCGAGAAACCGCAGGTAACGTTGAGCTGGGTGGTAGTCGGAGATCAGAGAGTCGAGATAACGATCGACGATAACGGACTCGGACTTCTGAATCCGAGCAACGCTTTTGTCCCGCTCTATACGACCAAGCCCTCGGGGAGCGGAGTGGGATTGGCTCTCTCGCGACAGATCGTCGAGGCGCATGGGGGCTCGATTGAGATATTGAACCTGGATGAGAAAAGAGGTTGCCGGGTGCGAGTGAGACTGCCGTGTAGCTGACAGGGCCGGGATTGCCTGTGGTTAGCTGGTCTTCCGCCGCGCCTTCGGAAATGAGTTCTATTGCATCCTGCTAGAATCGATCGTCATGCAACTCTCGACCATGCAACTCTTGCCCATCGCAGCCTACATTCTAATCTCGAGTACTCTCATGGCGCAGACTTCCAATTCATCGAATGAGGCCAACGCCAAGTTTGCCAAGCTCAGTGAAGAGTTCATTCATGAGACGCTGGTGCTTTCGCCCTCCAGCGCATCGCAGGCCGGGTACCACCAGCATGTCGATTCCAAGGGCGGCAAGACGATTGCGCTCGATGCGTTGCTGGATGACGTGAGTGCCGCGGGCGTCTCGGAACAACGCCGTGTCTATGCGCGGTTTCGAGAGCGCTTCCGCAGCGAGACCCCGCTTGCCTCATTGGGTGTCGAGGACGCGGCTGACTGGCAGCTTATCGACGACCAGATCGCCCTGAGCCTTCTCGAAATCGACCGCATCCAGAATTACAAGCACAACCCCACGGTATACGTGGAACTTCTGGGCAGTGCGCTTTTTCAGCCGCTCACCGATGACTATGCGCCCGAGGATGTCCGCCTGCACCACATCCTTTCGCGCATGGCCGCGACCCCGCGATTCCTCGACCAGGCACGCAGCCAACTGATTGATGCTGATCCGATCTTTATCAAGGTCGCCATCGAAGAGAACGACGGGAACATTGATCTGATCCAGAGCACGATTGCTGCCGCCATTCCTGCCAGATCGAAATTGAAAGCCGAGTTCGATCAGGCGGCGCCCCCGGCTATCGAAGCGCTCAAGAATTTTTCCAGGTGGCTTCAGGACGATCTGGCGAAGCGCAAGACCGATCGTACGTGGCGGCTGGGCAAAGAGCTGTACGCAGAAAAATTCCGCCTGGTCATGGAAATCCCGGTTACGCCCGACCAGGTGCTTGCCGATGCGGAACGCGAACTTAAGAAGACGCGCGCCGAAATGCTGCAGATCGCCCTGCCGCTGCACAAGCAATACTTTCCCGATCACGACGACCATGCGACCCTCGGCCCGCAGGAGCGCGAAAACAAAGTGATCGGTGAGGTGCTGCGAAGGATCTCCGACGATCGTCCGAAGCGCGACGACTTGATGCAGACAGTTAAAGACGATTTGGCCGGCATCCAGCAATTCATTGTTGATAAGAAGATTGTCTCGCTGAAATCACGCGATAACTTAAAGGTGATACCCACGCCGCCTTTCATGCGCGGCATTTATTCGGTAGCCGGCTTCCACGGCGCGCCGCCGCTCGATCCCAACGCCGAGGCGCAGTATTGGATAACGCCCATTGATCCGAAGATGCCCGAAGACAAGGCTGAGTCGAAGCTGCGGGAGTACAACAACTGGGTGCTGAAGTGGCTCACCATTCACGAGGCGCTGCCGGGGCACTACGTGCAGGCCGAGCACGCCAATGAAATCCAACCGGTAACGCGCCGCCTGGTCCGCGGCCTCTACGGTAACGGAGCCTACGTGGAGGGCTGGGCCGAATATATCGCCCAGGTCATGATGGAACAAGGATTCGCGGACGGCGATCCGCGTTACCGCATCAGCTACTTGAAGGTTTGGCTTCGCGCCACGGGCAATACGATTCTCGATGTACGCATGCAAACCATGAATATGACTGACGATCAGGCGATGTCTTTCATGATGAACGATGCGTTCCAGACCCGCGCCGAGGCCGAAGGAAAATTGCAGCGGGCTAAGCTCAGCTCGACACAGTTGCCGACTTATTTCGTGGGTACCACGGAATGGTGGCGGCTGCGCCGTGCCTACGAAGCGGCCCGGGGTAAGGATTTCACGCTCGCGGAGTTCCACGACCGCGCCCTGGATGTGGGTGAATTGCCGGTTCCGTGGCTGGGAAAGATTCTGCTGGGAAAATGACGGGAGCCGTGCTAACGGTGATCGTCTGCATCCAATTCTTGCGGCTAATGCCGCCTCCTATCGGCAACGATCGTCCCGTCGTGCATGACCCGATCCGCAATCCGCAGTGCTTCAACGAGGCTAGCGGAAGCGCCGGATGAACAAAGTGTGGCGCTCGGAGCGATAATAACCGACTACATAAATTGTGGCTTTGCCTTTGGTCGAGTAAATCACCTGGCGGATGCGGAGAATGGCGGCGCCCTTACTCAGTCCAAGCATGTCGGCAAGGTCGGGATCGGCAGCAGTGGCGTCGATCTCCTCATCCGCGTAGGCCAACTCGACACCGTACTCGTGTTGGAGGGCGCCGAAAAGGGAACTTCTTCCCAGGGGCGCGGCGACGAGCTCCGAATATTCGGCGGCGGGAAGGTAGCAGGTTTCGAGAGCAAATGGTTCTTCACCAGTCAGACGGAGACGCGCAATCTTGACCATGCGGCTGGCGGCGGGCAGGCTCAGACGCGCGGCAATTTCCTGTTCATCCTCAACTATCTTGGCTACGAGCACGCGGGACCGAGGAGCAAGTCCGCGGCTGGCCATATGCTCGGTGTAGCTCATCAGCTTGTTGAAATGGATTTTGGGCGAGGCGACAAACGTGCCGGCACCCCGGCGGCGTTCGACGATGCCCTCGCGCTCCAAGCCAGCCAGGGCATGGCGGGCGGTCATGAGGCTTACTTTGTGAGTCTTGGCTAGTTCGCGTTCAGAAGCAACCGCGTCTCCTGGTTTCAGTTCCGCCGCATCAATCCGCTTGCGGACGGAGTTCTGAATCCTCTTGTAAGCGGGCGTTCCGTTGCGGTGATTTCCGGCCATGATCGATTTCCCAGAGTACCGTGGCACCGAATGCGCTTGGCAATTGGGGCTCTGGGGCACACTCGCACCGAAAGCCGCGCGTTCCATGCGTATTGTGCTATATAGCGTATTAGAAGACTTCTGTAAAGAAAAAACCTCGAGAGCTCGACATCCGCGAGTTTTCGCCGAAGACATTGCTATAGAGCGCAGCAGTCAAGTCTCTGGGCGGTTGCGGAGCGAGACCACAGCCGCGATTACCGGAAAGGTAGGGCAACTGCGCCTGGTTGCCTGGCGGATCTTGCAATCGGAGCGTATTCTGGGCTTATCAATCCAATTCTAAAGCGTAACTTCGATGGATCGAAAACATGCCACTTTTCCTGCCTGATGGCGGCTGTGACCCATCAGGGGGAGTGATATAGAGCGTTCCGGGGGATGCGGGCGGAGATTTCCACAGGCCAACGCATTTTTTTCTTGACCATTGGTTGCCGTGTGCTATATAGCATAGTCCCGGTTGTATCAGGCGTCGATTTGTAACGCCCAGGTGGAATGCCTTCAGGAGGCTGTGCGATGAAAAAAGTAGCGTGTGGGTTTCTGGTTCTGCTGACGATCATTGCAATCGTGGGAACGATGACACCCGCGATAGGCCAGGAAGTGACCGCCGGCATCGTGGGCACGGTGACCGATTCGAGCGGCGCACCAATCAAGGGAGCCTCGGTCAAAGCGACGGACACAGATCGTGGAATCGTCTCGACCACGGAAACCAATGACACAGGGTCTTATATCCTGCCGAGGCTGCAGATCGGGAACTACAGCGTTAGGGTGACTGCTCCGGGTTTTGACACCGCCATGTATCCTACGTTCGCTCTCGTGCTCAACCAGACCGCCCGCGTGGACGTGCAGTTGAAGGTGGGCAAGATTTCGGAAACTGTGGAAGTGACCGGCGCGGCCCCGCTGCTGCAAACTGAATCCACGGACATCAGCACACACATCGATCACGAGGTGATGGAAAACATTCCGTTGCTTACCAGGAACTACGGGGAGCTCACGCTGCTCACGCCTGGAGCGGTGAGTACGAATCCTGGATCGTTCACGTCAGGTCAGAACACGTTTCAGGTGGGACGGCCTTATATCAACGGCAATCGCGAGCAGACCAGCAACTACATTCTGGATGGCATCGACAACAATCAGAATGACAACAACGAGGTGGCTTATTCGCCGAGCCCGGACGCCATCCAGGAATTCAACCTCATTACGCAGAACCCGTCGGCGGAGTTTGGGAATTTCCTTGGCGGCATCGTGAATACGACCATCAAATCCGGCACGAACTCCTATCACGGCAGCGCTTTTGAATTCTGGCGCAACGACAAACTCAACGCCAACTCATGGGCCAACGGCCTGACGGACACTCCGAAGGCGGCTCTTCATTTCAACCAATTCGGGGCCACGTTTGGCGGTCCAATTATCAGGAACCGGCTTTTCTTTTTTGTCGATTATCAGGGGCTGCGGAATCCCAACGGCTCGACGCAGACGGCGCAAGTGATGGACGCGGCCGAGCGCGGCGGAGACTTCGGGGAACTGTGCGCTGACGCCGGCGGAGCGTTTGTCGCCGGACAGTGCTCCGTGGCATCAGGCCAGCTCTATGCACCACAGACAGGTACCGCGCCCGGCAGCCGCACAATCATTCCCAATAACAACCTGCCGGCCGACGGCCTCACGCTGAGTCCGGCCGCGACGAACATCGTTAATTCTGCTCTGTATCCTCTGCCCAACGTTGCCGGCACAAACTTGTTGAACTATTCACAGACCATCCTGAACAGTGCCGACCAGGGCGATGTGAAGATCGACTGGACGCCCAACGACAAGGACCGTATTTCCGGGCGTTATTCGCAACAGTCTGTGCGCAATCCAACAACGGAAACATTTTTGCTGGCGAGCAATGGTTTTACTGATTTCACTTATCCTCTGCGCAACGGCGTGGTCGATTGGACGCGCTCCATCAGCCCGACTCTGTTGAACGATTTGCGAGTGGGGTTCAGTTATTTCCCGGTGAACCAGGGCTTCACGAATCCAGTGAACGAAAATGTGCCGCAAACCTTCGGCATTCCGGGCTCGCCGAGTGCGTTCATGCCAAGCATTCAGGGGCAGTTTGGAAACATCGCGAACATCGGCAACAATCTTGCGCAGGCAAACGTTTTTGCCGACACAGTGATCCAAGTCGGGGACTCGGTAGTGAAAACACGCGGAAATCATGAATTCCGAGCGGGTTTCCAGTTCAACCGTTACCGCGACAATTTTCTTTATCCGGGCAATGAGGGATTGGCTGGTTTTTTCAACTTCAATGGACAATACACAACCAACACTTCAATCACGGGCGCCACGGGGTCGGGTCTTGCCGATTTCATGTTAGGCGATCCGAACAACGTGGGCATCGGCGCTGGGGCCGGCAATCGCCACATACAAAACAGCCTTTATTCCGTCTACGGGCAGGACGACTGGCGCGTCCGGCGGAATCTGACGTTGAATCTGGGCCTGCGGTGGGAGTTGAATACTCCGCGCGCCGCGGCGGATGGGAACGCAGTCAACTACGGGCTCTACAGCGGAGAGATTATCACGCCGAATTTCAATAACAGTGGCCTGGGTGGGGCCCTTTATCACCAGTACAACGGCATTACCAACTTCCAACCCCGCATCGGAATTGCCTGGCAGCCCGAGTCCCTGAAGAATGCGGTTGTGCGCGCCGCTTTTGGCGTCTCCAATTTTACGGAAAGCAACGGCGTGAACAATTTGCTCACACAAAATCCACCGTTCGAGACTGCTCACAACGTTACCTACCTCACATCCTCACCGCTGCCGGACAGCACACTGGACCAGGGCTTCGTAGCATTTCCGGCAGGTTGTACGCTCGCCATAGCGGAAGCGGTTCCCACGACAGCTTCACCAAATCCGTGCTTCGACGGGACAACGATTCATGCTTTCGACGTGAACCTCCGGCCTGCCGTGCACTACCAGTGGAACTTGAGCTTCCAGCAACAATTCGGCAACGCCACGACTTTCCAACTCGGTTATGTCGGCCAGAAGAATCAGCACCTGATGAACATCGTCAACCTGGCGCAGAAGCAATTGAACCCGGATGGCACGGTGTCACCGAGTCCATACCTGAACACTACTTTGCTGAGTGAAGTAGGCCAGGCCCGGTACACATTGTCTGACGGCATTTCGAACTACAATGCGCTGCAAGCTGTCTTACAAGAGCGCCTCACCAGAGGTTTGCAGGCGCAGCTGAACTACACCTGGTCCAAATGTATGAGTGACACGCCGGGATTCTACGGACAATACGGCGACAACGTGGCCACGGAGGCGCAGACCATCGCGGGCTGGGCTTTCCCACAGAATCCCTACGATCAGATGGGTGATTACGGACGCTGTCCACAGAACATCACGCAGCTGTTCAACGGTTATGTCGTGTACGAATTACCATTCGGCCGGGGCAGACAATTCGGCAACGGGATGAACAGAGCCTTTGACGCGGTGGCGGGAGGATGGCGAGTGACTTCGGGCTTCATCTTCCATACCGGGTTTGCCCAGACCATTTTCGCCAACGGAGATCCATCGAACACAGGAGGATTTTCGACCCGAGCAAATTGCGTGCCGGGCGTTTCGCCGAGAGTTCCGATGACATTTGATCCGGTCAGTAAGGGCGTGCGCTTTCTGAATCCGGCCGCGGTCAGCCAGCCGGATCAGGGGACCTTCGGCAATTGTCAGGTTGGCTCTTTCGACGGTCCCGGAGTCAAGACCGCGGATCTGAGCCTCGCCAAGGACTTCAGGATTACCGAGACGCAAGGGGTCGAGTTCCGAATGGATGTAACGAACCTTACCAACACTCCGATCTTCGCTTTTGGAGAAGAGTACAGCGGACAACACACGGTCGGGGCCTCCAACTATGGCGAGATATTCCAGTCGCAAGGGTCGCGGCAAATTCAGCTGGTGTTTAAGTATCACTTCTGAGTAAAGGAGCGCTGCTCCTATAGCTCGATTGACCTGCGTGGAGCCGTTACGATTTCGTAGCGGCTCCACATTTTTATTGATAGCAGCACCCTCGGAAACCCGCCCGATTTTATTGGGCGTTTCCACTGGTGACGAATTCACCTATAATCCGCTACCTGAGTGTTCACTATGAGTGCAGCACTTCGTCAGCAGGCGAGCCAACTCAGCGGCAAGCGGTATTCGATAGCGATCGTCACAGAGAAGGGAACGGCCTTTCCGGAGATCGGCCGCTACCTTGCTGCCACCTTCAGGACCATCCTGGCAAAAACGGAAGACCAAATCCAAGCCGCGGTGCATGACTTCGGCGTGCACGGAATCGTGTTTAACCTCGATTGCATTGGTGAAGGAGCGTCCGACGGCATTGAGGTGCTGCAGGAAATCCGCAAGCTGCGGGAAGACATGGTGCTGGTGGCGATTACCGGGTCAAGCAACAGCGAGATACCGCTGAAAGCGAGCCAGGCTGGGGCGGACGAGTTCTTTCTCGACTCCATGGATATCAGCCAGTTGCCCGGCGTATTGCTGGCAGCGATCGAGAAGCGCGCGCTGCAGTTTGAGGGGCGTTGGCTGCTCGACCAAGTCGAAAGTAAATCGGCTTTTTGCGGGCTGATCGGCGGCAGTGAAGCCATGCAGAAGGTGTATGGAGCAATCCAGGCGGTGGCCGACAGCAACGCAAGCGTGCTGCTGCGAGGGGAAAGCGGCGTGGGCAAAGAACTGGTCGCCCAAGCCATTGTGCAATATGGAAACCGGCAGGGTAAGCCGTTCGTGTGCCTGAACTGCTCGGCGCTGCCCGAGAGCCTGATCGAATCGGAGCTGTTCGGATACGAACGCGGGGCCTTCACCGGAGCGGAGAGCGCTAAAGCTGGACTGATCGAGACGGCGCACGGCGGCACGCTGTTTCTGGATGAGATCACCACTCTGAACCATCCGCTGCAGAGCAAGCTGCTGCGCATTTTACAAGACCGCTCGGTGCAGCGCCTGGGAGGCCGGTCGTCACGCAAGATCGACTTCCGGCTGATCACGGCGACTAACGATGATCTGGAAGAGATGATGCGGAATGGGCGTTTCCGCGAGGACCTTTACTACCGCATCAATGTAGTGCCGATCCTCGTACCGCCGCTGCGTGAGCGAGATGGAGATGTGGCCCTGCTGGTGGAGCACTTCCTTCGCATCTACTGCACTTCCAACAAAAAGCCCATCAAACAGCTGCAGCCTGATGTGATGCATATCCTGGAGGACTATCCCTGGCCGGGCAATGTGCGGGAATTGGAGAACGTGGTACAGCGCATGGTGGTGATGAACGACGTATCGGTGATCACGGCTCAACACCTGCCGCACCAACTTCTCCGCTCCAGCGCGGCCAGCCACGAAGCCATCCTGATCCCGGAAGCAGGGGTGGACTTTGACGCGGAGATGGAAAAGATTCAGATCGCCTATCTCAGTGCCGCTCTGCGCCGGACTGAGGGCAGGAAATCTGCCGCCGCCACTCTGTTGAGTATCGATCCCCAACGTATGAAGTACCTCTGCCGGAAGCTGAAGCTCTAACCGTCCGCAAAGCCAAAAAAGGTTAAAGATTAACCAATCGAAGGTTAATAATTAACCGATTAGGATTTTTCACGGGTGAGAAAGATCCCGAGATCCCAGCGAGAGTGGGTGCTAAGTAATTGTGATTGTTAGATTTGGCGTTCCTGGCGCGGTGCCATTTGGTTTGGCATGATCCGTGCTATAGACGATAGCGTTCAGTAGTACAAATCCAGCACCAACAAGGAGCGCTTCGTGACCATTCAAAAGAAATCGCTGATCAATTCCTTGAGCACCACCCAGAAGGCTATCGTGGCCAGTTCGTCAGTAGCAGGTTCCACTACCGCGGGAGTTATGAAGCCCAATGCGCTAAAGCCGAATGCGCTAAAGCCGAATGCGCTAAAGCCGAATGCGCTAAAGCCGAATGCGCTAAAGCCGAACGCGCTAAAGCCGAACGCGCTGAAGCCGAACGCGCTGAAGCCGAACGCGCTGAAGCCGAATGCGCTGAAGCCGAACGCACTGAAGCCGAACGCGCTTAAGCCGAACGCGCTGAAGCCGAATGCACTGAAGCCGAACGCGCTTAAGCCCAACGCGCTGAGGCCGTAAGGCTCCGATGTGCTGGAGAGCCCGCGCGGAAAGGTAGTAACTCGGCGCTGGTTTCGGTCGAAAACTACTGAACAACGAAACCGTCTGGCGAAGGGTCCATGCCAGAGCTTAGAGAAGGCCGCCCGCTGGCGGCCTTCTCAGTTTTTACCAGAATTTACGTCCAAAGAAATCCCTGACCCACTGAGTCGTCAAACCGGCGAGGCTTCGGCGGCGGCCGTACAGGCGCGCAGTCCCAGTCATTCCGGGCCGCATTGGGCCGGTCAAGTTTTCCACTAACAACTCAAACACATAAAACCTGGGCGGACTTTGTCCCTTGAATTTACTGAGGTCCATCAACGCTGGGGCGATGTCTGAAGACATCGGTTCAATGGCGACGGTTCGAGCGTCGCGCTTACCCCAGAGTCTCGTCCACCTGCAAGCGCGCCGCAGAGTCAGTACCGAACTTGTACATCTCAAACTCGGAGATATAGATGCGGGCTTTCAGCCGGCTGAGGTCGGCGACCTCGGCCAGTTCGGTGCCTTCCACGACATAGCGTCCGACCTTGTCGCTCACCCGTGGAGTCGTGACCTCTCCCGCGATCGGAGTCTTTACCTCCAGATTGGTGACTTCGGACGTAAGCTCGCGAGTCTCTTGGCGCAGGCGACGCCGCTCTTTTTCGGCGGAACCGTAGTCGGCGTAGCGCATGAGGGAGGAATCCGCCGTGTGAACCGCTGTTTCCAACTCTGACCGGCTGCGCGCCAACTTGGAGTCCAGAGGCACGTTGCGGAGCTGCACAATCGGCGCCCCGGCCTCGACCTGCTGACCTTCATCGGCATAGACACGGGTAACGATCCCAGGCACGAGCGACCGGATCACCGACCAGTTCGCCGGTTCAAGGACGAATCGTCCAACCGCCGACTCATGCCAAACCGGCAGCAGCACGAAAATAGTGGCTGCGGCGGCCAGAACAACCTTGCGCGCAGGCGTGAACCACGCCTGTACGCGATCTCTTTTATCCAGATAGACGAATTTCATAAAGTTCCACAGGGTGCGAAGTCGACCCTTGAAAATCAGGTAAGCCGTACCCAGTTCGAAAAGGAAACCCCATTCAACGCTGAAGTTGCGCGCGATGTTCCCAATGAAGGTAGCGAAGACGTACAAGACCGAGTAGCTGTAAAGTCCTGAAAGAATTGCATAAACCACGAATCCTGGGCGACGGCGCATCGGTACGTAGGGCACATCGACGGGGAGAGCCCAAACATTCCGTTTCACCCATGCCGAGAGATACAACGTGGATGCCTCTTTCAGGTCGGAAATCCCCAACAGGTCGCAGAGGATGTAGTAGCCATCGAGCTTCATGAGGGGATTCCAGTTGATCAGAACCACCGCGATTCCGGTAAATAGAATGATGGTGTAAGCAAAATCGTGGATCGCTGTATTGGGCGCCGTTCCCCACCAGATTGGAGTTACCATGGCACAAATAATCAGTTCGACCCAGACTCCGGAAACCGCAATCATCAGCCGCTCGAAACGGTTTGCCTTTACCTCGCCCGCAGTCGTATCGGTATAGAAAGCCGGGGTGAGATAAATGAGCAGGAACCCCATGGCCGGGACCGGCGCTCCGTAGTGCTTGCAGGTCAGACCATGACCGCACTCATGGATGCAACCCAACGTTGAAGCGATGATCCAGAAGGCGGCAAGATCAAACCAGTTCTTGTCAGCGAAGTTATACATCTCCAGCGAGTCCCGCCCTACCTCGCTCCAGTGAGTGATGAAGACCCCCGCCGCGAAGGCTAAACCGAGCAGCGTCAGCACTGTGAACCAGGGGGTGTACACGAAGCTGATTTGCCGGTAGACCCAGGTCAGAAATCTGTCCGGGTTAACCGCTGGAAACGTGATTTGCGAGAGGTCTCCCCAGCGGCTCTTCTTCTTCTGCAGTCGCCGCCTTTCGTCGGCGGTTTTCTGCATCAGCTTGATGTTTTTTTCCTGCGGAGTGCGGTACCAGAAATTCAGGGCTTCGACTGACGCCGCGAATTCCCGAACAGTTTCTTCCGAGTAGGTAACGCCAGTCTCATGGGAGTAGAGTTCGGCTATCTCCGCGTAAGATCGCTGGCCGTCGAAAAGCCGGATGAGCCCCCAGTTTTCAGGAGTGAAAGTAAACATCGCATCCACGCCCGGCACGTAAGCCCGGATGACTGGCTTTCCCTCCTCAATGTGTTCCCTGAATACGACATCTGGATGGGCGCGGGGGGGGCGCTGGCTTATTAGCTTCGCGGGCAGCTCGGGGAGCGCCACATTGAGCGCTTGAGTGATGTTCATCGCAGGTTGTCGAGGCTGACGCTTGCGTCCATTCCAGGTCTCAGTGGACCCGAAGCACCCTCCAACTCAACCAATACTTCGAACGTGCTGCTGGATGGGTCGATCACAGGGCTTACCTCTACGACCCGAGCCTTTCGTTTCTGTTCTGGAGCGTCGGGTGTGGTTAGGGGTAGTTCCAAGCCCTTCTTGATGCGCCCGATAAACTTTCCGGGCAAAGTAAACCGCATGCGCAGAGGTCCTTCGCCAGTCACCCAGAATAGCCGATCTCCCTTCGCGACCTGTTGTCCCTCACGCACGTAGCGGCGAGCCACGACTCCGGGGAAAGGTGCGCGGATCGAGGTCTTGTCCAGTTCAAGTTCGAGAGAATGCTGCGTTTCTTTGGCACTGATGATTAATTGTTCTACTTTCTTGACGTCCCACTGTTCTTCTTCTGCTTTGTATTTTGCGTGTTCGAACTGCTCGAGCGGGATCAATTGCGCTTGCCACATTTTCTCCGCGCGTTCGTAGTCAAACTGCAACACCTTGGCTTCCGACTGCCAGCTCTTGAGCTCGTCCTCCATACCGCTCGTCCTCGCCTGCGCAGCGGCCAGATCTGCGAGAAGCTGCTGGTTCTCCAGTTTGGCCAACAGATCCCCGGCGTTAACGCGAGATCCTACTTCGGCGTGAAGGTCGGCAATGACTCCCTCGCGCTGCGCCAGCACATCCAATTGGTGTTCCACAATCAAGGGGCCTGACACTGTGAAATCATTCTCGGCCTTTGAGTCGCTCGGGACAGCAGGCGTTGAATTCGAGGAAGGGGCTGGAGAGGATGCTGCGGCAACGCTCTTGGGACTCCTATCGGAACAGGCTGCCAGCGCCAGCAAAGTCAGCAGGGTTAGAGCGAGACGATCAGTTTTCCAGCGTTGCATTTTCTTAAACTCCAAACCACGACCAGACTTTTGAATAGAGCCACAGCAGGGGCCCACGGAACAGGACGTAGCCTGCTGGATACCAGCCTATTCGCAGCTTTCCTCGCCCTTCCATGCCCGCCCGAATCGTCCCTTCGGGATTGGCAACGGCGACACGAGCAAAGAATACGCGTGAATCTCCCACTAGCGTTCCCTTCGGGCTGACAATTGTCACGTCGCCGCGGAAGACCTGGGTCGGGAAACCATTGAGCTTGACCGAGGCATGCGTCCCCACGCGAACCAAAGCGGCATCGGAATCGTCGATCGCGACATCCACGATGGCGCGCGAAGTATCGACGACCTCGGCAAATGTGTCCCCGTGTTGTAATCGCCTACCGACCATGTTTTCCACGTGCGGTGTCGCCACAATGCCATCGATCGGCGAACGCAATCGCATTTTGTCCAGTAACTCTTGATCCCTCGCGACCTCGGACTTCCAGTAGTCAGCCTGGGCGCGCTGTATGCCAGCCTCGCTGCCGTCGCTGGCTGCCAGCGCACGGTTCATCTGCAGCAGGACGGTCTGGTACTTGGCCTCAGCCTGAGACAGAGCCGTCCGAGGCTCCCAGTTGGCGAGTTCGGCCAAGACCTGGCCTGGGGCGACGTGCTCTCCCTCGCGAACGTACACTTTACTGACCGTCCCTTCAACTTCGGGCTGTATTTGTGCCGAGTGCACTGGAGCCGCGAGTGCGTCCCCATCCACGCGTAAGGGCCAGGGGAATCCCACAAGGAAGATCAAGACCGCGGCGGCGGCCGCGACCATCGAGGCGCGACGGCGTTTTTCCATGGCCATAAACTTCCGTTTCTTCTCGAGCATGGGCTGGAGCACGGAAATAAATGGCACTTCCTTGTACATCTGTGCATTTCGCAACGAAACGGTGGCCTGTCCGGCGAGTACCTGCAGAATTTCAACGTGGGCGGGGGTAAGAAAATCCGGGTCGGCGCTTTCAAGGCCTAAGATGCCGACTCGCCCGGTGTCGTCAGAGAGCGGGATGGCGTAAAACGCGCGCATCCCCGACAATTCGAAATAGCTTCGGAACTTCGCGCGCGTCTCTTCGCGGGTGGCGTCAACTTCGTCGCCGTGCTGCCGAACGTGTACTACTTCCCCGGAAAGCATCGCCCAGCGAAGGATATCGTTGAGCGGGGAGACATCCGGCGCGTTGGCGTCGAGCTGCGTGACGCCAGTGAGGGCGCTGAGCTTGTACTTTCCACCCTGTACGAGGGCGACCGCAGCACGCTCATAGGGGATGACTGCCTGCGACGCGTTGACAATGGTCTGCAGAACGCGTTCGAGATTCAGCGTGGAAGTGATTTCGTGGCTGATGGACACCAGCAGTTCGAGGATCTCCACTTTGCGCTCGGCCAGCAGGAGGCTGGCATTATGGAGGGCGATGCTTGCCGTTTCATTCAGACTACTGAGCGTGAAGAGGTCATTGTCGTCGAAGGGCATTCCATCGAGGCGGTTGACAGCTTCTACAACGCCGACCAGAAATTCCTTGTCGAGGATAGGGGCGGCCACGATGGACTCGACCGGCCCCTCCTCAGTGTTCAGGTTGCGTTGCACCAGCCGTTCATCTACGGGATCTGTAATCAGCGCAGGCTCTCCGCTGTCCGAGACGTCACCGGCGATTCCCTCGCCCGCTTTTTCTGTCATTCCCTGGCGGCTGGTCGGATCCACGCCCACCTGTTGCATCAGCAAAAGGCTTCCGTCCCCTTGAACCATCCACACGTTAACCGCCTGGCACTCAAGAGTCTCGCAGATCTTCGATGCGATGATGGGGAGGAGTTCATCCATCTCGAGAGTGGAGCTGAAAACTTTCTCGATGTCGTAGAAGTGGGTGAGGCGGCTGATCGAGGTCAGAGAATTGTGGCGCTCGACTTCGTACAGCCTTGCCGCATTCAGCGCAGCGCCGGCAATCTCGACCACACCTTGCAGGATATTGAGATGGGCTTCAGCCATTGGTTCTTCGAAGCTGAGAATCTCGATGGCGCCGATTAATACACCATTGACCGCGAGAGGAAGGTATGCCAGAGACTGCAGAGTCTTGCGGACGTTGAGGTGGGCATACTGCTCGCGGATCAGGGTCTCGCCGGCAAGCAGGAGGGGTTTGGATCTGGCGGCAAGGATGCTGAGCATGCCAGCATCGAGGGGAACCGTTTGATCAGGTGCGGCATCGCCGACTGAGCCGTGCACAGTCCAGACTCCTCCCTGGGCGGTATCGGAGACCATATAAACGTTAACGGCAGAACCGGGCAGCAGGGCGGCGAGTGAGCGGGCGATGGTGCGGGCCCGGGGGGCGATCTCGCGTGCCTCCAGAAGGTGAACCGAGATTGCAGCAATGTCTAGAACTATATTGGGGCTTTGAGTTGCCATGAAGCTCGCCGCGGAATGTACGATATCTTAATTAGGTCCGGGGAGACGCCAATCCCAACTTGCAAATTCGCTGAGCTTCCTCTAAGTTGAGCGTGCACTCTAGCAGACAGATGGGAGGCTGTCAACGGATCCCACGGCTGGAGCGGGTTTTCCGAGGTGAGGCTATAGTGGATATCGAACTTCGCAGTTTGGGCCAGGTAAAGGTGGTCAAGTTGCGCGGCAGGCTGAGTCTGGGTGAAGCGGTAGATCGCCTCCGGGAAACTCTGGACGATCTTATGGCCAGCGGCGACACGCGCGTTATATTGGAGTTGAGCGAAGTTCCCTGGATCGATTCCAGTGGGATCGGCTTGCTGGTGAAGATACTAACTTCCGCCAAGCGGCGCGGGGGATCGATCAAATTGCTGAACCCTTCCAAATTCACCGTTCAGACCCTGAAGATGATCTCCTTGCTGGACTTATTCGAGATATTTGAAGATCAGCAAGCGGCTGTCGCCTCATTTGGTTAGAGTTCGTCAGCACCAGACGTTGAGCATCTCAGACCGATCAGCCAGAAGAGGATTCCGGCCACCTGTTTCGCAATGATTCGTCTTCTCGCGGCGCGGACAAGATGCGATCAGATTGTTCCATAATTTGATTTCAGTTTGGCGATCACCGTCGGAGGAAGGAACTCAGGCCCGGCTTATCAGCAGGTTGGATGAGTATTTCGTGAAAGCGGCACTGGGCTTCCAGCAAACTAAGCCACCTCTGAAGCGCAACTCCTGAGCGCTTTTCGATGTGCAAGAAACGCAGACCCATCACGAAGGAATCGCTCCAGACTACATCTGCTTTCGCATGAAAAACCTGAAGCTCGATGCTGGGCAGCTCGAACTCCACATTAACAACTCCTTTGAGGTGTACTGGGTCAATCAGCTTGATAGCTAACCCGCCCTCGCTTATATTCTGCATCTTGGCGCTGAAGGTTTGCCCGAGAGGATTTCGAAACCGTACCGGCAAATCTACGGTGTACCGGAAATACCGGCGATGTTCGCGTTCCATCTTCGCACTGGCGATGGTTAGGACGCTCCGCAAGCGAGTCTGCTGAATTGGTTTGCCGAGTGCGAAGTCGGCTCCCAGATCAAGAGCTTCCTCGGCGCTTGTCAAACCATTTACAACCGCCACGATCACTGATTGCTTGTTCGCATGCGTGCCTCGCAGTGCGGGGATTGCCCTTGTGCCTCCGGGCACATCATCACAGTCGATCACAAGTCCATCCAAATGACGGCGGGAGGCGAATTCGATGGCGCTTGCGGCATCCTGGCGGAGTTGAAGCGAGGCTCCGAGCGTACTCAAACTTGCCTGGAGATGACCTAACAGGCCGAGGTCGCAAGTAACGATCAAGCACTCCAAGCCCATTTTGCGATCTTAGCGAATTGCGGCTTAGGCGACTATGTAACAGACGTGCATAGCACTTGTGAAGATCGGCGGTTGGACACATGCCTGAGTGCTTGGCTTAGGCTTTGCCGGGCGCATGCGGCCAGTGCTAGACTGCGCGCATGGCTACCAAAAAGAAGAACAAGAAGAAGTCGACGAGATCGAAGGAAACCGCCGGAAGGAAGACGAGTCCGGCCAAAAAACGCGGGCAGAAGCGGACAGCTACCAGAAAATCGGCGAAGAAGGCTGCTGCTCCAAGCAAGGCCAAACCGAAAAAGCAGAGCCTGAAGCGAACTCCCGCAAGCAAAACTGCGAGAGTGCCTAAGAGCAGGACTCAGAACAAAGGCCAGGAGTGGGGTCCGTCGGCGTTCCTCCGTGAGACAACAGGATCGCATTCGGGCGAGCAATCGGGAGATCTGCAGGGCTTGTCGAATGTCGAGAGCGCTGATTCGGAGAGTGTTGATGAGTTGATGGAGGAAGGCAACGCCTTTGAGGCCGGAGTCATTTCAGGTGTTGAGCGCGCGGGAGAACGCGAGGGGAGAGAAGTTCGTACCCGCGAAGTGCCCGAAGATGACGTGCCCAGTGAATACCTGGATGAGGACTAGGATCGAAGCGTGAGCCGCGAAACGCCGGCGGCCCGAGATGCGGCCTGAGTTGTCCAACCAGGATAGGTGTGGCTGCTAGCCGAGAGGTTTGGACATCCTGACCAAGTGGCAGGGCATCTTGGGAGGATGTTGATCCTGGGGAAACGGCAGTGTTCCGTTTTCCACGTATCCGCGACGGCGGTAGTATCCGGGCAGTTCTTTCCGCAGATTGACGATTGTTAAATCAATGAAGAGGCAGCCGGCTAGCAAGGCCGCTTCCTCGGTCAGCAGAAAATTTCCCTTTTGGGGAAGCGCTCGAACCTTGTTTAGGTCGGTGCGGTCGCCATCGGTGAAGAATCGTTCGGGGGCGGAATGCGACGTTCACCAGAAGCACGATGTTTTCGGCATCCGCTGATTCGGCGATGCGCGTTTTAATCTGGTCCAGGTTAATGTCGGCCTGCGCTAGTGTGAATTCACGCTGTAAATTGTGGGGTGGCTGGGCAGCAGGGCTCCGATGACTGCGCCCACCGCAAGACCGAGACTTGCGCCGATCGCGGTTGGTACTCCTCTGCCACCTATGCCGCTAAGACAGATGAACTCTGTCGAATTACATGACGGTTTTTGATAGCTGGCTGCACCGATCCCGGCCCCTGCTCCCGCGCCCACACCTGCTCCGATGAGGGTGTTGCGAAAACGGTGTCTGTTCTGCATGAGTTTCACGCGGCGAACGGCTTCCTTCGGAATGGTCTGCTCGCCCGCGGTGTCCTGATACAAAATCGCCGTTTGGTTGAAAGTCACGAAGGTTCCGGAATGTTTCTTCGAATCCTTTTCGACGATTTGAATCCTCTGCCCAGTGTAGAGAGTACTCAGATTCGCCCACGAGGACTGATCGGCTTGCGCCCAGGACAGGCAGGATATTCCGAGGACGCAAATCAGCAGGAATAAGTTCCGCATGAGTTCACCAGCTCTCTGAGTGGGTTCAAATCTAGGCTAATTATCTTTCCAAAGCAAGGTAGCGAGCCAAACGCGCCATCGTGGAGCCAAAATGCAAAGGCCGCCTGCGAGGCGGCCTTTATTTAGCTACTGTTAGGATACTTCTTACGCTCCCGCTCTGACCGCTCGAGCCAGTGGTGGCGTGCGCAAACCCTCCGCCACCTGGCCAAAGTACAACCGGTAGGAGTGGTGGATTCCATACATCACCGGGAAAACCACCAACGCAGCCGGCCAGCCCAAGTGATGGCTTACTACGTTGACCATTGAGGTCATCCCCGCACTCACTACGTAGTATGGGAATGACAGTTGTACGATGCTCAGCCAGACGCGGCGCATGACGGCGCCCTCAGCCAGTTTGATGATCCCCGCCACGGGAGCAGTCTGCCCCACGAAGAATGCCGCGGTCGCCAAGGACAGCATGAGCGGTTCCGATGCCCACGCCGCTTTGCCCAGCCAGCCCGCACTCCAGATCAGGTTGGCCACGCTGGAGGCAAATGCCATCATGCTGACGTTGAACAGCATCTGCTCCGGGTTGAACCTGCTGCCCTGCTTTGGCCAGCACTGTACTGCCGTTGATACGCACGCGATCAAGACGGCTTCGAGAGCGCTCAGATTTACCACCGCCATCAGCAGGAACGGCAGGTTGACTGACATATTGCCGTTAATCCCCGGCAGTTTAATCTTCATCCGGGACGTTGCCGCTGCTAGTGCAAGCAGAGCCAGGGCATAGGACGGATGCGCAGTGTGGCTGGTCAGGCTGGCGTATACAGAGCCAGCGAGCGCTGCCATGGCCATTAGTCCGATGAATGTTCTTGTTTGCCGTGTGTTGGGTTTCATGATCCTCTCCTTTCGTTGGTTTTAGTTCACACGGCTACTGCTGATCCCCGCCAATAGCGAACACTGCGCCGTTCTCGCCTGCGGTGGCCGCACCCCAAACGACGCTCGTGGCTTGAGTGCCGCTTCCAGTGCTCGAGCCCCAAACCACGCTGAAGGCGCTTAGTGCGTTGTTATTCCAAGGCAGCACCGACGCACCCCAAACCACGGAACTGCCGCTTACGTTTGTACCCCACACGACCGAGGTGCCCCATACGACCGACGTGCCCCAAACCACGGAGGACGACCTGACGCTGCCGTTCCCGTAGACGAGGCTCACTGTGCCTCTGGAATACACCACTGACGGAGACAGTGCAGCGCCGACATTGGACGGAGCGAGGCTGCTATCGGAGAGCGTGCTTTGCATGTTCAGCAGGCCCGCACCGACCGAGAACAGATCGTAGTACTCAGTGAAGCTCTGGGAGACCGGAGCCGGAACCCAGACGACAGTGGAAGTTGGGAACGAATTGTACGTGTTTCGCATCAACCGCGCCTTAACCTGATCGGGAGTCAGCGAACTGTTCTGCTGCAGAAGCAATGCAACCGCCCCGCTGACCACTGGAGTCGCCATGCTGGTGCCGCTCAGCGTGAAATAGCTGGCCCTTCCGTTGTAGCCGTTTCCATTGACCACTGCGGAAGGATATTCAGCTTCGAGGGTCGTGCCCGAAGCTGACAAGGAGACAACGTCGTTGCCGGGGGCCATAATGTCGGGTTTGACGACGTGATCATAGGTCGTGGGGCCCTTGGATGTGTAGCTCGTCATGGTTTCGCTGGACGGCGAAGACGACCCGTTACTGTTCGTCGCGCCAACCGTGATCACATAGGGATCGTTGCCTGGCGCTGTGATGGTTCCGTATCCATCGCCGCCGTTGATGTTCACGCGTCCGTAGTTACCGGCGGCTACTACTACCACAATCCCTGCTTTCCAGGCTGATTCCACTGCCTGGCAGAGAGGATCCTGGGCGTAGCTGGTGAAAATACCGCGTCCCAGCGACAGGTTAATGACCTGGATGTTGTATTTGTTCTGCAGTGCGATGGCTTGCTGGATGGCTGCAATCACGCTGCTATCGCTGCCAGCGCCATTGAGATCGAGCACCCGAAGATCCAAAAGATTTACATTGGGCGCAACGCCCATATAGTTCCCGCCGGAGAGGGAGCCGTTGCCGCCGATGATTCCGGCGACGTGGGTACCGTGGCCGTACGAGGTCATACTTTGCACCGCTCCAATTGGAATTCGATGTGCCGGTGAAATCCTGGCGATAGACCACTCGCGAATGAGACTGGCTCGAATTCCACAGATCAGGATGGCTGTCGTTAATGCCGCTATCAATCACAGCCACGCCAATGCCGGTTCCGGTGTAGCCGGAGTTCCAGGCTGCGTTTACCCCGGTCGCTATGTCCGTCACGTCATCCAGTCCGTGCACGGGATGATCTATGCTCACCGACTCAATCTCACCGTCTGCTTCGAGAGCAGGCAGAGCGCTTACTGGAATGGTAAGAGCGATGCTCTTGACCAAGCCGAGCCTTTGGTTCAGGCGAGCGCCGAGACGTTGCACTCTGCCTTCTTGCTCAGATTGTGGAACCTGCTTGTATTGCACGATGACCCTGGCGGTCTCGTTGGCCGCCATCCCCTGATGGGCTCGTGCAACCGCAGGTGCGAGATCTGCAGCGAACTTGCCAACCGGCCTGCCATCACCTTCCCAAACCTGGGCGAAAGCAGCCTCCGCAATCAGGAGCAGCAACAGCATGCTCAAGCGTTTTCCCCAAGCTGCGCTGTGGCGCTCGCCTCGACTCGGGTTCTGCGGTTTCAGCGTCTGCGACATAGAACTCATCCCTTTCTCAAATGAAGCAAAGTTAGAGCAAAGCTTCACCAGACCCGGTTCATCTCGTGCACGGGTAAGGCCAATCGTTGTCCTGTAAGTAATTGTTATCATTGGACATACTGCGGTTGCGCCAAGAGTGGATTGGGCCACTCTGTCCTTCGAGGCGGGGCGTTGGGACAGTTTGTCGCGCGGCGCCATTGGAATTACTTCGGTTCGCGACGATGGTTACCTGGCGAAGGAATACGTCGATCCGGGTGAGTAAAACAGGAGCAGCTTTACAGTGCGGTCGCTGTTTTCGCTTTCAACTGCGAGTTCGCAGGCAGAAGTCGCGGCACCGCTGCCATTAGCCTCTGCGTGTACTCGTGTTGGGGATTGGCGAATATCTGTTCAGTCGTTCCACACTCTACGATCTCGCCCTGGTGAAGAATAGCGATGCGGTCGCAAATCCCTGCGACCGAAGCGAGATCATGGGAGATGTAGAGAATGGCCATCCCGGTAGAGCGGTTGAGTTCGCGAAATAACGCGAGAATTTCGGATTGCGTAATTACATCGAGGGCGCTGGTCGCTTCGTCGGCGATGAGTAGCGCGGGACGGTGCATGACCGCCATGGCAATCAATACTCGCTGCGCTTGTCCGACGCTCATCTGCGAAGGATATTTCCGCAAGAAGTCATCGTCAGCCGGAAGAGAAACGCTTTGGAGAGAAGACCGGATTGCGTTCCCACAATCTGCGACCGCGCCGGATGCATGAGCCCGCCATGCTTCCTTAAGCTGTGTTCGGATTTTCAGCGCCGGATTCAAAGATGACAGGGGACTTTGTAACACCAGCGAATGGCTTGCCCGCGCAGAACGCGCAGTTCGCGCTCCGATAGCTGCAAGAGGTCGGAATCCTGAAATCTGATTATGCCCTCGGCCTGCGCCCGCTTCTGATCAAGCAGCCCGAGAATCGCCATGGCCAGCGTGCTCTTGCCTGAACCGCTTTGTCCCACCAGCCCCAACACTTCGCCGCGCTGGATTTCCAGTTCTACGTCGCGCAGAACCGGCGGCTTTCCCGCATACCGCACGGAGAAGCGTGCCGACAACAGAACCTGATTTTGCGAGATCGGCGACATGCTGGCTGTGATCTTAGTAGTTCATTGGTTTTCAGATTCGTGCGAATCCGGCGCAAATCCGTGGCTAAACAGTTGTCCTACTTCGCACTCACCGTGAGCCGCTCCGCATTCCAGAAAGTTTGCGGAGACAGAATCACTGGCGCAGCGCCATGCACGGACGTTGAAACTGCAGAGAGCGCATTCTTGTTGATCAGAAAGATGAATGGCTCCTGCTCGACCACGATTTCCTGCACGCGATCAAACGCTTCTTTCCGCTTTTTCGCATCGCTGGAAGATGCTTGCGCCCGCATGAGACGGTCAATTTCAGCCTCCCATGCGGTTTCGGGAGTCTTCTGCTGCGGGTTCCACTGGTGATTCTCCGAAGAGCTCAGCCACACGTTCATCTCGCCGTCCGGATCCAGGTCCACATTAGTCAGGCCCAGCATGATCGCCTCATAGTCGAAAGCTCCTGGTCATGCGCTCGATCAGGGAAGGGAAGTCAAGCGTGACCACATTTACATGGATGCCGATCTTCTGCAGATCATCCTGGATCAGCACCGCCATGCGCTCCCGGTATTTGTTGCCCGCAGTTCGTGATAATCGAAAACACAACCGGATTGCCGTCTTTGTCTTTCAGTACGCCGTTTTCCATGCGGAAGCCCTCGTCCTGCAGCGCCTTCAATGCCGCATCGGGACTGTAGGTCTGGGGCTTAAGCTTGTTGTTGAACCAGAATTTATTCGCCGGGGAGAATGGTCCGACCGCCGGTTGAGCATGGCCATGGAAAGACAATGCGGCTCAAGTCGTCGCGGTTGATCGCTTCCGAAATCGCGCGCCGGAAGTTTGCCGAGCGGAACCAATTTTTCTTGTAGTCGGGAATCGGCGACTTCGCGACCTCGTTGAACCAAAGTTGCTCGCTATCGAGCGACGGCCCGGCATCGTGCACGAGTTGCGGCGACGTCGCTGCCAGCTTATCGAAATATTCACTGTCCAGGGAATTGATCAGGTCCAGCTCTCCACGCTTGAAGCGCAGCATCTCCACATCGCGATTGGGCTGGATATCCAGCCGGATCGAATCCAGATAAGGCAAGTTTGCGTCCCTGCTCGTCCGTCTTCCAGTAATTCGGATTGCGTTTCAGCAGTAGCGTAGATCCCGGCTTGTAGTCGGCCACCATGAACGGGCCGAGCACCGCCATTTCTTTCTTCGGCGAATGCTCGGATAGAATCGCAACCTGATCGAAGAGGCGATCCAGCCCCGCTACCGGCGCGGGAAATGTGATCGAAATTTGTGTTGAGCGAAATCACTTTGGTTTCCACGTTTCCCGTGCCCGAGCGGAAAGCGTCGCCCGTCGGCGAATGCAGCGCGGGGTCCATCAATTGCTGGACGTGTAAGCCACGTCTTCAGCGGAAAAAGGTGTGCCGTCGGAAAATGAGATTCCGCTGCGCAAGCGAAATGTGATCTGCCGCCCGTCTTTTGAAACTTTCCACGACATTCGCCAGCCCGGGTTCCAATTCCTGAGTCTGGCGGTTCACGCGCACCAGCACTCCTCCCGTCAAATAACGGATGGCGGCGGAGGCGTCGTCCTCCACTTTCAGAGGATCAAAGGTTTTCGGCTCCATGCGCAGACAAAACTTCAGCTCGCCGCCACCTTGCGCGGCCGCGTGCCCCAGCAGAAGCCCGAGGCAGAGCAATGCAACCGCGATCGCCTTCCCGGATGGACTTGCCACTTCTCCGGCCTATTTCATATGGCGCTTCATGCGGCCACCTCCTCCTGCCGTGAAAGCAAAAGCTGAAACGACGTCACCACCACCACCAGCAAAATCAACGGCACAAACTTCCACGGTTCTTCGCCTATGGAGACCAAGACCTTCCAACTCTTTCAACAAACTTCCCCACGAGGGCATGGGCTCGGCCACGCCCAGGCCGAGAATTCCCAGGTTGGCCTCACTCAAGATGAAGACCGGAATCGAAATCCAAAATTGCGCATAGAGCACTGGCTTTAAGTTCGGCATTACGTGTATCCAAAACAGCCGCTGTCCGGAAATTCCCGCGGCCCGCGCCTGACGTCGCAAAATCCGACGAGCGGAGCGATGCTGCGGTCTGTGCACAGCACTCGCGCTGCAGTAGTCCAGCCCAGAAGTCCGAGCAGCAGGAATGTCACCAGCACCGAAAACAACGGAGACACATTCAGCGGCAGCAGCGCTCGCGCCGTGATCAACAGGAATAACCACGGCAGCGATAAAAATAGATCGGTCACCGCCATTGCCATCCGCGCCCAGATCCCGCCCAAATATCCCGCCAGTCCTCCGATCAACGCCGCCATCAGCGTTGAAAGCAATGCCGCGGCGGGAGCCAGCAACAACGAAATTCTAGTTCCATACAGCACACGAGCAAACCGGTCGCGCCCAATTTCATCGGTTCCTAGCCAGTGCGCGCGCGATGGAGGCGCATCTGTTGCTTCGCGATATTGCCGGGCGTATCCGGCAGGCGCCAGCCAGTTTGCCGCCAGCGACGCCCCCAGCACCAGCGCCAAAATCGCGCACGCCAGCTTCTGCCAAAGATTCATGATTCCTGGCCTCGGACCATATGACCGATTACATCTGCTCCGGAATTGGCCAACAAGGTTACGAGCGTCACCAGGATCGTGATGTTGACCAGCAATGGGAGATCGCGGGCCAAAGCCGCCTGCCACGCCAGTTGTCCGATGCCGGCCAAGCCCGCACAGAGCTTCGACTGGGATGGCCGCCCCTACCGCCATGCTCACCGAGACTCCAGCAACAGCCAACAACTGCGGCGCCACCACGGGCACCACGTGCCAGAAAAGAATGCGGAGCTCTCCCCAAACCTTTGGCTCTCGCGGTGATGATGTGAGGCTGGGAATAGGCCTTCACCAGAGATTCCGCGCATAGCGGTAAGTGTGCGGGAACACGATCAGCGCAATAGCCAATGATCCCGGCACATTCCAAAGCACTGAGAGCAATGCCAGGACCGCTGCGGGAATGCAAAGAAATGTTCCGCTAATGACCGTGGTCAGCGTGTCGTAAATGGATAGCCGCAACCATGCCGCGCTCAACGCCAGACGTCAGAGATCAGCACCCAGGCCAGTGCTAGCCCGATAGTGAGCAGGCGCACCGTGAGCGGCGCTCGATCACGCAGTAGCGTGCGCACGGGTTGCCCCAGAGCGAGCGAAGTTCCCAGGTCGCCATGCGCGGCTCGATTCATGTAGGAAAAATAAAACCGCAAGATGTTATCGGTCTTGCCGCCTGGCTTCGCGCAGCGCCTGGACACTTTCAGTGTTCAAGTGTGGATCGAGCTCCTGCTCATCTGTACCTCGAAACCCGGCGCAAGCCGCACCAACATGGCGGAAATAAATCCTCCAAGAAGAACGGTCGCCACCAGTGCCAGCGAATGCCGGATAATTTTCCATCGCGCTCGCATTTATTTCCCCGAAGCGCTCTGCGCCAACGGGTCTGGCTGAGCTGCCGCTTCTGCATGGTGGTCTGTTTTACGGAGTACATTCGCCGATCCGCTTCCGCGAGCAATGCCTCCACATCATAACCATTTTCGGGACAGAAGGCCGTGCCCACGCTCAATGCAATGAGATCTCGTCCGCAAGTGTGCCGTCCCGCTTCCGTCGCCGCCTGGTTCAAGCGGATTGTTTTTTCCGACGCAGCTTCCACGGTAAGTCCGGGTGCTGTGACCACAAATTCGTCACCGCCCATGCGCGCGACGTAGTCGTAACCGCGGCAAGCATCCTTCAGCCGCGTGCTGAACTCGCGCAGCAGTTTGTCTCCTTCCAGATGCCCGAACGAATCATTAATCTTTTTGAGCCCGTCAATGTCGCAGACCATCACGGCAAGCGAAGTCTTCATGCGGCGGCACCGGGTTACTTCCTGCGCCAGGTGCACAAACAGCGAACGCGCATTAGGCAGGCCAGTAAGGAAGTCCGTAGTTGCTGAACTCTCAGCCTGCTGATACTTCAGAGCGTTCTCTACTGAAAGCGCCACCTTCGAAGCCACGGCCAGCAAAATCCGCAAGATGGTCCGGCGTAAATGCGTCCGAGGCCGAGTGATACATTGCTAGCACGCCCACCACGCCGTTCAATCCTTCCAAAGGAACCGCCAAGGCTGAGGACAAGGTCGCGTATTTTTCCGGATCGGCGATGTAGCCAGATTCCACCTGCGGATTGCCGTTGATGATCGGTTTGCAATTCTCCGCCACCCATCCGCATAAGCCCTCGCCCACCCGGATTTTCAGCGACGACAGAACGCGGAAGTTCTCGCCGCTCACCAGTTCCGGCAGCAGCCAGCCATTTCGGTTCACGAATACTGCGATCGAATCGTACGGAATCAGTTTGCGCAGCCGCATCGAAAGCACCGAGAGCGTTTCGCTCAGGCTGAGCGAGTTTCCCAGATCCTGGCTCAACTCGAACATGGCTTGCGCCTCTTGCCGGGCCGATGCGATCGAGGTCAGGAAGTCGGATTCGTTCGGCGGGTTCTCCGCCCATTTCTCGAATCCCGTCGCCGGAGCCAGACCGCGTTCCACGCGCAGTGCCCTTGGAAAACCCGCAGGGAACGAAACCGTCCTCGTGGGTTTGCGCGATGCGCTCCAGGTCCACATAGCGGCTTTCCAGAACCTCCACAACCTTTGGGTCGAACCACGTCCCCGATTTTTCCTTCACCGTGCCATGGCCTGATCCAGAGGTATGGCCGGACGATATTGTCGGTCTGAGGCGAGAGCGTCCAGGCAGTCCACAGCCGCTAGAATGCGCGCTCCAATGGGAATTTCTTCGCCGGCTGAGACCCAGCCGGATACCCCGACCCGTCCCATCTCTCGTGGTGGGAACGCACGATCGGAGCCACAGGATAAGGGAAGGCAACACGATCGAGAATTTCCGCACCCACCAGCGGATGCACCTTCATCTTCTCGAACTCTTCCGGCGTGAGCTTGCCCGGTTTGTTGATAATGTGTTCGGGCACGGCAAGCTTGCCAATGTCATGCAGCAACGCTGCTGCCCGCAGCGCCTCGATCTCGTCCGGCGAAAGGCCAATGTCCTTGGCGATTTCAATCGCGTAAGTCCGAACTCGCTGCAGATGCGTATGCGTGGTGTGGTCTTTCGCCTCGATGGCGAGCGCGAGGGCCTCGATCGTTCGCATGTTGAGCGATGCAATCTGCTCCACATGCCGCTTCTCAATTTCCACGCGCTCTTTCTCGGCTTCCAGCCGCCCCAAATAGAGTCGATAAGAGCGGTACACCCAATAGATCACTGGCAGCACCAGCAGCGAAGTCTGCCAACCAGCCTGCTGGTTGATGATTCCAACCAGCCCCACTGCCGCCGCTCCCACCAGATAGTAAGGAAACGACCAGAAGTAGCACTCCTACCACACTTTGCGGCTGGATTTGCCCTCGGTCAGAGCAATGACAACAGAGATCGGTAGCGTATTCGCCAGAAAGAAAACCAGTGCCGCTACCATCAGCAGGAACGGTTTATTCGTTTCCAACTCTGCCGTCGAGCCAGTGATAGCTGACGTAGCAGAACGCGCTGGCATTCGCCATCATTCCAAAAACATTGAACAGGAACTTTGACTGGATCCAGCCGGTTGCGCGTATGCCAGACGCTCTGCACGAGAGACGCCGTGCAGCCGATGACGAGCGTCTCCGGAAGGCTAAGCTCCATCACTCCAAGAAGAATGAAAAGGAAATTTACTGACATCGTGCCGTCAATGCCAGGCAATTGCACTTTCAGGCCCGATGCCAGGACCGCTACCCCCAGATAGCATGCAAATCGGGCTAGGTCCACCGATTGCCAGTGCCACAGGGCGGAGCACAGCACCGCCATTCCCAGCGAGACCGTTATCCCGACAAACAGCTTTGTCCCAGTCGACATTGCTTCACTTTTTTGTGGCACGGAGAGTCGACAGACCTCGCCCGTTGCGCAGGAAGGTTACTTCCGCGCACACGTCCGGATTGCCTGTTGAGTGGAATCCTATTGTTGTTACAGAATTCTAAGTAGCTTACTGAGGTAACCCTCCGAGGTAAGCGCGCTTCGGCGCTTGGCGATCGAGTTGACGGACTTGTTTCCGGTTTTTCTCCACCGTCCTGACAGTAACCAATTACCTTAGTCACGATCCAACGCCGCATACTTCCCGCAACGACTGTTCTCTGTGTCAAGATCAATTCCAAACCTGTGGAATGTCGCCAGTAAACTTCAATTCGCAGCCTCAACGCCTACAGGCAGCAGCCATGGAGCGGATCGTCCCGCTTCTGTGACATCGGGGGCGGCTGCCCCTGATGCCAGCCCAATCGAGAGGATCGGGGTACTGTCGGCCGATCTTGAGGGCAAAATTGCTGGCTGCGATCGATCTGTGCTGAAGATCTTTGCGTGTACTCCTACGGAAGTGCTGGGCGAACCCTGGCAGCTTTTCTTTCAGGTGACGACGGTGCCAGCCAGTGTCAACTGCATGAGAGCATGCTCGCCGCAGTAATGCGGGACGGTCAGTACCGATCTTCGCTTTTGTGCAAGAACAAGACCAAGAAAGATTTCACGGCAGAGTTGCTGGTCACGTTGCTTCAGGGCGGCGGTTCCGCACCGGCAGGGATGGTTGCCATGGTCTCTGTGGCGAAGGAGAAATAAAGCCATTACACTGTCCCCGGCAAGAAGCAGGAGCCGCAGGGAAAAGCCAATAAAGCGCAGCATGCGGAAGAAGACGAAACAGTGCACACTGTGTCGCGCCCGCTTGAAGGCGTAAACCTTATCGTCACCAGTCCCCTTATGCACCGATTCATGCGCATGGTGGACCGCGTTGCGGGGCATACCGAGAGCGTGCTGATCACGGGCGAAACCGGAACCGGCAAGGAACTTATCGCCCGCACGATTCACCAATCCTCGCACCGGCGCAGCCGTCCTTGGGTCGACATCAATTGCGCGGCGCTTCCCGAGAATTTGGTCGAGAGTGAATTGTTCGGCTACGAAAAAGGAGCGTTTACTGGCGCCGATTCGTCGAAGCCGGGCCTGTTCGAACTGGCCGACAAGGGTACGCTTGTTCCTCGATGAAATCGGCGAGCTGCAGCTGCAAACTCAGGTCAAGCTTTTGCGCGTTCTGGATGGATATCCGTTCTATCGCCTGGGTGGTCACCGCAAAATCAAAGTCGATGTTCGCATCGTCGCTGCCACCAATCAGGATCTCGATGCCGCAGTCAAGGCGGGCCGATTTCGCCAGGATCTTTTCCATCGTTTCGGCCAGTTTCAACTTCGTGTGCCCCCGCTGCGCGAACGTCCCGAGGACATCGTGGCTCTGGCCGAGCACTTTCTCCGCCTCAAGACTCCCGGCAATTTTTTCGCGCCCGAGGCCGTTTCCGTCCTGCTCTCGCATGCCTGGCCCGGCAATGTTCGCGAGTTGCGCAATCTCGTCGCGAGAGTTGCCGTGGAGTCAAAAGATGCTGCGATCCAAAGATCGCAGATTACGGACGCGATGTCCGGCAGCCCGGTCGCCCTACGTCAGTCTGCATCCATGCCGGTCGGCAATCTCGACAGCATGGAGGAGCAGATGATTATCCGCGCCCTCGAGCGCAGCGGCGGTCATCGCGGCCAGGCCGCGGAACAGTTCGGTATTTCCCGCCGTACTCTCAGCCGTAAGCTGAAGGAATATAACATTAGCGTCAATGCCGGCGACGGTGCGAACTCTTTGGGAGTCATCAGTATCGAGCAGCAGAAATTCTTCCGTGCGCGCATCGACCTCGCCGTTATGTTGAGAAATCAGCATGGTGAGGAAGTCGCGCGTGCAGGGCGTAAACCTGAGCACCGGCGGGATGGGACTCGATGGCTTGAAAGAACCGATGCGATTCACCGGCCTTCTCGACGTGAGCTTTCCCCTGCCCGACAGCGAAATCATTTTTCACGCCAAGGCCCGCATCGTCTGGTTCGGCGGCGAAGGCCGCGTCGGCCTCCGCTTCGCCGTCATCGATCCCGCACTCTTCGAGCAACTCCAACACTGGAGCAACAATAAAATGAAGGACGAAGGCTGGGAATTACCCAGCTGAGTCGTAACGAACGAAAGTTGTTTACCTCTTGCCCCGCTACCTCCGCCACTGCCATTTCACCGGTTTCCCGCTGCTCACTAGTGTGCCGGTGCCGGCTGAGGCGTTGTCTGGGGAGCCGTTGCGGCTGGACTCGAGAAGTTCACCTTCGGAACCTCGCGCGATGCTGGCGAAGCCTCGAAGTAGGCCTCGTTCGGCTTGAATCCCGCAAAGCCCGCAAAAAAGCTATTGGGGAATTGCTGCACGTAAGTGTTGTAGTCGCGCAGGGTATCGTTGTAGCGTTTGCGCTCGACCGCAATTCGATTCTCCGTGCCGGCAAGTTCATCCTGCAAGCGAAGGAAATTCTCGTTCGATTTCAACTGCGGATAGTTCTCGACCACCAGCAGCAGGCGTCCGATCGCGCCATCGAGCTGTCCGTTGGCGGCGATCTTCTCCTGCGGGGAACCTGCGGAAAGCAGAGCAGAGCGCGCTTTCGCGATATCGCCGAACACCGTCACTTCCTGCTGCGCGTAGCCCTTCACTGTCTCCACCAGGTTAGGGATCAGGTCGGCGCGGCGCTGCAGCACAATATCCACCTGTGACCATGCAGCTTTTACCGCTTCGTTCTTGCTGACTAGCGTATTCTTCACGCTTACGTACTGGCCAAAGGCAAACAGACAACCAACAGTAGAAGTGCCACGAGAACGACGACTACGATCAGCGCCTTGCTCATGAAATTCTCCTGAAAAGCATGCTCCGACTAACTTTAGCCGCGCGTACCCGAGTCCAGCATTCTATCAACTGCGGCCGTTACCTGCTCCACCGCTGCGAGATAGCGGGAAAAAACATCCGCCACATCGAACTTCTTGCGGTCTGCTTTTCGCTCCCTCACATCCAGAACCTGCAAAATTCCCGAGGCATCAAAGCCAATCTGCTTCGATAATGCCGGTACCGCCTCGCGCTTTCCAACCGGCGCATCGTCACCGAGCACAATAAGTGCGTGCCGGAAAAGCGTGGCAAAAGATGACACCGATCGCACCAGCAACTCCCACATGCGCGAGTCGTTTCCCGAGGCCAGCAGCAGGTGCTGCCGCAACAGCGCAAGTTTTTCCCGCAACTCGTATTCCACCTGCACGCGGTGCAGGTTGGGCGGAATCGACAGCCCTTGCAGTACATCTTCGCCGAAAAGAACGCGATGGTGCTGCTTCATGTCGAGCAATTCAATCGTAAACACATCGCTGGAGCGCTCGATCTCGTCACGAGTCATGAACAGTGGCGGCGGCTGCTTCTGCGCGTCCCACCATTTCACGGCAGGGGCTAGTGCCTGCAACGCCGCGAAACGAGCTGTCCCGAATCACGCAGAACAGATTCACATTCGAGAACTCGGGATGAAAATCTCCCGCGACTGCCGATCCGAACAGGATCACGCTCTCCAGGTTCGCTCCAGCCGCCGCTCGCAGCCGCTCGACAAATTCGGTAATGTTTTTTTCAGGAACCATTCGCATCCTCGCTTACCAACTACCGCTAGATCCACCGCCTCCCGACATACCTCCGCCGCCGAAGCCTCCAAAACCGCCCACCGCCGCCAAATCCACCCCCACCCCCTCCAAAGCCCCCACCGCCATAGCCGCCACCTCCTCCGCCAAACATTCCGGAAAAAAGCATCCAGAAAAGACTCCCCGAAGGGGAGTAAACAGGATGACAAGGATGACGATGCCAATGCCGAACAATTGCGCCGATCGACAATCCCCCACTCGGCTGGTTGTCGCGCTCAACCGGGGCCTCAGGTCGTACGTTGGTAAGCTGAATACCGGCGTCATCGGCGATGACCTTCGCAATTCGCGACGTGACTAATAGTAGGGCTTGGCCATATTGCCGGGCCTGCATGAGCGGGACGGCCTCTCGCGCAAAGCCACCCGTCTTGCCATCGGGCAGAATGGCTCCAGCCCATATCCAACCTCAATGCGGTCGCGATGGTCATCAATGGCATACAGGATCAGCACTCCGCGGTTGGTCGACTTGGTTCCGAGCCCCCACTGCTGAAATAGGGTGACCGCATAGCTTTCAATATCTGAGCCATCAAGCGACCGCACGGTGACCACCGCGATCTTGGCATGGGCCTTCTCGTCGATCTGCCGGCAAATGTCATCCATCTGCGCGATCGGAATTCTGATCCAGAACGTGCGCAAAGTCGTTGACGTAATCGGTGGGCTTGAGTTGCGCGATGGGCTCGGCCTGCGCCGCCACGAACCAGCAGCAGCGTGCCTGCGGCAATTCCCAGCCCCATTTAGCGTACGTACTCATCGGAAGCAAAATTGTACAGGAGGCTGGCAGGGAACGAGGCGTTGCGCGTTTCGTATTGTGAATTGAGAGTAGACTGAGAACTCGCCAACCACAGTGGCCCGTTGGCATCAGAAATTCATGCAACGTCTTCCACTTGCCATTCTCTATGGCTCTCTGCGCTCGCGCTGCTATTCGCGGGCGTCACCGCTTGTCCGAATAAAGACAATCCTGATGAAATTCGCAGGCAAACCGCCAAGCGACTGAGACGATGAGGCGCGACACCAAAGCCGTGGTGGAAGGCGTGAAGGAAGGCATGGGCAATGACAAGACCGTGATAAAGCCGTCGACATCAAAAGTGCTTCGCGTGAGGACCTGCTGGCCTGCCGGGCATGACCGAACACGAAGCCGACCGCATCATCGCCGGCGCGTCCGTTCACAGAACTCCACGAACTGGTAACGCGCACATGCATTTCGGACTCGGAGTACGAAAAAATCCGCGACCAGGATCATCGCAGACCGCTAGAGCTGGCTTTTTGTGACTTCTCGCGGTCTCCTGCGATATCATCAAGGGGATGTCTCTCGCGCCAGAACCATCCCTTTCAAACCGACGACTCACGCCTTCACGCCGATTCACGCGAAAGTGATTGCCCGGGAGCGGCTTGATGCCGACGACGCGCTGCGCTTTACCGCACCGGAGACATTCTCGCCGTGGGCTGGATGGCCAACCATGTCCGCGAGCGCATGCATGGCGACAAGACTTATTTCAACGTCAATCGCCACATCAACCCCACCAACGTTTGCGTGGCGGCTTGCCGCCTTTGCGCCTTCGGTCGCAAGAAGGACTCGCCCGGCGCCTACACCATGGCGCTCGATGAGGCTTTTGAAACCGCAGCCTCCGGATACAGCGAGGCCGTCACCGAATTTCACATCGTCGGCGGATTGCATCCCGACCTGCCATTTCAATATTTCCTCGATCTCTGCTCCGGCCTGAAGCAGCGCTTTCCGCAGGTGCATCTCAAGGCTTTCACCATGGTCGAGGTTGCTTATCTCTCGAAGCGCGCCAAGCTTTCCATTCGTGAGACGCTGGAACAGCTTAAAGCCTCAGGCGTGGACTCGCTTCCCGGCGGCGGCGCAGAAATATTTGCCGACCGGGTGCGCCACATCATCTGCGATCACAAGATCGATGGCGACCAATGGCTCGACACCGCTAAACTCGCCCACCAGATCGGATTGAAATCGAACGCGACCATGCTCTACGGGCACGTCGAGAACGACGAAGATCGCGTCGACCACCTGCTCAAGCTGC
Organism: uncultured Acidobacteriaceae bacterium; assembly: GCA_963841125.1. Taxonomy (GTDB): domain Bacteria; phylum Acidobacteriota; class Terriglobia; order Terriglobales; family Acidobacteriaceae; genus Sulfotelmatobacter. Next base: position 64,631 of record CAWJBH010000008.1, read on the forward strand.
GCGCCCTGCAGGACGAAACCGGCGGCTTTCAGACTTTCATCCCGCTGGCTTTCCATCCCGACAACACGCCGCTGCAGCATCTGCCGAAAACCACCGGCATGCTCGACATCAAGCAGATCGCGGTCAGCCGCCTCGTGCTCGACAACTTCCCGCACATAAAGTCTTACTGGCAGATGATGACGTCGAAAATCGCGCAGATATCGCTGCGCTTCGGCGCCGACGATATGGATGGTACGGTGATCGAAGAAAAGATCTACCACGATGCGGGCGCGACCACGCCCCAAGGCATGCGCCGCGAAGAGTTGGAGCGCCTGATCCGCGCTGCCGGGCAGGGAGCCCATCGAGCGGGACACGCTGTATCGGCCTGTGACGCGCACGGAGACGTCGGTTACGGTGGCAGTGTAGCAAGTCGGCCACGGCGCTCATTTGCGGCCAAACGAAATCAAAGGCCGGAGCAGGGAAGTCAATATCCCTTCTGCTCCGGCCATTTGAATAAAACCAGAACTGCTCCTACAGCTTCTCGAAGAACTCGCAAGCTGAACAGGAAATATAAATCCCGCCTGGTACGCCGCGCTCGCGGTCTTTCATGCGCTTCACGATGCGCGTAGTCTTACCGCACTTAGGGCAATCCGTGCTCTTGCTGGTGTCCATCACCTTCTTACGATCCGCTGTTTTTGCAATCTTTCGCGCCTACTGCCATGGTTCGTTTCTCCTGACGTGTTGAATATTACGCAGCCCAATCAGCTTCACTGCGTGTGAGGATAATTGTGTACGGAATGTTCCGAAAAGTCTTAATCCGCAACCAGCATCCCTGGGGGAACTGAGGCGCATCCCGATGTTCTTCTCATCATCAATTTTACAGTAAGGTTGTGCCGCCTGTCTTTATTTGAAGGCGTCCGCACCCGCTTTGGCGCATTGAGCGTCCTGCGCGCTGGTCGCGCCTGAGACTCCGATCCCACCTACGATCTTGCCATCCTGCAAGAGTGGGAACCCGCCTTCCACCGGTGTCACTCCTTCCAAGCCGAGGATGCGTAAACCCTCGCCGCCGGCAGCCAGAGCATCTTGAAAAGCTTTCGTCGGCCGCTTGAACCGAGCCGCGGTGCGGGCCTTATCGATGGAAATATTGGCGCTGCCCAGTTGTGTGTTCTCCATTTTTTCGTAGTAGACGAGGTTGCCGGAAGGGTCGACTACCGCGACGGCGACCGTCCAGTTATTCTTTCTGGCTTCAACTAAAGAGAGAGCAGCTGCTTTTTTTGCGTCTTCCACTGAAATACTCAGACCATACGGATTGGGCATCTGGGCGAATGCGCCGACCAAAAGGAAAGGCGTAAGCACGAGTCCAAGAACGATATTGGCGGCCTGTCTTGCTGACATGAATCTTCTCCTGTTTCGTAGGGATTGGTCGAAGCGGGCACGCGGGCTGCACCAATTCTGAAGAATCTGCGACCGTATCGTGTTCCTCTCCGCAGCGCCTGATTTTACGGTAAGTTGTGCTGGTTGTCTCGAATTGCAGCCACCCCGCGTTCCGCAGGACCAGTCAGTCTGATTTTACAAACATTTGACAAATGCCTGACACCAAATAAACATCGCCGACATATCTTTCCGGGGTGCGCGTCAGGTCCGTGAAAATGCTCTTAAGGAAACATCGTTCAGGAGACGAGGGAAATGTCCGACAGCACGAACCAGGTATTCATTTTCTTTTCGGCAGCGGGCGCTGCCGGTGAAAATTCCGCTTTTCGCGCGAGGACGAGCACGGGTTCGCTATCTTCCTCCTCGGTCGTCTTGCGGTTATTGTTTTCGGCCTTGCTGCTTTTGTGTGGATCTTCTGCGTTCGCGCAGTCAAGTGATCTCGAGCCCAATCCCGCGGTCGGGCCGGGCAAGGTGATCGTCCATAGCAAGTTTGGCGGGCAGATATTTGGTTTCGATATCGACCGGAACGGTACCGAAGGCTTGCTGAGTGAGGCCGCACTTCAGAGCAACGGGACCGTGCTGGCAGCCGTCGAAACCTTCAGCCAAAATACCGGCAAAATCCTTAAGGTTGTCTCCAAGACGCAGACGCAGGATGACTTCATCACGCTGGGCATCGTCGGCACCAGCGTTGGACTGGTTGAGCACGAGCATGTCACGGGAAATGTCGTTAGCCGTACTTTCAGCACGTTGAACCCTCTCAGCGCCAACGAGGATACCGGCCACTGGACCCCGCCCATCGGAACCAAACACCTCATCATGCCCACCGGTGTGAGCCGCAGCCAGAGGGTGTCGAATGTCGCAGTGTTTGCCTACGACAACAGCGGAAACTTTGTTCCGTGGGTGTTTTCTTCCAATGTCGCCGCGAACACCTTTGGCCCGGTCGTCCACATTACCGACTCCCTCAACTTTGGCAGCGTGCCCCCGCCGTCCGCCTACGACAGCACGACCAACCAGGCTATTTTAGGAGGAGGCGATGGCTGCTTCGGCTGTCTCCCCGTCATCGGACTGGTCAACTTTAAGGCGGCCACGTTCAGCGAGTTCACGGGTGTTGGACTTGGCTTCATCAATGGCTTGGCCGTCGACTCCGCCGACGGGATTTTTTGTACGACGACAGAAGACGACGCCGGTGTGGAGTTCTATAACCTCGCAACCGAGACCGGCTTCGAGGTGACATTGCCGAATTCCGGCGAGCAGCAGATCTTCAGTGGCGCCGATGTCGAGTTTGATGCTATACACAAACTTTTCCTGGTTGCTCAGCCGGTTTCGAGTTCGGCTCCACGCGGCAGCACGATCTATGTGTACAGCCCCAGCGGGGAACTCCAGGAGACTCTTAACGGATTCAGTTTCTCAAATACTTTCAACGTGGTTCCGATGCATATCGCGCTGCATCCAAAGCTTCGGCTCGGCTACGTGGATGGTCCTGACTCAGGAGTGACGGAAATTCAATCTTTCACCTATTAGGAGTTGCGCCCAGTCGCCGGCAACACTGAATTGAGACATGCCACGGCCAGACGCCGTCGGGACAGGTGGCATGATGCCGGCGCTACTTGTTAGCGCTACGCCGCTGCATCCACTTCCACGCCGTGGTCACGATGTTATCCAGCGACCGCGTCGCTTTCCAGCGCAACACTTTTTCGGCAAGAGCAGGATCCGCTATCAGCGCGGGTGGATCTCCTGCCCGGCGCGGCGCAATCCGTACGGGAACTTTGTGCCCAGTGACCTGCTCGACTTTGCTGAGCACTTCTTTCACCGAGTGACCCTTTCCGGTGCCGAGATTCACCGCGATGGAATCTCCTCCTTCCGCCAAACGCTCCAGCGCTGACACGTGCGCATCCGCGAGGTCGCTCACGTGAATGTAATCGCGGACGCAGGTGCCGTCCGGAGTAGGGTAATCCGTGCCGAATAGTTCCAATTCCGCCCGCTGTCCGGTAGCCGCCAGGAACCCAGAAGGAATCAGATGGCTTTCCGGTTCGTGCAACTCGCCAATCTCTCCGCTCTCATCGGCGCCGGCGGCATTGAAGTAGCGCAGGCTTGTGAAACGCAGGCCATAAGCCCGGTCATAAGCATCGAGTGCCTGCTCGAAAAAAAGTTTCGAAACGCCGTAAGGATTCACCGGCTGCCGCGGAGTGTCCTCCGGGATGGGCACCTTCGCCGGAACTCCGTACACAGCGCATGTAGAGGAGAAAATAATCCGGCGCACGCCGCAATCCACACAGGCATTCAATAGGACGAGACCTCCCTCCACGTTGTTGCGAAAGTATTTCCGCGGGTTTGTAACCGATTCTCCCACATAGGCGTGTGCAGCAAAGTGCATCACTGAGTCGACACGGCGCAGAGCAGTCGACAGCGTCATTGCGTCCGCAATATCGGCGCGCACCAGTTCGAATCCGCCGGCCAGGAACGCATGCCCGGTCGAGAGATTGTCGTAAATCACAACCTCGTGACCCCGCTGCCGCAATCTGCGAGCCGCGTGACTTCCGATATAACCCGCTCCTCCAATCACAAGAACAACCAATTGCTTTCTCCTCTTTCGGCAGATTACCGCCCAGAATTCCGGGCGCGTCTCGATGGTTGAGACGCTACAGTCTAACGGTTGGGTCGGTTTTTGTCCCGGTTTCTGCCTGATTCTTCCGAGCTTTCGCCGCAAGACCCTAGATAGCTAGAAAGTTCGTTACCCAAGACCGCGCTTCGTAATAGCACTCATGTGCCATTTACGAAGCCGGCTATTGAGACTAAAGTCTCGCTAGCGAATGTACTGCGAGTTGGCGGAGCTTTGAGAGTCCGCCCCGCCTTAGACCTTAATCATCCCCCTTGATTCTTCGTGGTTGCCGAGCCCGGAGCGGCTCGTGTCCTGACCAGACTCCGAGGATGTTGGAGTCGCAAGTAAGGTCTCAAACGACTGTTCGCGATAGAGGAGAAGAAAGAATGGCTCAACATGTGACTCCGGCGCCGACCTTGGAGAAGATCCGGGTGCTTGCCGCGGATAGTACTCGGATGAGCAGCCAGTTGCTTGCCGACGCGCTGGCGCAAGACCGCCAATTCGAAGTCACGGGGATCGAGCCCAAAGGGTCGTCAATCCTGCAGGCTGTAGCGCAGAAAAAGCCTCATGTTGTGCTGGTGAGTTCAACCCTGGAGGAATCCACCACGCTGGGTTTTGATCTCACGCGCCAGGTTTGCGCCTCTCATCCCGAGACTCGGGTCGTACTTATCGTGGACACCTCCAACCGCTCCGAGGTGGTCGAAGCCTTCCGTTGCGGAGCACAAGGAATTTTCTCGCGTACGCAATCCTCGAAAACTCTTGCCAAGTGCCTCATCAACGTCCATCAAGGCCAGGTGTGGGCGAGTAGTGCGGAGTTGCGCTACCTGCTCGAGGCGTTTCGCGAATCGGAACCGCTGCAAGTGCTGGATTCTCGTGGTGAAGAGATTCTCTCCAAACGTGAGCAGGACGTTGTGCGCTGCGTGGCCGAGGGATTGTCCAACCGCGAGATCGCAAGCCGCCTGAAATTGACGGAACACACGGTGAAGAATTATCTGTTCCGCATCTTCGACAAGCTTGGAGTCTCCAGCCGGGTAGAGGTTGTGCTTTACGTCTTCCGTCTCCGCAAGGAGTTGGGAGCCAATGTTCCCGACAACCAGTGCACCCAGTGCCTGACAGTCTACGAAACTGCATCGGCCAAGACCACGGCTGGCAGGCCCATACCGGTGAAAAGGGCCGTGGAACCTGTGAGGGAGCTGGCGGGCAGGTATCGCGGCTAACTGGTACGTCCTCTTCTCACCAGCATTCATCGCTACCATGAGACGGTAGTTTGCGATACCCTTACCTCGTGGATTTCCACACACGTCCGTGGCGGAGGTTCTGGGATATGAATAGTTTTTCTCGCCTTTTCTGGATGCCCGCCTATGCCCTCCTGGCCGTCCTTTTGCTTTCGATTCTCTGCGCGCAGCCCGCCCAGGCTCAGAGCGGGCCTGCCGCGGTTCCCAACACTCGTGCGCAAATTCGCACGCTCAAGGTGACCTTGCTTTCTACTATGCTGGTGGGCGACACCGAGGGGATGGGTGAGTGGGGTTTTTCGGCGCTGGTCGAAGCTGATGGCCATCGCGTTCTACTGGATACGGGAGCCCATCCCGACACCGTGCTCCAAAATGCCCGGGACTTGCAGATTGACCTCTCCAGCGTCAAAGAAGTCATTCTTACGCACAATCATTGGGACCATGTCAGTGGGCTAATGACGCTTCGCCGGGAGATGATGAAGACGAACCCCTCGGCCCTGTCGGTTGTTCACGTGGCGCGGGGCATTTTCTACAGCCGGCCGTCGCAAAAAGGTGAAGAGAACACCATGATCGCTTTAGAAAAAGAGTACGAAGCGACTGGCGGCAAGTTCGTAGTACACGACGAGGCCGCGGAGATCTTTCCCGGTGCGTGGTTAACGGGCCCAGTGCCCCGTAAGTATCCGGAACTCAACTGGAACCCTGATGGAAAAGTGCAGACCCCGGAGGGCTTGGTCGAGGACACGATCCCTGAGGATCAATCTCTGGTGCTAAACACGCCCCAAGGATTAGTAGTGGTCACTGGCTGCGGTCACGCTGGCATCATTAACATACTTACATTCGCCCGGTCGGAATTTCCCGATCAGCCAGTGCAGGCAGTCGTTGGTGGACTCCATCTTTTTTCGGCTACGGATGAACGCCTGAATTGGACTGCCGACAAGCTGAAAGACTTCAAGGTCGCAAATCTGATAGGCGCGCACTGCACGGGCATTGAGGCCGTGTATCGCATTCGGGAGCGCCTCGGCCTGCCGCGATCGTCGGCGGTTGTGGGCACCGTGGGATCCACGTTTGTACTCGGCGAAGGCGTACATGCGGGTCGCCTCGCTCGATGAGCCTTCTCGCCGGTGCCCTTCGCTGGGGTCCGGCCCGGTTTGCTACTGTAATCCCCAGCCTTCCGCTGCCATGTTTACGATGCTGCGTCCGATGACCAGGGAAGCAGTCGCCGCTGGAGACGGGACATTGAGAACATGCAACATCCTGCCTGAAGGCACAAACTGAAAATCATCTACCAGCGTGCCATCCCGCCGCAAGGCTTGGGCGCGCACTCCAGAACCGCCGGGGATCAAATCCTCTGCCCGCAATTCAGGAAGCAAGCGCTGCAAAGCGCGAACGAACGCGGGTTTGGAAAAAGACCGGTGAAATTCATCCAGTCCGTTGCGCCAATGCTTGGCGGCCATGCGCCAGAATCCGGGAAACGTCATCGACGAAGCCAGATCGCGCAGGCTGAAGTCGGTTCGCTCATAGCCTTCGCGGCGAAACGCGAGCACAGCGTTGGGACCGGCATCCACGGTGCCGTTTACACGGCGCGTGAAATGGACCCCAAGAAACGGAAACTGCGGATCAGGGACAGGATAGATAAGGCCTCGCACGAGGGAGGAACGCTCGGGAACAAGATCGTAATACTCGCCGCGAAACGGAACAATGATGACGTCCGGCTTTCCACCGGCCATACCGGCAATGCGGTCGCTGAACAGTCCGGCACAGTTAATCAGATAGGTCGTTGAGAATAAGGCGCCCTTGGTCTCGACCACCACTTCATCGCCGAGATTTCGCAGGCCGGTCACTTCAGTGGAAGTCAAAATCGTTCCACCTTCTGCGCGAATCAGCTCGGCGTACTTCTCACAAACCGCGGCGTAATCCGTAATGCCAGTCGAGGGCACGACCAGGGCGCGCAGTCCGATGGCGTGTGGTTCGATCTCCCGCAACTCCTCGGGCCCGATCATTTGCAACCGGGTGAGCCCATTCGCCTCGCCCCGACGCCGTAGCTCTTCCAGCCGAGGAAACTCCTCCGCGTTAGTGGCCACAATAACTTTGCCGCAGATTTCGTGAGGGATGCCGTGCGCGCGGCAGAATGCGATCATGGCGCGCGCCCCTTCGACACACAACCTGGCCTTCTGCGATCCAGGCTTGTAATACACGCCAGAATGAATGACGCCGCTGTTGTGTCCGCTCTGGTGCTGGCCCACGCGGCCTTCTTTCTCCAGCAACAGCAGGCGAAGACGGGGGAAGCGCTTCGTGATCTCAAGCGCGACCGCCAGGCCGACAATGCCTCCGCCGACGATGACTGCGTCGTAGCGTGCTTCAGTCATGCTTGATGATCATACCGCGACGTTTCGTTCTCACCGTGCAGATTTACCACTCTACTGGGTCACTACCAGGGTTACGGTGGAAGGCGCTGCATGAGTCAGCGAGCCCGAGGTGCCGGTCACCGTGATGGTGTAGGTCCCAGGTGCGGTACCTTGCTGTTGGCCGCCGACGCCCCCACCACCGCCACTTCCTCCGCCATTACTTCCTCCCCCGCATGACGTAAGCAGGAGCGCCAGCAGAAACAATCCAAGCAGGCGAGTCCGCAGTGTGAGCCTCGCGTGTTTATTCCGGCGGCGTCGGTTGCCAAGTAGCGCCAGCGCGGGCAGCGTCAGCCACAAGGCGTAAGAAGAAGCGAAGAAAGCGCGCCCCGGCCTTTGCGGAATCAGGCTTGCCGAGTCGGATGTGGTAGAGATTGTCATCACGACAGCAGCAGAGCTGCTACCGGGAGTTACTGTGACAGGCGTGAAGCTGCACAGCGAGACCACCGGAGTGCCAGAGCAAGCGAGGCTCACAGCATCGCCGAACGACGGGCCCACCGGCAGCACGCTAAAGTTGTAGCTCACCGACTGTCCTGCGCTGATCGTTTGTGTAGCCGAGGGCGTGAGCAAGCCTAGAGTGAAATCCTGAATTACCGTCAGCGGCAGCGGCAAAGTCTGCATGGGCAGTCCCGATGAATCTGCCACCGTGAGGTTGACGTTGTAAAGGTTCGATGGCTGCGGCGCTGCGGAGTTTGGGATGTTGGCCGTAACTGTCAGAATGCCCGCCATTCCCGCCGCGATCGCCATTGGATTGACCGGAGTGACCGAGCATTGCCCAGAAAATGCGCTGGCGTCGCATGCCGCATTGAACGAACCGCTGTAACTTGGCGTCAAAAATACTTTGGCAGTTTGCTGCGATCCCGCGTCCGCGACAGTAGAGAAAGGCTGGCTCACTGCAAGTTGAAAACCATCCACTGTGAGAGATGTCGTTGCCGAGTGTGAGAAGGAGCCTGAGGTTCCAATAAGCGTCACAGGGTAGGTGCCGCCCGAAGTGGTGGACGTCGTGGCGATCGTCAGCACCACATTCACGGAATTGGTTTCAGGGATAACCGGATTAGGAGCGAAATTACACTCCCCCCCCGAAGGAATTCCGCTGCAAGAAAGAGTTACGACGCCAGCGAACGCAGATCCGGTGGGTGTGATCGCCAGGTTGTATGGGCTGGTTGTCTGTCCCGCCGCTACGATCTGGCCCGCCGTAAAAGAACTCAGGGTAAAGTCCTCACTTGCAGTGACGGCCATCGTAAACGAAATCGTTGCAGGCCCGGGCGCACCCGCAGTTGTGGCTTGCACCGTGACCGTGTAGTTGCGGGCGGCCGTTCCCACGGGAACCATTACGCTTGCAGTTACACTCACCGGCGAACTGGCGGTTGGATTCACCACCGCGCCCGGATTAAAAGCGCAGCTCGCGCCAGAAATGCTGGGGCTGAAGCTGCAAGAGAGCGTGACGCTCTGATTGAACGGCCCCTGAGCTGTAGCTTGAAAACTTACGGGTGTCGAGGCCGCGCCCGGAGGCTCCGTCATCGTGGTAGGTGAAGGCGTGGTCATGCCGAAGTTCACCACATTCAAAGCCAGCGCGGCGACATGCGTCGTGTTATTGGGATCGGAGCCGACGGCCTGCACGTTGAAGTTGTAGGCGCCGGTTGTGCCAGTACCCGCGGTTAACAACAACGCCGCGCCGTTTGCGGTAGGCGTGAGGCTCACCGGGGTCGGAGTACATGGGCTGGGAGGATTCGATGTGCCCGGCGTGCAGCTGAATTCAACCGAGTTGTTATATCCGCTGCTCGCCGTCACGGTGCCGTTGAAGGTCGCCGTGGTCCCGGCGAATACGGTCAGCGGAGTATTCGAAACCGCGATTTGGAAATCCGGTGTAGCCGCCAGATCGAGCTCCCACACGCCGCGGCCGTAGGTGGAAGCGCGCAACCGCTTCTGACCGCCGGAGTTGAAGATCGCGAGCGCAGTCACAGCTACATTCGGCAAGAATCCACTTTGCTGGCTGCTTGCACTTGGTCCAAGTTCCGTCCATGCGGCAGCAAACGTGGACGTCTGAAACACGCCAACGTCAGTACCCACGTAAACCATGCGTGCGCCGGCGTCAACCACCACGGCGTTTACCGGAGAATCTGGCAGCGGAGCCGCGCCTCCAAAGTCCGTCCAATCCGTCCACGTGGTCCCGGCATTGGTCGTCTGCCACACGTGTCCCGGGCCGCCAGTAAATCCCATCACCGTTACGTAGGCAGTGTTGCCGGTGAGGTCGGAAGCGTCGATGGCAACGCCAGAAATAGGGACCTCATTAGGATTGATGCTGCTGCCGCCCGGCCCGTTCGAAGTGACGTTCCTGAAAGTGGAGCTCACCCCGGAAACCGCCATGGCGTTGGCGGTGACCCAAACATTGCCTCCAACAGGCGTGGATAGCGCGTTCGGGCCAGGGCCGTCGGTAGTGGCATAAATTACTTGCGAGCCGTTTGCATTTGCTGGGACCGCCGGCTGCGAGCGCGCGAACCGTATTAACCTCGACGCCACTGCAAGTGCCGGTGCCGAGCGTATCGAAATTGAGACTGAACGCCGCGAACGCGCCGCCCGATCGTGGTCCGCTCCACACCCGGCAGGTTCCGACCAACAAGGTCGTCGCCGATTGCGGATCGAGAATATAAGGAAAATAAAAAGCTCCGTCGTCTCCACCCACGTCGCTGCTGCCGATGACTAAATTGAACAGGCTGTCGTTGCAGTTCACTCCGGAGGAACATTCCAGAATATTCAGGCTTCCGGATCCAGTATCCGGATTCGAGGCAAACCAGTCGCCGGTGTTGGGGTCGATCGCGTCGTAGCCGCCATCGCCGCTCAGAACATTTCCCCAACTCGAACTTGTCGTGGCTGTTGCGGTTGCCGGAGAGCCATTATCCTGCGCCCCACCCAGGAGCGTATTGGCGTCACTCGCATCTTGAGAGAGGCTTACAAACTGTGTCATTGAACCCAAATTCGCATTGAGGTCGTCGAACTGATTCGTCTCGGAACAAGAACCTGTGGTGAGTCCGGTGAATCCGTTCAAAGCGCGATAGATGCCGCCGTCGTTGGCGAAGTACATCAGGTCTGCTCCGGATTCAGTGCCAGACGTTGGAATCATGTACCCCAGCGCGTGCTGATCGGGATGCACATGCGCGAGCGCCGACAGCGGATCGCAGCCGTAGGCATGCGTGAGATTCAAGAACGGCGTGCTGGAACACGTGAGGTTGTTCGAGTTGATCGAACATTTGTAAATGTTGATCGCACCGGCATACAGGTCGCTGGCAGAAGCGCCGTTTGGAACCGCCAGCAGTTCCAGGTTATAGAATCCCTGCTGCACCCCGCAGCCGTCGGAATCACCGCAACTGATAATGCCGCTGTCGTTGATCTCCGTCCACGAAGCCCCGCCGTTCTTGCTCTGCCAAATGCCTTGATCTGCGGGATCGCCATTGGGGTTCAGGGAAACAAACCACACATACATCTCGTTGCGTCCCGGAACAACAGTGATTTCAGCACGGTAAATCGGACAGCTTGTGCTGTAGTTCTGTGGACAAGCTGTTGTGCTCAGCAATCCCGTTGCACCCGGCTGATTGGCGAGCCGCGTCCAGGTCAGACCGTCCGGCGAAGAGTAAAAGCCGTGATAGCGTTCCGCCGCAAAGAATAATCCGGCGGCGGCGTTGTACACCACCGACGTTGCTGAGGTCGCCTCGCTCGCTCCGGAGAAAAGGGTATTGTAAGTCCAGGTTTGGCCGGCGTCGGTGGAAGTATAGAGGCCCCGGTAGGTGGTGCTGGTTACCGCGCCATCGGTTTCGCCTTCCGCCGTCGCCGCCATGGCCGCAACTACAGTGCCGGTCTGTGCCGTGCTGAATGCCATGCGCGCCGCGCCCAGCCCGCTGAAGGAATAAGTGCCGCTGTTCGCCGTGGTGAGCAACGTCCAGGTGTTGCCGCCGTCGGCGGAGCGCAAAATGCCGAGACCAAAATAAGAATCAGCGGAATTGTCAGCTTCGCCCGTGCCCACCAGAACCACACTCTGCGCGGGATTGGAGTTTCCCGGCTGGATCACAATCGAACCGATCGAGAGTGTCGCCTGATCGTCGGTGATTGCCGTCCAGGTTACATTGCCGACAGCGCTGGTGGCGTTGGCGGACTTCCATACTCCGCCCTGCGCTCCGCCGATATAAACCGTACTGCCGGTAGGGTCGGCGGGATCAATCGCCACTGCCGTTGCCCGCCCTGAAACCTGATCGTAGTTTTGAAATCCATCACCGGTAGCGTCGGAGGTTAACGGCACCGGGCCCAAAGGCGTCCATCCTGTGGACGACGGTTGCGAGTTCGATTGCGCGGCACGCGCCTGCATCTTGGACTGATAAGCACGGTGTCGCAGTTCCGCCGAAGACTTCCCGGTTGCCACGCGCCCGCGCAGGAACCATTGCGCGCGCTGCTCTTCGTGATCGCCATCAGCATCGGCCATAGGCGTTTCAGGCGCAGTTTTCTTGGCGCCCTGAGCCCGCGCCAGCAACGGCAAGGAGAATGGCAAGAGTGCAAAGATCACAACACGAACTGCACGCGACAACTCAAAAGCCATAGGCACTTCAACTGTCAAACTAGTATCGAAGGCCCCGAACGACACGGTCAATCAAAAAGCCGCTCAAATTGCGCCGTCGGACCATTCCGGGAAAAGTTGGAGCGGCTTCTATTGCGCTTTCAAGTGGCGCGGCGGTTCACGGCTGCGACATCCAGCTTGTTTGCAGAGCCGACTTTTGCCGCAGAGGGGCAGAATCCAGCGCCGTCCCTGTACAATTCCTCACTGATTGCAAATCCTGGTCTAGCTTGCTGTGGGGGCGGCATGTCCTTTGCGTTGATTTGTTTTCTTGCGCTGTTTTCAGGATGGTCAGTTCCGCAATCCGCGCACGAGATCAACGTGGCTGCGGCGGCGGACTTGAGTAATGCACTGCAGGAGCTTGCCGCCAACTACGAAAAACGAACCGGCGTCAGCGTAAAGCTTTCCTTCGGGGCGTCCGGCGCATTGACTCAGCAGATTCAGAACGGCGCGCCCTTTGATGTTTTTTTCTCCGCCGACATGGACTATCCCAAACAGCTGATTGCTGGCGGCCAGGCCGAGAGCGCCACGTTGTATCGCTATGCCGTGGGGCAATTAGTGCTGTGGGTTCCAAAAGACTCGCCACTCGATGTAGAGCACAAAGGGATGGACGTATTGCTCGATCCATCCGTGAAGAAGATTGCCATGGCGAATCCGCAACATGCTCCCTACGGACGAGCAGCCGCCGCCACGTTGAAGCATTATGGCCTGGAGGAAAAGGTCGCCGACCGGTTGGTCCTGGGAGAAAACATTTCACAGGCGGCGCAGTTTGTGGAGTCCGGAAACGCCCAGGCAGGTTTCGTGGCCTTGGCACATGCCATAGCGCCCGCGATGCAGGGCAAGGGGAAATACTGGATCGTCCCGGCCGAGGCATATCCGCCGCTGAATCAAGGAGTCGTACTGATTTCGCACTCGCCTCATCGCCAGGACGCGGCGGCCTTCTTGGAATATGTGAAGACCGCGGAAGCGGCGGCGGTTCTGCAGCGTTACGGTTTCACTTTGCCCGATCAGAAAGACGACCGGAAGTAACGAACTGGACTGCAAGAATGTTGATCGATTGGCAATCATTTCGGCTGACCATCGAACTGGCATTGGTCGTTTCGGCGATTCTCTTCGCGATTAGCCTTCCACTCGCATACTGGATCGCCTTCTCGCACTGGCGCTGGAAATTTCTCGTCGAAGCGGTGGTCGCCATGCCGATCGTGCTGCCGCCGACAGTGCTCGGATTTTACCTGCTCGTAGCGCTCGGCTCCCATAGTCCGATAGGCCACTGGTGGCAATCCTTGACCGGACACACCCTGGCGTTCACTTTCACCGGGCTGGTGATCGGTTCGATTCTCTACAGCCTGCCGTTCGCCGTGCAACCCTTCGCGGCTTCCTTTTCTTCGGTTGATCGTAAGTTGCTCGCAGCTTCGGCCACGCTGGGAGCCTCGCCGCTACGCACCTTCTTTCGCATAGTGGTTCCGCTTTCCGTGCCGGGATTGGTCACGGGCATGGTTCTGGCATTTGCTCACACCATGGGCGAGTTTGGAGTCGTGTTGATGATCGGAGGTAATATTCCCGGAGTGACGCGCACTGTTTCCATCAGTATTTACGATCAGGTGCAGGCTTCCAACTATGCTGCGGCCAACGCAATGGCGCTGCTGCTGCTGGTCTTCTGCTTTGCCGCGCTCACGCTGGTCTATGGATTGAATCGCAGAACGCCGACCGAGAAATTATTGACTCTGGGCCTGGTCAAGTAAGCGAGATTCAATGCCCAACCCCGCGGAACTAAGATCGGCAAGCCCAACTTTGAGCGCACGCATTCGCAAAACCTTTCCGTCCCCAGCACGTGAGTTTTCTCTCGATGTTGATTTCCATGCAGCGCCGGGATTCACCATACTATTCGGCGCGTCGGGGCAGGAAAGACCACGCTGCTCGATTGCGTGGCCGGACTGGCCACTCCAGATGCAGGGCGGATCGCCGTAGGCGATCGGTTCTGTTCGAATCGACCACTCGCGTGGACGTTCCAGTGGCGAAGCGCGGCGTGGGATATGTCTTGCAGGATCTCGCATTGTTTCCGCATCTCACGGTCGAGCAGAACATCGGAATACGGGCTCGCGCATCTGCCGCGCCCGGCACGCAAGCAGCGAGCCGCTGCGATGCTGCAAGAGTTCCGCATCGACATTTGCGTCGGCAGCGTCCAGCGGAAATTTCAGGTGGAGAGCGCCAGCGCGTTGCGCTAGCGCGGGCGCTTAGTGACTGATCCGTGCGTACTCCTGCTCGACGAACCGCTTGCCGCACTGGATCCCCCGACCAAGGCGAAGATCCTGGACGACCTGCGGCGCTGGAATCAGGCGCACCGCATCCCGATTCTTTATGTCACGCACAGCCGCGAAGAAGTGCTGGCGCTCGGCGAACGCGTGCTGGTGATGGATCACGGCCGCATCATCGCGCAGGGCACTCCGCATGAGGTCTTGCGTGCGCCGCTCCAGGAAACCGTGGCGCAATTGGCCGGGTTTGAAAATATTTTCGATGCGATGGTCAGGCTGATCCATGAAGATCGCGGCACGATCACTTGCCGCTTGCCAGCCGACAAACCGGGGACCTTCGTTTTGCTCGAGACGCCCCTGATTCGCGCCGAGCAGGGCTCCCGGGTGCGAGTCGGAATTCGCGCGGGAGATATTTTGCTGGCCGTCGCAAAACCCGAGGGTTTGAGCGCGCGTAACGTAATTGCCGGCCGGATAACCTCCGTGGAAAGGCGCGACATGATTGTTTCCGTGCGCGTGGATTGCGGCGTGGAAATGGAAGTTTACTTGACGCTCGCGGCGCGCGATGCTTTACAACTCGAAGCAGGCCGCGAAGTATGGTTGGTGATCAAGACCCATTCCTGCCATTTGATGCAGAAATAAAAAGTCAATAACCAGGATTCACGATCCGTGAAACGGCGCGTAGAAAATTCGTGCTTCGTTCCTATTTCCGAATTCTGGCCTCTGCATTCTGCATTTCGCTTTTCTCCATCTCGATCACTGCAATCCATTGTCCTTGCCGATGTTCGGAAAAAACAACGTGGCCACCCAGAATTTGCGCCGCTGCGGCTGGCGGAAGATCGCGGTGGAAGCCGAAAAAGCGAGTCTTCATTTCAGTCCAGGTCCGCCAATGATCCCACCGGGCTGGTGAGGGCTCGTATTTCGTCGAAAAGACCAGGGCGGCTTCATATTGCGAACGGAAGTCGGCTGCGGAAAGCATCTCATCCAGCGAGAAGTTTTCGATGCGCACGATGCGCATGGGACGCGTGATGTAGCCGAGCCAGGGACGCGTGAGTTCGTCGGACGCCGGCCAGGCGGTAAGCACGCGCGCCATGGGATAACGAGCTTCGAGAAATTGTTCGCCATCTTCGTGCAGCACGACGTAGTCGCGATAGGCGAGATTGTCCTCGGGAGAAAACCCGTAATGGAGGATTCAAGAACCAAGCCGGCAACGAAGGCCAGCGCAACCATCGCGATCGCCGCACCCCAGTAACTCAACCTGCGCCACAGCGTCGAGACGCAAAGAATGATGACAAGAGGAACGGCCGGAAGCATGTAGCGAGCCAGCACCGCGCCGCCAATAAGCGCCATCGCCACGACATAGGTGAGCGACGACGACGTAGAAAATCATTTGCACTGGAATAGCTGATTCGCGGACGTTCAGAGCCGCGTCCCGCAGCGGCGGCAGCATAGCCACATGGCCAACAGCATCGCCAAGGTCAAAACCCACAGATGGAGATAGCCGACGACTTGCCACAGCCGCATGAGCAGCGCCAGAAGAAACCGCACGGGATTCAGAGTGGCGGCCACGTTGTAGCGAAAGAACTCCGGATTGCCGAAGACATATCCCGTACATGCGTAGTGATAGACGTACCAGAGAGCGAGCGGCAACGCGGGGATTAGCAGCGAGGTGATGCGCCGTGCGTGGCCAGCGCGCAATTTCGGGTCATCGCCGTTCAGCCACAGCGTTCGCAGTTTGCTCTTGCGTGCCAGCAACCAACGATCTCCCATGCCGCCAGCGCAATCGGAGCGAGAATCGCGGTTTCTTTCGCCAAGGCCGCCAGAGAGAACCAGAGTGTGGTTGCGACTGAATTGATCTTCTACATAAGCCGAAAGCGCCCAGAAGATCAATCCCGGCGGCGGCCAGATCGATTTGCGCCAGAGAGCTCTGCGCGAAGAAAACGGGATACAGCGCCGTGCACAGCGTCGACGCGACCGCAACCTTTGTGTTGGCGACGCGTTCAGCCAGCCGAAACAAACCCAGGAGCGAGAAGGCGGCAAGCACCAGCATAGCCGTCCGCGTCACCAACGGAGCGTAGCCCACGACCTTCCACCAGAGCGCGAGCCAGGCCATCACCAGCGGCGGGTGTGCGTTCGAAACCGTAGTATGCGGAATCAGACTTCCGGTAAGCAGCAGATCGCGCGCGGCGGGAACGTAGTAGCCGGCTTCGTCCCAGAAGTAAGGCAAGCGCAACAAAGGCAGATGCAGCAGAAAAACGAATACAAAGATGACCGCAAACACCAGGGCCGGGTAAGCCCCTGACCACTGTGCCGGGAGGCCACAGTCAGGCCGATAGACTGTCGAGTGTTTCCTCCGTAAAGGTAGCGCCGCCGTCCCGGCGGCTGTCATGGCCGCCTCCCGCCGCGATCTGTCAGGGCGAGATGGTTCTAGTGCACTGGCCCCGCCGGATCCATGCGCGGATCCAGTTTGATTTCGCCAAAGGCGGTCTCATAGCCGGCGACGTTCTGCTGCAGCAGTCCGAGCAGCGCTTTGGCCTGTTGCGGGCTCAGGTAGATTCCCTGAAAGTTGCGAATCTCGACTTGGGTTTCGTTCTGCTGCTGCACGGTGCCAAAGACGAGGAAGAAGTCCCAGACATTCACGCGCATCTGCACGCTGTTGGCGTAGGCTTCCCGGTAGTCGGGGGCATTGATCAGCTTGAGATTGGGTTGTGCAGGAACAGTCATAGACAAGCAGTGTAATGACTTTACGGGCTGAAAGGGAAGCGCTGCGCCGGTTAGAAATCGGTGAGGCTCGACCGGGAACTTCCCAGGCCGCCAGGGCGGCGGTCGCAATCTACATTTCGATGCGACAAAAAATGTCAGTCGGTTTGCACGATTTGGCCGAGTGGCTTTCTCGGGGCTGCCGCGAAAGGCCATGGACGTAAGCTACTTTGCTGAAACCAAAGGGGTTGTAGGATGTCACTATGAGCTCTCGTCTGGCATTCGAAGTGCGGGAATTGAAAGCGGTTCCTAAATCGAACTTTGCGAGTTACTCTATGACCCACAAGCCTGAAGACGCGGCCATCGAAGAAATCATTCTCCCCGAAAATCTGCTTCCCTTGGGGTCCGTGCTGGGCGAAGGCGTCACCCGCTTGATGTCAGCATGGTATTGGCGAAAGTGTTTCGTGTGCAGTATGCCGAAGTCGCACTGCTGAGACTGGAAGGCGGCCTGCTCAAGTTTATTTTGCCCGAGCACCTACGGACCACAGGGGCGATTCCGATTTCCAGCAAGGCCGTGGCCGCCCATACCGCGCTGAGCAAGAAGGCCGAAATCTTCAACAATTTTGCCCGGGTAAAGCACGCCAGCATCTTCGAGACCATCAAGCCAGTCGGAGGCGAAGCTGAGGACGTCACGCTGCCCGCGCCCATTCAGAAATTGATGTCGGTGCCGATTCTGGACCGGCATTTGACGGTGCTGGGCGTGATTCAAATCTCGCGCAAGGGATTGGATCCACGCTTCACCCAAGACTTCAGCCGCGAAGATCTGCACGATCTGGAACTCGCAGCCGGCGTGCTGGCAGCATCGCCGGTGATGCAGGCCAACTGAAGATGCCTGCAGAAGTCTGAGCTGACGAGTGCGTTCGAGACCTTGGGGCATCCCTTCGACCTCGCTCTGTGCAGGCTCTTTCGAGACTCGCTTCACCTTTCCCTTTTAGTCCAACTCCTTCCGTGCCGGGCTTTTGCTGCCTTTCCGGGGTTAGAGTCCGAAGACTCCACTCCGCCTCTTCACCCGCAATTCAGTTGTCACACCCAATCCTAGAGGACTAGCATGGCCTCGGTGCGCATTGGTAAAAAAATGCGGGGGGGCCTGCCAAATCATGATGTATCTAGAGGAGTGAAGTGGATATGAGAAGTGAAACCGAAAACCAGCCGCAGCAGTGGAACTCACAACATGGGAGATCGATGAACGCCCCGGCTTCCACGTCCTGGAAAATGAAAGCAAATAGAGTACTTAGTACAGCAGCATTGCTGATGCTTATCGCACTCAGCAGCCGGGCCTTTGCGGTCACGGTGGGCACGTGCGAACCAGGCCAACAATACACTACCATCCAAGCCGCGGTAACAGCGGCCACGCCAGGTTCCACAGTTAACATCTGTCCCGGTACTTACCCCGAACAGGTCCTCATCAGTAAAAACTTGCATCTGGTTGGAGTCACCAGCGGAACCAAGCATGCCGCCGTAGTGATATCTCCCAGTGGGGGCCTCGTTCAAAATGGCGTGGACATTTTTGGCAACGCGGTAGCCGCCCAGATTTTTGTGATGAATGCGACGGTCAGCATCTCACATCTTACTGTGGACGGGGTGGGGAACATTCTTACTGGCTGCGGAGGACCTACGCTGGAGGGGATATATTTCCAGAACTCCTCCGGAACGATTACGGACGACGTCGTGCGGAACCAGTTCCAGACGGATTTCGTAGATTACGGCGGGTGCCAGAATGGGTTGGCGATCAACGTCGAGAGTCTGACCAATTCCAACGCCGTAACCGTCTCCAGTAACTCTGTGCGGGCTTATCAGAAAAATGGAATCACGGCCACCGGAGCGGCAACCGGTCCCGGCTCTCCCGGCCCGACCGTCACGATCACCGGCAACTATATCGTCGGCCTCGGTGCAACGGCAATGAACTGGCCCGGTGGAGCTGCCGAGAACGGTGTTCAGGTAGGCTTTGGGGCCGCAGGAACCGTCTCAAACAACACGGTCAACGACAACATCTGGTGGGATGATGACAGCAGTCAACCCGGCAACGCAGCGAGTGGCATCCTGGTCTACGCGTCGGATGGGATCACGATCTCGGGCAATAGTGTTAACAGCGCACAGTTTGGTATCACGGTGGATAGCGATCCTTCCTATGGTCCCGCCGATAACAACATTATCGAGTCCAACAAAGTCAGTGGGACCCAGATTTTCGACGCGATCGATCTGTGCAGCAATCACAACACAGTGAAATTGAATACTGTCTACGGCAGCGCACAATCGGCGGTCCATGCGGATGACAGTTGCGGCAGTGGTAACAACAACGCCATAACCAACAACACGGTTAACGAAGCCTGTGCTGGAATTCTTATGGGCACGGGCACGGGCACGACCTTCGGTATGAATACGTTTCTCAACGTAACTCACACCACCATGCCTGGTGATGTATGTTCGGTGGTAGATGACGCCAGAACGGGCGGCGCACTCGGAAAACAACCGTCACTCCGGCCATCGCCATTCAAACCCAACAGGAAATGACAGGCCCGTAATAAGACTGAACTAAGGGAGCCGGATTAAATCCGGCTCTTTTTTTGCGGCGGAGTAATTGGATGGAGCACCAGTCGAAAACCGAAGGGTTGGTGCGAAAAGGGGGACTCGAACCCCCACGGCTTTACCCGCCAGATTCCTAAGTCTGGCTTGTTGAATTTTGCATTCTCTTGTTTACCTCAGTAAAATCAAATGCCTTTACGATTATGCGGCTCGCTGGACACAGCAGCATTGTGATCTCCCAGTAGTACGTGCATCCCACTCCTGCCCTTCTAGAAAACGCAATTGGGAAGTTGACAGAACTGAATAAAAGGGACGTTGGTGCGGAGAACAGGACTTGAACCTGCACGGCCTTGCGGCCACTGGCTCCTAAGGCCAGCGCGTCTGCCAATTCCGCCATCCCCGCTTACTTCGTTATTAGATTAGCACGGGAGTATTCTCGTCAAACGAAGCGCTACTGCAACTCATCGTACTCAGCTTTGGCGCTGTAGCTCACCCATGTGACGGGCAAACGGCTTCTCGTTACGCGCGACGCTAACCTTAAAAGGGTCCTGGATTGCTACGCGTTCGTCGGGGTAACTACAATCACTACCACGGCGAAGATGTTGCCTCTCCCGGTCCGCGATTACGGGCGGCGCCCGAGAGAATGCAATCGCCCCAGGGCTGCCGGGTAGAATCGCTGAATGATGTCGCTACATTCGATGAAGACGCATACGCCGCGCAAAGCAATGCCGAGAATGACCGCTTTGCCGAACTGGAACATGAACTCCGGCAAGTTGAGAGCGAGCACTGCGATTGGCGCGCAGAAAAGGGGTTGGCCCGTGAAGAAACTGTTAGCGCTGCTTGGCTTTCTGTGGATTCTCGGCCGATTCGCGCCCGCACAGACGACAACGATCATCGGCGGAAATAAGATGTTCACTGGTAACGGCGTTCATGAGGGAACAGAAACCTTTGCAGGGCCGGCTAGTTTCGGCGGCGGCAGCACACGCGAAACGTCGACTTTGACTGAAAATGTCAATGGCGAATTCAACGTTCAGAGCTTTGGAGCGAGGTGCGATGGCGTCACGGATGATACAGCCGCGTTTCTCGCTGCCAGCACAGCAGCCTTCGGCTCGGCCCCAGGAAGCGCGTTACTGATTCCAGCCACAGGCCACAGTTGCCTCATCAGTCAGTGGAATCTGACCAACAATTTCGGGTTTCAGACCGGCAGCAAAGCTTCTGTCGTCATTCGCGGTCAATCGGGCATTTTGGGACAGCAATCGACGATCCAATGCATCGAACCCAGGGCCAACACCGGGAATTGTCTCGATCTGAGCGGCTCAGATTTCGTGACTATTGAAAACCTGAATATCTGGGGCGGTACGAGGGGATCGAACGCGCCCAAGACAGTGATTTTCATGGCGCGCGACAATGCTGACCGGGGCTTCACGAATGGCTTCTATTTTCGGAACGTCACCATCAGCTTCTACGGGCAATTTGGTTTGTATACCTACGGTGGCGAAATCGGCATGTGCCAGAACTGCCGGATTTCCTACGCTGGACCGGTTTCGAGCTATGGTGAAGCCGATGTGCTCATCAGCAACGTAAACACCAGAGGGTTGACTTCGAGCTTCCAGACGTTGAAGACGGGCGTCGTTTCTATGACGAAATGGAGCTTCGATCAAGGGACGCAATTGGGCGGGTTTAATCTCGGCGGCGCACTCGTTGAGCTCGATAACGGGATTGGCTCTTTTCCGATCAGCGATGTCGTAATTTCCGGCTACGCCCAGATGGGCAGTGACACCGCAAGGCCGTTCATCAAGGATTTACTGACCGGCGAAGTCCACACCCTAAGACTGAGTTTCTTGCGTGTCGAGTCAAACAATGCCGGGAATCAGCTGGTGACCCTGGGTTCAGCGTCCGTGAAGGGCTTTACGGTTGAAGCTACAACTTTCGTGGATGCGACAACGCCCACCGTCCCAGAAATTGTTTTCTCCAATGCCGCAGGAAGCGTCGGGGAAGGCAGCGTTATCAACCTTCAGCCCGGCGACACCCAAGTAGAGTACCCAGGGGGAAGGTCACCCTCAACCGTCATTTCCTGTGCTGGCGCAGTCTACGGACTCGTCATCTACGACCGCAACCAATATAACGGCGGCAACATGCCGAATGCCTGTTCTGGAGCCATTGAAATTCCAGGCGGTTCGGTCCGGACAAACTGGTGGGTCGATGGAATCGGGAGATCGTTCTTCCCTGGCGGTGCACAGGGTAGCTCTATGTCTGCAATCGATCCCAATTTCGGCTCAACGCACACCGAAACCTACAAGTACTGCGAAACAGCCGGCGGACCAACGACTCTAAGCACATCGGGAACAACCACTAATACAGGCCGAAGCTGCCTTCCGGAGACGGCCGTCATTGATGCGGTTGTTTATCGAATCACGACAACCATTAAGACAGCGGCGAGTTTCACAATCGGCGATGCCACGACCGCAGCACGTTTCTGTGCGACACAAAGCACGCTCACAGCAGGGACGACGGGAATCTGCTTTGCGCAAGCCGACCAAACAGGAGCGGGCGGTCCTAAGCAGGCTTCCGCTGCGTCAGTTCGTGTTACCACGAATGCTAATCCAGGAGCCGGCGCGATTCGGCTGATCGTCTATTACCACACATGGACACCGCCAGCCAGGTAGAAGGTCGATGCCGACTCCGAAATACGATTGAAGGTCAGGTACTCGAAACTACTTCCGGCGCGCGCGACTGCTCCCCGACTTCAAAGTGGAGCCGCCCTCGGTGGGGAATTACGAGTGCAAGGGCGATATTACGTCAGGAATTAGATC
Source organism: uncultured Acidobacteriaceae bacterium (assembly GCA_963841125.1). Classification (GTDB taxonomy): domain Bacteria; phylum Acidobacteriota; class Terriglobia; order Terriglobales; family Acidobacteriaceae; genus Sulfotelmatobacter. The sequence goes on from CAWJBH010000008.1 coordinate 87,219, forward strand.
GCGGAAACCATCTGGTCTCCCCGACACACGGCTATAAGTGGTGCGATTACGCCGATCTGCCCGAGCCTATTGTTGTCGAGGCTGGGTCGATGCAAGTTGCGTAATCTGCTCCTTCAATTGCTGGATCTTTCCGATGTGCTACTTCTCTGACACCGCTTGATCGGGCGTCAGTGGAGCAGCGCCAAAATTGACGCTGAACCGTTTGCACCACACCGAAACCGCGCGATATTTCGACAAGTCCACATCGGGACCGAGGGTATAGTCTTGGTCGCCAATATTCCCCTTGATGGTTCCTAAATCGATGAACCCGCGCGCAGCACGCTTGCGCTGTCTCTTACATCCTCGGCGGCAACCATGTAAATGTGCACATCAGGACCGTTTGATGTACTAAAACCCGTAAAGCGAAGAACACGACTGCCATCTCCCATCCGGTAGGCGGTTGCGGTACCTGCAGTTGGGTGCAAGATGCTGTAGAACTGTCCGGAGGCAAGACGCTGCGGCGAAGAGCTACCCTGCGCGGCTGGCATGGCTTCATCAATACGCCGATTAACCACCAGCCGTTCGGGCCGGAATGCATATCAAGCAAGAAAAGCCGCGAGCGCAGCGACCGGAATCACAAGTTTCCATTTTTTCATTTCCGCATCTTCTTTACTTCTTTAGCTTTTTCTCGATGCTGAATCCTAGTTTGCCAAGCACTCTTACGGCGCCGGTCTTCCCACCCTCGAAGTCACCAAAGCCAGGCTGCTGCCCCGTGTCGAACTCGTAAGCTACTCCCAACACTGCCTTCGGCGGGTAACGGCGTTTATCCCAGACCAACTCACAGGTCGTGGTAGGGGCGAAACCATGCTCAGAAAGAACTGTTCTGGAGGACTGGCCGACAATTTTACTGTTGCCAGCCTCCGCCCAGCGCTTTGTAGAGTTGGACCAGGCTGCGATATTCATCTCCCCGCGCCGCTGCGAGCGTCAGTTCGGCGCCGTAAAGCGACCGCTGTCCGTCGAGCACTTCAAGGTATGTCGTCGTGCCGCCCTTGTAGCGAAGCGTGGAAATGCGGACGGTTTCCTGCAGGTCGGCTACCGAATCCTGCTGGCGTGTCCGGACCTGATGAAGTTTCTCGTAACCGATGAGCGCATCGGAGACTTCTCCAAAAGCGTGCTGGATCGCTTCTCTGTAGCCGATCAGCGCTTGTCGATGTTGAGACTCCGCCAGATGCAAATTCCCTTTCAGCGCGCCTCCCGTAAAGATTGGCTGGCTTACCTGCGCGCCATACGACCAGATGCCTAGCTGCGTCGTCATGAGGCTTGAGAAGGCGGAGCTTCGACCAAATGAACCGCCGCCTCCCCCGGTCAGAGAGATTTGCGGGAAGAACTGGGCTTTGGCGACTCCGATGTCGGCGTTCGCGGCAACCAAGATTTGCTCCGCCTCTCGAATATCGGGCCGGCGCTCGATGATCGAAGATGGCAAGCCCGGCTGGTACTTCAGGCGGAAGCGTTTGCTCGACGAGCGGGATCCCGCGTGCGACGTCTTGCGGGTAATTGCCGAGCAGGATGCTGATGGCATCTTCTTCCTGGGCAATTTGTCGCTCCAGGTCAGGAATCTGCGCATTCGCAGTGTCGAGGACCTGCTGCGCCTGGAGCACATCCAACTTGGTGGCGACTCCGTGGTCAAGCCGGAGCTGGGTAAGTTTGACCGAATCGGTCTGGGTCTTGACGGTCTCACGCGTGATCGCGAGCTGCAGGTCAAGTTGCAGCAGCGTGAAATAGTCGCTCGCAACATCGCTGACGAGGGTCAGCGCGACGACCTGGCGCGCATCTTCGGTTGCCAGCAGTTGGGCGCGCGCTGCTTCGTTGGCGCGGCGCAAGCTTTCCGAAGAAATCCAACTGGAAAGCCGCGTCGGCCGTCAAGGTCAGGAAGTTGTATCGGGACTGTTCAAGGTTTTCCTTGCCCCCGCCGAAATTGCCGTTGCCCGATACCTGCGGAAACAGGCTCGAACGCGTAACCGCAAGTTGAGCGCGGGCTGCATTGATGCGTTCGGTCGCGAGTTGCAGATCGTAGTTTTGTTTGAGTGCCGTGCGTATGAGTTCCTGCAGCTTCGGATCCTGAAACACCTGCCACCAGGGAAGATCGGCATACGAGGCGGTCTGCGCCTGAAGCTGAGGATTGTCTGCCAGATCTCGAAAAGCATTCGGAGTCTGAACCGCAGGGCGATGATAATTAGGACCAACGGCAGCAACCGACAAGCACGGCCGGAGCGCAACGCTGCGGTGAGCAATTTCCGGCGATTCATTTTCATTAGGCAGATCCCACGGTCAAACTCCATTGCGCAAAACCGCAGTCGCAAACTTCGCTTGATTCCACGCGCTGAATGCACTGCCTGGTCTATCAGTCTCCCGGGGCGGGCGAAGGCGCAGCTGGCAATATGCCTGATGCGGGTTCCTTTCCCGCGCCTGACCATTTCTCGACCATATAAAAGATGCCGGGGATGAAAAAGATTCCGATCGCGCTGGCGGCGAGCATTCCGCCGATCACCGCCGTTCCCATGATCTGCCGGGCTACCGAACCCGCCCCGCTCGCCGTCCACAGCGGAACGCAGCCGAGGATAAACGCGAACGATGTCATCAGGATCGGTCGCAGCCGCAGCCTCGCGCCTTCCAGCGCGGCATCGGCCAGCGGTTTTCCGTGTTCGTACTGGTCCTTGGCAAACTCGACGATCAAAATCGCGTTCTTCGCCGCCAGGCCGATCAGCATGATCAAGCCGATCTGCGAGTAGATGTCGCTTTCAATCTGCACCATATACGGCGGCAGGAAAACGCCGAGCAGAATGCGGCGCAGCCACAGCACGAAAAACGCTCCAAAGATCGCCACCGGCGTGCTGAGCAGTACGCTGAACGGCAGCGACCAGCTTTCGTACAGCGCCGCCAGAATCAGGAATACGAACAACAGCGACAGGCCAAAGATGGCCGCGGGTGGCACTCCCTGGCGCGCCTTCTGTTCCAGAAAGGAGATGCCGGAGTAGTCGAATCCCATCTCTCGCGGCATGGTTTGTTTGAAAACTTCTTCCAGGGCCGCGGTCGCCTGATCCGCGCTGTAACCCGGCGCGGCGCTGCCGTTGATTTGCGCGCAACGGTACTCGTTGAAGCGCATGGTGAATTCCGGGCCGAGCTGCGATTTGACCGTGGTGAGCGTAGAAAGCGGAACGTTTTCGCCCTTGTTGTTGCGGACATAGAATCGCCCGACATTATCCGCGCTGGCGCGATCCTCGCTCTCGGCCTCGATGTAGACCTGCCATTGGCGGCCAAAGCGGTTGAAGTAGTTGATGAAATATCCGCCCATGAACGCCTGGATCGTGCGGTAGACGTCGGACAGATTGACGCCCTGCTTCAACACCTTGTCGCGATTAACATCGACGAATTTCTGCGGAACGCTCGGCAGAAACGTCGTGCTCAGGCTGCGCGATCTCCGGCCGCTTTCGCGCCGCGTCAAGAAACGTGTTCAGGTTTTGCGACAGGAATTGGATGCTGCCGCCAGAGCGGTCTTCGAGGATGAAGGTGAATCCGCCCGCGGTGCCGACGCCCGGGATGGCCGGCGGCGAAAAACTGAATGCGATTCCCGCCGGCAATTTGGCAAGCTGCTGGTTCAAATGCGCCTTGATCGCTTGAAACTGCTCGGCTCTGGACGTGCGTTCGTCCCACGGCTTCAGCGTGACGACAAAGAACGCGTTGTAGCTGGTGCGAACAAAACTGAGCAAACTGAAGCCGATGACGCTGGTCGTGTACTTCACTCCCGGCGTGTTCGCCAGAATGTTTTCGATCTGTGCCGCTGCCTGCGAGGTCCGCTCCAACGATGCGCCATTGGGCAATTGCAGATTCACATACGCATAGCCCTGATCTTCATCGGGAAGAAAGCTCGACGGCACGCGATTGGCAAAGAACGCAGCTGCAACGCAAAACGCCAGCAGCAGCACAACCATCACGGCCGTCTTCTGGAGCAGCACGCCGCTCCAGCTGACGTAGCCCTCGGTGGCTCGCTCAAAAACTCGGTTAAACCAATCGAAGAATCTCCGCAGCAGGCCATGGCTCTCTTCGCTTCGGTCGAAGCAGTAATGCCGCCAGCGCAGGGCTGAGCGTCAGCGCGTTGAACGCTGAGAGAATGACCGAGATGGCGATCGTGACGGCAAATTGCTGATACAGCCTGCCGGTGATCCCGGGAATGAAAGCGGTGGGCACGAATACAGCGGAGAGAACCAGGGCGATTCCTACCACGGGACCCGAAAGCTCTTCCATCGCCTTTAGCGCTGCATTCTTTGGAGTCATACCCTCTTCGATATGCCGCTCCACGCCCTCGACGACGACGATCGCGTCATCGACCACCAGACCGATCGCCAGCACCAGCCCGAAGAGAGAGAGCGTATTGATGGAAAAACCGAACAGCGGGAAGAGCACGAACGTTCCGACCAGCGAAACCGGCACAGCCAGCAGCGGGATCAGCGTTGCGCGCCAGCCCTGAAGGAAAAGAAAAACAACGATGATGACCAGGACCAGCGCGATCACAAGGGTTTCAACGATTTCCTTGATGCCCTGGGTCACGGAAAGAGTAGTGTCCAGAGAAACCGCGAAATCCATGTCCTCGGGGAAGCGCTCTTTCATCTGCGCCATCAGCGTTCTTGACGCCGGCAGCTGCGTCGACTGCGTTCGATCCGGGCAATTGGTAGGCTGCAATAATCGCGCCCGGCTTGCCATTGAAACGTCCGGTAACGCTGTAGTCTTGCGCGCCCAGTTCGATGCGAGCGACATCGCGCACGCGCACGGTGGCGCCGTCAGGCGTCTCGCGAACCACGATGTTGCCGAATTCTTCCGGCGAAACGAGGCGCCCTTGCGCCAAGAACCGAGTAGGTAAATTCCTGAGCCTTTGGGAGCGGGCTCGCCTCCCGCTTTGCCCGCCGGGTTCACCGTGTTCTGCGCCTGAATTGCGCTGACGATCTCCGGAACGGTGATGCCAAGTTTCGCCAGCGTGTCCGGCTTTACCCAGAGGCGCATCGCGTATTGACCGGCGCCGAATACCTGCACGTTGCCGATGCCGGGCGAGCGAAGAATCGGATCGGTGATATTGATGTAGGCGTAGTTCGCCAGAAACTTGGCGTCGTACGTTCCGTGCGGAGAATAAAGCGCAACCCACATCAGCGGAGCAGTGACTGATTTTCGCACCGTGACGCCGTAGTTGTTGACGTCTGTGGGAAGCTGGGAAGCAGCCTGCGTTTCCCGCGACTGCGTGAGAATGAAATCAGTATTCGGGTCGGTCTTTACGTCAAAGTCGACAATCAGGCTGGTGCTTGAGTTGCCCGTGGCATTCAGCGAGTACATGTAGTTCTCGTTGTCTACTCCGTTCATCTGCTGCTCGATAGGAGTGGCCACCGCTTGCTCCAGCGTCTGCGCGTCGGCTCCGACGTAGGTGGCGAGCACTTGAATTTCGGGTGGAGTGATGTTCGGAAACTGGGCGACCGGCAAGCTCAGCACGGTGAGCGCGCCGACCAACACCATGACGATGGAAATCACCATGGCGACGATGGGACGGTTGATGAAGAATTTCGACATGGGTTATCCGTCCTTATCGATTCGTCGATGCCTTGGTCGGCCGATCCTTGATTTTCGGCGCACGAAGGGCTTGGCGATTCACACGCACACCACTGCGCATTCTCTGAACTCCTTCAACCACGACTCTGTCGCCCGGGATTCAGCCCGCTCACGATGATCCATCGGTTATCGACCCGGTCGCCGACAGTGACCGTTCGAACGTCAGCTTTGTTGTCGGCGCCAACGACGGCAACCTGGTAGCCGCCTTGCAACTCCGACACTGCCCGTTGCGGCACCAGCAACGCCCCCGGCTGGGTGCGGATGACCGCGCGGACTTTGGCATAGCCGCCGGGTCGCAAAATATTGTTTGGATTGGGAAAGAGCCCGGCGATTCGAATCGCGCCGGTGGTCTCGTCCACTTGCCGGTCGGCAAAATAAAACTTTCCTTCATGCGGGTACGTGGATCCGTCCGCCAGAATCAGTTGGAGCCGTAGTTCCTTGTCGGCTTGCAGGCGGCTCTCGTCCGTTGGAAAACGTTGCCGCCATGCAAGATATTGCGGCTCGCCCACGGTGAAGTAAACCTTGATCGGATCCACAGTAGAAACGGAAGTGACGATTCCGCTGCCAGGTGCTGACCAGTGCGCCGACTTGCAATTGGGCCTGCCCCGCGATGCCGTCGATAGGCGCAATGAGGCGAGTAAAGTCCAGATTGATCTTCGCAGTTTCCACCGCGGCCTCATACGTCTTGATCTGGGCCTTGGCGGTTTCTACGGTGGCGAGCGCGGCCAGGTTATTCTGAACCGCGTTGTCGAGATCCTGTTGGCTGGCCGCCTGCTGCTCGGCCAGCGGCTTGTAGCGCTGGACGTCAAGTTCGGTCCGACGCTGAACCGCTTCGGCGTTGGCGAGCGCGGCCTTCGCCTGAGCCAGCTGGCCTTCAGCCTGATCGAGCGCGGCCTGAAAAGGCCGCGGATCGATCTGGAAAAGGAGTTGGCCCTGCTTAACAGAAGCCCCTTCCTGATAGCCTTGCTTCAGCAGGTAGCCAGTAACCTGCGCCCGGACGTCAGCATTGACCAGACCATCAAGCGTGCCAATCCACTCCGCATAAATCGGAACATCCTCCTTCTGAACCTGCACGACCTCGACATCGGGAGTGCTTGGCGGCGCGCCCATAGCTTGCTTGAGGCCGAACGGCCCCAACAATCAGCGCGATCACGATCAAGCCAAGAACTCCGCCGATCAACAGATAGCGTTTCTGGACCTTGCTCATGTTGTCTCCCCCACTATTGCTCGCGCCCGGCGCTGCGAACCGCATGTACTCGCTCTACAGTTCGAGGGCACCCAGGGATGGAGCAAGCGATCAGTCGTCGATTGCGAAAACGCGTAAGGCAACTGCTGGCGCATCAAATAAGAACGCGGGTGCGTTTTCACCTCGGAAACCGTACAGATTCTACAACGGTTTAACTTAATCTGCTTCAGGTGGCGGACCTTCCGAGATCCATCGCACGCTTTCCAATTCCTGCGATCACTGACCCAGACGTTCGCGTTGCGTTCTCAATGGCGACGGTGTTCGCCTGTTTGCCGGATTCAAGGTTTCAGAAGTGACTTCCCGTAGCCAACAGGAATGGCGAAATTCGATCCGCCGAACTCGCGCACCATGGCAAAGTTAATTCCTATAACCTTGCCCTCGTTGTTGAAAAGCGGACCGCCCGAGCCGCCCGAAGTGGTTTGGGCATCATAGACAATCTTGTCAGGCAGTACGTCGCCGATGTGCCCCTGAGTGGTGATAGGCCTGATCAGGTGGCGGCGGGCGAGTTCTTCCATCACCTGCTTCGGATCGCCTTTGGATGCAGTCGCGATGGACTGGAGCGTCGTCTGCGCCTGCGCGAGCCAGAATTGCATCAAGAGCAGTAGGATATCCAAGCAGCACGACGGGGCCTCCGCTGACGGCCGAACCATGGCCGTCGGCAAGGGCTATCTGTTTGATTCCGAGCTCTGAAACATTTCCTTTCACGACAGCAACGTCCGCGGCAGAGGAAATCTTCTCGGTATTGATGGCGATGCCGTGTGGAACGCCGGGGAAATATGCAGTCATCTCAGCAACCACCGGCTCAAGGCCTTGATCGAGCATTTCCTTCAAATCATCGTTCTGCCACCAAGGCTCTGCCACGTGATGATTGGTGAGGATTTGTCCGCTGGCGGAGGCGAGAAACCCAGTACCAAAAACATCCAGGTGTACTTCCGGACCGATTCCCGGTAAGGCTCACGAGTGGGTTGTTGTGTTCGTCGGTCGTTGGCTCGCCACTGCTCGTCATCCCAGCGTAATGCAACGTCAATCCGGTAGCGTGGTCGCGGAAAGCCGAGCACAACATGGATGAGGCAGACGCTCGGCTCATAGGACTGGATAATCGTCTGCGCAACCTTACCCTCGGTCTCGAGCTTCTGAAGGCGGCCTTCTACTGCGGTTAATTGATTTTGCAAAGCGGAAGCGTTTTCTGTCTTGCTGCTTGCAATTTGCGATCTCAGGTCTTCGCTCTTCTTCTGAAGTTGAAGTGTTTGTGGATCGCTCGCCAGCGATGGGCCGAGTTCCGCGTCTTCAAGCGCTCGGCGCGAGCGTTCCATCAATTGTTGCTGTGTCAGCATGCCGGTCTGCAATCGAGTGATCGCCGCATAGACGCGGGTATTCTGTTCCTGGCCGCGACGGTAGAAGAAGAAAAAGACCAAGGCGGCAACAATAAGGACGGCAACAGCCGCCAGGCCGCCAACCCGAAGCGTCCGCCGTTCTTCGTTGACCGCCGTCACCACCTGCTGGGTAGCGCTTCGATTTTCCTCGGCAAGGCGCAGTCGCTCTCGAAACTCGTCCGCGATGGATTTGTTCCGTAGTTGCGAACGTACCCGCGACAGCAATTCGTGTGAGTCGAAGGGCAGTGACAGCACATCGTCGGCCCCGAGATCCAGCCCCCGAGTGCGCTCGGCTGATCCTCCCGGAGATAGCATCACAACGCGTATGTTGTGAGTGTGCTCGGAGCCCTTGATTTCGGAAAGAAGGTCACAGCAATCGAGTTGGGGCGGATCAGCACCCAGGACAACTGCGTCGGGATCGAAGGCGAGGACTGCCTTCATTCCTTCCCGGTAGTCGGTCGAAACCTCATATCCCGCATCGCTCAGCACTGAGACAAGTTGCTCCCTGAGAGAATCGTCAGACTCCACCACCAATAATTTCCTTGCTTTGAAGTTCATAACACCGTTTCTTAGGATGGCGGCAGACCGTCTCGGGATTCAGTTTGCCTGAATCAGCCTGGTTTGTTCCTGCTGCAGCGACTAGCAGCGCGTGATCGCCCGTCGTCGTTTTTCATCGCGTTGGGTCGTCCATCGGTCAGGTCGCGCGATTGGCAAGGCTTTGGTACGAACCTATTCCGACCCGAATTCTTGAGTTAGCGCAGATCTGTGTTGCGAGCGGCTAGACCCCTCGGCCTCGGCAAGGTGGACTTTGATTGTAGTATCGGGCGCGCCAGATCGCTAACGGTTGACGCTATGTTACGCAAGATCACACAGATAGTTTGGTGGCAACAGTGACGGGGCTAAACTGCCCCCTTCCTTCAAGCCTAACAAGGGACTTGTCTCTTTCTCTGAAGTATCAGAGTCCGGTTGTAGAGCGCGCCAAGCCTATCTCCTTGGTTTGTCCGGAGTTTCGACGGTTGGATTCAATGAAAATGCCAACACTTTTCGCCGGCATGGGTTCCGCAAACAAGTATCCCTGGGCTGACCCACAACCGGCTAACGCCAACAGTTGGTGTTGGTCAGTTGTTTCCACCCCTTCAGCGACGACGTTAAGATCCAGATTATGCGCCAACCCGACGATTGTCCTGACGATGGCATAGTTTTCGGCATCCATCGTCTTAACGAACGACTGATCGATTTTCAGGGTGTCGACTGGAAAGCGACGGAGATAGCTTAGAGAGGAATATCCGGTACCAAAATCGTCGATACTCAGACTTCACTCCTAAAGTCCGTAGCTGCGACATTGTTTGGCCGGTCGCCGCAACGTCGTTCATGGCCAAGCTCTCGGTGAGCTCAATGGTTACGCACTGCGGATCAACGGCACTCTCTTCAAGTGCATCTTTGACGTGCCCAATAAAACCGGCGTGAGAGAAATGCTTTGAACTGATGTTAATGCTGACATATAACGGCGGGTCAGCGGGATAGCGTTGTTGCCAACTCGCCGCTTCCAGACACGCCGTCTTTAAAACCCAAACACTAATAGGAACAATCAGGCCGCACTGTTCTGCTACCGGGACAAAAGTGCTTGGTGGTATCGAACTCGATCCCGAGGGGTGCCATCGCAATAGTGCCTCGAAGCCCTGCACTGCCCCTGTATCCACCGCGACGATTGGCTGGTAGTGAAGTGTCAGTTCTTCATTCTGGAGAGCATATCTCAGCTTGGCTTCGAGAAGAAGTCGACTCATGACCTGCTCGTGCATCGTGCGGTCAAAGAGCTCGCTGCAAGCCTTGCCTTGGTCTTTTGCACGATACATGGCGATATCGGCATTCTGAAGCACCGCCTCCGCAGATGTCTCTGGTGATGTCAGCGCGATGCCAATTGACGTGCTCTTGAAGACCTCAAGTCCCTCCAGTAGGAACGGCCGTGCAAATGAAGACTGGATTCTCTCGGCTACACGGATGGCATCACTCGGGTCGGTAACGTCCTCCACTAGAACCGTAAATTCATCTCCGCCCATTCTGGCTATTGTGCCGTCGCTGCGCATACATGCCCGTAGTCGGTTGCTCACTTCTTTGATTAGAGCATCCCCGGTTGCGTGGCCATAGCAGTCATTAACGACTTTGAAATCGTCGATATCAATGAAAAGAACGGCGGCAGCCGGGTGGGGGTGCCTTTTCATCCGATCCACGACGCTTTGCAAACGTCCCAGAAACAAGGCCCGGTTTGGAAGGCCGGTAAGCGCATCGTGGGTGGCGTTAAAAAGCAATTTTTCCTGAGCATGTTTCCGTTCTGTTATGTCTCGGGCATTGTAGACAATGCCGCCGATATTCTTGTGCTGAATCAAGTTTCGAACAACACACTCGAAATAGAGCCACCTTCCGTCTGCATGTCGTAGCCGGAACTCGTCTATCGGATTCTGGCCATACGCTGCCGATCGCGGCTCCGCGTTCATGGTCTTCGCGAAATCTTCCGGATGTATCAGATTGATCATGTTCGTTCCGCACGAGGCTGTCTCCGTGCACCCCAAGAACTGCATGAACGGAAGGGCTAGCGTATTCGATTTGGCCAGAGGGATCGGCGATAAGAATGATGTCGGTTGATTGCTCGGTGAGAGCGCGGAAAGCGTTCTTCGCTCTCGCGGAGAGCGTTGCGTTCGGTTTCTTCCAACTGGCCAATGTGCTCTTGTCTCTGAAGCCGGAGAAAAAGTACCAGGATGGCGGTCGCTGCCAATATTGCGGCAGCCAGCAATTCGTTTCTAGCTCTCAGCGCACTCGCTTGGGCCCATTTGTCCTCGGCTTCAATGGCAATCTGCACTTGGTGCTGCATGGAGTCGAACTGGGGGCTGATCTCCTGGAGGTCGATCTGTTTTGCCTCGTCAAAGTCCCCAATCTGAATCAGTATCCATTGCCGGCTGGCCGGCATAAGATAGTTGTCTAAAACGGGCCAGACTTCCTCCCGGGCAGAGGTGTGATGAGCACAAAGATGTGCTGCCAGTATCGCTTGAGGAAGCGCTTGTCTTGCCGCAAGCATCTCGGTTTCTGCTTCAGGGGAGAGGTTTTGCTCTTGCAAGGCCGTCAGCGTAAGGTTGTTGATCTTTCGCGTAAGACCTGCAATCTGATTGAGAGTTATTTGGGCAGATCGGGCTTGACCGACCTGATTCCTTTGAAACCAAGAGAGAGCAACCAGGACGGGGATGGCCGTCGCGAGAAAACCAAATACGAAGGCTAATTTGGGACGTGCTGCTAGTCTCCCGCATCGCGAGTTAAGGATTCTCCCTGTAGCCCGGACCATTTTGATCATGAGGAACGCGCCAGTCTCTTCGCAAGCCGCCTGTACAAAAATGGGTGTCGGGAGGATCGATCTGATGCGCCCTACGGCAAATGTCACATAACTACTATCGAGGATCGCATCCGGTTTTGGCACGTCTCGATGTGCAAGCCACGTTACGAAAGTGCTTGCGGTCAAGCCAAGGAGCGGGGAATAGCTCAGTTTGAGTTCGTTTTGAAGGGGTGCGGCTTCAGGCGGCGATTGAAAGGCGATAAGTTCTTGGGGCGGTACACGTCTGACCTTGCGTATTGGAAACCATCCCTGGAAGACCCCTTCGCATCATACGTTCGCGCAATCCGCTGGGCGAAGCTGCTTCGGCCTTGCGCACGAATTCAGGTTTCGGGGCGTTTACGAAAGCATCCCTGACGGAATGGCTGGTTCCGGTCCATGGTTGATAATAAAAAGGCGTGTCTGGCCCAGGCGAGCCAGAGATTTCATGGAAGGCGAAATTTGGTGACCTGTGGGTTTGCGGGGGATGTTTTTCTTGGTCTTGGCATCGGCGGGGGCGTGCGCACAGGTCGCTGTGCAACATCCGCAATCGGTTTATGAGGGGCAAAACGTGGGGGCGATTGATCTTATTGGGAACCCTCATCGCGACGTAGAGCCGCTACGTCCTCTCGTCGAGCAAAAGACCGGCGCGCCATATTCGCAGTCCAAGGTCGAGGCTAGCATCGCCGCGCTGCAAGGAACTGAATTCAAGAAGGTCGAAGTGAATGTCGTGCCCGATCCGTCGGGATTGCGGTTGAACTTTTTGCTCGAACCCGCCTACTACCTGGGAATGGTTAATTTCCCTGGGGCCTCGAAGATGTTTTCTTACACGCGGCTTCTCCAGGTCGCGGACTTGCCGGACGAAGATCCTTACAACAAGGCGCGGGTGGCGGAGTCTGAGAAAGCCTTGCAGGATTTCCTGAGGCAGAATGGATACTTTCAGGCTGCCATTCACATGGAATCCGAAATTGACGACGCCCATCAACTGGTGAATGTCACATTTTCAGTTGAGCTGGGAAAGCGGGCGAAGGTGGGGAGCGTCAGGATTGAAGGAGCCGATGCGAGCCAGACGGCGCGAATGCTGCATTCGCTTCGCTCACTTCGGGCGCGCCTCACCGGCGCACTGCTCAAGCCGGGAAAGGCTTACACCCCTGAGCGCGTCAAGGCTGCGACGGCGCTGATTAGGCGCACACTTGTGTCGCAGCGGAGGCTGGCCGGTCACGTGGAAGAGAATCCTCCGGAGTATCACGCCGACACGAACCGCGTGGACGTGTCGTTCAAAGTGGAGGTGGGGCCGCTGGTGACGGTTCGTGTGACCGGCGCACGTTTGTCGTGGCTGCCCTTTCTATCGGGCCGTGAGATGAAAAAGTTGATCCCGATTTACTCCGAGGGAACGATCGATCGCGATCTGGTACAGGAAGGCCAGCAAAACCTGATCGACTACTTCCAGAAAAAGGGCTACTTCAACACTGAGGTTAAGGCCACATTCCAGCCGCAGCCTGAACAGATTCTACTGGTCTATGAAATCGACAAGGGGAAGAAGCACAAAGTCGATCGAATTGTTTTTCAGGGAAATCATCAGATTGCCGAGTCGGACATGCTGGCCTCGGTGGTCGTCAAGAAGTCGCACCTCTGGTCGCATGGGAGCGTGAGTCAAAAGCTGGCGACACAAAGCGCCAATAACGTTCAGGCGCTGTATCGCGACCGCGGATATGAAGATGCCAAGGTCACGAGTCAGATGGTGGAGCACGAGTCCAAGATCGACGTTGTGTTCGATATCGACGAGGGTCCGCAAACGCTCGTCCAGAATGTCGTGGTCGCCGGAAATGCGAACATTCCGATTGATCAAGTGGCGGTGCCCGTAGGCCTGTTGCTTCATGCGGGCGCGCCGTTCTCGCCGCGAAAACTGGCCGACGACCGGAACCGTATTTCGGCGAATTACTTGGACCGCGGCTACCTCAATGCCGAGGTCAAAGCAACCGTGAAGCGCGATGCCAATCCTCACCGCGTGGAGGTGACTTATCAAATCGCCGAGCACCAGGTTGTCCGCATGAGCGAGGTGATTTATCTCGGACAGGAGCATACCCAGCTTTCCCTGATTGAGAAGACCGCGCATTTTCCGGCCGAGGATTCGATCAAGAGAGGCGAGATGCTGCAAGCCGAAAGCCGGCTCTATGACCTGAATGTCTTCGACTGGTCAAGCATTGGGCCGCGGAAGCCGATCACCGACCAGAGCGAGGAGGCGGTGCTCGTAAAAAACCACGAGGCGAAGCGCAACGAAGTTACCTATGGATTCGGATTTGAAGTTTCTCATCGCGGCGGGAATGTGCCCTCGGGAACGGTGGCTGTGCCGGGCGGGCCCGCGATCGGCCTTGGCAACAATCAGATCGCGCCCAGCCAGTCTACATTTGCCAGTCCTCGCGGATTGATCGAATACACCAGGCGAAATATCCGCGGGCTGGCCGAAACCGTGAGCGCTTCGCTTTTGCTCTCGCGATTGGACCAACGCGCGTTGGCCACTTATTTGCAGCCACACTTTTTGGGGTCGCAGTGCAGTTCGCTAAGCAGCTTTTCGGTAGAGCGCACGACGGAAAATCCTCTTTTCGCCGCGAGCTTGGGAGATGTGTCGTTTCAAGTAGAGCGCCTCTTGAACCGTAAGAACAACGAGCGACTGCAACTGCGGTATGACTTTAATAAGACGGTGTTGTCGCACCTGCTAGTGCCGGAGTTGGTGTTGGATCAGGACCGCAATGTGCACCTCTCCACTTTTTCAGGGACGCTTCTGCGGGATACTCGCGACAAGCCGCTGGATGCGCATCGCGGCAGCTTCAGCACGGTCAATCTCGGAATCACTCCTTCGGCGATCGGATCCAGTGCGAACTTTGCCAAGCTTACCGGGCAATATGCTTATTACAAGGAACTGCATTCTGTCGTCTTTGCCACCAGCGTTCGCCTGGGATTGGTGAAGTCGTTCGATGGAAGCTTTGTGCCGACCAGCCAGCTTTATTTTTCCGGTGGCGGGACGTCGCTGCGCGGCTTTCCTATCGATGAAGCCGGGCCCCAGCGGCTGGTTCCTTTCTGCAATGTTCTAGCGCAGCAGACGGGATGCGTCAATGTCAACGTGCCGGTTGGCGGGCGCGCGCTCTTTATTCTGAACTCCGAGGCGCGCTTTCCTCTTCACATCAACAAAGCGCTCGGAGGTGTTGTGTTCTACGATGGAGGCAACGTCTACAGCGCGATCAGCATGCAGAATTTCGTCAGCAATTACAGTAACACCGTGGGAATTGGTTTGCGTTATTCGACGCCGATCGGCCCCATCCGCATTGATGTGGGCCGCAACCTGAACCCTGTGCCCGGAATCAGCGTGACGCAGTACTACATCACGTTAGGCCAGGCTTTCTGAAGCCCGTGTTGGGGAGTCCTTATGACTTGGAAACGGATCGCCTGGCTGCTCGGACTTCTGACCGCGCTGATCGTGATCGGCGGTGTTTGCGGGTACTCGTATCTCAAGAGCAGTAGATTCCAGCACTACGCTTTGCGAAAGATTATTGAAACCGCGGACCGCTCCACCGGAGGCCGCACGCAAATCCGCGCGCTGGACTTCGACCTATCAACTCTGACAGCACATCTTTATGGCGTTGTGGTTCGTGGTCAAGAACCTGCCGATGCCGACGCGCCGGCCCTTTTGACGATCGATAAGCTTACCGTCGGATTGAAGATACGGTCGATCCTGCGGAGACAAATCAGTCTCAGCGAACTGCTGATCGAGCATCCCGTCGCTCATCTCCAGGTCGATCGCAGCGGCGTGAGTAATGTTCCGCAATCTGCCGCCAGTGATTCGAGCAGCCAGATGAACATCTTTGATCTGGCCGTAGGACACTTTGACCTCAGAAATGGAGAGATCAACTACAACGACCGTAAGACGCCATTGGAGGCGGACCTGCATGATTTGACTACCGACGTCAGATTTGAGTCGCTGCTGTCCCGCTACCGTGGTTCGATCTCCTATGCCAACGGCCATCTACGCTATGACCGCTATACGCCACTCGCGCACCGGCTCACTGCGAAGTTTCACCGCCACGCCTTCGGGTTTTAAGCTCGACTCTGCAACCATCAGTGTCGCCTCGTCATCGATCAAGCTTGCGGCGGATGTGACCAATTACAGCGATCCCGTCGTTGATGCCAGCTATGACGTGCTGGTGCACTCGCAGGATTTCAGCGATCTGGCATCTGGCGTCAAACCCGCCGGCGACATCGCCCTGAAAGGAAGCCTTCACTATCAGAACATTCCGAACCTGCCATTTCTGAGGAACATCCGCACCGAGGGCCAGATCAGTTCGCGATGCACTTGTAGCGCTGGTTTCAGGCGGACGCCTTGAGGTCGGAAAGCTGCACGGAAAATATCAGTTTTCCGACGGCGCGTTGCACGCGAACGGCGTGGAAGCGCGGGCTCTCGGCGGAAGTCTCACGGCAAATCTTGACATTGAACATCTCGACTCTTCACCTGCTACGCGTCTGCGGGCAGCACTGCGCAGCATCTCTCTGACTGCCGCGCAGCGGGCCCTCCGTCGGCCGGAATTGAGTCCCGTCGTGATCTCGGGCGCGCTCGATGGAACCGCTGATGTCGCCTGGACCGGGAGTATCAGCAATGCTCATGCGCAAGTCGATCTCACTGTGCGTAGCTCCGATGGCAGGAAGTTGTCCGGCGTTTCATCGCGAAGCCTCCCGGTCGACGGCGCGGTTCATGCAATTTACGATGGTGCGCGGAATACGCTGACCGTCCATCAGACGACGCTTCGCATTCCCTCGACGACGATTACGGCCGAAGGCCAGGTCGGCAAGAATTCTCATCTTCAAATCAAGGCTGACAGCAGGGACTTGGCGGCCCTGCTTGCGCTGGTCTCTGCCTTTCGCCCTACTTCGGCTGCGCATCCGGCGATATCGGGCTCGGCCACCATGGACGCTACGGTGCAGGGAGGAATCCGCAGGCCTCAGATTTCCGCACGCCTGAGGGCGCACGATCTGCAGGTGCAAGGAAGCGCATGGAAGAACGTTGATCTCGAGCTTCGGGCCGATCCTTCGCGGGCCGTGATACCGAACGGACACCTGATCAACGCGCATCGCGGCGAGGCGAACTTCGACGCGACCGTCGCTCTCAACAATTGGTCGTACACTGCGTCGAGTCCGATTGAAGTACATCTGTCGGTAAGGCAGATGCAGATTGCGGACCTGCAGCAACTGGCGGGTGTCCGTTATCCCGTGAGTGGGGAACTCGCGGCGAAGATGTCGCTGAGCGGATCTCAACTCGCTCCACGAGGCTCGGGATCGATTGAGATCGCGAATGCGCGCGCCTACGATGAGCCGTTGAAGATCGCGGCACTCACCTTTCGTGGTGAAAATGACGCCGTCACCGCTGATCTTCACATTGCTGCTGACGCCGGCGCAGCCCATGCAACGGTCAGCTATGCTCCCAGGACAAGGGCATACACCGTCCGCGTCGATGCTCCGGCGGTTGTCCTGGAAAAGCTACGCTCGGTGCAGGAGAAGAATCTCCCGTTACAAGGGACGATCGCGCTATCCGCAGATGGAAAGGGAACGCTGGACGATCCGCAATTGTCCGCAATGCTTCAGGCACCTAGGCTCCAGGTGCAGGAGAAGTCGATCGTAGGAATAAAAGCAGACTTTCGTATAGCGAACCACCGGGCCGATCTCACGATTGATTCCGAGGTGGCGCAAGCATCGGTGCAGGCGCGTGGCCATGTCGATCTCGCCGGCGCCTATCGGGCGGATGCGACCATCGATACCAGCCAGGTTCCGCTACAGGTGTTGCTGGCGGTATTGTCGAACCGGGTGCCGCAAGGTTTTTCCGGGCAGACGGAAATTCATGCCACGCTCAAAGGGCCACTGAAGGACATGAGTAAGCTGGAGGCGCACCTGACAATTCCAACCCTTAATGCGAATTACCAGGCGCTGCAGATCGGCGCGCGCGGGCCCATTCGCGCTGACTACGCTCATTCCGTGATTACACTTTCAGCCCTCTGAAATTCGCGGGACCGGAACCTCTCTTTGGGTGCACGGCAGCGTTCCGGTTGGGGGGACAATGGCTCCGACCCTGACCGCCCAAGGATCGATCGACGCGCAGATTTTCCGCATGTTCTCTCCCGACTTGAAAAGCTCAGGAACGATTGCGCTGGACATTCATGCCACGGGATCAGCCGCGAATCCACAAGTGGCAGGGCAGTTGAAGCTACAGAACCTGGCATTCGCAACGCCGGCGGCGCCGCTCGGAGTCGACAAGCTGAATGGGACGCTTGACATCGACGGCGAACGAATTCAGATTACAAGTTTCGCCGGGCAAGTCGGTGGAGGCGATATTTCCGCGGGGGGATCGATTACCTATCGGCCCAACCGTCAATTCGATATCGCGGTCCAGGCGAAATCGATCCGCTTGCGATATCCCGATGGCCTGCGATCGGTTCTGGACGGAAACCTCACGTGGGTGGGGAACACAGATTCATCGACGCTGAATGGACGCGTGCTGGTGGATGCCCTATCTTTCACCCCAGACTTCGATCTCGCCACATTCGCTGATCAGTTTTCGGGAAACGCCGCCGTACCCGCAGCGCCGGGATTCACCGACACCATCGGACTGCAAGTCGCAGTGCAATCGAAACAAAATCTAACCGCTTCGAGTTCGCAAATCAGCCTGGAAGGCACCGCATCGTTGCACGTGACGGGGACGGTTGCGAATCCCGTGGTGACCGGGCGAACGGATCTGACATCCGGCGAGCTTTTCTACCGCAACGTGCGCTATCAGTTGCAGCGCGGCATCATCACTCTTGCCGATCCTAACCAGACGCGGCCCACGCTGGATGTGTCTGTTACCACCACCGTCGAGCAATATAATCTGACTCTCAATCTGCGCGGTCCTTTCGAGACGCTGACTACTTCCTATTCGTCTGACCCGCCATTAGCGACCGCCGACATCATCAACTTGATCGCACGCGGCAAGACCAGTTCGGAACTGGCAGCCTCGTCGCAGAGCACGGATTCGATGATCGCTTCTCAAGCTGCGAGTCAGTTCAGCGGAAGCGTGCAAAAGCTGGCGGGAATCTCCAGCCTTCAGATTGACCCCATGCTTGGCGGAAACAATCAGGACCCGTCGGCGCGGCTCGCCGTGCAGCAGCGGGTGTCGAAGAATTTCCTGTTCACTTTCTCCACCGACGTATCACAACCGGGCAACGAAATCGTGGAAGGCGACTACCAGATCAATAAGCGGTGGTCGGTGAGCGTGGCGCGCGATCAACTCGGTGGCGTGGCAGTTGACGGGCGCTTTCACACTAAGTTTTGAAGTCGCGTCGTCTCGGCGCCGTCAGCCGGCTTCTCCAATTCCCCAGTCGCTTCGGAGGCTTCCCTTTGAGCCAGGGAGCCCTTGGAACTTTCTTTAGCCAACGCCGCGTTGAGGTGCGCTCCCACCAGCAGGGCAAAAGAGTTCCAGTAAAACCATGTCATGAAAGCGATGAATCCGGCGAGAGTTCCGTAAGTGCGGCCGATATCAGCAAAGTGCCGAAAATAAAATCCCAGCAAATAGGAGAGCCCAATCCAGCACGATACGGCGACCATGGCGCCCGGCAGCGTCGCTCCGACGCGTTGCTTCACGTTCGGCGCCAAGAAATACATGATCTCTACGGCAATCAGTGCAACGGTGACTGCCGCGAACCAGTGAAATACCGGCCACAGAGCCGCCAGATGAGGGAAATTAATTCTTATGACGAGCCAGCGGCCGAACTCCGGTCCCAGAATCATCACGACGAGCCCGCAGACGAGCAAACATCCCGTGGTTGCGGCGAGCCCGATTGCCAGAAGGCGCGTCTTCCAGAAGGGGCGTGCCTCTTTAACCTGATAGGCAACATCCAGCGCCTCAATCATCGCGTCGAATGCGCTGGATGCAATCCACATGGTCCCCACCGTGCCGAATGAGAGCCATGCCCGATGATGGCTGGCCAGGACGTCGAGTAGTAAGGATTGGACTGAAAGCGCGGTGTCTGCAGGCAAGAGCGGGAACAGCAAAGTTAGAACCTGTTTATACAATCCGGGGAGTGGAAGAGAAGCGACCGCCGCCAGAAACAGGATCAGAGCAGGGAATACAGACAGCACAAGATAATAGGAGAGCGCCGCCGCCATTTGCAGGGTGTGATTCTCGTTGACGTCACAATAAGTGGACGCAACCGCGCGCTTCAGGCCAAGCCAAGTCACGCCATTTAGATGCAGGGACCGGCCACGCGTTGCGTACACTCTTGACCCGCAGGTAACTTCAGCTCGCAGCTCGCCGCAAGCAGGCGAGCAGATTTTGCTCTCTCGCCTTTGGCGGCTTCGCTTGCCATCGCCTTTGTCATTCCACTAGAGTCCGGCGAGGACGCCGGCCGCGTCGATGCGATAGACTTCGATCATGGATACCCGCAAGCTCCGCATCGTAAAGCCTCCGCTGCCAGCCATCGGCGTCTGCGAAGGCTGCAATTCCCAGTTCAAGTCCAACAAGCGTTCAGAGGACGAGGTGGAGATCGAAATTAGAGCGGCATTTGACGCGCACAGATGCGAACTGATGGAAGACAGTCAGAACGCCCATCGAGTCGAGCGCGGTTCTACGGGAGACAAATAGCCGTTTTGTTGCGTCGGGCGCTCAGGCATCGCCTGGCGAGTCGCCAGGTTGTTCCTACGCGTCACAGCTACGACAAGAGCCTGCAAGTTCTGAGCAGCGCAAGAATTTGTATTACTAATCGGGAAATGCAAACTGCTGTGTCTGACCGTCGAGGTGTTCGATAATCAAACCCTCGGAATTGGTGACGACATTTACATTGTTCTGCACGATGTGGTCCACCATTCCTTGAAGTATGGTTGAACTGATGCTGATAGACACGTCGTCCGGTGTATTGTCGTCAACGCGATGCAGCAGGACGATCAGCCACAACCGGTTCGCAACCGCGTAGTCGATGTACCCCGTCAGGTTGGCCAGCGTAGTATTCAGGTCTGTCTCTCCAGCCTCGGACCATAAATAGTAGGGCAATATCTTTCCATGTCCGGAGTGAGGGCCGTTGTAACCGGTGTCGGAGTCGCGTGCGCCCAGGAACCCGGCGCTCTGGACTGTCAGTCCTATTGCGCTATTAGGGTACCCGTAGTCCCCATACGGATAGGCGAACGTAAGGGGATTCAGTCCCTGCGCAATCAAATCTGCTTTAGACCCATTAATCTCGTTCGTTAACGTGTCAGCTACTGAGCATGCGGGTATCTGGCAAAGGGTAGATAGGGATTGGTGCGTCCGGGTGTGAGCACCGATCTCGTGCCCATTCGCGGCCATCGTCTTGACCTCGTCCCAAGTGACGAACCCGATGTTACCAACACCGACTGGACCGAGGTCAGGATTGACGATGGTACCGCCGAGCGTGTTGCCCGTGATGATGTATTGTGTGGTCTTTATCCCCGCCGCGTCGAAGATAGGCAGACCGTTGTCGTACATGGACTGGTACCCATCGTCGAAGTCAATCGACACGAACCCGTTGGCAGTGATCAGGAAGGACAAAGGTGCAGAAGTCGCCGCCTGGGGCGCTGGGTTCGACACCGTGACCGGAATGGTAGCAGCCGCTTGTAGCTCATCGGCCGGAATCGTGACCGTTATGGTCTTCGAGCTGATGGAAACGGGGGTCAGTATGTTTGATCCGAAACTCACCGTGGCCCCAGTAGCGAAATTGCTGCCCGTGATCGTCAGGTACGTGAGGTCGGTTTTGCTTATCAAAGCCAGCGGAGGTGACAGCCGGGTAATTACTGGAGGTGCTACAGGAGGCGGAGGCGGCGTTGTGACTGTTAAGAACACCTGCCCGGTCACCGAGCCGGCCGTTGCAGTAATTTGCGCGATGCCGGCAGCAACTCCGGTGGCGACATTGCCGTTCACCGTCGCTATGCCTGGATTCTCGCTGCTGAATTGAACAGTAGAGAGACTGAACGGTGCACCAAATTGATCCGTGCCAGACGCGGTGAACGTTTGAGTCGAACCGGCATCGATCGACGCATTCGTCGGCGTGATGCTGATAGTTGTGAGCGCAGGAGGAGCCGGGGTTACAGTCAGTTGCACCGGTGGTGCAGCTATGCCTTGGGCGCTGGCCGTGATGGTGACAGTACCGCCGGTCTGCGCGACGCCAGTCGCGGTTGCGGTGTTCTGGCCCTCTCCGTTGAGGGCGTTTACGGTAGCAATGTTTGGATTGGAACTCACCCACGTGAAGGTGAGTCCGGACATAGGAAAGCCAAACTGATCTAATCCGGTTACGGCAAACGATGTGGAACTGCCCGCCGCCACTTTCGCTGTCGACGGCGTTACGGTCATTGTCGTCAATGTGGCTGGGGGCCTGGTGGTTGTCAGTGTTGTGCTGGCACTGATCCCCTGCGACGAAGCGGTGATGGTGCTTGTCCCTCCGGTAGGCCCACCTGCGCCGATGGCCAATCCGGCGGCGTTGATGGTCGCCGCACTCGAGTTGCTGCTCGCGAATGTGAACGTGATCCCGCTCATCGGATTTCCGTACTGATCAACCCCGGTGGCAGCAAACTGTTGAGAACCCGTCGTAAGAATAGAAGGGTTCGCGGGAGTCAAAGTTATGGTCGTCAACGCGGGCGGCGGCGGAAGCACCGTCAACAACGCGGGAGAGCTGCTAACACCCTGTGCCGAAGCAACAATGCTTGCCGTGCCCGGACATACGCCTGTTGCGGAAGACCCATTGAGCTTGACGCAGTTGCTGTTCGTCGCCCAAGTGAATGCAATGCCTCTCAGGGGCTTGTTGTACTGATCGAACCCTCCGGCGGTGAAACTTTGCTGGCTCCCGACTTGTATGGACGCTGACGCTGGTGAAACGCTGATCTTCGTCAATACCGAGGGAGGCTGAGCAACCGCGAGGTTGATCGCGGCGGTCTGCGTCAGATCTCCCGAGGTGCCGGTGATAACTACCGTGGTCGCGCCCATGGTCGCCGCGCTGCTCGCCGTCAGGGTCAACGTGCTCATAGTCGCGCTGGTTGAAGTGAATGAGGCGGTCACTCCGCTGGGCAGGCCCGAGGCGGCCAGGCTGACGCTGCTCGCGAAGCCGCCTGTGGGATTCACTGTAATCGTGCTCGCGATACTGCTCCCTTGAGTAACGGTCAGGGTGCTGGGTGCGACGGACAGTGTGAAGTTCGGCGGCGCGGTCACCGTAAGCAGCGCAGATGTACTGATGCCGTCCGATGCTACTGTGATGGTGGAAGTACCGGCCGCTATTGCAGTCGCCAAACCAGTGGCATTGATGGTGGCTACTGCCGTGTTGCTGCTCGCAAATGTCAGAGGGCCGCCCGCCATAGAATTGCCGTCCTGGTCTTTCGATGTGGCGGTGAATTGTTCGCTAACTCCGACCAGTACCGACGCTGCATGCGGAGTCAGCGTAATCGAAGACAAGGAAGGTGATACGGACCTTGTTGAACCTGCCGTCGGACTGCCGCCGCAACTTACAGACAGAAGAGAGATAACGGCAACAGACGCGAGAGATATCAGCTTCCATTGCTTCTTTAAGATTGCCAAGATTGTGGCCTGTGGCCGCACCTTTCCCGGTCTAACGTCTGGAGAAGTGCAATCGCGATGCCAGCTGCCGAATTGCGCTGCGTTCGAAGCCGTCCGGGCCCGTTCGATGCTAATTTGCATCTCGCAATCTCTTGAAGGGAGACACCTTAGGTCGAGCTTCAGCTCCCGCGGAAGAGGAGAACTTGGCAAACATCGCCTTGCCGCACGATTACTTTTGCGGTTACCTTGGGCATTACGACCGTAATCAAGAATCCGAGTGGAAAGGAATCTCTATCCACAGAAAAGGGAAAAACTATTCCACTCGAGAAATTCCGGTCAGCATAACTTGGATGGCGAGACGTCGCCGGTAACTCGTTGATTCTCGTAAGAGAGTGGTTCCTGAAGCGTAGTAGAATTCCAGACACCTCTAACATGACAACTACGAAAGCCCATAACCGCGCCGACCGCGCGATTTCCATCGACTCGATTCTGGCGGCTCGCCAGCGCGTTTATCAGGCCGGGGTACGGACGCCGCTGGTTCGTTTGTATTACGACGACGCTCCCGCCGAGATTTATCTCAAGCTCGAATCGTTCCAGCCGATCGGTTCGTTCAAACTGCGTGGAGCTTACAACGCGATCTCGCTGCTGAGTCCGGAAGACAGGGCAAGAGGCGTGTGGACCATCAGCGCAGGCAACGCCGCGCAGGGAGTGGCGCTCGCGGCCCGGATCCTCGGAACTCGCTGCGACGTTCTGGTTATGGACACTGCCCCGGCCGCGAAGCTCGATGCCATCAAGCGGTTGGGCGCAGGCATTCGTCAGGCGTCCATGGACGAGTGTTGGACCGCAGTGATTGAACGCAAGCATCCGGCGTTTCACGGTGCCTTTGTTCATCCCTTTGACGACGACGACTTCATTGCGGGCAATGCAACCTGCGGTCTGGAAATCTTGGAAGACTTGCCGGAGGTCACTGCGATTGTGGCCGGATTCGGTGGAGGCGGCCTCAGTTGCGGCATTGCATCGGCCACGTCCGCGCTTAAACCGGGAGTGAAAGTATTTGCTGCCGAGCCGGAGACGGCCGCGCCGCTGCATCTGTCGTTCCTAAAGGGTTCAGCGCAGAAGTTTCCGGACTGGAAAGCGAGTTTTGTGGACGGCTGCGGCGGCAAATCTGTGTTGCCCAGCATGTGGACGTTGGCCAGCCGTCTTTTGGCGGGATCGATCGTTACCACGCTGGAAGAAACCCGCAAAGCGATGACGATCGTTGCGGCCCGGAATCACGTGATCTGCGAAGGCGCTGCTGCATGCGCCGTTGCCGCCGGACTCAGTGGGAAAGCCGGAAGCGGCAAAATCGTGTGCGTCGTCAGCGGAGGAAACATTGACCTCGGCAAATTCTCGGAGCTCGTGTCATCCCCGGCCTAACGATCGAGAATTCACCAATCTGGAATTGGCAACTCGATGACAGGGGAGAGCTGTCAACGAACAACTCAACATCGATAATGAAGGGATAACGAAAGGGCGCATTATGGAATTTGTAATGTTTGAAGATGTGGACGGCATGGAAGTCTTTGTGAACCCCGAACGAGTAATCTGGGTAAGAGAATATCCCAACCAAACTACAGTGATCAGCTGCGGAAACGACGACAAGTTTTCAGTGCGCCTCGCTGCAGCTCATGCCGTTGCCGCAATGGGCAAGACTGCTCACTAGACCTGAGGATATGCTTTTTCGATGAGGCTTTGGTTTCGCAAACCTATCTGGCAACATGTTCTGCTGATCCCGAATCTCTGTTTGTGCCGGTGCTCATTGACTTGCCGCAGCTTCGCCCCTAATATGGTCGCGCACGGAGCGTGCTCTCATTTGATTGGCAAGACCATGATCGGCGAGACCGGATCGGCAAGATCATGATCGGCAAGACTATCTCGCATTACCGCATTGTGGAGAGATTGGGCGGCGGCGGTATGGGCGTCGTTTACCGGGCCGAGGACGTCAAACTGGGCCGCTTCGTCGCGCTCAAGTTTCTGCCTGAGGAACTTGCCAAAGATCGCCAGGCTCTGGATCGCTTTCAGCGGGAAGCGCGCGCCGCATCGGCGCTGAACCATCCGAACATCTGCACCATCCACGAAATTGACGAAGAAAATGGCCAGACTTTCATCGTCATGGAGTTGCTGGAAGGCCAGACGCTGAAACACCGTATCGATGGCCGGCCCATCGATACGGAGACGCTGCTCAATCTGGCGATTGAGATTGCCGACGCGCTTGATGCCGCGCACTCCAAGGGAATCATTCATCGCGACATCAAGCCGGCGAACATCTTCGTCACCAAGCGGGGGCAGGCCAAGCTATTGGATTTCGGATTAGCAAAGCTGTCACCGGGAAGCCGCAACGGAAGTTCGGAATCCGTTCTGCAAACCGCGACCGAAAACGCCATGATGACCACGCCCGGCTCCACAATAGGAACCGTGGCCTATATGTCGCCAGAACAGGTTCGCGCCGAAGAACTTGATCCGCGCACCGATCTGTTTGCGTTCGGCTCGGTGCTCTACGAAATGTCCACGGGAAGCCTGGCATTTCCGGGAAGCAGCAGCGGTGTGATCTCTGAGGCCATTCTGAACCGCACCCCGGCGTCTCCCTCGATCGCGAACCCGGCAATTCCTCCTAAGCTTGAGGAAGTGATTTTCAAAGCGATTGAGAAAGAACGAGAGTTTCGTTATCAGACTGCGGCCGAATTGCGCGGAGACTTGAAGCGCATCAAGCGCTCTCTGGATACATCGCGGGTTCGGGCCGGGGCTGCAACTGCAGCTATGTTGGGGCCGGCAGTGACCCCGGCCGTTGAGACTGCGGCATCACGAAGACGCGTGCCAATGACGGTGTTCGTCGCCGCTGCCATCGCGCTAATCGCCGGCGTCGCCGCTGGAAAAGTCCTGTGGCAACGTGCGCCGGCGCAAGTCGCATTGCCGGCATACCATCCACTCACCTTCCGCCGCGGTATGGTTCACGCAGCACGTTTCGCTCCCGATGGTAAGACGATCATTTACAGCGCGGCGTGGGAAGGCAAGTCCTTACAGCTCTTCACCACGCGTCCTGAAAGTCCTGAGTCGCATGAACTGGAACCTGCGGGGGCTGACGTGCTGGCCGTCTCGGCTTCGGGCGAGATGGCGCTTTCGCTGCGAAGCCATCCCGTTGCCCAATTTCTTTATTCCGGGACACTCGCGCGAGTTCCCTTGGTCGGCGGCGCGCCGCGGGAAGTCATGGACAACGTTGAATGGGCCGATTGGGCTCCCGATGGAACGACCCTCGCGATTGTGCGCCAGGAACGAGGCCGGCATAGCCTGGAGTTTCCCCTGGCAAGGTGCTCTACCAGGCCGATGGATGGATTGGTCATCTTCGCATTTCCCCGAAAGCGGACACTATTGCTTTCATTGATCATCCCGAGCTCGGCGACGATGGCGGCGAGGTCGCCGTGGTTAATCTGGCTGGGAAAAAGACAACGCTTTCCACCGGCTGGGACAGCATTCAGGGCATCGCCTGGTCGCCCAGCGGAGATGAGATCTGGTTTACCGCAACCCGAACCGGCGGCGACCGCTCGCTTTACGCCGTTACTCTCTCGGGCACGGTAAGACTGCTCGCGCGCGTTCCCGGAGAGTTGACCTTGCTCGATGTCGACCGCGTCGGCAATGTGCTGCTGACCCGCGGCAACGACCGCGCCGGAATGGTCGGCCTCGCTCCTGGCGAAACCAAAGAGCGTGATTTGTCCTGGCTGGACTGGACGGCGCCCGGCGATTTGTCTGCCGACGGCCGAACTGTGCTTTTTTCCGAAACCGGCGAAGGTGGAGGACCAAAATACGCGGTCTACATGCGCAAGACCGACGGCTCGCCAGCCATTCGTCTAAGTGAGGGTTATGGCACAAGCTTGTCACCAGATGGGAAGTGGGCGCTAGCGCGGCCCAATATCGCTTCGCCCCCGCTGTTTCAGCTTCCAACCGGGGTCGGCGAGGCCAAACCCCTCGCCCACGATTCTATGAACCATCTCTGGGCGCGTTGGCTCCCCGACGGGAAGCAAATCGTGTTCTCCGGCAACGATGCTGGCCACGCCGTTCGCCTTTACGTGGAAAATCCCGAGGAAGGAAAGCCGCGCCCCATCAGCTCCGAAGGAGTGAGCCCTTTCTTTGTGGTCTCTCCGAAAGGAGATTTTGCCGCGGGCGTCGGCCCGGATCATAAGATTTACCTTTATCCAGTCGGCGGTGGCGAACCTGTGGCCGTCGCGGGCAACACTAGCGATGTGGCGCCCACAGGATGGTCTGCCGACGGCCGCTCGCTCTATGTTTTCCGCTTCGGAGAAATTCCTGCCAAAGTGGAAGAGCTCGAGTTGTCCACTGGGAAAAGGAAGCTCTGGAGGGAACTGGTGCCAGCCGATTCCGCCGGAATCGATACGATCCGCGGAATCACAATCACGCCAGACGCCAGGGCTTACATCTACGGTTACATCCGAACCCTCTCCGATCTTTACGTCGTCGACGGTTTGAAGTAGCCGCGTGGAGGCGTTGCGAGCGCGCCCACTTGACGCAGCCAAGCCCTCCAGTTCAAACAAATGAGCGCCCTGAAATTCGTTTCACGGGATGACTTCGTACGCCTCGCCTACAAAACGGTAGTGCTCTTCGTTTGCGATTCCGAAAATATTGCCAACATGGTCGAGGACGACCCCGCCCGAGGCCGGGGCCCAGGTGTTTGGAATCAGATACTCGCCTTGAACTGCCAGCCGCTTTTTGAAGGAGACAGCTTGAAAACACTACCACAGTAGGCCTCAGTGTCGCACTCATTGTGATACCCGCCAATGGTGGTGCCGTAGAGATTTCCTGCCTTGCCAAAACGGTCTTGGCCATCTTGGCCCAAGGCAAACCCGTCCATCAGAACTCACATTCCGCAACTAGCTTCAGAAGCCGAAGAAGCGTCTCGCGCTCCTCCGAGGTCATTTGCCGGCGGACACTCTCATCGGCGGTCACCCGAGCTTTGATGAGCCGTTCTCGGTACTGCCTCCCTTTGGCCGTTAGCTGGACTCGAATTGCTCGGCCCGATTTTTCCCTGTGCTCCGATACGAGTCCTTCCTCGGCCAGCGACTTGATAGCCCGGTGCACGACCGTCCGGTCGAAAGCCAGGAGCGTGGCGATCTGATTCGAATTCAGCGCCGTTCCCCCGCGCAATGTCGACAGGATAAAGCCGCGTGTCGCCGAGCACCGGGTTTTTCGCTCGAGTCTCTTTCCCACCGAGAAATACGCCGCTGCGATATGGGCCAGTACCGAGTCCTTCAAAATGTCATCGGGAACCTCTTTCCCAGGGAGGATGTTCACAGGACGGTCACCGTTGCATCGAGGGGTCTTCGCCACTGAGGTGGCTCACTGTGGGTACGTGATTTTTTCCCGATCGCAATCACCATCACAATCTCCTGGTGCTGGCCGGACAATCCCAGATATTGAGAGAGCCTGCGGCCATCAAAGCCTTCCATCGGACAAGTGTTCACGCCCAGCGCTTCGGCAGCGATCATCAGATTCTGGCAAGCCAACGATGTACTTTTCGTCGCCCACTTGAACAAGTCCTGCCGGGAGAGCGGCGGCATCCCGATCACCATTCGCAGATTTAGCAGCCGGAACAAGGCCCGCTTGATCGCAGCAAACATGCCGAATGGCCCCGGCATGAACAGGATCCGGCCGATCTTTGCATTCCGCTTGTAGCCGCGAATTTTTTCCTCGGTGAAGTTGCTTCTGCGCATCCACTCCAACTGGCCTTGCGCCGTGGTTGATAGCGACCCGAGGTCGGCAACGGCCACGACCAATGCGGAGGCGGTTTCCGCGGGCTTCTGTCCGAGGCACAGTTTCGCCACCGCGTCCTTCTTTGCCCCCGAGCCCACCCAGTAAAACTTGTAAGGCTGGCTGTTAAAGCTTGAGGGAGCATAGCGGGCTGCATTGAGAATTTGCTCGCGCAGTCCCTCGGAAATTTCAACGGGTTCAAAGACCTTAACTGCTCGCCTTTGGAAGATCGCATCCAGGACTTCATTCATGGCTTAATCACCTCCATGTTGCTATTGCAACATATCTATGTTGCCGTTGCAACATAAATCGCTGGCAGCCAGGGGAAGCCATCTGTCACGTGGCGATAGATCCCACAGCACTCATTGATCTATTGACCCGTAGTTGAGTGTAAACGCTGAGCTCAAGACCTATCAGGGCGGTTATAATTCACGCCGATGGCCAGCGACACCTTTCTCTCGTGGGCGAACCGGACCGTGCTTCGCCCGGGCCGCGAAGAGCCCTACCTGTCCATCCAGGACATCGTCGTTTTCGTCCGCGATCTGGACGTGAGTAAGCGGTTCTACATGCAACAGTTGGGCTTCGAACTCATCACAGAACAACGCAGCCTTCCGACCGGCGAACGCTGGATCGAAGTTGCGCCTCCCGACGGTAGCGCGAATCTGGCGCTGGTGGAACCAAAGCCCGACCAGCCGGAATACAAACTGATTGGCGGCTACCGTTGGGTCCTGTTCATGACCGAAGATGTCCAGGCGAAGTACAAAGAATGGAGCGAACGCGGTGTTCGTTTCTTAGCTGCTCCGGAGACCCCGGGCTGGGGCGGCACCTATGCGCGTTTCGAGGATCCGGACGGGAATGCGTTTGGCCTGGAAGGCTTCGATGAGGTGAGGCAAAGCCTGGAATTGCGCCGGCGGGCGCACGCCGAGAAACTCGAATCCGAACGCCGCAGCGTCCAGGAACTCGAAATAGCACGGCAGGTGCAGGCGCGTTTGTTTCCGCAGATTCAGCCGCAGTTGAAAACGATAGAGTACGCGGGTATCTGCCTGCAGGCGCGCCAGGTGGGAGGAGATTATTTCGATTTTCTGAATCTCGGGCCGCAACGGCTGGGGTTGATCATCGGCGATGTTTCCGGCAAGGGGATCGCCGCGGCTCTGCTGATGGCGAATTTGCAGGCCAGCGTGCGGAGCCAGTCGGCGCGGGCCTTCGACCAGCCCGAGGTGTTGTTTCGGTCGGTGAACCGCCTGTTCTATGACAATACCGGCGACAGTGCCTATGCCTCGCTTTTGTTTGCCGATTACGACGAGGCAGCGGGGCGACTGCGTTACGTCAATTGCGGCCATTTGTCAGGTCTTTTAGTAAGAGCGCGACGGCAAGGTGGATCGGCTCGAGTCCACCAGTACGCTGCTCGGGCTGTTCAGGGACTGGAATTGCTCGATGCGGGAGCAAAGGCTCTCTCCCGGGGACGTGCTTGCGCTTTACACTGATGGCATCACCGAAGCCTGCAACGAGCGAGGGGAGGAATTTGGCGAGCGGTGCCTGATTGAATCGCTTCAGCAACATCAGGATCTGCCGTGCGAGGCTCTGTTAACCGCAATTGTGGATCGTGTTCGGCGATTTAGTTTTCAGGAACAACACGACGACATCACGGCTATCGTCGCGAAGTTCAAGGCTACCAGCTGACGTGCCGCCCGGTGGATTGCTGTTTTCCGACTTTCACTTCACCAGATCGGCGTCGTCGTCATTGGCATACACGGCTATCACTATCCCCCGGTCAGTTGGCGATGGTTTCTGCCTGTCCGAAGGTTTGGAGTGGCGTCGTAGTAGCCACTCTAGAGAAAAAGTTGGTTCTTTAAGTCGCGCTCTGCCTGCTCCACATTTTCCGGCCTGCCGAGATCGCGCCAATAATATTCATCGGCTCGAAATGCGAGGATCTTTTCCCCGAACGCGGCAAGACGCAGATAGGAAGTGATGATGGAGAACGCGCCTTCTTCGGTCATCATGCGCAAAAAAACGAGGAGAAATAACGTGGATGCCGGAAAAAGCCAGGGCCTGCACGAACTGTCGGAGGAGCGAACAAATTCATCTTGTCTGATCGTGCCCGGATCGCCGGCCGCAAAGCTGAAGTTGCTCGTCGAAAAGCAGGTATCGAGATGTCTTCGCGGTCTTGCACAGCAAGCGTGGCGAGAGCCTGATTTTCGGTGTGAAATTGCACCATGCGCCGCAGATCAATCGTGCTGATGACATCGACATTGTGCAAAATGAATGGCTCGTCCAGAACCGCTGGAATCCTCGAGAAAGAAATAGGCGGCTTTTTTCAGGCCGCCGCCGGTGTCGAGCAAGACTTCCTCGCGAGAAATTTCAATGCGCATGCCGAAGTTATCGTTCGCTTTCAGATAATCGACGAATCATGTCAGCGAAGTGATGCACATTGATAATCACTTCGCGAACTCCGAAAGCGCGCAAGCGCGAGAGCGTGATCTCCAGCATCGTGCGGCCGGCGACTTCCACCAGCGCCTTGGGGCGATCGTCGGTGAGCGGCCGCAAGCGCGTGCCGAGGCCGGCGGCCAAAATCATCGCTTTCATTTGCTCCAGATTCTCCAACTCGAGATGCCGCACCACCACTTCCACGCCGTTCCTGTCCGCGCAGATGCTTCGCCAATTGCTCCGCGAAATAGACCGAGCGATGCTGGCCGCCGGTGCAGCCGAACGACACCGTCAGGCTCGTGAAGCCGCGACTCTGATAAGTCGCTGACACTGGCATCCACCAGCGACATCGCGCTGGCGAGAAACTGATGCACGCTTTCTTGCTGATTGAGATAGTCGATCACCGGCGCGTCTTTGCCCGTAAGGGCCTTGAATCGTTCTTCGCGGCCGGGATTCGGTAGGCTGCGGGCATCGAAAACGAATCCGCCGCCGTTGCCGCTCTCGTCTTTCGGCACGCCTCGGTGAAATGAAAAACTGAAAATCTCACGCACCGAGGTCAGATTTCTGCGGTGTCCTGGCAGTGAAGCCTCGGAGCAGGCTCTGCAATTTCTCCGAGGCCACCATGCTCGTGAACGCGTCCATCAGCGTGGGCAGCGCGATCGGGAGCTCGACGTTGCTGCAGCAGCCAGCGCACGTTTTTCAGCGCGTACGGCACGCTTTGCAGAAAATGAGCTTTGCGCTCATAAAAGCCGCGAAACCCATAAGCGCCCAGCGCCTGCATGATGCGGACGTAAACGTAGGCATAGTAATGATGCATGAACGCTTCGCGCTCGAGTGCGATGAAATCGGCGAGCCGGTCGAGATAGAGATCGAGCAACTGCTGGCGCAAATCCGGCGGCAGATCGGCCTTGGCATCGTACAAGAAGGGAAGCGATGTCGTATTGCAGCGCGCCTTTGCGGCCGCCTTGATAATCGACGAAAAATGGATGGCCATCGCGCAACATGATGTTGCGCGACTGAAAATCGCGATAGAGGAAATAATCGCGGTCGGCGCTCAACAGGAACTTCGTTAAGCGGTCGAAATCGTCTTCCAGCGATTGTTCGTTGAAGGGGATGCCGGCGAGCCGGAGAAAATAATATTTGAAATAATTCAAATCCCAGGCGATGGACTGCCGATCGAAACTGGCTCGCGGATAGCAGACTTTGTAATTCAGATCGCGGCCAGCTTCGATCTGAAAGCGCGGCAACACGGCCACAACTTTGCGATACGCTTCCACCGCTTCGCGGAGCAATGTTCTCGCCGGCGCGATTGTTCGAAAGAAACTCAAAAAGCGTCGTGTCGCCCAGGTCTTCTTCGAGATAAGCGCCCTGGCTCAAATCTTCCGCGTAAATTTCCGGCACGGGCAGGCCGTGCCGCCGAAAATGCCGGGAAAATTCGAGGAAAGCGACGTTTTCTTCGCGCACGCTCATACAGAATGCCAATCGCGCTGACTTTTTCGCTGGCCAGCCGGAAAATATTACGTCCCGAACCGCCAAGCTGACCCTGACACCGGTTGCGGCAGACCCGCCGGTGAGTGGAAATGCTGCTCAAAAAGCGTTTTGAGAACGTCCATAGATGGAGATGCTTTTTCCAAAGTAACAGTAAAGAGCAAAAGCTAAAGATAACATCGAAGGCTGGATTCCAAACTGAGGAGGGACCACTGATCACAATGACTTGATAACCGTCTTCTCAATGCCTATGCTGAAGAAAGCATGACCGACCGCCTCTACTACCACGATTCTTTTCTATACAGCTTTAACGCCGAGGTTCGCTCGGTGGTCGAGACTCCGCGCCCGGCGCTCATTCTCGATCGCACGGCTTTCTACCCCACCAGCGGAGGCCAGATCCACGATACCGGCTGGTTAGCCTTCGCCGATGCGAAATTCCGCGTTACTGAGGTTGCCGACACTGAAGACGGCCATGTTGTCCACTATCTGGAGGCGTCGCTCAAGGATGTGCAGCGTGGAGCCCGCATTCACGGCGAAATCGACCCCGCCCGCCGCCGCGACCACATGCAGCAACACTCAGCTCAGCACGTCCTTTCCGCCGCCTTCGTGCGCCTATTCGACATGCCCACTGTCTCGTTCCACATGGCCGATGATTACTGCTCCATTGATTTGGACACGCCCTCGCTCAGCAAAGAGCAGATCGAATCGGCTGAAGGTATGGCCAACGAAATCGTTCTCGAGAATCGTTCCGTCGACATCCAGTTCGTAACTCCTGACGAAGCCGCGAAGCTCGGCTTGCGCAAACTTCCTCCCGCCGAGCGCGACCAACTGCGCCTCATCCACATTCGCGACTGGGATCTCTCTGCCTGCGGCGGTACGCATGTGAACCAGACAGGACAGATTGGCGGCGTCTTCCTGCGGAAGGCCGAGAAAGTTCGCCAGGGATATCGCGTCGAATTCGTCGCCGGCCAGCGTGCCGTTACCACTGCCCGCCGCGATTTCAACACGCTGACTCAAACCGCCGCACTGTTTTCCGCCAACATCTACGACGTTCCGCAGCAAGCCCGCAAGTCTCTCGACGAGATCAGATCGCTGCGCAAGCAGATTGAGCACTCGCAGGACGAACTTGCCGAAGCGCAGGCCACGGCTCTTCTGACGGAGACGCCCGAAGCTCAGGGCCGTAAAGTAATAGTCCGTACATTCGCCGACGGCGACCTCAACTTCCTCAAGTTGGTGGCGCAGAAGCTAACCCGCCAATCCCCCATTGTGATCGCGCTGCTCGCCACCGAGTCACCGCAGCCCGCGCTCGTCTTCGCTCAATCCGCTGGCCAGCCCCACGACATGGAGCGCTGCTGAAAGAAACCATGGCTAAACTGGAAGGACGAGGCGGAGGCAGCAAAGACCTTGCCCAAGGCGGAGCGCCAAGCTCCAAAGGATTCGCCGCCGCCCTTACCGCCGCCGCGCAATCGCTCGGCCGCTAAAGCTTCTTTCCCCTCAGCGGCTGAAGCCGTTTCTGAAAACAAAGCCTTTAACGCAGCGCCGGAGGCACTGCTCCACCCCAAAATCTGGCTTTTCGCCGATATCAGGTTGTGTCGGCGGTGAGCGCTGGGCCAAAGCCCTGCTTGTATCGTGCAGCGGTATGGGCGCTGAAAGCGCCGCTCTTCCGCCTCACCGGAAGCACTCGTGAGTTTTCCCAACCGTTTTTGGTCGCGCCATATTAATCCAGCGCGGCGCACACAAAACAAAAGCCCTCACGAGACCAAGGTCCAATGAAGGCAACAACAAATCTCTCTGAGCCGGCGCGGCTAAGCGATGCGACTCCGGCGGCCACCCTTTTCCCACCAGACAGCGGGATTCTTCGGGTCGGTTGAGCATCTGGGACAATTCCTTCTTGATCTCCACCAGGCGGTTGGCGCGCATTTCTACCGCCGATTGGTCGATCTGGCTATCCGCGCTCTTGGCGGCGGACCGGGCGTTCATGTTGCAAGATCCGTGATTTCCTGACAAAGGCTAGTAAGGTGTTCGAGGATATAGGGCATGTCTTCAATGATACCCCATATTCCCCGACCCGCCGCTTTATTAATCGCCCATTCTTGGCTGATTTCGGCCTAAAATCTATCTCTCGCCGGGCTTACCGCTATCCCGGGCGCCGGTTCCGGGCATCGAAGAGGGGCCGAAGGTTTGTTAAGCTGCAAATGAGATATCTAAGCGAGGAGAACACTATTTATGGCCAAGAAAGATCGCAACGCCAAAGAAACCACCGCCGTGCAAGGATAAACGCTCGCCAAGCCACGGCTTCACCAGAGCGCCCCTGAAATTCAAGCGTATGGCACCGTCTCGCACATGTTGCCCTCGATCTTGAAGAGCCGGTCCGTCTGGAAATGACCGAACAACTCAACCTGTTGCTAGCCGACACGATACCCTGCGCGATCTCTATAAGAAATCGCATTGGCAAGTCGCGGGACCGACCTTTTATCAGCTCCATCTCCTGTTCGACAAGCATTATGGAGAACAGTCGAGATCGTGACACGATCGCGCAAGCGATCAGTTCTGGCGTGCTCGATCGCCATGGCTGCCGACGTGGCCGAGACCACGCGCATCGCGCGTCCGCCGCGGGCAGGAAAGAAGTCCCTGTGCAGATTTCCCGCTTGCTGGACGCCCACCAGATCATCATCGGGCATTGCCGAGAGTTGCCGAGCGTGCCGACAAGTTCGGCGACGATGAACCAACGATATGGCTGTTAGGGATGTATTCGGGCCAATGGATTGCAGGTCTGGTTTCTCAGCGAGCACCTGGCGGATGCTCCCCTGGTACACGCGGAAGAGCGCGGTTGCGAACCGCCGGCTAATTGTTCCCAAATTAAATCGAGCAGGCTCGCTTGAGCCTGCTCGTCATTAACCTTACCACCCCAATTCGCTACCTCGATTTTGCCCCCTCGGTTCGTTCCTTCGTTGTCACCGGCGACACGGATAGATAGTATCTCCACAGCAAGAAAAATCGGATCATGCGACCTTCCATCGAACAGATTTCCGGTTACAACCACCGTGCCCCACTGGCCCAGGCCTCAACTATTCCCGCAGCTTGGTACGTCGATCCCCGTATCGCGGAACTCGAGCGCCTCAGCGTTTTCAGCAAAACCTGGCAACTCGTCGCGCGAGCCGATCAACTGAAAACACCGGGGCAGTTCGTCGGGCTACCGTCGCCGATGAGCCCGTCGTTGTAGTGCGCGGCAATGACGGTGTCCTGCGCGGCTTTTACAACGTTTGCCGTCACCACGCTGCTGCCGTTGTAACCGAACCCTGCGGCCAAGCCGCACTCTTGCATTGTCCCTATCACGGCTGGAACTACGGCCTTGATGGCTCTCTGAAAGGGATGCCCGAGTTCGAAGGAGTCGAGAATTTCGACCGCGCTCAGAATGGGTTCATCCCCGTCGAGTCGAAACCTGGGAGTGTTTTGTCTTCATCAATCTCGACGACGACGCTGCGCCGCTCGCGGAATTTCTGGGCGGCCTCGTCCGTCGAGTCGCGCCTTCGACATCGGCAAACTTCGGTACTTCGATCGCCGCACCTACAATATTCATTGCAACTGGAAGGTCTTTGTCGACAAGTACCTCGACGGCGGTTACCACGTTCCCCATCTGCACAAAGGATTGAATTCAGTCCTGGATTACAAGCAGTACACCAT
>CAWJBH010000009.1:0-130134 GCA_963841125.1 uncultured Acidobacteriaceae bacterium
GAACTTTATCTCGGTACCATCACGGACGACGGAGCGTTTCACGACATTCTGCGGCATACGCCGGATCAGGAGCAGACGACGACATACTGCTCCTCGGTTGATCCCTGGCATCAGGCTTCAGATCTGGGGTCGACGCGGCAGGCGCAGATGGGATTTGATCTGTTCTTCACCAGCGGCGTGACCCGCGGCTTGCCCGCCATGGTCCCGGTCGCGATGTTGTATGACACTCCCGACAATGCGGTGGCGGAGATTGCATATTTGAAAAAGCGCGGCTACCCAATCTCGTACGTGGAGATGGGTGAGGAGGCCGACGGCCAGTACATGCTGCCGGAGGATTATGCCGCGCTCTATCTGCAGTGGGCGACGGCGATTCATCGCGTGGATCCCTCGTTAAAGCTGGGCGGACCGTCGTTTCAGGGCGTGAATAAGGACATCGAAGTATGGCCGGACGCGAATGGAAAAGTTTCGTGGACAGAACGGTTCGTTGATTATTTGAAGCAGCATGAACGTATGAACGATCTCGCGTACTTTTCGTTCGAGCATTATCCGTACGATCCCTGCAAAACGCCGTGGGGCGTGCTTTATGAGGAACCCGAGTTGATGAGCCACATCATGCAGGTGTGGCATGAAGACGGGATTCCGGCCGACATGCCCATGTTCATCACCGAGGGAAATCTCTCGTCGGGCGCGAGCGAAACTTATCAGGATATTTTCGCGGGCGTCTGGCTGGCGGATTACATTGGGACGTTCCTGAACTCCGGGGGGAAGGGCGTTTACTTCTTTCATTATCTGCCGCTGCAAATGGAACCGGGATGCAGCAATTCTCCCGGAACATTTGGAATGTTCACGGTCGATAACAATTATCAGATTCAGCAACCGCTGGCACAATTTTTCGTGGCGCAGTTGATTAATCTGGATTGGGTGCAGCCCGGCGCTGGAGAGCATCAGGTGTTTGCTGCAAGCAGCGACGTCGAGGACGGAGCCGATCATGCATTGGTGACCGCGTATGCGGTGAAGCATCCTGATGGAAGGTGGGCAGTGATGGCGGTGAATCGCGACCAGCAGAACGCACACCGGGTGC
Organism: uncultured Acidobacteriaceae bacterium; assembly: GCA_963841125.1. Lineage (GTDB taxonomy): Bacteria > Acidobacteriota > Terriglobia > Terriglobales > Acidobacteriaceae > Sulfotelmatobacter. The sequence goes on from CAWJBH010000009.1 coordinate 1,082, forward strand.
GGATTGTGTTCAATGGAGCGGCGGACAAGGAGAGCATTTTCGCCGGACCGCTCGAAGTTTCAACTTTCGGAAGCGCGCAGTATCAATGGCATCCGGCACAAACGCGCTTCATGGCGCACGCGGAGACCAGTGGTGGACGCACGATCGTGCCTACATCCGTGGGCCATGCTGATCCCGACGGTCCGATTCTGCGCACAACGTTGAATGCGGAGAAGAGCACCATGTATGACTTGCCGGCGGCGTCCGTCGTGGTAATTCGAGGAAACATCTCCCGCGCGAAATAGTGCAATGATTCCTTCACTTCACATCAGCCAAATTGCATCTACATCGACGATCACCTGCGTGCGCGGAATCTTCTGCTTCGATGCGTAGGCCAGCATGGCGCGCAACGTCGCGTTGAGCTTCTCGCGGCTCGGCGACTTCAGCACGAAGTGATAGCGGTAATCGCGCTTCAGCCGCACAATGGGCGCGGTGGCCGGGCCGAGCACGCGCACGCCTTCATGCCGATGCTGCTCGAACCACTTTCCCAGTGTGCCCGACCACTCGAGCGCTTCATCAAGTTTATTGCTGCGGATCAGAACATTTGCCAGGGCAGAGTATGGGGGATAGTGCATCCAACTGCGGAAGCGTAACTCTTTTTCGTAGAATCCAGTGAAATCATGACGCGCGGCGAATTGCACGGCATAGTGATCCTGAAAGTAAGTTTGCAGAATCACTTTGCCGGGAGATTGGCCGCGTCCGGCACGCCCGGCGACCTGCGTGAGGAGTTGAAACGTGCGCTCGGCGGCGCGGAAGTCGGGCAACCCCAAGGCGCTGTCGGCGCCAACCACGCCGACTAAGGTGACGCCGTGAATGTCGTGGCCCTTGGCGATCATCTGCGTTCCGACAAGCAAGTCGAGTTCGCCTTCGCTCAGTGCGTTCAGCGTGCGCTCGAAGTCTTCGTGTCCGTGAACCGTATCTCGATCGAGGCGGGCGATGCGCGCCTGCGGAAACATGCCGTGCAGCAACTCCTCCAGCTTCTCCGAGCCAGTGCCGAGAAAATATACATACTCGCTGCCACACTCGGCACAAGCTTTCGGCACCGGTGCTACGAATCCACAGTAGTGACACACCATCTTGTGCTCGCGCTTGTGATGCGTCATCGAAATTGCGCAGTTGCGGCATTGCAGAGTCTTGCCACAGGTGCGGCACAGCACCACGGGAGAATATCCGCGCCGATTCAGCAGCACCATGACCTGCTCTTTGCGCTCGAAGCGCTCTTTGATCTCGGCCGCCAGTTTGCGCGAAATGACCTGCTCGTGTGCCGGTTTCCTGAAACTCCTGGCGCATGTCGATGATTTCGACTTCCGGCAGCGGGCGCTGCTCTACGCGGTCGGGCAATTCGATCAAAGCATATTTATTCTTCTTGGCGTTGAAATATGATTCCAGCGACGGCGTCGCCGACCCGAGGACCACGACGGCATTCGCCATCTTGGCCCGCACCACTGCAATGTCGCGGGCATGGTAGCGAGGCGTCTCCTCTTGTTTGTAGGACGAATCATGCTCTTCGTCGACAATGATCAGCGCGAGGTCGGCAACCGGCGCGAAGACCGCCGAACGCGTGCCAACGACCATGCGCGCTTCTCCACTCTTGATGCGGTGCCATTGCTGCGCTCGCTCTTTATCGGAAAGTGCAGAGTGCAGGATGGCGACTTCGTCGCCAAACATCTGGTGCAGATCGGCGGCAACTGCGGGCGTGAGGCCGATTTCAGGGACAAGAAGAATGGCGGAGCGTCCGGCATCCAGCACCGCACGCATGCCTGCGAGATAAACCGCAGTTTTGCCAGAGCCGGTTACGCCGTGCAAAAGAATACCGGAAAACTTACGAGCTGCAACCGCTTCGCGCAGGCGGTTCAGTGCGGCCTGCTGTGCTGAATTGAAATCGAATTCGAAAGGACGGCCGCGGCTTGCTCTGCGAGATGGCGAAGTCGGCTGGCTCTTCGACGATTTCAACAAGACCCCGCCTGACCAGCGTGCCAAGAGTCGTTCGTGGGATTTCGAGCGCTTGCAGCGCCTCTGCGGGAACCCGGCCCCCAGAAGCGGCGAGCGTCTCAACGAGTTGGCGTTGGTTGTCGTTCAACTTGCCTTCGGCGGATTTGAGCACCGCGATCTTGATTGTGCGGGTTGCATCCCGGACAGCGGAAATATCCTCACGCACAAGCCACTTCTTTCGCACCATGCCGCTGAGGACTAATTTTGAGACGCGAGTGGCGGAGCGCAGGCTTTCCTCGCGGACTTGAGCGGCCTCTCCCGGCGCGGACTCTTGTGCAGCCAGATAATCCAAGCACACGGAACTCGGCGGCTTGCTCTTCCGGAGTCCGGTGCGAACGGGCAGACGATCCTGACATTCCGGCCAGATGCAGCGCCAGTCGGCCTTCTTCTGTGATGCGGTAAGCGACGCCACGTTTGAATTCCGCATTCAGCGGCAGCATGGTACGGAAAACTTCTCCCAGCGGAGCGAGATAGTAATCGGCAATCCAGCGGCCGAGGCGGAGCAGTTGATCATCGAGCACAGGCGAGACGTCGAGCACGCTCAGGACGGGCTTGGTTGTGACAGAAGGTTTGCGGTCGTGCAGTTCAACCACGATGCCGGTCAATGCGCTGCTGGCGGAAGGGCACGAGCACGCGGCCGCCGACCACCGGAGTGGTCTCGGCTGGGACACGGTAGGTAAAGACCATGTCGAGCGGCACGGGCAGGGCAACGTCGCAGAACTCGGGCATTGATTGGAAGGATAACCTACGAGAACGCGGGAGCCGTGAAGCGGTTAGGGATCCTTCGCTTGGCTCAGGGTGATAATTCTATTCGGCGGCTTTTTTCGGAGGCTCGATTCCCGAGATACTTCATCACCATCTGCAAATCCTTCCAAGCTTCGCCTTTCTGACGCGGGTCGCGCAGAAGGTATGCAGGGTGATAAGTGACCGCGAGGCGCGCACCGTGCCATGAGGGATCGTCTCGACACCCGCGGGTTTGAAGTCGTAGAAGCGGCCGCGCAAGTCGCCCAGAGACGAATTCATGGCCAGCAGATTTTTCGCCGCGGTCGCTCCTAGCGCGACCACGACTTTGGGCTTGATGGTCGCGATCTGCCGCATGAGAAACGGCGAGCAGGTTTCGCATTCGTCCGGCTCCGGCGTGGCGGTTGCCGGGCGGACGGCACTTGACCACGTTCGCGATGTAGACATCTTCGCGCCGCAGGCCCATCGCTTTGATCATGTTGTTGAGCAACTGTCCGGCGCGGCCGACGAACGGTTCGCCCTGCGCATCTTCATCGGCGCCAGGGCCTTCGCCCACAAACATCAACTCCGCGCGCGGATTGCCCACGCCAAAAACAATCTTCGTTCGGCCTTTGTGAAGCTTGCAGCGCGTGCAGTCGCCGAGGTCTTCGCGAATCAGTTTGAGCGCGGCGGCGGGATCGGCCATTCCATACTCCGGCCTCGGGGCTCACGATCTTGAAGACGTTGTTCTCGGCCACGGTTGGGACGACAGCGGATTTTCTTGCGGCCATTTCCTCTCGCAGTTCTGTTGAAAACGAAGATGGGTCAACCACGATGGCCAATGCATCTTCCCCGGCATTGGCCAAGCTGGGGCTCGCGCCGGTAGAAATCGTAAATGCCCAACTCATGGCAGTAGCGGACGCGCTCGGCGAGAGCGCGCCGCAATTCCGGATCAAGAGTATGTGGCATTGGCTTCTAGTGGATCACGTACGGAATGGATTTTGAGCGTCTCAGTGCTCCACATCAAAATAAATTTTCGTCGTTGCCCGGTACACTACTTTCTTTCCATCCAGTTGCATATCGAGCGAGTCCACATGCGCCCATTTGATCCCGCGCACGGTTTTAGCAGCCTCGGACACGGCGTTCGTCGCTGCCTTCGCAAAGCTGTCCTTGGAAGTTCCAATCACTTCGATAACTTTCTGCGTCATCACATGCTCCTTGAAGAGATACGGTTTGAAGGAATTGTACGCTACGGTGTCGGAACGGAAACTCGCGTTCAGGCTTTCACCGGCGACTTGCGCCGCTGGCGGATGCGCACGACTTGATCGAGAACGCGCTGAGCCACTTCCCACTTCGTGGTCTCGGGGACTTCGACGACCTCGTCGTGGGTAATGATAGTCACTTCGTTGCGGTCGGAGTCGAAACCGATACCTTCGCGGGAAACGTCGTTGACCACGATGGCATCGAGGTGTTTGGCCGCAAGCTTCTGACGGGCGTTTTCGAGGACATTTTCGGTTTCGGCAGCGAAGCCGACAATAATCTGCGACTGCTTGCGCACAGAAATTTCCTTAAGGATGTCGGCGGTAGGTTCGAGATCGAGCGTGATCGGGCCTTTGCGTTTTATCTTTTGCGCTGAAACAGATTTCGCGCGGTAATCGGAGACTGCGGCGGTTTTGATCACGATGGTGGCCTGGGGCAAGAGATTGAGCACAGCCTCGCGCATCTGCTCTGCCGATTCCACGCGCGTGACCTCAGCCGCGGCCGGGCGGCAGTCAGGGCCGTCGGTCCGGTGACCAGAAGCACGCGCGCACCGCGGCGCAGAGCAGCTTCGGCCATGGCATACCCCATGCGTCCGCTGGAGCGGTTCGTGAGATAGCGCGCAGGATCGATTTTTTCGCGCGTGGGGCCGGCGGTGATCAGAACAGTTTCACCGGCAAGATCCTGCGACGCGCCCAGCGCTTCGAGCACGGCAGCGACAATGGTTTCATTCTCGGCAAGCCGTCCGGCGCCCGTCATGCCGCAAGCAAGGTAGCCCGAGTCCGGATTCGACGATCTTCACTCCGCGCTGGCGAAGAATTTCCAGATTCGCCTGGGTCGCGGGATGGTTCCACATGTTAACGTTCATCGCCGGAGCAACCACGACTGGAGCAGTTGTAGCCAGATAAAGCGTGGTGAGGAAATCGGTGGCAATGCCTTGCGCGAAGTGCGCGAGAACATCAGCAGTGGCAGGAGCAACCAGCAGAGCGTCAATCGATTGCGCGACTGCGATGTGCTCGATGGCGGAATCGATATTCGCAGCGTGCTCCTCGCCCGGCGAGAACATTCCGGTAATAACTTTTTCGCCGGAGAGCGCGGCGAAGGTGAGGGGACGAACAAACTCCTGGGCCGCGCGCGTCATGATGACCTGCACACGAATGCCACGGTCTTGCAGGAGCCGCACAATCTCGGCTGCCTTGTAAGCCGCGATGCCGCCCGTCACTCCGAGAGCAACTTTCATATTTCGAGCACGCCGAGAGCGCGTCTAGGCGTCGTGCCCGAAAGCCTGATCGAGAACATTCGGCGGCCTGCTCCGCCGCGCTGCGGGTTTCGGGAATCTCCCATTTCACCTTGCCCGCGCGGATTTCGTCTTGCGCGATGCGGCAGGGTTTGCGGGAATTGGTTTGAACCACGGGCGGGGCTCCGGATTGCAGTTGGCGGGCGCGCCGGGCGGCGACCAGAATATAACGATAGTTGCTGTCGAAGCCTTCGATCAATTTCATGGATTCTCTCCCCCTTGTGCCGGGATGAAAGATTTCGATTGCCGAAAGTCGTTACGCTTCGTTCTTCGCCAGCGGAAGCCAAGAACTGCCATCTCTATTTTCCCACGAAACTCAAGGTTGCGGGGGCTCCCAGCCTCGAATCATGGTTACCGACGATCTACTCCCGGAATCGCCGGGCGGCTTAAACGAATCCAGAATCGGCTTCAGGCGCTCGCGAACATTGGCCAGACGGCAGCGATCCGCCAGAGCCACGGTCTTTGCTTTCCTCAGCGGACAGCGGCTGCCTCCGCGCGCACCAGGCGTTCGCCACGCACGATCGCGCGCAACAGACTTGATTGAATCCTCCAGCTGATCGTTCACCAGAATGTAGTTGTACCGGTCGTAATTTTCGATCTCGCGGGTGGCCGTGTCCAGGCGGCGCTGGATCACTTCTTCGCGATCTTCGCTGCGCTTGCGCAAGCGTTCTTCCAGAGTCTTGCGATCGGGCGGCAGAATGAAGATGCTGGTGGCGTCGGGAAGTTTTTGCTGAATCTGCGCCGCGCCCTGCACATCGATATCGAGCAAAAGGTCGCGGCCATTTTGTTCCGCGTCCTGCAAAAAGCGGCGCGCCGTTCCGTAGTAGTTGCCGAAAACTTCGGCATGTTCCAGGAACGCGTCCATCGCGAATCATCTTTTCGAATTCGGGGCGCGAAATAAAATAGTACTGCCTTCCATTGGTCTCGCTGCCGCGCGGAGCCCGCGTGGTGTAGGAAATGGAGAATTCCAGATCGCTGACTTTCTTCAGCAATTCGTTGACGAGCGTCGACTTGCCCGAGCCAGACGGGGCCGAGATGATGTAGACGAGTGGACTTGTGGGCGGGAGAACTCATTCCAGGTTCTGCACCTGCTCGCGGGATTTTTCGATCTCCGCTTTCATGCCGAGCCCGGCTTCGGTGATCTTCAGCGCTTCGCCCGCCAGTCCGGAAGTTTTCGAAAGCAGAGTGTTGGCCTCGCGATTCATTTCCTGCAGCAGAAAATCCAGCTTCTTCCCTACTTCTCCATGTTCGTCGAGCAGGTCCCAGAAAATGCTGCACATGATTTTCCAGGCGGACGATTTCTTCCTGAATGTCGCTGCGGTCGACCAGCAGCGCTGCTTCCTGCAGCACCCGTTCCGATCGGCGCTCGAGCCCAGCAGTTCCTGCAAGGCGCGACTGCAGCCGTTCCACGTAGCTCTGCAACACCGTCCGCCGGTGAAGCTGCACCGTCCTGACAGCTTCGCGCAGGTGCGCCATGCGCTCGCGAAGTTCGCGCTCAATACTGCGGCCTTCCTGCTCGCGCATCTCGATTCAGCCGATCGAGCGCTTCGCCCGACCGTGGCCATCACGGCGGATTCGAGGGCTCCATCCTCAGGGTCGCTGGACGGAATCGAGCGCGCCGGGAATACGCAGGATCGACGTTGAGGTCGGGATCGGCGGGAACGCCAAACTCGTCGCCGCAGCGCGAAAGGCCGCAATGTAGGCGCTGACCAGCGGGCGATTCAGCGCCAGCGTTTCGCCGCTGCCGCGCTCCAGGCTGAGCGTGACTTCCACATGTCCGCGGGCGATCTTTTCCTTGAGCAGGCGGCGAAGTTGCATTTCGAGCGAGTCGGAACCCGACGGCAGACGAAAATGCAGATCAAGAAAGCGATGATTCACGGATTTCAGCGAGAGCGAGAAGCCAAGCGCGCCGTTGCCTCGAATGGAAGATGACGCCAGGACGAATTGGAGCCCGCAGCTCGTGCCGGACTGACGCCCTTCAGCCTGGCTTATCAGTTCGCCTTTGACTTGCGCAAAACCCGTCATGGAGCGGAGTGGCATAATTGACTTTCCAAATCTTCGCTCGATGTCAGCTCGGTTGCGCCGGCTCCAGTTTCTGCTCGAAGTCAGCGAACTGCAAATCGTACAACCGCCGGTACGTTCCCAATTTTGTCATCAGGTCTTCGTGGGCGCCAATATCGGCGATGGCGCCATTTTCGATCACCACAATGCGGTCGGCGCGGCGCACAGTCGAAAGCCGGTGAGCAATCACAAACACGGTGCGGCCGCTCATCAGATTATGCAACGCGGATTGCACCAGGGCCTCCGATTCGCTGTCGAGTGCCGATGTGGCTTCGTCCAGAATCAGAATCGGAGCGTTCTTCAGAATCGCGCGGGCAATGGCGATGCGCTGCCGCTCTCCGCCGGAAAGGCGCACGCCGCGCTCGCCGATCACCTCATCGTAGCCCGCGGGCAGCGCCTTGATGAAGTCATGCGCCAATGCAGCCCGGGCCGCGGCCTCAACATCCTTCAGCGGCACGTGCGGTTGGCCATAGGCGATGTTGTTGCGAACCGTGTCGTTAAATAAAACGGTCTCCTGCGTAACGATTCCGACTTGCTCGCGCAACGAGGCAAGAGTCACATCGCGCACATCGTGGCCGTCGATCAGCAGACGGCCCTGGGTGGCATCGAAGAATCGCGGGATCAGATGAACCAGCGTGCTCTTGCCCGAGCCGCTGGATCCGACGATCGCGACCACTTCTCCTCGGCGCACTTCGAGATTGATATCGTGCAACACGCGAGCGTCTTCGCCTTCGCTGCCATAGGTGAAGCTGACATGATCAAATTGGACGGCTTTCGAGAAAGCCGGCAGGCGCTTGGCGTGCGGCTTTTCGCGGACATCATCTTCGATGTCCATGAACTTGAAAATCTCGCTGGAAGCGCCGAGAGCCTGCTGGAAATTATTATTGAACAGGGCAAACTTGCGGACCGGATTGTACAGGCTGAATACCGCAGTAATAAACGCCACAAAAATTGACGGGGTCATCTCGCCGTGCTCGACTTGTTCGCGGCCCAACAGCAGCAGAAGCGCAATTCCGACGCGCCAAAAATATCCATCAGCGGCGAACTGATCGCCGTGGCGGCAACGGAACGCAGGTTCGCGCGGAACAAGCGGCGTGCCGCTCCGCGAAAGCGGGAGATCTCCCACTTCTCGCTATTGAAAGCCTTCACGATGCGGTTGCCGGTGATGGTTTCGTGCAGAATATTTTGGATCTCGGCCAGCTTGTCTTGCCCATGCCGGGTGGTGCTGCGCACGCGGGAGCCGATCTTGCGCGAGGAGTAAACGATCACGGGAACGAACAGCAACAGCACCCACGCAAGCTTTCCGCCCAGGATCACCACGACGGCGGCTACCGAAAGAAAAGTAAAAAACTGCTGCAGAAACTCCGCCAGCACGGTGGACATGGCGTACTGCACGCGCTCGATGTCGTTGACGATAGTCGAAAGCAAGGTTCCCGTAGTGTGTTTGGAGAAAAATGCGGCCGAGCGGCGCATGATTGCGTTGTAGAGATCGTCGCGCAGGTCTGTGATCATGCCGAAGCCGGCGTGGTTCACCAGATACGTGCCCGTGTAATCGAAAACTCCTTTGAGTATGGTCGAACCGACCAGAGCAACGGCCACAATGGTCCACGCGTTGGTGAAATGCGGAGGCACCAACTGCTGCAGGTAGACCGGATGATGCGTCACCGGAATGACAAAGAGTTGAATATCTTTCGATCCGGTAGACGGATTCAGAACGCGGTCAAAGATGGGACTAATCAGCAGGAACTTGAACGCGTCGAGCGCGCCCACCAGCGCCATCAGCACGACGGAACACAGTATCTGCCACCAGTAGGGAAGCGCGTAGCGCACCAGCCGCGTCAGTTGGCGCATAGCGACTCCGAGCGCGGCCGACAGCGGCCTTGCTGGCAGTGGCATAGACATGGAGTGCAAGGGCTTATTTTACTGCCTATGCGGTTTTCGTTGCTGAATTCCCACGTTGAGCCGCATCGCACGAACTGGGAAGCGCAGCAGTCTCTTACTTCGGCATATCCCGATGCACCACTTTCACGCGGTATCCGGCTTTGTGCAGGCGCTTGCCTACCTCCTCGGCGATCATGACCGAGCGGTGCTGCCCGCCGGTGCAGCCAAAGCCGATCGTCAGATAGCTCTTGCCTTCGTGGATGTAGTGCGGCAGCAGGTAAATCAGCAGATCGGAGATGCGCTGAATAAACTCCTTGCGTCTGCGGAAACGACCGGATATATTTGGCCACTCGCGGGATCGCGTCCGGTAAGCGGCCGGAATTCGGGCACGAAGTGCGGGTTGGGCAGAAAGCGAACATCGAAAACCAGGTCGGCGTCTTCGGGCACGCCGTGGCGGAAGCCAAAGCTCACGCACGAAACCAGAATGTTCTTCTCCGTGAGCCTGCTCGCGGAAACGCTCGGTGATGTGGGCGCGCAATTCGTGCACGTTGAACTTGGAGGTGTCGATGACGATATCGGCCAGGGCGCGAATCGCTCGCCAGATGCCGCCGTTCGGCTTTGAGCGAGGCATTCACCGGCGCGTCGGTTCCCAGAGGATGCGGGCGGCGGGTCTCGCTAAAACGCCGCAGCAGCACGGCATCGGAGGCTTCCAGAAAGGCAACCTTGGTCGGAATCATGCGCCGCACCGCCTTGAGAATGCCCGGCAGTTGTTCGAGCTTCGAGCCTTCGCGAACATCCACCACCAGCGCCGTGCGGCGGATCTCGGCCGACTGCAGCGCCATCTCGGCGAAGCGCGGGATCAGTTCGACGGGAAGGTTATCGACGCAGTAGTAGCCCAGATCTTCAAAAGCCTTGAGCACCGACGCTTTGCCCGAGCCGCTCATGCCCGTGATGATCACCAGTTCCGGAGCATGCGGCGCATCATGCCGGTGGCTCGCGTCGCTTTCTTCGCTTGCGCTTTGCTGCCCGCGAGCTTTCTCGCGCTTCGTTTTCCCGGCTTCGGGGACCTGACGGTTTCCGAGGTGCCATGAAATGGATAGTAGCACTGCTGAGTCGCGTGCATGGGAGATCGATTCGTCACACTGATCCTGCTACCGATTTGTCTAAGCCCGGCTGGACAGGTAAGCTAGGTCGCCATGAAGAAGTTTCAGGAACTCACCGAACGCGAAGTGCTGGCCTTGGCCATCGCTCTGGAAGAAGAAGACGAGCGCGTGTATTCCGATTTTGCCGAGGGGCTGCGGCAGGATTATCCCGGCGTCGGCGGCGATGTTCGAAGGCATGCGCGAAGAGGAATCGGGACATCGCCGGCGGTTGATCGAGCTTTACCGGCAGAAATTTGGCGAGCATATTCCGTTGATTCGCCGGCAGGACGTGCGCGGATTCGTGGAGCGTCCCGCGCTTTGGCTGATTCGTCCGCTGCGCATCGAAGCCGTCCGCAAGGAAGCCAGCACCATGGAAGTGGAGACGCGGCGGTTTTACGAAAAGGCTGCGGCGCGCACCCAGGATGCCAGCATCCGGCAACTGCTCGACGATCTGATCAATGAAGAACGCGAGCACGAAGAGCGCGCGCAGGAACTGGACAAAGAAAAACTTCCCGCCAACGTGAAGGCCGACGAAGAGCGGGCGCAGCGGCGGCTGTTCGTGTTGCAGATTGTGCAGCCGGGACTGGCTGGATTGATGGATGGTTCGGTGTCGACGCTGGCTCCGGTCTTTGCCGCCGCTTTCGCCACCACGAATACGTGGGATGCTTTCCGCGTGGGCCTCGCCGCATCAGCGGGCGCCGGAATCAGCATGGGATTTGCCGAAGCGCTTTCCGATGACGGCAGCCTGACCGGACGCGGCCATCCCTGGGTGCGCGGTGTGATCTGCGGCGCGATGACGGCACTCGGCGGCATCGGACACACACTGCCGTTTTTGATTCACGACTTCCGCATGGCGCTGTGGGCCGCGAGCGCGGTGGTGGTTGCCGAGTTGGCTGTGATCACCTGGGTCCGGCAGCGTTATATGGACAGTCCGTGGATCTCCGCCGCGCTGCAGATCGGCTTGGGCGGAGTGCTGGTGTTCATCACCGGCGTGCTGATCGGAAGTTCGTAGTGATCGGTGTTACCCACCGAACTTTTCGCCCTGTCGATTTCTAACTAAATAAACTTTTCCCAATCTATTATATGCCTTGACACGTATATGCTTTATGGAGTATATCAAGAGCATGGAATCAGTATTCGAAATCATTGCGGAGCCGAACCGCCGCGCGATATTGAGTCTCCTGGTCTCGTCACAACAGTCGGTGGGAGAGATCGAGCGTCAGCTTCGTATGCCGCAGCCGACCGTGTCAAAGCACCTGCGGGTGCTGCGCGATGCCGGTTTCGTGGAATCCACGGTGGACGCACAGCGCCGTCTCTACCGGCTGAAACCTGAACCACTTCAAGAGTTGGATGCCTGGCTGGCATCAGTTCCGCCGGTTCTGGTCCGCTCACGTGGATGCTCTCGAACGCCACCTCGACCGCATGGATCGATCACCAGTGAACGATGGAGCAACACCAACGAAAGAAAAACAACAAGGAGAAGACGACGCGGCTCAAACCGCGAACGTGACAAAGGAGAAAAGAAATGAAAATCAAAGTGACCAGCGTATACGTTGACGACCAGGACAAGGCCCTGCGCTTCTATACCGAGGTACTGGGCTTTGCCAAGAAAGCGGATTTCAGTCAGGGCCCATATCGCTGGCTGACCGTGGCCTCGCCCGAGGAGCCGGACGGCACCGAGCTGCAGCTGGCGCTGAACAACAACCCCGCAGCCAAAGCGTATCAGCAGGCGATATTTCAACAGAGCCAGCCCGCGGCCAATGTTCTTCACTGACGACATCAAAAGCGACTACGAGCGGATCAAATCTCGCGGCGCTGAGTTCACGATGCCGCCCACCGACGTAACTGCCTCGACCATTGCGATGCTGAAGGACACCTGCGGCAACCTCATTCAGCTCACTCAGCTGAAGCGCTGGTAGGACGGGCTGTTCAAGAAGGGAGATAAGATCGATAGAACAATGATCGAACGGAGCAATACACACCGGGTCCGGCCAGCGGGGCGCAGGTACGAAAGGACCGGGGACAAATGGCGAAGAGAAGTGGACGCTCATTCTCGTCAGAGAACTGCGCCACTCGCCGGAAAAAGTCTGGCAAGCGCTAACCGACCCGGCGCATCTGCGCGAATGGGCTCCCTTCGAGGCCGATGGAAGCTTGGGTATTGTTGGAACCACGGTGAAGCTCACCGACGGTGGGAGCGCCCACGCCGCGCGTTACTGAAACAATAGTGACGCGAGCCGACGCTCCCAAGGCGCTCGAGTACAAGTGGGGCGGCTTCGATATGCGATGGGAACTCGAAGCCATTGTGCGGCGGCACGCGCCTCACGCTGTGGACCAACATCGGTCACCGCTTCATCGCAATGGGTGCTGCCGGATGGCACATTTGTTTCGATGTACTCGATCACCTTCTCAGCGGAACACCCATCGGCCGCATGGTTGGCCCTGATGCAATAAAGTTTGGCGGCTGGCAGCGATTGACATGCGGAGTACGCAAGCAGTTCGGTATTGAAGCGCCCAATTGGCCGCCTCACGGCGAGCGATCAAAATCAATCAGTGAATTGAGGATGAATCAATGAACAGAAGGCATGATACGTACGATTTTTCGCTGGATTCACATTATCTTTGGCATTCCGATACTCGGTTACATTTATGATTCGCCGACGGATACTCCAAATTACGCCATAGGCTATTCGGTATGTCTTTTTGCCCGTATTGCTGATTTCAGGGCTTGTGGATGTGGAAAGGCCATCGTCGTTCGACGACTTGATTTCGAAGAGATCGCCCAATAGCGCTACTGGCATGAAAATCGCACGAGAATTGGAGGCATAAAGATCAAATGAATCCATCGGAACGTATTGACGAGCTAATCGCGGAACTCACAGACTGGCGTGGCAAAACGTTCGCCAGCATCCGCAAGACAATCCTTGACGCTGACCGGGAGATCATCGAGGAATGGAAGTGGATGGGCAGCCCGGTGTGGTCTCGCGACGGAATGATCGCGGTTGGCAACGCACACAAAGATAAGGTGAAGCTTACTTTTTCCCACGGGGCGAGCCTCCCCGATCCTGAAAAGCTCTTCAACGCGGGCCTCGAGGCAACAGATGGCGAGCGATAGACTTTTTCGAGGGCGATAAGATCAATGAGCGTGCTCTAAAAAATCTCGTCCGCGCGGCCGTTGATTACAATCAGATCAAATTGACGGGGAAAGCACTGCGGCACCCGAGCGAAAGCACGTAAAAGTAAGTAGGAGGCAGGAGCCTCGCAATGTTTGAACAATTGGATACGCCGGAAAGAAAACCACAGGTCACAGCTGCGATGTCACTCGGAATACTCGCAGCCTACCTGGTCGGAGCGTTCGGAGGACTTGGCCTTTTCATCGTTCTCGGAGAAAGACCCTTCGGTATCCAAATCGCAACAGCATTCACGTACACATACTTTGCCTTCTGGTATGTCTTTTTCCCAACACGAGGGCTACTCGAAAAATATAGCGTGCGAAACAAGACAGTTCAGCGGCAGATTCCACTTCTTTTGGCGATCCATTGTGCATTTCTAATCTCGATTTTCATTGGCCAGACTATCTGGTTTGCAATGAAGCCTCACCTGCCGGGCTATTGGTTTACGGAACACGGGAAGCAGGGTGGCACTTTGTACGTATTCGTGATGATCGGCTCTCCCGTCATCGTTTTCTTTACTCAGGTCCTAATCTCCCGCAGAATTTTGAGTCGCAATCGGAGAGAAGATCTGAATAAATCAGGTTCCACTTTGGATAGACCTCACTCTTAATAACGCGGCCGCGTGAAAATCTATGTCAACCCTGACCCTTTCAAAAAAGCAACGCGAAGAATTACTCAGAGCATTAAAAGCACGTTTTGAGAAAAACATGGACCGCCATCAAAGTGCGGAATGGGCTGAAGTACAAGCAAGGCTGGAGGCCAATGCTGAAAAACTGTGGTCGATCAACGAAATGGAAAGAACTGGTGGCGAACCGGATGTCGTTGGTCAAGATAAAAAGACGGGTGAGTACATTTTTTATGATTGTTCAGCGGAGAGTCCAAAAGGCCGCAGAAGTCTTTGCTACGACCGTGAAGCACTGGATTCAAGGAAAGAAAATAAACCAAAAAACAACGCGCTGGATATGGCGACAGTCATGGGCATTGAGCTCTTAACGGAAGAACAATATCGAGAGTTGCAGAAGCTTGGAGAGTGCGATGCGAAAACGTCGAGCTGGGTAAAAACACCTTCTGCCATCAGAGAACTCGGCGGCGCGCTCTTTTGTGATCGCCGCTTCGACACGGTTTTCGTATATCACAACGGCGCGGAATCCTACTATGCTGCTCGGGCGTTCCGTGGCTCGCTGAGGGTCTAGCGAGAAGAATCCAGCTACTTGCAATCGACTTTGTTGTCCTGTGCGGCGACGATCTGCCATTTGCCATCGCGCTTCAGCCAGGTATCGGTCCAGACCTGGCACTGTTTGGCGTCCGGATGCATTTTGTCTTTGCCGATAGCGTGCTCGCTGCCGTAAATGATTGCCACGTCTTCGCCCGAGGAGAACGAGAAGAAGCGCACCTTGGCATCGTCGAGAGCGCAGCCGCGCGCCGAATGCGGGGCTTTTTCATCGCGCAACTCATCCGCCTTGGTGTAACGCTCGCCGCGAGTGCTGGTGCCCTGGAAATCTTCGGCCAGCAACTCAGAGATCACTCCATTATTCGTGCAAACGCCTTCGGCCCACTTGCGCTCCATGTCGATCATGAACTTCGCGGTTTTGTCGTCGGGTGTGGCCCAATGGCTTTGCTGCGCATACGCGGCGGCCATGAGGACTACGACGCACATTACAACGCACATCAGGCGCAGAATTCGGTGACGCATCATCCCTCCATATTTTAGTCACTATACAGCAGCTCACGCGCCTGGCTGTTCTTCATCGGCTTAGTTAAATGGCGACCGCCTTCCGTCCTCAAGACCCGACAGTAGCTGCTTACCGCGCTGCGAATAGCTTGCCGCGCACGGACGTATATACGGCATCGAAGACTTTCAGACTATCGATACTCGCGACCCCGCCAACGGTGATGGGATCGCCGAGATACATAACCTTGCTATCGGCGTTTGTGAAGGCCGGCCACGTCGGCAGGCCCGAGCCATTCGGATTCCCTGACTTCGCGAAGTTGACCCAGTAGCTGGAGATTTCCTCGGCCACTTTGCGATCGGCGTCGCTCCAGTGCCAAGGCGCTTGATCCAGATGGTCGAAGACGTACCAGAGTTCGGCGAAGTGGCTTGCGCCCCAGCCCTCGTAGACTGATCCGGCCGGGAATGGCGGCTTCTGCGTGAACGAGTAATAGTAGACGCTGCTCTGTCCGCTTCCGGCTTGCAGCCTCGCCCAGGCCCACATGTCCCAGCCGAAGCGGAGGTCGCGTTCGAGATTAAGCCGGGCCTGCTTTGCCTCCAGGTCAGTCGTGTAGGGATAAGCGGCGACCAGTGGAGGCGGCAGCGCGCCGAAGCTGTGATCGAGGTCGCTGGCGAACGTGGCGGCTTTCACCTGGCCGACATCCACCAATGCGCGCGCTTCCTCAGCATTGGAACCTAGTAGCAGCGGGACATCATTCTGCTGACCTGATGCGAACGCTTCGTAGGGCGAAACGGGAAGCGCGTAGGGCTCGATCACCGGGTGAACGATGCCGCCGGCATTGCCGGTCAGGTGGCTTGCCGGAAGCCGGCGCAGGTCCTTGTAGCGAAGCGCCGAGCGATGCGGCGTACTTCTCGCCGTCGCGCTCCGCATTAGCCAGCAGATACTTTGGGGCTAGCTGAGTCGGCTCAAACAGACCGCCGCTCTCTCCGATGGCGCGCTGGAACAGTCCCTTCGCGCGCGGCGAAGCCATCAGTATGCTGACCGACATCGCTCCGGAGGATTGCCCGGCGATGGTCACATTTTTCGGGTCGCCGCCAAACGCTGCAATGTTTCTTTGAATCCATTCGAGCGCGGCGATCTGGTCCATCAGGCCGTAGTTCCCGGACGAGTGGTGCGGAGATTCGCGCGTCAGCTCCGGAAGCGCAAGAAAGCCGAGCGGGCCGAGGCGATAGGCGACGGTGACAACGATCACGCCTTTGTGCGCGAGACGGTCGCCCCAGTACAACGGCATGGACGCCGATCCGTTGATGAAGCCGCCGCCGTAGATCCAGACGATCACGGGCAGGCGCTCGGGCGCTTTTGCTGGCGTCCAGATGTTGAGGTAGAGGCAATCCTCGCTTACTGCGGGCGGCGTTTCGCCGGGCATCGACACTCCTGCTTGCATGCACGCCGGGGCGAAGGCATCCGCCTTACGCGTTCCAGTCCAGGGCGCGACAGATACCGGAGGACGCCAACGCAAATCGCCGACCGGAGGCGCCGCGAACGGGACGCCTTTGTAGACACTCAATCCGCCTTCGCTGACACCGGAGATTGCTCCTGATTCCGTCGCAGCGGTCGAGCTTCGCGCCTGCGCGATGACGGGCGTTGCCGAAATGGCCACGAGAAGTAGAGTTGCGGCTAAAACGCTGGAACGGAACCTCGACATATTGACCTCTGGTCGCTAGATAACCGCGACGGTGAACTGTCCGGGACTATCCTTCGCGGCTGACCGAGGAGCGAAGAGGTTAGGCTGGTGCGTTAAGCACCATAAGGGTGAGCACCATAAGGAAGATCATTCGTTTTTCCGAACTATCTTCTGCTTCAGGATACGCTTTGCTGGATGGTTTTGTTCCCGAACCACCGGTGTTTTGAAAAAGTACGGCCACCTATCGACGCGGTCAACTCAGACGAAAACACGGGAGTTTGAGATCCGCCTGCGGCTGCGCACTGCGATGCTTCACCGGATACAGCAACTCCGGATCGATCCGGGCCAGCCGCGCCAGCGGCTGCGCATCCAGGCCATCATCTTTCTTTCGGCTCTCTCCGATCAGCCGCACCTTCCTCGCCCCTGCACAAATCAGAGCACTGCGATTTAGCGTTTCTGTCCTTACGCTCAGGATCTTACGTGTTGACAGCCAGTCTGGCCGGGATAATAATCGCCGCGCGCCCTGCGGATTCCCGGGCGTTAACCCGAAGTGATGGCCCCCGTCGCTTTTGAGAGATGCGGTTGTGCGATGCGGCTTTCGAATCGCACAACATTAAGGATTCCCAATAACGAAACTTCCCATTTGCAGGCCGTTTGCGTTCTCGGCGCGCAGCCGGAAGCGAGGTTGTGTGGATAGATTTAACTTATTGAAAACGGCAAGCTTGGTCTTTGTATTTTGTATCGCCGCGACAATTGCCTCGTATGGGCAAGCCACCTGCGCGCTCTATGGGGCTTCGATCAGCTCCATCTTGCCGTCTCTGGTGCGATGCAGGATCATCACTTTGCCCTGGGGGTCGCGGAAGACGAAGACGTCGCGATCGCGGAAGTGGGCTTCCTTGATGGCTTCTTCGAGCGTCATGGGACGCATGGCTACGGCTTCGTCGGAGCGGACCAGGTGCACCTCGGTGGTCTTGGCGACCGGGGGATAACGGTGGACAGCGACTGCGACCGCCGTCTTTTCCGTCAATCCGATGGCAGCCTGCAGGGTTTCGGTGTCTTGCGGGGAGTGGCCGTTCCACTTTTTTACTTCTTCGCTCTTGCGGGCCGAGCGCTTCTTCGATTGTCCGCGCGTTTTGTATTTCACCGCCTGCTTCTCGAGGTGTTCAAGGGCCTGATGGACGGCGAGGGTCATGTCCTTGGCTTCCGCGAGGCCAACGAGTGGACCGTGGCGCGGGCTGATTGTGATTTCGGCTTTGTGGCGGTGTTTTTCTACCGTGAGGATCACTTTGGTTTCAAATTTGTCGCCGAGGATTTTGCGGAGTTTGGCGACGCCGGTTTCTACTTCCTTGCGGATGGCGGGAGTTATTTCGTAGTGCCTGCCGGTGTATTCCACGTTCACTAGCGGCCCTCCTGAGATCTGAAGCTTAGATGTCAGAATGCAGAAGTAAAGTCACAAAATCTTAAACACAGGGGACCCTTCGGCGCCGCTCAGGGCAGGCACAGAGGTCCACGGGGTAAAACTGGCGCTTTGTTCACTCTTTTACCCTGCGCTGATGGGTGCTGGGAATGCGCATGTCCTCGCGGTACTTGGCAACGGTGCGGCGAGTCACTTGAATCCCCTGCGATTGCAGAATGCGGGTAAGTTGCTCGTCGGTCAACGGACGGCTGGTGTCTTCCTCTTCGATCAGCTTCTTGACGCGACGTTTGAGTATCAGCAACGACGTGTTGCCGCCCTCGGGCCCTTGCACGCTCTCACTGAAGAAGTAGCGCAACTCGAACACGCCCTGCGGTGTATGGGCGTACTTGCTGGCCACAGCACGGCTCACGGTGGAAGGATGCACACCGATTTCCTCAGCCACCTCTTTGATCATCATGGGCTTTAGATAGTCGATGCCTTTTTCCAGAAAATCGTATTGCCGGGCGACGATGCAGTAGCAGACCTTGGTGATGGTCTGTTTGCGCTGCTCGATGTTCTTGATGAGCTGAATGGCGCTCTTATAGCGCTCTTTGACGTAGTCGCGGGTGTTCTTGTCGTTGGTGTCTCGGGTGATCAGCTTTTTGTACGCAGGGTTCAGGCGGAGCTGGGGCAGGTCATCGTCGTTCATCAGGACGAGCCATTCATCGCCGTGCTTGATGAACGCAACGTCGGGCTCGATCAGGCGCGCCGTGACTTTGTTGTACTGCAGGCCGGGGCGGGGATCGAGAGTGCGGATGTAATCCATTGCCTGCTGCACCGCGTCAACGGGACGCCCGATCGCCCGGGCAATTTCTTTGTGTTGCTTGCTCTGCAGCCCGCGCAAATGCTGATCGACGATCGTCATAGCATCCTGCAGAAGCTGCGCGGTGCCGTTGCCGTTCTTTTCTCCGGCCCGATCACCGTTCTTGTTTTGCGCG
Source organism: uncultured Acidobacteriaceae bacterium (assembly GCA_963841125.1). Taxonomy (GTDB): domain Bacteria; phylum Acidobacteriota; class Terriglobia; order Terriglobales; family Acidobacteriaceae; genus Sulfotelmatobacter. The sequence continues at coordinate 20,389 of CAWJBH010000009.1, forward strand.
AGCTGTTGCTGGTGATGGAGCAATTGGCGAAGCAAGCATTCGCGAAGGGTGCGGCACCCTACGCCCGGAGGATCGAGCTGACGAATCACTTCGAGAGCTTCCGCAAGATCCGCAGCCGTAAATGTGGATTTGTAGAGCGGCCGCGCGGGCGGAGGCGCGGGTGCGGGAGCAACAGCCGCGGCGGAATCTCCGCTCCGTGAGCCAAACGAGGTTTCAGCGGGCGAACTCGCGGCGGCCAGGTGACCCACTTCGGCGAAAGGTTTCTCAGCCAAAACAGGACTGTGACCACCAGAGTGATTGCCGGAGCCTTCGGGAGCACTCGACGCCGCACTGATCAATGCGTTCAAATCCACTGCGGGCTCGCCTCCGTTCGCGTCTTCCGGAGGAGTCTCGCCGGAACTTGGTTCGTCCTCTCCCAATCCCAGCGCAGCCGCTTCGCTCACAATATTTCTCGCGGCGGCGGCGTCCGCTTCGGGTGGCGCAGGCGGCGCCACGCCCAACATCTCTTCGTCGCTTGCGATCAGGTATCCATCTTCGTTCAGGTTGCCGACAATCTGTTCGGCAGCCTCGCGCACTTCGCGGCTCAGACTCAACGCACCGAGTTGCCAGGCCAGGTGGTCGGTCAGCGTGGTGGGCCGGGAGAGAAAGTTTTCAAACGACGGCCGTTCAATCTCTTCCATCTCGCCGCGCGTGCGATAGCCAGGATCGAGATAGTCCTGGAAGAAAGATCCGAAATCGATTTCTTCGAACGGATCTTTCTTCTCAGCCGTAATCGGAGCTTCTTCAGTCGAAGTCTTAGTGGGACGATCGCGGTCTTCTTCCTTGCGGCCAATCTCGTCGATCAACGGGACGGATTCTTCGAGTTCTTCGAGAACCGGGTTCTCGACCATCTCGGCGTTGATCATGTCCTTGAGTTCAAGCTTGTTGAGCGCCAGGACGGAAACCATCTGCACCAGACCCGGGGTGAGGATCTGGCGTTGAGATAGCTTGACGCTCAGTTTGTGCTGAAGTAGAACCATAAAAATCAGTGGTCAATGGCTAGTGGTCAGTGGCTAGTGTCCGTTCTGAACACCGACCCCTAGCCACTGACCACTGCCTTTTCACACCAGCGAAAAACTTTCCCCCAGATAAACCCTTCTCACTTCCGGATCGGCCGCCAACTGCTCGGGTTGGCCGTGGCGGAAGATTCTCCCATCGTCGATGATGTAAGCACGGTCTGTCACTGAAAGCGTCTCGCGCACGTTGTGATCGGTGATCAGCACCCCGATGCCGCTGGCCCGCAGGCTGCTGATGATTTTCTGCAGGTCGAGAACGGCGATGGGGTCGATCCCGGAGAAAGGTTCGTCCAGCAATATGAAGGTTGGATTGATGCACAGGCAGCGGGCGATCTCCACGCGCCGGCGTTCGCCGCCGGATAGGGCATAGCCCCGGTTCTGCCGGATGTGCTCCAATCCAAGTTCATCGATAAATTTCTCCATCTTCTCGCGGCGCTCATGCCATGACATTGGCTGCGCCTCCAGCACCGCGAGGATGTTCTCCTCAACCGTGAGTTTGCGAAACACCGAAGCTTCTTGAGGGAGATAGCTGATGCCATACTGCCGTGCCCGCAGGTACATGGGAACGTCAGTGATGTCCTGACCGTCATACAGCACGCGGCCAGTATCAGGGGGGATCAGGCCTACAATTGCGTAGAAGGTTGTCGTCTTGCCTGCGCCGTTCGGGCCAAGTAGGCCAACCACTTCGCCCTGCTCGACCCGCAGGCTGACACCGTTTACAACGCGCCGGCCACGATACGACTTGCCAATCTCATCTGTGGCCAAGGTACGCATTTATCTTGCCATTTGTCTTTTTCTTACTTGGCCACTCGCGTTTGAGTCACAACAGGAGTACTTACCTTGCCTTCTACGAGCACCCTATCATCGCCCCTGAAGAAAGTCAACGAAACCCCGGTAATCTTGCCGCGTTCGGCATCAAAAATGCTGGGCGGTCCGCCAGTGAGGACGAACCTGTCGTCGGCAGCGGTGTATACCAGGGTCTGGCCTGCGGCTCGACGGCTTGGTTGCTGGACGACCACGTTGCCTTTGGCCACTATGTGATCGAGTTGCCCGGATGCTGCAAGTGATTGATTCCTTGAGGCTTGGATTCGAGGGAGAAGATACGCATCCATTGTGCTGGCGGAAGTTGTGAAGCCCGTGCCTCTCGCTGTGACGCCTCCTTCGTAATGGGCTTTGCGTTCGGCATCGGCGTACGTGAGCCGGGCTGACGTGATGGCCACAGGGCCCGAATCAGCCCGCTTTTCCTCAGGCTTCGTTTTTTCTTTGCTCTCTTCTCCAGCCTGAGCCTTAATTCGCCGAGTCTGACTCGCAACCAATTTCTCCTGAACCAGCACCGTAGAGACGGGTTGCACGGCACTACCCTGGGCCACCAGGAACCGGCGGTCCCGGTCGAACTGGATCGAGGGGGCCTCAATAATGTTCGCGTCCTGCCACAGCCGTGCGTTGCCCTGGTACAGCGCGACCGCGGGAGAGTTGTGCGCCGTCATGGAAGCTGCCGTCACGTGAATCGGCGAAGCCGAAGCCAGCAATGCTCCGTTCGGTTGCTCGGTAAGGTCGCTATAGGTGCTCTTCACGTTGCCGTCGGCGAAGGCGTCGTCGGTGACTCGATTGATGCGGATCACCCGGGCGGTGGTGACCATAGAGCCCTCAGAGACGCGCGGACTGCCAGTCAGTACTAGGATCCGGTCAACGGGTGTGTACAGAGCCTTCTCCGCCCACGCTTGTGTTCGTTTGCTGGGAGCAAGGCCGTCGTCATAGGCAACACTTCCCTGCTGGATGACTGACCCAATCCCACCCTGCGGCAGAAATGTGGCATCAAGCGTCTGACTGGTGCTCATGCGCTCAGGCAAACCCGGCGCCAGATTAACAATCTTCGCATCGGGCGCGCCGTGGATCGAGGTTAAACGGCTGCCGCCCTCAGGACTCAGGGCAAATTTGGCGTTAAAGTGGCCAGCGGTGATCACAGTGCGCTCTCCCGACGCTTGCCCGCTCGCCGGACCCGAACTCTGCGCCGGGGAGATTGTGATCTTGGCCGCGCCGGAAGTTTCCGCGTGGTCCACGCGGTTTCCCCGCACAACAAAGAAATCGACGATTGGCGCGGTAAGTTCGAAATCTTGCGGCGCTGAACTTCCCGAGGAACTTGCCGAATCACCTGAAGTGGGCTTGTCCGCATTAGCGCCGTGCTGCGTCAGGCGCACTCCATCCATCGCGTGCACCTTTTGGAGTTCGTTCTTGCCCAGGAAGTCGAGGATCGCGCGTCCAGCATCGCCCTGCATCGGTTGCGCCCCGACACGCTCCATATGGACGTTGCCCGTCAGCGTAGCCGTGCGCAACACGTTCTGCTTCCCTGTAAACAACATCTCAGCTTCGTCGGCCCGGACCCGCATCGGGTCGGCATCTTGTCCGGCGGATTCTGCGTTCACATTCCCCGTGGCCAGTACGCGATCTACTTCGTTGTCCGGCCCCAGAAATAACGTGGCATGGTCCGCTTCCGCGGTTCCACTTTCACGCTGCAAACGGGGATGATCCAGCACGACTTCACGGGGCTCGTGCGTGATTCTGCCATGAGTGGCAAAAAGGCTGGCACCTTCCTGCCCAGCCAGCGTCATGTGAATCTGCGAAACCAGCGTCAGCACGTTGGTCTTCCCGGAATACTGCACACCCACAGCCCACCCGCTGGCTTGCGGCGTACGAAAATCAACCCGTGCGTCGGTGGTGGCGTCGCCGCTCTCCTGGCTAAAGACCAAGTCTCTGGTTTTGAGGTGGATGGGATTCTTGAGTTCCCTTGGAGCACCCTGGTCAGGTCCGGTCTCGCCGGTGGGATTGGCTTCCAGATCGATCTCTACCTGGCCGTGACCCGTGACATTGCCCGACTTCTTGTCGTAGGAGAAATCGTCCCCGTAAATCTGGTCGAAGCGGGAGGAATCGCGGCCGTAAAGAACAATGGTGACGTTGTGCAGCTCGGCGCTTCCATCCACCTTGAATTGCTTGAGCTGGCCAGCTTGGACGGTGAACAGCGTTCGCTTTCCGTCGGACTTCGAGAATTGAAACCCGTTCGCTGTCTGCTTGATATCAATCCCAATCTTGTTGGGAAGTTCCTTCAACACGTTACGCAGGCGCAGACGAGCATAGAAATAAGTTCCCGCCACCACCGCGACAAACAGCACAGCAATCACAACCAGCCAGCGTCGGAGGCGGTAGATGGGAAGCGGCATGCTGGGTTCAGTCTAACGGAAGTGGATGGGGAGAGCGGTCAGTGGAATCAACGTCCCGTCGAATTCTCAATCTTTTCCGAATCTAGCTCAATACCGACCCCCCTGAAATCGCGCAGCGTCAGTTCCAGCCCGCCGAAGTCGGGATGGTCGTTGTGGCCGATGGTGAAAGCAATATCGATGGCGTCTCCGGCAAGAAGAGGAGTCTGCTGCAGGCGTTCGGCCATGTGCCAGCCCAGAGCGTCGAAAACAGTTCTCCGTTCCCGGTTTTCAGTTCTCGGTTGAAAACCTTTAGCTTCGGCTTTCTCGGCACGTCGGAGGACTGCACCGTCGGGATGACAGCTTGGGGTGGCTAGAATTGCGACCTGCGACAACTCTTCTTTTTCGGATTCTTGCGGAGAGAATTCGTGGTCACGGATGTCTTCTCCCGCTTTCAGCTTCAGCTTGATGTGTTTGTCCTTCAGAATTTTAGGCGGGGCGATCAAACGTACACCGCGTGCCGCGAACGCGGGCTCATGATTTCCCGCTCCGTGCGGTTCCATAAGTTGCAACACCTGGAAAAGTCCGGGGGTAATTTCATCGAGATTGAGTTCTGCCTCTACATCGAGCACGGGATCGAAGTCTGCCAGGGTCAGGCGAGTTCGCGCGAATGCATCCAGTTCCTCACGCAGTTGCGGCACATTCGCGGATGGCATGGCGAATCCACAGGCGTGTGAGTGTCCACCATAGCGCGTGAAGAGACCGTGAGAGGACTCGACAGCCTCGAGCAGATGAAAGGGACGAATGGAACGGCCCGAACCAAAAGCCTCTTCACCTTCTCGGGCGATGACGATGGCAGGCCGATGGTAGCGCTCGACCACGCGCGTGGCCGCAATGCCGATGACGCCGCGGTGCCAGCCTTCACCGTCCACCACGATGCAATAGGCCTCGCACAGTGCATGGTCGCCGCTGATGCGCTCTTCAATCGAGCGCAGAATGCGGCGCTCTTCCTCCTGGCGCTCGGCATTGAGCCGGTCGAGCTTACCGGCCAAAAGGCGCGCGCGATCCATATCTTTCTCGCTGAAAAGATCAATCACGTCACGGGCAACATCCATACGGCCGGCAGCGTTGATACGGGGCGCAATGCGGAATGCAACTTCGGTAGATGTGGGAGGACGCTTGGTGGAAACCTGCGCCACCTCGAGCAAAGCTTTCAGTCCGGGATTTACCGCCCGCCGCAGAGCGTCGAGCCCCAGCTTGGCAAATACGCGGTTCTCGCCGGTCAGAGGCACGGAGTCGGCGATGGTTGCAATCGCCACAACTTTCATAAACGATTGCAGCATGCGCGCGTGATCTTTTTCGTCGAGCCGTCGCTTCATCAAGCCCTGCGCGACTTTGAATGCAACACCGGCGCCGCAAAGCTGCTTGTAGGGATACCCGCATCCCGCCTGATTGGGATTCACCACGGCCAGAGCGTGAGGCACGCCATCCGGGCCGGGCAAGTGATGATCGGTGACGATCAGGTCCACGCCCAGCCGCTGCGCGGTCTGGGCAGGGGCGAACGCGCGGATGCCCATATCGACGCTAATGATGAGGCGAATGCCCGCGGCCGCGGCGCTTTCGATCACGTCGTCGCGCAGGTCGTAGCCCTCGCGAATGCGGTGAGGAACATGAAAGTCCGCCGCGCCGCCGCAGAGCTCGATGGCAGTTTTCAGGATGATGACCGCCATCGTGCCATCGACATCGTAGTCGCCGTAAATCAGGATGGGTTCTTTATTCTCGATGGCTGCAGCGATGCGATCGACGGCGGCCCGCAGGCCGGTCATTTGTTCGGGCGCGTGCAGATGAGCAATCGAAGGAAGGAGAAAGCGGGCAGCGTGGTCAGGCTCTGTCAAACCGCGGCGGATCAGCAAGCGCGCCAGCGTGTGAAGCGGGCTGCCCTGCCCCGTGGAATTCCGCGCCCGATGGGAAATTGGAAGATTGGGTAAATCGCGGAGCGCGACAGCCAGGCTCTGCACTCGAACTGGATCTTCGGCAGCCAGTTCCCAGCGCACTTTATCTTAGCCCTCGTCGTCCTGGTCCGGTTCGTCGATGGGGATGCCGCCAAAGTCTTCCGACACTTCCAGCAGCCGCTGATAGCGGTCGTACCAGTCGGTGCTGACTTCGCACAGAAACATCGATCCCTGGTAGGCCCAGCCCAACTGAAGGAACCCGACTTTGCTCACGTGAGCGCGCAGCCAGCGCGCATCTTCCACGTCATCTCCGTCGGAGAACTCGGAGTGAGTAAGGCGTTCCACCAGTTCGTCTAGTTCTTCGCGCTCCAACTTCCAGGAATGCATGGTCAGGAACGGCGCGGCCGCGCTCTTGGCCAGCTCGACGAAATCCTTCCAGCCGTCGGGATTCGTTCCCATCTCCCACATGACGCACTGCACTTCGTCGTAATCCACGTAGCCGTGGAAACGGCTCATGCCATGGCCTTCGATGAAGGCGATCATGTCATCTTTGATGATGGTCAGGTCTTCTGGTGTGGGCGACATAACAGGACTCGAATCAGTATTGTATGCCGTTTGCCTAAGAACCTGCCAGCGCCGGGTTCTCCCACTGGCCTCTTTTCCTCGCTGCATTTAGAATCTTCTGTCCCAGTTTCATTCGCATCCATTAGAAGGAGTAGCCGCTTTGATCCCACGTTATACACGCTCTGAGATGGGCCGCATCTGGAGCGATGAAAATCGCTTCCGCACCTGGCTGGCCGTAGAGATTGCTGCGACTGAGACGTTGGCCGAGGCTGGCATGGTTCCCAAGGCGGCGGCACGCGCGATCCGCGAGCGCTCTGATTTTCGCGTGGAGCGCATCCACGAGATCGAGGCTGAGGTGCGCCACGATGTGATTGCATTCACCACGGCCGTGGCTGAGATCGTTGGTCCGGATGCGCGCTGGTTTCATTACGGCCTTACCTCCAACGACGTGGTCGACACGGCGCAGGCGTTGCTCATCAAGCAAGCATCGGCGCTGATTGCGCGGGATCTGGAACGGCTGGCGGAGGTACTCGAACGCCGCGCGTGGCAATTCAAAGACACTCCGATGGTGGGGCGCACGCACGGCATTCACGCCGAGCCGATCACGTTCGGCTTCAAGATTGCGAATTGGTACTCGGAGACGCAACGCAACATCGCTCGCTTTAGTGCCGCGGCTGAAGACATGCGCGTGGGAAAGTTTTCCGGCGCAGTCGGAATCTTCGCGCATCTCACGCCGGAACTTGAAGAAAAGATTTGCGCACGCCTCGGATTAAGGGCAGCAGCGGTTTCGTCGCAAGTGATCCAGCGCGACCGTCATGCGCAGTATCTGGCAACGCTGGCGGTGATCGCTTCGACTCTGGACAAGATCGCGACTGAAATTCGGCACCTGCAGCGCACCGAAGTGCGCGAGGCCGAAGAGTTTTTCAGCGAAAAGCAGAAGGGATCTTCGGCGATGCCGCACAAGCGGAATCCAGTGACCAGCGAGCAGATCAGTGGCTTAGCGCGGGTGGTCCGGGGCAATGCTCAAGCGGGATTTGAGAATGTAGCCCTGTGGCACGAGCGTGACATCTCACACTCTTCGGTGGAACGCGTAATTTTGCCGGATTCAACCACGCTGGTTGATTATCTTCTGAACAAGACTTCCAACCTGGTCGAGACGATGTTCGTGTATCCCGAGCGCATGCGGTCCAATCTGGAGAGCACGCACGGGCTGATCTTCAGCGGACAACTTCTGCTCGATCTGGTAGAGAACGGGGTGTCCCGTGAAGACGCGTACCGACTAGTGCAAGCGCATGCCATGCGGGCGTGGAAGGAAGGGTTGAACTTTCATCAGCTGGTGCTGGCTGATAAAGAAATCACGGGCAAAGTGCCGCGCAAACAAATCGAGCATGCCTTCGACTTGTCGCGGCAGTTGAAGAATGTGGATAAGATATTCGCGCGCGTGTTCGGAAGCCGGAGCAAGAGCGGCGCGAAGCCGGCTTCGCGCGCGAAAACTCGCAAGCACTGAGACACCGCTCCACAAGTTATCTAAACCCCTGCCGGCGGAACAAGTTGCTGCAGTTTAAACTTCTTCGCAATCCCTCCTGCGTGCATCTTCCATTACCGCCCTCGCATCGAAGTAATTAACCAAGTAGTTAGATCGTAAAGTTCCGTCAATGGGTCGGAGGTGACCTCTTATGACGATAGCGACAAAGAAACAAAGCTTGCTGAAAATTGCAGGTTCACTTTTGGCGGTGGGATTGTTAAGTGCGACGCTGCTTGCCCAGACCGCGGCCGCGGCCCGCTACGACAATCCGATTCAAACGGCCGTCACGCAGAAGCTGGCGGCAAAAACACAATTTCGGGATGTGCGATCGAATGTGGAGGACGGCATCGTGACCCTGACGGGCACGGTTGATCTGTATCAGTGCAAGCTGGATGCGGCCAAGGTGGCTCGGAAGACTGCGAATGTGCAGGGGGTCCGCAATCTGATTACCGTGGCCGGGCCGAACGTTCCCGATGAGCGACTGGAGCAGAAACTGGACCAGAAGCTGACTTACGTGCGCGTGGGCTATGACAACACATTCGATTATTTCGCGCTCGGCGTGAAAGATGGCGTGGTTACGGTGGAGGGAGAGGATCGAACCGGCATGGGCCGCGACGAAGCTCTCGCCGACATCGCGAACATGCCCGGCGTGAAGGAGGTGGTCGCAAACATCTCGGTCGAGCCGGTATCCACGTTCGACGACGGACTGCGTCTGCGTACGGCCCGGGCTGTTTATCGCGATCCGATGCTGAGCAAGTACGCGATCGATCCGGCGCAGCCGATTCGTATCATCGTGGAAAACGGCCTTGTTACGCTTTACGGTGCGGTGAATAGCACGATGGATAAGACTGTCGCCGGACTGCGGGCCGGACAAGTCTTCGGCGCCTTCAGCGTAGAAAACAAGCTGGTGGTGGAGAAAGACTCGGGACAACCTGGGATGTAACATCGTGGAGAGGGCAGATAGGGCGCGGCGCGAGCCGCGCCCTTTTTGCTTATCGCCGATTGATCTCTGCCTACAAACGATTGATCAGTGAAGCCACGTATCCTGCTCCGAATCCATTATCGATGTTCACCACGCTCACGTTCGAGGCGCAGGAATTCAGCATGCCGAGCAGCGCGGTCAGACCATTGAAGGACGCACCGTACCCGATGCTGGTGGGGACGGCAATGACCGGAACACCGACGAGGCCTCCAACGACGCTTGGCAGTGCGCCTTCCATACCAGCGCAGACGATGACGACGCGCGCTTTCGTGAGAGCTTCGCGATTCGCGAGCAGGCGGTGGATTCCCGCTACGCCTACATCATAGAAGTGTTCTACTTCGTTGCCCATGAGTTCAGCAGTCACGACGGCTTCTTCCGCCACCGGGATGTCGCTGGTTCCCGCAGAAACTACGGCGATGATTCCTTTGCCGTATTTGTGCGAATCGCGCTGCAGGACGATGGCACGCGCCAGTTCTCGATACTCCGCCGCGCGTATTTTTTTCTTTATCGCGGCAAATTGCTTTTTGTCGGAATGCGTGGCCAGGACGTTCCCGCCATGCTTAGCCAAGCGCGCAAAGATTTCCGCCGTCTGCGACGGAGTCTTTCCCTCTCCGAAAATCACTTCGGGCATGCCCGCGCGCAGGGAGCGGTGATGGTCGACCTTGGCGAATCCCAGGTCTTCGAAGGGCAAATGGCGAAGACGATCCACAGCGGCGTCCGGCGCTAGCTTGCCGCGGCGTACCTGTTCGAAGAGTTTGCGGATGGATTCGGCGTTCACGGGCGGCTTCTAGATTAGCATTTGACACAAGGGTGGCGACGGCGCCCTGCCGCCTGCTGAGAGCTGTCCCAATTTCGCGAAAGGACTTTTATCCTGCCGCGCAGCGGGCGGGACGCCCGCTAGACAGCAGCCGGGACGGCGGCGCTACACGCGGCTATTAGCGTTACTTCGTGGCGCTGCGGATTTTTGCGATCACGGCGGCGCAGACTTTGCGAGCAGCGCCTGGCCTGTCGAGATGGGCGAGGAACAGCCGGCGCAGGCCGCTCGGCTTCACCTTGCCGGCGAGGTAGACGCTATAGATATGGCTACCGATGCGGTATCCCCAATCTTGCGTCATCGATGCAAACTTCTCGTCGTCGGTGCGAATGGCTGCATGTGCGGCTTTTTCAACGGCCGCGCGCGACAGCCCGGGAAAATCTTCCATCTCGTGAGATGGCCTAGATGGATAAAGCACGCGCGAGCCAAAGTAGGCGACGGCATGCTCGATCACACGGGTGTAAAAAGTGTCGGAGGAGGGAGCCGCGCTCGTGTTTCTCTGAGCGCCATCGTCGTTTGCGCGGTGTCCATTCCGGCGTTGCGGAAGGCCGCGGCAGGCGTGATGCAGAAAGCGGGCCGCATCTTCGGCGGCGTGCATCATTTGGAATTCGCGGATGTGGAACGCGTTGACTTCAGGCAAATAAGCGCTGGCCCGTGCTTGCACGTTCGCCAGCATGGTTTCCAGTTGCGCCTCGCTGACGCCTTTGCGCGAGAGCAGGCGGCGCAGCATTGCATCCGACGAGTTGCCGTGAACCTCAGGCAGCATGTCGACCAGGAACTTTGGTTGCGTGCCGTTATGCGGCGAGTAGCGGTTGATTTCGAGAAAGTTGGCCAGGCTGTCGATCAGGTTATAGATGGTGGGTGCGAAATCGGGATCGCTATCGCAGCGGCTCCACTGGTCGAGAAACAGGCGGTAGCTTTCGTATTTCTCGAGGGGCGTGGCGTTGAAGACGCAAATAACGCCATCACTCACGCGCACGGCCTCGACCTTGTCGACGCGCTCGCCCGCGGCGCGCCAATACAGGGCATCGATATTCTGGAGTATGGTAAGAGGTTTGGCCTCGGGTAGCTGCTGTTGCAGCACGTACGGAAGATGTCCCGGAGCCAGGTGCGACTCGCCGAACAGCACGAAGATCACGGCATTGGGATGGCGCTCGCGGATTTCGGAGATCTTTGCGGCGGCGTGACGATCGCGGGCTCCGATTTTCCGCAGGTTTTCGCGGGGCATACAATCAAGACCGTAAAGACCTTCGCCGTGGTCGCGGGCGGCGACCAGCAACTCGTGGAACGGAGCCCAGTCGTATCCCCAATCGAGGTCGAAGCGGATGCGCTGGCGCAGTTCGGCCTCATCAATTTCGCGGCGCCACCACTCCTCGAGAATGTGCTGGTCGCGGGCAAAGATGGTCTCGACTCCGAGCACGACTGGGCGATCTCCGGCGAGGGCGCGCTGCTCGAGTAGCGAGGCGGCATAGCGCTGGGCCGAGGGCAGTGCATGGTAGTCGCCGATCAGAACTATGTCGGCAGAATGCAGAGCGTCCTGAAGCTGTTTAGAGTCGAGAAGAGAATCGTAGCTGCGGAAGGCTTGGGTAAACTCGCGAAGATACTTGCGGCGGCTGTGCGAATCCTGAGCGCGGATTTCGCGCTCCACTCCGGCAAGCGCGTGAAGTTGAGCGGCGCTGCGGCGGGATCGCAGGTTGACTGTGGAGGCCATACGGACGGCTTCTAGCTCCTAACTCTCAGCTTCTAGCTCTCTCTGTTCCTTGACTCCTGTTCGGCGACTGCCTATGCTCCAAACTTCGGGGGCATCGCTTCCATTGCCTCGTTGGAGGGCTTTTGTTGAATCACTTTCCGCAGAATCTGACCGTCGCTACCACTGGCGCCAGCGGGTCGGTATTTCTTCGGCAACTTCTGCTCACGGTCGAACGTGATACTCGCGTTCGCACCGTGAACTTCATCGCATCGGACTCCGCCCTTCGCGTGCTCGCCGAAGAACTTGGCGTTAAGGGACGGTCGAATCTTCTCCGCCAGATTCTTTTCGAGGAAGAAAGGAAAGCTTCGTCCGGCACCAGGTCGTCCAAGAGCAAAATCAAAGAGCAATCGAACGCTGATATCGGCGCCAACGTGGCCAGCGGTTCCTATCCCGCCGACGCCATGGTGGTGATCCCGTGCAGCGTGGGCACGCTGGCCCGCATTGCTAACGGCACCGCTTCGCATCTGATCGAGCGAGCTGCCGACGTCTGTCTGAAGGAGAAGCGTCCGCTGGTGCTGTGCGTGCGCGAAACTCCACTCAATAAAATCCACATCCGCAATATGTACCGGGCCGCCGATGCCGGGGCGACCATCTTTCCTCTCATCCCGGCCTTCTATTACCGGCCAGCGAGCTTAGATGACATGGCGCGCGAGTTCGCCTATCGTGTCCTCGCCCACCTGGGACTGCCCCAGTCGGACGCCTTCCGCTGGAAAGGCTGAGATATCAATCACTTGCGTATACACCCGAGAAGTCTTCTACCTAGGGGAAAGATCGGCCTGATCTGGGGGAACTCAAGTGTAAAGAGCCGAAAGTGAAGGTTACAGATGCCCGGGGGTCATGTACGGCGGGGGGACGCCAGCGCGCACCGGGACCGGAAGGCCTTCTGAAATCAAATTGCCATCTAAGTGGATAGTGAGCCAAACCGAAACCGATGACGACGAGCCTCGAAACCAGATGCTGCATCGTGGGCGGCGGGCCCGCCGGAATGATGCTCGGCTTCTTGCTAGCCCGGGCGGGTGTGGGTGTAATTGTGATCGAGAAGCACGCGGATTTTCTGCGTGATTTTCGCGGCGACACCATTCATCCCTCTACTCTGGAGTTGATGCATGAACTGGCAGTTCTAGAGGAGTTTCTCAAGCGGCCTCATCAGGAGGTGCGCGAGCTCGCCGGGCAGATTGGCGATGAAATAATCAAGATCGCGGACTTCACGCATCTTCCAACGCGATGCAAGTTTCTCGCGCTCATGCCGCAGTGGGAATTCCTCAACTTCATCGTGGAGCAGGCGAAGCGCTATCCGAGTTTTCAGGTCAGGATGCAGGCGGAAGCGACCGGCCTTATCGAGCAGAATGGCCGTTTCGTTGGCGTGAGGGTCAAGACTCCTGAAGGCGCGACGGAAATTCGCGCCAGTCTTATCGTCGGAACTGATGGCCGGCATTCGATCGTGCGGGAACGCGGCGGTTTGCAGGTGATGGATCTGGGCGCTCCCATGGATGTTTTCTGGATGAGGATCAGCCGCCATGCGAGCGATCCGGGGCAGTCTCTTGGCCATGTCGAGCCAGGCAGGATGTTTGTCATGATCGACCGCAAAGATTACTGGCAGTGCGCCTTTCTGATTCCGAAGGGCGGCGCAGATGAGGTTCGTAAACGGGGGATCGAACAATTTCGGGAAGAGATTGCCAAGTTGCAGCCTTTCATGCGCGACCGCGTCAGTGAACTGCGGGACTGGAATGACGTTAGCCTGCTCACGGTCAAGGTCGATCGCCTGAAGAAGTGGTTCCGTCCAGGACTTCTCTGCATTGGCGACGCGGCGCACGCGATGTCGCCGGTGGGTGGTGTGGGAATCAATCTCGCGATTCAGGATGCAGTGGCTGCGGCAAATATTCTCGCCACGAAGCTGGCCGCCGGTAACATCGATGAACGCGACCTTCACGCAGTCCAGCGGCGCAGAGAGTTTCCGACTCGCGCCACCCAATGGCTACAGGTAGTTCTCCAAAACGCTGTGATCAAACGTGTTCTGTCCAGCACAAAGGCGTTCACGGTCCCAGTACCGATAAAGCTGATGCAGCGATTTCCGTTTCTGCGCCGCATTCCTGCCCGCGTGATTGGGATGGGATTTCGTCCCGAACATGTGAGGACGCCCGATGCCTCCCGACTCCATCAATAGCAGTTTTTGACCCGATGTGCGGCGATGATACGCAACCGGAATCAGAACCGCACCACCGCTCCCGCGGAAAATCGCACGTTAGCCTGGCGAGTCGAGAGACCTTCCAACAGCGTGCCGCCAAAAGCACTGGTGTAGAACTTATTCAGATTGATGCTGGTGTGGTACCAATCCAACTGCCCCACGCGAACGGACAGGTGCCGCGTGAACCTGTAATCCACTCCACCTCCCAGAGCCATTGCAAAATCGTTATAAGTTATGGCGTTCACGGATACGGGGGACGTCACGCTCCCGGTGATAACGCTCGCACCCAGGCTGGTTCGATCCCAACCAAACAGGCCATGCGCGTAGGGAGTGAATCTTGATTTCGTCCGGTAGGAGAGTACCGGCCCCGCCAGGAATGCATACGCGGTCTCTTTGGGGAGTCCGGCGAGTGTGCGGTCTCTCGAAGCCGTGATTGGGGTTTCGTAGCGTCCGCCAAAATCGGCGGCGACTCCGAGCCAGCGGTCTGCGTTGTACTGCGCCTCTGCGCTCCAGCCATCGAAAAAATAGGTTGGCACGGCGAACGGGTTGGAGTGCTGATCCAGATCTGCGTCCAGAAGCGGACCGGTCAGCTTGCCGCGATCCGCGCGCAGCAAGGAATATCCGCCAAATACCTGCACCTTGGGCGTTGCGTCTTGTGCGAGCGCACACGAAGAAATCAGGACGGTCAAAGTAATCGTAGCGACAGCGAAGCGAATCATTCCACGTTCTCCCTGATGAGAATAGCGTATCTGAGGCCCACGGCCCAAGTCTTGCAGTTTTGTCGGCTCGGATTACCGTCAAAATCCGCAATTGTTTGCATATTGACGATCTTTACTTGGCGAAGGATAATTCGCATGTCGCAGGGCAGCTTGCGGCGCGTGCAGTCGCATATTCCCCCTCCGAGAAAGCGACGTGACTGCCGAAATCAGTTTTTACTGATCGTTCATCTTCCCGCACACTCCCGTGTCCGGCCGGGACTAGCCATAACCTTTCGCAGGAGGAATTGAGATGAGCAAATCTTTGGCGCGAAGCACAACCGCGAGAACACTCGTATTCCTGTTTGTGCTGGTCGCAGCAGCCGGGGCCCAGACTTATTCGGTTCTTGCCAATTTCGACAACGGTGGCCTTCCAACGACGACACAGCTCATCGACAGCTTAGGCAATGTCTTCGGTACCACGCAAGACGCCGGCAGTGGCTTCTGCGGTGTGGTCTACGAACTCGTGAATAACGGCGGGGGCAGCTACACCAACCGAACCCTCTATGAGTTTACTGGATGTGAGGACTACGGAGCCTATCCCTCAGGCGGGGTAGTGATGGATTCGGCGGGCAACCTTTATGGCACAGCTATCGGCGGGGGTCAGGATTATTGGGGGATCGTCTACGAATTGGTGAACAACGGTGGCGGCTCGTATACGTTCGAAGTGATCCACGCCTTTACCGGAGGCAACGGCGGAGGTGAGCCCGTGGGCGACTTGGTGAGGCTCAAGGGGAGCCTCTATGGCGTCACAAACAATGGTGGAGGGGGTGACTGCAACTACTACGGTTGCGGGAATGTATATCGGCTTACCAAGAGCGGGGACAAATGGGTGGAAACGGTGCTGCATACATTCAAAGGAAAGAGGCGGCAAGACGGGAGGAATCCGTATGCCGGAGTCGTCATCGATGGGGATGGGAACATTTACGGAACCACAACGGCGGGCGGAAGCTTTAACCAAGGCACCGTCTTCAAGCTCTCCCCACAAAGCAACGGCAGCTATAAGGAAACGCTCCTTCACAGTTTTGATGGCGGGACGGAGGGCTGCGTTGTGTATTCCGGCGTCATCTTTGGATTCTGCGGGAAGCCTCTACGGCACGGCGGCAAGCTGTGGAAGCGATGGCGACGGGATGGTATACCGGCTCACGCCTTCCGGCAGCAAATACGGGTTCGGCGTGATCTTCGCGTTTGACGGCACGAACGGGAGCTTCCCATACGAAAAATTCGGCCACTTGGAGGTTGATTCTGCGGGCGACATTTTTGGGACTGCAGGGCATGGCGGCCCGAACGGCGACTGCGAGTGTGGCACCGTGTTCAAGTTGTCCGCCGGGAGCTTCTTCTACACCGACCTGCACGTCTTCGGCGAAGGAACGGATGGTGCCTTTCCGCAGGGTGGAGTAAGTGTAGACTCTCGCGGCAACCTCTACGGGACTACCATTGAAGGCGGTAGCGGGAATGGGGGGTACGGCACAGTTTGGCAGATTGTGAACCCCTGACGTTCGGGCCTCTGCACCTCACCAACAAGCGCACGCATCCTGGCTCAGGTGCGGGCGCTAATCCTTTTCGGCTTGTAGGACTTGCGAGCAAGTTTCTTGATTTCTTGCCCCGCGCCGCGGTGCTCCAACTCTGCAAGCAAATCCCGAAGAAATGTCACTTCTGGATTTCATCCCGGAGACAAAGTCTCCAAGAAAATACAAACCCATGACAGTCCTATGACAAGGACCCAGTTGATCGCGCAGTAACCTTCCTCAACACCGCAGTTCAATTCAACCAACGAAACACACCGAAGGAAGGAAATCATGGAGAAACTCACAAAGGATCCCGCCGCGCCGGGCAGCCGGCGGTCATTTCTGAAAAAGAGTATGGTGGCCGGGGCCGTGGCGACCGTTGGCACGGGATTTCTCGGCAGCGGCTTGAGCAAATTGGCTCAGGCTCAAAGCTCCGCCAACTCAGCGACGC
Organism: uncultured Acidobacteriaceae bacterium; assembly: GCA_963841125.1. Classification (GTDB taxonomy): domain Bacteria; phylum Acidobacteriota; class Terriglobia; order Terriglobales; family Acidobacteriaceae; genus Sulfotelmatobacter. The sequence continues at coordinate 37,121 of CAWJBH010000009.1, forward strand.
TCAGCGATGGGGATATCGCGATCCTGCAATTCGTGGCGGCGGCCGAAATCATCGAGACCGATCTTTGGCAGCAATATGCGGAGCTCGGCGGACTCGGCGCCAAGAATCCCTATGCGTCCGCTTTCTTGAATCTTGATGGCGACGGCAACAGTACATCACCAGCAACACTCTCGACGAGGCGAGTCACTGGCATTTCCTGGACGCTTATCTGGCTTCAAAAGGAGCCCCCCGCGTAGATCTGAAGAAGTTCGCCACCTTACCGAGCAGCAAGGCAAAAGGAGCCAAGCAGATTGGCCGGCTGACGAACCTTATGCAGCTCACCGTGGATACGAGCTGGTACGTCAGGTATCGGAGCAAACAGAATCCAGATTTCGGAGCTACTTTCCCACAGGCAGTGACGATCATCGACAAGCCGGCAATTCCGCTTACCAACGCCGATTTTGGCCCCAAAGATCACGTCCAGGCACTCGCCGACACAGCCGCTTTTCACTTTGGGACGATTGAGCAAGGCGGCAGCACCCTCTATTCGGCAATGGTCCAGAAGGCAAGCAATCTGGAAGTGTTGCGGATCCTGATCAGCATCGGCGGAGACGAGGTAGCGCACTTTCTGGAGTGGGTCGACTTTGCGGGCAATGGAGCGTCCGCGCCGCTGGCTCCGCTGACTGACCCCGTCACCGGACTGCACATTCCGGATCTCAACGCTTCCCACTCGCCCCTGACCCAAACCAACTTGATCTTCCCAGTGCCGTGCGCCTTCATCAATGAGGCCCTGCCGCACTGCGCGGTAATTCGTCCCACCGACCCGACTGGAATTGCGGCGGAGTCGTATCGTTCCTCACCGATATGGGACTTTTCATCGGGCAGTCGAGCGAGTTTTTTGACACGTTGAACACCCTCGCTGCGGCGGCGGATGCAGCTGAACGCAGTTGCTGATCCTTGCGAATAGTTCTCTTGGGCGAGGGCGCCGTGCCTCCATCCCGGTCACGACGCCCTTTTCTTGCTCCTACTGGCAGTTCGCAACCGTATTCATTTTTGACAGGAGGAACACCAATGATTGAAGGCCTATTTCAGCCCATGCACTTACTGATCATCGCAGGAATCGCTCTGCTGATTCTTGGTCCCAAGAAGCTGCCTGAACTCGGGAAAGGAATGGGCGAAGGTATTCGCGGATTCAAAGCCGCAATGCAGGGAAAAGAGGAAGCGGCGGTAGTGACCGCACCGATCTCGAAGACGCCGGCGGAAAAAGAGTGACGGATTCTGGCTACGGCCGCGGTTCGGGGTCAATGGTCTGGTCGAGATAAATCCAGAGCACGCGGGCCAGAAGTGTGATCGTGGGCGCGAGCGGCAGAAACAACACAACGGCCCAGATGGTATCTTTCGTGATCCACCAGCCAGTCAGGGACCACAGCGCCGTGGCGATAAGCGCAACGATCACGATTCCCAAACCGTAACTGACGTACATGGCGCCGAGGAAGTAGCCTGGTTCGCGATCAAACTTAAGATCGCAGACGGGACAGCGCTCGTGCATCTTGGGAAATCCCCGGAAGATGGAATAGCGAAAAATGCTTCCCACGCGGCAGCGGGGACAGCGCTGGCGAAAAATGTCTCTCACCGTGGCGAACTTTGTGGCGGTTCCCATCAGCACTCTTCAGCCGAGACTTCCTACCCATCAAAGCGCTCGGTCCGCGCCCGTCAACGGCATTAGGCTTCATGCCACGTCTTCTTGCTCGGTATTGCTCTTGTGCGGTGAGAATGATGTCGCCAATGGGAGAGTCGCATAAACTTTCGTCCCGGAACCGTCGGATTCGATAAGCAGATCGCCGTGCAAATGGCGCACGCGTTCGTGCATTCCTCTGATTCCCACTCCAGTGCCTCGGGACTGAATCACAGCCAGTCGTTCCGGGGACATTCCGCTTCCCTGGTCTTCAACCGTCACGCGGATAGCGTTTTCTTCGCGCTCAACTCGAATCAGCGCCACCTTGCTTCCCGAGTGACGATGAATGTTTGTCAAGCATTCCTGTACAAGGCGGAATATGACGAGCTCCATTTCGGATGGAAGCCTTCCGAAATTATCAGGAAGCTGCAAATCAATCTCTAGACCGCTGCGCTCCATAAGCCCTTGCACATACCATCTGAGTGCTGACGAAATACCGGTTTCATCCAAAAGCGGTGGATGCAGAAGATAAGAGGTTGTGCGTATTTCTCGCGCCAAATGCTGGACCAAATCTTCAGCGTTCTGCACGTCTTTGGCAAGAGCAGGATCTTTCTTTACGTCTTCGTTGATTCGCGCAAGCTCCAAGCCGAGCGCGGTTAATGTCTGTCCGGCGCTATCGTGCAATTCCCGTGCTATGTGCCGCCGCTCGGCATCCTGAGACTCCAAGAGCAGACCCGAGAGCTCCCGCAGTTCCGAGTTTTTCCTCTCCAGTTCCTGAGTGCGAAACCGCACTTGGGTCTCCAGCGCATCCGCCAACGTTCGATAACGTCCTTCACTCTCGCGCAACTGTCGCTCGATTTGTTTGCGTTGGCTGATGTCCCGAGCGATTTTCGAAGCTCCAACGATCTTTCCCTCGGCGTCCCGAACTGGTGAAACTGTCAGAGAAATATCAAGCAGCGTCTTGTCCTTGCGCACACGAACGGTGTCGAAGTGTTCGATTCGTTCGCCTTTCTTAATTCGTTCGATGATGACTGCTTCTTCGTGCCTGCGATTGACCGGAATGACCAATGAAATGTGCTGGCCTACCGCTTCGCTGGCGGTGTAGCCAAACAACCGCTCCGCACCTGCGTTCCAACTGGTTATGACACCTTCCAGCGTCTTGCTGACAATGGCATCCTCAGATGAGTCCACGATTGCGGCGAGCAAGCCAATGGCTCCATCCGCTTTGAGCCGTAAGGCTGGCAACTCATTCAACAGCGACTGACTGATGCTGTCGCCGGCCTCTGGGTCATTGAGGAGGCAATCCGCCAGCGTTTCATGTGTCGCCAACAGTTTGTTGATGTCATCTTCAAGGGCGATCTCAGGATGGGTTTCAGTCCAATAGTGCGCGGCCCTGACGAATGCCAGGAGCAGCAGCAAGTATTGAAGGCGAACTGGTCCCAGTACACGCCTCAGTGCTTCAAGACAGAGTAAATAGTCGGAGGTCTTCAAGAACACATGCCCAGCCAACACAAAGATTGCATCTTCCATCGGGGTGTCGGGTATCGGCATCTCAACAATGGGTGCGGGGCAGGCTGCGCACAGTGATAGGCAAGGCTGAAGTTCTTGTCCCCGTGGAAAAGGCCGTCGCAGGAGTTGAACGACGTCTGCAACACTTTGCGTGCGCACTGTCGGGTCACCAGCCGGATGGCCCAGTACCAAAAAACCAACGTGACGAGCTATACAGTACCGGACTGCGCAAAAGCGCGACAGGTGGACGAAAAGACGCTCCTTAAAAACGGAGGGCAGAGGATTGTCGAGGTACGCAGCCTGAGCGAACCCCCACAGTTTCTTAGTGATCTCGGGAGTCTCAGGTGCGAGGCGGAAGAAATTAGGAAGAACCCCGAATCGCTCCTTTACGCTATTCTCAAGGTCTGACCTTGGATTCCCCACTGATTTCACAACCTTTTGGCGACAAGGCCATTATACGCACCTGGGTAACTGTCGAGATCAGGCGACTCACTCTCCTTGAGAATTCCAGGGGGGTTCTGCCAGTTAGAAATAGAACGGCCCGCAAGTGTTGAACCTGCGGGCCGTCCGGTGGTCTGTTTGGGATTGACCAAGAGGTGGTCACTCTACGTGGCCTCTACTGGCTACTCCGGGCTCCTGACCGACCTGCGTCAGGCGGATTCAATCCTTAATCACCGATAGTATGCGGGCTGTAGCCTCGAACGTGGAAAAACGCCCGAAGCCCCGCTTAGAGCGACCTGCTCTAAGTCTCAGCCACCTCACCTGGTCTTTGGGTATTGCTACAACTGCCTTCGGAACTTGTCATTCGGCCACCTCCTTTCCGGTGTTAAACGCAGATTATCCCCTCGCGCGTTTCGTGTCAATCTGAAGTTCTTGCGGGCGTCTGCCGTTTGCAGCTGGCGTGCTTCCAGGATTTTCCAAACCTATTCGTAACATGACTTCATGGAATTCACTTCCGCTCTGCCTCGAAAAGCATTTATGATACCGGCAGTAAACGGTGAAGGAGTTCACCGCCAACCGCTGCCCCCATCTTTGAGCCGGGAACAGCTGATGACTCCTGACAAGCGGTCTTGTCGCGGAGTCATAGTACCGGCAAGAATCCGCAGAAAGAGTTCAGAGGTCGAGCTGTCGTTTTATGCAGCACGTCAGTTCGTTCGGAAGAAAGGAACACGACCACTTGATGAAATATCTAATGGTTGGACTCGGAGGGTTTCTCGGTTCGGTTTTGCGATTCTGGCTGTCGAGTTTTATCGGAGGGAGACTAGGCGCTCGATTTCCCTATGGCACGTTTGTGATCAATGTCACGGGTTCTTTCTTGATCGGAATGGTTGTCACCCTACTGGCAACGAGAGCACACTGGAGTCCGAACTGGCGATATTTAATCCCCATCGGCTTCATCGGGGGATACACAACATTCTCCACTTTCGAATACGAGACGTTTCGCCTTTTTCAGGACGGACAACCGCTTACGGCAATACTCAATGTCACGCTGAGCGTGTTGGTTGGATTCATCGGCGTGTGGGCCGGAGTCGTTGCCGGAAGGGTTATCCAGTGAAGCCAGATGCAAAGTTGAGAAGAACACACGGGCGGTAGGACAAGAGGAGGGAAAGTGCTCACATCCGGACCTGCTAAGAAAGTCGCCATCTACGTTGCAGAGGATCAGCAGTATCACGGAAGTGCGGCCTACGCGGCCATCCTGGATTTTCTTTTCTTTCGAGGTGTATCGGGCGCAACCGTGACCCGCGGCATTGCTGGCTTTGGCTCCGACCATCAAATGCACACGACCCGCCTCGTCGACCTTGCAACCCGCTTGCCGATCAAGGTTGAGTTCATCGAGACGGCACAGAAAGTGGAAGAGTTGCTGCCCAAACTACAAACGATGGTTGGAACGGGCTTGATTGAAATGCACGATACCACCATCGTGAAGCCAGCCGAGACCAAGAAAGAGCAAGCGGCTGTGCCGGGCAAGCCCGCGCTCAAAAGTGAAGGCAAGGCCAAACTTATGCGAATTTACGTCGGCGAGAACGATAAGTGGAATGGCAAGCCTCTGTATGAAGCCATTGTCGGGGGTTTGCGGGCTCACGATATTGCGGGCGTCACCGTTTATCGCGGCATCCTGGGCTACGGCGCGAATCGGAGAATCCACAAGGATGCGGCGCTCAGCCTCTCGCATGACCGGCCAATGCTGCTCTCCATTGTGGACACCGAAGAAAAGCTCAAGGCGTTCATCCCCATCCTGGATGAAATGGTGCTCCAAGGCTTGGTTGTACTCTCCGACGTGGATGTCATCAAGTACACCCACAATTACCAGAAAAGCGAACGGCGTCAGGAGACACGCGCATGAAACTCGAAGGTAAGGCCAAGATGCTGCGCATTCACTTCGGCGAAGATGACAGGTGGCAGGGTAAACCCCTCTACCAGGCGATCGTCGAGAAGTGCAGAGAGCTCGACATTGCGGGAGCAACGGTTTACCGGGGCATTGAAGGCTACGGTGCCAGCACCTTGATTCACCGCGCTCATCTGTTGAAGTCTTCCGATCGTCCCATCATGGTGTCGGTCGTGGATACGCAGGAGAACGTCGGCAAACTCCTGCCGGTGTTGGATCAGATGGTGGGCGATGGCCTGATCGCTATGTCTGACGTGGAAGTGATCAAGTACGTGCATCAGGACGGCGTTCGCTCACCGGCATCGTGAGAGCATGTCTGCGGCCATCGCGCACCCACCAACCTTTATGCAGCCTTCGATTCATTACATAGCTGCTGGTAGTAATCACGACCGCGTTCATATCCTTTCCTGAACGATTCGGCCGCGTCAACGCCGGGATGCAGGCGTTCGAGTTCCTCAATCTTGCCGTCCATCTCTGCCAGCGTCTGGTCATATTCTTTGCAACGCGTTCCAGCATGCAGCGCGGATTCGAAACCCAGCCGGTAGAACTTCTCATCGTTGCCGAATTCCCTTCCCTGGCTCGAATAGTGCTCCTGTTCCGCGCTTCGCAAACCGATCCACCACTGTTCGCGAGCCGCGTCGATCGACTCTGCCCCTTCTGCCTTGAGCAATTCCCGAAAGACGGATGCCTCGACTTCATCGCTGGCCAGGGCAATCACCACGCTCCTGCCTTGGCGCAGGGCATCTTCGTAAACAAATATTTCGTCCGCCGGCAAACCCTCGGTCAAGGCATTTTCCAGCTTTCCGCCCGCCGCGGCCCCTACTGCGGCTCCAGCCGCAGCGACAACTGCTCCGCCCAATAAACCAATGACCGTGATCGGACCGACGCCTGGTATCAGCGCGGCGACCAGCAGCGGGCCTCCCGATATTCCCGCCGCACCTCCTATCACGGCGCCGACCGCTGTCCCGATGCCGGGTTGCTCTGCGTAAACCGTCGGCACGGTCACCTCATGCGTGTCCACGCCTCCTGGCGTCAGCAGGGTCAGGCGGTCTTCCGATAACCCGAGCGACCGCATCTCGGCCAGCGTGCGTTGCGCGTTCGTTTGCGAAGCAAATACACCAGTCACAGCTTTCACGGATACACCCCTTTCCAGTCCAAGTTCGCTGGGTGAGATGAACTTAATATCGGCAGGGTTGTCGGTGAGGCGAGTTTAGTCGTGCCGCAGAAAGGCCCGTAGGGCGCGTTGCCACGCCGGTAAGGCTTGGTGGATTGGCCTCTGTCGAAGTATGCTACGCGAAGCGTCATTCAAGATGGATCTTGTCCGTTTTGACGATTCCTTATGAGCGATTCCTTCGTTGACGATCAGGGCGAGCGCAGGAAGCTGGCGGCGAACTATGCCGGCATGACGGATGGAGAGCTGCAGAAGCTTGCCCAGAGCGCCGAGTCACTGACCGAACTGGCCTGGGATGCGCTCGAAGACGAGATGGACCACCGGCATCTGGAACTTCCGGACGGCGAGTTTTCTGGCGACGGGGCGCCGCGGCAGCAAATGGAAATGCGCGAACTCGTGACCATCCGCCAGTTTCGCGATCTGCCGGAGGCGCTCCTCGCGAAGGGCAGTCTGGAGTCATCGGGCATTGAATGCTTTCTGGCGGACGACAATCTGGTCCGCCTCGACTGGTTCATTTCAAACTTCATCGGCGGCATCAAACTCAACGTGCGCGCCGCGGACGCAGCGAACGCGCAGAAACTTCTCGATGAGCCGATTCTCGAAGGCCTCTACGTACAGGGCGTCGGATTGTATGAGCAACCGCGCTGCCCCAGATGCCAATCGCTGGATGTGAACTTCCAGGAACTGGACCGTCCCATCGCCTACATGAGCGCGTTTCTGCGCGTGCCGATACCAGTGCAGAGGCCGGCCTGGCGCTGCCATGGGTGCGATGCGGAGTGGGAGGATGACGGGGCCAGCAGCACTTAGCCGCGGGTTTACGGGATAACAGTTAGATTGGCGAACCCCTTGCGGATCACATCCAGCGTATCCTCAGCCAGCCTCAGCCCCGGCAGTTCTTCGCGAGTGAACCACTTCACCTCCGCGGCGTCGCTGGCGGCGGCCAAATCTCCCGCAACCCGGCGGCACAAAAAATCAATCAAAACATAGTGATACCGCACGCGCTTGTCAGCGTCGCGCAGGATGCGATCGTAGACTCCAAGAAGTTCGCCGGGTTCGACAGTGAGCCCGGTCTCTTCGCGGGCCTCGCGGATTGCAGCTTCGCGCACCAGTTCGCCGACTTCGAGCACTCCTCCCGGGATGGACCACTCGGCCTGCAGCGGCGGGTGGGCGCGCTTCACGAGAACCACGCGTGCTTCCTCGATGATGACGGCGCCGACACCTACCAGCGGCACTTCGGGAAATTCGCGTTGCATAGTGGATGGATTCTAAAACAAAAGGCTTTACCCCGTGTTCCCCGGGCTCTCTGTGATTAAGACCTTGACCTTGTTCGATTTTCTCTGTGACTCTGTGCCTCTGTGGTTAAATGGTTTTCTCCATGGCCCTCGAAGAATACAAACGGAAACGTAAGTTCGAGTCGACGCCGGAGCCTCCTCCGAAAGTTGAGACTAAGAGCGCGCATCGGTTCGTGGTGCAAAAGCACGACGCCACGCGTCTGCACTATGACTTTCGGCTGGAGATGGAGGGCGTACTCAAGTCTTGGGCGGTGCCGAAAGGGCCGTCGCTCGATCCGGCGGACAAGCGGCTGGCCATGCAGGTGGAGGATCATCCGGTTTCGTATTTTGATTTCGAGGGCATCATCCCTGAAAACAATTATGGCGCGGGCACGGTGATGGTGTGGGACGTCGGCACGTGGCAGCCGCTTTCTCCGGTCGCCGTGCAGGGAAAATACGTACCGGGCACCGACGCTGAAGCAACTGCAATGCTGGCCAAGGGCGATTTGAAGTTTCGTCTGAAGGGCAAAAAGCTAAACGGGGACTTCGCCTTAGTAAAGATGAAAGGCCGGCGTCCAGGAAGCAAAGGCAACGAATGGCTGCTGATCAAGAAGCATGACGAGTATGTTGTCGAGGGATACGACATCGATGAGTACGACGAGTCAGTGTTGAGCAAGCGCAGTCTGGCCGAGATTGCTGGAGATGCAGGATCGGCAGAGTGGCGGAGCCGACCGGGAGGCCGCGGAAAATTGAAGGCCGCGTGGCTGGCAGATGCCGTAGCGAAGCTGGATAAAAAGAATCTGGAGAAGAGTAAGAAGCCAACGGCAAAAAAAAAACTGAAAACATAACCACCCCATCCAAACCCAAGACTTACCCCGTGTCCTCCGTGCCCCCTGTGGTAAAGGTTTTTTCTTCGCCAGCGGCAGCCGCCCCAATCAAGCGCCCCATGCCCACGGAGATCCATCCCATGCTGGCGATGCCGGTGAACGAGCCATTCGATGGCGCAGAGTGGTTGTTCGAAATCAAGTGGGACGGCTACCGTGCGATCGCTTTCATCGAAGACGGTAACTTGCGCCTGGTCTCGCGGAATCAGAACGAGCTGACCCCGCGCTATCCTGAACTTAAGGATCTTGCGAAATCGGTCAAAGCCAAGACGGCCATTCTCGACGGCGAGGTGGTCGCGCTCGATGACCAGGGCCGGGCATCGTTCAGCCTGATGCAGCAACGGACCGGCTTTCGTCCCGGAGGCAAGCGCGCAGTAACGAGGGCAGACGTGCCCGTGCTCTACTACGCATTCGATTTGCTCTACCTCGATGGCTACGATCTGCGGAAGCTTCCTCTTGAAGATCGCAAGAAGAAATTAGCCTCGATCCTCGTCACCGGCGATTCCGTGCGCTATTCCGATCATTACGAGAAACAAGGCAAGGCGCTGTTCGAGATGGCGCGCTCGAAGGGTCTCGAAGGCATTCTTGCCAAGAAGCGCGACAGCATCTACCAGGAACGGCGCACGAGTGAGTGGCTGAAGATCAAAATCACGCACCGACTGGAGGCTGTGATCGGCGGCTACACTGAGCCCGAAGGTAGTCGCGCTCATTTTGGGTCTGTTGTACTCGGACTCTACGACCGCCAGGGACGGCTCATTCACGTAGGACAAGCAGGCAGTGGATTCGACCAGAAGTCGCTCGAAGAAGTCTGGAAACTTCTGAAGAAACGCGAGACCAAGAAGAACCCGTTCCACGGCGAAGTCGAGGCGCTAAGAAAAGTGTACTGGGTCAAGCCCGAGCTAGTAGCCGAGATCGAGTTCGCGGAATGGACGGACGGAACAAGCGCAGGAAGCGGCCCGAAGCTGAGAGCCCCGGTATTCCTGGGCCTGCGCGACGACAAAGACCCAAAAGAATGCGTTCTAGAACAAGAACTGGGAAATGAACTGAGAACTGACCACTGACCACTGACCACTGCTACTTGATCTCCTTCATCGCCAGCATCGTACCGTAATCGCGGCCGCTGGCATCGACAGCCCGGGCCACCACCGCGGCGAAAGCAGTTCTGAGTTCCGGATACTTCGTCACTAGCGCTTTCATCACGGCAACATTGCTCTGATAAGTCTGGTTGGCGTTGGAAACGTCTGCTGCCTGATATTTCACAAGCAAATTCAGATCATCGCCCACGACTATAGGAACAATTGATGTGAGTTTGTAAGTGGTGGTTCCAGCAGTGGTTCCAGAAGAAAGATCTGCAGTCTTACCCTCGGCTGTAAAATCGGCCGGCTGTAGCTTCTGCGATTCGTCATAGAGATCGTCGGAAGCCTTGGTGCTCATAAACGGCAGAGGCGACACCAGGGAGATCGCCTCGATGTAGTAGAGCCAGGCATTGTGGGTTTGGCCTTTGGCCTGGAAGTCGCGTGCGCGCGAGGCAAACCACGCGCTGTTGTGGCCGGCACACTCCGACTCTTGAATATAGAGACCTCCGAGCTTCCAGTCGGAACCCTGCTGCTGCAGAATCAAGGAAACCGTGTGCGCGCTCCTGGAAGACGGCGCGTCCAGAATGACAACGCCATACTTGCCGGGTAAAAGATTGTTCAAGGAGAAGACAGCGCTGTCGCGAGTCTGGCCCTTACTTCCAAAAACTCCACAGTAGAATTCGGCGCGCGCGATGGCTTCTGCGCCATCCGCTACTAAGAGAAATGTAGCCCGAACCGTCGCCTTGGCACCAGCAAGGGCAGCCTGATTGTCTCTGACGGTGGTCTCAATGGTTGAAAAATCGGAGGCGACGCTGGGCATCGCCTTCTGGCGGAGCGAGCCCGTATCACCCTTTTCGACCAGATCGAAGGAGCGAAGAGCTGCGGCAGTGAGGGTCGTCACCGTAGCGGAGTCCAGGTCGCCGGCGGCGAGGCAGCTCTCTGCCCGAACACTGGACGCGGGGAGCACCAGCAGCGACAATGTTGCGAGCCTGAGCAGAATGCTGCGCGTTCTGTTCCTGGCAAACCTGTCTTTCAAGACAGCGCCCGGCATTTCTCCAGTCCCCTGGAAAATTGTACGCTCCACACGGTGTCCAGTAAGTGCAAAAAGTTGCACATCCGCCCTGTGCCCTTGTATCGAAGTTTCACTTGCAAGAGAGTAAAGTCAATACGTTCTATAGAGTAGAGAAATTGCGGCGTGGTAGTGGCGGACACTGCGGGCTAAGAGGGTGTTAAACTTGCTGTTATATCTCTACCTTCTCTCCCAGAGCGGGTATTGAATAAGAATTGAAGTGGAGGGTTTCCCCATGAGCGCGGGATTAAAGTTTATCGGGCTGCTGGTGGCAAGCGCGCTGTGCCTGCCAGTTGCGGGACGGGCTGACACTCAGACAACCCAGCATCCCGTGCACAAGGTCAAGAAGCAAGCCGCCCTGCCGCCTCCACTACCCTCGGGACCGCAAGGCCCCGTGCCCCAGATTCCGCTCGATGCCATTCCGGCGGTCGCGCCCCAAGTGAGCTATCAGGATGGGATGCTGACGATTGTCGCTCCCAACTCCACACTGGGTGACATTCTGCGAGGCGTGCGCAAGCACACTTCAGCCGATATCGATATCCCACCCACGGCCAGTGAGCGAGTGGTGACGCGCCTGGGTCCTGGTCCGGCCCGAGAAGTCATAGCCGAACTGCTGAATGGATCCCATTTCAATTACATTTTGCTGGGTTCCCCGGAGAATGCCAACCTGTTGGTGCGGGTCGTCTTGGTGGCCAAAACGGCAGACACACCGGCTCAGACGGAATCGACCGCCAACACAACCCCGGCTCTCGCCGTAGCTAACAACGCCGCGGGGGATGCGGACGCCGCCGACACGGATGACGACTCCACCGATGACACTTCCGAGGCCACCGAGCCGGAACAACCGGCCGCCGATCAGCCCGGAGTAAAAACTCCGCAGCAAATGCTGCAGGAAATGCAACAGCGTCAGCAACAGATGCAGCCGGGACAATCGCCGACTTACCCTCGTGGGCCCGGTGCGGCACTTCCGCCAGGGCAAACACCCGCGCAGCCGGAGCAGCAACAGTAGCTTGCTTGCGCAATCCGTAGAAGGAAATTTTAACTCAGCCGCTGGAGAGTATCTTCGGCCGATATCACGGCTGATTACCTGATCGTTCTGTGTGCAGTTGGAAGCCGGGCTGTGGCACTCGCCCGGACCGCTCGGCTATTTCCAGATCAGTGCCGTTCATGGCTTGCTGCAGCAGATTCCAGTCCCGCGCAACATCGCTTTCCGAAGCCTTGGGCGGCTTTCCACGCCTCAGTTCATCACGCAACCGGGCCACCAGGAGCTCCTGTGTGAATGGCTCGGGCGCGTCATTGGCCAGGATGTTACTTCCTGAAATTCCCACACTCACCGCGTCCGCTCCCAAAGGAATTCGCAGAACTGGATGCCCCTGAGCATCGAGATCGGGAGTTGCGTTATGCAACAGGTGCCGCCATCTCTCCACCCGCGCCCCGCTCATTTCCGCGGGAGGATCGGCCACCAGATGATTCAGTTCGCTCTGATAGGATCTGCGATCCTCGTCCCCGAGCGGCGGCTCGAGTTCGCGCCCGGCGTTGAACACCATCGCCTGCTGCGATGGATCAAAACGTCCCGCGCCGGTGCCCTCGTAAACCGCCAACACGCATCCGGCAAAGATCGGACTCACCACCGCGCTGGGTACAATGTACTTCTTTGATTTGAGAAAGGACTCGACTACCCCGTGTACCCGCGTGCTTCGCGCGGCGCTGCCCGGAACCTGCGGAATCACAAACCGGGAGAACTCTAGTCGCTTATGCCGGGCGCTGAATTTGATCAAGGTCTTCGCCATCTGCTTCGGCGTTGTGATTCCCGCATCGGCGACTATGCTGCGATGCAGGGATTTCGGATAATAGAAATTGATCACGTCCTTGGCAAAATCGGCGCAGTTGCGGTAGGTGAGGTGGAAGTGCGAACGATTCTCCGACGCATTGTATGCACGGATGAAAGCCCGATCCTGCTCCGATGAGGTTTCGATTTCAAACGCATACGACGTGCGGTCGTATGCCGTGCCCACCAGCTCATACCAGTTTCCGCCCGGAGTCTCTCCGTTCTCCCGATCCGCTGCAACCCCTTCCAAATGCTTGCGGCGATATTGATCCCGCAGAAACAGGACGGTCTTCGGATCCACAAACAGCGGAATATCCTCCGGCCGCTCGACCGCGTAAAGATAAGGAATCAGAGGTATCGCCAACCAGTCGTGGCCTCCGATTCCGTCATACCGGCTGATCACCACTCCCTGTTCTCCCGGCGCGCAGGGACGCAGCACCAGTGGCGTCTCCGCACAAACTCCCGACAAATACACTGCCGCGTGTCCCGTAGACGTAAAGAATCCCAGCTTGCCGTAAGGCTCTTCAAGAAGAAGCGTCGCCGATGATGCGCCAGCCAGGCAGGCGGACGCCGCCCCCAGCACCAACAACGTGCACAAAGCGCGCCGGATTTTCCCTAGGCAAGACATAAATCTCGATCGAAGAAATGGCCCTGAACTACTCTCCCATCTTCGACCCTTTCGGGTCTGAGCAAGAGTGGACATCTCCACCCTTATCAGAACCCGTTCTGGATAGATTAGTTGCTAAAAACAGGAAGCGCGAGTTACGGAAGTCGATGAATAAGCAGGGCTTCCGGGTACAGTGCATACCCGATAGAAAAATCAGAAGATATGGGATTACGCATCGCTGATGCACCGTGTAGAGCGGACGCCCCCGTCCGCTGCCTTTGACCTTGATTTGGCCTTGGTGTACAGCGGACGCCCCCGTCCGCTGCCTTTGACCTTGATTTGGCCTTGGTGTACAGCGGACGCCCCCGTCCGCTGCCTTTGACCTTGATTTGGCCTTGGCGGTATCCACCCCGCCGCTTGTCATTCCGACCGGAGCCGGAGCGCTAGCAAGGCGGAGTGGAGGAACCTGCTGTTTGCCCGCGCCTCTTACGCGCCATCCCGCCGCAGTTCATTGACGTGCCACAACAAGCACCCCTAATATGGTCGCGCGCAGAGCGAACGTATTCATGGCTCAGCGAAACATGATCGGCCAAACCATCTCGCACTACCGCATCGTGGAGAAACTCGGCGGCGGCGGCATGGGTGTGGTCTACAAAGCCGAGGACATAGCCCTCCACCGCTTCGTAGCCCTGAAGTTTCTGCCCGATGATGTAGCCAAAGACCCGCAAGCGCTCGCCCGTTTTCAGCGCGAAGCCCAGGCAGCTTCTGCACTGAATCATCCCAACATCTGCACCATCCATGAAATCGGACAGCAGGACGGGCAGCCGTTCATCGTCATGGAGTTTCTGGACGGCCTCACCCTAAAGCACCGGATCGCAAGCCGGCCAATGGAAACTGACCTGATTCTGTCGCTCGCCATCGAGATCGCCGACGCGCTCGACGCCGCACATTCAGAAGGCATCGTCCACCGCGACATCAAACCCGCAAACATCTTCGTAACCAAGCGCGGACACGCCAAGATTCTCGACTTCGGCCTGGCCAAGGTCGCGCCCACTGCCAGTTCTTCCAGCCAAATCGCAGCGGCGAACACGGCGTCCGGCGCGGTCGACGAACAGCACCTCACCAGTCCCGGCACCATGCTCGGAACCGTCGCCTACATGTCGCCGGAACAGGTGCGCGCGAAAGAAGTGGATGCGCGCAGCGATTTGTTCTCCTTCGGAGCCGTGCTGTACGAGATGGCGACCGGGACGCTGCCCTTCGAAGGCTCGAGTTCCGGAGAGATCTTCGGCGCGATCCTGCACAAAAAGTCGCGGCCCACGTCGCAGCTCAATCCGCAACTTCCGCCGCAAGTCGAAGCCATCATCGACAAAGCGCTGGAGAAAGATCGCACCCTCCGCTACCAGAGCGCAGCAGACATACGCGCCGACCTGCAAAGGCTGAAGCGGGATACGACGGGTCCTCTGGGGATAGCCCGTGTGGGGACGGGCGACTCGCCCGTCCAGGATTCACGTAGGGACAGCCGCCCCTTCGGCAGGCTCAGGGCAAGCACTCGGCTGTCCGGCCGAGCCCATTTCGAAAAAAAGCTCGGCTGGGTTTTCGCCGCCATCGTCCTAACTGCCGCCCTCGCCGTCGGCCTCTACTATCGTTCCCATCGGACCAAGCCACTAACCGACAAGGACACGATCGTTCTCGCTGACTTCGACAACCGCACCGGCGACCCAATCTTCGACGACACTCTCAAGACCGCCCTCACCGTCTCCCTCCGCCAATCGCCTTTTCTCAATGTGCTCTCCGACGGCGAAGTCGCGAAGACGCTGCAACAGATGACTCGGCCGCCCAGTACGAGACTGACTCCTGAGGTGGCCCGCGAGCTTTGCCAACGTGTAGGAAGCAAAGCCTACCTTGCAGGTTCAATCGGCAGCCTGGGCAGTGAATACGTGCTGGGTTTGAAGGCGGTGAATTGCCTGAGCGGAGACGCGCTGGCGCAAGAGCAGGTAACGACAGCGTCCAAGGAGAAGGTGCTGGATGCGCTGGGCGAGGCCGCATCGAAGCTCCGAGGCGAATTGGGTGAATCGCTGGTTACGGTGCAGAAGTTTGATGCTCCCCTCGAAAAGGCAACTACATCTTCACTCGAAGCCCTGAAGGCGTACAGCCTTGGATCGAGGGCCAGTCGCGAGCAAGGCCCCGCCGCAGCCGAGCCCTACCACCAGCGCGCCGTCGAGCTTGATCCTAATTTCGCCATGGGGTATTGGGCAGTCGGCTACGATAACGTACATGTGGGTCAGGAGGCGCGGGCCGTCGAGAATTTTACCAGGGCCTTTCAACTGCGAGAGCACGCCAGCGAGAGAGAAAAACTCCTGATCGCTGCCACCTACTACGAGAATGTAACGGGGGAACTGGAAAAAGCCGCTCAGACCTACGACCAGCAGATTGAGAGCTACCCCCGGGACGAAAGAGCATACTTCGATCGCGGCTACATATACGGCGAGCGGGGGCAGTACGACAAGGCGATCGACTCGGATCGCGCCAGCCTGCGTCTTGTGCCCGATAGTGTTACTCCCTATGAATACCTCGCCGTCGGCCTGCTCGCCGTTCAGCGCTTTGACGAAGCCAGGCAGACCATCCGCCAGGCACAGGAGCGACAACTGGACGATTACGTGCTTCACAATGTGCTTTATGCCTTGGCTTTTCTCGAAAGGAACCAGCCCGGGATGGCGACCGAGCAACAATGGTTGGCAGGTAAGCCCCAGTACGAGACCTTTGCACTTTCTCTGGCCGCCGACACTGAGGCGTACGCTGGTCATCTGAGCAGGGCCCGGGAGTTGACCAAGCAGGCCATGCAGTCCGCTATTCACACCGGCAACCAGGAAAATGGGGCGATATGGCAGGAGAACGCCGCCGTGATCGAAGCTGCCTTCGGCAATGCGGAAGAAGGACTGCGGGCGGCGAAGGAAGGGCTAAAGCTTGGTCCCACGAATCGGGGTCCCGAGGCTGAAGCTGCACTGGCCTTCGCCATGGCCGGTGATTTTGCACGAGCAGAATCCATCACTCAAGACTTGAATAAGCGTTTCACGCTCGATACGCAGATTCAATCCCTTTGGCTACCAGCAATTCAAGCTCAATCGGCGCTTGGACACAAGCATCCCACTGAAGCCCTCGACCGTCTGCAAGCTGCCGTTTCCCTGGATTGGGCGTCCATCGACTTCACAAACAATATTTCCTGTGTGTATCCAGTGTACGTCCGCGGGCAGGCGTATCTTGCAGCCGGACTCGGCGGCGCTGCCGCCGCCGAGTTTCAGAAGATCATCGATCACAGCGGCATCGTTTGGAACTGCTGGACTGGAGCCTTAGCGCGTTTGGGCGTAGCGCGTGCCAACGCCTTGCAGTCGAGAACGTCGCAGGGCGCAGATGCAGATGCCGCCCACGTCCGCGCCCTCGCTGCCTACAAAGACTTCCTCACCCTCTGGAAAGACGCCGACCCAGGCATTCCCATCCTGAAAGAAGCCAAGGCAGAGTACGCGAAGCTGCAATGAGGTTTACCCTGTGTTCCTCCGTGACCCCCGTGGTTGAAGATTTTCTTGATCCGCGTCCGCGAACCCAAACCCTCGTCAACACCCTCGAATTCCCTTGACTTCGATTCCCAGGAGTGAAACCATATTCTCTACGCAGTAGCTCTTTGACAAAATAATAGCAATGAGATAACTCCAGCAAATGCAATATTTTACGAAAGGGCCGGCTGATTCCAAAGCACTTAGCCAACGCAACATCCCCTAAGTCCTTTGAATGGAATATTTTACGGGAAAGTCGTTTGCTGTCAATATTTTAGCCACATTCCGGCATACCTCGAACCCCGTAACTTACTGATTCCAGATATTTTAGCTAGATCGATCCGCATTATTTCTTTATCTGGCTATCCGCCAGCTTCCGGGTAGCCCAACCAGCACTCTCGGCAACTACCTCATCCTCATCCCCAGCCAACTTCTCAAGCAGCGGAAAGAACTTCCGGTCCCCACTATTGCCCATAGCTATTACAGCATTCCGCCTCAAGCCCGCGCGCTTAGCCCGCCGCAGCGGCGAGCCGCGAAAGGTTTGGTTGAATTCTTCCGCGCTCATTTCCGCCAGCCAATCCAGTGCTGGATTCACCAACTCTTCCCGCGCCTGAAGCTCATCCGCGTTGGTCGCCGGAGCCTTGCGGTTCCATGGGCAAACGTCCTGGCAAATGTCGCAACCGAAAACGTGCCGCCCGATTCCAGAGCGCAGGTCTTCATCCTCAGGAAGCGCGCCGCGCTTTTCGATCGTGAGATACGAGATGCAGCGATTGGAATCGAGTTGATAGGGCGCGATCAGCGCGTCCGTGGGGCAGGCGTCGATGCAACGCGTGCAACTGCCGCAGCGGTCGGGCGCGGGCAGGTCGGGTGCAAGATCGAGCGAGGTAAGAATCACGCCGAGAAACATCCACGATCCAATTTTCTGATTGATGATGCACGTGTTCTTCCCGATCCATCCGATGCCGGCGTACTTCGCCGCGACGCGCTCGACGATGGGTCCGGTGTCGACGTAGCAGTGGGTGACGAGATCGTCGCTCGCATATGATTTCTTCAGCGTGGCTTCGACCTGGCGCAAGCGGACCATCACCGCGTCGTGATAGTCCGCATGGCTCCAGGCGTAGCGCGAGATCCAGCCGCGGGCTTCATTTTTCGTTGACTCATGCGGAGTCTGCGTCGAGTACGGTTGCGCTGTGTTGTAGTTGAGGGCGCAGACCACCACGCTGCGCGCCCACGGCGCGGCATGGGCCAGCGAGGCGCGCTTCAGTCGCCCCTGCTCATCGCGCGCTTCCATATACTTCATTTTTCCCGCGTGTCCCGCTGCAATCCAGCGCGGAAAATGTTCCAGCTCCGGAGCGTCATCGACGGGAGCAACGCCGGAGCGATCAAAGCCCGCTTCGGTGGCGGCTCGCATTACGGCAGCCTTGATTTCAGCGGCTGAAAACATTGTCGATGGAAACATGAATCACAATTGTGCGCGTTATCGCGGCGACGTTATGGTTCCAATTTGGTTCCGGATTTGGAACTCGGGCTTCATTTTTTTGCGACAAAACATTTTCCTCACAGCCTCAGCGTATAGCCTTTTGCTTACAGAGTCACGCAACTCACGCTGCGCGTTCTCCGAATCTTTTTTGTAAAGGAAACCAACTGTATGCCTCAACTCAGCCACGTACAAACCCCAACCATCCAAATTTCTGTGATCAACGAGAGCACCGTGCTGGCCGACGCCGATGTCCTGCCGGTCGTAGCGGCGCTCCAGAAGCAAGTCACCAACGACTTCCGTCCCATCTGGGGGACCGACGCCGAACTCGCGATTGTTCCCAAAGGCACGCAACCTCCCAGCGGAAACTGGTGGCTCGTGATGCTCGACGACTCGGACCAAGCCAATGCTCTTGGTTATCACGATCTCACTACTGAAGGACTTCCTATCGGCAAGGTCTTCGCCGCCAGCGATCTGAAAGCGGGCACATCGTGGACGGTCACCGCCAGTCACGAACTGCTGGAGATGCTCGGCGACCCCAACATCAACCTGACTGTGTTCGTGCAGAACAACAACACTGCGGGAACGCTCTACGCCTACGAGGTCTGCGACGCTTGCGAGGACGACAGCCTGGGCTATCAGGTCGACAACATCCTGTTGTCAGATTTTGTTTACCCGGCATGGTTCGAGAGCTTCCGCACCGAAGGGTCGACGCAGTTCGACCGCATGAACAAGATCACGACTCCGTTTCAGCTGCTGGTGAACGGCTACATCGGGGTCTTCAATGTTAACGCGGGCAGCGGCTGGCAACAACAGACGCAGGACAAACGCCCCGCGAATGCCTTGCATCGGGGCGCCGTTGGCACGCGGCGCGAACGCCGAGACGTTCCTCATGAACTATGGATCAACAGCCTGCCGCAGCGCAAGATCGCAAGTAATGCGCAGAAGTATCGCCAGACGCTTCAGACCATCGAGAAGCGGCGGGAAGCAGCCTGAAGATTTATAGGTGTTGTCCCTCGCTCGCAACGCCCCGCGCGACAATTGCGTAGTGTCTGAAGCTTCAGATGCTACCGAATGTTGCGCGGGGCATTTTTGGTCTCGACTCCCTTCGCTCATTGACTTGCCCTCGACGTCCCGCCTACCATGGCCCGAGGCGATGATCGGCCAAACCATCTCGCACTACCGCATTGTCGAGAAGCTGGGCGGCGGCGGCATGGGCGTCGTCTATAAGGCGGAAGACACCGACCTCGGCCGCTTCGTCGCCCTCAAATTCCTGCCCGATGAAATGTCGCGCGACCCACAAGCGCTGGAGCGCTTCCGGCGCGAGGCACGGGCGGCTTCGGCTCTCAATCATCCCAACATCTGCACCATCTATGAAATCGGCAAGCACGGCGAGCAATCCTTCATCGCCATGGAATTTCTCGACGGCGTCACACTGAAGCACCGCATTTCCGGCCGTCCCATGGACGTCGAAAGCCTGCTGGCGCTCGCCATCGAAATTGCCGAGGGCCTGGAGGCTGCACAGAGCCAAGGCATTATTCACCGCGACATCAAGCCGGCGAATATCTTCATCACCCGCCACGAGCACGCCAAGATTCTCGATTTCGGCCTCGCCAAGGTTTTAACCGCCAGCCCTGCCAGTCAACTCATTCCAGATCACTCCATGGCCACGCTTGACGAAAAGCAGCTCACCAGTCCCGGCACCGCCGTGGGCACCGTCGCATACATGTCGCCCGAGCAGGTGCGGGGCAAAGACCTCGACGCCCGCACCGACCTGTTCTCCTTCGGCGCAGTGCTCTACGAGATGAGCACCGGCACGCTTCCTTTTCGCGGCGAGACCAGCGGCATACTTTTCGACTCTATTCTCAATCGCGCTCCCGCTCCCGCGATTCGCCTCAACCCCGATATTCCGCCCAAGCTCGAAGACATCATCCATCGCCTCCTGGAAAAAGATCGCGACCTGCGCTACCAGAGCGCCTCCGATCTACGGAGCGAATTAAAGCGCCTGAAGCGCGATACCGAATCCAGCCGCACGGCAGTCTCCACCGTCATCTCCGGCCCCAACCCGGTTTCGGCAGCCGCACACGCTGGCGCAGCCTCCGCTTCAGTCACTGCCGTGCGTTCCACCAGTGGCCAAACCTCCGACGTCAATCCCGCCGCCAGTCCTGTCAGCGATTCGCAGCAAATCGCCGGCCTCGCTTCCCGTCACAAGACCGCCCTCACCGCCGCGCTGGCCCTAATCGTGATCGTTCTTGCCGGCCTCGGCTTCTTCCTGTATCGCGGACGAACCCCCTCAACTTCCACTTCCCAAGCCTCCGTCCCCGCCAAGATCACGCAGATCAGCCACTGGAACAAGCTGATTAACTCCGCCAAACTCTCGCCCGACGGACACACGCTTGCCTTCAGCTCGGCCGCGGGCGGAGTGCAACAAGTTTTTCTCATGCTCACTTCTGGCGGCGATCCTCTTCAGCTCACCCGCGATGAAGGCGACAAGATCGTGGAGAATTTTTCCTCCGATGGCTCCGAAATTTACTACCACCGCAATCTCGGCCTCGACGAAATCTGGGCGGTTCCCACGCTCGGCGGCGCTGCGCACCGCGTGGTTCCCGGCAGGTCTTTAGCTACTTCCCCTGATGGCAACTGGCTCTACTATCTAAAAACAGCCCCGTCCAATGTCGTCTTCCGCGCCGGAAAATCCGGGCTCGTCGAAGAGAAAGTTTTTAGCTTTGACAACCCCCCGCGTCTAGCCGTCGCCATTCTTCCTTATCCAGACGGCGAAAACCTGCTGGTGCTGACCTCGAAAACTTTGCACGGAGGCGAGACTCAGCTCAGCCGTTTGAACATCCCCAGCCGCCAGGTCGCTGAAGTGGGATCGATATCTCTCGCATCTCTAGATCTGGTGTGGGCGGAGCCGGCAAAATCCCTGCTCTTTAGCAGAGAGGTCAACGGCCTTACTAATCTTTGGAAATTCGATCTCGCCAGCCAGTCGTTGACTCAAGTCACCTTCGGTCCGGGCCCGGATTACTCTCCCTTGCCCGACCCCACCGGCAAGGGGATGTATTACGTCAACGGAAAGCAATCGGGCTTTCTCACTCTTTACCACCCAAAATCCGGCCAATCGGTGGACGTGGTTGCTGAAAACTCCACTCAACCCGCTCTTTCACCCGATGCGAAGCGCGTCATGTATGCCAAATTTGTTAGTCCGACGCAGAGTGAGCTTTGGATCTCAGACGTTGATAGCGGCAACAAAATCAGGCTGGCTGCCTCGGGAAATTTCGATACCGGCGAGTGGACGCGAGATGGGTCAAAAGTAGCCTTCTTCGATGAAGCGGGCAAAGAAACCAGGGGCTTTATCGTCGGCTCAGATGGCCGCGGTCTTCATCCCATGGGCAACGTCGAGGGCCTGGACGGCTTTATGAACTGGTCAGGCGACAATCAATCCATGTATCTCTCCACATTGACGCCAGAACACGGCTTCTCGGTTTGGAAAGCGAATGGCGATGGCTCGCACCCCCAGCTTTTTGTCTCGGACTGCGCCAGTTCCACCGACGCTACCCCGGACGGAAAATATTTGCTCGGCTTTAACGGCCGGGGCGATAAAGCCGGCGTCTACGAAATTTCCATTGCCGACAAGAAATGCATTCCGTTGCTACCCGGAGTTGTCACTTACGGCATCTGGTTTGCGCCCGACTTCAAATCCTTTGTTTATGGAGTGGCCGAACAAGGCGTCATGGCCTTCTACCGCCAAAAATGGCAGGATGGCCAGCTTGTCGGAAAGCCCGAAGCAGCTTTGAAACTTCCTTTCAGTTTCCGTCTGTATTACGCCGGGAACGCGTTCGATTATTCCCGCGACCTCTCCTCCATCATTTATTCGCGCCCCGGCGGCCAAGCCGACTTTTACCTGCTGAGCCAAATACCCTGAAGGCCCGGGTACTGATGCATTTTGGCTTACGCGTTGGGCCGCTTAAGCTGGAGATCCTTCGCTACGCCTGAAAAACGGGTACGCTCAGGATGACAAAGTCGTGTAAGAGCCAAACTGCCTGTTGCGGCGAAGCTAAGTCGACCGCATTAACAGAATCGCGGCGAGAGTCGAGTGAAGGCTGATGCTGCAGCTCTGACGGTCTAGACTTTCTTGTTTGGCAACGGCTTTGTTCTTTCCCCTGTCTTCTCCGATTTCACGGGCCTAAAAGTTTACGGGTTCGCGATCCGCCAAACTGTGCCCTGCCCGTAGACGCCACCCTGGAAGGTAGTCCCGTAAAGGTTGCCCCGAGAGTCGAAACTAACTCCGCCTTTCGGAGCGTCGCCATCCAGTCCCTTGCTGAGGAAGTTGTACAGGTCGGTATAGAGGAAGCTCCCCGCGGCCAATTTAAACACTGTGCCGAAGCCGAATTGCTGGGCCCCGCCTTCATACGCAGTCCCGTAGACGTTACCCGCAGAATCAACCGCCAGGTGGCCGGACCGTTCGTATGGGAAAACTCCGTTTGGGCCGTTAAACTGGAGGATCACCTTGAACCCGTAGTTGCTGCCGGAGTGCTTGAGCTGGTATACCGTCCCTTCATTATTGGCTCCGCAATAAGATGCTGTGCCGTAGAGGTTTCCCGCAGAATCCAGGACGACTCCGGACTCAATACGGCAACCATTTCCAGCGCCATTTAATTCGCGAAGAACGGTTTCTTTATAGCTGCCGCTGCTCAGCCTAAAGATGGTGCCGTTCCTTTGCATGCCGCCACCGTAGGTGGTTCCGTATATGTTTCCCTCGCTATCGAGCGTGACACCGGCAAAGGGATACTTCCCGTCGTTTGGGTTATTTAATTTGAATTCATGCAGCACGGTTTCGATCCACTTGCTGCCGCTCTTGCTAAGCCGATACACGGTGCCGCAGCCGTGATTGCCGCCGTTATTGCAGCCGTTTACGCCGCCGTCGTATGTCACGCCGTAGAGGCTACCCTTGAACAGCACCAAGTCCCCTATGGGGTGAGTTCCGCCGCTCCCTTTCGAAAAGGCATGGAGCACTTCAAACGTGTATGAGCCGCCACCGTTGTTCGCCAATTCATAGACTACCCCGAAACCGTTCGGACCCCACTCGTAGGTAGTCCCATAAAGGTTGCCCACCGAATCCATCGCTACCCCGCCGTTGGGAAAGCCTCCATCGTCGCCGCAGGTGAACTTATAGAGGTTGTTTTCGCAGTAGTTGCTCCCGGGGTTTTTCACCAGTTCGTAAACTGCACCGCAGTCGCCAGGGCTGCCGCTGGTCCCGAACACATTGCCCGATTTGTCGACGAGCGGTGTCGTGTACACATTGCCATTAGCGAACAAACTGGCGATAGTCGAAAAGGTCTGGGCCCCGGCGGCTGCTACCAGCATAAACAGGACGATGAATGTTTTCGCTGCTGCGGTCCGTGCTGAAGATTTGGTCATCTTACTTCTCCTTCGAAAAGTCAGGCTAATGAGTTCTTCTTGAATCCAGTCCACAGGGCCAACTGCTTTACTGACTGGCTCACATGCTCACCCCTATATCTCTTAGGCAGGCCGTGGGCGAGTGCCAGGTAAACGGCTACCCTAGCACGGGTGAGCCGTTTGCCTGCAGAGACGAAAGTCTCCGACCTGCGATTCGACTACTAGTCGACGGATATGAAGTCGACGCAAACGGCGTGGCTCAGCACCCTCGGAGAGAACATCAACTCGTCGGGGAAAATCGCCGGGTACTAGGCGATGCCATGGGTGGCGACGAAGCGCCTCTCTTCCCTGTTTACGTGCGTGGGCAGCGTTTCTGGTGCTGCGTCAGGACCGAGAAGCTGCCGCAGAATTCCAGAAATTCATCGACCATCCGGGCGTCACCCTGAACAATCCGATTGGCGCGGTGGCACGTGTTGGCCTGGCTCGTGCTTATGCCGTGAGGGCGATGCGGTGAAGGCGCGAGCCGCGTACCAGGAATTCTTCAGCTTGTGGAAAGATGCCGATCCGGACGTACCGATCCTGAAACAAGCGAAGGTCAGAGTATGCGAAGCTGCAGTAAGCTTTCCCGCCTTCTGAACCTCAAGGGGATCTCGAGGTAGAAACATCAGTTGCCCATCTTCTTGATTGCTCCGAGGGGCGTTTGCAGCGTTCCGTCGAGGTTGATGTCGAAGTCGTAGGAAAAGGGAGTGAACGATCCGGCTTTGTAGAAAACGACCTTGCCGTCGCCAGTGAAGCAATCGAACGGCATCTCGCCGCCCAATCCTTCGGTGATGGTTGCCTTGCCGGAACGGAAGACAACCTTCATGCCGCCCATGCCCGAGATGTGCTCCCACCGGCCTTCGTACTTGCCGGCGCAACTGACGAGCCCCGGCTTGGGAGCTTGCCCGGCCGCGCGTTGGGTGGGAGGCGGAGACGCCGGCGTGGTCGACATGCGGATATTCTCGGCGGTGGTGTTCACGATGTCGGAGCCGAATCCCGTATCCACTCCCGGCACTTTTATGTCGTACATGTTGACATTATTCTGTCCACGGATTTCGCCCTCCATCCACTTGCCGTTTACCAGGACTTGCACGCGATCGTGGAGATCGTATTGTCCGGCGGCGTGATCTTCGGCCGTGAGTTTTCCGAGCCGGTGTATTTCGAACGGCCACATCTTTGAAACGTTAATCCCACTCGGCAGATGGACCAGGTACGAGCGGCCATGGACTTCGATGACTTTGGCTTCCTGCCAGCCGTCGATTAGAACGCGCACGGTGTCGCCGACTTTGAATCCGCCGGGGCCGGGCCCACTGGTCTGAGAATTCACCTGCGGATTGACCTGCGAATTCACGGCAACTGCGGATCCCGAACCGTTGCCGGCAGCAGCCGCGCGCGCTTTGAACGGCGAAGGTGCCGGCGGAATCTCGCCGCGGTGACGGTCGGTCTGCGCTTCGGCTGGGGTTTGGGCGTGGCATTTTGCCGGGAGCAAGGCAACCAACTGTGCGCGGAGCGCTTCGCCCCGCTGGTAGGCCTGTCCCTTCTTGTAGTTTTGATAATCGCAGGCGCCTGTGGTGTTGTTGCACGAAAACACTTTGAAGCTTTGTCCGTCCGTGCATACGTAAACTACGTTCATTTGCAAAGGCGGGGTCTGTGCGAACGCGCTAGCCATCAGCACAGCCAAAAGCAAACATCTCACCACGAACATACGCATCTGAGGCGCCTCCGCTCCGCATCCTTGAGCGCGCACGAAGTGATTCGTCCCGCCGCCCTGGGAAACAGCGTGGCCGGAAGCATATCACCAAACGGGAGAGGAATACGGGAGAACACCCGACGGCGCCACTCCTCCGTATATCCTGTGAGAAGAATTTTGTCCGCATCGGAGAGCGCAATCGAAGTTACGACCCTATATGTTCTGTTGATCGTGTTTGTCGCCACGCTAATTCGGTCGGCATTCGGCTTTGGCGAGGCACTGGTCGCCGTGCCACTGCTCGTTTTCTGCATTCCGCTGGAGGTCGCGGCGCCGCTCGCCGTGCTGGTGTCGATCACAGTCGCCGGCATCGTTGTTATGCAGGATTGGAGGAAGATCCATCTTCGCAGCGCGGGATGGCTCGTGTTTTCCACTCTTTTTGGGATCCCGCTGGGCCTTCTGCTTCTGACAAGCAGTCATCAAAGAGCGGTCAAAGCGGCGCTCGGAATGATCATCATCATGTTCTCCGCCTACTCGTTGATCGGCCGCACTCCTTTGGAGCTGAAACGCGAGAGCCGCGCATGGCTTTTCGTCTCCGGTTTCTGCGCTGGAATACTTGGCGGAGCCTACGGCATGAACGGCCCACCACTGGTTATTTACGGAGCGATGCGGCGGTGGACTGTGCAACAATTCCGGGCGACCTTACAGGGATATTTTCTGCCCACCAGCATCATCGGCATGGGTGGGTATTGGCTGGCGGGACTGTGGACGCCGGCGGTGACACATTATTTTCTGCTCTCACTTCCGGTCACGCTGCTTGGCGTGTTCCTGGGAAGAGCGATTAATCATCGCCTGCATGGAGAGGTTTTTCTCAAGTACATCTACCTTGGCCTGACAGGCATTGGAGCGCTCTTATTGGTGCAGGCATTCACGGGCAAACTGTGAGAGCATCTCAACGTTTTGCCGGGAGTTTCAGATCGCCGATACTATTTGACTCTGCGTAACGAAAAGGTGTAGAACCGCAGCGTAACGAAGGCAGGTTGCCATGAAACGCGAGAAAAAGCATAAAGCTCCCACTTGGGTCACGCTGCCGATCAACGGGGAAAAGCTTGAGGTGCTGAGAGTCTGGCAATTTGACGATACTGGACATAAATGGCCGGAAACGGCGATCCTGCGAGCGCGAACTAAAGCCGCGAAAAAACACGTCGAGAACCACACGACGCTGCTGCAATTTTTGAACGACAACGACGTTTTCTCGAAAGACGTAAACGCTATTCTTGCGCGGGTTTTAGTTGCGCCCAGCTTGGCGCCTTGTAATCCTCCTCACTGGAATTTCATAGTGATGCACGGGAGGACCAGCAATACAGTAGTTCTCGAAGTGCCGTGTTTTAAGTAAGAGGAAAGAGAATCTAATCCGCAAGGCCCACGCGCCGCAGAAGTATTTTAAAACGCGCATCCGACCGCAATGGATCCATGGCAACGTCAACTCTCAGCCTGGTAAGGTAAGGATCGCGGCCATCAAACCCTTTTTCCAGCCAGGCGAACGCCTGGTCTTTTTCTCCCAGTGCGCCTTCAATGGTAGCGAAGAAATACGGCGCGATGTATTCGGTTTTTGAAGCCTTGTTCAGCTCGGCAAGGATCTTGCGCGCATCCGATTCCCTCCCTGCCAAGGCGTAGGTGCGCGCCAATGCGGCAAGACGCACCGGATCATGACCGGAACCGATGGCTGCCTGTTGGCACTCCGCGATCCCCTGCGGGAAGTTTCCTTGCGCGGTGTACACATCACCGAGACATTCGTGAGCAGGACTCCAATTGGGATCTAGTTCAAGCACACTCCGGCATTGTTGCAGGGCGCGATCGTATTGACGGGCGAAATAGGAGATCCAGCCGGCGGTAACACTGGTGGTAAGGGAAAGAGGATCCAGGCGCTGGGCGATTTGTATCTCGCCGTTCGCGTCCGCTTCCCGCCCTAAGGCGGAGAGATAGACGGAATGCATGCGGTGGCCTTCGGAATAACTTGGATTCAATGCGAGAGCGCGCTTGAACTCGTTCTCCGCGGCTACCCAATCCCAATCACCATAGAACTTGATACTCGCCAACGTTTTGTGGGCATCCGCTAAACCGTCGTCGAGCGCCAGCGCTTTTAGAACGTTTTCCCTGGCGGCTGGCATTGCCAGGCTCGGCGGCAATTCGTCCGTGGCCCAGAAATAATCCGCTAATCCCGCATAGGCTGGCGCGTAGTTGGGGTCAAGCGCGATGGCTTGCTGGAAGTAATTCCTGGCGTCGCGGTAATGCCCTTCAGTTCCCATATTCCAGTGGTAGAGTCCTTTGAGATAGGCTTCATGGGAATCGGGGTTGACGGTTCGAGTAGCCGATAAACGCAGTTGCTCCTGGGGCGTGACTTTGATTTTGATCTGCTCCGCGATGTCATGCGCGAGTTCACCTTGCAACTGCAAAACGTCCTTCAACTCGCGTTGATAACTGTGCGCCCAAAGTTCTTTATCCGCCTGCGCCTGCACTAGTTGAGTGTTAATGCGGACGAAACCGTCTGAACGCAAGACCGAACCCTCAATCACACCGTCGACCTGCAGCTCTCGAGCAATTTGGGGAAGCGTCTTGGTCGTCCGTTTATAAAGCATGGCGGAGGTGCGCGAGACAACCCGCAAGGCGCCGATGTGCGCCAACTCGGTTGTCAACTCATCCGTCATCCCATCCGCGAAGTACTCCTGTTCGGGGTCGCGTGACAGATTTTCCAGCGGCAGCACCGCCAAAGACCTGATGCTGGGAATGTGACTCGCGGCCTTGGCGCGTGCGTGCCAGGCACGGACCTTAACCAGGGAAATTGGCACTGCGACCGCCAGTATTGCAATCAGCGAAGCAAGGAGCACCCAGCGGGCGCGAACGCCGGGCGGCTTCGGGGCGGCACTTATGCCGGCGCTGGGTGTTCGCGCCCGTCGAAGATCGGCCGACAACTCTCGAGCCGTCTGATAACGGGCGGCGGGTTCCTTTTCCAGACATTTCAAAATCACTGACTCGAGGGCTGATGAAATTGCCGGACTCAACTGGCGCGGGGAGGGTGGGTCGGTGTGCAATATGGCTTCCGAAATGGCAGTCGGGACCTTTCCTTGAAAAGGACGCTTACCGGTGGCCATTTCGTACAGCACTACACCGGCGGAATAAACGTCACTTCGGAAGTCGGGAGGTCTACCCCATAGTTGCTCGGGCGGCATATAAGGAAGCGTGCCGGCCAGCCCGTGTACGCCACTCAATGTTTCGGTGGGAGCGGATTCATCCAGCGTCACTAATTTAGCAAGGCCGAAATCAACTACCTTGAGTTGACCATCAGACCGAATGATCACGTTCCCCGGCTTCAGATCGCGATGAACTAGTCCGTAGCCGTGAGCGTGCTCCAGGGCCAGCGCGATCTGCTGGCCATACCGCAGGACTTCTTCTTCTGAAAGGGCACCGCGGGCGAGCTTCGAGCCCAGACTGAGGCCCGCGATAAGCTCCATGACCAGAAAATCGATACCAGCGTCAGAGTCGAAGTCATAGATGGCGGCGATATTAGGATGGTTCAGGCGAGAAAGAGCTAACGCCTCCTTGCGGAAAAGTCTCCGAGCCTCATCATTCCCCAGGCCGGTTGGAGGCAAGACTTTGAGGGCGACGTCGCGATCCAGCCGTTCGTCGTGGGCGCGATAGACTGGCGCCCATCCCTCCAGCCCCGATTTTCTCAAGGATGCGGTAATGTCCGAGCGTCTGGCCGATCGTGACGGTGAGGGCCGACATGGCAGCAATCTTACGAGATCGACCTTCTTCCCACAAGACAGCTTCAACTGGGAATCAGATCCCTAGCTTCTTCACTTCCTCGTTGTAATACTTGCGGTAGAGGATGTCCCACTCCTGGGAGCCTTCGAGGATGGTGCGCTTCTGGCTTTCAATCTTAAGGCGGGCGGCCTGGTCGATTCGTGCCTCGTGATTGAGAAGCTCTTCGAGAATCTTGCGGGTTTCCTGGCGGATGGTGTTGGGGTCTTCGATGAAGTCGACCTCGTCCAGTTGTTTGAGGGCGTCGGCGACGGCGCGGGCCAGCACGTTCACTTTGTCGCGGCTCAGTCTCACAGCACCGCCTTATACTTGCGCACCAGTTCGCTTTTTACCTTGCGGAACATTTCCTGGTAGTTGGCGCCGGTCTTGTTCATCTCTTCAGAATAGGCTTCGAGGATGACGCGAACTTCGTCGTTGATGCGGTCTTCGAGGGTGAGTTCTTCGAGCAGTGCGGCGTGGACACGCTCGGTGACCTTGGGCACGGCCGAGGTTTCGATGGCCTTGGCGGCAATCAGTTTCTTGGTAACTTCGCGAGCCAGGTAGCCCACGTAATCCTTGGAAAGAAGCATGTGCGGGTCGGATGTCCTGTGTCAGCAGGGACTTGTCTGCGAATTAAAAAGTGTAACACACGGCAACCGACGCGGACGGCGGAACCGTCTTCTGAAGGGCGGCATCGATATAAAGGAATGCGCGGGTTCATACGCGGGTACACCATTCATAGGGATTCATCTAAGGAGAAATTATGCCTCTCGTTCGAATCGATCTTTTGGAGGGCAAGTCAGCCGAATATCGCAAACAAGTTGGCCAGGTCGTCTATCAGGCATTGCTCGATGCCTTCACCGTCCCGAAGGACGATCGTTTCCAGATCATTACAGAACATCCCAAAGCTGAGTTGCTGTTTGACCGGGATTACCTCGGAGTGCACAGGTCGGATGATTGCATCTTTGTGCAGATCACTTTGAGTAGCGGCCGAACGGTTGAGATGAAGCAACGCTTCTACAGAGCCGTGGCGGATGGATTGCATGAAGCCCTGAAGCTGCGGCGGGAGGATGTCTTCATCAATTTGGTGGAGGTGCCGAAGGAGAACTGGTCGTTTGGCAATGGCGAAGCACAGTACGTGACGGCAAAGAGCTAAGGCGGGTGCCGAAGGAGAGGTTTTTTTATATCGTTTTACGATATACTTAACACGTGGCGCTGGATCGCGGCACAATACAATCGGCGGCATGAAGAAGCTTACCTTGTCGGACTATCAGGCGCTGGCGGAGTTCCGTTACCAGATTCGCCGCTTTCTCCACTTCAGCGAGCAGGTGGTCAAGCAGGCCGGCCTGGAGCGTGGGCAGTATCAACTCATGCTGGCAATCAAAGGCATGCCGGCTGGGGTGCGACCGCGCATTCGCGAATTGGCCACCCGCATGCAAATCCGCCACCATAGCGCCGTGGAACTGGTAAACCGCCTGGAAGCAGGAGGATTCGTCCATCGCAACCGCGCGCAGGAAGATCGGCGCGAGGTGTTACTCGCGCTTACTGCCAAGGGCGAGAAGGTTCTGGCCGAACTGGCGCTTCATCATCACGACGAAATTCGCTCTGCCGGACCTGCGCTTGTGGCCGCGCTCCGCCGCATCATGCGCGAAGGCAACGAAAAGGCGTTTCTGCATCCCGCGTCCTCCCACGAAAAAGGAAAATCATAAAGCACCCATGAGTGACATCTCTTCTGCCGCTCCGGACCGCGATCGTACTGGCGACTCAATCGAGTCGCCGCCACCCGCCCCCTTTCGCATGCTGCTGGTCTCTTGCCTCGCCGCGGCCATCGGTCTGGTCGCTGGCGTCGTGGCCTTCGCTCTGTACAAGCTGATCGGCCTTTTCACCAACCTATTCTTCTTTCATCGCTGGTCGGCCGACTTCACAAGTGCGCAACATAACCACCTCGGTTGGATCGTCATCGTAGTTCCGGTCATCGGCGGCCTCGTTGTGGGCGTCATGGCCAAGTACGGGACGTCGAAGATCAAAGGGCACGGCATTCCGGAAGCCATGGAAGCGGTGTTGTTCAACCGCAGCCGCATCGCCCCGCGGGTGGCGATCCTAAAGCCCATCTCGGCGGCCATTGCGATTGGCACCGGCGGCCCGTTCGGCGCGGAAGGTCCGATCATTCAGACGGGTGGAGCAATTGGGTCGCTCGTCGGCCAGGCGTTTCATACCACGGCGGTAGAGCGCAAGGTGCTGCTCGCCTGCGGCGCTGCTGCCGGCATGTCGGCAACGTTCAATACTCCGATCGCCGGTGTGATTCTCGCCATCGAGCTGTTGCTTTTTGAATTCAAATCGCGCTCGTTCATCCCACTGGTGATTGCGAGTACGCTGGCCACCGCGGTACACATGCAACTTCTGGGTGCGGGGCCGATGTTAAGGTCAGCGCGATGGATTTCGATATTCCCCGCGGCTTGCCCTTCTATCTTGTGCTGGGAGCAATTTGCGGCCTCGCCGCCGTGGGATTCAGCAAACTTCTCTATTGGGTGGAGGATCAGTTCGAGAAAGTTCCCGTCAACGAAATGTGGTGGCCTGCGATTGGGGCAATCGGCCTGGGCATCATCGGATTCTTTGTGCCCCGCGTACTTGGGGTGGGTTACGACACTATCGGCGACATTCTCAACGGCCAGCTTGCGTGGAAGATATTGTTGGTCGTGATGCTGGCGAAGGCCGCAGCTTTAGCGGTTTCGCTCGGGTCCGGGACCTCCGGTGGATTGCTGGCGCCCTGCTTCATGTGGAGCGCAGCCATGGGCGGCATTTTCGCCATGGTCTCCAATCATTTCCTTCCGGGAGCGCATCTCTCCCCCGGAGCCTTCGCGTTGGTAGCCATGGGCGCGGTTTTTGCGGCGGCCTCGCGGGCTACATTTACGTTTATCATCTTCGCATTCGAAATCACGCGCGACTACAACTCCGTGTTGCCTCTGATGCTGGTCAGCGTAATCGCCGACGGCATCGCCATGCTCCTGATGCCTAACAGTTCGATCATGACCGAGAAGCTGGCCCGCCGCGGACTGCACGTGCATCAGGACTATGAAGCCGACGTTCTCTCCCAAGCCAGAGTTGGCGACACGATGGAAAAGGAATTGCCGGCCGTCCCAGCCGACACAACTGTGGGCGCTCTGGCCGAACGGATTGCTAAACATGATCCTGCGGTCGCTCGCCACGAAGCTCTGTTGATCCTCGACGACGCCGGAAAGCTGGCGGGCATCATTACGCGAGGCGACCTGCTCCGGGCGCTCGACAAAGATTCCTCCGGCGCTGTGACCGTTCAGCAGGCGGGCAGCACTCGACTGGTGGTTACTTATCCCGATGAATTAGTCTCCGAAGCGGCTTCGAAGATGCTGCGCTACAACATCGGACGCCTGCCAGTGGTCGAACGAGCCGACCATGACAAAGCGGTTGGCTACCTTGGGCGCACCGGTGTGATGGCCGCGCGACTGCGCCGCTTCCAGGATGAACATGTGCGCGAGCCAGGATGGTTCCCCAGGAAAGCGGGCTTGAATGTTTCGGGATTGAAATAGTTCGTCGCGAGGAGACTGTTTTTTAGTCCGCGACGGGGTGTCTACGGCTTTTTCTGCGCCGCTTCGATCAGCGGACGCAACGAGTCCACAGAGATTCCCAGCGTGCCGCCGGAGAAGCCGTCGATGTAGGCGGAGTTGACTCCGATCACTTCCGCGTTGGAATTGAAGACCGGCCCGCCGCTGCCGCCGTGCGCCGTGGGCGCATCGTAGATCAGTTTGTCGCCCACTACATCGCCCAGATGCCCGCAGGTGGTCGAAGGACGAATCAGCGACAGAGCCGCCAGTTCGCTGGCCGCAGTAATGTCGTTGTGCCGGTAGGCCATCCGCTGGTAAATTCCGCTCGGCGATTTGGCCACCATCCCCGCGATGCCCATGGGATAACCGATCACTGTTACCAGTTCTCCGGGCGTGGCAAGGTTTTTTGCCAGAGGTAGGACGGCAATCCCGCGTACCGCATCTTTATTTTCGATGCGCAGCACTGCTAGATCGCCCGTGGAAGAAACCGTCCCCGGCGTTAAGCTCACCGGCGTTGGCGAACCCGGAAAGAAAACTACCAGACTTTCCAGCATAGCGGTTGCGCCACGATCCATCAGCCCTTCGGCTTCGGTATCGCCATACCAGGGCTCGGCCACATGCCGGTTGGTGGCCAGCAGACCGTTGCCCACCAGAAATCCGGTGCCCGACACGCGCGCCCGAATCGTGGGCGATTGGTGAGGGAACCCAACCTGGTACACGCCGTAAATGTATCCGATAGAATTTCGATACCGGTTCAGCACCAGGGCCGGCATCGCCTGCTGTTTCTCAAGTTGCGCTACCTGCTGGGTAAGCTCGGTTACCTGCTTATGCAGTTCGTCCGGCTGGGGGCTCTGCGCCGTGGCGGGCGCGTAGTAGTGAAACATGGCCACCGCGCCAGCAAGCAAGGCCACTGCCAGCACGGCTTGCACCGTCTGCTGCCAGCTTTCGCTGACCGCGTTCGGTTCCTGCGGGATCTCGGGTCCGGACATGAGTGGTCATCTTCCCTTGTCCGGCAGGGCTTTTCCACGGTACTTAAGATGATGTACAGGGGGTATCGAAAGTGTCTTGAGGATGGCAGTTCGACGCCGCGGCTAAAGCCGCAGTTCATTTTGCAGGCAGTTGCGGCGCGGCTGGGAGCCGCGCCCTTTCAAGACCGGGCCGCAGGTCTGGTCCGCAGCACTAGGGCTTCGCGATCCCCAGGCGTTTGGCCATTTCGTCGTATCGAAATCCTTTACCCGCAACGTAGGGCTGCACCCATTCGCCATCGATCACGAATTGCGGGATGGCCTGCTTGCCGGTGTGCTTCACAATTTCGGCGATTGCGCCAGGCGTGGTCTCGACGTCAATTTCTTTATAAGGAATATTGTGCTTGGCCAGAAAGCGCTTGGCCTCGCGGCAATCGGGGCACCAAGCGGCAGAGTAAACGGTAAGTTCCATGGTTAAACCCGCTCCAGTTGCGGCAGGCTGCGCTCGTTGACGACGTTGCCCGTATTGAGTGTCGAAGCCGGTTCGAAGAGCACGACCCAGCATTCTTCGTCCGCGACCGGGCGATGTTCGACGCCGCGTGGAACTACGATGAACTCGCCTTCCTCGATCCATTCGTGGCGATCGAGGGACTCGTCATCGCGGAACTCGTCGTCGCGGAACTCCATGCGGAAGCGGCCTTTCACGACAAGGAACATCTCGTCTTCGTTTTCATGGTGATGGAAGACGAACTCGCCCTTCAGTTTATCGAGCTTCACATGCTGGCCGTTCAGCTCGGCAGCGATGTAGGGCTTCCAGTATTCCGAGATCTTGGCGAACTTGTCGGCTATGTTGACTTTGTCCATGTCGCGCCTCTCAGATAAGTGTATTCGAGTCCCGATTCTTTCGGGACTGAGTTGGTCGCAAGAGCAGCCTTTGCGAGAACGCTGATTGACAAGCCCCTAACTGGAATATACCATGGTATATACCATGCCGAAAACAGCCAAACTCTTTCGCAACGGCCGTAGTCAGGCCGTCCGCTTGCCCGTCGAATACCGTTTCGAGGGCTCGGAGGTCTATGTGCGCCGCGACGCGGCGACCGGCGACGTCATACTCTCTCGCCGCCCAGAATCCTGGGAAGATCTCTTCGCGTTGATGACGACCGGCGACGTCCCCAAAGATTTCCTCGCGGATCGTAAGGACACTCCACCCCAGAAGCGCCGATTGTTCTAAATGCCCGTGCGCTACCTTCTCGACACCAACACCGTCAGCTACGCAATCAAAGGGAACTTTCCACGGGTTCGGGACCGGCTTTTAAGAGTTCCTACCAGCGAGGTTGGGATTTCCGTAGTCACGGAAGCGGAATTGCGCTTCGGCGTTGCCAGGCTTCCGGATGCAACCAAGCTAGCGATCATAGTGGAAGCATTCCTGCTGCGCGTCGAAGTGCTGGCATGGGATTCGGCGGCGGCCCAGGTCTATGCGCGCCTTCGCGCCGCACTTGAAGAACACGGTGAGCCGATGGGCAACCTTGATCTGATGATTGCTGCTCAAGCGCTTGCCGCAGAACTAATCCTGGTGAGCAACGACCGCGTCTTTCGGAGAGTGAAAGGTCTGAAAGTTGAGGACTGGAGCAGGCCGTAAGTATTCCGCAAAAACAAAAGCCGCCAGCTTGCGCTGACGGCTGATAGTGATCGCTGAAAGCTAGCTGTTCTCGTACAACAGCACGCCCTCGGTGCTCTTCTCCGCGTCCACTGGACGGTAGAACAGCTTGTTGTCTTCGAGGAAGACCTCGATGAACGCGGGGCGAGTCGTGATCGTACCTTGAATCAGCGCCTCTGACAACGGGTCTTCAATATACTTCTGCAACGCCCTGCGGAGCGGCCGCGCTCCGTAGGTGCGGTCGGTGAGGGTTTGGTTGAGTATCCACTTCTTGGCCTCATCCGCCACCGTGACCGTGATCGATTTCTGCGCCAGGTTCTGGTTGAGCTGGTTGACCATGAGTTCCAGAATCTGAATCAGGTCCGCTTCGCTCAAGGCCATGAACAGAATGATCTCGTCCAGGCGGTTCAGAAATTCAGGATTGAAGGTACGCTTCACCTCGCCCTTCACCATCTCCTCGACCTTGCTCGAAACCATTTCGTCCTTGGTCGACTGGAAGCCGAAGCCCTCGCGCTTCTGCAGGTGCCGGGCGCCGATGTTCGACGTCATGATCAGGATGGTGTTCTTGAAGTCGACCGTATTGCCGAGACCATCGGTAAGCTGGCCATCCTCAAAAACTTGCAGCAGGATGTTGAACACATCGGGATGCGCTTTCTCGATTTCATCCAGCAGCACCACGGAATATGGAGCCCGCTTCACCCGCTCCGTAAGCTGGCCGCCTTCTTCATAGCCGACATATCCCGGAGGCGAGCCGATGAGCTTCGAGACGGAATGCTTTTCCATGAACTCCGACATGTCAAAGCGGACCAAAGCTTTTTCCGTTCCGAACATGAACTGAGCCAGGGTGCGCGCGACTTCCGTCTTGCCGACGCCGGTGGGCCCGAGGAATAGGAATGAGCCAATGGGCCGGTTCGGACTCTTCAATCCAGCGCGCGAACGCCGAATCGCCCGAGCCAGCGCATTGATCGATTTATCCTGCGAGATGATGCGCTTGTGCAGCTCTTCTTCGATGCGCAGCAGTTTCTGCGTTTCCTCTTCCTTGATGGAGGTGATGGGAACCCCGGTCCAGCGCGAAACGACATCTTCAATGTCTTCGCGGCCAACTACGCCGGTAGAAGACTCGTCGAGATGATACTTCTCGCGCAGGGCGCGCAGGTTCTCGCGCTCCTTGCGTTCTTCGTCAGAGTAAAAACGCGCTTTCTCGAACTCATGATTCGCGATCGCGTTCTCCATGCGGTGCACGATAAACTTGATCCGCTTCTGAACTTCGGAGATTTCCTCCGGTTGCGAGGTCTGGCGCAGCTTCACGCGCGCTCCAGCTTCGTCGACGAGGTCGATCGCTTTATCCGGCAGGAACCGGTCAGGAATATAGCGATTCGAGTGCGACACAGCGAAGTTGATCGCGTCGTCGGTGTAAGTGACGGCGTGGAACTTTTCGTAGCGGTCCTTGATGCCGAACAGGATCTTGATTGCATCGGTCTCGTTCGGAGGCGGAACTTTGACGGCCTGGAAACGCCGCTCGAGCGAACGATCTTTCTCGATCGACTTCCGGTATTCGCCGGGAGTGGTTGCGCCGATGCACTGAATTTCGCCGCGCGATAGCGCCGGCTTCAGGATGTTCGCAGCATCGAGCGATCCTTCGGCCGATCCCGCGCCCACCAGCGTGTGCAGTTCGTCAATAAAGATGATGGAATTCTGCGACTCCATCAGCTCTTTCATGATGGTCTTCAGGCGCTCTTCGAACTGGCCGCGGTACTTCGTTCCGGCGACGATTAAGGAAAGATCGAGCGCCAGAATTCTCTTATCGGCCAGGAATGAAGGAACTTCGCCGTCGGCGATTCGCTGCGCCAGTCCTTCGACGATAGCGGTCTTGCCGACGCCGGGCTCGCCGATCAGCACTGGGTTGTTCTTGGTGCGCCGGCACAGAATCTGAACCACGCGTTCCAGTTCGCCGTCGCGGCCGACCAGCGGATCCAGTTGGCTATCCATCGCGGCCTGGGTGAGGTCGCGCGAAAACTCGCTGAGTAGAGAAGACTCACGCTGCCGTTGCGGCTGGGCTTTTTCCTGGCTGGTGCGCGCTAGTTCTTCGCGGATCGTAGCCAACCGCAAACCGCGCTCGTGCAGAATCTCCGCCGCGAAGCACTTCTCTTCTCTTAGCAACCCTAAAAGCAAGTGCTCGGTCCCAATGTGCCGGTGCGATAGGCGCTCGGCTTCCTCCGCGGCATAAGCCAGCACGCGTTTGCACTCATTGCTCAGAGGGAGATCGACCGAGGTCGAGACCTTTTCCCGAATCGTAGTGTGACCTTCGATCTGCTTGCGGATCGACTCAACCGAGGCGTGCGAGCGCAGGAACCGGTTGGTCAGGGCTTTATCTTCGCGCAGGAGCCCCAGCAGCAGGTGCTCGGTCTCAATATAAGGAGACCCGAACTGGCTTGCTTCGTAGCGCGCAAAAAAGATGACGCGCCTGGCTTTCTCCGTATAACGTTCAAACATAATGCCCTTCCCCCCTGACTCCTCCGGTCGAGAGATATTGAACCTCGCTCGACCTTGCCTCTTGGATCCCCTATCTTCATTATGCAATCAAACAGCCACCCTGCCCAAGTACCCCAACGTTTTTATAATGTTACGTAAGGAACCTGTTCAAACCGCCCTCGGCTGCCGATTAACCCTATTTTCTGCACATTTTCTTAACTAATCTTGCTCATTCGCGTCCCGGTTGACTCCGTTCTCTAGCTCGGCAACGACTCCGGCTTGATTTCCTCCACGCGCCCCCGCTCCAAGCGAAGAACCCGATGGCAGCGGCGCGCGAACGACAAGTTATGTGTTGCAATAAGAGAGGTGAGCTGGTGCTCGCGATGTAATCGAGCGATCAATTCAAAAATGGCTTCCGCCGTCTGCCCGTCAAGATCCCCGGTAGGCTCATCCGCCAGCAACAATTTCGGGCCGGTAATGAGCGCCCGCGCCAGAGCAACCCGCTGTTGCTCTCCGCCCGAAAGCTCTCCCGAGCGGTGATGCCCGCGCTGCTCCAATCCGACCTCACGCAGCCAGCGTGAAGCTTGCGGGGCCGCTTCTGCCCAAGTCCGTCCCCGAACCAGCAGCGGCATCGCAACGTTTTCCGCCGCCGTGAACTCCGGCAGCAGATAGTGAAATTGCCAGACGAAACCCGCCTCGCGATTGCGAAACTCCGCTGCTTCGTCCGCTGACAAGGCATTCAGATGCAATTGGGCGCAGTATACGTTACCCGCGGAAGCATGATCAAGAGCGCTGAGGATGTGCAACAAGGTACTCTTTCCTGCTCCTGACTCCCCGACAATAGCGAGCATTTCGCCCCGCTGCACCTCAAACGACAAATTTTCAAAGAGCACCAGATCCGATTCACCGGACCGGAAAACCTTTTTCAAACCCTGAACCCGGAGCAGCGCTTCTTGTTCTGTCACGTGCGCAGCCGCCTGTTCCGTTAGATGCACTCCGCCTCCGAAGGGTCCATGCGCCCACGCCCGGGTTTGCCAGGAAGCGAAACAGTGGAATGCGCCATCTTCTCACAACAGGCCCCACGCTCCGCCATGGCACGTTCGGACTATGTGGACCATCTGAGCACACAGCCCGATCACTACACCTCGACCTTCGATTCCAGCGGCCAACCCGCTCAGCGACACTCCATAAGGCGTTCGGGCGATGCCGCGCTCGGTGATGATTGCGGTTACATACTTCGCTGGGGTCACGTCGAAGGCGGGATTTTCGACGGAGACACCATCCGGCGTCATCTGTTTCCCGGCGATGTGGGTGACTTCCCTGGCATTACGCTGCTCGATAGGAATGTGGCTGCCGTCAGGGCACGCAAAATCGATGGTTGAGATGGGCGCGGCTACATAGAACGGGATGCCGTGTTCTTTCGCCAGAACGGCGACGGTATAAGTTCCGATTTTGTTGGCCACGTCACCATTGGCGGCGATGCGGTCGGCGCCCACCACGATCGCTCCGATCTTGCCCTGCTTCATCATGGCACCGGCCATGTTGTCGGAGATGACGGTTGTCGGGATGCCGTCTTTCATCAGTTCCCAGGCGGTAAGGCGCGAGCCTTGCAGGAAGGGACGGGTTTCGTCGGCATACACGTGAATCTTCTTGCCTTGCTCGACCGCCGCGCGGATCACGCCCAGCGCGGTGCCGTATCCGGCCGTAGCCAGCGCGCCGGCATTGCAGTGGGTAAGCACTCCGCCTTCGCTCGGCATCAGCGTGGCGCCGTGGCGTCCCATGGCCTGGTTGGCGGCGATGTCTTCGGCGTGCATGCGTTGCGATTCTTCGATGAGATCCTGTTTGATTTGCGCGATGGGACGAATGCGCACGCGCTCGAATTTCTCCTGCATGCGGCGGATCGCCCAGAAAAGATTGACGGCGGTTGGTCGAGTCTTGCCGATTACATCGCAGGCGAGGTCGAAGTCACGTTTTAGATCGGCAGTGGATTCGGCCTTGGAATTCTTCACTGCCGAGCGCGATCCCCATGGCCGCAGCCACGCCGATGGCGGGCGCTCCGCGCACCACCATCGTCCGGATAACGTCGGCTACCTGCTCATGCGTTTTGCAGGTGACGTAGATTTCTTCCATGGGCAGCTTCGTCTGATCGATGAAGCGTACGCCGTGGTCGGTCCATTCGAGAGTTTGAATCATGAGTCTGTCGTTGGTCGTTCGTCGTTAGTCGTTCGATCTCTAGCGTTCACGATTTGGCTCTAGCGGGCCGTAGATTTACATCGCGGCATCGGGCTCGGTGTCGTCCGTCTGCAGGATGTGCTCGGCGCGGACATCGCGGGCAGTGAAGATTGAAACAAACGGCGCCGGGGCTGCGGCTGTCTCGACGCTGGGCCTTCCTTCCGCTTCTTCGCGCTCCACCAGGCACATCACGCCCACAATCTCAAACCCAAACTCGCGTGCGGCTTCGATCGCCTGCACCGTGGACGCGCCGGTCGTGCAAACATCGTCGACAATCACCACGCGCGCGCCCTTCTCGCGAAAGCCTTCAATGCGCTGTCCGGTGCCGTGCTGCTTTTCGGCCTTCCGCACAAGAAATCCATGGAGCTCGCCGCTCACAACCGAGACCGCGGCCACAATTGGATCGGCTCCCATAGTCAAGCCGCCGATGGCTTGCGGCTTCCATCCCCGCTGCCGGATTTCGTCGAAAAATACTTCGCCGGTCAGGCGCGAGCCTTTGGCATCGAGGGTCGTGGTGCGGCAGTCGATGTAGTAGTCGCTGGTGCCGCCCGAAGAGAGCTTGAACTCACCCAGCCGGAAAGACTTGTAGGCGAGCAAGCGAAGTAGATCCTGACGCGAGGAATGCATGAAATCTTACGATACCACGGAGAATTGGGCTGCGTTTGGCTACGCTGAGAAAGAAACTGCCGAGCTTCGCTCGGCGGACAGCCGAGGGCGGCTGTCCCCACATCTCAGCATTCAAACTGAGCATCTGTCGGGCGTGGTAACCTGAAGATTCTTCGTACAACGACGCTTCGAGGTATGAAATTGCAGAGTGCGCGAAAGCTTTTCTTCTTCCTTCTTTCCGGTTTTCTTCTTCACAAATTTGAGTGGCTCCGGCGCTGGTTTCGACGGCGTTCGCCGAAGGCACGCGCACCTGGGAACAGTCGAAATTTGACGAACTGACCAAGGGCACGGCTAAGGGCGTGGCGATTCGCAGCACCGGCGGTCTGGAGCTGGCGCCCACGTTTACGAGCCTATACGCCACGCCTTCCACCTACATCTGGGCGATGCGGCCGATGATGCCGGCAACGTCTACGTAGCGGCCGGCGCACCTGCCCGAGTGTACCGCATCACGCCCGATGGCAAAGCGACGATCATTTTCGAGCCCAAAGAACTTCAAGTGCAGGCACTACGAATTGGTCCGGGAGGGGCGATCTATGCCGCTACCGCTCCCGATGGCAAGGTCTACAAGCTCGAACACAAGCCGGGCGCGACGGTGCGGGCTGCAAAAGCAGACCCGGACTCGGCGTCCGATAAATACAAAGACAAAGACGCAACCAAACCGGCCGCCGATCCCTCCTGGAGTTCGTCCGTCTATTTCGAACCGGGCACGAAGTATATCTGGGACCTGGCTCTGGACAAGTCCGGCAACCTTTACGTAGCACCGGTGACCACGGGGAAATTTATCGCGTTACGCCGAAGGGCGAGCATTCCGTCTTCTTCAAGAGCGATGAAACTCACATTCGCGTTCTGGCCTTCGATGCACACGAAAATCTAATTGCCGGCTCTGACGGCAGCGGTCTGATCTATCGCATTTCTCCCGCTGGTGAAGGATTCGTGTTCTACAGCGCGCCCAAGAAAGAGATCACGGCGCTGGCACTCGATCACTCGGGAAACATCTACGCGGCGGCGGTGGGTGAGAAGCGCAGCGGTGCGACAAGCACATCTGGCATGGCAGCAGCTCTTTCAACCTGGGCGCAAACCCGCTCGCCGGCGACGACGACGCAAGCTCCAGGCATCACGATCACGCCCGCACCGGCCACGCCGCAACCGGCCGGGCTGTTTCCCATCCCTGGCGGTGGAGCAAGCGGCGGATCAGATGTGTACCGCATTGCGCCGGATGGCTCGCCCACAAGAATGTGGACATCCCACGAGGACATTGTCTACGCGCTGGCCTTCGATTCCCATGAACGGTTGCTCGCTGGCACGGGGAATCGTGGCCACATTTTTGCCATCACAGGCCTCGATGAGTTTACCGACCTACTGAAAGCGCCGGCACACAGGTCACCGCCTTTGCCAAGGCTCCTGGCGGCGGCCTCTATGCCGCGAGCAGCAATCTAGGAAAAGTGTTTGTGCTGGGACCGCAGCCGGAGGGAGATGGCTCCTACGAAAGCGATGTGTTTGACGCCAAGATTTTCTCGCGCTGGGGACGCGCCGATTTTCGTGGCGCAGGCAAAGTGGATCTTTACGTGCGTAGCGGCAATGTCGACAATCCCGATCGCAACTGGAGTCCGTGGAAAAAGATCGGCCTTAGTAGGAGTGACTTGACTAAGAGCGATCTTACAAAGACAGGCGAAACTGGAATTCCGGCGGCCCGTTACGCCCAGTGGAAAGCTGTGCTGCACGCGGGAACCGCATCGCCGGACGTCGACAGCGTGGCGCTGAATTATCTGCCTAAGAATGCCGCTCCCGAGATCGACGACGTGACCGTCCAGATCGGCGTCAGATACCAGCCGCTGCCGAGAGTGTCAGGCCAGGGCGGATCGGATTCCAGTGGAACCTCTTTCGGCGGTACTTCTTTCGGCGGTTCTTCCGGAACGCATTTCGAAACTCCAACTCCCAGTTCTCGCGATCGCGACTCTATTGGAGTCAAGTGGAGCGCGCACGATGAGAACGACGACCAACTCGTCTATTCTGTCTACTATCGCGGCGACGGCGAAACACGCTGGCTGCTCCTCAAGGACAATGTCAATGACAAAGCATATTCGTTCGATGCCAGCCTTCTGCCCGATGGCGGCTACACGGTAAAGGTGATCGCCTCGGATGCACCGTCGCATTCGCCCGGCGAAGCGCTGACGGCGTCCAAAGAAAGCCGCCGGTTTGAGGTGGATACAACTCCACCGCGGATCGAGAATCTGGCGGCGTCTATCGAGAGCGGGCAGCTTCATATCACGTTCCGTGCGGCCGATGGATT
Organism: uncultured Acidobacteriaceae bacterium; assembly: GCA_963841125.1. Taxonomy (GTDB): domain Bacteria; phylum Acidobacteriota; class Terriglobia; order Terriglobales; family Acidobacteriaceae; genus Sulfotelmatobacter. The sequence continues at coordinate 80,385 of CAWJBH010000009.1, forward strand.
TTCTTCCATCAAGCGCGCGGAATATTCAGTGGATGCGGGCGAGTGGAAGTACGTTGAGCCGGTCGGCCAGCTCTCCGATGCCATGACTGAGAGCTACGATTTCAAAGTGCTGCCGGAAACCGCGAAAGACAGCTCGGCTTCGTCTGAACACGTAGTGGTGGTGCGCGTCTATGACCGCTACGAGAACATGGGCGCAGCCAAGATCCTGGTGCGAGCGAAGTAGAGTCGAGGCTTTACTACTGCAGTCTCTCGGTCGCTTCCAAAGCATCGTCTGCGGCGCTCTTGATGGCGCTGAGTTCTCCGGCCCGGCGCAGCTCTGGAAATCTCCATGCCCAAAGGGCAATCACCATTAGCGTTCCCACTCCTCCCAACAAAACGGCGGGGACTGTGCCAAACCATTGTGCGGTAAGGCCCGATTCGAATTGACCAAGTTCGTTGGATGCGCCGATGAAAACCATATCCACAGCATTCACACGGCCCCGCATTTCATCGGGTGTGCGCAATTGCACCAGCGTGGCGCGAATGATGACGCTGACCATGTCAGACGCGCCGAGAAAGATCAGCGCAAGCAGCGATAGCACCAGGCTGGTCGAGACGCCAAAAAGAATGGTGCATATTCCGAATCCAGCCACCGACCACAACAGCGTTGGTCCCGCTCGCCCGCGTAGCGGACGATGCGCCAGCGCAACAGCCATCACAGCAGCACCCACTCCAGGTGCAGTGCGCAACAGCCCCAGCCCCCAGGGCCCGGTATGCAGAATCTCGCGGGCATAAACCGGAAGCAGCGCCACCGCTCCGCCCAGCAGAACCGCGAACAGGTCGAGAGAGATCGCGCCCAGAACCATCTTCTCGCGCCAGATGAAGTGCAATCCAGCCAGGACTGTTTTTAGCCGTCGTGGGCTCGCGTCTCCGCGCTTGCGGACGGGTCTTGATGCGGAAGGTCGGAGACCAGCGCGCCCACGGCGGTCAACATGGCCGCCGCATAAACGGCCGACGGCCCGCGGAAAAGCGCATAAAGAATTCCGCCGAGAGATGGTCCAAGAATCGTGGCAGCCTGGAATGTGGTCGCGTTCCACGCCACAGCATTCGCGAAGTGCTCCTCGGGAACGAATTGTGGCAGAATCGAGCGACTGGCCGTTCCGTTGAACGAACGCACCACGCCTAGCAGGATGAGCACCAGCATAGATCGGGTGAACCGAGTGCGCACCCGCGCTCGGCGAGCACCAGCAAGAGCCCTGAACAGACCGCATACCCGGCATAGCACGCACCCAGCACTTTCCGCCGGTCGAAGCGGTCGGACGCATGGCCGGAAACCAGAAACAACAGAATGCCCGGAAGAAACTGCGCCAGCCCCACGAGCCCCAGGTCGAGAGCCCGCTTCGTGATGTCATACACCTGCCACCCGACGGCGACCGCCTGCATCTCGACAGCAGATACGATCAGGAAGCGAGCAATCTGAAACAACACGAAATCCGGATGCGTGAAGGCGATGCGTCCAGCTTTGGAGTCGGCGGGAGTGGGCATTGAGTCTTTTACTGTGATCTTCTAATGTGCCACAGAACGAGAAGACCTGCATGGCGCGTCATAGCCAAGCAGGTAAAATCGGCTTATGATGACGTTGCCTCGAACCGTCGCGTGGATCGCCTGCGTCGTCTACTCAACCATCCCGATATTCTGGCTGCTGATTCATCCCCGAGTGGAGTTTTGGCGCTCGCAGCCGACGATCGCCTTACAGCGATTCTTCTGCCCGTCTGGATGGCAACGTGGGCGCTCGCGGCCACCATCACGGCCCCGTGGCGTGCGCGTATCGCTCTATAGAAAGCAAATGGACCTGGATTCCGGCTGGCGTTTTATTCTTCGCCGGCGTTGTGCTCTACCGACTCTCTGGCACCGAGTTCAGTTTCACACAACTCGGCGGATTGCCCGAGATCCTCCCCGACCATGGCCAGCAGCCCCTGGCGACGACCGGCATTCGCGCCCGCGTGCGTCATCCCGTCTATCTGGCCCATCTCTGCGAGATGCTGGCGTGGAGTTTTGGGACTGGTTTGGCAGTTTGCTGGGCGCTGACGGCATTTGCCATCATGACCGGGGCAGTAATGATCCAGATGGAGGACGGGGAGTTGGAGAAGAGGTTTGGCGAAGAATATCGCCACTATCAATCCAGACGTGCCCGCAGTTTTGCCCAAGATAATGATCAGGATATGACTGATCAATATGAGCGGCAGCTATAAGCCGATGTGGCTAAATGCGAGCTGGCTAATTGCTGACGGCTAATACCTACCATGCGCTTTGAACTCTTCATCGCGACCCGCTACCTGCGCGCCAAGCGCCGTCAAGCGTTTATCGGCATCATCACCGGCATTTCGATTGTAGGGGTAGCGGCGGGCGTGGCTTCGCTTATCGTCGCGCTCGCGATCAATAATGGCTTTCGTCAGGATTTGCAGGAGCGACTGATCGGATCTACCTCGCACGTCAGCCTGCTTCGCATAGCCGACGACGGCATTAAGGATTGGCCGCCGCTGCTCGATCGACTTTCGAAACAGCCGCACGTGGTCGCAGCCGCTCCCGCGATCTTTGAACAGGTGCTGATCTCGCGCGGGCCCCGCGCCCGCGGCGCGGTCCTCAAGGGTATGATTCCAGCGGATGAGCGTCGCGTCGGCGATTTGCTCAGCACCATAAAAGAAGGTTCTGCCGCAGCCCTGGAAGAAGTCACTCGCGCAACCCGGAGAATAGATGATAAAGCGGACAGTCGCAACCAGCCGAGGGGGCATCAGCCACCGAAGAATCTCCCGATGCGCTCGCTGGCGTTCAAGCGCGTGTGGCCGCCATGCCCCCAATCATCCTCGGCAAAGACATGGCCGATAATCTTGGCGCCTCGGTCGATTCGGTCGTTCTGGTAACCAGCCCGCAAGGCGAACTAACCCCGTTCGGCATGGTGCCAAAATACAGCCGCTTTCGCGTCGTGGGAATTTTCAACTCCGGTTTCTACGACTATGACTCGTCCTGGGCTTTCACCAGGCTCTCCGATGCGCAGCGGCTCTTCGGCCTTGGCGATCTGATTTCAGTAATCGAGTTCAAGGTCGACGATATCGATAAGGCAGATATAGTTGCCCGCCAACTCGAAGATGCGGCGGGCAATGGTTTCATGACGACGAATTGGAAGGAAACGAACAAAGCCCTGTTTCACGCTCTGAACATGGAGCGCCTGGTCACATACATCACCACCGGACTGATAGTCTTCGTGGCCGCTCTGAACATTCTGATTTCACTGATCATGATGGTCATGGAAAAAACCCGGGACATCGCGGTGCTGCTGTCGATGGGAACCCGCAAATCGCAGGTCAGAAACATTTTCATCGCACAAGGAGTGCTTGTCGGCGTGATCGGCACCTCAATCGGCCTGCTGCTCGGTTATGCCATCTCCTATGCTGGAGGCCACTACCACATCATTTCTCTCTCGCCTGAGGTTTACTCGATCGACTACGTGCCGTTCGCCCCTCGCCTGATGGATGGCGTACTCGTAGCGCTGGGGGCCATCGGGATTTCTTTCGTCGCGACCCTTTACCCATCATGGTCCGCCGGCAGGATTCTCCCTGCGGAATCGCTACGCTACGAATAGCTCTTCCGGGAACTTTCTCTCACCAGCAGACGTACAATCAAACGGAGAGGTTAAGAAGTTAAAGATAAGGAGGCCTCAACATGTTCACTTTCCTCCTGTGGTGCATACTTTTCGTACTCTGCTGGCCGCTGGCTCTACTGGCGTTCGTCGCCTATCCATTTATCTGGCTGCTGTTGCTGCCGTTCCGCATCGTCGGCGTCGCTGTGCAGGGGGTGCTCGAGATTATTTTTCTCGCGATCACACTGCCGTTCCGGCTCCTGGCAGCACCGTTCCGGATCTAGTCGAGTGACTTTGAGATTTTGGAAGGCACAGTGCTTCCGGCCCCGTGAATAAGGATGCATCAAACGGAACGGGGCTCACCCTCGAACTAAACCTAACTCTCCATCACTTTCAAATTCTCGCTGACGATCAGCTTAGCCTCGGTGGCCCGCTGCACATCCTCCGCCGTCAGACCGGGGGCCACTTCCTCCAGCACCAACCCACGCTCCGTAACGCGGATGTAGGCCATCTCCGTCACGATCGTATCTACAACTTTCACTCCCGTCAGCGGCAGCGTGCACGCCTTCAAAATCTTCGGAGCACCTTCCCGCGTCGTATGCTCCATTGCCACCACCGTGCGCCGCGCTCCGGCTACCAGATCCATCGCCCCACCCATGCCCTTCACCATTTTGCCGGGGATCATCCAGTTCGCCAGGTTTCCCGCTTCATCCACTTCCATCGCGCCCAGCACACTCAAGTCAACGTGCCCTCCGCGGATCATGGCAAACGAATCGGCGCTCGAAAAATACGACGTACCCGCCATCTCGCTCACAGTCTCCTTACCCGCGTTGATCAAGTCGGCGTCTTCCTCGCCCTCCACCGGATAAGGCCCAATCCCCAGCATCCCATTTTCGGACTGGAGAACCACTTCCATCCCTGGCGGAACATGATTCGCGACCAGCGTAGGCATCCCGATGCCAAGGTTCACATAGAACCCGTCCCGCAGCTCGCGCGCAATGCGATTCACAATCCGCTCGCGCTTCTCGATGTCTTTGCCCGGTTTATTCATTAGCTGTTCTCGGTACTGGGTACTCGGTACTAGCTACTGACTTTCCCCACCGTCCGCTTCTCGATTCGCCGCTCGTACAATTCTCCCTGGAAAATCCGTTTCACGTATACGGAAGGCGTATGAATCGAGTCTCCATCCAACTCTCCAGCTTCCACCAGATGCTCGACCTCTGCGATCGTAACCTTCGCCGCCGTCGCCATGATGGGATTAAAATTCCGCGCCGTCTTGCGATACACCAGATTCCCCATCCGGTCGCCCTTCCAAGCCTTCACGAACGCGAAATCCGCCTTCAGCCAGCGCTCCATCACGTAAGTCCGGCCCTCGAACTCGCGCGTCTCTTTGCCCTCGGCCACCACCGTGCCAACACCCGTAGGCGTAAAGAACGCCGGAATCCCCGCGCCCGCCGCTCGAATGCGCTCTGAAAAAGTTCCCTGCGGGACCAGATCAAGCTCTACCTTACCGGCCAACACCATCGATTCCAGCAGCTTGTTCTCTCCAACATAAGTTCCGATGTGCCGTCGAATCTGCCCCGCTGCGAGAAGCAGTCCGACCCCGAATCCGTCTACTCCCGCGTTATTACTGATGGTTGTGAGATTCTTCGAGCCCTTCTGCAGCAGCGCGCGTATCAGATTCTCCGGAATCCCACACAGGCCAAATCCCCCCAGCATGATGACCGCGCCGTCCCCGACATCCCGAATTGCCTCGTCCGCACTGGCCACAACCTTATTCATAGCGTCCGCATTCTAAATGAAATTCACCTGCCGGCGAGAATTGCTGATTTCTGATTGTTGATTGTTGATTGCTGATTGCTGATTAAGATCATTTCCTCGCCATCTTTTCAATCAATAATCAGAATCAACAATCAACAATTATTTTGTCTTCTCTGGGGCCTTCTTTAGCCCATGCGCCAGCTCAAATTCCTCCGAGAGCGCCCGCGTAGACAGATTTTCCCTGACGTGCGCCAATCGCTGTTCCACCTTAAACAGGGCGTCCTCCAGATTTTTCTTGTTGCTGATCGCAATATCACGCCACATCGAATACGGACTCGCCGAAATCCGCGTCATCTCTTGCAAAGCCCGCCCGCCCGCGGCAAGCAACGGTGCTTCTTCACCAAACTCCTCCACGAGCGCGGCCGCCAAAGCAGTTGAAATCATCTGGGGCAGGTGGCTGATCCATGCGCAAAGCCGGTCGTGATCCTCCGGCGGCAGCATGGCGATGTGTGCTCCAATCTTGCCAATCCATCCGACAAATTCCGCGAATTTCCCCTCATGCAGATTCTGCCCCGGAAGCGGGGTCAAAAACCACACCGCATTCTGGAACAAGTCGGCATCCGCATAATCCACGCCGCTATGCTCCTTGCCGGCCATCGGATGCCCGGCCAGAAATCTCTTGCCCGCATTCTTTCCAAACGCGCTCGCGGCCCGCTCCGCCACCGCTGCCTTCGTGCTTCCCACATCCGTCAGCAACGTGTTCGCCGGCAGCACTGGAGCCAGCCGCCCAATCAAGTCCACGATCGCCAGAACCGGAGTCGCCAGCACCACCAACTGGCTTCCCCGCACCGCGTCGGCGGGCTCGACAAACCCGATGTCGATCACACCCCGCGTCTTCGCTCTCTTCAGCACCGACTCCCGGTCGCACCCAACAATTCGGCCTGCGAACTTCCGCTTCCGCAGGGCCAGCGCAAACGACCCGCCGATCAGCCCGGTCCCGATAATCGTGATTTGCCGGATTGCCATAGGCAAGAACTGAGCAATTGGGCGACTTGGTAATTGTGAAATTTGAAGAGCAGAAAGCGTCGAAGATGTTCAATAGCCCGATCACCCGGTCACAAAATCATCCAATTTTCCTTCCCACCGCCGGCGCAATCATTCGCAACTCATCCATGAGTTTCGCGAATTGCTCAGGAAACAGAGACTGCGCCCCATCCGACCACGCCTTGTTTGGATCGCAATGCACTTCAATCAGCAAAGCATCCGCTCCCGCCGCCACCGACGCTCGTGCCATCGGCGCGACCTTGTCACGGCGTCCCGTTCCGTGCGACGGATCAGCCGTCATCGGCAAATGCGACAGCTTGTGAATAATCGGAATCGCCGAAATATCCATGGTGTTCCGCGTGTAGGTTTCAAACGTCCGGATGCCGCGCTCGCACAAAATCACTTCGTAATTCCCGCCCGCCATAATGTATTCCGCCGAGAGCAGCAGTTCTTCGAGGGTCGCGGCGATTCCACGCTTCAGCAGCACCGGCTTGCGAGCTTTCCCAAGTTCGCGCAGCAGATTAAAGTTCTGCATGTTGCGCGCCCCTACCTGCAAAATGTCCACGTAGGGCAACATCATCGGAATCTGTGAGATTTCCATCACCTCGCTAATCACCAGAAGCTTGAATTGCTCTCCCGCTTCCCGCAACAATTTCAGAGCATCTTCTCCGTGCCCCTGAAAAGAATAAGGAGAACTCCGCGGCTTGAACGCTCCACCCCGCAGCACCCGCGCCCCCGCCTTTGCCACCGCTTCCGCGGTGGCAAAAAGCTGTTCTCGGGATTCCACCGAGCATGGCCCCGCCATTACCACTACTTCGTTTCCTCCAATATCAACATCATTCGCCAGCTTGACGATCGTCCCCTCCGGACGAAAACTCTTCCCGGCCAGCTTGTAGGGCGAACTGATGCGATGGACTTCCTGCACTCCCGGCATCAACTCAATGATGCGGATATCAAAATCAATGCCCGCTCCGACCGCGCCCAGCACGGTTTGCCGCGCCCCGGTCGACCGGTGCACTTCAAACCCCATTTTCACCAGGTGCTCAATCACCTGCTGCACCTGGCCCTCGTCCGCCGCTTCCTGCATTGCCACAATCATAAGAAGATCTCTGCTTCCAGCTTCTACCCTTTAGCGTGCCACCCAACGGTTTGTCATTCCGAGCAACGCGAAGAACCTGCTGTCGCATGCGCCAGCTCTGACGCAGACGCGTCCCCTAAACCATCGCCCCTTACAAGCCGGGCACTTCAGCGCCGAGGTTGGCTAACGGCCAACCACAACCGACTGTTCTCAATCATTTACCTCCGAATCCAACGCCGCCCCCTTCGCCGCATCCGCCCTGGCCCCGATCCCTTCTTTCTGAATATTCCGCATGACATCCATGATCCGTTCAAAAATCCTCACCAAATCCTTCCCCGGCAGTGGACCCCGATTCATCTCCTGCACGTTTTCAAACACGATCCGTTCCCGCTCCGGCTCGTAAATCGGCAAATTCGTATTCTGTTTCAGCCGCCCAATCTCCACCGCCGCCCGAGCCCGCTCGTTCAGCAGGTCCACCAGTCGCCGATCAAGCTCATCAATCTTCTTTCGCCAATCCGCGATGTCCATGAAAGAACCAGCTCTCAGCAAGTTCGCCCTTCGTAAGTGTCTCCGGAGTTAGTGTCACCGCGATAGCACAACTACACCAATCACATTCTCTTAGCTACGGCTGATAGCTGACAACTTTCTTCACAAATTCTCCTACAGCCGCAGCCTCTCGTCCCGGATTCCGCTCAATCGTCTCGACAATCGCGCTGCCCACCACCACCGCATCGGCAAACTTCCCAACTTCCGCAAACTGTTCCGCATTCGAAATCCCAAACCCAACCGCGATCGGCAGCTTAGTCACGCGCCGCAATCGCCGCACGAGTTTCCGCGCATCGTCCGCCAAGTGCTCGCGCGCTCCCGTCACTCCCGTCCGTGACACCGCATAAACAAATCCCCGCGATGCCTCCGCAATCCGCTTCAGCCGCGCATCCGGACTGGTCGGCGCCGCCAGAAACACCGGCGCCAGATCATGCTCTCGCATAGCCCGCAAATATTCACCCGCTTCTTCCACCGGCAAATCCGTGACCAGCGCGCCATCCACACCTGCATGCCGCGCCACCAAACAAAACTTCTCCATCCCCATCCGCAAGATGGGATTCAAATACGAAAACACCACCAACCCCGTGGACTGCGCATGCTCCCGCACTTTCGCCGCCAACGTCAACACCTGCGCCAGTGACGTTCCGTGCTTCAGCGCCCGCTCGCTAGCCCGCTGAATCACCGGACCATCCGCCACCGGATCACTAAATGGCACTCCCAGCTCAACCACATCCGCGCCACCCTCTATTGCAGCCAGCACCACGGCCCGCGTTGTCGCGAGATCCGGATCACCGCATGTTACATACACAACCAGCGCCGGCTTCTTATAGAAAGATAAAGGCATGCTCGAAATCGCCCGGGATTTACCTCGTGAACCTCTGTGCCCTCTGTGTTAAAGCCTTAAATTTAGTCCAGCGAAAGTGATTCCCGCATAATCCCAATGTCCTTATCCCCTCGCCCAGAAATATTCACAATCACCACATCCGACTTCTTCATCTGAGGCGCACGCTTCACCACTTCCGCCACGGCATGTGCCGACTCCAGGGCCGGAATAATCCCTTCGGTCCGGGCCAGCAAAGTAGTCGCCTCCAATGCCTCCGCATCCGATGCCGAAACATACTCCGCCCGCCCCGCATCTCTCAACGCCGCATGCTCCGGCCCAATCGACGGATAATCCAGCCCCGCGGAAACCGAATGCGTATTTGCAATCTGCCCCGCCGAATCCTGCAGAACGTAGGAATAAGTCCCTTGCAAAACTCCCGGGGACCCTCCACGAAACCGCGCCGCATGTTCGCCCAGAGCTTCTCCGCGGCCGCCGGCTTCCACGCCAATCAACCGAACCTTTTGATCTTTTATAAATTCATAAAAAATCCCGATTGCATTCGATCCTCCGCCCACGCAAGCAATCACGGCAGCGGGAAGTTTCCCCTCAGCCTTCAATATCTGCGCCCGCGCCTCCCGCCCAATCACACGATGAAAATCCCGAACCATGGTCGGATAAGGATGCGGCCCCAGCACGCTTCCCAACAAATAATGAGTAGTCCGCACATTCGTAACCCAGTCGCGCATCGCCTCGTTGATCGCATCCTTCAAGGTCCGCGACCCCGACTCCACCCCACGCACTTCTGCTCCCAGCAACCCCATCCGGAACACATTCAACTCCTGCCGCCGCATGTCCTCGGTCCCCATGTAAACGACGCACTCAAAACCCAGGAGCGCGCAAACCGTCGCTGTCGCCACGCCATGCTGCCCAGCGCCAGTCTCCGCGATCACGCGCCGCTTGCCCATCCGCTCCACCAGCAGCCCCTGTCCCAAACAGTTGTTGATCTTGTGCGCGCCGGTGTGCAGCAGATCTTCGCGCTTTAAATAAATCTTCGCCCCGCCGAGCTTCTGCGTAAGCCGCTGCGCAAACGAAAGAGCTGTAGGACGCCCCGCATAACTCCGCAGCAACTCCTCCAACCGCCCCTGAAATCTCCGATCACGCTTTGCCTTCTCATACTCGCGTTCAAGTTCCTCCAGCGCCGCGATCAAAGTCTCCGGCACATACCGCCCGCCGTAGACACCAAACCGCCCGGGCACAGTCGCGGGACTGTTCGAACGTGAATGAGAAACGTGTCGATTTGAAAGCGGGTGCCCCACCCTTGCGCGTTCTTCGCGCAGGGTGGGGGTTTTGACTCTCGTCGATGTCCTTGGAACCATCGCCATTTCTAGCTCGTCTTCCGATCCGCATCGCGCACGGCCTTCACAAACGCCCGCACCTTCTCCGGATCCTTCTTCCCCGGACTCGCCTCCACCCCAGAAACAACATCCACCCCCCAAGGCTTCAGAATCCCAATCACCGTACCAACATTCTGCGGGGTTAGCCCGCCCGCAATAACAACCGGGATGCTCCTGCTCGTTGCCTTCACTGGTTGTGCGGCGCTGTCCCAGTCGAACGCTGTTCCCGTTCCACCTGGCTGTTGCGAGTTTCCTGAATCGAGGAAAATTGCGCTGGTGCGCCTCAGAAACTCTTCCGAGAGGAAGAATCCAAACCCCTGCTCAGCCGTGACTCGTTGACCTGGCATTGCCACAAACATCCGGCGCTGAACGTTCTGGACGAAATCGCTCAGCGACCCCGGGCCGACCCCAGAGTTCGGATAAACCTGCACCGCGCTCAATGCGGTTCGTTCCAAAATAGCGTTCACCTGTTCGGCGGATTGCCCTACAAACACTCCCACCTTCTCCACGCTCACCGGCAATTTCTCTACAATCTCCCGCGCCGCCTCAACACTAATATTCCGCGGACTCTTCTCATAAAACACAAACCCCACCGCATCCGCCCCGGCCTCAACCGCGGTCAGAGCATCCTCTAAATTCGTCATCCCACAAATCTTCACCCAGGTCATAAGAGCAATTGTCAGAGAGTCGTAAAGCGTCTCACCGCTGACTGGATAGTCGGTGCTCGGTACTCGCCGCTCGCATCAACCCCCGCAGCGCCTCGCCCGGCCTCTCCGCCCGCATCAACGACTCTCCAATCAGAAACGCCTGATACCCCGCCGCCTGCAGCCGCGCAATATCCTCTCCCGACCGGATCCCACTCTCCGCCACCCGCACCACATTCTTCGGGAGCCGCTCCGCCAGGCGGAATGCCGTTTCAATATCCACCTTGAACGTCCGCAGATCACGCGTGTTCACCCCAATCAAATCACACCCTGTGTCCAAAGCGCGCTGCATCTCATCCTCGTCATGCACTTCGCACAGAACGTCCAGCCCTCGCAGACGCGCGCCCTGCGTCAATTCCTCTAACTCCATCTGCGATAGGGCGGCCACAATCAGCAATACCGCATCCGCCGAATTCGCCCGCGCCTCCAACAACTGAAATTCGTCCACAATAAAATCCTTGCGCAGACACGGAACCTTCACCACCGCCGATGCCTTCCGCAAATTCTCCAGCGATCCCCGAAAGAACTCCTCATTGGTGAGCACAGAAAGCGCCGCCGCCCCCGCCGCTTCCAACTCTTTCGCCAACTCTTCCACACAGAATTCCGCCCGAATCAATCCCCTCGAAGGCGAAGCCTTCTTCAGCTCCGCAATCGCTGCCACACCAGCTCTGCTCTTTGCCTCGAGAGCGCTCCGAAACCCGCGCGGCACGTGCTCTTCCGCCCGTCGCTCCAACTGCCGCAGATCAGCCGCGCCTTTGGCTTCAGCTACTTTTGTGCGGGTGGAGTTGACGATCTGGTCAAGGGAAACAGGCATAAGGAGTGCCTGAATTATACGGGAAGGGCAGAATTGAGAATCCTGACGGCCATCACTGACAAACGGCTTCGATCTCTTTGTAAGGCTTCTCCGCGTGCTCCGGATACTTGATCTGCTTCACCTGCATCCACTGATCGAGCAGCGTACCCGCATCCTTCAACCCCACATCCGGATCGCCGTCATACGCTGGATCGCTTTCCGCTTCCTCCAGCGTAACGAGCTTAAATCCCTTCTTTTTCAGCAGATCCAGCGCGTCCGGCAGAATCGTGCTACTGAAGGCTCCCAGATGCATCAACAGCACGTAATTGATCTCATGCCCGTAAATCAGCTTCGCCTGCGCGCGACCCAAATCGAGAAATTCCGACGCCGTGTTCAAGTAGCTCGACCGCAGCCACTCAATGGACTTCGTATCGTTCTTTGCCGAGCACCGCGCGTATGCGAAATTCCACAAGTAGTCTTCCCAGTCCAAGGTCACTTGCGCAATTCTGTACCCGTGCGCTTTCAAATAGGCCCGCACCGCGCGCCGCTTCTCCACTGTATCTCCCTCGCGCAGGTACGGATACCGGAACCAGCGCCAGTTATCCGTCGCATCTCCCTTCAACAACTCCAGCGCCGGCTCATTCTCCTCGATCTCCCGCTCGTACGCCTCGACAGTGTTTTGCTCCAGATCCATGTGCGAATAAGTATGATTCCCCATCGGCTCCGCCGCCGCCCACAACTTCAGAGCCTCTGCGCCATCCGCGTTACCTTCCAGCTTCTTGGCATTGATGAATCCATTCACCGGAGGCACATGCCGCTTCTTCAGAATCGCCAGCACATTCTTCGTGGTCTCCGAGCGCGTTACTCCCGGCGGCAGCAATCCATTCAGCGGGAGATCATCGAAGGTGATGGCCAGCTTTTGCGCCGTACATACGCCGCACAGTGCCAGCAACAGGAACACCGTTCGGAACATCAGCACTTACGGGACTTTTCATGCAGAGAGTGTACGGGACTTCACATTTCCGCGAAAGCAGAAGTGCAGCCAACGCTATTCAACTCAAGGGCTGCTGATCCTCAGCTGAGCGCACATGTCTCAGATAAATGCCGTGAGGAATACATTTTGGTGCCATCGAAGGGACTCGAACCCCCACACCGTTGCCGGTACATGGACCTGAACCATGCGCGTCTGCCAATTCCGCCACGATGGCAATCTGAATTGCAATGCAGCGGCGGCCTTAGGGCCGCCGTGTCAGGAAGAGTAACACTTCTATTTTACAGCCCGCGATCAACCTGTCAAACCACCGCGCGGCAGCCTCCGAAGACTGAAGCCCGAAAGCCGACGCCCGAAGCCCGCTCTATCCCAGCTTCGCAGTCATCGAAATCTTCGCGTTTAGCACCTTCGACACGGGACAGCCCTTCTCCGCCGCCTCGGCATACTTCTGAAACGCCGCCGCATCCGCGCCCGGAACCTTCCCCACAACATCAATGTGGCTCGATGTAATCGTCCACCCCGAATCCAGCTTCTCCATCGTGAGAGTCACGTTCGTGCTGATGCTCTCCGGCGTCAGATTCGCCCCGCCGAGTTGCGCCGAAAGCGCCATCGAAAAGCACGCCGCATGCGCCGCCGCAATCAACTCCTCCGGATTCGTCCCCGGCCCGTTCTCGAACCGCGAAGTGAACGAATATTGCGTTTCTTTCAACACTCCGCCCGGGGCTGAAATCGTTCCCTTCCCATCTTTAAGTCCGCCCTTCCACACTGCACTTGCCTTGCGTTCCATCGCTCGCTCCTTACTATGGATATGAAAAACAATTCTCCTCGAACATTGTAGATGGAGATCACCCGGTATGTCAGGTCAACCCGGCCCTTCGCTGGCGCAAAAACAGGCCGCTCAATAAAAATCCGAGCAACTCAAATAGAATCCGCACGTCGGACAACACAACTTGCACCGGTTCTCCCTTAATTCCGCGGAACAGTTTGGACAATGGCGCTCCGGATGCCGCAAGTCTCGCGCCGTCCCCGGCACCATCTCCCCTCGCTTCGCTTCTCCGCGGCTTCCTGCCCCCGACTTCTGTTCACTTGCACTCATCCGCGCAACATAACTCTAAGTACACCATCGCACAAGTGCGAAACCCGTCTCCCTCTCCGCCCGTTTCTAACGGAGCCAATTTTTTCCTCCCTCAAGCAAAATTCTTTTCTATTTCCACAGACCCTTTTGCGCTAGAATGCATGTGCAACGAAGAGCGTGGTCCATTTGGCCATGGACGCCGCTCTTGGCCTTCCCCCAGGAGGTAGTAGATGTATCGGCCCTATTCCAGTTCCCTGGCGGACTCGAGTCCGTTCTTGGACGTTGAGTCCATGATCCGCAACCTGGCTCAGGATTTCGTCACTTCTTTCAACACGGCTAACTACGATCAGGTTGCTGCTCTCTTTGCGCAGGATGGCGTGTTCATGGCGCCACACTACGATCCTGCCTACGGACCAAAGGCGGTAGAGCGGCTACTTCGCCAGATCGGCGAAGAGGGATACGAAGACCTGCGCCTCGAAACCGTCCGCGTCGAAGCTTCCGGCGACCTCGCCATGGAGATCGGTCGCTATACTGTCGCTGTCCGCCAGCCCGATGGCACCATACTTGCCGACCGCGGCAAGTACGTGAAAGCTTGGCGCCGTCTCGGCGTATGGCTTATCGTCGCCGATTGTTGGAGCAGCAACCTGCCTCTGCTTCGTTAGCGGCACTGCAGAGTCGGGCTTTCCAGGGATTTGAATCTGCAGGCTTAAATGCGGGCGTGAACAATTCTGCGTGCCGACGGCTCTTCTGCGTTGACGCTTTTCAGACCCGTATCTGGAGACCACTGTTCAGGACTTGGTGGCAAGCATTTCGCAGACACGGTTGAGGATGCCGCGCTGGTTGTCGTTCAATGTGAGGAACTCAAAACCGTAGCGCAAGCCATTGCGGTAACGCACAATCGCCCGCACCTTCAATGGATAGGGACCGAGCGGCAGAGGAATATCAAGGGAAACGATTTCCCCGGTTTCGAGCTCGCCGGTGAGAGTGGCTCCGATCCCGTCCCGACCAAGTTCCGTGGAGCGTCCCCAGCAATTGCGGAACTCGCCTGCCTGAAACATGCGGACCTGCATGCGGGCGTCGATGGCAAAGCGCGGATAACGTCGAGCATAGGCTCCTGCCGGTATAGCCGACGTGGTGGGAGCGAGCTTTTTGCCAGGAGCTGCCATGGTTCAAAGTCGGTGCTCAAATATCTGTGCTGAGAGATCTGTGCTCAAAGATCTGTTCTCAAAGATCTATGATTCGCGGAGGCCTTTGATTTCACTGGCTACCGGCCACTGCTAGTTGCCGTGCAGCAGGTAACCGGGTTCCAGGGGAAGTTTCCCTGCGATCTTGACCACCACCACACTGCTGTTGATGGAATATACATCCACAAGGCCAATGGCTCCGGGGACGGACGCCACTTTGTTCATAAGCTCTTCGTCGGAAGTCGTAACCACGATGGCTGGATGGTTGGCGCGTCCGCGGTTAGAGGTGACGATAAGACCGCTGACGTCGCTCTCGGACATGCCATACACCTTTTCCAGCACCACCTTCATGGCGGGCACGGATGGAGCACGCATAACGAACGTGACCGGCTTGCCATCCGGCCAGTGATTAGTCTGCGCTTTGCAAACCTTGACCAGATCAGTGAGCGTGATGCCTCCAACCGCATTGGATTTGTTGGAGACCAGTGCAAGGTCCCGCGCCGACGCCAGGGACGCGCTGATCAGCACGAGTATCGCAGCCCGCAAAAAATGTCTGTAGAGCACTCTTCGTCTCCGCAATCGGTCCAAGGCTCAAAGTCATTGTGCTTGAATATCAGTAATTTATTAAAGGTAACCAAGGTCACGCCGCAGACCAGGCAGCGCGGGACTACCGAGAGTAGAAAAGGGCGCGGCTATCCGCCGCGCCCTAGTAGTGATGCCGCGATAATCAGAGTCTACTGGCGCCGCTTCAGGGCCGTGTGTGCTCGCGCAACGGGACGAAACAGGGAAACCGGCCCTTGCGCCGCCCCTGCGGACGGACTGCCCTGTTGCTCAAATGTCCCTATCGCGACCTCGGCGTCATCAGTCTCGAGCACGAGGTAAGTTGTGGGGTTCACGACGTAGAAGTTGAAGCTTGCTATGTAATTCGTCGTCGCGCCTGAGCCCACGCCAAACCCGTCCGTGCCGCTGTAGCTGCCGTCCAGGGCCCGGCCGGAAGCAAGGCCGGTCTGATTGTTGAG
Source organism: uncultured Acidobacteriaceae bacterium (assembly GCA_963841125.1). Classification (GTDB taxonomy): domain Bacteria; phylum Acidobacteriota; class Terriglobia; order Terriglobales; family Acidobacteriaceae; genus Sulfotelmatobacter. The sequence goes on from CAWJBH010000009.1 coordinate 96,413, forward strand.
ATCGACAATTCCGCTGAAACTGATGCTGGGGGTATTGGTAGCGGTACTGGTCGTAACGAATTCCGCGATGTCGTCTTCTTCGCCGATCGAGTTGAATCCGCTCAGATTAAATCCGTACCCTTGCGGAGGAGTGGCGAGACTTGTGCTGATCTGAGGGTAAGCTGCCCCGGAAGTGACTCCGGCGTTATCGATTTCCAGCAATTGAATGCCGGTTCCGCCGCTGTAAGCGAAGGGATAGGCCGCAAATGTATACGGCTCCGGAAGGTCGCTTGCAGCCCCGTTGACGAAGCTATTGAGGGTGAGCGTGGAGCGTCCACCTGCAAGTGTAGCAAAGGCACCGCTGAGTGAAGTATCTGTTCCGACACTACCGCCGTCGTTGTAGTCTTCCTCTCCTGCGGTGATGGTGCCGCCCGCGTTGGTCAACCAGCCGCCGACATCGATCGGAGTTGTACCGCTCGGGTTGTTGGTCTCCGATCCCGCCATGGTGTACACCAGCTGCCCGCTTGCTATGGAGGTGGCCTGCGTATACATATCACCCGAAAGAATGCTGATCCCGTCGTTTTCGATAAACTTCAAGTGCGTGTTATCAATCGGGTAAACATCGAAACTGAAAGTGCCCAAACTGCTTGCGATCAGCGCCGTTCCGGGCGTTGCCCCCAGGATCACATTGGACGACGTGCTGAGCGCGGTCCCGCTCGGACCCGCTGCGGCACCGCCATCGTTATTGATGTCTTCGATCCCTGTGGTCACGCTTCCCGTTGAGTCCAGAGTCATCGCGCCCACCAGGGCGACCGGCAATCCGCTGTTACCAGCGCCCGAAACGCCAAAGGCATAAGAGCTGGCAATCTGGCTCTGCGTGACGGCGCTCTGCAGGTCGAGGGTACCGCTGCCCGTGCCGTTAGCGTCGTACTCGGTGACCAGCCCGTGCGAACTCGATATCAGGACGAAATCCAAAGTAAAGGTAATAGCTTGAGGGGTCCCGTTCGTATTGTTCAGGGTGGTATTGAAGTGGATCTGTCCCCGGCCGTCCGTTGAGACGCTGTAACTCCCACCGGTGATCGGCTGGGCGATAGGATTGGTCGGCGGAACTTCCAGGTCAAGGATGTCCACCGTACCGCCGGTAATGCCGCCGCTGCCGTTAGCCGTGAGAGACCCGGTCATGGTCAAGAAGGTCCCGCTGTTATCAGATCCTGTTGATGAAAAAACGTATGTGCCGCTCAGATTACTAGCGCCAAAGCCGCCGCTGGGAGGGGCGACGGGTGTGGGCGAACTGCTTCCGCAGCCGGCCAGAAGTGCGAGGATGGAAACTGCGAAGAACAAAGCGAACGCGTTGCGCACTGACATAACTTCCTCCGAAGAGCACTAATCGTGGAGCGGGTCACCTTTAATTTCGAGGTTAGCACAGGTGAATTCACTTGCGTTAAACCCGAACCACGCAAACAAGTAGCGCGTGCTCAAAAGAAAAACTCTGCGGAGGCCGCGGCTATACATATCTTTACATTTTGACGTTGTGGGCAAAGTGCAGCGTCCTGGTTCCGGAGTTCTGCATCCAATTCCACACCACTCCGCGATCCTTCGGCGCTGGGGGCGGAGAAAGGATTCGCGTAGCATAGTGGAGAAAGTGCTCCTGATCCTCAGCGCGGTTTGAGAATGAAAGTCTAAAGATGACGGCTAAGAACCTAAAGATGAGATGCGGAATCAGAGTCCGCTGCGTAACATATTTCGCCGTAGTAGTATGCGCACCGGTATTGGCCTTGGGGGTGACCGCTTTGGAAGGGACGGGAACGCCGCGGAAGGGTTCTCTCCCGGTCGGCGCGGATAACATCGCGCAGGAAAAAACTTCACAGGACACTTCGCCTCAGGACAAGTCTGCGCAGGATCACGATAAGAACGGCGGGCTGTTGATTGAACCGGCGGAGTTACCGGCAACATATCCGCACGGTCCGTATCAAGTAAATTTTCATGGTGGAGGTAACTACGTGCCTGTTCTGCAGTGGCGTGTGGAGAGTGGCACGTTGCCGCCGGGAATCAAACTTGAAGACAACGGACTGCTGCATGGCGAGGCGGAGCGGGCAGGCGAGTTTCAATTTGTGGTCGTAGCGCGGGATGGTGGCAATCCTCAGCAGGCGGTGCACAGGCCATTTGTCATCAAGGTGGTGGAGGGCATCACAGTGGCCTGGAAAGTTCCGGCGCACGTCACGGGGAACCGGATCGACGGCAGCGTGGAGGTGTCGAACAGCACAGCGGACGATATGGATCTGACATTTGACGTGAAGGCGGTAAATGAAAACGGACGGGCCACCGAAATCGGATATCAGCACTTTCCATTGAAGAAGGGCACGAGCGGGCTGGCTTTGCCCTTTGGCGAGACCTTGCCGCACGGGTCCTATACGGTGTATGTCGACGTAAATGGCGAGATAGCGAAACGAACCGCTATTTACAAGGAGCAGATGAAGACGCCGGTGGCCCTGCAAGTCACGGTGGGCCCGTAGGCGCGATGCAGTTTCCGATTTTCGGGAATTCCGCGGTACTGTGGTCACGTTGACGTGCGTTCAAGGTTTCTGAAAAACTGGTTTTTACCTCTTTGCGCCGATGCGGAGTTTGGCGCCCGTGAGCAAACGTTCGGCTGAGACTGGAATACCAGAGACTGGAACCTGGCAACTGATATGGAATTACTTCTGAATCTTGCGTGGCTGCTCCTGGCCCTGCCGGCTTACTGGCTGTGGCGGCGAGGAACGCGTGGGTTCAGTTCGCTGCAGTGTTTGCTCGCCCTCGGATGCGCGCTGGTTCTGCTGTTTCCGGTAATCTCGGCTTCGGACGATCTGCACGCGATGCGCGCCGAGATGGAAGACTCCTCGGTCAGCAAGCGCACCGTGCGCCAGGCGGGAAGCGATAAGAATTCCGCCTGGGTCAACCGGCTGCAAGCGCCTCCGGCGGAAGCGAGTGTCATGCGGCTGGTTGCTCCGGAAGTTGGACGGCTTGAAGTTGCGGTCACGCGCATATCGCCACTGGCGAGGCCTTGCGTTTTTCAGGGGGGCCGAGCGCCTCCTTTCCTTCCTCGGGTAATTCGCCGAATCATTCTTAGCTAAGTTGTTGTTCGCGTATCGCTATAGGCTGCAGCAATAAAATCCGCGGCGATTGCCTTTGTCTTTGGAGGCGAGGGAAACCAGATAGTCGTAGCTGGCTCGGAAGAAGTTCATAAGCCTTCACCAGTTTGGATGGAGCACTGGATGCGAAGAAGATTTTTGTGGTCATTAGTACTGCTAATGCTGGGCTCGGGGTGGGCACAAATTGCCGCGCCGACCGTGCGGCCGCCGACGCCGTCCCCGCCGCGGGCTTGGACTTGGGAGCAGGTGCAGGACCGCTTGGCGTTGAACAATCCCACGCTGCTGGCGGGAAAACTGAATATCAGCGAATTGCAGGCGCAGGAAATTACGGCACATTTTCGACCGAATCCGCAATTGACGCTGCTGGCGGATCAAATCGATCCGTTTCCCGGCGGCCCGGCGCACGGACCGTTTGCCTATTTGCTCCCCTCGGCCACGGTGAGTTATCTGCACGAGCGGGCACACAAGCGTGAGTTGCGCACTGAAAGCGCACAGAAAGCAACGGCGATTGGCGTGTCGCAGGAACAAGACCTGGAGAGAAATCTTCTATTCAGTCTGCGTGGAGCGTTTGTGCAGATTCTGCAGGCCAAAGCCGTGCTGCAATTGGCGAAGGACAACCTGGAGTACTACGACCACGTTCTGAAGATCAGCCGCGACCGTTTTCAGGCGGGCGACATCGCGCAAATCGACCTGGACCGCCTGGAGTTGCAGCGAGTCCAGTACGAATCGGATCTGCAGTCGGCAGACGTCAATCTGCGGACGCAGAAAATCCAGTTGCTCACGCTGCTCAACGATCGCACTCCGGTCGAGCAGTTCGACGTGGCAGGAGTCATTCGATTTCAGCGATCAGATCGAGGCCCTGGATTCCTACAGGCAGATCGCGCTGGACACGCGGCCGGACTTGAAAGCAGCCGTGCAGTCGGTAGAGATGGCGCAGACCAACTACAAGCTGGCGGAAGCGAACGGATCGACCGATCCAACGTTCAGCTTCGATGTAGGCGCGGAATCCTCCGATTGACGCCGTACATCGGCTTGGGGGTCGAATATTCCCCTGCGCGTTTTCGACCGCAACCAGGGCGAGAAGCTGCGCACCAAGATCGACATCACGCGCAACGAGCGGCTGCGCGACGCGGCCCAGGCACAGGTATTCAGCGACGTGGATTCCGCCTATGCGGCGGTGAACAGCAACGTCATTCTGTTGCGGCCTTACCGGGCGCAATATCTGCAACAGGCCGTGCGCGTGCGCGACACGATTTTCTTTTCCTATCAGCATGGCGGCGCATCGCTGCTCGACTTCATCAACGCGCAGAGTGAATACCGCAGCTGTACAAGTGAGTTACGTCAATCTGCTTGGTTCTTATTTAACGGCTGCTGCCCAATTGAATCTTGCCGTAGGGCGCGAGGTGATGCAATGAACATGGAATGGGGCTGGAGAAAAGCGGCCTTTCGACTCGTCCCGTTGTTTGCGCTCGTCGCCGCTTTGGCGGGCGCATGGCTTGTTCGAACGAGACTCCGGCGGCCGCCAGCAAGCCTCCAGTCACGCTAGATCCCGACGTTTTTACCGCAGAGCATCCGGAACTGTTCAAGACCGCGAAAGCGGAAACGCGAGCGCTGCCAACCGAACTGACTGCCAACGGCACCGTCACTCCCGACGTGAACCGCACCATCCACGTGACTTCGCTGGGCGGAGGGCGAGTCATCGAGCTGAAGGTGCGACTGGGCGATTCCGTAAAGAAAGGGCAAACATTGCTCGTGATTTCCAGTCCCGATTTGGCGGCTGCCATGTCCGACTATCAGAAGGCTGTGGCCGATGAAGTGCTTTCACGCAAGGCTCTGGAACGCGCGCAATTGCTCTACGACAATGGCGCGATTGCGTCGAAAGACTTGGAAACAGCGCAGGACCGGAAGACAAAGCCAAAGTGGATGTGTCAACCGCCGAGCAGCATGTGCGAGTGCTGGGCGCGGATCCGGCGCATCCCAGTCCGCTGATTGATTTCGCGCTCCGGTCGCAGGAACGATTGTAGAGCAAAACATCGCCGGGTTCGAAGGCATAAAGAGCCTCGACAACACGCCCAATCTCTTCACTATCGCCGACCTGAGCCAGGTGTGGGTCGTGTGCGACGTGTTCGAGAACGATCTCGGCGATGTGCATCTGCGGGACTCGGCGGAGATCCGGCTCAACGCTTATGCGGACCGCGTGTTTCGCGGCAAGGTGGTGGACATTTCGCGAGTGCTCGATCCCGAACACGCGTTCGGCGAAAGTACGGATCGTACTGGCGAATCAGGACGGCGCGCTGCGTCCCGGCATGTTTGCCGTCGCCAAGTTCCGGTCGCGGAAGACGACTGACCGTGTCGTGGTGCCCGCAACCGCGATCATGCGCCTGCATGATAAAGACTGGGTCTTCCGCAAAGAGGGCGACAAGAAATTCCGCCGAGTGGAAGTGCAGGCCGACGGATTGGCTCCCGATGGACATGCAGGAGATTCGCGAAGGCGTTAAGTCAGGCGATGAAGTGGTGATGAATGCGCTCGAGTTTGCGACCGAAGTGGCGGAGAAGAAATAGATGATCCGCAAGTCGATCGACATTGCCCTGAATAACCGGCTGCTCGTCCTCGGCGGGGCGCTGGTGCTGTTCGTGTGGGGCATCATCTCCTTTCATAACCTGCCGATCGAAGCGTATCCCGACGTGGCAGACACCTATGCGCAGATCATCACGCAATGGCCGGGACACGCGGCGGAGGAAGTCGAGCAGCAGATCACAGTTCCACTGGAAGTGGAATTGAATGGCGTAGCGCATCTGACGCATTTGCGGTCGGTGTCGCTGTCGGGATTGTCGATGATCACGATCATCTACGACGATGACATCACCACCTTCAACGCGCGGCAGGAAGTGCTGGACCGGTTGCAGCAGGTGACGCTGCCTCCGGGCGTGAATCCCGGGATTGGGCCGGATTACAGTCCGACCGGGCAGATCATGTTCTACACCCTGACCAGCACGAATCCGAAATACGACGTGATGGAACTGAAAACGCTGAACGACTGGTTTGTGGTCAACCAGTTGAAGTCGGTGCCGAACATTGTGGATGTGAATCCGTTCGGCGGACCGACGCGCGAGTACCAGGTGCAAATGGACCCGGGGAAGTTGGTCTCGTACGGGCTGTCGCTGGCGCAGGTGGAGACAGCGCTGGCGGCGAACAACATCAACGCTGGGGGCGGGTTCATCGAGCGCGGCGAGCAGGCGCTGAATGTGCGCGCCGTGGGATTGATGGAGACGACCGACGACATCGCTGCCACGGTAGTGAAGGTGCAGAACGGAACGCCTGTGCGGGTGCGGGATTTGGGCAAAGTAGTGCAGGCGCCGAAAGTCCGGCTGGGACAATTGGGCAAGGCCATCCGCAACGACGATGGAACCATCATCGACTCGGATGACGTGGTCGAGGGGATTGTACTGCTCCGCAAGGGCGCAGTGGCGGAGACGACGCTGGCGGCGCTACACGAGAAGATCGATGAATTGAACGGAACGAACGGGCGCCACGGTTTGCTGCCCGCGGGAGTGAAGTTTGTTCCGCATCTTGACCGCAGCGAACTGATGAAGCACACCACGCACACGGTGCTGCGGAATCTAACCGACGGAGTGTTGCTGGTCACCCTGGTTCTGTTTCTATTCCTGGGGAATGTGCGCAGCGCGCTGATTGTGGCCATCACCATTCCCTTCTCGCTTTTGTTTGCCGCGATTCTGCTGGATCTGCGGCAGATTCCGGCGAACCTGCTTTCGCTCGGGGCGCTCGACTTCGGCATGGTGGTGGACGGGTCGGTGGTGATGGTAGAGAACATATTGCGTCACACTTCGTTCGGCAACACGAAGAGGTCGTTTATGGAGACCATTGCTGTCGCCGCTCATGAAGTGCAGAAGCCGGTGTTTTTCGCGCGCATTATCATCATTGTTTCGTATCTGCCCATCTTTACGCTGCAACGGGTTGAAGGACGGCTGTTCAGTCCAATGGCGTGGACCGTCGCTTTTGCTTTGCTGGGAGCGCTGGTGTTCGCTCTGTTCATCGCGCCGGTACTGTGCAGCATGCTGTTCAGCAGCGGAATCAAGGAATGGCGGAACCCGGTGCTGGAGTGGCTGAACCGTAGCTACGGACGCGCTCTCGACTGGTGCTTCGACCACATCAAACTGACTCTCGGGATGGGACTGCTGGCTCTGGCGGCGATGCTGGCGCTGATATTCAGCGGAGTCATCGGGTCGGAATTCTTGCCGCATCTCGATGAAGGCGCAGTCTGGGTACGCGGAACTTTGGCACCGAGCACCGGACCGACGGCAGGCATTGATTTAGCCAACAAGGCGCGACTGGTGCTGGCAGAATTTCCGGAAGTGACGCAGGTGGTGAGCCAGGTGGGGCGTCCCGACGACGGCAGTGATGCCAGCGGCTTCTACAACACCGAGTTCTTCGTTGATCTGTTGCCACGTGAAAGATGGAGGAAGCAGTATCACAAGAAAGACGAACTGATCGCGGCAATGGATGTAGAGCTTGGCAAGTTCCCGGGAGTCGATTGGAATTTTTCGCAGCCGATTTCCGACAACGTCGAAGAAGCCGTTAGCGGCGTAAAGGGCGAGTTGGCCGTAAAGCTTTTCGGACGCGACCTGAAGACGCTGGAACAAAAAGCCGAAGAGATGCAGGCGGTGATGAGCCAGATTCCGGGCGTCGCTGACCTCGGCACGTTTCAGGTACGCGGACAGCCCAACGTGAATCTGGTGGTCGACCGCGCGGCTGCAGATCGTTTCGGCATCAACGTGAGCGACGTTCAGGATGCGGTGGAAGGCGCGGTGGGCGGAAAAGCCGTAAGCCAGATCCTGATTGGCGAGCAGCGCTACGACTTGACGGTGCGTTACCAGCCGCAGTTCCGCAGGACCGTGGAGGAGATCGGCAACATTCGGATTCTCGCGCCATCGGGCGAACGCGTGGCATTAAGCCAGGTGAGCCACATCACGCTCGATGATGGCGCGTCGACAATTTATCGCGAAGGCAACTCACGCTACATTGCGATCAAGTACAGCGTGCGCGGGCGCGATCTGGGCAGCACGGTGCGGCAGGCGATTGAAGAAGTCGGGCGCAAAGTGCAGTTTCCCGAAGGCTATCACCTCGACTGGACCGGTGAATACGAAAGCCAGCAGCGCGCCAACCGAAGGCTGGCGTTTATCGTCCCGATCACACTGCTGCTGATGGCATTCATTCTTTATTCGGCATTCGGTTCGTGGAAGTGGGTCTTCCTGATCCTGGCGGTGGTCGCGCTTTCTCCGCTGGGCGGATTTCTCAGCCTGTTGCTGACCGGTACACATTTCAGCGTGTCGTCCGGGCTGGGATTCTTGGCGCTCATCGGAGTCTCCGTGGAAATTGGCGTAATCATGGTTGAGTACATCAACCAACTCCGTACGCGCGGGATGCCGGTGCGCGAAGCGGCCAAGGAAGGCGCCGCTCTGCGCCTGCGTCCCATAATGATGACGATGATCGTGGCGACCCTGGGATTGCTGCCGGCCGCGATGTCCCATGACATTGGGTCTGACTCGCAACGACCTTTCGCGATTGTGATTGTGGGCGGGCTGATCGTGGAATTGTTCGTAAGCGTGATTCTTTGGCCGACGCTGTATGTGTTCTGGGCACGACCCGGGGATAGGCTGCCTCCCTCAGAACAGAGCTTTATGGCCGAAGGCGAGCACGTGGATTGAGGGAACAGTTTCTGGTTTCTAGTTTCTGGTTCATACCGGCGCGCGTCATGCGACGCGAAATCTCAGGAAATTCATTGAGGTGAGGAACTGGAAACAGGAAACTAGAAACCGGAAGTTGACCACCGAAAACATAAAGAGTTCCGAGGTGGTGTTGGGCGTGTTCCTCTCGGCCAGTAGCTCGCGTTAGACCCTCGCTCGACCTGCTGTGCTGCTTCCCTTGCGGGCGCGCTGCGTGCGATCTTTGCTCGGGCTCCGGGCTTACCGCCAACCGGACAAACCTACCCAACGCCTCGGAACTCTATCTTGCCTTCGACTAGGCTTCCCGTTCTCCTCGACCAGCGCTTTGCTATAGACCCTTGCTTGCCCTTCCCTCATCATTTTGCAATGTTGAGAGTGACTCAGCTCGAGCCCCGGACGCGGCACCAACCGGCAAAACCGAAGAAACTGCCAAAGAACGATCTTGTTGTACTCCACCTAGTTCTGGAGTCAATGAAACTCCGTATCTTTATCTGATTTGTTTTCAATCGCATGCAGCCCGTTCACAGGCGTGTGACAGGATTTTGTGCAGGTTGACGAAGCAATTTTGTGAAGAGAGCGGTCAGGGCGCGGGTTTTCACGATGGACAGGGCGCATCAAAATGCCTCCACGTTCTTACAGCTCTCAGCGGCCTGTGAAAATCCGGCGAAAGCCGCGCTGGGAAAGGAATCCAGAAAACCCATCAGTATCAGGGATTTAGCCGGGGCGAGGTTGAAATCGAGGGTGCTCCGCTGAACACCAGTTGCTATGGCTTAATTCCTTGACAACACGGGTAAGTCTGCTAAAGTTCGAGAAAAGCGGCTGGACCCTACGGCTGCCTCACAGGTGCCCTGTCTATGAAGAATGTTTACGAGGTTTTGAGGCAAAAAGAGATGGAGCTGACCCGGCTGGAGAAGGAAGTAGAAGCGCTGCGGCTGGTGGCTCCCTTGCTGTCCGAAGGAATGGACTTGAACTCCGACATGGTGAAGCCGGCGCTGGCCACAGCCGTCAACGGGCCGCAGCAGCCGATCCGCATCCCAGCGCCTCCAGTGGTGCCGTCGGCGCAACCGGTGCGCGCAGCCGGATGGGACGAGACCGCCAAGCGCTGGCCATAAACAGTTTCCAGCGGTTTTCGTCATTCCGGGCAGGCGGAGCAGCGACGGTGGGGCCAAGGAACCTGCTGCCTGCCCGCGCCACCCCTGTCGCGTAGAGAAAAGACGGGAAGGGTACGACTTCAGCCATGCCGTAAGCCCATCCAAATAATCGGGATCTCAGGCGCCAAGGTCCGCTCTCAACTCTATTCGAACCTTGCCGCAGCAACGCTAAGCCCCAATAATTTCCCGCAAAGCTCCCAGCACCCGATCCACTTCTTCAACAGAGTTGTAATGGACGAGGCCGATGCGCAGGAACCCTCCGGATGCTTCCACGTCCAAGCGCTCGGTGAGGGTTAGCGCGTAGTAGTTCCCGTCCCAGGTAAAGAAGCCGCGATCTCCTAATTGAGTGGCAAGCGCGAGCGGAGTCTGGTCTGCAGTCTGGCCAACCACGCGCACCGCAAGCGTGGGACACCGCTCGTCGAAGCGCGCGGGATCGGTAATGCCGTAGATCTTCAGGCGCGGAATCCGCAACAAGCCGGCGATCATCCGCTCCATCAATCCGTGCTCGTAGTGATGAATAGCTTCGAAAGCGGCAACAATCGCCGCGCGGCGCGTGTTGGCATGCGGCTGCACGCGGCGGCCGAGATCGGCGAGATATTCCACGCAAGCTGTGATCCCGGCGATGCACTCGTGGTTGAGCGTGCCCCACTCCCAGCGGTTAGGGATAGCCTCGGTAAGGGGGCGTACTTTGTAGGGACGCAGCCGCCGCAGATGTTCGCGCTTGCCGAAGAGAACTCCCATGTGCGGGCCAAAGAATTTGTACGTAGAGCAGACCAGAAAGTCGCAGTCGAGCACGGCAACGTCGATCAGCCCGTGCGGGCCGTAGTGAACTGCATCCACATAGGCAAGCGCTCCCGCAGCATGAGCAAGACGAACAATCTCTTTGACGGGATTGACGGTGCCCACAGCATTCGACGCGTAGCCAACTGCAACTAGCTTCGTCTTCCCGTTAATCTTCGAGGCAAGATCGGCCATGTCAAGCGTGCAATCTTCTTCGTGAATCTCAGCCCAGCGTATGGTCACTCCCTTTTCTTCCAGCGCCAGCCAGGGCGAAACGTTGGCGTCGTGATCGAGGCGTGTCACCAGAATTTCGTCGCCGGGGCCGAGGTCGCGGCCAATCGCGCGTGACATGGCGTAAGTCAGCGTGGTCATGTTGGGCCCGAAGATAATCTCGTCACCATTGCAGTTGAGGAAGTCGGCCATGGCGGCCCGCGCCGAGGCGAGCATGGAGTTAGTGCGGCGGCTGGTCGCGTAGGCTCCGTCAGTGTTGGCGTTGTCCCGGCGCAGATAGTCGGAGATCGCGTCGATCACGCGCTGCGGAACTTGCGTTCCTCCGGGACCGTCGAGGAATGCGGCGGGGTGTCCGTTGATAGTTTGCGCGAGAGCGGGGAATTGGGAACGGGCCCAGGCGACGTCGAGGGCAGTGGAAGCGGTTGTTTCAGCAATCGGCATGATGAATGGAAAATCTCAAACGTAGCGCTGGCAGACTGCCCTGAGCGAAGCCGAAGGATCCCGCCGCCTTTCTGTGGCTTGTCCTCGGGCCACGCCCCAGATGTCACAGAAGTCTTACCCCATCACCGTCGTGTGCTCAGGCTTAATCTTGTAAATCACGCGCACCTCGCCGGGCTGGCCGTAGGGATATTTATCGACCCCGAGATATTTCTTGGCCAGCTTGTCGATGCTGGCGCTGGCGCCATCTTCAGTGATCTCCACCACCCGGCCGCGAATCTCCATATAGCGGTAGGGATTTTCCGGGTCGACTAAAGTCAAGGCCACGCGCGGATCGCGCCGGACGTTTTTATCTTTCTGGCGTCCCCTGGCGGAGTTAAAAATAACGTGCTCACCGTCAAAGTCGCACCACACCGGCGTGACCTGCGGCCGGCCGTCAGGCATCAACGTGCCCAGATTGGCGAAAGCCCGCTTCTGAAAAAGATCACGATACTTCTCGGGGATCACTTCCGGCATAAAGACCTCCTCGCGGTCTGCAATGAATTGACACAACATTATAGATCGAAGAGGTAACGGACATGTGGAGACAGCCGCCTCGACTCCTGCCCCGAGCGCAGCCGAAGGGTCGCGCCAAGCTGAAGCAGGCGAATCCTCTCAGGTCAGCCCTGGGATTTGCCGCCCGGCGGCCATCCCCAGTATTCTTTCAGACCATGATCACAATAAGTCAAGGGAGCCCGGCACGCGCGAGCGCCGGGTGCCGGCGGACGCACGACCGCCTGGCCAGATTATTGATTGTGCTGCTTATGCTCGCCGCTCCGGCCCTAGTGAGCGCGCAGACCGGAAAATACCCGCAGACCATCGTCTTCATGACCGACTTCGGCGTAGTCGACGACTCTGTCGCCATCTGCCGCGGGGTAATGTATTCGATCATGCCAGAGGTGCGCATCGTCGACCTCACCCACCAGGTGACGCCATTTTCCATTCTCGATGGCGCGCGTTTTCTTTATGGCGCCACACCTTACTATCCCGCGGGCACGGTGTTTGTGGTCGTCATCGATCCCACGGTGGGCAGCGAGCGCAAAGCCATTGTCGCCGAGTCGAAGCGCGGACAGTATTTCGTGCTGCCCGATAACGGCCTGCTAACGCTGGTCGAGCAGCGCGACGGCATCGAAGGTGTGCGGGAGATCACCAACCCGGATTGGATGATCGGCACCAAACTCTCGTCGACCTTCCACGGCCGCGATATTTTTTCTCCGGTCGGTGCGCATGTGGCGCGGGGCGACGATTGGACGAAAGTGGGTCCGGAGATGCCGCTCGCCTCGCTGGTTCGTCTGCAATTAAAGGTCGCGCGCCTCGACGATCGCGGCTTGAAGGGCGAAGTAATTGCCACCGACGGTCCCTTCGGCAATTTGGTGACAAATGTCGACGCCGAGGATTTTCTGAAACTCGGCTACCAGCGCGGTCAAGAAGTTTCGCTAAAGCTTGGCAACAAAGAAATGCAGATCAAGTTCGTGCGAACCTTCAGCGATGTTCCGCTGAAGCAGCCTCTGCTCTATATCGACTCGCGCGGACATCTCGCGCTGGCCGTGAACCAAGGAAGCTTTTCTGCAACTTATGGCGTGAGTCCGCCGGTGGAACTGTTTATACCCCGAGCCGCCAAGTAAGCATCTAGCATCCCAGATGCGAGACAGTTAGCAAGGAGGAACGAAAATGAATAATTCAATGAGGTCTACGCGAGTAAGCCGACGAATGACTCAATCCCTCTGGATCGTATTATTGCTATTGGCCTGCGGCGCGCTCTTGACCCAAACCCTTCCAGCGCAGAATCGGGAACATCGCATCCGGAACATTGTTTTGGTTCACGGCGCCTGGGCAGACGGTTCCGGATGGAAAGGCGTTTACGACATTCTTGTGAAAGATGGCTACAACGTTAGCATCGTGCAAGAGCCAGAGACGTCATTTCAAGATGACGTTGCCGCTACGAAGCGCACCCTCGCTCTACAGAATGGACCGTGCATTCTGGTCGCTCACAGCTATGGCGGAGCTGTAATTACCGAAGCGGGGACGGATCCGTCGGTTGCCGGTTTGGTGTACGTCGCTGCCCACATGCCGGATGCGGGAGAGAATGAGTCTGACGATGGAAAGCGCTTCCCCAGCGACCTCAGCAAATCTGGTGCGATAAAGAAGACAGCAGATGGCTTCACCTACCTTGACCCGGCGCAGTTTCATGAGTATTTCGCAGCCGACCTGTCTGCTGAACAGGCTGCTTTCATGGCGCAATCGCAGGTGTTGAACAAAGCTGACAACTTCAAAGCAGTCATCACCACTCCTGCGTGGAAAATGAAGCCGAGTTGGATGGTGGTAGCGGGAGCAGACAGAACCATCAACCCTGACCTCGAACGTTGGTATGCCGCGCGAGCCAACAGCCACAAGGTCGAACTCTCAGGTGCCAGCCACTCGGTCTACGTTTCCAGGTCAAAAGAGGTTGCAGCTGTGATCGAAGATGCTGCATCGCACGCGCGATAGAAGATGGGAGGATGAAATGAGAACCGGCGTGCGGGGGAATTATAAAGGCGGACGTATGCAGCTACAGCTTGTTCGTTGTGATGCGCTACCCTAGGTTGCTGTGTTCCTGTATATGCGGCAACACAGCACGCAGCAGCGCCTCAAAGCTGGTCTTGACGCGCTCGCCGGTTTCCATCACTTCCTGGTGCGAGAGCGGCTGATCAACGATCCCGGCCGCCATATTGGTGACGCACGAGATCGCCAGCACCTTTATTCCCATGTGGCGCGCCGCGATCGCCTCGAAGGCAGTCGACATTCCAACCAGGTCCGCGCCGATGGTTCGCAAGTACTGAATCTCGGCAGGCGTCTCGTAACTCGGCCCAAGCAGAGCGGCATAAACGCCTTCGTGCAGCGTCATCCCCATCTTGGCCGCCTCCTCTCGCGCAAATCCCCGATAGGATTCCTCATAAGCGTGCGTCATATCAGGAAAGCGCACTCCAAAGCGGTCGTCATTGGGCCCGACTAGCGGATTCGCTCCCTGCAGATTGATGTGATCGCAGATCAGCACCAGCGCGCCTTGTTGATAATTCAGATTAATCCCGCCAGCAGCGTTCGTCAGGATCACGGCGCGAATTCCCATACGCCCGAACACGCGAGTGGGAAATGCAACTTCCTGCGCCGAATATCCTTCATAAAGATGCACGCGGCCTTGCATCACGGCGACCGGAACGGCGCCTGACTTGCCTATCACTATCTGCCCGGCATGGCCAATCGCAGTAGATCGCGGAAACGCGGGGATCTCGGCGAAAGGGATGCGAGTCGCATCGGAAAGTGAATCAGCAAACCCGCCGAGGCCGGAGCCCAGGACCAAGCCGATGCGCGGCCGCAAGCGAGTTCGCGCGAGAATAAACTGTGCGGCGGATTCGGCGGCGCTGAAAATTTCGTTGGTCATGCACAGACTGTCAGTATTTCTTCTCGAACTTCGCGAACTCACCTTCCAGCTTCCACTGCATCCGAGCGCGTTCGCTGGCTCCAAGAAACTGTTCGCATCCTAACGAAGGTTTCTCGGCACCTGCCGCATCGCTCACGCACGCCGGCACCGTGCGAAAAACCAGCTTCGTATCCGTCCATAAACTTTGCCCCGGCAGAAAGCTATGCTCCAGACTCTGCCGCGCCATCCGCTTCAAATCCGAATACGACAAGTGGTAACTCTCGATCGCGCGCAAATATTCGTGCGTCATGTCCGATCGCGCCACGCCCTCGTCGTCAGTCGCCAGCGCGACCGGAACGCCATACTTCATATAAATCGGCAGCGGATGGTTGTCGCCGCTCACGCCCAGAATCATGTCATTCGAGGTCAGTGCAATTTCCACCAACACATTGCGCTCCGCCATTTCATGCAGCAGGCCGATGGGATCTTTCTCGTTCATCACGTCAACCCCGTGACCGATACGCTCCGCATGCCCGTGCTCCATCGAAGCGCGGATGTGAAACGTCAAATCTTCCGGCGGAACCAGGCCTATGGCAAGTTCACCCGCATGCAGCGTGATATGAACCTTGGGATAAACACCGTGTAGATAATCGAGCATCGCCATGTGCTCGTTGAAATCGTGCAGCGGCACATACCAATCCTCCGGCATCACGAGATTTAGCCCGACGAATCGTGGGTCGGAGGATGCCAGTTCGAAATCCGAGCAGAATCTGCGCAAACACCATTTCATGCGGCAGCCCGCGCAGCACCTGATAAAGATAGCGTACGGTCACGTCGCAACCCGGCGCGGCATCCGCCGTTCCGCACTTGAGAATCTCTTTGGCCTTGGCGTCGTCGGCAGCGAGCCGGTTGATGGTCTCCGCGGCGACGTCTTTCAAACCGGCGCCCAGCAGCGCGTCGCGCATCTTGGCGAAGTCCGGATTCCATTCAACTTTCCCTGCCAGCTTCGCCGCCGCGCCGAAATCGGCCGAGTGCATGAACTCGACATATTGAAGATGATCCATGCCCGCACGATTCGTGGCTGCGGCAATTCCCTCCGCCGTGTGCGGATCCGGGGCCGGGCCAAATTTGTCGAACGCTGCGAAGAAATGATCATGGCCCGATTCGTCGCCTGGCTTCCAGTTCCGCATCGACCAGGCATCGATCATCTGGTTGTAAAGCACATGATCGCCATAGCTGCACCGCGCCGCGGGCTTCGCGGTGTGCTTCTCGCAGGAATCGCAAGGCGGAGCCAGCAGGCCCGAAGACCTCCGGTCCACGCACAACCCGCTGTCCGCCGCGAAATCCACCAGATCTTCTGCGTAAATCGCACCGACCAGATGATTGTGCAGATCTCCACCCTTCGGCAGGTCGCGCACAAACGCCAGTAGCAATGGCGGTTGCTTGCGCACGGACTCCAGGAAGTGGGCCGCGCGCTGCTCCGCACTCTGGGCAGCGGCCAACCCGATTAGCAGAACTGGCAAGCAACCGCGCAGCACCCCGCGCATGGTTCGTGGCACGATCACCCTCCCGATGAATCCTCAACCATCAGCTATCGAAGTCAGGAAAGGAATTGTAATCCGTCGCGGGCACAGCATTCACGGAAAAGATTCGCTGCGAATGCGAAGGAAAGAAGATCAGAATTTCGAAATGTCAGCGCAGCCAGACCATCGCAACAATTACGAGGCCAACCACCACCAAGGCTCCGAGGATGTACTTGTTAGCCACGAACCAGGATTGGGACGGCACGATCGGCTTCAAGATTTCAGCCCCAGAAGTATTCTGCGGGACACTTTGCGGCAAATCGGCAGCTACGGAAGCAGCAATCGGTGCCTCGTCCGCTGGTTCCACAGTCGGATTGGAAATTTGAGCTCGTTGTACCCCCTGTCCGGTGCCGCCACCGGCTACACCAATCTGCGGAAGGCGTTGGCCCCGCCACTGTTTCTCTTCGCATTCCACGCAGAACGTGCGCCCCTGCGACACAGGAAAGCCGCATGCCTTGCACTTCTGTAAGTTTCTCAGCTCAGGCGGCACAGGGATCGACTCAGCCACGTCATTCGACCGGCTGGCGCTGGCTGAACCCTGTATGACCGAGGACCAGAAAAGAGGACTCTTCGACGCCGGCCCGCGCTCCACGTGTTCCACCCCTGTCCCTTCCAACGTCATCTTCTCCGGTTGCGGTGGCTGAGTTTTTGACGGAGCCCCGAGCGGAGTATCTTTCCCCGGCGACGCAGGATCCAAGTCCGCGCCGCTCCGATTCCCAGGAGATTCAACTGCGGTCTCGGCCACCATCAGGTTTCCGGGCAGCTGACCTTCCCCGCCAGCCGGTTCCTGTTCGACCAGATCTCGGGGCGGAGGGCCCCCTCTGCGCCGCGACCGCATGTCTCACCGCGGTTTCCACCATTTCGCTCAACCGCTGCAAGGCGGCGACATCACGCTGTTCAAAGGCGTGCGGCTTGCCTGAAAAAAGCTCGAATACTCCGATGACCTGCTGCTCGCTAATGATCGGCATGACCACCACCGACGCAATGCCCAATCGGCGGCACCCCTCCTGGTTCACGCGCGGATCGCATTCGGCGTCATCACAACGCAGAGCCTGGCGCGTACGCACGCTTTCCCCCGAAAGCCCGTCTTCCGTGGAAAGCAGTGCACCCAACTCCGGCGCGTTCGAGCCGGCGCTGGCCCGGCATAGCATGTCGTTGTGTTCGCCGCGGCGCAGAGCAATCGCAGCCCCACTGGCTCCAGTAATGTATTGGGCACGTTCGGCCAGGAGTTGAAGGGTGGCCTCGAAATCCCGATAGGCCATTTCGGCAAGCGAGTGTTCGCTGTATTCTGCCGGAAAGCGTGCCTCCACTTCAGAAAGTTTGGGCAGACGCGCATTAGCGGCCGCCATTCCCGCCGAGACGCTGGTGGTCGCCGGGCGGCTTGCGCTCGCCCCGGCCGTAGCACCCGCCGCAAGCGGTGCGGAATTGAGATCAAGAGTCGAGCGACGTTCCATAGCTCGGGTGCCAGTATTTCGTCGAAGGCGGTATTTCGAGTCTCGCTCGGAGAGCAGATGGTGTCAAGGCACCAACTTGGAACGTCGGTCTGCGGTCGCAGGTCCTAGGCTGAGCGGGCGTCGCCTCACCTAGCCCCGGCACCTAACACCGAAGTCCCGCTTCCCGCTCTCGCACCGCCGTATTCGCCAACTGGTTGGCCTCGGCATTTTCCTCGCGCGGGACGTGGGAGATGGAGAAACTCAGCGCGCGTGCCAGCTTTCGGCAAGTCCAGTGCAGAGAGTAGAGGCGCGAGCTGCGGCAGATATACTCACCACGCATCTGGCGTACCACTACTTCGGAATCGGAATAAACGTGCAGCGCCTTTGCTTTCAGTGATACGGCGTACTGCAGAGCTTCCATCAACGCCACATATTCCGCAACGTTGTTATCCTGGTGCCCGATCCATCTGGAGATGCGGATAGGGCCGCTTTCGCAGCCGTCAATGACCACCCCAATACCCGACGGCCCTGGATTGCCCAGAGAACCGCCGTCCACATAGGCCACGAGTTCTGACATCAGCATTCTTTTGTACTGTTAGCAAGATGCGCTGAGAATGTTTCTGCGTCAAGGCGAATCTTGGTTGAGATTGTGGATTTTTTCCCGCTTTCGGATATTGTGAAAGTTTTGTGTAAAAGGAGTCCCGAATCGGAATGCAGATTTGCAAACTATCCCGGTGCAATCAGTTACAGTTTGACTTATTCACAGGATAAATCCGATGCATTGCACCAATAGTTTGCGTTGACATTTGTGAACACTCTGTTAAGGTTGCTCTCGTCGACGGTCGAAAGGGACAGCGAAATAAAACTTGCTGACCCGAAGTAGACTGGGTGATCAGTCAGGCGGGGCAACCTGCAGGACAGCCAAACCTGAAAAAACCGACGGCGCTGCGAGGTGCAGTTGGGGTTTGGGACTGTGAAAACAGTGATCGCATCAAGGGGCTGTGACGGTACATGCGTCCACGCTGTTGGCTCCCTCGCAGGAGGCGGCGGCTAGAGCATAACCAATGTCACGGCCCTTTCAATTTTTTCCCGCCTGATTTGCCTTACCCCGTGAACCCATGGCCCTGTGCTACAGCCTTTGGCAGGCGCGTCGATCAAGCATTCACTTCTCCGGCAATTATTTCATCGACGTAGCACCAAATCCACTGTTCTCCCGGCTCTATCGAACGCATCACCGGATGCCCCCCATGCTGAAAATGCTTCGTGGCATGTTTATTCTTCGACGAATCGCAGCAACCCACGTTCCCGCAAACCATGCATAGCCGCAGGTGAACCCAGGTGTCGCCCATCTTCACGCATTCCTCGCAGACATGCGTGTCGGTAGTCGTGATCTTAATCTGATTCAAGTGCTTGCATTTCTTAGCCATTCCTGTTTCCCCTAAACTCCGTCATCCCAAGGTTTGTAATGATGAGCAAAGGTTGTGATTCGCGACAGCGAAACACAACCCAGCCGACGAATCTCTATAGCACCTGTGCCGCCATGCTGCGAGCCTCTCTAACCTCTCTCCAGTTCCTTCCGGTCCCACTTCCCGAGATTCGCCCCAGCCTCATATGTGCTCTGCAAAAAATCCAGCAGGGCTTTGCGAGGCGAATCAGCAACCCGCACATCGTCGTACATCAGCAGAAACTCTTTCATCACAGGATGGTAAAAAGCCGCCTCCGGTTGCATTTTTTGACTGGCAAAACCGGCAGGCTCAGGCGCGGCGTATGCATAAAAGGCCGCGCCTTTGACATCGCCGCCGCCCGGCCACAACCCCGCGCTGATCACCTCATGGGAATACGCCTCGCGCGTAACCGCATCGGCTCCTGGACGCTCCGGGGCCCGGCGTCCCGAAAAACGCGTCACGCAAAGATCGAAGCTCCCCCAGAAAAAATGCACCGGACTATCCTTGCCGATGAATCCCGCCCGAAATTCTTTGAAGATGCTGTCGCACAACACCAAAACTTTCCAGAAACGATGCGCATATTCGCGATTATACGAAGCATGCTGCGTATCGCGCTCGAAGCGCACCGGGTTCGGCACCTCGCACGGCATAGTCCAGATCTTCACCTCGATGCCCAGCGACCGCAAAGCCGACATAAACTCCGCATAGAAGTCGGCGACCGATCGCGGCTCCAGCTCCATCGTCTTCGACGCACCCCAACTCGTCTGAATGACCAGCTCATGCTCGATAAAATCAAACTGAACTTCAAAAATTCCGTCTCCATAAGGAATCGCGGAAGTGGTAAGCCCCCGCGCGTTCACATAAAGCGGAACTTCCCACCAATGATTCACACGCGGGCTTAACTCCAGCCGCACCTTGCCTACAATCTGCGTCCACATGTGCAGCGTGGCATAAGTATCCTGCCAGGCGTCCAGGGGGAGTTCGGGCCAGGAATCCTGGTGCGTGATGGAAAGCTCAGCCATTCAGAACGCCTCGAACTTGGATTCTATCCTCTTCTCCGTGAAAGAATCCTCAGCTTTGATGGGGCACGGCTTCAGCCGCGCTGCACGCAGCGCCGTGGAAGAACGCCCTCTTCAGCACCGCTGCCCGCAGCGCCGCGTAAAGCGCCGACGAGAGTTCCGAAGGCTTTAGCCCCTGAGATACGTATTGCCACATCACTTCTTTGCCGGCAAATACTTCTTCTGAATCGAAGCCACGATCACATAGTTCGGATCCACCATCTCATTCAAATGAATCTTCCCAACCTGTGAGAGCAGTTCATAAGCATCCAGTTCCGACAAACCGTAGTCCTTGTGAATCCAATGCACGAGCTCGGTAAACGCTATGCGCAGCGCATCGTCCAGGGGACGGTATGCGCCCACGGTCATGATGGCATTATCATTCTCAAACTGCGGCCACGCAATAGTGCGCCCCTTGATCACGCTCAACTGCACTCGCGCCTTCAACGGAACTTCTATCGCCGTGCCGGCGACCTCTCCGTCGCCCATTGCCGCATGTCCATCGCCGATGTAGAACAACCCGCCTTTCACATTCACCGGAAAATAAACTGTGTTGCCCACGCTGGCCTCAGGCGAGTCCATGTTCCCGCCAAATTCCGCTGGGACGACCGAACTGCGCGCCTCGCCCTCCGCCGGTGCGACACCAATACAACCGAAAAAAGGATGCAGTGGAATCTTCACCGAAAAATCGGAGTCAAGCGCTTTGAACGTACCCGTGTTCGCCGCGTGATCGATGTGATAAAACCAGATACGCTCCGGCAGCGGAGCATGGAGCATCGGCGTGTAGTTGGTCTCGTTAAGCGCGCCAAATCCCGGAGCGAACGCGCCCACGCCCGTGTCGCCATCCACATCAAGCTCGAGAATCTTCACGGCCAGCGTGTCGCCCGGCTCCGCGCCCTCAACAAAAAAAGGTCCCGTCAGCGGATTGTCGCCCTTCACCTGGCTGAGCGTATCGCCCGGCTTCTTGATCGCATTGCCAAAGCAGTCCAGCGTGTTGGTGTCGAGAATGTCGCCCGACTTGAGGTGCGCGACCGGTTCCGCGGTTGCGAACAAATACTTCACGTTCGCGTTGGTCGCGGTGTAACGAACGACGTTCTGCGCAAACAGTGAACCGGCCAGGAGCACGAAAGCGAGAAGACGAGCAGTCACAGGAATCCTCCGCGAGTAATCCCTCATTTTACATTTGTCATTCGGAACCGGGCTGAAAGCCCGCTGAGGTGCCTGTTCTCCCTGTATCTCCCACAGGAGCATTTCCGATCGAGTTGACTTTACGAATCGTTCTTGGACTATAATGATTCTCATCTAACACAGAATGTCTTCCCCATGCCTTCGGCTCACGAACAATTTCGCGATCTCGCTTGGAAGTGCGGCCTCGCGGCCACGCATCAGCGGCAGGTTATCTATGAAGCCGTTGTGGCTGCGCCGGGACACTACTCACCTGAAAGCGTCTTCGCCGAAGTGCGGCGGCGGACTCCTTCTATTTCTTTAGCTACTGTTTACAAGAACCTACGACTCTTCGTAGAACACGGACTGCTACGGGAAGTCAGCCCTCATGCTTCCACGCTGCTGGTGGAAGGCAATCTTGAACTCCACCATCACCTCGTCTGCACGCGCTGCAAGGCGGTGCAGGATATTGAAGGTGATTTCATCAGCTACAAGAAGCTGTCGCGACTGGCGCCGCGCGGCTTTAATCTGACGCAGCCGCTGGTCGAGGTCTTTGGCCTCTGCCGCCGCTGCAGCGCCAAAAAGTAACTTTTTCACGCGCGACCTAATCATATTCGAAGGAAGAAAAACACATGGAAAATACACTCGCGAATTCGTCGGGAAGTGTTTCTCCCGAAACTAAAAACAAAAGTACCTTACCCGAAGCCAAGTGCCCGTTTAACCACGGTGCTTCCGTGCCCACGAACCGCGACTGGTGGCCGAATCAGGTGAACGTGAACGTATTGCACCAGCATTCCCCAAAGTCCGATCCGATGGGCAAAGAGTTCAATTACGCGGAAGAATTCAAGTCGCTCGATCTGAATGCCGTGATCAAGGATATCCATTCCTTGATGACGGATTCGCAGGAGTGGTGGCCGGCCGACTTTGGCCACTACGGGCCGCTCTTCATTCGTATGGCGTGGCACAGCGCGGGCACGTACCGCATCGGCGACGGCCGCGGCGGGGCCGGAGCCGGTCAACAGCGCTTCGCGCCGCTCAATAGCTGGCCGGACAACGTGAACCTCGACAAGGCGCGCCGGCTGCTGTGGCCCATCAAGCAGAAGTATGGGCGGAAGATTTCGTGGGCCGATCTGATGATTCTCGCCGGCAACGTCGCCCTCGACTCGATGGGCTTCAAGACGTTCGGTTTTGGCGGCGGCCGCGCGGACGTGTGGGAACCCGAAGAGGTCAACTGGGGCCCTGAGGGTACATGGCTCGCCGATGAGCGTTACAGTGGCGATCGTGATCTTAAGAATCCTCTCGGCGCGGTGCAGATGGGTCTGATCTATGTGAATCCGGAAGGGCCGAATGGAAAGCCTGATCCGCTGGCCGCGGCACGGGATATCCGGGAGACTTTCGCGCGCATGGCGATGAACGACGAAGAAACAGTTGCGCTCATTGCCGGCGGACACACCTTCGGCAAAACGCACGGCGCCGGCGTTCCCGCTCAATATGTGGGCAACGAACCAGAAGGTGCCGACGTCGAGGATCAAGGCTTCGGATGGAAGAATAAACTTGGCAAGGGTCATGGCGGCGACACGATCGGCAGCGGACTCGAAGTCATTTGGACCACGACCCCTACGAAGTGGAGCAACAACTTCTTCACCAACCTGTTCAGCTACGAATGGGAACTGACGAAGAGTCCCGCCGGCGCGCATCAGTGGACACCGAAAAATGGCGCAGGCAAAGGTACGGTGCCGGATGCGCACGATCCCGCAAAGCGTCATGCACCATCGATGCTTACCACGGATCTCGCCTTGCGGCTCGACCCTGCTTACGAAAAAATTTCACGGCGCTTCTACGAGCATCCGGATCAGTTCGCAGACGCGTTTGCGCGGGCATGGTTCAAGTTGACGCACCGCGACATGGGTCCGATCGTCGCGTTATCTTGGCCCGCTCGTTCCGAAGGAGACCCTGGTATGGCAAGACCCTGTTCCCGCCGTGGATCACAAGTTGATCGGGGAGAACGACATTGCTGCTCTCAAGGCAAAGATCCTCGCATCCGGACTTTCGATCTCCCAACTGGTCACGACGGCCTGGGCGTCAGCGGCGTCGTTCCGTGGCTCCGACAAGCGCGGTGGAGCGAACGGGGCGCGCATCCGTCTCACGCCACAGAAGGATTGGGAAGTGAACCAGCCCGCCGAACTGGCGAAGGTTCTCCATAAGCTGGAGGCGATCCAAAAAGAGTTCAACAGATCGCAGTCCAACGGGAACAAAGGCGGGGTCAAGGGTAAGCAGGTCTCGCTCGCGGACCTGATCGTTCTGGGCGGCTCCGCAGCCGTCGAGGAAGCGGCGAAAAAGGCCGGGCACAAAGTGAAAATCCCGTTCACGCCTGGGCGCACGGATGCTTCGCAGGAGCAAACCGACGTGCACTCCTTCGCCGTAATGGAGCCGGTCGCCGACGGGTTCCGCAACTATCTCCGCAGCGGACAGACCCGGTCGGCTGAGGAGTTGCTGGTGGATCGGGCGCAATTGCTGACGCTGACTGCCCCCGAGATGACGGTTCTCGTCGGCGGCCTGCGCGCCCTGAACGCGAACTTCGGGCAGGCTAAACACGGCGTCTTCACCAGCCGACCCGAGACGCTGACGAATGATTTCTTCGTCAACCTGCTCGACATGAACACGAAGTGGCAGACGTCAGCCACTTCCGAAGGCATGTTTGAGGGACGCGATCGGTCGACAGACAAAGTTAAGTGGACCGGCACGCGCGTCGATCTCCTCTTTGGTTCGAACTCCCAGCTCCGGGCAATCGCAGAAGTCTATGCATCGGACGACTCGAAGGAGACATTTGTGAAAGACTTCGCGGCCGCGTGGAGCAAGGTCATGAACCTTGATCGCTACGACCTTGCGTGAGGGCTGGGATTGGTTGTCTGGGCGAGCCTTTTGGCTCGCCTTTTTTTCTGGCCTGGATTGTCTGGGCGTGTGCGGATTCCTTCGTGGATAGAGGCGGACAGACCCTGCACTGACCGAATCCGAAGGGAGTGTCCGCACCCCAGCGCTACTTTCCCACCACATGGCTGCGCCGTTCCATCAATAGTACGTCTCTCCAAGTGGCGGCCAGTTTGCCGATGCGGTGCTTCACGCCGACTTCGCGGAATTCGAAGGACTTGTGCAGCGCGATGCTGACGGAGTTCTCGGGGAATATGCCGGCTTGCAGGGTCCAGATTCCGTTGATTTCGGATTCCTCGATGAGGGCCTTCAGCAGAGACTTGCCGACGCCGCTGCCCCGCGCCGCGGCGGTCACGTAGACGGAAACCTCCGCAACTCCTGCGTAAACGCGGCGAGCTGAGACCGGGCTCAGCGCCGCCCAGCCGAGTACATGCTCTGCTTCGCGGGCGATCAGACGGCAGTCCTGGCGATGGGCGCCATGCCACTTCTCCCAGTCCGGAATTTCGGTTTCAAAGGTTGCATTTCCGGTGGCGATGCCTTCGCCGTAGATTTCGCGAACTGCGGGCCAGTCGGCGGGGCGCATTGGTGTGACTTTGTAATTCATTTTTTTAATTCATTCTCAGAACGTCTGGATATGATCACGAATCCATTTACGGATTCACGGATTGCTTCGCGGATAGAGGCGAACAGAGCCTGCCCTGAGCGAAGCCGAAGGAGTGTCAGCCCCACACGAGCATGTCCTGCGACGGCGCTACGCTTAGCTTTCAGCGGGGGCGAAGAAGACCAGGATCTCCAGCTCTTCTGAAATCTCGTAGAAGCAATGGCCCACTTCGGCGGCGACGAAGATCAGGCTCCCGGCGGAAACCTCGCGGTCTTCTTCCGATCCCTCCGAACCAGCCTTGAAGCGGGCGCGGCCGCGAACTACGTAATACAATTCGTCTTCGCGATGCGGCTTCTGGTGGTCGGTTGCTCCGGCGGGCAGGACGTAGAGGCCAGCGCTCATGGCTGGACACGCGAAGAAACTCGCGGTAGGGCTTGCCGCTCTGGACGAGCTGTTCGGCGATCTCCGGAAGGTTGGCAAAGATTGTCTTCACGCGAAGATGCCTCCGAAAATGAGGCCGGTAAACTGCGGAATCAGGTTCCCGGTCTGCAGGCCGCCTTCCGGCTTGTACCACTGGTAGATCCAGTTGATCATGCCGAGCAGGGCAAAGGCAGCGGCGCGCGGGCTGACTTTTCCTTTCGACTGATACGGAGCTTTGTTTTGCGAGCGCGTGTTTTGAACTTGTGCGTTTTGAACCTCAGCCATCAACTTTTCGAGGAAGTGGATGTATTCTTTCTTGCGGGCGTTGATGCGCTTGCGCAAGGCCGGCGGCAGAGGATGGTTTTCGTGCAGCATCACCGTGATTTCTCGATCGAGGGGGCTTAACACCAGCTCAATGTGCAGGCGGATCAGGGTGCGCAGTCGGTCCTCGGGATCGGCGATGCTGCGCACGGGATTGAGAACGCGGTCCTCGGTGATCTGCATGGCATGGTTCATGATCTCGTAGAGGATTTCGTCTTTGCTCTGGAAGTGATGGTAGAGGCCACCTTTGCTGAGCTTCAGCGCCGCGGCGACATCGTTCATGGAAGTGGCATCGTAGCCGCCCTGCTGGAACAGGCGAGCGGCGGTGCGCAGGATTTCCTGCCGGGAATCGAGCACGGTCTCGCGGGCCATCGGCTGACATGGTAAACAGTTAGCCGCAGGATTGCCAGCACACGGGACAAACCGTAGTGGGTTCATCATGGCGAAATCTGCTACCATTACGATTCGGCGAGGTGGCCATGCCTGAATATGTGATCGAGCGGGAAATGCCGGGCGCGGGCAATTTATCGGATGCGGAACTGCAGGCAGTCGCCAGAAAGTCGGTAGAGTGCTGAAGGGCATGGGACCGGAGATCAAGTGGCTCCACAGCTACGTCACGGGCGATAAAGTCTATTGTGTGTACTTGGCGCCCGATGAAGAAACAGTTCGCGAACACGCACGCCGCGGAGGGTTTCCGGCGAATCGCATTTCGGCGGTGCGGCGTTTGATCGATCCCAATACTGCGAATTGAGTTAGGCGGAGTTTGACTGCGAAGATCTGGACCGGACGTCACCATCAAGCCCTCCTCGATAGCCTGATCGACGGCATAGCCCAGCCTTCCATCCATGCCGTCAGACCCGCAGCACTGCCAAGGGCTTCTGCGCGCAAATTCCAGGGCTTTCTCCAGCCTGGGTTGCTCGGTGAGGCGTAAGAGGCGCGCCTAATCTTTGGCGAAGGGCGGCGGCGGCTCCTGCCAGGTGCAGCGATTGCTCGGCGTTCGATTGCGCCGCGGCACTTACGGCGAGACATTCGAGCGCCCTCGCGATGCCGCGTTAGTGACCAAGCTTTGGAACATCCTGAGGCTTTCGCCGAACAGACGACGCGCCTCGGCGTCGCTCACCCTGATCCAGTATAAACTTGCCAGATCGGAGAGGGCGCTGGCAATTCCCCAGCCGTCCCGCAGCTGGCGAAATGCCGCCAGACTCTGTTGGCAGAATGAATGTGCGGCGACGAAGTCCGCTTTTCCCGGGCGACGTCGCCCTGGTAATTCAGGGTCCAGGCAACACCGGCGCCATCTCCGGCTTTACGGAACATGCGTCAGGCACTCGTCGTAAAGCGAGGATGCGCGCGCATATTCGCCGCTGAAACTTCATGACGCTGGCGAAATTGCTAAGGGCGCGGGCGATGTCGGCCGAGTCGCCGAGGTCCTTCCATATCGCGACACATCCTCGAAGAGTGCGGATGCGGCCGCCATTCTCTGCGATCGCGAGCGTTGACGGCCAGCGCGTTCATGCGCGACGGCAACGCCGCGGTTATCATTCAGAGTCGAGACAGGTATCGCAGACTCTCCTCGAACAGTTGCCGCGCAGAGCAGTAATCGCCCTGCTCGCCCGCCAGAACAGCGCCAGCAAATAGCAGGCGGGCGCGGAGCTTCGGACGCGACGCTGGCTCCTTCCAGGGCCAGCAGCCTGGCAATGGCGTCACGGCCCTCCGTAAGATGTTCCCTGAGTTTCCCAGAAGCGAAACAAGGCGGCGCCCAAGCCGAAGACCCCATTCGGCATCCTTGGTCTTGATCAGATAGTCGAGCGCCGTCCGGAAGTTATCGTGCTCGACCTCAAACCGGTCGAGCCATTCGGGATGAACTACAGCGTCTTCGGCGCCTTCTTCGGCCAGCACGAGATAATACGCGGCATGGGCCCGGCGAGCCGCCGCTTCGTCGTTGCTCTCGGCGAGGCGTTCGAGCGCATACTCGCGGATAGTAGAGAGCATGAGGAATCGCGTTTCCTCATCGACTTGCTCCACCTGTTGTGCTAAGCTCTTATCCACCATGGAAGCCATGCCGTCGAGTATGTCGAGGCCTAGATCGCCCTTGGTATCGCAAACCGCTTCCGCGCTTTCCAGCGTGCAGCCGCCAGTAAACACCGAAAGTCTTCGCAACAGAGTCTGTTCCGCGGCATTGAGCAAGCCATAACTCCAGTCCACGGTGCTGCGAAGAGTTTGTTGCCGGGTCGGCAGATCGCGGGCGCCGCCGGTCAACAGATTCAGACGGCTTTCGAGGCGTGCCAGCATGGCGGAAGGCGAAAGCAGCTTAATGCGCGCGGCCGCCAGTTCAATGCCCAGGGGCAACCATCAAGACGAGCGCAGATGGAGGCGACTGCGAGGCGAGTTTTCCGGGGTTAGCGCGAAGTCGCGCTTCACCGCTTTCGCGCCGCTCCACAAATAGCGCGACCGCCGGAAGGCGCGAAAGGACCTCCAGCGGCGGAATGGACTTGAGGTCGGGCAGCGCAAGAGGGGGCACAGGAAATTCATGTTCGCCGTAGACGTGTAGCGGCGCCTGGCTCGTGACCACGGCCTTAAGTTTCGGGCCGACTGGTGAGCAACTGCGCGATTACCGGCGCAGCGGAAACCAAGATGCTCGAAGTTATCGAGCAGCAGAAGCATCGGCTGGCTCAGCGCGGCTCACGTACTCTTTCAAGTTTTGCTCGGGCGACCGATTGCCGGTGTGCGCCACGCCCAGCGCCTGGGCAATGGTGGAAGAGCATCAAGACTACGATCGCTCACCGCCGACAAAGGGACAAAACAAACACCCCCGGGAAACTCGAGGCCGGTTTCAGCCGCTACCTGCAAGGCCAGACGTGTCTTCCCGATTCCGCCGGGCCCCGTGAGGGTTATGAGCTGTACGTCGGTCCGGCTCAAGAGCTGACGAAGAGCGGTGGCTTCGTGTTCGCGTCCGACCAACGCGGTGCGTTGGACGGGCAGGTTATTGGGGCGAGCGTCCGGAACGCGGCGCGATGAGCATCCGCCAATGGTCGCGCACCGCGGCAAGGTCGCGCGCCAGATCCCGTGTCGAGGCATAGCGCTGTTTCGGGTCCTTGGCCAGGCATCGTTCCACAATCCAGATGAAGGGAGCAGGTGCCTGCGGCAATCTGGAACCGAACGCTCGGGCTCATCGCGTAGGATCGCGGCCATGGTCTCCGCATGTGTCTTTTTCCGAAATGCTGAAAATCCTGTCACCATCTCGAAGATCACCGACCCAAAAGAAAACTGGTCGGAACGAAAATCAACTTCGCCGCCTGTGGCTTGCTCCGGTGACATGTAGCCGACGGTGCCCATCACGGTTCCATATCGCTACGTAGAGTTCGGTCCCAGCTTCCGAGTCCGGGATGGCCAACTCCGCGCAGTTTCGCCAGTCCGAAATCAAGCATCTTGGGCATAACTATCGCCGGGAAACCATCAATTCTCAGGCTTCAGATCGCGATGAACGATGCCAATCTCGTGCGCTTTGGCGAAGCGTCGCCAATCTGGGCATGCAATGGAAACAGCTTTGCGGAATGGAATCGGACCAGAAGCCAAGCAATTCACGCACGGTCTCCCCAATCCACAAGTTCCATGGCAATGTAGTGCGTGCCGTTCACCTGCCCGAATTCGTAAATCGTGACGATGTTTGGATGGTTGAGCGCGCAGGCGGCGCGAGCTTCTTGTTCAAATCGCGAGATGGCGTCCGGATGAGAAAGGCTATCCAGCGAAATGGTTTTGATTGCGACTTCACGGTTAAGTCGGGTGTCCCGGGCACGATAGACCTCGCCCATTCCGCCGTGGCCCAGTTTCTTCAGGATGTGATAGTGTGAGAAGATCCGGCCGCACATGGAATCGACTGCGTCGCCGGCGTCGCTCTGAGCCATGGCTTTCGCCGCAACCCTGATTGCGGGAGCTTCCAGAAAACCGTCAGCGTTCCGATGTGAAGTAAGGAGGGACCTCACCTCCTGTTCCAGCGCGGCATCACCGGCACACTCCCGGCGCAGGAATTCCTCGCGTCGACTCGGACGACACCAGCAGCGCGGATTGCAACAGGGAATCGACTTGTTTCCAGCGCTCAGCATCCATCGCTAGATACACCACCCATTTCGCGGTAAAGCCACGCGCGAGCGGTACTCCAATCGCGCATCACGGTGACCTGCCGATACCTGGAGCACTTCCGCAGTTTCTTCCACGCTTAAGCCTCCAAAGAAACGCAACTCAACCACGCGCGCCTTTCTCGCATCCATGCGAGCTAAAGATAGCAAGGCATCGTCGAGCGCGACCAGATTGTCGGCCCGATCTCCGCCAACCACTGCTATATCTTCCAGTTCAACGTGCTGCACCCCGCCGCCGCGCTTCAGGTTGTGGCGCCGCGCATGGTCAACCAGAATCCGTCTCATGAGCTGCGCCGAAACGGCAAAGAAGTGGGCGCGGTTTCCCCATCGCATCCGTTTGTAGTCGACTAGTCTGAGGTAAGCCTCGTTGACCAGCGCCGTGGCCTGTAAACTGTGGCCGGGGCGTTCGCGGTGCAAGTAGTAACGCGCGAGCCGGCGCAATTCGTCATATACAATCGGCGCCAGTTTATCAAGGGCGTTCTGGTCCCCAGCACTCCAGGCTCGGAGCAATGTGCTCACGTCACCCTCGCGTGACGTTGTTGCTGGATCGCTCACTCCCCATGCCTCCCCAAGCGCCCGATCTCACCCGAATTATAACGGTATTGGCTGCTCCCCAAATAAATTGACTTTCGAGTGATAGTTCCGTCCCTCGGCTTACGCCTACATAGGTGTGAGGGCAGAATTACAGCTGCCTAATACTTTTCGCGTACTTTGCGGAAAACTACATTCCGGCCGAGGAGAAACCATATGACGACACGAATCACGAGTCTCATCCGCACATCAACTGCGAGCATCCTACGTTTGGCGTTGCTAAGCAGTCTAGTCGCGGCGCCGCCGCTTTTCGCAGCTGACAATGCTGCGACCAAACATTCCGCTCACGAACAAGCCTCACCGTCCACGCTCGTTGAACTGGTTCGCGCCGGGACGGCGAAGTACATTGACGTCAACGTTGCGACTGGAGCTGGCTACGGACCATTTCTAGGCTGTGTTGCCGGTACTGACCATGGGGCGATGGGCATCCACTATGTCAACGGCACCCTGCTCGACAATCAAACCCTCGACCCCTCGCAACCGCAGGCACTCATCTACGAGCCCAACAATGGCAAGATGACCCTCGTAGGCGTCGAGTTCATCCTCGACTCGGCGACCTGGCTCGCGGCCCATCCCAACACTTCTCCCGTACTCGACGGGCAGGTCTTCAATTTCGTTGGCTTCCCGAATCGCTTCAGCATCAATTCGTTCTTCGAGCTCCACGTCTGGGCCTGGCGGGACAACCCTCAAGGTTCCTTCGTGGACTGGAACAATTCCGTGACTTGCGACGATGAGTAGATTGGTGGGAGATGTCTGCCCATGACTGGGGGTGTGGGGATGTGGGAAGCGCCGAACGCTTTTCATATCTCCATGCCAACCGGGGCGCGGGGCAGTTGTGAGCAAGTGAGAATGAGATCACGAAATCAGCTTTTTCGCGGTTAAAGACTACAAAGAGAGGCACCACCATGCCAAGATTCGTCGTCGAGCGAAATATCCAAAAAGCTGGTAGTCTTTCTCCGCAGCAACTACAGGAGATATCGCAAAAGTCGTGTGCAGTTCTGCGAGTAATGGGCACTCAGATTCAGTGGGTTGAGAGCTACGTCACGGACGACAAAATCTACTGCGTGTACGTGGCTCCAGATGAAGACGCGATACGTAAGCATGCCCAAGAGGGTGGCTTTCCGGCCAACCGAATCTCGCGAATTCGGTCGGTGATAGATCCGACAACCGCGGAGTAGCCGCACAAGTGGCGTCGACACGGCTTCCGAGGAATTTCATGGATATTCGATCGTTGCAGCGCCCGCTGAAAGACCAGTACCGGCAAGACCCCAAGAGTTCCCGAATCACCCTGACCGCGCGCGGCAGCCAGGCAGACGCGCCCATCGCCTGCTCGGTCGACCTTGGGCGTGCCATCTACAATGCGCAAGCGCACCAGGGAGTCGGCGGAGCCGGCACCGGCGCCTGCTCGGGGGACCTGTTGCTGGGTGCGCTTGCCGCCTGTGCGCAGATCACTTGCCAGATGGTAGCCGCTGCCATGGGAATTCCGAACGAGGGCATTGATGTGACGGTCGAGGGCGATTTGGACCTGCAAGGAACGTTGGGAATATCGAAAGAAGTGCCGGTCGGATTTCTGAGCATCAGAGTCATTTTCGACATCCGCGCACCGCAAGCGACGAAAGAGCAGCTGAGTGCCTTGCAGGCGAAAACCGAACAGTATTGCGTGGTGATGCAGACCTTGCAGAGTCCGCCGAAGATTGAGAACTTGTGGGTCAAGCCTTCGGGAAGTTGACCACCTAATCCGCCGCCCAACTCGAAGTTCGGAACGCTTTTTTGACGAGCGTGTAGCGTGCCGCACCGATGATGCCGCAGTCGTCATTGAGGACGATTTTCACCGGCATGTCTTTGAGCAGCGTTTCCATGCGGCCTTTATCCAGGAAAGACTTCATGAACACTGGATCTTTCATTTTTGGAACGATTTTCGCCGCAATACTGCCCCCGATAAAAATGCCCCCGGTTGACATGAACTTGAGGGCGCAGTTCCCCGTCTCGGCGCCAAAAACGCTCACAAAGATCGCCAGCGCCTGATCGCAGATCGCGGCCTTGCCCTCCAGCGCCAGTTGTGAAATCAGCGCAGGAGCATCGGGCGCAGCGTCCATCTGTTTTCGCAGCCATTCCGGTTCATCCGCTTTCTGCGTATCCCGAAGAAAATCGTAAATATTCCTAATCCCGGGCCCGGAAAGAATTCGTTCGCAACTGATTCGGCCGTACTTTTTCTGAAGGTAGATCAGCAACTCGATTTCGATATCATTTTTGGGCGCGAAGTCGGCGTGACCACCTTCACATGCAAAAGGATGATGCCGAAAGCCATCCCAAAACAGACCCGCCATACCGAGTCCAGTTCGCGCCGAGATTACGGCCCTATTGCCTTCAGCATCTTCCGCGCCCTCGCTTAGGCTGACGAAATCCTTAGATTCAAGGGCGTCGATTCCATAAGCGTAGGCCTCCAGATCGTTGAGCAGTCCAACCGAATTGAGTTTGAGTTGCTTTGCCAACTCGCGCGAATCGATGGTCCAGGGCAGATTAGAAATTTTGCTACGGCCCCCTCTACCGGCCCGGCGACGCCCACGCACGCGCTGTGCACAGGGATGCCTTCTGTTCTTATAAAGTCGGCAAGAATTGGAGAGAGCCCCTCCTGCTGCTGGCTCATGTAGGTCTTCTCGACCACACGTTGCAGCCGATTGCCCTCGGTTTCGAACGCAGCAAGCCGGACGCGCGTAGCGCCGATGTCACCTGCAAGAATCATGGCTCAATCTTCCTCCATTTCCGGCCATCGACGGCCAGCAATTGATCGGACTCCGCCGGACCCCAACTGCCGGACGCATAGTTGGGAAACTTGCGCGGAGGCAGCGCCCGCCAAACGTCCAATACCGGATCGACCACCGACCATCCTGCTTCCACCATATCCGCACGTTGAAACAAGGTCGCGTCGCCGATCATGCAGTCATACAACAAAACTTCGTATCCGGTGTAGGCGTCGGTTCCAAAATACTTCGAGTATTCAAAACTCATGTTCACGGATCCAACCCGCAACAGAGCCCCTGGAATCTTGGCGCCGAAGCTCAGTGAGATTCCTTCAACCGGTTGAATCTGAATCACCAGCGTGTTGGTGTGCAGCGTGCGGAAAGGAGCGTTGCGGAACAATTCGAAGGGCATACGT
>CAWJBH010000010.1:0-234756 GCA_963841125.1 uncultured Acidobacteriaceae bacterium
CTGCAACACCACTTGAAACAGTCGTCTTGCTAATCGATGATACGCTATGCGAGGATGCTTATATCAGATATACAGGAGGAGGATCTATTGAAGGAGGAAGAGGTGATTCGAGAATGGTGAAGACCTCCCGGCCACGCAGCGAGACTGAGGAACCGGGAACCGGAGACTGAGGATTCAATGATTAAAGCTGTCCGAGGGACACGAGATATTCTGTCGCCTGAAACGGCACTGTGGAACTTGTGGAGTCGGCAGGATGCGCGACGTATTACCGCGCCTACAACTTCCAGGAAATTCGCACGCCGATCTTCGAGTCGACGGAATTGTTTGCCCGCGGCATAGGCGAAGAGACCGATATGGTTGTCGAAGAAATGTACACCTCGGGAGGATACGGCGGACGCGCCGAGAGCGATAAAGGACGTCCCTCACCCTTCGCCCCGAGGCCACAGCCGGAATCGTCCGCGCCTATATCGAGCACAAACTCGGCGATCGCGGACTCAACGAGCTCTATTGCATCGGCCCGATGTTCGGCGCGAACGACCACAAAAAGGCCGCTACCGCCAGTTCTATCAGATCGACGCCGAGGTGATCGGCCCAGCATCGGCAGGCAGCGAGTCTCCGGCGCGCGATGCGGAAGTTCTGGAGATGCTGGCGACGCTGCTCGACCGCCTGGGAATCACGGGAGTGGAATTTGGATTAAATTCGGTCGGCTGTCCGAACGATCGCGCCACCTTCAACGAAGCGCTGCGTCAAGCCCTCGATCCGGTGGAGGACAAATGTGCGCCGACTGCCAGCGGCGCGCCGTGACGAATCCCCTGCGTGTGTTTGATTGCAAGGTTCCCGCCGACCAGCCGATCATCGACACGCTGCCGCGCATCAGCCAGTTCCTGGATAAGGGATGCCGCAAACATTTTGAGGCCGTGCAAGAAATTCTCGACAAGGGTCGGAGTTCCATTCCCCTTGAACGACCGCCTCGTCCGCGGCTTCGATTGCTACACGCGCACCGCATTTGAATTCACCCACGGCGCGCTCGGGCGCGCAGAACGCAATTCTCGGCAGCGGCCGCTATGACGGACTCTCCGAAGCGCTCGGCGGGCCGCGCTGCCCCTGGCATTGGATTTGCGATCGGCGAAGACCGGCTCGTAATGTCACTGCAGTGGAGGCCTACACCCGCCGAGAGCAGTGATGGACGAAGCCCGATGTCTACGTCGCCGCGCTAGGCGGGGGATGAACGGCGAAGCGGCCCGGCTGGCGCGCGGAGCTGCGGCGGGCACGATCTGGTAGCCGATTTGGGAGATGAAGTTTTCCGGCTGAAGAAATCGTTTGAAGCGGCGACGGAAGGCGGGAGCGAAATTAATTTTGATCGTCGGCGAGAATGAAGTGAAAGCCGATGCCTTCGCCCTGAAGAATCTGGCGACCGGCGAGCAAGTCTCAGTGCCGCGCGGGAGTTAGCCCGGGAGATACGAGCACGCTGATGAAATAATTTCAAGGAGATGATATGAAACCAGCCGGAAATGATTGTGACAACAATCTTGATGTGCGACGGCGGCGATGGCGCAGACGCCACCGAAGCCGGGCCCGAACTGAAGAAGATCGATGTGTTCGTGGGCACGTGGACCCTCGATGGCACCATGAAGCCCGGCATGATGGGCCCGGGCGGCACGATGACCGAGAACGAAAAGTGTGAGTGGATGGAGGGCGGTTTCTACCTCGTCTGCCACTCCGACTACAAAGGCTCGATGGGCAGCGGCGTAGGGCTTTCGGTCATGGGATATTCCGCCGAGGACAAAGCCTACACCTACCGCGAGTTCAACAGCTTCGGCGAATTCGACGACTCCCGCGGCACAGTCGACGGCGACACCTGGACCTGGACCAGCGAAGAGAAGATGGGCAACATGACGATGAAAGGCCGCTTCACCATCAACATGACCTCGGCAACGTCCTACAATTTCATATTCGACATGTCGCAAGATGGCACCAAGTGGTCGACAGTGATGGACGGCAAGGCCACAAGAAATACAATCAAGCTTCAGTGTAAGCCGGGTTAGTGGCACGGCGCCGTGCCGTGCCAGCTGAGCGCGGCCAGCCGCTGAGTCAGCGCACTGCACCTGCTCAACTCCTCACCATTTATAATCTCTGATTCAGCTCTCCACCGTATCTCTTACTCCTAAGGACACAATCTTGCTCGACTTTCTAGGCGATCTACGACGAACTCATATGTGCGGCGCTCTCCGCGCCTCCGATGCCGGCAAAAAAGTCATTCTGATGGGCTGGGTGAACCGCCGCCGCGACCATGGCAATCTGCTCTTCATCGATCTCCGCGACCGCACCGGCGTGACGCAGATGGTATTCAATACCGAGCGCGACGCCGCCGTCCACGACAAAGGCCGAAGCTCTGCGCAACGAGTACGTAATCGCAGTGATCGGCACGGTCAAGCTGCGCGATGCGAACACGATAAACCCCAATATGCCGACTGGCGAAGTCGAACTGGTCGCCGAAGAGCTGCGTATTCTCAACGAGTCGAAGCTGCCGCCGTTCCTGCCCAGCGACACGGCGCTCACCAACGAAGAGACGCGCCTGAAATATCGCTACATCGATCTGCGCCGCGACGTCATGCAGTTCAACATCGAGACTGCGGCACAAAGTGGCGAAGGCGATTCGCGATTATCTTTCAGCGCAGGGATTTTTCGAGATTGAAACTCCGTTCATGACGCGCTCTACGCCCGAAGGCGCGCGCGATTATCTCGTCCCCAGCCGCGTGCAGCCGGGGACGTTTTACGCGCTGCCGCAATCGCCGCAGATGTTCAAGCAGATCCTGATGATCTCCGGCTTCGACAAATATTTTCAGATCGTCCGCTGCTTCCGCGACGAAGACCTGCGCGCCGACCGCCAGCCCGAGTTCACGCAGATCGATTTGGAAATGACTTATCCGCAGCCCGAGAGCGTGTGGGAAGTCGTCGAAGGATTTCTGACCGCCGCGTTCGCCGCGGCCGGGTTCGCGATCAAGACGCCATTTCCGCGCATGGATTACGACGAAGCCATCCGCCTGTACGGCATCGACAAGCCGGATCTTGCGGCTGCCCGCATTCACCGATGTGCGCGAATGCTTCACGCCGGAAAATCTGCAGCGAGCTCGCGATCAATCCGAACCTGCCGGTAGTCGCAATTCGCATTCCGAAAGTCGGCGAGCTTTCTCGCGCCAGGAACGCGACAACATCAAGCCGCATGTTCCACTCCAAAGGCGGCGCGAGGGTATTCGAGGACTTCAAGCGCATCGAAAAGAAATTTCCCGATGCCGCCGCGAAGATTTCCACGAAGGCCGCGGTTGAAGTCCGGCGATTTGATCGTGCTCGTAGCCGGTCGGCGCAATCCGGAGCGCAAACCGCGCTACCTCTCGCATCGCAAAGTTACGCCGCAGGAACTGGCGATTTATGCATCGGCTGGATTGCTTCGCCTGGCTCTGGCGCAGAAATATGCCGACCGTCACGGCATGTTCAAAAAGATCTGGCGATCCGGCGAACGATTTCCGCTTCGTCTGGGTCACCAACTTCCCCATGTTCGAATGGGATGAGAGCGAGAAACACTGGATGGCCGCGCATCATCCTTTCACCTCGCCGCATGAAGAAGAGATGTCGAAGCTGCTGGAGACAGGCGTGGAGTCGGTGAAAGATCCGCAGTCGACCCTGAGCGCCGTGCGCGCATTGGCTTACGACGTGGTGCTGAATGGAACCGAGCTGGGCTCGGGATCGATTCGTATTCACCGCCAGGATATGCAGAGCAGAATCTTCCGCGCCCTCGGCATGACCGAAGAAGAAGCCCGCGCCCGCTTCGGATTCTTTCTCGAAGCCCTCGAGTACGGCACGCCTCCGCACGGCGGCATCGCGCTGGGCCTCGACCGCATCGTCATGATCCTCGCCGGAGCCGAAAGCCTGCGCGAAGTGATTCCATTCCCCAAGACCGCCCGCGCCGTGGATTTGATGG
This sequence comes from uncultured Acidobacteriaceae bacterium, assembly GCA_963841125.1. Taxonomy (GTDB): domain Bacteria; phylum Acidobacteriota; class Terriglobia; order Terriglobales; family Acidobacteriaceae; genus Sulfotelmatobacter. The sequence goes on from CAWJBH010000010.1 coordinate 3,980, forward strand.
TGGATGCGCCCACGCCGGTCAGCGAGAAGCAGTTGAAGGAGTTGGAGATCGCGATTAGAAAAGGGAAAGAGTGATACTCGAAAATTAGGACTCGTCATTCCGACGCGCGAGCGAAGCGAGACAGGAGGAATCTGCTTCTTGCCTCACCACGCGCGACCTGTGTGCGGACTCAGGTGATTCGGCAATGTGCCGTACTCCCGCCCTGGGTAATCCCGACCAAGAAATCCACAGCCACCTTGTGACATCTAACCTTGCGCCTCGCTCCCGATTCATCTGATACTGAGTCCAAATCTCTACCCGCTCTTTGACAACAGAAAAGCCACGGCTAACCCCAATCAATCCAATATTTTGCGGGTAAATTCCTTCGATTCAAGATTTTAGTCGGATCGGTTGCAGATCGAAGTCCGCAAGGGTACTAAATCACTAGACGCACATGTCAAAATGGTTTACCCTCGCTGATTCAACGACTTGGAGTATATTCCGAGCGCAGCGGGAGCGTGCACTATGTGGCCGCATTTTGTCCGTATATTTTTGCGGGCTTTGCAGGGAATGCCGTTCGTTGTATCGAGCAACTGGGCGAATTGGTCACTCGCTTTGGCAATCTTCCTTTTGTACGAGGTCTTGGCCATTGCTTTCCGTGGATGGTCGGACATGAAGGAAAGATGGAAACAAAACGTGGGTATAGGACTGTTGGCCACGCTTGGTGGTTACTTGTTGCTGTTCGCCTATAGTGCCGTCATTTCGACGTACAACGATCACCGTGACAGCACAGGACGTTGGCAACAGGTTGTGAACGAAAAAAATAAACTCAAGGATGGGTGGGAGAAGAAAGATCAATACATTCGTCAACTCGAAACGAGATCGTGCCCCGCCTGTCGGGACAAATCACAAGATAGATCAGAACCATTACGCATACAGGTGCGCTACTACACGATGGAAAATGAAGCACACCTTGCCGACGGGAGAGCGGGCAAAGCATTTCTTATTCTGGGGGTAACCAATAAACAAATTTCGCCAGTGAATGTAAACTTAATCTGCGGCCATGATATTGCGGCACTCAATATGGGGACTTTGGGTGTGGACGGTATGTACCTTGCTCATAGTCTCAACATCGTGGATAAACATACTTTGGCAATAACCATTGGTTCACCCGCGTGGACGCCGGAACAACCATTGGGCGTATCCGTATTCACAGAGGCCAAGGATATGTCCTGTCGATTCGAGATGAACAAATCATGAAACCTGAATACAGAGAAGGGTCGGAAGCGGCGGAGAAATTCGAGGAAGCAATGAAGCTACTCTTCCGCACTCCCAAGCCCAAAGTTAAGAGGCCGCCGATGGAGAAGACGAATCCCGCAAAACGTAAGGACCGACCATAATTTATTTCTCGTCCTGCCCTTTGGCTGGAAACAGGTAGTGCATCACCACGATGAAAATACCGAGCACCGAAGCGGTGGTAGTCCCAACTACAGTGATAAGCACGGTCTTATCTAAAGCGAAGTGACTCCTCGGAGTGCCCTCGAATCCTTCTAATAAAATCAGTCCATAAACCAAAGCCAGCCAAGTCGCGATTAAGCAGAAAGTTCGGTGGGCATATTTCTTCCGCTCGTCGATGTCTTGGCTCAGACCGCGAACACGAGTCTTGTAAAGGCTCTGTTCTTGCTCGGTCTTAAGTTTATCGTCCGGTTCAGCGGGAGGGAGTGCAGGATCACGAATGTCCTCGATGGATAAGGGCTTGAACGGCTCTCCCCCCGCCGCGCTCATTAGCGGACTGCTACCGCAGGGGCAGCCTGATGTACAAAATAATCCCTGATCCACTCGTTGGGAATGGTCTGTTCAGGTCGTTCCTTATGCTCAACCTTGGCCCAAGGTGAATTTTCACTATGCGTAATCGTTGTGAGTTGGGCGGCCGTATATTTCCCGTATTGATTCCACACTCGTTCGATGATCTGCTTAGCAATCGCAACGTCGGCGGCGTTTCCTTCGCGTTCCAGCTTTGCGGCAATAAACCCATTCTGAATAGGAACGGACGCGGCGAAGCTGATCGGGTTTGCCCCAGCTTCCTTAAAGATTTGATACAAGCTGCTGATGACCGGACCATATTGCCACGCCTGTATCGGCTCTGTAATTAGTGGCTTGCCCGTAATTGCTAGATGCCACCCGTGGGCAAAATAGACAAGTTTCTGCATCTTTAGCGGTGTAATGGTTTGACCACCACTGTGAGCTAAGTGCAAGAACTCATTTGCGACAGCAGCAGCAGAAAATGGCATTATCTTGCTCCCATCCGGTTAGATGGCTAAGGTGGGCGAAATGATGCTGCACAGGGACCACGGCGGAAGCACCCGCTGCCCATCAGGCTACCATCACCACGCGCTGATGTCACCGACATTTTTCGACAGGGGCTCTAGAAGGGGACTTGCGACGCTTCCCCCGCCCCTGTCGTGGACGGGTGTAGCGCGTCGGCGTCCTTCCCTGTCAGTTCGGCATAGGTAAGACGCTTGCCGCCGATCTGAGACATTGCCAACGCAAACCGCTGGGCATCGTTGAGGCCCTTGCGATTGTTGTAACGGAATACTTGTTCATCGACATAACGGAAAAGATGAAAAGGCTCGACAGCGACGTAGGTTCCCTTAAGGCCGCGTTTCAAGAGCGACCAGAAGTTTTCGAGGCCGTTTGTATGTACACGCCCGTCAACATACCGCTCGGCATGGTTAACGAACTGATGGACGAAACGGTCATCGAAGCATTCATACCCGACCGCGTTGTCGCTATAGACCCGCGTGCCATATTTCACATTCTTGAGAATCTGATTCTGCAAAGTCTCGCGCTTTACATCTGGCAGCACAACTGCCCTTACCTGCCGAAGATTGCGGTCGAGGATTCCCTGCACGACAGTTTTGCCGCCATGGACCCCGCCCTTTTTGACCAGATTTATTTTGCGATTCTTGTGCATGTTCTTGGTCAGTCCGCCGACGAACGTCTCGTCCACTTCCACTTCGCTTTCGAGATTACCGCCGCCGAGTTTGGTTGTGCCGAACGATCCGCGATGCAGAGCCTTACGGATGCGCTGATTCATAAACCAAGCCGTGCGCTGAGTCACGCCGATAGTCTTGCCGAGTTCATAGCTGCTAATCCCGTTCTTGCAAGAGACGAGCATCCAGACGGCAATCATCCACTTGTCGAGGCCGATGGGAGAATCCTCGAAAATCGTTTTTACCTTGACGGTGAATTGCTTCTTGCAGCCGTAGCAAAACCAGAGCCGCCGAGTCTTGACGAAGGAGTGCTTCTCCGAGCCGCACCGTGGACAGAAAACCTTGCCATCTGGCCAGCGTAGGGACACGGCAAACTCGAAAGCCGCTTGCGGGTCTGCGAATCTTACGATAGCTTCTTGAAGAGTGCGGGAGATTTGGTGGCCATGGGCAATACTATACTAAACGCACCTGTGTGTCAAGTGATTTAGTGCCTCCGCAAGTCGCTGATTCGAGAGAATTAAGAGATTCGATCTGTGATTTTTTTGATCTGGATTTCAGGCATGAGGAAGGCAGGAAACAACAAGAGCTGCTAACTATTTTCTTGGAGATAGAAAGCGCCAGTTCTTCCACCTGCGCCAGCACCTCATCTTCGCCCAGATTTGTCGAGTCAATGACCACCGCATCATCCGCCGCCTTAAGCGGAGACGCTGCCCGCGTCCGGTCGCGGCGGTCGCGCTCGCGCAGGTCCGCGGCCACATTCGCGGCGACTTCACCTTTGATCTTCTGCTGCTCCATGCGGCGCTGCTCGCGGACTACCGGGTCGGCGTCGAGAAAGATTTTCAGATCAGCGTCAGGAAAAACTTTTGTTCCGATGTCGCGGCCTTCCATGACGATGCCGCCGCCTGCTCCCATCTCGCGCTGACGCGCAACCATCCAGGCGCGCACTTTAGGATGCACCGAGACGCGCGATGCCGCTTCGGTGACATCGCGCTCGCGAATGCGCGAAGAAACGTCGCGGCCGTCAAGCAGCGTACGGTTTCCGCCGAGCGTAGGCTCGAGCTGAACACGCGATTCCTGCGCCAGCTTCAGCAGCGCAGCCTCATCGTCAAGCGACGCATCGTGATCGATCGCCTTCAACGCCAGCGCGCGATACATCGCGCCGCTCTCCAGGTTTACATACCTGAGCTTGCGCGCCAGACGTGAAGCGATAGTGCTCTTGCCCGCGCCCGCCGGGCCATCGATGGCGATAATCAGTTTACGGGGAGGCTGCGGGATGGGAGGGTTGTCAGTCATCGGTCACTGCGCAAGTAGACGATTGTACACGGAGCGAGGAAGACTTTTGATGTTCTCGAACAGGCGGTAGGCGCGGTTCTACCGGGCGCCTCTGGGTTTCGGGCGTGAGAACGTACGCGGACGTGCGGCGGGACGGGGGCGCGGAAAGGAACGCGGAGGCGAGATGACTCGCGGAGCAACTGCCTCCTTCGCGGGGGTGATCTGCAGCATCGACCTTCCGCTGACGTGGACGAAGCTCAACTCGCGCGCCGCCAGCAGCGCGTTGACGGCTTCTTTCACGCGGGAGCGCGCGACAAAATTTCCGAAGAAGGTTTCGAGTTCCGCCGGCTCGGCGGCGACGACGCAGTCCAGATATTTCGAGAGCAGCGCCGAGAGCGCCTGCTGCACCGAAAGTCCCACGCCTTCGCGGACCGCGTCCGGCGCCCAGCGGTAGAGGACATCCCAGAACGAGCCTTCGCCGGCTTTGTAGTCGACGCGCGTGATGCGCAGCTTCGCCGACAACTCGCCCAGCGCCTTGTCGAGCGCGGCTAGCGAAACGCTGCCGCCGAGCGCCTCCTGCAATTTCTGCTTGGAGATGGGGCCGTCGCGGCTGATCAGCGCAAAGGCATCGCAGGCCAGCGGCGAGTAAGGCAGAACGCGGTCCCTGCTTGGGCGCAAGCTTGGGATTGCGCTCGCCCACCAGCGCATAAAAATAAGGAAACACCGAAGCCGCCAGACCAGAAACGCATTGTTCTCCTCGAACAGATTCGCTTCGTAAGCCGAGCGCTCGCGCAGCAGGCGGACCATGAGTTCCGTCGCCGCCAGCGCGCGCGGATCGGAGTAAGCATGCTGCCAGGTCGGCAGCCGATTGTCGGAGCCGACGAAGGCTCCGATAAACGTCGGCACCGGCATGGTCGGCCGCACCGGATACATCAGGCAGAATCCCACCTCCTCGACAAACGCGCGCGCCTCTTCAATGGTCCGGATGGGCTTGCCATCGAGCCGCCACTTTTCGCGCCGGAGTTGTTGTAGATCTTGATCGGTCATAGATGCAGCTATAAGCTATCAGCTTTCGAGCGATAACAACAGCGTCGCGCTCATGGTTTTTACTCGAGAGCTGAAAGCTGATGGCTGATAGCTTCTGTCTAGATTCTCTTAAACGCCTTCTGAATGTCCTTTACAGAATACCGCAGCACCACCGGTCTGCCATGCGGGCACGACATGGGATGGTCGGTTTTCGCCAGTTCCGCGAGCAGCCATTCCATTTTGTTTTGCTCGAGCGGCATGTTGACCTTGATGGCGGCATGGCAGGCGATGGAGGCGGCAATGCGCCCGCGAATCTTTTCCAGATTCAGCGACTGCTCTTCGCGCGAAATCTGATCGAGCAACTCGTGCAGCATGTGCTCGACCGCGGCCGCATCCACTCCCGCCGGCGCAACTTTCACCGCCACGCTGCGCGCGCCGAAAGGCTCGGCCTCGAAGCCGTTGTGCTGCAGTTCGTCGGCGATTTCGGCAAACACCGCCTGTTGCGCGGGAGACAGCTCCAGCACGATCGGCATCAGCAGGCGCTGGCTTTCGACTTTCTGCGCCGCCCGCTGCTTCAGTATGCGTTCAAACAGCACGCGCTCGTGCGCCACGTGCTGATCGACGATCCATAATCCATCTTCATTCACTGCGAGAATGAACGAATTGCGAATCTGTCCCAGCGGCCGCAGCGTGGAGAGCGCGGCCAGCGTCGGATTCTTCGTCGTCGGCATGCTCTGTAGCATCGAGCGCGGGAGCGCAGCCGTTGTCCGGAATCGTCTCTGGAATCGTTTCGGCGAAGCGACTTTCCAGTCCGCGCGCCACGGGAATCGCCGCATTCGCCTCTACCGCAATTCCGCCTTCGAACTGAAAGCGCGCGGAAACCGGCGGCGCAGCCGGCGCTTGCAACGCAAACCCGCGCCGCACCGGGCTCATACAGTGCGCGCGGCGGCGCGCCAGATGCGGCAGCCAGGTCGGATGGCGGCTCCCACTCCCTCGCGCCCGGGCGTCAGCCCTGAACTGGCGGTCGCGTGAGCGTGAATCTCGGTGGTGAACTGCGGCGCCGGGCGCGCCTTCATCAGCGCCGCCCGCACCGTGTCGCGGACAAAATCGTGCATCACCGTCGATTGCCGAAAGCGCACTTCCGTCTTCGAAGGATGGACATTCACATCCACTTCGCCCGGCGGCATTCCAGAAACAGCAGCACCACGGGATACACGCTCGGCGGAATGATGTTGCGATAGGCCTCGGTCAGGCCATGCTGCACCAGCCGGTCGCGAATCAGCCGGCCGTTGACGAAAACATAAATCGAATTGCGATTCAGCTTCTGAATCTCCGGCTTCGAAACGAAGCCGTGCAGGCGCATCTCGCCGGGTTCGGCGGGCGTGCGTCATCCTCATCTGTCATCTTCTTTCCGCCGCCACGGCGGAGGCTGCGGCAAGCCAACGTGCTCCAGCGGCTGCACTGCCGCGACCGCAATCAACTGGTCGAGCGTTTCCTTGCCGAACACCTGATAGACGCGCTCGCTGTATCCCGCGACCGGCGGGGCGACCAGCATGGCATTGGTCGCCGAGTGCAATTCAAAATGCTTTTCTGGATGCGCCAGCGCATAGTGCGTGACCAGCGAAGCGATGTGCGACAGTTCGGTCGACTCCGCCTTCAAAAATTTTTTCCGCGCCGGGGTATTGAAGAAAAGATCGCGCACCGTAATCGACGTTCCTTCGGGAAGTCCTGCTTCTTCGACGCGCGCCATCTTGCCGCCGTTGATTTCAATGACGGTTCCGGCCGCGATGCGTCCTGCGTCTCGGCAGTTTCCAGCCGCAGACCGCGACACCGAGGCGATCGAAGGCAGCGCTTCGCCGCGAAATCCCAGAGTGGCCACGCTCAGCAGATCTTCCGCATCCTTAATTTTCGATGTGGCGTGGCGCTCGAAGGCCAGCATGGCGTCGTCGCGCACCATGCCGCATCCGTTGTCGGTGATCTGGATCAGCTTCTTGCCGCCCGCCTCGACGTTGATCTTGATGCGCGTTGCGCCCGCGTCCAGCGCATTCTCCAGCAACTCCTTCACCACCGAGGCAGGCCGCTCCACCACCTCGCCGGCGGCGATTTTGTTGGCAACATGCTCGGGGAGTACGTGAATGCGGCCCATGAAGCAGTTCTCAGTTCTCGGTTCTCAGTTGCTGTGGGGACAAGGTCAGTTTCGCAGATGGCGGGGCGGAAGGCAAAGATGCGGGGGCACGGAGGGCGGAATGCAGGGCTTCCAGCCCTTAATGTGAGGCTGGCTGGATGGCGGGTGACAAGAAAGGCCTAGTGGGGCCGGCTGTGGCGCGGGTGGGTAGGGAGGCTTCGACTCCGCAAGTGCTTCGCTTTCGCGAAGCACTTGCTACGCTCAGGATGACAGAACGGATTGACCATCCGATTAGTTCTCCGTGGGTTCGACTTTCGCCTTTGGCGGCGGCAGGGACCTGGGCGGCTGGCCGGAGTTGCCGGAGTTGCGGGCGCGGCTATGGCAGCTTTGGCTGACGCTTTGCGGATCTCGATGCCGTCGTGCTCGTTGTTGAGCACGATGTGAGAGGCGCCGTTGCCGACGCTGCCGCTGGCCTTGGACTCGTGGTCATCGTTGTCGATCTTTACTTCGGGGAAGTCCGACTGGATTTCGCCTTCGCGAGTGCGGGCATCGACACGGAAGCCGGCCTTGTCGGGCACGCTCAAGTTGATATCGCCATTGCGGCTGTCGATCTGCACGTTGCCGAGCGAGCGCATGGAGACTTCGACTGCCGCCATTTTCATTCTGCAGTCGCACGATCGCCGGAGACATCTTCCAGGCGGATTTGCTTGGAGCGCGTGGTCAGGCGGACGGGGCCGGTGATCTGATCGGCGTGCAGGTCATCGGAATCGAGATCGAGATCGCCGTCGATGCGCGAGAACTCCAGATCGGTGCGGGAGGACTTGAAGGTCGACGCTCTTGCTGATGCGCGCGAGTTTGACGCTCTCCTGAAATTCGCCGTCGAACTGGGCCGAGCCCTTGACGTCGGTGACCGAAACTTCGTTAAGCCGGCCCTCGATGTGGACGTCGCCGGTGATCTGTTCGACCTTGGCCGAGCTTTTGTCGAGATTCAGTTTCACATTGCCGATGACGTCTTCCACGGAAATATCACCGTGCTGGGCATTGATCTCCACTTCGCCGTCGCGGCCGGTCACGGAAACATCGCCTCGACGCGAAGTGATGTGCAACTCCATCTTGCGCGGGATCGAGATATCGAGATCGCTTTGCACGGCATGGTCGCCGGCGGCTTGCGTCTTGGCGTCGAGAATCATCACATTGCCCGCAATGCGGTGATCGTGGGCTTGGTCTGCCGCGTTGTATTTGTCGGCGTCGTTCTGGCTTTCCGCGCCGACGCGCTTACGCACGACGACGGTGATCTTGTTGTCGTTGGCGATGCTGACCCGGACGGCGCCGTGATCGTCGTTGACGCGCAAGCTGGTGGCCGCGGGCGGCACGTCCTGTTCGAGGTGATCGTCGAAGTTGTAGCTCTCACCGAAAATGTTATTGAGATCGTTGTCGTCAATGTCCATGTGGTCGCGGAGCTCGCCCCAGTTGAAGCGCGAGGCCTGGGTGGCGATCAGACCGCAAGACGACGATCGCGATGACGAGAAAAACTCCGCCGGCGCCAATGCCGCGGGCGGGCACGCCATCCCGCTGCGCCTGCTGATATTCGATCAGCTTGATCACGCCCCACAGGATCAAGCAGCGCGGGCCAGTAGTGAGCGAACAGAGTTCCCAGCCGCATCCAGGAAAGCATGTGCAGGTTGCCCAGCAGGAAGATGATCCCGAGGACGATCAGCACAAACGGTCCGGCAAAAGAGCGGCGACGCCGCGGCGCAGTGGAACAAGTGGTGGAGGAGCCTGAACTGGACTAGACATTGTGCACCTCCCCGGAAGACGAAGTTGGTCCCGGATCAGAGGACGGCGGCGGTGGAGGAGGCGGCCCAGCGGATGGAGGCGGCGGGGCCAGTGGAAGTGGACTGATATGTCCTGTAGATGAGGCGTGACTCTGCAAGAGCTTCACGACACCAATCACCAGCAGGATCGCAGGCCAGGTGCGGTGAAATTCCAAGTTTCCGTTTCCTACATTATCGAGCAGAAAAAGCACGCCGATGGTAACCAGCATGGCAGGGCCCATTAACTTGCGCGTACGACAGTGGTCGCACTGGCACACTGTCCGGCTCGTCCCGAGCAGGCCCCAATGTTTGGCAAAGAGCCACACGCCGAGAAGAATGAGAATGAGCGGCCAGAAGCGATCCAGCCCAAACTCAAAGACGTGCATGGTGTGCAGCAGGAAAATGACACCGAGGCCGATAAGAATCACAGCGCCTGTCGGAACCTTGGAGGCATCGATTTTCTCACCCATGCTAAAGGTCTGCGCTAATCCGAACGGATCCGGGGCAGGCTCGCCTAATTGAATCGCCTTGGCAGTGCGCACCGAGTCGATGATCTGGTAAACGTAGAAGAAGGCGAGCGAGATGCCCAGCACCATGTCGACATACCAGGGCAGGTCCGTACTTAGGCCGAGGATCATCAGCACAAAAATTACCAGATGGGCCAGTCCCTTGGCGTATTGCGAGCAATAGACTGCGCCCACGCCGAAGGGGAAAAATCCAGCCAGCATGCCGGCGACTGCGGGATTGGGGCCGGACGTTGGTCCGGGCTGAACCTTCGGGCCCAAGCCCTGATCCATGAATTGCTGATAGCCAGTTTGTGGCGGCGTTTGCGGAGGCACGAATGCCGGCAACCGGGGCAGTGCCTTCCAGACGAGCTGCGAGACAAGGCTCACAGTAGACAACTCCGCGAACGTCGCGGGTGCAGGTGCCGCAGAGCGGCTTGCCGCAAGTGCGGCAGAATGCCACTGCGGCGGTATCGTTGTGCGTGGCGCAGTTCATACGAACCTCCTGTACGTGGTCACCGACACTACAGGCAGATCGTCTCAACAGATGGACCCAGCGGAGCGCTGGCCAGAATGAGATGGTTTTCGTTCTGGCTGTAATTGCGATCCTGCTTCTGCTCGGGCTGTTGTGTTGTGTCGTTCTTGTGGTCTTTCTTTGCGTCGGCTTCTGACGCCGGCTCGGCGGAGCATGTTGCGCTTGAGCATCGCGCACCGCGCGCTTCCACCTCATATACGAACTTGATATTGTCGTAATACCGCACTACGCGGGCTTGCGTATTGTAGTATGTGTGCCGTATCGCAGCCGGACGCAGGCTCACGGAGCGCAGATCGGCAGGTTTCACGCCGAGTACGCTCAGAGCCACCGACAGCGAGAAGAACGCCATGCCAAACGACATAGCGAACCGCGGCTGCCGGACTGTGCCCCAGATGGGCTCGACTGCTGCCCGAGGCCCAGGCTTGCGCGCGTTCCCACCATGAAGGACGGAACGACGCGCGCGAGGGTTGCGATAGCGATCGCGATGTCGCCCGCAGGCGTTGGGTGTCAACGCCCGTTGTGGATGCCAGAATATTGGTGACCAGACTGACTGGAGGCTCCACCTCCGTGAGATCCTTCAGCCAGTTGCGGCCCGCCTGAACATCGGCGAACAGCGGCCCGCACGCGGAGCAAGTCCGCGCATGGGCCTGGAAGCGGTCGAGTCCGGTGCCGGTCAGCGCGCCATCCAGCGCGTCGCTGAGCGAGGCCGTCGAACTCGTGACACTGCATTCCGTTTCTGGTTGTGTCGTGTGTCTGGCATCACATCACCTGCCTATAGGTACGTTGTAGTAGGCGTGCAAGTTCCGCCCGCCCACGATTTATTCGAGATTTCACGGTACCCTCCGGAACCTTCAAAACGGTTGCGATTTCACGATAGTCAAAATCCTGTAAGTCCCTTAGAATCACAGCTTCACGAAGCTCTGGCGAGAGCTTCGCCAGGGCGGCGTGAACGGTTTCTCCGACCTCCCGGCTGCGTACGCGCGCGTCGGGAGGCGCGGATTGGTCCTGAATTTGCTCACTCAGCGGCTGGGCGTCTTCATGCGCCGAGGACGCAGCGTCGAGCGAGTCGGTGATCCGGTCGTTCTTGGTCTTGCGGAAGTGATCCACCAGCAGGTTGCGCGTGATGGTCGTAACCCAGGTGACGAACGCTCCCTTCGAGCTGTCATAGCTCGCGAGCGTGCGGTACATCTTGATGAAAACCTCCTGGGTAAGGTCTTCGGCGTCGTCGCCCGATCCGGCGAAGCGGTAGCAGATGTTATAGATACGCCGGTTGTAGGTCTGGACGATTTCTTCCCAGGCAGCGGCATCGCCGGCAACACAGCGGCGCACCAGCATCGCAACTACCTGGACGTCTTCCAACCTGAAGCTCCCCGGAAAGCTTGACGATCGCGCTTTGATGACTACGCTTGGAAAGGGCGCGGCCGCAGCCGCGCCGTAAGATAAAGCCCAAAATCATAGCGGCTTTCAGCCGCCGGGCTCGACGACGATGGAGACAGCAAAGTCCCCAAGCCCTACAACACGATACGCGGATAGAACCCCGCGGGTTCAACGCCGCATCCGCAAAGTTATAGGAAACAGGGCATTGTAGCAGTGGAAACACACGGCGCGGCATTCCACCGCGAAGACTTCTTTCCAACTGTCCCGGCACAAAAAAGGGGCGCACCGGAGTGCGCCACCCATAGAAGATTCTGAATTCAGGGCACAGCCGGGAATGTAACGGCTGTGCCCTGTTCCGTTATCGTTTCTGTTTTGTTTGGGTCTTCGCCGCCGCTTTTCTTGCCAGGGGGAGCCCGGTTAGCGAGCCTTGCTGCTCCAAGGGTCCAACCCATACGCCGTCGTTATCAAACTCAAGCCAGAACAACTGTCCGCCGCTGGCCTGATACATGACTGCGTCAAACGCTCCGCTCGCGGCGCCGATTGTGGCCGCCAGGGGGTTCGCCGGCGTATTCGACAGCAGCATGGAATACCGCCCGGCGTTCTGCGCGTCCGCAAGCGGAGTTGACGTGAAGACAGGGTTGGCATAGAGCCCGTTGCCACCCGCCCCCAATGTGAGGAATGGATCGCTGACGTCTCCGGTGAAGCTCATGGCGCCGGCGGTAACCGATCCCTGAGCGATGGCGTCGAACTCGCAAAGCGTGCAAGACGTGAAGTTGTTGAACTCCTGGATTCCAACCGCGTAGTTGCCGGTGAAGTCGGCAGCGGAAGTGTCGGTCTGCGGAATCAGCACGCCTGTGGTGCCGGCAAGAATCGAATCGAGGGAGAGAACAAGTCCGCCCCCTCCGCCGGTCGGGTTATTGGGATCGTTCAGGTTGAGGGTTGGGTCGGTCATGTAAATTCCCTCGCTGGCGGCGTCTCCCAGTCCACTCGCGATCATCAGGCTGCCGTATCCGGTGGTAGCGATGGTGTAGGTGCCCGAAATTGCGGAAGCGGGCCCGGCTGCCACAGCGTTGCCCAACTCGTTGGCCTCTCCCACTCCCGCGAAGTCAGCAGGATTGGACGAAGTGCTGGTCGCAGAGAACTGCCCCACTTCGCCGTTCTGAGAGCTGTACGGGTTGTTTGCCATGGCGAGTACGAAGGTTCCCAGCGAAGCGTTGTTGAAGGGACCAGCACCCTGGCCGAACGCCGATCCAACACTCGCGTCTTCTGTATCCACACCGATGAGCCGGATTACTTCTGGACCGACGACGTAGTAGTTGATCAGACTGCTGCTGCCGGTGATGGACAGCGTGCCACGCCCGAAGGTATCGGGGGTTGACAGCGTGCCGGTGAAAGCCTGGTTCAACGTCACTGTTCCAAAATCATTTTGGTCAGTAACGCCAGCCACGCTGGTACCAGTGACCGTAAATATGCCGGCCGTTGCCGTCGGAGAATACTGTGCGTCCACACCTGAAGTGGAGAAGGCAAAACCTCCACTGAGCGTGCTCGGCAGCGTCTGCAGATCGATACTTCCGCTCGAGGTTGCCGTTCCATCAAACTGAGCGATGAGCGCGTGGCTGGTGCTGACAAACTGGACGGCAAAGGTTTCGGTCCCGCTCACGCCCACAGCGGTGTTATTGGTGATTAAGGTAAGTGTGCCTTGCCCGGTCGTGGCATCCACCGTCAGCGTTCCATCCGTGATGGAGTCGCCAGCGGGTTGTGGCGACGTAATTCCAAAAGCGTCGTTGTAGTCTTGCTCGCCACCGGTAACGTTGCCGGTCGAATCGATCGTGACCGCCCCAGCAATGGCGTAGTAATTAGGGACACCTCCGTCGGTGTTTATTTCTTCCTGGCCGCTCAGATAGAACGAATAGTTGCTCGATGTCACTGTCCCCGCGGTATTCGTGAGACTGAAGCTGGCCGGTGTACCTGCTCCGCTAACTGAGGCGGTCACCGTGTAAGTGCCAGCAGTCGTATTCGCGGTGAACACCTGCGAGGTCGCCACACCGCTCGAGTTGGTGGTTTCGGTATCCGTTGCTCCTGGCGTTGAAGTCGCGAATGTGCCGCTAGCTCCTGATGCCGGGGCCGTGAAGGTCACGGTCACACCACTGGTCGGTGTTCCGCCGGTCGCTACTGTTGCTACCAGCGGATTGGTAAACGGCTGGCCGGCTGCGGCGCTTTGCCCGCCGCCGCTTGTCGCTGTTATCGTTACGGTCGCAGGAGGCGTGGTCGAACTCGAACTGCTGCCGCCGCAACCCGTCAGGAAGGTCACAATCGAGAAGATCAAGGTCGAGATAATTAACGCGGAGACGCTCCAGTAGGATTTCCGGTTCATAGCCACTCCCCTTTTTGTGTGGTCTTCTGGCTGGCGCGCACCCGGGACTGTGGCGAAACCTGAATCCCGTACTCGTTTCGCATCGTATACACCTGTCCGCCCGCCTTCACGGTGCGGACGACGAAGACTTGCTTTTTTCTGAGCGTCTTCATCACCCCGGTCACCTCAACCTGCTCGCCGGCGGCGACAGAGAGAGCGCCTTTGCCCACCAAACCAAATCTGCCCAGACTCGCATCGACCGTGCCTGAGGGCGTTATGAGCAGGAGGTGAGAACCCGCAACCATCCCTGGTTCGGGCGTAGTGAGAACACTCGACACCGGAGCTTTGAGGGTGACTTCCTGGGTTTTGTCATAATACGGATGGGATTCGCCTGCTGGTTGGGCACCGACCGGAACAGTCACGACCGCAAACAGCATGGCGGTCAGCAGCCCCGCGATAATTCGAGAGGGCTTCGTCAAACAAGTACGCCTCATGGATTCGCTCCTAGGAGTTAGTTTGTGTTCTGGTTTCCCAAGCTGGTTTCCCGGTCGACGGCAGCAAGGAAAGACAAGGCCGGGAGTTTTCAATAGAAGCCTCCGCCTTATGCCGGCTGGGGTCAAATCCGCGATGGAGAACGATGGCGGATTATCCTCTGGCCGGGTCGACAGCGTCAATGAGGAAATCTGTCTGGATGTTAGTTCGTCTGATACGTCGCAGCGGCCGCGAAGTTTCGTGGCAGTTTCCATCAATTTCTGGGATGTTCCTTTCTGCGCTCCTGGGATGCCGTTCCGCTCCCGATCCGCAATGGTTTGCATATTGACTATCTGTGTTTGGCGAAGGATAATCCGCGCGTTGCAGTGGCGCCTCCCCTGGCTAGCCACCCCCGAGGAGCATCATTCATGCATGAATCCCACCCGCGAAATGATCGATCATCTCTCTGAGCCGGGAACCCCGAATTCTAGGATTAAGCATATGCTCGCGTGCGCCGGCAGGACGGTAGCGATGCTCTGTGTCCTGCTACTGGCATTTCGTGTGACTAGCTGGGCTGCTTCCGAGAAGGTTTTGTACGCGTTCCACGGGACGGACGGGTGTGGACCGACAAGCGTGATCGTCGGCCCGGACGGCGCGCTCTACGGCACGACCGTGGCGGCTGGGGCGAGCACTTGCGCCGGCGACGTCGATTCCGGCGCAGTCTTCCAACTAACGCTTGGTTCGGATGGCAAATGGAGCGAAACCGTATTGCACTACTTTACCGGTAGCGATGGCTGGGGCCCCGACGGCCCCCTGGTTGCGGACAAGGCAGGAAATTTATACGGGACAACGACGTATGGCGGCCCCAACGGGTGCAGCGGCTTGGGCTGCGGCGTGGCCTTTGAATTGGAACGGGGAAGCAACGGCAAGTGGACCTTCAGCGTGCTGCACCAGTTTTTCCAAGTAGCAGGCGATGGAGCGCAGCCTTACGCCGGGATGATTTTCGACTCCAAGGGCAACCTGTATGGCACCACGTCGCATGGCGGTAATACTTCCGCCTGCGAGGGTGGGTGCGGCGTGGTCTTCGAGCTGAGCCCTGCCGGAAAGGGCAAGTGGAAGGAGACTGTGCTTCACACCTTTCAAGGGAAGGATGGGTACGAGCCGCTTGGCCCGATAACGTTCGATTCCTCCGGGAACCTCTACGGAACTACGGAGTGGGGAGGCGTTTACGGATCGGGCACGGTCTTCGAGCTGAGACAGCAGAATGGCACGTGGGGCGAGGAAGTCCTGCACGCGTTTGAAGGGGACACTGGCGGCGGGGACTTGCCCGCGTACGGTCTGATCTTCGACGCCTCCGGTAACTTATACAGCGCCACGCCGTTCGGCGGTACGGAAGGGATGCAGGGCTGGGGTACCGCGTTCACGCTCACGCCAACTAAGGGAGGAAAGTGGAAAGAGACTATCCTGCACCGCTTTAACCGCGCCAAGTTCGGCGGCGGCTATGTTTCATCGGGACTGGTGCTTGATAAATCCGGCGATTTGTTCGGGACGACAAACTGGGGAGGCAAGTACGCCTGCCCGGGCAGCGGCGGTCTTGGTTGCGGCGTTGTTTTCAAGTTAACCCCTCACGAGGACGGAAACTGGATTGAGAGCGTGCTGCACTCCTTCGGCCATAACAACGACGGAATGTTCCCCGGGGGGCGGGCTCGCATTCGACTCATCCGGTAACCTGTTCGGCGTGACTGATCAGGGCGGGCATTTTGGTGGCATCTGCGGATATGGTTGCGGCACGGTGTTCGAGATCGTTCCATAGCTGTGAGTCGGTGTTGTTGCCGCGTGCGGAAGGGTCTTGAGTCGAGCAAGATTTCGCTCGGGATACATGTTTATGAGTGAGAGCAGATCCATGGCATTGCTGGTTACCACGGCCACCCTGGCCGTTCAGCTGCTGGTGCCGGCCAATTCACTTTTTGCGGCCAGCACCGAGCGGGTGCTTTACAGTTTCTGCACGCTTGCTGGCTGCCCCGATGGGTCTATCCCCGCCGGCCCCTTGATTTTCGATGCTGCCCGGAACCTTTATGGTGAGACCGCCGAAGGAGGCAGGTACGGAGACGGCACGGTTTTCGAGTTGATGCCCGCCCAAGGCAAGTGGAAGCAGAAAGTGCTCCATGACTTCCGCGGCAAAGATGGAGCTCTTCCACTCGGCGGACTGGTCTTCGATGCTGCTGGAAACCTCTACGGCGTTACTGCGTACTCGGGCGCATACGGCTATGGCAACGTTTTTGAGCTGACGCCCAGCAACGGCAAATGGACGGAGAAGGTGCTGCACAGCTTTAAGGACGGCAATGATGGAGGCGGGCCTAACGGAGGGCTGATTCTCGACGCCGCGGGAAACCTCTTTGGCGTAACCGATGCGGGCGGCACTTCCGGCAAGGGCACGGTCTTCGAGCTGATACACGCCAGTGGTGGGTGGACGGAAAAGGTGCTTTACAATTTTGGCCAGAACGCCAACGATCCGGCCTACCCTTGGGGTACCTTGGTATTCGATGGAGCCGGAAACCTCTATGGCACCACACCGTCCGGAGGTACCTTCGGTTATGGCGCGGCTTTCGAGTTGATACGCGGCAGTGGCGAGTGGACGGGAAAGGTGCTTTACAATTTTGGCCAGAACACCAACGATGCGGCCACTCCGGAGGGCTCGCTGGTGTTCGATGAACCCGGAAACCTGTACGGCTCGGCTCAGGGCGGCGGAACAGAGCAACTCGGTACGATTTTCGAGTTATCACGCCTCGACGGGGTTTGGAGCGAACAAGTGTTATATCGATTTAAGGGCGGAAATGATTCCGAGCCCGCACCCGTGATTTTCGGCACGTCCGGAAACCTCTACGGCGGGGCCGGAGGGGGTGGTTCTGGTTATACAGGCGGCGAAGTGTTTGAATTGATACACAGCGACGGCGAGTGGACCGAGCGGGTGCTGCACACCTTTGTCCGCCCCAGGGATGGAAAAGGACCAGGGCCCTTGGTCTTCGACCCGGCCAGGAATCTGTTTGGTCTAACGGGTGGTGGGGGTGCTGCCGGCGAAGGCACGGCCTTCGAGGTTAGACCCTGATCGGCTCATGTGATCGCCTGGTGCTGATGCGCCTACCGTTTCGCCGAGGACACTGCTTGCTCCAACTTGTCTGCGAGCCACAGCTTGATGAGCGACTGGCGGGTCACGCCCAGCCTACGCGCTTCGCGATCCAGGGAATCGACCATCCAGGCCGGGAAATCAACGTTCACTCGCTTCGGGCCGATGCCAACACGCCGCGCCCTGCTCAGATCGAGTTCGTCTACAACTTCCTCACCCGCATCAAACTTACGGTCAAATGTCTTCGCTTTCATAAATCCTCACCTCTTCATCGCGGGACCGCTTCACGGAGATAAGACGGATGTTTTCCTCCCGCCGAGTAATCACCGCCGACCAGTGCTTCTCCCGATCTGGAATCTCGACCAGCGAGGGGTCTGCCCAGAGCGCTTGCGCTTCCTCAAAATCGATGCCGTGCTTCCGCTTGTTCTCTGCGCTCTTATCGCGATCATATTCGAACCTCATAGGCTGTCGAGGCCTATCCCCGCCAGTATAGTAAAGGTATAAATACTATACCAATTTAGCTAAGTTCTTGGCAAATCCCACTTGGGTTGGCCGCGCTGGGTCATGTACCTTATAAAGTACACCACGCGCCTGTCAAGTCTACTTTAGTAGACATCCGACATCCTCGAAAGTAGACATTTTTTCCACAGCCTAACCCACTGATTCCATTGACTCGCCCCAAAACGGGCACGTGGAATCAACGACTTACGCCACAGATTTTCTGCAAAGTGAAATGTTCCAGTTGGAACACTCAGCACAATGTTCCGACTGGAACATTGTGCCGGTTCGCGCTGACTCGCTACTCGGTGGTGAAGTAGTCGACCGTCACTGGGTTCTCGAATAGCGAGTAGTCGCGAGTGACGACGGTGATGCCGCTGTCGGTAACGAAGTAGCGTGAGCGGTCGGCTTCGGTGTCATAACCGATGGTTGTCCCCTCAGGCAGGTGGACGTTGCGGTCGATGATGCAGCGGCGGATGCGGCAGTGGCGTCCTACGGCGACGTGGGAGAACAGGATGCACTGATCAACTTCCGAGTAGGAGTTCACGCGCACGTCAGGCGAGAGAATGGAATTCTTGACGACGCCGCCAGATACGATGCAGCCGTTCGACACGATGGAGTCGAGCGCGGTGCCCATGCGATCTTTTTCCGCGAAGACGAACTTCGCGGGCGGGTATTGGCGCTGATGGGTGCGGATGGGCCAGTCGTGGTCGTAGAGATTAAAGATGGGCGAGACCGAGACGATGTCCATGTTGGCTTCGTAGTAGGCCTCGAGCGTGCCAACATCGCGCCAGTAGAGCGCCTCTTTCTTATTCTCGTCGAGGAAGTCGTAGGCGAAGACGCGGTAGTCGTCGACCATCTTGGGCAGAATGTCTTTGCCGAAGTCGTGACTGGAAGTCGGGTCCTCGGCGTCCTTGAGCAGCACTGGGATGAGCACGTCGGCGTTGAAAAGGTAAACGCCCATCGATCCCGCGACCTTCTCAGAGTTCCAGGGGGAGCGCAGCTTCGTTTCTTTGGGTTTCTCCTCGAAGCCATTGATGCGGCCGTCTTTGTCGACGTCAACCACGCCGAAGCGGGAAGTCTCCTCGAGATCGATCTGGATGGTGGCGAGCGTGATGTCGGCAGAGGAATCCTGATGTTGCTTCATCATCTTGCCGTAATCCATTTTGTAAATGTGATCGCCGGAAAGAATGAGGACGTGTTTGGGCTGCTCGGAGCCGATGGAATAAATGTTCTGGTAAACCGCGTCGGCCGTGCCCTGATACCACTGATCGCTGACCCGCTTCATGGGCGGCAGGACTTCGATGAACTCTCCGACTTCGCGGCCCAGAACGTTCCAGCCTTCGCGGATGTGGCGGTTCAGCGAGAGCGCTTTGTATTGCGTAAGGATGTAGACGCGGCGCAGATCAGAGTTGAGGCAGTTGGAGAGAGTGATGTCGATGATGCGATACATTCCGCCGAAAGTGACGGCGGGCTTGGCGCGGTCGCGGGTGAGAGGATAAAGGCGCTCTCCAGCGCCGCCAGCGAGAAGGACTCCGAGAGTGTCTTTCATGGACATGGAGCCACCTCAGAAAACAGTAGATGTTAGCACACGGGCAGGGGTTGGCGTGAACGTGGGATGGAGTGCCGGTAGGGACGCAAGAAGCGGGTTCCTCACCGCGCTTTCAGCGCGGTTCGGAATGACAAGACTTCAAAATGATCAGATGACAAAATTGCAGAATGATCCCGTGATTACTTTTCTTTTTCTTCTTCGATTTTGATGCGGAGGGATTTCAGGAACTTCAGGTCCTGATCGTTGATTTTAAATTCGGGGTTGGTGGAGAGAGTGGTGACAAGGGAAGTCTTGTCGGAGGATTTTTCGCCCTGCTTGCTGACGCCGATGGTGGCTTCGAGGACCAGGAAGATGTCGTAGCCGCCTTCTTTGATGCGGGAGACGACTTCGGCGATCTGTTCGGAATCGGAGAGCGATTCATTGATAGCTTCGCCGAGTTCCTTCATGAGCTGTTTGAGTTGTTGATCCACGTAGTCCCCCTTAGTAATGTGCCGCCGCCGTCCTCGCAGTTACACCGTCGCGACCGATCAATCCGTTCCTATCGATTTATGCACGAATTGCTGTGACCTCTAAATATTCAGTTTCAACCCTGGTTGTGCCGTCCTTTGCAGTATTATGGCCTGCCCACAACGATTCCATTTCAACCCGCAGAGCGGCTTGGCCGGAATGGTCGAGGCGGGAGAATGCGACCTGCGTCGGGCCAAAATATTGACGGAAGAATTCCACAGTCTCCGCGGGATTGAACGGATAGTGAAACCAGAATTTCTGGCGGGTCATCTTCAATCCTGAAACTCCAGAGGAGAAACGCCCTCGAACGGTCGCCTCGTCTCCCCAAAGCACCGGGGCTGAGATTCCGGGCGGGGGCGGCAGCATTTTGCTCGTGATTTGAAAGCTCTTGCCGACAAAGCCGTCGGGAGTCCAGTTCGCCATGGCGATCACCCCGCCGGGCTTGCAGACGCGAACGAGTTCCGAGGCCACACGTTCCGGACGCGGAGCAAACATGGCGCCGAACATGGTGAGCACGACATCGAAACTGTGATCGGGAAAGGGAAGCTCTTCTGCGTCGCCGTTCTCAAAACGAATGTCGAGACTTTCGGCGGCGGCTCGCTCCTGGGCCTGGAGAAGCAAGTTCGACGCAATATCAATGCCGACGACAGAGGCACCTGCGCGCGCGGCTGGAATCGCGGTATTGCCGGTGCCGCAGGCTACATCGAGCACGGACGAACCGGGCCGAATGCCGATCCGCTTGACGAAATCCTCGGCGGCTTCCGAAGTAAAGGCAGCAATGCGGCCGAAATCGCCCGACATCCAGGCGTGCTTCATCCCGGCCTTCATCTGCGCGAGATCCGGGAGCGTGGATGCCATGAGAGTGACGCTGCTGAAACTTACACCTT
Source organism: uncultured Acidobacteriaceae bacterium (assembly GCA_963841125.1). Classification (GTDB taxonomy): domain Bacteria; phylum Acidobacteriota; class Terriglobia; order Terriglobales; family Acidobacteriaceae; genus Sulfotelmatobacter. Next base: position 24,996 of record CAWJBH010000010.1, read on the forward strand.
AGATGCCCGCAGGCGCCGAACCGTTTCGTGCGCGGCACCGGTTTGCGTCATTGTAGCGCCGCAGGCTGTTAAAATCGAGGCCGTGAACAGGGTTTCTAGTGTACGAAAGTTAGGGGTGGTGGCGCGCGTTGCCGGGCAGCAGGTCAAACGCAGCCGGACGGTGCGAGCCGCGACCAGCGCCGTCGCTGCCACGACCCGCGCCTTCGGGAAGGTAATGCATCAACTCTGGTTGGAGGTTATCGGGGTTGTTTTCCTGGGGATGGCGGCGATTGGCGGGATTGAGTCGGCTCGAGAGTATGCAAAATATGCAGCTGGCCGGGCCGGGTTGCGGGGCGTGGTGGTTGCAATCTGCTTCACAGTGACGTTTGCCTGGTTTGGAGTTAGTTCGTTCTGGAGGGTCAGGCAGAAGGGTCGGCGGTAGTGGCGGGGTTGGTGGCGCTGCATGCGACAGCAGATTCCTCTGCGCTGCGCGCTTCGGAATGACAAGAGTGCTGCGCGCTTCGGAACGACAAAGAAAATATGACAGACACAATCAAGGTAGCGAACCAGAATCCAGCGGCGGTGGTCGAGACTTCATCCCATATTACGGTGAAGGCGCTCTACACGCCGGCGGATCTCAAGGGCTCCGACTACGAGGGTGAGGTTGGATATCCGGGCGAGTATCCGTTTACGCGGGGCGTGCAGGCGACGATGTACCGCGGGCGGTTGTGGACCATGCGGCAGTATGCGGGCATGGGCGACGCCGATGAGTCGAACAAGCGCTACAAATATTTGCTGGCGAACGGGACGACCGGGCTCTCGGTGGCGTTTGATTTGCCGACGCAGATTGGGATGGACTCGGATCATGTGCTGGCGGCGGGCGAAGTGGGCAAGGTGGGCGTGGCGATTGATTCCATCGAAGATATGGAGCGGCTGTTTGCGGGCATCGAGCTGACGAAGATTTCTACATCGATGACCATCAATGCAACGGGGTCGATTCTGCTCGCATTGTACGCGGCGGTGGCGCGGCGGCAGGGCGGAGATATCCGGAAACTTTCGGGCACGGTGCAGAACGATGTATTGAAGGAGTACATCGCGCGCGGGACGTATATTTATCCGCCGCGGCAGGCCTTGCGAGTGATTACCGACATGTTTGCCTGGGCGAAAGAAAACGTTCCGGACTGGAATACGATTTCGATTTCGGGCTATCACATGCGCGAGGCGGGATCGACGGCGGTGCAGGAAGTGGCGTTCACGCTGGGCAACGGCATGACTTACGTAGAGGCGGCAATCAAAGCCGGGCTGGATGTGGATCAGTTCGCGCCGCGGTTGTCGTTCTTTTTTAATGCGCACAATAATTTTCTGGAGGAAGTGGCGAAGTTCCGGGCGGCGCGGCGGATGTGGGCGCGGATCATGCGGGAACATTTCAAGGCGAAGAGTCCGCGGTCGTGGATGTTGCGGTTTCACACGCAGACGGCCGGCTCGACGCTGACGGCGCAGCAGCCGGAGAACAACATTGTGCGCACGGCGATCCAGGCGCTGGCGGCGGTGCTGGGCGGGACGCAATCGCTGCACACGAATTCTTATGATGAGGCTTTGGCGCTGCCGACGGAGCAGGCGGCGCGGATCGCTCTGCGCACGCAGCAGGTGATCGCGTATGAGTCGGGGGTGGCGGAGACGGTGGATCCGCTGGCGGGGTCTTATTACATTGAATCGCTTACGAATGAGATTGAGAAGCGCGCGGCGGAATATCTGGGAAAGATTGAAGTGATGGGCGGAATGCTGAAGGCGATAGAGCGCGGATACGTGCAGCAGGAGATTCAAAACGCGGCTTACGAATATCAGCAGGCGGTGGATCGTGAAGACGCGGTTGTGGTGGGAGTGAACCGGTTTGCGGTGGACGAGGAGAAGACGACTCCGATTCAGAAGATTGATCCGGCGCTGGAGCCGAAGCAGATCGAGCGGGTGCGGGCACTGCGCGCGCGGAGAGACGCTGGTCCGTGGAAGAGCGCTCTGGGGGCGGTTGAGGCGGCGGCGCGGTCGGGGGAGAATGTTATGCCGAGAATTCTTGCGGCGGTTGAGGCTTATGCGACTGTGGGTGAGATTTCAGACGCCATGCGAAGGGTGTTCGGGGAGTATCGGGAAGAGGTGGTGATTTGACGGCGCTAATACCCTCTGGATTCCGCGTCAGAGGTCTTGTAGTCGCAGGCGGTGCGGCAGGGTTCGCAGTACATAAGTCCGTCTTTGCAGATGCGGATGTCGAGTTGTGACTGACAGAGGACGCAGAACTTGTCGCAGTCGCACTGGTCTTCCGACATTTCACACTGGCCGCAGCGAAATTTGGCGTGGCTGGTTCCGGTGGACATGGGAACAATGTTATCGCCGGGCGGTGGGATGGGGAATGTGCCGTTGGTAACCTCAAACTTCAATTGTTGATTTTTTGATTGATGATTGTTGATTGAAAACCTTTCGCGCTGGCGTCCGATTTCTTAATGAACAATCAGCAATCAACAATCAGCAATTTCTTTCCGCGCAATGCCCGTGCCATATAATCGCTAGCAATGACCTTCCAACAGGTGCTGGATGGAGCGGAAGTCCTTGCGCATAGCGGGGACCCGGTGGTGAGTAGTGTGGAATATGACTCGCGGCGAGTGAAGCCGGGGTGCTTGTTCGTGGCCATGCGCGGCGAATCGAGCGACGGCAACCGGTTTATCGATCAGGCGATTTCGTCCGGAGCGGTCGCGGTGGTGACGGATTCGGCGGCAGAGAAGGCGCGTGCGGGTGTGGCCTGGGCGGTGGTGCCGAACGGGCGGCGAGCTTTGGCGCGGGTTAGCGCTAATTTTTATAAGAAGCCGGCGGAGCGGATTGCGATCACCGGCATTACCGGGACGAACGGGAAGAGCACTACCGGCGTTTCTGCTGGAATCCATTCTTACGGCAGCGGGGCGGAAGAGCGCGCTGATCGGGACGATTGAATATCACGTGGCGGGAAAGGTTTTGCCCGCGCCGCATACTACTCCGGAGGCGCTGGAACTGAATCGAATTTTCAGCGAAGCGCTGGGGAACGGGGCGACAGACGCGGTGATGGAGGTTTCATCGCACGCGCTGGCCCAGGAGCGGGTGTTTGGCGTTCCGTTTGATGTGGCGGTGTTTACGAACCTGACACGCGATCACCTGGATTATCACAAGACGATGGAAGAGTACTTCGCGGCCAAGCGCGTGCTGTTTGAGGGATGCGGGACGGATGCTCCGCGGGCGGTAGTGACGAATTTGGATGACGAGGCTGGCGCGAAGCTGGCGGAGTTCAGCCGGAAGCGCAGCTCCGTCGTTCTGAAATACGGGTGGGATCGCGGCGACCTGCATGCGGAGAAAGTGGAAATCACGACGCGGGGGACGCGATTCGATCTGGTGACGCCATCGGGAAAGATTGCGGTGTTCTCGGCGCTGATCGGGCGCGTGAATGTGTACAACATTCTGGCGGCGGCGGGAGCGGGCTATGCGCGCGGATGTTCGGCGCAGGCGATTGCGGCGGGGATCGACAAACTGGCTTCGCGTTCCGGGAAGGTTTGAGCGCGTGGATTGCGGCCAGCCGTTCACCGTGGTGGTGGACTATGCGCACACCGACGACGCATTGCGGAATCTGACGGCGCTGGCGAGGGAGTTGGTTTCTGGCGCGAAGGGAAGAGTGTTGACGGTGTTTGGGTGCGGTGGGGATCGCGACCGCAAGAAGCGTCCGCTGATGGGCGAGGCGGCAGGGCGCGGGAGCGATTTTGTGGTGCTGACTTCGGATAATCCTCGGAGCGAGGATCCACTGGCGATTATTAATGATGCGGTGGTGGGGTTGCAGAAGACTGGCGTGAAGTACAGCGTCGAGCCGGACCGGCGCAAGGCGATTGCTCTGGCTGTCGCTGAGGCGCGGCCGGGCGACATCGTGCTGTTGGCAGGAAAAGGGCACGAGAAGGTGCAGATCACGCGGGTGGGTGCGGTTCCGTTTGATGATCTGGAAGTGGCGCGTGGGGCGCTGCGCGCGGCGGGGTTTGAGTGCGAGGCTGCGGGGGCCACGCGATGAAGCTGACGCTTTCCAGGATCGCCGAGTTTGTTTCTGCTGCGGGTGAGTTTGGACCGGATGATGTGGCGCAGGGTTACTCGATCGACTCGCGGACGGTGGGGCTGGGCCAGCTTTTTTTTGCGGTGAAGGGTGAGCGGCTGGATGGACATGACTTTGTGGAGTCGGCGCTCGGGCGTGGGGCCGTCGCGGCAGTTGTGCGCAAGGATCAGTTGGGGCGTTATCCCGATCGGGCGCGGTTCTTGGCTGTGGATGACACGCTGGTTGCTCTGCAGATTCTGGCGATGGCGGTGCGGAAGCTGTGGGGCAAGCCGCTCGTTGGAGTGACGGGCTCGATGGGAAAGACGACAACGAAAGAAGCGATCGCGCATGTTTTGAGTACGCGGTTTCGGGTGCTGAAGTCGGAGGGGAATTTCAATAATCATTTTGGCTTGCCGCTGATGCTGCTGAAGCTCGAGCCGGAGCATGACGTGGCCGTGATCGAGATGGGGATGTCGCACGCGGGGGAGATTCGGGCGCTGGCGAAGATTGCGCAGCCGGAGATTGGGGTGGTGACCAACGTCGCTCCGGTGCACCTGGAGTTTTTTGATTCGGTGGCGGGAATTGCGCGGGCGAAATACGAGTTGGTGGAATCGTTGCCTGGGAACGGCACGGCCGTGTTGAATGCCGACGATGAATATGCCTCGCAATTTGGCCGCGGCTTCAAGGGCAAAGTCGTGATGTATGGGACGCGGGCTACTGCGGACGTGCGCGCGGAGAATATTCGGAGCCGCGGCGCGGAAGGTACGGAGTTCGATGTGGTGATCGGAGGCGTGCGCGAACATGCGAGCTCCCGCTGGTGGGGGAACACAACGTCCTGAATGCGCTGGCGGCGGTGGCGGTTGGTTTGGAGCGCGGGTTGAAGCCTTCGGAAGCGGTGGAGGCGCTGGCCGGGCTGGCTCCGCCGGATAAACGAGGAGAGGTTCTACGACTGGGCAACATCACGGTGATCAACGATTGTTACAATTGCAATCCGAAAGCGCTGAATGCGATGGTGGATGCGTTGGCGGCGATGGCTGCGACAGCGCCGCATTGTAGTGGCGGGTGCGATGCTGGAACTCGGTCCAACGGGCGAGGAATTGCACCGGCAGGCGGGCCAGCACGTCGCGGAGAAAAAGATCGACGTGCTGCTGGGTGTGAGCGGACTGGCCGAAGCCATGGTAGAAGCTGCACGGCAGGCGGGGATGCGTGCGGAATTTGTATCCACGGCGGAAGACGCCGGGGAATGGCTGGCGCGCGAGGCTCGGGACGGCGACGCGATTCTGATGAAAGCCTCGCGCGGAGTGAAGCTGGAGAAGGCGCTGGAAGTGTGGAAGGCACGGCACGACGGAAGGTAATTCATTCACCACGGAGACAGGGAGAAAACTAAAGAAAGGAAAATCTCCCGAGGGCTGATGACAAGAGAGGTAATCCTGGGGTTGCTGAAAGAAAAATCTAGCATTGATTTTCTCCGTGACTCAGTGTCTCCGTGGTGGAATCAAGCTGGAGTCTGTTAATAATTTTGGAACGAGACGGAGGCTGATTGCTCTACTGGCTGTTGTTCCTGAAGCTGCAACATTATTTTCCGCCGTTTCGCATCTTCCGCTATTTGACGTTCCGCACTGCGTTTGCCAGTCTTACTGCTCTGTTTACCGCTCTCATCGTGGGGCCGCTGGTGATCAACCGGCTGCGTGAATTCCAGATTGGACAATATATCCGCGAAGAAGGTCCGAAGGCTCATCAGAAAAAAGCCGGAACGCCGACCATGGGCGGGCTGCTGATTGCGATTGCCATCGTAGTGCCCACTCTGTTGTGGGCGGACTTGAGCAACCGCTTTGTGTGGATTGCGGTGTTTGCGACCTGCGCGTTCGCGGCGATCGGATTCACCGACGATTACACCAAAGTTGTGCATCGCCGGAATCTGGGGCTGACCGGGCGGGCGAAGTTGGGTCTGCAGATTGCGACCAGCATTGTGATCGCTGTGATGCTGATCGCCATGCAGACTTATGGGATGTATTCGACGAAGTTGATCGTTCCGTTTCTCAAGCAGTTTCATCCCGATCTGGTGGTGCAGAGCCTGGAGCGGTTTCCGCATCTCTGGCCTCTGGCATTTCTTCCGTTTATCGGCTTCGTGGTTCTGGTGATTGTGGGTTCGAGCAACGCGGTGAATCTTACGGACGGGCTGGATGGGCTGGCCATTGGGTGCACCGTGATTGCGGCGGGCGCGCTGACCGTGCTGACTTATGTGAGCGGGCACGCCACGTTTGCTACTTATCTGGAAATTCCGCGCATGCCGCAAGTCGGCGAGTTGACGATTTTTTGTGGGGCGATGGTGGGGTCGTCGATTGGGTTCCTGTGGTACAACGCGCATCCGGCGGAAGTTTTTATGGGAGACGTGGGATCGTTGGCGCTGGGCGGCGCGATCGGGACCGTCGCGGTAATCATCAAGCAGGAGTTGCTGCTGCCGTTTATTGGCGGAGTGTTTGTAATCGAGGCGGTATCGGTGATTTTGCAGGTGGGGTCGTACAAGCTGCGGAAGAAGCGGATTTTCAAGATGGCGCCGATCCATCATCATTTCGAGTTGATGGGATGGTCGGAATCGAAGATTATTGTGCGGTTCTGGATTGCGTCGCTGGTGTTTGCGTTGTTCGCGCTGACGACTTTGAAGCTGAGGTGAAAGGGCAGTGGTCAGTGGTCAGTGATCAGTGGTCAGTGGTCAGTTAAGGCCTTTGGTTTTACTGACCACTAGCCACTGACCACTGACCACTGCTCGACTGATGGAACTTAAAGACAAACGCGTGCTGGTGGTTGGTCTCGGTAAGTCTGGGGTGGCGTCGGCGCTTTTCTTGAAGGCGCACGGGGCACGGGTGACCGTTTCCGACACCAAGAGCGGGGATGAACTGCGCAACGAGATTCCGTCGCTGCTCGATCATGGGATTACGGTTGAGACCGGTGGGCACGGGGAGCGCACGTTTCGGGGGCAGGATTTGATTGTGGTGAGCCCCGGGGTTCCCACGGATGCGCCGATGCTGGTGCAGGCGCGCGCCATGGGCGAGGCGGTGATCGGCGAGATCGAGCTGGCGGCGCGGTTTCTGCCGGGACCGATTGTGGCCATCACGGGGTCGAACGGAAAGACCACGACGACCACTTTGACGGGAGAGATTCTGACGGCTGGTGGATTGCCGACGCTGGTTGGCGGGAACATTGGGACTCCGGCGATTTCTCTGGCGGAGCGGGCGACGCGAGAGACTGCGATCGTGCTGGAGGTTTCGAGTTTCCAGTTGGAAACGATTCAGACGTTCCATCCGAAGGTGGCCGTCGTGTTGAATGTGACACCCGATCATCTGGACCGGCATCGCACGTTCGAAGCTTATGTGGATGCGAAGGCGCGTATCTTTGAGAACCAGCGCGGCGATGACTTCGCGGTGCTGAATGAGGATGATCCTACTTGCGTGGCGATGGCGGCGCGGACTCAGGCGCAGGTGTTCTGGTTCAGCCGGCAGAAGGAAGTGAAGCAGGGCGCGTGGGTGCGCGAGGGGAACATTCTGTTCCGCGATGGGGCTTCGTTTCAGAAAAATCAGCAGCGCGAGATTATGCTGGTTTCGGAAATTCCGCTGAAAGGTGCGCACAATCTGGAGAACGTGCTGGCGGCGGTGTGCGCAGGCGCGCTGCTGGGATGCGCCCCGGAGAAGATCCGGCAGGCGGTGCGCGACTTCAAGGCGGTCGAGCACCGCTTGGAGTTCGTGGCGACGATCCGCGGCGTCGATTATTACAACGATTCGAAGGCCACCAATGTGGATGCGACCATCAAGGCGCTGGAATCGTTTCCGGCAAACATCCACCTTATTCTTGGCGGCAAGGACAAGGGCAGCGACTACAGCGTGCTCAACGATTTGCTGCGTCAGCGGGTGAAGCGCGTATACACGATCGGGGCGGCGGCGGCGAAGATTGAGTCGCAGATTAAGGGAGTCGAGGTCGTGCACGCCGAGACTTTGGAGAACGCGGTGCGCAAGGCGAACGCGGCGGCGCAGCCGGGGGATGTCGTTTTGCTGGCTCCGGCGTGTGCGAGCTTCGATCAGTTCAAGAATTATGAGCAGCGGGGGCAGGTGTTTAAGGAGATTGTGCGGGGGCTGGCCCGTCAAGAATCTTCTACTTAATCCATCCTGGGGCTGAGGATGTTGGTCTTGACAACCATCTCGGTGGAATTGACCTGACCGAGCGGCATGATTTCCATGTCCAGCGCTTTCAGTTTTGCTAGTCCTTCCTGATTTACCAACACAAATCGACTAGACCGGCACTGAAACCGAGTCTGCAGCAACAGCACGTCCTGAGGGTTCTCGGCGAGAATGGCACCAATCCGCGCGCTATGGATCGTGTCGAATATCTTCGGGGTGAACGCCGAATTGCCCAGCGTTCCATCGTCCGCAACGGCGATAACTTGCATCTCCATAGCATAGGGTATCACGTGTCTGCTCGCCGAGACAGGATGATCCACGTCTCAAGGGTTCGGTGCCGACGACTTACCCTCGGGTGTTGCAGAACCGATCGATTTGGCAGCCATTACCCAGCATTCGCGCCCGCTGCTGTTCGCAGCCTCCGTCACGGTCTTGTCCTCCTTATCCTTCACGACCCATAGCATCTTGACAAGCTCCGGAGCATCGGACCCCACATCGAACTCATAGCGATAGTGTCCCTCCCGCCATTTCGGGCCTTCCTTCTCGAGTTCGGCTAGGGCAGGGGCACCCATTGCTTCCATCCTTGCTTCCTTTTCGACGCATTCCTGATGGCTCTTCTTTGACTGACCCGTCACGTCAGTGTCCTGGAAACGTGTCGGCACCGTGAACTCTATAATTCCTTGAAATGGTGAGCGGACGGTCTTGGAAGGCACAACATCCCACTCGACGTTTGTCGGCGGTCCAGAGTAGAGCTTGTGGACCTTGCACTCGTCTTGCCAGTTGCCCGTGAGTTGTTCAGCGCACTCTTTAATGCTCTTGGCAACCCGGCGTGTCTGGTCAATGGCTTTCTGTTTAGCGTGGTCGTCTTGTGCAGCTGCAAGGGCGCTTAGTAGCAGGAGAGCCGCCGCCGCTGGATGCCTGCCGAGTCTCGTCATAGAGAGTCGCCCCTGCCGCAAGGATCTGACAGACAATCAATCACAGGGCTCACCTGATGTCAATCAGGAAGGTTTGACGGGTGACCGAGCATGCTATGCTCGGGCCGCATATGGACGTTCCGAATTTTCCCTCCGCTCTTCCATTTCGGCAATGGGGTTTGGTTCCCTCCGGCTTGTGTCTTGTCGGGGCTGCCGGTCTTCATACTAGGCGCGGTCGGAGAGATTTCCATTTCAAATAGGAAGCTGATGTTGGGATGTCTTCTCCTTTCATTCGGAGCTATGTGGCATTACGCGCGCCGGGTACAAATGCGGCGCAGTTTTCTTGAGGGAGCGAAGGCCGTTTTCTTCTTCGTGGTCGCCTCGCTGGCGGGCTACTGCCTGGCATACGGCAGGTTGCCGCATCGCTGAGCACAGCCCGTTTCGGCTTAGCCACTGCGACCCGGGCTGGGCTTGACACCTCGATTCCCGGCTCTTAGGCTTGAGGCATGGAAGTACATCTGACGCCCGATCAGGAAGCGTTTGTGCGGCAGGCCATCGAGTCTGGACGGTTGCACCGTCCCGAGGATGCGGTGGAGGAAGCCCTGCGGCTGTGGGAAGAGCGTGAACGCAACCGAGCGGAGATCTTAGCCGCAGTGGATGCGGCAGAAGCTTCTCTGGATCGTGGCGAGGGTATCGAGGTTACCGAGCAGTCCATGCATGAACTCGCCGAAGGTGTGAAACAGCGTGGTCGCGCACGGCTTGAGGCCGAACGAACGGCCCGCCGCTGATGGCTGTCCGACTTAATCGACAAGTCAAAGCCGAGTTAGACGATATCTGGTTCTATATCGCCGTAGAAAGTAGCAGCCTCGAAATTGCTGATCGTGTCGTCGGAACAATCACGGACACGTTTCTTCAGCTATCAAAGTATCCAAACCTCGGCCGGCGCCGTGACGACATCCGCAAAGGCCTGCGGAGCATAAATGCCGGCAGCTACGTTGTAATTTATCGTGTGGACGGGAATAACATACGAATCCTCCACGTTGTCCACGGTCGACGCGACATCAAATCGGCGATCCGGCATTAGAACTCTCTCCCCGAACCAAGACAATCAACATTCATCAATCAACAATCAGCAATTCCTTCTCGCGCGTCCGCCGCTCCGTGTTGAAATGAACTTCCCATGGCAAAGCGGGTTAGCGTCGATCGCTGGTTGTTTACTGTGACCATGCTGCTGGTGTTTGTGGGATTGGTGATGGTGTTTTCGGCTTCGGCGGTGATGGCGCGGGAGCGGTTCGGGTCTCCGTATGCGTTTTTGTTGAAGCAGTTGATCTGGGCGTCGGCGGGGCTGGTTGCGATGGTAGTGGCGATGCGGGTGGATTACCGGCGCTACAAGCATCCCGCAATTGTTTTTTCGCTGTTGGGATTGACCACGCTGCTGCTGATCTCGGTGTTCTTTCTGGACCGCTCGCACAATACGCATCGCTGGTTCCGCGTGGGCGCGTTTTCCTTCCAGCCTTCGGAGCTGGCCAAGCCAGTGCTGATTCTGTTTCTTGCCTACTTTCTTGAGGGGCGCGCGAAGACCATGGACGACTGGCGCAACACGCTGGCGCCGGCGGCGGCGCCTGTGCTGGTGCTGCTGGGGCTGATTGTGCTGCAGCCCGACCTCGGTACGGCGATTGCTTGTGCCGGGATTGCGGCTTGCATCCTGTATGTGGCGGGGATGCGGCTGCGGTATTTCGGGTATGCGTTTGCGGCGTCGCTGGTGCCTCTTTATTTTCTGATTTTTCATGTGAGCTGGAGGCGCGACCGCATTCTGGCATTTCTGAATCCGTATGCCGACCGGCAGAAGACCGGGTTCCATATTATTCAGTCGCTGATTGCGGTGGGCACGGGAGGCGTGACTGGCACGGGACTGATGGAAGGCAAGCAGAAACTGTTCTATCTGCCGGAGCCGCATACTGATTTTATTTTTGCCGTGACTGCGGAAGAGTTGGGGCTAGTGGGGGCGATGTTGGTGGTGACGCTGTTTGCTATTTTTTTGTGGCGTGGGATGCGTGTGTCGTGGCGCACGGAAGACGTCTTCGGGCGCTATCTGGCGGTGGGGATTACGAGCATGGTGGTGCTGCAGGCGTTCATCAATATCAGCGTGGTGCTCGGGATGATGCCGACCAAGGGGATTCCGCTGCCGCTGGTGTCGTATGGAGGGTCGTCACTGTTTGTGACTTTGGCTTGCGTGGGTGTGCTGCTGAATATTACTAAGCAGGCGGAGTGAAGGCATTGAGTCATTGAGTGATCGGGTCATTGAGTGATTGAAAATCGTTCGGAGGGTCAATCGCTCAATGACTCAATCGCTCAATCACTCAATGGGTCGATCGCTCAATCATTTATAGTCACCTGATGCGGGCCATTCTGGCGGGCGGCGGGACGGGCGGTCATGTGATCCCGGCGCTGGCTATCGCCAACGAACTCAAGAAAACTTATGAGGCCGAGGTGCTGTTTATCGGGACGGCGCGCGGGATCGAGAACCGTCTGGTTCCGGCGGCTGGGTATCCTCTGCAACTGGTGCGAGTGGGGGCGCTGAAGAATGTCAGCATGATGACGCGGGCGAAGACAGCGTTCGATTTGCCGCGCGCGGTATGGGATGCGAGCCGCATGCTGAATGAGTTTGCGCCTGACGTCGTGATTGGCGTGGGGGGATATGCGTCGGGGCCGGCGATGCTGGCGGCGGTGGTGAAGCATATTCCGACGCTGGCGTTTGAGCCGAATGTAGTGCCGGGATTTGCCAACCGGGTGGTGGCTAGGTTTGTGTCTGGAGCGGCGGTGCATTTTGAGGAGACGGCAGAATATTTTCGTCATGCGGAAGTAACCGGGGTGCCGGTGCGGCAGGCGTTCTTTGAGATTCCAGCCAAGCGCGGAGGAACTCCAACGCTGTTGGTGTTTGGCGGAAGCCAGGGCGCGCATGCGATCAATGAAGCCATGATCCGGTGCCTGCCGGAGTTGCGGCGGCAGGCGCCCGGGATTCACATCATTCATCAGACGGGCGAGCGTGACTATAATGACGCGCTGGCAGCGTATGCGTCTTTCAGCAGCAGGATGGGTGAGTCCGCGGAAGTTTTCAAGTTCATTGAAGACATGCCGGGGGCGTTTGCGCGGGCGGATCTGGTGGTGTGCCGGTCGGGCGCGAGCACGGTGGCGGAAATTACGGCTGCGGGGAAGCCTGCGATCTTTGTGCCGTTTCCGCGGGCGGCGGACGATCATCAGCGGGTGAACGCGGAAGCGCTGGCGCAGTCCGGTGCGGCCGTCGTGGTCGAAGAGTCCAAGCTGGAGGGGGTGTGGCTGGCGGAGACGATTGCGGCTTTGCTGGGCGATCCGCGGCGACTCGAGCAAATGAGTGCGGCGGCGCGCGGGCTGGCGCATCCCAATGCGGCGCGGGATATTGCGGCGATGGCCGCGCGGGTGGCGGGAATTGAAGGATAACGCAGGGTGCCGCGATGAAGGCGGAAGTGCCGAGAACTCCTCGACAAGTTCGCGGTCGCGTCCCGGTGGCAGGGATCCTTCGACTGCGTAAGCGCTTCGCTTTTGCGAAGCACTTACTTCGCTCAGGATGACAGAGCGTAGGGTTCACAAAACATGTTTGCCAAGATTCAGCAGATTCATTTCGTGGGGATTGGCGGGATCGGCATGAGCGGGATTGCCGAAGTGCTGCTGAATCTCGGCTATCGAGTTTCAGGATCTGACCTGAAGAGTTCTGCGGTCACGCAGCGGCTGGCCGGGCTGGGTGCCGCGGTGTTTGAAGGACATCGCGCGGAGAATATTTCCGGAGCGGAAGTGGTGGTGACGAGTTCGGCGATTGCGGCAGAGAATCCCGAGGTCGTCGAGGCGCACGAGTTGCACGTTCCCGTGATTCAGCGGGCGGAAATGCTGGCGGAGTTGATGCGGTTGAAGTATGGCATCGCCATTGCCGGGATGCACGGCAAGACGACTACGACTTCCATGGTGGCGGCGGTGCTGGCAGGCGGCGGGCTTGATCCCACCGTGGTGGTGGGCGGGCGCGTAGATGCGATGGGGTCGAATGCGCGGCTGGGGAAGTCGCAATATCTGGTGGCCGAGGCGGATGAGAGTGACCGGTCTTTCTTGAAATTGTCTCCAATCCTATCGGTCGTGACCAACATCGACCGTGAGCACATGGATTGCTACCGCAACATGCGGGACGTGAAGAAAACGTTTCTGGAGTTCATGGACCGCGTGCCGTTCTACGGGATGGTGGTGGCATGCAACGACGATCCGATGCTGCGGCGGTTGCTGCCGCAGGTGCAGCGCCGGACGGTGACGTATGGGACCAAGCGGGGATCGGATTTCTGGATCAAGCTCGAAGCGAATTCTGCCGCGTCGAACGTGCCCGGCGACGGCACGCCTTTAAGCCGCTTTCGCGTGAGTTATCGCAGGAAAGATCTGGGCGAGTTCACGTTGCATGTGCCGGGAGTGCATAACATTCTGAATGCGACAGCAGCCATTGCGGTAGGCGTGGGGCTGGATGTGGAAGTGGAGGCGATCCGCGCCGCTCTTGATCGGTTCCGCGGCGTTGACCGGCGGTTTCAGTTGCGGGGGCGGGCGGCAGGCGTAAGCGTGATTGACGATTACGGGCACCATCCTACCGAGATTAAGGCGACCCTGGCGGCGGCGCGGCAGTGCGGGTTCCGCAAGGTTCATGTGGTGTTCCAGCCGCACCGCTACTCGCGTACACGCGATCTGATCGAGGATTTCACCACGGCGTTTGGGGATGCGGATTCGTTGTTTGTGCTCGATATTTACGCAGCGAGCGAGAAACCGATTGAGGGAATCAGCGGGGAAGCGCTGGCGAGGGCCATCCGAGAGAAGGGCGGACGGAATGCCCAGTATATGAGTTCGTTCGCGGATGCGGTGAGTTCGGCTGCGGCCGCAGCCGAAGATAGGGACATGATTCTTACCCTGGGGGCGGGCAGCGTTTCGCAGTTGGGGCCGATGGTTTTGGAGAAGCTTAAGGAGCGGGAATGAGGTAGTGAACCTTCCTGCGACCGACTTGCTTCCCCGACGGCGGCGCTACGGAACTAATTTTTAGTAGCCCTCGTATCTTCCATTGCTAACCGATTCTGCACCGGTTCGTCCAATGTGCCAGATGGAGATAAGGCGATGAAAACTACACAGGCTTGGGCATGGTTAACGGCTGGGGTATTGGCCCTTGGGTTGAATGGCTTCTATCACGATGGGGGCGCTGCCTGGGCGCACCGCATTGCGGATCAGGTTACTGAACAGTCGGAGGCCGTGGTCGATCTGGCTTCGGAGCGGGTTGACGGATTCATGGGACGGGCCAGCCTGGTGGCTGCGCGAAACGAGACTGCGTCCTGCCGATTGGCTACGGCAGTGGCGCGGTTCCAGAGCACGATAGCTCGGACGCAGATAGCCCGGACGCAGAGGGGCATGGCACACTTTGAGGCAATGTCAGCGCGGCAGGAAGCGGTGCTGGCTCGAGTGGAAGCGCAACGCGCGCGGATTGAAGCGCAAGTTGCCCCTGTCCGGCTGACTCCGGTTGCGTTTAACACGGAGGAAATTCCCGTTGTGAGCTGTCCGCGGGTGCGCGTCAACGTTCCCCGCATTAGGGTTCCGCGGGTGCCGATGGTCAGAGTCCCGGCTCCCGTGGTGCGGGTCGACTTGCGTACTGGGCCAATTTAGGGTCCTTGAGTTGTCTCCTGGAAAGGCGGGCGCGGCGAAACTGCCGCGTCCGCTTTCTTGTGCTGCGCTTACTTACTGTGGCGCTGGAACACAAGCGACAGCGACCGGCCGCTCTGTTTCCACTCCCCGGTAATTTCCGTGTTGTCGTGGTTCATCTTGCCGTCAAAGCTGCTTCCGAAGCGTTCGATTGCAAAGTGTAGAACGGGCTCCTCGTAAGTGACGGAGTCGATCGCTTCCCCGGTAGTGCCCTGGTCGGGGCTGTCCAGGCTTCCGGCCAATTTGCCGTCGGCTGCCTGCGAAATGTGTACAATCACACGCAAGCTGCCCTTGCCGGTATCGATCTTTCCCTCCCAATCGCCGATTGCCGGTGAGAAGGTCGTTGCCATGGCGCCAAGGACCAATGTGGATACGATCATGGTCACCAGCCCCGCCAAAAATCCGAAACGTAACTCTCTATGCAGGTTCATGAGGTAATTCTCCTTTTGGTTGATTGTGAAATATTTTGGTCGTCACCGGGAACAGGCTGGCGCCGTCAGCCGGCAGATTTGTTCTCGCCGGGTTCAAAGATGGCTTCAATGGGTTGCTCGAACAATCGCGCGATAGCAAAAGCCAGCGGGAGGCTTGGGTCGTACTTCCCGGTTTCAATGGCATTCACGGTTTGGCGCGATACCTTGAGCCGGCCAGCCAGATCTGCCTGGGACCACTCGCGTTCTGCCCGGAGAACTCGGAGGCGGTTTTTCATCGCGCAAACACCCGCGGGCAACTCGTTTTCTTGCAATCAGTGGCGCGGCGCGGGTTCATCGGTACCTCCAGGCTGAAACCGCGTAGACGCCGGCCCAGAGCAGCATCATGAGGCCTCCTACCTCCTCCCACGGTGGACGGCCGATTCCGGCTTGCTCGATGCCGCCGAAAAAAGAAATGACGATGAGACTCAACAGGAACGCAAGGGATGCCGACTCAAGGCAGATGCGCTTTTGCATCTCGTCCATCTTCAGAACGCTGCGGACCATCGCCGCGAAGAAGAACATGTAGGGCACAAGCGGCAGCAGCCCCAGCCACCTCGGAAGTTGCTTGTGAGCGACAAGCCATGTCACCAGGAGCTCCGTTAGCGCGGCGGCAACCGCCCAGAGAAAGACAGGGCGGGTGAAGCGGGAAGAAAACGTTCGATTTGTCATAAGAGCAACACCTCTCCCAGAAAAGTAAAGCTTACTTTACATATTGTCAAGTGTTAGTTACTTCGCCAGCCAGTTCCTGGGAATCGAGGCGCACTGGAGTGACCCGCCGCAATGCTGTCGCGAGCGGTTGGAATTAGACGAGGCGGGCAGCGCTAGTGTTTGTGCGCCTCGACGTAGGAGCGCAAAACCGCGTTCATGCGGGTGAGATGGCCCTCGCCTTGTTTCTTGAACCAGTCGAATACGTCGCTGTCAACGCGAAGGTGAACAGAGGTCTTGCCCGGCGGCATGACGATCCCGACGCGTTTCCAAAAATCGTCACCGAGGGGCGCTGCCTCCGGCGCGGCGGCGCGCGTTTTGCTGGCGCCGCGGGAGATTTTTCTCTTGATCGCGCTAAGCGGATATCTCACGGTAGTATTTTTCCGCGTCATGCCGGTTGGCCTTCCTTGCGCTAATGATGCGAATGATGTTTTCTCCACGCCAGGTGTAGACGACATGCAGCACCTTCTCACCCGACAACCCAAGTGCGATGCATCTCAATTCGCCGTAGTCCGCTCGATCGTCAATGGCTTCAATCGTCGGGTTTTCGAAAATTAATGCGGTGCCCCGGCTGGAACGCCCCACTTCTCGCAAAGGGAGTTAGATAAAGAGCGCTAGATAATGAGCACAAGGCGGCGGACATTCTCAATCGAATATTAGATCAAACGGGGGAATTCAGGAGACCCTCGGTACTGAGATTGCGCCACAAGGATGCGCCGCTTCTCGCGTTTTTCGAGAAGTGCCCAATCCGGTTCCTGCCTGTGCAAAAGAACCAATATTTTGTCTATCTCAATTCGCGAAAAAAAGTTATAGTTTGAAGGCTCAGCGATTCCTCTAGCGACAACTGACCTGAACTGATGGCGCGGAAGTCAGGTTCCACCATCTTGCAGGAGGAGTTGTATCCACCCAGCGCGAGGCTGCGCGGGAGGAGATCGACGACGCGCGCCTGGTCGACCTGGATGTGGACGAGGAATCTCCCTTTCTGCGCGGGCAAAAGCGCGTCTCCGCCCGCCGAAGTTCTCTTCCTAAGAAAACTGCCAACCGTTTGTTGTGGGCTGCCGTGGCTGCCGGTGCGTGTGCTGCCTGGCCGCATTAGGCGCTGCCTGGCTGTATCACTACGGCGAGCATTCGTGGCGCTTCCGCGTGGAATCGAGCGACAACATTGAAGTCACGGGCATGCAGAACGTGACCAAGGCGCAAATCATGGAAGTAATGGGCGCCGACATCGGGCGCAACATTTTTTTCATTCCGCTGGCCCAGCAGAAGGCGCAACTGGAGCAGATTCCATGGGTGGAATCGGCCAGCGTGATGCGCTTTGTTCCCAATCGCCTGAAGGTGGAAATTCACGAGCGCACGCCGGTTGCGTTCGCGCGCGTCGGCCCGCGCATGTCATTGATCGATGCTGGCGGGACGCTGATGGAGTTGACGCCCGAAGCACAAATATTCTTTCCCCGTGATTCTGGGAATGAATCCGGGCGAGCCGCTTTCCACGCGGGCGCCGCGCATGAAGACATATGCCGAGATGGTGCGCGATCTGGACTCGGGCGGCGCGCGCTATTCGCAGGATCTGAGTGAAGTGGATCTCTCTGATCTGGAAGATGTGAAGGTGCGGGTGAATGATCCGGCGGGCGATGTGCTGGTGCATCTGGGATCTTCGGATTATCTGCGGCGCTACAAAATTTATGTGAGCCATGCGCAGGGTTGGCGGCAGCAGTTTCAGAAGCTGGAGTCGGTCGATTTGCGCTACGACAACCAGATCATCGTGAATCCCGAGATATGCAGCGAACGGCGAAGCAGGCGGTGTTGAGTCCGGCGTCGGTCAAGGCGGCAGCAGCGGCGGGAGTGAAGCGGGCGGCACTGGTTACCCGTATCGCCCCGCGTGACCGCCCTGTGCCGAAGCCTGCTTTCGAGTTGACGGAGAAGAAACTTGATCCGAAAGGTGCAACAGATCGGCGCCAAGGAAACCGCCCTCGACGAGCGCACGAGCTCAAGAAGAGAGCGTCGGTGAAGGCGTGCGGAAAACCGCAGCAGCGAAGAACGACAGCGCTTTCGGGCGAAACCCGCACATGAATCCATGGCAGAGCCGAAGAAATCTGTCTGGTCAGCGGCGGCGGTCAGAAGCCGAGTCCGGCGGTTGCCAAGAGTCAGGCGAATCAGGGGCCGGGGCAGTGAGAGTTGATGGCAGTCCAGAGAAGTCTGGTTGGAGAATTTATGGACTATAGGGACTAATTAAAGAATGGCGAACCAGCAGGGAAATTTTTTGACGGCGATTGACGTAGGCAGCGCGAAGACGTGCGCGCTCATGGTGGAGGTCACCGATAGCGGCCTGCGCTATCGCGGGCACGGCGTGGCGGAATCGCGAGGCTCGCGCAAAGGCGTGATCGTGGAGCTGGACAAAGCCGTCGCGGCGATTCAGAAGGCAGTGGAAGCGGCCGAGGATGTGGCAGGTGCGGCAGTGGAGCACGCCATCGTGGGCATCGGAGGAGCGCACGTGCGCGGGGTGAACAGCCACGGCGGCATCAGCCTGGGCACGCGTCCACGGGAGATTGGGCGCGACGAGATCAAGCAGGCGGTGGAGCGGGCGCGGGCGATTCCTCTGCCGGAGGATCGCGAGGTGCTGCACCTTCTGCCGCAGGAATTCATCCTCGACGATCAGGCGGGCGTGCACGATCCGCTGGGCATGATGGCGGCGCGGCTGGAGGTGCGGGTTCATTTGGTAACGGCGGCGGCGAGCGCGGCGCAGAACGTGATAACGGCCGTGAATCGCGCCGGGCGTTCATGTGGATGACACTGTGTTTGAGCCGCTGGCGGCGGCCGATTCCGTGCTGCGGGCCGATGAGCGCGAGTTGGGAGTTTGCCTGGCGGATATCGGCGCAGGATCGACGGAGCTGGTGGTTTTTATTGCAGGGCGCGGTGGCTTACACCGGAGTGATTCCGGTCGGCGGCGACCATTTCACCAGCGACTTGTCGGTGGGCATGTGCACGCCGCTGGCGGAGGCGGAAAAGATCAAGAAAATGTACGGCAATGCCATCGTCACGTTGATTCCGGAAGGGAATGAAGTCGAGGTGCCGTCGGTGGGCGACCGGCCTTCGCGTTTGCTGCCGCAGCGGCTGGTGGCGGAAATTCTCGAGCCCCGAGCGCGCGAACTGTTCGAGATGATGCGCGAAACCCTGCGGCAGAGCGGGATGTTCGAGGCGTGCCTGGCCGGCATGGTGCTGAGCGGCGGCGGGTCGCGGCTGCCGGGAATTTTCGATGTGGCGGAGTCGGTGTTGCGGCGGCCCGTGCGGCTGTCGTGGCCAACGCCTCTGGCGAAAATGCCGGCCACGTCTGGCGGAACCGGAGTACGCCACGGTGCTCGGCATGGTGAACTACGGACAGCGGGCGCGGGTGGCGCGCGGGTTTCAAGGGGATCGGTGGGGATCGAGACTGAAGGCGATGTTGGTGGGATGAAAGAGCAGTGGTCAGTGGTCAGCAAAACCGGGATGCAACGCGGCACAGGTTTTACTGGCCACTGACCACCAGCCACTGATCACTTCTACACAGGCGGTAACGGCGGACACGAAATTACAGCGAGGTGGAGAACATGACAAAAGATTCGAGCATTCGCATCAGCTTCAACGAAGAGCCTCTCAACGATGCCAAGATCAAGGTCATCGGCGTGGGCGGCGGCGGCGGCAACGCGGTGAACCGCATGATCGATGCCGGAGTGGAGGGCATCGAGTTCATCGTCGCTAATACCGACTTGCAGGCGCTGCGGTTGTCGCGCGCGCCGGTGAAGCTGCAGCTGGGCGTGAAGCTTACCAATGGATTGGGCGCAGGCGCGAATCCGGAAGTGGGGCGCAAGGCGGCGCTTGAAGACTCTGACAAAATCATCGAAGCGCTCGAAGGCGCCGACATGGTGTTCGTCACCACCGGCCTCGGCGGCGGCACGGGCACCGGCGCGGCTCCGATCATCGCGTCGCTGGCCTGCGAAATGGGCGCGCTTACCGTTGCCGTGGTCACTAAGCCATTTTCTTTTGAAGGCAAGCGGCGGATGACGCAAGCCGAAAAAGGCATTGCTGAATTAATGGAATCGGTCGACACGACGATCGTGATTCCCAACGAAAAGCTGCTGGCCGTCGCGGAGAATGCGGGATTCTTCGAATCGTTCCGCATTGCCGACGACATTCTGCGGCAGGGCGTGCAGGGAATTTCCGACATCATTACGATTCCCGGCATCATCAACCGCGACTTCGCCGACGTGAAAACAATCATGGCGCGCATGGGTTATGCGGTGATGGGCACGGCAACGGCGAGTGGCGCAGAATCGCACCATCGGAAGCGGCGCAGCGGGCGATTGCGTCTCCGCTGCTCGAGGCGGGCGCGATCGATGGAGCGCGCGGCATTCTGATCAACATCACAGGCTCGGCTTCGCTGAAGCTGGCCGAGGTGCAGCAGGCCTGCACCATCATCCAGAGCGCGGCGCATGAGGATGCCAATATCATTTTCGGCGCTGTGATGGATGAGAAGATGAAGGACGCGGTGAAGATCACGGTGATCGCCACCGGCTTCCAGGAAGTGCCGCGGTGCAGCCGTCAGCCGCGCGCATCACTCCTTCGCGGCATCGCACGACGATGCCATGGGTTTCTCGATATGGATTTTCCCGATCCGGTGGGCCCGGCAGATCCACGCCGTCGTTCCCTGAGCCGATGCCGGAATCGATGATGGAGGAGCCGAGAATGGCGGAGCCCGTTTCCGGTGGCGATGGCAAATGTGGGAGGCGAAGTGATTTCGCTCGATTCCATGCGCAGCGCGATGGTCGCGAACTTCGAGCAGGACGATCTGGATGTTCCGGCATTTCTGCGCAAGCGCGGCGAAGTGATGTAAGAGCAGTGGTCAGTGGTCAGTGACCAGTGATCGAGCGAAGAAGCTGTCCGCATTCTGGATACTGTTCTGCTGACGCTGGCCACGGTCGAAAGAGGAAAAACTTTGCGCAAAGAGGAGTATCGTTTCAGTAACTGGGTAACTGTTACTGGAGGCTGTGGAACGAAGTAATTTCCGTTTAAGTACTTGTTCCATAATGGGTTAGATCGAAATTAAGTATTTGCCGCAATAAAAACTTTGTTATTGCCTGAAACGCAGTAACTCTCGTAGTATCGCGGAGATGGCGAAGTTACCGGCAAGGCCGGCCGACTGGCAGGCTTCGTGCATCGAAATAGTAGGAAGCGGGATCCAGCGTCTTCCGAAATCCGTAATTAGGGAACTCGCATTTGGGAAGATCGTATTTTAGGAAGCTCGTATTTAAGAAGATCAGGGAACGAATCGAGATGTCCAAGTTGGGAACGCGCTGTCTTCGTCTGGTAGTGATGGTAGCGGGGTTGTGTTTAGCGCCGGCAATGTGGGCGGCGCACGTCAACCCGCACCCGCTGAATACCAGCTAAGTCGAAATCCGCGAAACTGAGCGAGAGCCAGCGCACCCGGCGCCGCATGCGGCATTTGGCGAGCAGCCGCAGCACGACCGCACACAGCGCGGGCAGCGCAGCACCGCCGTGCGCAACACGAGCAGCCGAAGACGAGGTGACGCGAACCTCGGCCAGCAGCCCCGGCTGGACAGTCAAGACACAGCTATCACGAGCGCTTTTTCATGAGTTCGTTCGCCGAAGGGCTTACCGGCGGCGATATCACTGATGGCGAAGATCCGGTTGTGCGCCAGGCGGCGATTGATGCCTTGGGCAACATGAACGGCACGGTGGTCGCGATTGAGCCGACCAGCGGACGCGTGCTGGCCATGGTGAATCAGAAGCTGGCGCTCTCGAGCGGCGCGCAACCTTGCTCGACCATCAAACTTTCCGTGGCACTGGCGGCGCTGAATGAAGGCGTGGTTTCGAAAGAAACTGAAGTTCCGCTCGGCGGCCGCAGCCGCATGAACCTGACCGAGGCTCTGGCCCACTCCAACAACGCATACTTCGAAGCGCTGGGGCGCAAACTGGGATTCGAGAAAGTCGCTTATTACGCCCATGAATATGGCTTGGGTGAGTTGGCCGGCTACGATATTCCGGGCGAACAATTGGGGACTTATCCCGACGAAGTGATTCCGGAAAAGCTGGGCGGCGTGGGCAAGATGTGTTCGTTCGGCGAAGGTATTTCCATGACGCCGTTGCAGTTGGGCGCGATGGTTTCCGCGATCGCCAACGGAGGCACGCTTTATTACCTGCAGCATCCCACCTCGCCGGAAGAAATCGCGAATTTTCAGCCGCGCATCAAGCGGCAACTGGATATCGCTCCGCTGATTCCTGAAATCTCTGATGGCATGGCTGGCGCGGTGCAGTATGGTACGGCGCGCCGCCTGGGGCTCAACTTCAGCGAGGAAGAGATCCTGGGCAAGACCGGGACCTGCTCCCACGCCGGCACTCGCTTCGGCTGGTTTGCCTCCTATGCGAATACCAGCAGTGGACGCGTCGTCGTGGTGGTTTTCCTGCAAGGCGGACGGCCCACGTTCGGTCCGAAAGCCGCGGAGATTGCCGGACACATGTACCGCAATCTCTACGATCACAACTTTTTCATTGCCGGCCACTCCGCGTCCGGACACGATACGGCTTCGCGACCCGCAAGCACGACGCCATAACCGAAGCCGATCCTACTTAAACTCTGATTCTCACAAAGGCCTCTCGCCAGAGAGGCTCTTTGATATTTCTGCGTCACGAAACATCAGCGCTTCACAACGCTGACGCTGATTTTCCGACTGGTGACTGCGGATTCAACCGAAATCTTAGAGACCTCTAATCACGCGGACGGCAGATGCCGCCGATATGCAATGTAGGGATCAGCAGGATGTGTGGCTGCGTCAGTCGCCTTCGCTTGGCCTCAAAGATGAATTCGATGACAGTATTAAACGGCGAGCTACGACTACCGGTTGGTGGCGCTCTCCGTCGTGCTGGCAATGTTCGCTTCGTATGCCGCGTTGGATCTGGCGGGACGCGTAACCTCGGCGCGCGGCTGGGTGCGAGCGGTCTGGCTCAGCGCCGGGGCCTCAGCGATGGGCCTGGGAATCTGGGCGATGCACTATGTCGGCATGCTCGCCTTAAGCATGCCAATACCGGTTTTTTACCATCTTCCCACCGTGCTGCTTTCGCTGTTAGCTGCAATCTCCGCCTCCGCGGTTGCTCTGTTCGTAGTCAGCCGTCCGACGATGAGTCTCTGGCAGGAAATCGCAGGCAGCATGGTCATGGGCAGCGGCATTGCGGCCATGCACTATATCGGCATGGCCGCCATGCGCTGTTCGGCCATAATTGTGTACGACCGCAAAATTGTCGCGCTGTCGATCGCTGCTGGCCATTGCGGTCTCTCTGGTGGCCTTGCGACTTGCCTTCCGGATGCGCGATGAGCAGCATACAACCCGGCGAAAAATTCATCAGCGCGCTGGTCATGGGCAGCGCCATTCCATTGATGCACTACACCGGGATGTGGGCCGCGAGCTTCTACCGCTCTGGCATCTGCGCCCGATCTCACCCGACGCCATCAGCATTTCCACGATCGGCATTGTGGCAATCAGCGCGAGCTGTTTCTTTGTGCTGGCCGCGGCCATCGCCTCATCCGTTTTCGACCGGTTCATGGCGCCAGAAGGGCGATCTCAACCTCGCTCAGGAACGAGAGTTGTATTTCCAGACCATGGCGGAGGCGGTTCCCGAGATCATCTGGACCGCCGATCCCGACGGTGCGGACGACTTCTTCAACCGGAGATGGTTCGATTACACCGGATATGACGTTCGAGCAAATGCGGGGCACAGGATGGACGGCTGACGGTCCATCCCGATGATTTGCCTTTGCGCTGAGAAGTGGGAAAGCGCACTGCGCACGGGAGAACCGTACGAGGTGGAGTATCGCCTGCGCGGGAGAGATGGAACCTATCGATGGTTCCTATGCCGGGCCAATCCCATCCGCGACTCCGAGGGAAAGATCGTCAAATGGTTCGGCACTTGCACCGACATCGAAGATCAGAAGCAGAACCAGCAGATTCTGGAAGAGCAGATTCTGGAGCGGACCATGCAATTGGCTGACACCAATACCCGCTGCAGGAGGAAATGTCGAAAAGGATTATGCCCGCAAAGAACTCGATCAGCAGAACGAAAGAATGATGGCGGGAACTTGAAAAACGCTCGGAGCGGGCAACCATGCTGGCGAAGATGGGCGAACTGCTGCAGAGTTGCGTCAGCCGGGAGGAAGTGTTCGCGGCCGCGCTGGGTTTTGCGCCCAAGATATTTCCCGCCGCCCGGGGAGCGATGGCATTGCTGGATGCTTCGCGCAGCGTGGCCGAAGTGACTGGCGCGTGGAGCCGATTGCCAGTTCCCGGCGATGGAATTTGAGCCATCTCATGCTGGGCTCTGCGCACGGGGCATCCGCATCTGGTGTTGGCAGGCGATTCGACAGCGCGGTGCGCACACGCGGCAGGCGTGAAGAACACATATTTGTGTATCCCGATCCTGGCCCAGGGTGAAACGCTCGGTATACTGCATCTTCAGGCCACGGACGAGTGCCGCAACTGGATCCATCGGAGATTTCGTTCAAGACAACATTTGCGCGGACAGGTTGGATTATCGATTGCCAACATCCGGCTGCGGGAAGCGCTGCGCACCCAATCCGTGCGGGATGCCCTAACCGGTCTTTATAACCGGCGGTATCTGGAAGAAATGCTGGATCGCGAAGTCCGGCGCGCCGCGCCGGGCGGGGCAGTCTCTCGGGATCCTCATGATCGATCTGGATCATTTCAAAAGTTTCAACGATACCTATGGTCACGATGCAGGCGATGCGGTATTGCGCGAAACCGGAGCGTCCCTGACCAAGAGTATTCGGGCTGAGGATTTCGTATGCCGGTTCGGCGGGGAGGAATTTGTGGTCATCCTGCCGACGGCGGATCTGGAAGCTTCGTCCGCGCGCGCCGAGCGGCTGCGAATGAAAATGAGGGAACTGACCGTCCTGCACCAGGGCAGGTCGATGGGGATGCTCACAATTTCCGTTGGAGTGGCGGTGTTTCCCGAGCATGGCGTGTCGCCCAAGGAGTTGATGGCGGCGGCCGATGCCGCACTGTATGAGGCCAAGCGCGGCGGGCGTGACCAGGTGGCAGTGGCGTCGTTGAAAAGTGTATGAGGCAGCGGTGCCTGCTGCCGGAAAAATCGGCTGCAGGCTAGCGGAGTTCAGCATTCGGACTCGACTTAGGATCGATCAAGCCGCTAGCGCTGAACTTCGGACTGCCAGCGATTCACACTTAAACTAAAATTATTTTTTCCGCTCGTCGCGCTCGACCACTCCATCTTTGATGTGGACTACGCGGTGAGCGTATTCGGCGATGTCATGCTCGTGTGTGACCAGGACAATGGTATTGCCCTCACCATGCAGGCGATCGAACAGGGCCATGATTTCGTTTCCGGTTTGCGAGTCGAGATTGCCGGTGGGTTCGTCCGCCAGAATGATGGAAGGCCGATTGACCAGAGCGCGGGCAACGGCGACGCGCTGGCGCTGGCCGCCGGAAAGTTCGTTCGGCTTGTGGGTCATGCGCGATTCCATGCCGACTGCGGTCAATGCGGCTTTGGCGCGTTCGATGCGCTCCTCGGTGGGAATGCCGGCATAGATCAGCGGCAGCTCGACATTATGCAGAGCGGTGGCGCGGGCCAGAAGGTTGAAGGTCTGGAACACGAAGCCGATTTCCTTGTTGCGGATGCGCGCCAGTTCATCGTCATCGAGTTCGCTCACCAGCTGGCTGTTGAGCCAGTATTCGCCTTTCGTGGGCGTATCCAGGCAGCCGATCAGATTCATCAGCGTGGACTTGCCCGAACCCGACGGTCCCATGATGGCAACGTACTCTCCCCGCTCAATGCGGAGGTTGACGCCGCGCAGCGCATGCACCTGCTGCTCCGAGCCCATGTCGTAGGTCTTCCAAAGATCCTCAGCCGCGATCATGCAGGATTGCGGCGGCGCTGAAACGGCGTTGTTGGGCATGCTGATCACTTCTGCGGTTGCCATTTTTTTCTCCTGCTCCGGTGCCACTGGGTTCTCCGAGATTGAATTCGACTCCGAGAGCTCCGTTGCTGCGCAGTACCCCTGGTTCAGATACTCGACTGCTTTGTCCACAACCCAGCTTCCCGTTGGACGGATGAAGCCGGCGAAGGTCACGACTTCGTCTTCCTTCTTCGGTACGGAGTTATCGATCTTGACGCCACTCCCGGAACGAAGCGTACGCAAAATCTTGTAACTGCCGGTGATGACTTCATCCCCCTCGTTCAATCCATCGACCACTTCGATGTCGCTGGTGCCGGCAATGCCGGTGGTCACCGGAACGAACTCGGCTTTCTTGTTGCGAATGACAAAGACGCCCTGCACGTCCTGCTTCTGATCATTCTTGTTCTTGGATGCAGTTCTTTCGGCGCGGCGCAGCGGCATGCACGGAGCCCGGGTGCGGTCTTTTCCTGCGCCAGTTGAGCCTTGCTGCGAACCGAGAGCGCCTGAATCGGGATCGTCAGCACGTTGCTGCGGGAGGCAGTCGTAATCTTGGCGGTGGTGGAAAGTCCGGGACGCAGATCGTGCGGAGGATCGGTCAGCGTCACCACCACTTTGAAATCTTTGGCTTCTTCGCTGGCGGTGGTCTGCTGAGAAGTAGCCACGCCGGTGGAGCGCACGATGGCGTTGTCTCCGATCTCGGAAACCGTGCCGTGGAAAATCTTTCTTGGGAATGGCGTCGATGGTTACTTCGGCGGGTTGGCCCAGATGCACGTTCACAATGTCAGTCTCATCCACTTTCACTTCCGCGGTAATCACCGACATATCGGCGAGCGTCAGCAGAGTGCTGCCCGAGCGCATTTTGAATGCCGATGACCACGGATTCGCCTTCCCGCACCGGCAAGTTGGTGATGACTCCATCGTATGGAGCGGCGTAGGTAGTTTTCTGCAGCACGTCGGCGACGCGCGTGAGATTGGCGCGGGCCTGCGCAACATGCCGGTCCGCGGAATCATTCTGCGCTTTTGCCTGCGCGACGCGCGCCTTGGCCTGGACCAGCCCGAATCCGCTGTGGCCCATGCATTCTTGCGGCTGTCGAAGTCAGACTTCGCGATCAGGCCATCTTTATAGAGATTTTGCGCGCGATCCCAATCCAGCTTGTTGCGGTCATAGTCGGCTTGGGCGCGCAGCAAGTCGGCGTCAGACGTTCTTCAGCGCGGCATCGGCGGCAAGCGCATCGGTTTCCGCGGCCTGCAGAGAGGCCTGATTGGCGTTCACGTCCGCCGACGACTGCACGTTTTCCAGTTGCGCCAGCAATTGACCCTTCCTTACGTGGTCCCCTTCCTTAACGAACAGGTGCGTGATCTTGCCGAAAGCATTGGCGCCGATATTGACGTACGTCTTAGGCTTGATTTCTCCCGAAGCGCTCACCACCGACGACAAATCCTCGCGCTGCACCTTCCCGGTCTGCACCGTGACCACGTTCTTGCCGCTCTGATGCACCGTGATCGCCGACGATGATGGCCAGCAGCACCACCACGCCACCGCCGATCGCGATTTTTTTCCAGGGTTTCATTGCTTTCCGTCACCGTCCGAGGCAGTCCTGGCTTCATTCAGGACCAGCTGGAGTTCGCATCGCTCGACTGGCAAGCTCGAGATTACGTTCCGGCAACTACGACCGATCCGCACAGGGTGACGGACACACAGTCTGGATACGATCCTGCCGGCAGGAAAGTTCCAATTTGAAATGGAGTGCCGACGATCCACTCGGGCATCCGGAGCTAGTGCCGCTCGCGAAGTTGCAAAATTAGTAGCCACTTAACAATCTATAGCTTGATCCACCTTGGTTCTAGAAATATTTCGACTGCCGGTGCCGGGCAACTCGGCGGGAGTCTCGCCGCGTCCAACAAAGTGGTTGTCTACGGCCTTAATCTATTCTTTTGATGCGACTTAACCTTGCTTTCGCCCAACTGGGAGCCTAGAATAGATGCGACGAAAGTTTGTCGTGGCAGGAGTCCCTCTCATGGTTCGGGTTGGTTCACGTTATCTTGCCATCTTGTAATTCTTGTGCTCTCGCCACGGGTTTTGCCGGCGCGGCTCAAGCCCAAAGTGATAAGCCCGCTCCATCCAGCCTGCCAGCTTCGAGCACCCCGTATCCAATGACTCCCACGACCCACGCGCCAGCCGCAACGGCGCCGGCTCGCAGGGGCAAGCCGCGGAACGATGCCAGATCCCCTCAAGCGCAACCCTCGGATAAGCAGAAGAAACAGCAGAAAAGGTCTCTGAACGTCGAACTCAGCAAGACCTACAAGAAGTGGCTGAACGAGGATGTGGTCTGGATCATCACCGACCAGGAACGGGCCGCCTTCAAGCAGCTCTCCAACGACGAAGAGCGCGACAATTTTATTGAGGCCTTCTGGCAGCGCCGCGATCCCACGCCCGACACGGAAGAGAACGAATATAAGGAAGAGCACTACCGGCGCATTGCCTATGCCAACGAGCATTTTGCCGCCGGAATTCCCGGCTGGAAAACCGATCGCGGCCGCATTTACATCATGTACGGCCCGGCGGATGAAATCGACTCGCATCCCTCCGGCGGCACCTATCGAGCGGCCAATGGAAGAAGGCGGCGGCGAGACTTCAACGTTCCCCTTTGAAGATTGGCGTTACCGCTATCTCGAAGGCATCGGCCAGGAAGTCATCATCGAGTTCGTCGACACTTGCATGTGCGGCGACTTCCACATGACCCTCGACCGTTCGGAGAAGGATGCATTGAAATACACGCCCAACGCCGGGCTGACTCTTTATGAGCAGATGGGGATGATCGAACAAGGCGAGCCGATTCAATGGTGGATGGCCTGGA
Source organism: uncultured Acidobacteriaceae bacterium (assembly GCA_963841125.1). GTDB lineage: Bacteria > Acidobacteriota > Terriglobia > Terriglobales > Acidobacteriaceae > Sulfotelmatobacter. The sequence goes on from CAWJBH010000010.1 coordinate 53,899, forward strand.
GCAACTTGGCGCCTGGCCCGATCGAGTTCCGAGCCAGACCGCAAAGAGTTCGACCGGCTGGAGCAGTTCGCCAAGTTGCAAGCGCCGCCGCCGGTCAAATTCAAGGATCTGGAAGAAATCGTCAACACCAAGCTCATTACCAACCTGATGCCTTTCGACGTGCGCACCGATTTTGTGAAGGTTACCGGCGACACAGTGCTGGTGCCGATTACCGTCCAGATGAAGTATCGCGACATTACCTTTGCCAACAAGGATGGAGTGCAGCGCGGTACGGTAAATATTTTCTGCCGCGTGAGCACGCTGACCGGACGCGTGGTGCAGACTTCGAGGAACCGGCTCAGGTCGACGTGCCCGCGGAACTGTTGCCCCGCACGGCGGAAAATTCGTCGGTGTATTGGAAGGCGCTTCCGCTGCGTCCCGGACGATACAAGGTCGAGATCGCGGTAAAGGACGTGAACGGCGACCGCAAAGGCCTCTGGAGCCGCGGCATTGTGGTTCCGGAGTACTCTGACGACAAGCTCTCGACCTCTTCGCTGATCGTGGCCGACGTGATGGAGCCGGTGCCGACCAAGGATGTGAGCACGGGGCAATTCGTGATCGGGCTGAATAAGGTTCGCCCGCGCGTGGCGCCCGCCGATGGCAAGCCCGCCCTATTCAAAAAGACTCGCGACCAGAAGGTGAACTTCTGGATGCAAGTCTACAACCTCGGCGTGGACGAGAAGACGCACAAACCTTCCGCCACGTTTGAGTATCGATATCGTCAACATCGCGACCAACAAACCGGTGGTCCAGAAAACGGAATCCACCGACACGATGGGGAATGTGGGCGAGCAGGTGACGCTGCAGAAATCGATTGCCTCGGCGAATTTGCAGCCGGGCATGTATCGCATCGAAATTAAAGTGAACGACAACGTCTCCAAGCAGACCATTGATCCTTCAGCGACGTTTGCTGTAGAGTAACGGGCTGCTTGATTCCCCGGGGGTTGGAGTGAAGTTTCGCCAGCTCGGATCTTGGGCGGTGATCGTTGTCGCTGTCGCTTCCCGCGTGGGCTGCGAGAGCGGCCAGGCGCGATCTCAGGATATGTGCGCGATGCCTCCGGCATACCGCAGATGGGCGCGGTGGTGGAAATCGTCGGCACCGCGGCGCGGACCTGATTACTGTATTCACAGACGGCGCAGGGTTCTATTCCGCCACGGACCTGCTGCCCGGGGTATACACACGTCAAGGTTTCGGCCCCATCGTTTCTGCCTGCCTTGCGCGAAAGGTTGGCTTGCACCCCGGCACCAGCATTCACGTCAATATCACGCTGAGCACGCTGCTGAATGCCATGCGAGTGGGGCCGCTGCGTGGGACCGCGCTGATGATGACGACTGGAAGTGGACTTTGCGTTCGGTGGCGAATCGCCCGTGTTGCGCGTGTTTGACGATCCCGCGTCGAGCGCCGAAAGCAAAATCAGGATCATGATTTGACGGGCGAGCCTTTCCTTCCTGGCCGGTTCGGCGGCCGAGGGCTACGGCAGCGGCTCCGATATGAGCACCGGCTTCTCGGTGGAGCGCTCGATTTTCTCCGCGTCAGCCGAGTCGGGACTCAGCGGCAATCGTGGGATACGGAGATGGCCTTCCCGTCGCCGTGTTGCGCGCGACTTATTCGCATCGTCCTGCCCGAACGGTTCGGGACCCTGCGATGGCGGTTACGGTCCGGCGCTTCGCGCCCTCTGATCCGAATCTGCACAACGCTTCGCTGCAGTCGGTGGCGCTTTCATGCGGCAGACGATTTCGCGATCGGCGATGTGCTGGAGTTGAAGTTCGGCAGCGAACTGCAGACCATCCAATTTCTTGGACGTGTGAACTGCTTTCCGGCCCCACGGCTCCCTAGATCTGCACGTCTCTCCCAATACCGTTGTCGGGATATGACGTATACGACCTCTTTGCCCAACGCATGCTCAACGAGCAAGAGTTTCGATTCGACGCCAGACGGATCAGAGTGAAGCCGATCCTCGCGTCAGCGTGGCCAACTTTCGTCACTCGGCTGGAACGCGCCCACCATCAGGAACTGAATGTCTCGCGGCGGATCGGCAAGACCAACCTGCAAGTCGCCGTCATTCAGCGATCATGTGGATAATACCGCTTTGCTCGGTACTGGTGAGGTCACCGCTGCCGGCGGATTACTTGCTGCCCGATGTGTACTCGGGCACCTTTACTTATACCGGCGATACCCTCAGACTCCCGCGGCCTGCGGGTCGTACTTCAGCGCAAACTTGCTTCCGATCTCACCGCCACGCTGGATTATGCCTACGGCGGCGTGCTGGACCTGGCCAGGCCTGACGTCGAAATTCAGGAATGCCAGCAATGGATCACCACTCAGCGCCGCCAAGCCATGGCCGCCAAGCTCAGCGGCACTCTGCATCGCACCCACACCCGCTGGATCGCCTCCTATCGCTGGGTCAACGGCCCGGCATTGACTCCGGTGGATATGTTCAACGCTTCGCCGGGACAGAGCGATCCCTTCCTGAATCTGTTCATTCGCCAGCCCATTCCACCTTGGGTTTCCTGCCCGCCCACATGGAAGCGCTGATTGATCTGCGCAACCTGCTGGCGCAGGGCTATGTGCCGGTCATGGGCCAGGACGGCCAGACCGTCTATCTGTTCAGTCTGCACGCTCAGTGCGCGGCGGCGTGACGATCACTTTCTAAGCGCAACTTTTAAGCATTACGAACCTTCCCGTCATCGTTTGTTGAACCTTTCCAGTCGCCCACCCTTCGAAACCTGAAGCAATTACCGCCTTCACAGCTTCGCCCACGTTACTTTGCGAGTGACCTATTCGTAAAATCTATGGCTTCGGATCAGAACTCAATGGTTGACTCTTGGGATAGGGTTTCGATAATGTTAGTGGTGCGGCTTGGGCGCTGCATCTTGTTAGTATGCAAGGAATTGCAGTGCCTCTCAAACTGGGCTTGAAAAGCGTGGCCTGCCGCATCGGACATTCACTTCCCCGAAAGATTGCTTTCTAACAACGATCGCTTCTAAGGAGATTCTATGAGAGCGCGCATCATCCTGGTGTTTGTGCTTTGGCCGCAGTAAGCCTTTCGGCGCAGACCTTCCGTGGCACCATTCTCGGCACAGTAACCGACCCCTCAGGCGCGGTACGTCGCCGGCGCCACCGTGACCGTGAAGAACGTGGGCACAGGATTGGAGCGCACCACCGAAACCAGCGCCGATGGCAGCTACGCTCTGCCCGAACTGCAGATCGGCACCTACACGGTGACGGTCACGCTGACCGGTTTTCAGACCGTCCGTGACCACCGGCGTGAAGGTGGATGTGGCCGGCGAACGCCGCGTGGATGCCGCGATGAAGCCTGGCCAGGTATCGACCAGAGTGGAAGTCTCCGGCGACCTTCTGCCCCAGGTGGAGACGACCTCCGCCGAACTTGGCGGCACCTTGACGCGCGGAAACGATCGAGGCCCTTCCCGTCAACGGACGCGATTACCAGAAGCTGATCTACCTGAATCCCGGCATCGCCGGTTCGCCCGATCAGATTTCGGACTCTCCCGGTTCCTACGGCGTCTTCTCGATGAACGGTTCGCGCGGCCGGTCGAACAACTTTCTGCTCGACGGCACCGACATGAACGACGGCTTCCGCAACGATCCGGCCATCAACGAGGCCGGGCGTATTCGGCGATCCCGCCACCATTCTGCCCCTCGACGCCGTGGCCGAACTGAAAGTGATTTCCAACTATGAGGCGGAATACGGCCGCAACAGCGGCGCCGTGATCAACATCGTAACCAAGAGTGGCACCAATAGACTTGCACGGCTCGCTGCTGGAGTATTTCCGCACCGGCAAGCTCGGGAGCGCGCAACTACTTCAACTTCGATCCCGCTCCCAAGAGCCCTTTCAATAACAATCAATTCGGTGGTTCTCTGGGTGGCCCGATCATCAAGGACAACACTTTTTTCTATGTTGACTATGAAGGCCAGAGCGAAAATGGAGCGCAAGCCGGAACCACTTGCGTGCCCGATCCGGCGCACATCGCCGCCGACGAGACGGCGATCGGGGCCGCCGAATCCTGTGATGCCCGCTCTGCTGGCGCGCAACCCCTATCCAGCCCCGAACATTCCGGGACTTATCGGAGCGGCCATCGTTGGCCAATCGAGGAGCCGGCTGCTCCACGGCAACAATCTTTCCGATTCCACGAGCTTCTTCAACCGCGTGGATAGCTTCATCGGCAAGATCGATCACAACTTCAATCCCGAACAATCTGCTGACTGGACGCTACTACTATGGCAACAGTCACCAGAGCTTTCCATTCGCGCAACTGGCGGGTGGTCTTCTGCCCGGGTTCAATACAATAACCCCGACGCGCGTGCAACTGGTCTCGCTCTCCTATGTGAAGGTGTCAACTCCAGCCAGGTAAACGAAGCTCGTCTGGGATGGAACCGGTTTGCGGAAGGATTTTTCGCCGAGGACCAGAGTTTCATCCCGAACTCCATTGGTTTGGATACGGGCATAACGACTACTTATAACGGCGGTCTTCCGTCGACTGACGTTGGCAGTTTCTCGCAGATCGGCGCCACCGACTCCCTGGCGAAAAATCGCGTCGATTCCAACTGGCACTTCGTGGACAACTATTCGTGGAAGTCGGGAAAGCACGACGTGAAATTCGGCTACGAATTCCGGCGCACCACCATCGCGCAGGTGTTCGATCACAATTTCCGGGGCACGCTCAGCTTCAACTAGTCTGACCGACTTCCTGGCAGGCATTCCTGACGGCGGCGGCAGCCAGGTACAGGGCGATACCGAAAGACACACCTATCAGAACAGCGATGGGTTGTTTATTCAGGACAGCTTCCGCGCGACTCCGCGGTTGACTGTTGAACTACGGGATGCGCTGGGACTACTTCGGCGTGAGCGGGAGAAAAGAGCGGGCAGTTCTACACCGTCGATTTCGCGAACGGCGGCAACAACGTTCCCACCAGCCAGTTGTATGGCAAGGATCTGAATAACTTCGCTCCTCGCGTGGCCGTTGCTTACGACGTCACGGGCCAGGGAAAGACCGTGGTCCGCGCCGGATGGGGATTGTTCTACGACGCGTTTGTCGCAGGATATGTTCCTCGGCCACCTGCCGTGGAATTGCGTATTCTGTCCAGGACCGGCCTATCCCGGTCTGGGCCCGAATGCGCTGGGCGAGGGTAGCGTGACGACCCGAGTACGGGTCTGGCGTTAACGTCATTGACGGCGGGAGTTCCTGTCTATTCAGGATTCGGCCCCGAGGGAGATTTCTTTTCCATCGATCCCCACATGCGCACGCCTTACGTCCAGAATTTCAATCTGAATTTCCAACAGCAGATTGGCAGCAAGACAGTGCTTCAGATTGGTTATGTGGGATCGATCGGCATCAAACTGTTCCAGTTCCTGGATATCAATCAGCCCAATCAGGCGCAGATCACAGCGGCGGACCTGGCTTGCGTTCCGGACCAGGCAGACGGTGCCTACTGTCCTTCGGGTTATGGCGTGCCGCGCACGGTTGCTCCGAATTTCTTCTACCTCAACCAGGAGAGATCGTCGGCCAACTCAAGCTACCATTCGCTACAAGCCAGCTTGCGCACTAGCGGTTGGCACGGGTTAACCTCGACAGGCCAACTTTGTCTGGTCGCATTCCATCGACGACTGCCAGCGATTCCGAGGATTTCGAACCCAACGAGGCGCAGCCCACTGACAGCACCCACCCTGCCGGAGACAGCGGAAACTCCAGCTTCGACATTCGCCGCCGCTTCACCTGGAACTTCGTCTACCAGTTTCCCAAGGATGGGCGGATCGATGCAGAGGCTGAAGAACGGCTGGGGCCTCGACGGCATCCTCAATCTGCAGGATGGTCAGCCCTGGCATCTGAACTATGAGTTCGAAGGAGACTATTCGGGCTGCAGGCGAAGGCTTTGACCGGCCGGACGAGATTGCGACTCCGCAGTACTCCAGCAACCCGGCCCAGTACATAAACCTGTCGGCGTTCGCCGCGCCTTGCACCTGGGGAAATCCCCAAGGCAACGACGGCACGCGGACGAAACCAACTGCGTCCCGGGCACACGCCACTTCGGCAGCGAAGGACGCAACTCTCTGCATGGCCCGAGTTTCAAGGAGTTCAACTTCTCCGTTTTCAAGGACACCGCGATCACCGAGCGGCTTAAAATGACGCTTCGGGCGGAGTTCTTTAACCTGCTCAACCATCCCAACTTCGTCGAATCCGTTCCTGCCCACTTTCATTGCCGATATCGGAGCACCGAATGCCGGGCAGCGGCTATGGGCACAGGTTCGTATTTCCCGATCACCGCGACCGGCGACGTGGGCATCGGCAACCCGTTCCTGGGCGGCGGCGGACCGAGGGGTTTGCAGCTCGCGGCCATCTTCAAGTTCTAGTCACGAAGTTCTAGTCACGGTTCTCGGATCAACGCCCCTGCCCCTTCGGGGGAGGGGTTTTATTTCTGGGCCAATCTCCCTCCACCCGTCGTATGACTTCCGTCACTAGGTAACCCGATTCCCGCGATGTTACGCTGCAAGTCGTAGTCTCTTCCCCCAAAGCGTCTGTTGCGGAGACCTCGATGCGTCGCTCCATTTACGCTGTCCTTATCATCATCGTCGTTGTCCTTGGCGTGTGCTTTGCCGCGCCACTCTATGCCCATCACCTGAAGCAGGCTGCCACGGATTCGATGCCGGTAACTACCTCCTCGGCCGAAGCTCGCGCGCTCTACGCGAAGGGCATGCAGGACTACGAGAATCTTTATCTGGAGCGCTGCAACGACGACTGGCGCGCGGCCGTCAAGGCCGACCCCAACCTGGCCGTTGCCTGGGCCTGGATTGCCTTCAACAGCAGCAATCCCATGGAAATTAGCGCTGCCCGCGAAAAAGCTAAGGCCCTCACTCCCAAGCTTACTCCCGGAGAGCAGTTGATGATTTCCTGGATCGCCAAAGTGCAGGAGGGCGACTTCATCGGCGGCATTTCCGCCATGAACGACATGCTGGAGATGTATCCCAAGGACAAGCACCTGCTTTACCTCGCCGGGAACTGGCTGCTTCTGGAGAACGGCGACGATCAGGCGCTGAGAATCATGGAGAAGGCGCTGGCCCTCGATAGGAATTTTCCCGCCGCGCTGAACGATCTGGCTTACTTCGATGCCCGCAACCGGGAATTTGCCAAAGCCTTTGCGGCCATGGATCGCTACGTCGCGTGCTGCCTAACGAACCCAATCCGCAAGATTCCTACGGCGAACTTCTGCGCATGGCGGGAAACTTTGAAGGATCGCTGCACCACTACCGCGCCGCGTTGAAGATCGATCCTGACTTTGTCACTTCTCAGGTCGGCTTGGGAGACACTTACGCTTTGATGGGAAACCAGGAACAGGCGCGGGTTGAGTATGACAAAGCTATCCGCTATGCCCACAATGAAGCGGACCGGCTAAGCTACATCATGCAAAAGGCAATGACCTGGGTGCGCGACGGCAAGTTCGACTGAGGCCGATAAGCTTTTCCAGGAGGTTGCCCAGACCGCACACGCCAAAGAACAGGACCTGCAGGAAGCGCAGGCCTATCGCCATTTGGCTGAGTATCAGACGCAGGATAACGCGGCGCTGAAATATTTGCAGGATGCTGAGGAATCCCTGGGACATCGTAGCGCGATTTCGAAGTCCGATAAAGATGAAGAACTCTCCCGCATTCTGCGCATTCGCACCGTGCGCGCTGCGCATGCCCAGCAACTCAGCCCTCGCCGACAAGTCTTTGAAGCAACTCGAGGAAATGGCGACTGGCAGCCGCAACCGCGTTATCCAGAGTTCCTACAACGGCGCCGCTGGAACCCTCCTGATGGATCAGGCAAACGTGGATCAGGCCAACCTCGATCGAGCCAGCACGGCTCAGGCCAGTCTGGATTGGATTCGAAGAAGTACCTTGAAGCCATCAGCTACCTCGAAGAAGACCAGGACAATCCCTTCACCATGGAACTGCTGGTGCAGGCCTATTACCACACCAATCAGTCCGAAAAGCTGGCCGAAGCTGAGTCGAAGTTGCGTGGCACCAACGTTCCCACGATGGAGCAAGCGCTAGTCGTGCCTGCCGCACGCCTGCGCCGTCCGGAATTGTAATCACGCAACGCATTCTTCTAAGTTGGTCTATACTGTCGAACGCCAGCGAGGCAGTTTCCGGTTTCAAACTCTGACGCAGATCGCGAAGGCGGGAAGCCCGAACCGAAACTAGAAACCGGAAACTGGAACTGCAAACCGAAAGCCATCCTCCGAGATCCAGTTCACGATTTCGGCTCAGGTTCAAGATTAATGACCTCTAAGATCGATCGCCGTTCCCGTCAAAGAGTCGTTGCCACTTTGCCCGTGCGCGTCCGCGGCACGGCGGCAAATGCCGAGCTGAGCGCCCAGACTCGCGATGTGAGCACGAATGGTGTTTTTCTCTACACCAACTCCCTCATGATGGAGGGGTCGGACGTAGAATTAGTCCTTATTCTCCCTCCCGAGCTGACCTCGGGGGAGAAGTGCTGGGTGTGCTGCCATGCCCGCGTGTTGCGCGTGGAGCAGGGCCAAGGCAACGACTTCGGGGTCGCGGCCGAGATCCGGCGGATGGACATACTGCCGGAGATTCCCGCCTAGTCTTCGCGCGCCAGTCCTCATTCCCAACCCACGCACTATTCCTGGTGCAGCCGAAATCGCCCCCCTCGAACAAATGTGCCTAGGCGTCGTGCAAGATTTGCCCCGCTTTCTACCGAATCTTTGGAAATTGGCGAAAAATTGCTTCCTTTCGCACCGACCTTGGTGCAATAATAGCGGCCCTGGAATTGCTCTGGCCAAACTCAGTAGTAAGGTGGGCCTAGTATGTGGATTGAGAAATTGTCAGACGGCGTAGTTCAAGTGCAGACTCCTATCGGACCGCGTTATCTGATGCCATCTTTTCTTCAACGTGTATATTTTCTCTGGATGTTCCGTCATTTTCCCATCCTTCCTCACGCCGTTCTCAGCCCGGGCCAACAGCGTATGATCGATCGCTTGTGTTCGGAGCAAAGGTTCGTGTCCATGGCTTATGCCGACGGAATGGACGACGCTCCAGTGATCGGCACGGTCGAAAGACGGCCCAACCCGAGAATGGGGCCAGATTCGTTGCCCCCGCGTCGCCCCGTGGCCAGCGAAAGTTCCAGCGGACTCGCAGCTGATGCGCGCCAGAGGACATAAAATATTCTTTCCTTCGTGTCGGGAAACCCGGCGCGGACTGCAGCTAAATCTCATCACCGTAATCTTCGCGAAACTGCGCGTATCACTCTGCAGGATCTCGGGTGCGCGCGGGTCGCGTCAGCAGAGCGATTCCGAGGGCAACACGTCCGTGTGCGCGATGTCCCCACGTGCGGGGATAATGTTACAATCACAAATTGTCCCGCCACCTAAAGATCCCAAAGCACGGGCGCGTAGCTCAATTGGCAGAGCAACTGACTCTTAATCAGTAGGTTGTAGGTTCGATTCCTACCGCGCTCACCACCCTGTCTCCTGTGCGGAGAAGTCTCGTAATATCTCCGACGAAACAGCCGAGAATTGTCCACATAATGCGATAGTTCGTTTGAAAACTGGAGCGGAGAAACTCTGCTAGCGTGTAGAAATTCGGCGTTTCTATCGTAGATTTTCCCGAGACCCGAGGAGGAAGTGTTTTGCAAAGCGCCTGAGGCGATATTGGTTTGTCTTTAAGCCGGAAGTTATCCGAGGCTGCCAACTCGAAAATGAGGCAGGGAGGTTTGCAAGAGATTCTCCACGTCTGGAACCTGCGAGGCCCGCCGCTATCTCACGGGTGGCAAATACGGAATATAGCGGGCAAACAACCAGCACAGGAAAAACACGACCGGGATGTGCACCATCAACTGCAGCACTCCGTATCCCACAATATCGCGTGCTTTCAATTTTAGAATGCCCAGCAGAGGCAGCATCCAGAAGGGATTCACCAGATTGGGCAGCGCCTCCGACGCATTGTAGATCTGCACCACCCAGCCCAGATGCACCTGATGCAGATTCGCCGCCTGCAGAACATACGGCGCTTCAATGATCCACTTGCTGCCGCCGGAGGGAATGAAAATGCCGAGTACTGCCGAATACATCGCCACCAGCAAGGGATACGTGTTGTGCGTGCTGACGGAAGCAAAGAGTTTCGCCAGAGAATCCGCAATCCCCGTACCCACAATCATTCCAAAGATCACGGCATAAAACGGGAACTGGATGATCACGCCGCCGGTGGCTGGAATGCACTCCGCCACGGCGCGCATAAAGCGCTTCGGCCGCCAGTGCAACAAAAGACCAATTGTGATGAATATCAGATTGTAAGTATTGAGGTCGAGCGCTGCCAGCGCGCCTTGTGGCGAAGTGCGGAATACGTCGATCAAATACCAGCACAGCAGCGCGGCAACCAGAACTGTGAGCAGCGGGCTATACTCCAGCCATTCGCCGGGCTTGCTCCGGTCCCCGAGACTGGAGCGAATGGGCGCGTATTCAATTCCGTAGGATTCGGCAGTTCGGGCATTTTCCGCTGACGGCGTCGACAAGTAGGCGATCAGCACCGACAGTACGATCAGGATTACTGTCGTTGCAATGCTCTGCCAAAGAAAAAGAGTTTGCGTGAGCGGGATCAGTCCACTAATGCTGAACAATGAAGGAGGCATCGCCGACTTGGTCGCCATCAACATGGCGGCGGAGGACGACAGCCCCATCGCCCACACGGCTCCCAGCCCGAGATACGCAGCCGCGCCGGCGGCGCGATAGTCCATTCCTTTGACGCGATGGGCCAGCTCGCGAACAAAGAGTCCGCTGAAAATCAGACTCAAGCCCCACGAAATCAGAGAAGTCAGCATCGAGAACAGCGCGACCAGGGCGACCGCCTGGCGCGGCGTCTTTGGAATCCCAGCTAACCTGCGAATAGCGCGATACACGATCGGCGTCGACGCAACGACATACCCACCCACGATGATCATCACCATCTGCATGGTGAAGGGAACCAGAGTCCAGAAGTTCTTCCCACCCTGAATGGCCAGTTTGGTTGGGCTCTGATGAAGGAACAATCCGGCGACAAAGACCACCACAATCCCCAGCAGCGCAAAAATCAGGGGATCGGGGAACCATCGTTCGCTCCAGCGCGCGAGGCCCAGGCCAACGCGCACCAGGCCTTGTTCCTGAGTTGTTGAGTGCTTTTCCGGTGGCGCGTGCATACTCGATCCTCTCCGTTCGGCAGCGCTCTGTGCCCGACATTGTAGCGTTAATTTCGCGCCACGCAAGCGTTGTGCCGGATTTCATGATGGTGTAGGATGCGTGCGATTGGAGCGGGGTCCCCGCACATGACTTCATTCCCCCGCCGATGGTCGGAGCGAAGTAAAGATGGGTTGCTGCTAAGTTGCCACCCGCGCGAATGCCAAAGGCTGCCTCCCAAATTCGGATTGAAGCGATCGCAAGCTTCCGGCTGCGACGCCACCACTTATTGCATGACGCTTCCCAACATCAAGATGCGGTCACCATCTGCCGCGATATGTGCGGCGTGCAGGCGCAGATCATGTCGGCGGCTCGTCTACAACTCTGGACGCGCAATCATGCCATTACCCGGGCCGAGATCGACGACGCGCTGTGGACGACTCGCACCCTCGTCAAGACCTCGCTCATGCGCCAGACGCTGCATCTCGTTCCCACCGATGAATTCGCGCTCTACATATCTGCCCTCCGGCCAAGCCGCTTCGCTCAAGCGATGCGGGTCATGGACCGATGCGGCATTACGCGCGAGGAAAGTGCAGCGCTAATCCCCTTGATCATGGAGACCCTCTCTGCAGGGCCACTGAGCCGGCCTGCGATCGCCGCCGCCATTCGTCCCAAAGCCAGCAAGCAAGTGCGCTTCTGGATGGAGAACTCCTGGAGCCTGGTTCGCCTGCCGGTGGCGGAAGGACTCATCTGTTATGGCCGGGGCGAGGGCAACGCGATCGTTTTCATACGTACGGACCGTTGGCTGCCGAAGCTGAAACTTAAACTAATGTCGGCGACGGAGGCACAGTGCGCTCTCTTGCGAAAGTATTTGCGAGCTTATGGCCCGGCGACCCTGCATGACTTCGCCCACTGGGCGGGCCTTCCGATCCAAGAGGTGAAACCGCTTCGCGCTTTGCTCGAAGCCGAGCTGGTAGAAATTCCCATTGGCAAGAAAACGTCCCTGTTGCTGCGAGAGGATCTTGCGGTTCTAAACAGCAGCTCTGGGGCGAAAGCTTCGATTCGCCTGCTGCCGAACTTCGATGCCTATCTCCTAGCCCATCGCGAAAAAGATCACCTGCTGAGCGCGCAGCACTACAAGCGCGTCTACCGCAACCAGGCCTGGATCTCGCCCGTGGTGCTCATCAACGGCGCAATCGCGGGCGTATGGTCACACAAACTTCATGGCAAGCATCTGCATGTACAGATCGAACCCTTCGCCAAGCTCAACAAAATCGAACGCACCGGAATTGAGCGGGAAGCAGAGCATCTGGCACTTTATTTCGAGAGCGACTTGGAGCTTCAATTCGCATAAGGATCACAACTGCCGGCTCATCGTGAGGAAGTGGAATGGAGGTTGCAAATGTTGATCGTCTATTCGCAATCACTGGGGGCCCGGGTTCCGGCAAGAGTACGCTGATCAGCGCTTTGGCTCAGCATAGCATTCGCACCATGCCTGAGGCCGGCAGAGCGATTATTCAAGATCAATTGGCAATTGGCGGCGAAGCCTTACCATGGTCGGATCGGCGTGCTTTCGCCGAACTGATGTTAGCTTGGGAAATGCGATCATACCGCGATGCGCTGAACCTCGGTGGTCCGGTGATTTTCGATCGTGGCGTGCCTGATGTGCTCGGCTACCTGCGCTTGAGCGATCTGTCCATCCCTTCCCACGTAGAGCGGGCCGCACAGACATTTCGCTATCACCACCGGGTGTTTGTCGCTCCGCCCTGGCCCGAAATCTTCGCGCCCGATGCAGAGCGGAAACAATCTTTCGCGGAGGCGCAGGTGACCTACGAGGTAATGGTCGAGACCTATTCCACTTTAGGCTACAGCCCGATCCCACTCCCTCTCGAGTCAGTGCAGAAGCGTGTGCAGTTCGTTTTGGCGGAGATCGGCTGACTACTTGACTTTCATTCTCCTCCGCGAAATGTCACAATCACCCGCTGCTAAATCCTCACACATTTGCTTTTGTCGCCAAGCCATATGAGGATACTAGTGAATGATCGTGAACTTCGCGGAGCGCGCCCACAACCACAACTGGGAACTCGACCCGGTCACCCGGTCCCTGCTCGATACTGACTTCTACAAATTGCTGATGCTGCAGTTCATCTGGAAGAATTACCCGAAGACCCGCGTGCAATTCACCGTGTTCAATCGCTCTTCCAGTGGTCCGGTAGACACTTTCGCGCACGAAGAACTCATCGAGCAACTCGATAACGCGCGCAGGGTCCGCTTTCGCAGGTCCGAACTGGTCTGGCTGGCCGGCAACACGTTCTATGGCCGGCGCGGAATCTTTGAGCCGGCGTTTCTCGAGTGGCTGGAACGCGATTTCAGATTGTCGGACTACGAGTTGTCGGTGAAGGATGGCAGCTTTCATTTGTCCTTTGACGGCCTCTGGACCGATACCACGATGTGGGAACTCTATTCGCTCTCAATCATCAACGAGCTGCGCACTAGAGCCAATCTGAAAAAGCTGAGCGAGTTCGGCCTCGACATTCTCTATGCGAAGGCGAAAACCAAGCTGTGGAACAAGATCGAGCGCCTGCGCGATGTCCCGAATCTCAGCGTTGCGGATTTCGGGACCCGGCGCCGTCACAGCTTTCTGTGGCAGGAATATGTTGTAGAGGCCATGGCGTCGAATCTGGGCACCGGCTTCACCGGAACCTCAAACGCTTTCCTCGCTCATAAGCACGATCTCGAAGCGATTGGAACCAACGCGCATGAAATCCCTATGGTCCTCGCCGCGCTGACGCCTCAAGAGGACGACGAGGCCCTGAAGGTTTCTCAGTACCGCGTCCTCGAGATGTGGCAGCAGACTTACGAAGGCGCGCTCCGCATCATGCTGCCCGACACTTTCGGAACCACGCAATTCCTCGAAGGGGCACCCGACTGGGCCGCCAATTGGACCGGCCAGCGCATCGACAGCAAAGATCCTTATATAGCCGGAGATGAATATATCGCGTGGCTCTGGGCCCGCGGCCGGGAACCCAAAGAGAAGCTAATCATCGCCTCCGATGCCCTCGACGTTGACGACATCCTCGGCCTGCACGCATACTTCGGCGGAACGTTGGCCGGCGGAACCAGCGCGCAAGATTTTCGCAGCGGGGCCGATTTCCATGATCGCCGCAAGTGGACTCCCGGCCGTCGCATTCGCTTCAGCGCAGGTTGGGGCACGCTGCTGACCAATGATTTTCGCGGCTGCGATCCTAGCGGCGATGCCGGGTTCGATCCCATCAGCCTCATCAGCAAAGTTTCCAGCGTCGAAGGCCGACCGGCAGTGAAGCTTTCCGACAATTATGCAAAGGCGCTCGGCCCACCAGCGGAAGTCGAACGCTACCGGCATGTTTTCGGGACGGCAGGAGTTGCAAACCTTCCGGTGATCGCATAAACCATTGATGGTAAAGGGCTTAGTGGTTACCCAAAGGCATCGCCCGTTCGTGCTGGGTAATGGCACACTAGAGCCATATACGGCATCGTCGACCTAAGATAATCTCCTAATTGAGCAGCACTTGGGGGAGGGCTGATCAACATACGCCTCAAGACTCAAACTGAGTCTGAGGCGTTTTGTTTTGCCCCGGAATCTTCTTCGATCCAAGAACGCACGGCCTCGCGCCGTTCCGCAAGCCGTCAGAATCCGCCTGTATAATCGCTCTGCCATGCGAGCCTCGCTTTTCCTGTGGATTTTTTCCGTGTGGACAGGCGCGCTGCTGACCGCAACATCGCTCGCACAATCTTCTACTACTGATAAGCCTCCGAAGTTCGAAGACATCGCGCAAAAGGCTGGCCTCACCGTCGCGCACATTTCTTCTCCCGACAAAAAATACATCGTCGAATCCATGAGCGGCGGCGTCGGCCTGATCGATTGCGACAACGACGGCAAGCTCGACATCATCACCGTGAACGGTTCCACCGTGCAGCGCTACAAGCAGGGCGGCGACCCGATGATCACGCTCTATCATCAGGAGACTGATTCGAAGAAGCAGCGATCTAAAGTTCACCGACATCACCAAGTCCGCCGGCCTCACCCACAAAGGCTGGGGCATGGGCGTGGCCGTCGCCGATTACGACAACGACGGATTGCAAGACATCTACGTTACCGGCTACGGCGGCAATGCGCTCTATCACAATCTAGGCAACTGCAAGTTTGAGGATGTAACCGAGAAGGCCGGCGTGGGCGCGGGCGGATTCAGCACCGGCGCCGCCTGGGCCGACTATGATCGCGACGGACGCGTCGATCTTTTTGTCTCGCGCTATGTGCACGTCGATATCGACAACCTGCCGCAGTTCGGCAACGATCCGCGCTTCTGCCGCTTCAAGGGAGTGCTCGTGCAGTGCGGCCCATGGGGCATGCCCGGCGAATCGGATCTGCTGTTTCACAACAAAGGCGACGGCACCTTCGAAGAAGTTTCGAAGAAAGCTGGCGTGGACGATCCGCATCATTATTACGGCTTGGGCGCGACCTGGGGCGATTACGATAACGACGGCTGGCCCGATCTTTATGTGGCGAACGATGCCGGTCCGAATTTCCTCTATCGCAACAAGCACGATGGAACCTTCGAGGATGTCGGCCTACTCGATGGAGTCGCGCTGAGTGGCGACGGCCTGGAGCAAGGGTCGATGGGCGTCGATTGGGGCGACTATCTTCACGAAGGCCGCCTGTCGATGATCGTCACGAATTTCGTCGAACAAGGCTCGACTCTCTATCACAACCTAGGCAAAGACAATTTCGCCGACGTGAGCGTGCGCGCGAAGCTGATGAAGCCGACCTATCCTCTACGTGAGTTGGGGAACCTCATTCTTCGATATGGACAACGACGGCTGGCTCGATCTCTTCATCGCGAACGGCCACGTCTATCCCCAGGTGGATGCAATTCCCGGCGGCACGCCCTACCGGCAGCCGATGCTGCTCTTCCGCAACCATCGCGACGGAACTTTTGACGATGTCTCGCAAGCACTGGCGAACATGCCTCTGCAATCAAGGCGGGGCGCGGCTTTTGGGGACATCAATAACGATGGCAATATCGACATCGTGGTGCTGAACGTAGGCGAGCCGCCATCGCTATTGCTGAATCGCAGCGTCAGCCCGAATCACCGCGTGCTGTTCAAGCTGGTAGGAACGAAAAGCAACAAGGCTGCCATCGGCGCGCGCGTCACGGTGAAGGCCGGAACGCTCGTGCAGTTCGAGCGAAGTGCGCGGCGGCGCGAGCTACCTCTCGCAGAATGATTTGCGGTTGCATTTTGGATTAGCTGCCAACGACAAGATGAGCGAAGTAAACATTCGCTGGCCGAATGGCGAGACGGAAGTTCTGCACGACGTGCCTGCGGATTTTATTTACACGGTAGTCGAGGGCGCGGGGATTCAGCAGAAGGCGGCGCTCCCGCCTTTGCCGGCAGCACTGAAGTTTTGAAGGAGTAACGGTAAGCCAACAACGAGAGCTTGTGCCCAACCTCGGGTGTAGCAAAAAGTGCGGAGTTCGTGAACTCCGCACCAGGTTTAACGATTTCCGTGCTAAGCCGCGGCTACGCCGCTTTTGCCACGTTTGACCGCAGTGATCGGAAGCCCGCGCGAATCTCTTCTGAAAGAAGTTGGGGCTGCTCAAATGCAGCGAAGTGTCCACCTTTGTCGACCTTGTTGTAATGGACGAGTTTGGGATAAGCCTGCTCTGCCCAACTCCGCGGAGCTGGATACAGTTCGTCAGGGAAGACGCTTACGGCAACCGGGATGGCGACGCTTTGACATTGAAATACCCGAGTTTGCCCCAATTCTCCCAATAGAGGCGGGCGCCAGAAAGCGCCGTGTTCGTCAACCAGATGATGGTGATGTTGTCGAGGATGTCGTCGCGAGTGAGGCCTTCGGATTTTCCCTCAAATACGCGAGCGATCAGCTCGTAGCTGCGCGCGTCGTGATCAAGAAAATAGGCCGCCAGGCCAACGGGTAAGTCCGCGATTCCGTATAACGTCTGCGGTCGCAACCCCATCTGGTACCCATAGGCGATTCCCTTTTGATATACGAACTGCAAACGCTCGTAAGCGACCTTCTCATCGGCTGACAGACCCGCTGGCGCCGGCGCCCCGGAGGCAGCCGCCTTGTCAATTTCGGCTGGAAAAATGCCAGGCATGTTCGTGTGAATGCCGAGCAACTCCGGAGGCGCATCCACGCCCATCTGTTCGGTGATGACCGCGCCCCAGTCGCCGCCTTGCGCCACGAACTGTGTATACCCGAGGCGTTGCATCAGCACAGCCCAGGCACGCGCAATGTGGGCAACATCCCAGCCAGTGGTGGTCGGTTTGCCTGAGTATCCGTAGCCCGGCATAGACGGAATGACCACATGGAACGCATCGGATGCGCTGCCGCCATGCGCAGTGGGATTGGTCAGCGGATCGATGATCTTCATTTGTTCGATGATCGAGCCAGGCCATCCGTGCGTAACGATCAACGGCAACGCGTTTTCGTGTTTTGAACGGACGTGAATCAAATGGATGTCGAGCCCGTCGATCTCGGTGATGAACTGCGGCAGGGCGTTCAGTTTCGCCTCGATCTTGCGCCAGTTATAGTCCGTCGCCCAATAGCGCGCGAGCGCCTGAGTAGTCGCCAGTTGCACGCCTTGCGTTGCATCCGCGACCGTCTCCCGCTCAGGCCACTTCGTTTGTTGATGCGCCTGCGCAATTCGGTCAAATCCGCTTCTGGAACATTCACATGAATCGGACGAATTGAATTCTTGTCAATCTGACCTGCTTGGTGCTTTGTTCTGTAATACTGATTTGGGTCATGGGCCTCCTTGCTTGAGTGGGTTAGGGGTTCTTGGTTTGAGTTATGAGCCGACGGTTCAACGTCAGCCCTGGAAACTGAGATGGCTGATGATTATATCGCCAACTGTGAAACTCTTTCCAATAGGCGATAGCACCCGCCGGGAATTGACCGACCGAACAGCCTACGCGATCCCCAACTGTTTCTGAATCTCCTCCAGCGGCACGCCCTTCGTCTCCGGAACCATGGTCTTCACCCAAATCAGTTGCAGAACCATCATGCCGGTAAAGAACAAGAAAACGTAACCGGTCGGGAACTTAGTGACCATCGCCGGGAAGAAAGTCGTGAGCAAGGCGGCGAAGATCCAGTGCGTGAAGCTGCCGAGCGTCTGACCTTCCGCGCGATGACGATTGGGAAATATCTCGGAGATGAGAACCCAGATCACCGCTCCCTGGCCGATCGCGTGCGCTGCGATGAAAGCGAAGATGCAAACCGGCACGATTGAGTAATGGTCCGTAAAGAAAGCCCAGGCAACCAGCCCAAGCGAGGCAATGTAGCCGAACGAGCCAATATAAAGAAGAGTGCGCCGGCCCAGCCGGTCAATCAGCCAGAGGCCGACGAAGGTGAAGACAAGATTGGTGACGCCGATGCCGATCGATTGCAACAGCGCGGCTTTCGCGCCGAGGCCGGTGAGTTCAAAGATGCGCGGCGCGAAGTACAAAATCGCATTGATGCCCGACATCTGATTGAAGAACGCAACCAGAATCGCAAGCAGGATCGGTTTGCGAAGACGCGTGGTCCAGAAATGTCCCGACGACGCTTGCTCCGACGATGCAGCGATAATCGAGTCCGCCTCGGCCGCTACGTCAGCTTTCGAAGCGTCTGGTTCAATCCGTTGCAGCACCGCAGCCCGGCTTCGCGGTCACCCTTCCTGCCCAGCAGCCAGCGCGGACTTTCCGGAAGGCCGAAGCAGAACACGGCGTAGAGCAGCGATGGAAACGCGGCCACGCCCAGCATCCAGCGCCAGGCATTCTCGCCAATGCCCGCCAGCAGCGCGTTCGAGACGAAAGCGATCAGGATGCCAAAAACAATATTGAACTGGAACATTCCCGCAAGCCGTCCGCGATACTTGGCCGGTGCGATCTCCGAGATATACATCGGCGCGACGACGGTGGAGATGCCGATGCCCAACCCGCCGATGACGCGCGCGACAATGAAAACAGCAACGTTCGGCGCCAAAGCCGAGCCCACCGCCCCGGCAAAGTAAAGAATGCCGATCCAAAGCAGCGTGGCTTTGCGTCCGAACCGGTCGGCGGGCCAGCCCCCAAGCAGCGAACCCACGACGGTGCCGTAAAGCGCCGAGGCCATGGCAATGCCGTGCAGTCCGGCGCTCAGTCCCCAAAGCGTCTGAATTGTTTTTTCGGCGCCGGAAATAACAACCGTATCGAAGCCAAAGAGAAATCCAGCAAGCGCCGAGGTCAGCGACCAGAAGAAGATGCGACCATTCATAAGTGGTTGGCGACCCGCACTAACTCTTTTCCGCCTGTTTCACCGAGCCCCAGGCCATGAACATCCAACCGAAGACATACTCCCGCACCTGGAGCTTGCCAATTCGTGCCTCAAGCTGCGCCAAGGGCTCGAAGTCTAATGCGGGAGTGGACGAAAATGTGAGGTGCGAAAACGCCGAGCGAAATAACGAACTGAGCGTCTTCGAGGAGCGCAAAAGTTTAGCTCCGAAGAAGACCACGCGGCCATCCTCCACCAAATGGGGCAGGAGATTGTCCAGAGCTCGCGGAGAGGCGTAGACGTCGGGCGCGCCAAGCATCACCATTCCCTTGAACTTGCCCTCCAGTTCGATCGTTTCGACGTTTCCTTCGATTACGCGGACGTTGCTCCAGCCTCTGGCTGCAATCCTTCTTCGGGCGTTGATGGCCATCTGTGGGCTGATCTCCACACCCACCACCTCGCCAGAAGGGCCGACGACGTCGACCAGGTAAGGAAAACTTCCTCCCGGGCCGCAGCCTGCGTCCAGAACTCGGTCGCCGGGTTTGAGTTGAAGATGCTGCACCGCTTTTCGCCGCAGCGACTTTACGAAGAAGACGTCAAAATTTGGAAAAGGACGGATCAGATGAACGAGGAATCGAGCGTAAGGCGGCGTGAGTTCGCGATCGTCCACTTATGCCCCAGTTCTTAAGTTTAGCCCTTCGTCAGTGGATACGCCTTCTCCCGCCAGTCGCGGATGCCGCCATCCATCGAGATCACATTCGTGTAGCCCATCTTCTGCAGATTGTCGGCGGCAAGCGCCGAGCGGAATCCGCCGCCACAATAGAGCACAATCTCTGCATCGAAATCAGGCACGCGGGCCTCGATGTCACGCTCGATGATGCCTTTGCCCAGATGAATCGCGCCCGGCAGATGGTCTTTGGCGAATTCGCTTTCTTCGCGCACATCCACCAGCATGAACTTCTCGCCGCCATCCAACTTCTTCTTCACTTCCTCGACATCGGTCTCGCGAACACGCGTCTTGGCGTCGTCCACGATCTTCAAAAAGCGCGGAGGATGTTGATGGGCCATGAAAATTCCTTTCCCAGCCAGTAGATGATAAACATCCTACCAAGTTGCAGGAGACACTGCAGCGCCCGCAGGACGTCCTAGGTTTCCCTTTGTGTAACTTCGAGTCCTTCGTGGTTCATCGATTCTCAGTTAGCATGAACGAGTGAAGAAAAAGAGCAGTCCGGCAAGATCGGCCTGGCACGCGCCTTGTCGAAGCTCGGCTACTGTTCGCGATCGCACGCGGCCGAATTGATCCAAGCCGGACGCGTGAGCCTGAACGGAAAAATCCGCCGCGATCCGGAAACGCCGGTCTCCGGAAAGCATGATCAGATTGCAGTCGAGGGAAAGCCGGTTGAGCCAGAGGCGAAAATTTACCTCATGATGAACAAGCCTCGCGGCGTCGTGACGACGGCATCGGACGAAAAGGGCCGCTCTACAGTGTACACATATTGACATGCGTGCTCAAATAGACCGTCGCGCTAACTGACCTTGGGTCGCCCCCGTCGGCCGTCTCGACAAAGCCAGCGAAGGCTTGCTCTTGCTGACCAACGATTCCGAATGGGGTGCGCGCATCGCGGCGCCAGAAACCCATTTGGACAAGACCTACCATGTGCAGATTGGAGCAGTCGCAGATGAAAAGTTCGTCCGGCGCTGGTCCACGGGGTGAAAGCAAAAGACGGGGAAGTGCTGCGGGCGAAGCAGGCGCGCCTCCTGCGTGCCGGGCAGAAAAACTGCTGGCTCGAAATTGTTCTCGATGAAGGTAAGAACCGCCAGATTCGCCGCATGATGGAGGCATGGGCGTCGAAGTGTTGCGCTTGATCCGAGTGGCCATTGGACCGCTGCAATTAGGCGATCTTGCAAAAGGCGAACACCGCCATCTGACCGTGGAAGAAAAGCGGATGCTCGATCGCGCCATGCGAGGAAATTTATGAGTGGCTTGACTTTTCTTCCTGCCGTTTCCATGGCCGAGCAAATCCGGAAGAAGAAGATCTCCCCGGTCGAACTCGTCGAAGCGCATCTGGCGCAGATCGAGAAACTGAATCCAAAACTAAATGCGTTTGTGCAGGTGGACGCAGAACGGGCGCGGCGGGCCGCTCATGATGCGGAGAGCGCGGTGATACAGAAAGGAAAGCCGCTCGGCCCTCTGCACGGTGTTCCCATCAGCATCAAGAGTTCGGTGGAAGTCGCGGGCATGCGTTGCGAGGCCGGAACCCGGCTGCGCGCAGGACTATGTCGCGACGCAAGATGCGCCGCTGGTGACGCGCTTGAAGAATGCCGGCGCGATTGTTCTGGGTGTGACCAACACTCCCGAACTTCTGATGGCATGGGAAACCGACAACCTGCTCTATGGCCGCACGCAACAACCCTTGGGATCTCGAGCGCACGCCCGGCGGCTCCAGCGGTGGCGAAGCGGCGGCGATTGCCGCGGGGATGTCTGCCGGCGGAGTGGGCAGCGACGGTGGAGGTTCGATTCGCGTGCCGGCGCACTTCAGCGGCATTTGCGGTCTGAAGCCGACGCCGGGGCGAATTCCCTGCAACCGGGCACTTTCCCGTATCTGCTGGACCATTTGCATTGATCGGCGTCGTCGGCCCAATGGCGCGCACGGTCGCCGATTTGAAAGTTTTGTTTCGAGGTGATGCAAGGCCCGGACATCGGCGACACTTGTCGCCGCGCCGGTGCCGGTACGTTGGCCGAGTGAGGATGAAGTCAAGAAACTTGAGAATTGGTTATTTCGAAGACGACGGCCGCACGCCGGTCACACCAGAAACTCGCGCGGCTGTGTGCACTGCGGCGGAAGCCTTGCGCGGCGCTGGATTTCAGGTGGAACGATTTCAGCCGGAAGGGCTCGAGGAGGCGCGCCAGCTGTGGCACAAGTTTTTTGTGGTTGCGGGTGGGATGCTGTTGCGTCCGATGTTTAAAGAAGGCGACGCGGATCTAAGTCCGATCCTGAAACAGTTTTTGGAATGGTCGGCGGCCGAGCCAGCCGCACACTGGGCGGACACTGCTCGATGCCTGGATCCAGCGCGATCTGCTCCGCGCGCGTTTTCTCGCGCAGATGCAGCAGTATCCCATCCTGCTGTGTCCGGCAGCGGCTATTCCCGCGTTCCGCCACGGCGAGCGCAGTTGGCAGGTTGAAGGCAAAACCGTCGACTATCTCGATGCCTGGAGCTATACGGAATTCTTCAACCTGCTGGGCAATCCTGCGGCGGTGGTTCCGGTGGGCCGGTCGGCTAAAGGATTGCCCATCGGCGTGCAGATCGTCGGCCGGCCGTGGGAAGAGGAGCAGGTGTTGTCGGTCGCGGCGGCGCTGGAAAAAGAATGTGGCGCGTGGAGGATGCCGCCGATTGCGTGAATCGAATCTTTCAACGCAGCAGGCGGTTTAACCTGTGTTCCTCTCGTGCCTCTGTGTTTAAATCTTTAATCGGATGACTCCCGAATTTCAGTTGCTCTCGCTGGCGTACTCCTGGCCGCGTTTGGCCTGTTCGCGACCGCGCCTCAAACTGAGCCGAAAGCGAATCCGGCGGAGGCCGCGCGCCTGAACAATCTGGGCGCCGCTTACATGAACCAGCAGCTTTTCGAAAAAGGACTCAAGTCCTTCCAGCAAGCCGCGGAGCTCGATCCCAAGCTGACGATTGCGCGTCTGAATGAAGGCATCGCATTTCTGAATTTGCAGAAGATCGACGAAGCCAAGGCCGCGCTGGAAGACGCGCTCAAGCAGGATCCGAAGAATCCATACGCGTGGTACAACCTTGGGCTTCTCGCGAAGAATACTGGAGACGCTCAGGCCGCGATTGACGCCTTTCATCACGTAACCGAGCTCGATGCCAACGACGCCGACACGTGGTATTTCCTGGGCGCGTCGTATGTGCAGGCTAAACAGTTTCCGCAGGCGATCGAGGCTTTCCAGCACGCGCTGCAACTCAACCCGCTGCACGCCTCGGCCGAGTTTGGATTGTCGCGTGCCTATCAGCAATCGACTGATCATCGATCACGCTCGCGAGCATCTGAAGAAATTCCAGTACATCACGCAAAACAAACTCGGCGCGCCCATGAGCCTGGCTTATGGCGAGCAGGGGCAGTACTCGCGGGCGGTGGAATCGCCGTCGGCGGTGTTGAAAGCGCCCGCGCAGATTAAGGTGCAGTTTGTGGATGTGACGCGCAGGCAGGGATTGTCTCGAAGCCGGATGACTCGATCAGTCGGCAGCCATGGCGGCGCAGAACTTGGCCCCGGTGCCTGTTTCCTCGATTACGACGGTGACGGCCGCCCCGACATTTTTGTCGCCGACAACGGACCCGAAGGAGGACTCGGTCTCTACCACAACCTCGGAGCTGGCAAGTTTGAAGATGTGACGCGAAAGGCAGGACTCGATCCAGCCCTGCACGGAGTCGGTTGCACAGTCGGGCGACTACGATAACGACGGCGTCAACGGACCTAGCGGTTAGCTTTAGGCCGGGTCATGCTGTTGCACAACGAAAAAAATGGAACATTCAAAGACGTCACTGCAGGCGGCGAAGATCCACGACAACGGTCCCAACGCGGGTCTGACCTTCATTGATTACGACCACGATGGCGATCTGGATCTTTATGCGGGTCGGTTCCCCGAGGACCTGATCACACAACGACCCCTCGGTCACTCGATGGTGATCGAAACAAGACTTCCTGGACCTCATCCCGGCTCAAATCGATGTGGCGCAACAACGGAAACGGGAGCTTTACCGACGTTACCGAGTCTGTCGGTCTGGCGGTCCGCAGCCGACCTTTGCAGCGGTTGGGACTGACTACAACAATGATCGCGCCATCGATCTGATCACAACTGGAGAGAAGGTCAGCGATTATTTTCGAAAACCCAAGGGAAGGGGCATTTAAGATCCGAGACCCGTGGCCGAACAGGGATAGCCAATGCAACTGTCGGCATCGCGGTTCTGGATTTCGATCATGACGGCTGGATGGACCTGGCCTTTACCATAACGGAGCGCCCGGTATTACGCTGTGGCGCAACAACCATGGCAAAACTTTCGATCGCGTCGAGCTTCCCGAGACCAACTGGGTTCGCGCTTACGGCGTTGCCGCCTTCGACTACGACAACGACGGCTGGGTCGATCTGGTCGCCGTCGGCGAAACGAAAGATGGCAAGGGCGAAGTGCGGCTGTTCCGCAATCTCGGGGCTGATGGTTTCAAGGATGTCACCGCCGATGTTGGTCTCGACAAGATTCAACTCAAAGAGCCGCGCGCCATCATCACTGGCGACTACGATGGCGACGGCGCGACCGATCTGCTGATCACGCAGAATCATGGGCCTGCCGTGCTGCTGCGCAATGAAGGCGGCAATCAGAATCACTGGCTGCGGCTTTCGCTCAAGGGACTGGCCGACAACAAGAGCGCGATCGGAACGAAGGTGGAAGTGTTTGCGGGCGGGAACCGGCAGAAGTTTGAGATCGCCGGTTCGTCCGGATACCTGGGACAGAATTCCACTGACATCGTAGTCGGCCTCGGCGATGCGAAAGAAGCGGACATCGTTCGCATGTTGTGGCCGACTGGCGTGTTGCAGGACGAAATCAATGTCGCGGGCGACCGGCAGCAGAATTTTATGGAGATCGATCGCCGCGGCAGTTCTTGTCCCACGTTGTTTGTGTGGAATGGCGAGCGCTACGAACTGGTTGCCGACATGCTGGGTGCGGGCGTGGTTGGCCACTGGGTTGGGCCGGGGCAGCGCGACATTCCGCGGCCGGTCGAGTACATCAAGATCGATCGCAACGCGATCCGCGAGAAAGACGGGAAGCTCAGCTTCCGCTTTATGGAGCCGCTGGAGGAAGCTGTCTATCTCGATCAGGTGCGCGTGCTGGCGGTCGATCATCCCGCCGATCTCGATGTTTATCCGAATGAGTATTTTGCGTCGAACCCGCCGTATCCGGAATTCAAGGTGGTGGTGAGCAAAAGCAAAGATGCGCGTCCGCCTGCGGCTGCGTGGGATGAGCACGGTCACGATGTGTTGCCCGATCTGCTGGCGCATCGTTATTTCGGCGATTTTGAACTTGACGCAATTTCAGGGCTTCGCCAAGCCGCACAGCCTGACGCTCGATTTGGGCGAGGCTTATCGCGGCGGTCCGCTTGTGGCTGCTGCTGCATGGCGAAGTCGAATATTTTTCGGCGAACAGCATGTACGCGGCGTCGCAGGCGGGCGTGCAGGCGATTTCTCCTTATGTGGAAGCGCTGGTTGGGGATGAAGAAGCACACGGCAGATGGGTGCGCGTGATCGACGATATGGGTTTTCCCGCCGGGGGGCCGCGCACCATGACCGCCGATCTCACGGGCAAGCTGCCGGATGGAACACGGAAGATTCGCATCACCACGAATCTGCAGATTTATTGGGACAGCATTCTGGTCGATAGGACAGCCCAGAACAACGGCGTGCATCTGACGCCGGTTCCTCTTGTCCGCGCCGATCTTGGCTTCCACGGATTTCCGCTGAAGATCGAAGGCACGCCTCCGGGAAACGTGAAATACATTTACGAGAAGACGAGCGCGACCGGGCCGTACACGCGTCCGGCGGGGACTTATACCCGTTACGGCGATGTATTGCCGCTGCTGACCGCGCTGGACGATCAGTTGGTGGTGTTCGGGTCGGGTGACGAAGTTCGCCTCGACTTTGATCCGTCAGAATTGCCTGCGCTGCCCGAGGGCTGGGTGCGCGATTATTTCTTCGCCGCGAACGGCTACGAGAAGGACATGGACTTCTACGCCGCCGAAGGCAACTTTGTGGCGCCGCTGCCTTTCTTGAAAATGGGCGACTATCCCTACGCGCCCGGAAAGTCGTTTCCGCTCGACGATGCGCACGTGAACTATCTTCTCGAATACAACACGCGGCATATGTCAGGGAATGAGCAGCGCGGGTACTGGTTCGACTACGGTTCCTCGAAGTAGTTCCGCCTGGCTCGGGAAAGTCAAAAGGCTTCCGGCCATTTTCTGGCGCCGTGCAGCAGGGAAAGTATTTCGATCTTGCCGCGCCGGACTCGATACGCAATGAGGAAAGGAGTAGGGACGATTACGAGTTCTCGAGTTCCTGCGACGCGCCCTGGCCGTCCGGCTTCGGGATAGCGCTGCACCAGCTCGACAGCAGAGAAGATGCGCTCGAGCATCGTGTCGGCCGCGGTGGGCGCGCTTTCGCTGGCCCAGTAGTCGTAAGCGGCGCGCAGGTGCCGCGACGCTTTGCGCGTCCAAACGACTTTCACTTACGGCGCCGCCAACGTGCGGCCATGGCCTTCACTTTGCGATGGTCGAGCACTTTGCCAGCGTCGGCCTCAGCGATGCCGGCGCGGATCTGCTCGATCTGCCACTGCTGCGTGTCAAGGTACGCCTGCACTGCTTCGGCAAGAAGATAGGTGCGGTCGCGGTCGAGGGAGCCAGCCAGTTCATCAAGGGCGGACACCTTGTCGGATTCGAGACGGAAGCTGACGGTTTGCTTCTCCATAATGCTTGATAATACCTCATATTACCCGCGGAGGACGATGTATCTTTAAAGCCGGATATGTTGCACTCGCATAGGAACAGCAAGTATAAAATCGTTTTAATATTGACATTTTGAGCCCTCCATAATCCAATAGGCGGACTCATGGAAACCGCTACTCCCGTCTCCGCGTCCGCGCCGCGCTTGCGCCGCACGCTCACGCTTTGGGATCTCATCCTTTACGGCATCATCGTCATTCAGCCCACCGCGCCCATGCCGGCTTACGGAGTCTTCAGCAACGCTGGGCAGGGGCACGTGGTCACCTCCATCCTGATCGCGATGGTTGCCATGGTTTTCACGGCGATGAGTTATGGACGTATGGCGCGAGTGTATCCCAGCGCAGGTTCGGCTTATACGTATGTGGGGCGCGAACTGCATCCCTCGCTCGGCTACGTCACCGGATGGAGCATGACCATGGATTACATTCTGAATCCACTGATCTGCACCATCTGGTGCGCCAAGGCGATGGCCGACCTGCTGAGTGGAACGCGCTATCAGATTCCTTATCCGGCGCTGCTGTGGCCGCTGATTTTTGCCGGGCTGTTCACGGCGCTGAACCTGCGCGGGGTGCAGACTTCCGCGCGCATCAACAAAACTCTTTGCGCGATCATGGGCGCGGTGATTCTGGCCTTCTTCTGGTACACCATCCGATACATTTTTCATCTGCCGCAATATCCCGAGGCGTATTTTCTGCGCCCGTTTTATAACCCGCAAACTTTCACCATCAGCCGGGTGTTTCATGGAACATCGGTGGCGGTGCTTACCTACATCGGATTCGATGGCATCTCTACCTTGTCGGAGGAGGTGGAGAACCCGAAGAGGAATATTTTTCTGGCGACCGTGCTGGTCTGCGTCATTACCGGATTTCTGGCCTCTGCGGAGGTTTATGGCGCGCAATTGTTGAGCCTACGCAGCGTTTCGGCAAAGACTTCGGCATCTTCTCGGAATTTGGC
The DNA here is from genome assembly GCA_963841125.1 of uncultured Acidobacteriaceae bacterium. Classification (GTDB taxonomy): domain Bacteria; phylum Acidobacteriota; class Terriglobia; order Terriglobales; family Acidobacteriaceae; genus Sulfotelmatobacter. The sequence continues at coordinate 81,906 of CAWJBH010000010.1, forward strand.
GAAGAGAACGTATTCAGCCACGTCGCTGGCATTGCAGGCGGCGTTCTGATGACCAAGGCCATCAGCCTGACGCTGCTGATCGCGACTGTCGGCTCTGGTATGGGGTCTCAGTTGGGCGCGGCGCGGTTGCTTTACGGCATGGGACGCAGCGGCGCGATTCCGAAGAAGTTTTTTGGCGCGATCCATCCCCGAACGCGGATTCCCGCGAACAACGTGATTTTTGTGGGCGTGATTGCACTGGTCGGAGCGTTTCTGATCAGCTATGACGATGGCGCCAACCTGCTCAACTTTGGGGCGCTGATCGCGTTCATGGGCGTGAATCTGGCGGCGCTCACGCACTATTACATTCGAGGCAATGACCGTACTCTGGGGCAATTGATTCCGCCGGTGTTGGGCTTCATTATTTGTTTTCTGCTTTGGATCAGCTTGAGTCCGAAGGCTAAAATATTTGGAGTCGATCTGGATGGTGGTGGGAATCGCTTATGGAGCCTGGAAGACTCGAGGGTTCCAGAGTGATTTGGTGAATTTTGATGTGCCGCCGGAGGAGTGAGCTTGGACGACGAATGCCCGGCTGGCCAGGGCTGACATGGTTTCAGAAACGCGGAGCCAGGGGTGGCGGAGGTCCTTCGCTTTGCTCAGGATGACAGACTTTAGGGGGAGTAAGCATGCTTGGTTCGATCGACATTGTTGCTTTTGTTCCCACCAAGGACTCGGAGAAGGCTCGGGCGTTTTATGTGGGGGTGTTGGGGTTAGGCTTTGTAAAGGATGATGGGTTCGCGCTTGTGCTGGATGCGAATGGAATTATGGTGCGAGTGGCGAAGGCGCAATTCACGCCGGCTCCGTTTACGATTCTGGGTTGGCAGGTTGAAGATATCGAGAACATGGTGGAGGAACTGCAAGCGAAGGGCGTGCAGTTTGAGAGGTTTGGGTTTTTCGAGCAGGACACGCTTGGGATCTGGACCGCGCCGAGTGGGGACAAAGTGGCGTGGTTCAAGGATCCCGACGGGAACATCTTGTCGGTGTCACAGCACGTGTGATGAGATTTTGTAATTCGGTAATCGAGTAATTTTGTAATTTAAGAACTTCGACCTCCCAGGCTGCTTGCGGTTTGAAATTTCCCAAGTACTGAATTGCCAAATTACCAAATGGTTCCGCGAATCTCTTTCGTTTCCCAAGAAAATCGATGGTAGTGATCACCACCAAACACCGGGCGGCAGCCCTGAGCTATTCAGGGTAGCTAACCTGGTCGCCCTGATTGGGTGTCCCGCTGTCCCTTGCTCGCATGGGAAGGTTGTGGGGGCCGTGAGTTTCCTAGGACTAGGCACGACTCAACACCCAGGCCTTACATTGTTGAGTTAAACAGGGAAGTCCTGTGGACGACAAGGTCAGATGTCACACGGGGCTCGAAATAGCTGTGGAAAAAGTTGCGATTACCCTTCAAGAACAGTACCGCTGATAACGACACCCTTATACGCGGGCTTTGGCGGAGAAAAAGTAGGGATCCTTCGACTTAGGTTGCGCTTCGCTTCCGCGAAGCACAACCTACGCTCAGGATGACAAGCACTCGGGGCTTGAGCCCTTAAACAGCGGTTAATTAGTTTATAATTAGTTAATTCTGCTGCATCATTCCGGAGTGATAAGACAATGATTCGATTTCTGCAAACTGAAGGACCGGTCAAGAAAATTGTGCTTAGCGGGTTGCTGCTGCTGATTTGCGCGGCCATGGTGATTGCATTTGTTCCCGGTATCAATGACCAGTCAAGCGGCGCGCCGGGCAAGGGCATTATTGCCAAGGTGAATGGCGAGAACATTACCGTGGAGCAAGTTCACACGACGGCGCGGGAAATGGCGGAACAGCAGGCGCAGCAATATGGGAAGAACGCGGCGATGCTGGTGCCTTTTCTGATCCAGCAGAATACTCAGCGGGCGGTCGATCAATTGATTGGGCGGGAGGCTCTGCTGCTCGAGGCGCAACACCTGGGATTGAAGGCCACGCCGGAGGAAGTGAAGGATGAACTGCAGCATGGCCATTATGCCTCGATCTTTTTTCCAGGGGGAACTTTTATCGGCGAGGCGGAGTATCAGGGATTGCTGCAGCAGCACAACCTTACCCCGGCGATGTTCGAAGAAAATGTGCGCAAGGAAGTTTTGATCGGTAAGGTTCAGGCGCTGATTACCGGCAGTGCGTCTGTGAGCGATGCGGCCATCCGGCAGGAGTTCACCAAGGAGAATACGAAAGTGAAGTTTGAATATGCCGTCCTGAAGCAGGACGACATCAAGTAAGGGACTTCATCCGACGACGGAGGAACTCAAGGCGTTTTACAACAGCCACCAGAAAAGTTATGCCAACTCCATCCCCGAGAAGCGCAAGATCAAGTACGTCGTGGTGGACACCGGGAAAATTCAGGCAAGCATGCCGATTACGCAGGATGAGTTGCAGGCTTATTACAATCAGCATCGCGACCAGTATCGTACGCCCGAGCAGGTAAAGGTGAGCCACATTCTGATCAAGACGCCGCTTGCCGGAGCGGACGGCAAAGTGGACGAGAAAGGCGTGGCCGAGGCGCAGAAGCGCGCTGAGGATTTGCTGAAGCAACTGAAGGCCGGAGCGAAATTTGAAGACCTGGCCACGAAGAATTCTGAAGATCCGGGCAGCGCCAAGCAAGGCGGATCGCTGGGATGGATCGGGAAGGGGCGGACGGTTCCGGAGTTTGAGAAGGCCGCGTTTTCTCTGCCCAAGGGGCAGATGAGCGACCTGGTGAAGAGCAGTTACGGTTTCCACATTATTCGTGTGGATGACAAACAGTCTGCGCACATGAAGTCGCTCGACGAAGTGAAAGGCGAGATCGAGCCCATCCTCAAGCAGTTGAAGACGCAGGCGATTGGGCAGAAGCAGGCAGAAGAATTGGCGGCGCAGGCCAAGAGCCAGGGGTTGGACGCGGCGGCGGCGGCGAAGGGCTGCTCGGTGGTGACTTCAGACTTCTTCGGCCGCCGGGACGTGGTGCCGGGATTGGGCCCTGCGCCGCAATTTATGGAGGCCGTATTCACGGCGGGGGAAAAATCGGCGCCGGAGATGGCCACTACGTCGCAGGGCTTCGCGGTGTTCCAGTTGCTGGCGGTGAAGCCTCCGTCGACGCCGACGTTCGAGGAGATTCACGCGCGGGTGGAAACGGAATTCAAGAACGAGCGCTCGAACACACTACTGACGCAGAAGACTCAGGAACTTTCTGACCGTGCCAAGACCGAACATGATTTGAAGAAGGCAGCGAAAGAGCTGGGCGCGACGATGAAGACGAGCGAATTCGTATTGCCCGATGGTCAGGTTCCCGACATTGGTTCGATGGGCGGAGCGGCCTCGGTCGCGTTCAGTATGAAGCCCGGAGACATCAGCGGGCCGATCGACAGCGGAGCCAACGGAGCGGTGATTTCACTGCTCGAGGTGCAGGCTCCCACGGACGCCGACTTCGCCGCCAAGCGCGACCAGATTCGGGAGCAGTTGCTGCAGGGCCAGCGGGAGGAAGTTTTCGATTTGTTTGTGAACAATGTCCGCGGTTCAGATGGAGAAGACGGGCAAGATCAAGGTCAACCAGGAAGAATTAAAGGCGCTGAGCCGTCCGGAAAGCGAATCCGGAGTCTAGGCAGCGTCTCCGTTTGCCGGCGTTGGCGAAGAACCGCCTCGCTTCGCTTGGCGGGACGGCCCCTTCGGCTTCGCTCAGGCAGGCTGAGCGGCTGTCCCCACATGAGTTATTTGGAAGCTGTCCTCAAGTCGCATGCCGTTTCCGCGCGCCGCAGGAATTTTGTTGCATCCCACGTCGTTGCCTTCGCGCGGCGGCGTCGGTGATTTTGGTCCAGCCGCTTACCAGTTCGTCGATTCTCTCGCTTCGGCTCGCCAGGGACTCTGGCAGGTTCTGCCGCTGGGGCCGCTGGGTTACGGCAATTCGCCTTATTCATCCATTTCAGCATTTGCCGGCAACCCGCTGCTGATCAGTCTGGAACGGCTGGCTGCCACGGCTGGATCGATGCGGCTAAGATCGACGGGCCGGCTGCCACAACTTCCCGGCTGCATGCCTCCGCAGTACTTCAGTGGCTACGTGCGCGGTTGAGTACGACCATGTCTTTGCGAAAAAGATGCCGCTGCTGTTTGAGGCGGGACGCAATTTTATTGCTTCGGCTTCCGACAGCGCGCGACAGCGCTTTGAGCGGTTCTGCTCGGAGAATGCCTGGTGGCTGGACGAGTTTGTCCTGTTCGATGCGCTGCGCGCCCAGCACAAACTGGCGAGCTGGAATGAATGGCCGGCAGAGTTGGCGCATCGTGAACCGGCAGCACTTGAGCAGGCGCGGAAGGATCTGGCGGTCGACTTGAAGATCCGCAGCGCCTTGCAGTTTGCTTTCTACGAACAGTGGCAGGCATTGCGGCGGTATTGCGCGGAGCGCTCGATTCGCATTGTGGGCGACGTCGCCATTTTCGTGAACTACGACAGCGCTGACGTGTGGATGCATCGCGAACTCTTCCGGCTAAATGAGGATCTGGAGCCTGACGTCGTCTCCGGCGTGCCGCCTGATTTCTTCAGCAAGAACCGGACAACGCTGGGGCAATCCGCTTTACCGCTGGGATGTGATGAAGGCGGAGGGCTACGAGTGGTGGGTGGAGCGATTGCGTTGGGCGACGCAGAATTGCGACTACATCCGGCTGGATCATTTTCGGGGATTCGACCAGTTCTGGGAGATTCCGGCGGGGGATCCGACCGCGATCAATGGGCGCTGGGTGGATGGTCCGCGAGACGACCTGTTTCACAAGCTGCGCGAGGATCTTGGGGGCTTGCCATTCTTCGCGGAAGACCTGGGCTACATCACGCCGGAGGTCAATGCTTTGCGGGAGAGCGCTTGCAGATTCCGGGGATGGCCGTGCTGCAATTCGGATTTGGCGACGAGGGCGCGCACATGTATTTGCCGCATCGCGCCGCCGGTAAGGTCATCTACACGGGAACACATGACAATGACACGACCGTGGGCTGGTTCCACTCCGGGGCCTACCGAGCAAGAACGCCGCAACGCGGAAGCCTATCTCGGCCGCTGCGACGATGGGATTCATTGGGCATTCATTCGCGCGGCGCAAACTTCGCCGGCCGAGTTCGCCTTGATCCCGCTGCAGGATGTGCTGGGCCTGGGCAGCGAAGCCCGCATGAACACTCCCAGCCTGCATGGCGGAAACTGGAAGTGGCGTTTTGCTCCGGGACAGTTTACGGCTGAATTGGCTGCCAAGCTCGCGCATCTCGCCGAAGTGACGGACCGGCTGCCGCAACCCATGGCGGTTCCGTTGGACGAAGACTTCGCGGCTTAATTTGTCTTGCGAAGCAGATAATTGTTCCGGGTATTTGGATTGTCGTGCTGCCAATAGCGCACGAGTTGTAGGCCGGCTGCTTCCGCCATGCTGATGAATTCCTCAGGCGGCGCGTAGAAGGAAATGGCGGTACCGTCACGAATGACGGGAGGCTCTCCGGTGAGCGTCCAATAGGCCATTGTGCGCAGCATTCCAAACCACGTACGGAAGCCGTGGGCGCGGTAGAGGTAAGAGAGCGTCTCGCGCCTCGTGTCAAACCGCGGGTCCGGCGGGGAATTTGGGACGAAAGGAATCTCTCCTACGAAGATACGCGCGCCCGGTTTTGCGATGCGGTGGATTTCGCGGAGGCTGACGGGAATCTTTTCTCTGGGCACCACGAGCAGCACATTGTTGCATACAACTACCGAAGCGCTTTCGTCGTTTAGCGGCAGTCGATCGGTGAATCCTTGCTTCACGTTGAGGCCGGATATACGCAACACAGCTACCTCTTCTTCGGTGGCGAGCAGGCCGAGGGCTGTGTGAGTTCCCAAACGTTTCGCCATGGCGAGCAAGGTGCCGGCTCCGAGCCGATGTGGACGAGATTATCGTCCGCTGCGAGACCGACGGCCTCGACGATGCGTTCATGGATTAATCTGGTGAGCGCTTGCAGGTTCCGGCCTCGCAGGGCCAGGTCATGCCGACTTTTGATGTGCCGGGCGGTTCGCGGCATTATTGACGTAGTCGTCGAAGAACGCGAGCATTCGGATCGCGCTTGCCGGGTCGCTCTTTTTCTGGGCACATGCGCAAAATTAACGGAATGCGTCATGCTTCAGAATGAGCATTAATCGCCGTTCACATGCGCTTTGCCTTGCTCGAATCGTGTATAGAGGTTACGGAGAGTTTTTGTGGCAACGGAACCCATTATCGAAGCTCGTGCGATTGAGAAGTCGTATCCCCAGCCCGACGGGACGCGCATTCAGGTCGTTGGGCTTACGGACTTCACCATCGAGTCTGGGAAAATCATCGCGCTACTGGGGGCCTCGGGCTGCGGCAAATCCACGCTGCTGCGAATTCTGAGTGGTCTTTCGCAACCTTCCTCGGGAGCGTTGTTCTGGCACGGGAAGCCTCTGAGCGGCGAATCGCCCAATGTGGCGATCGTCTTCCAGAGTTTCGCGCTCTTTCCCTGGCTCACGGTGCTGGAGAACGTGGAGGCGCCGCTCGAGGCGCGGGGCGTGGCCGCGGTGGAACGCCGCAAACGAGCGCTGCGCACGCTGGATACGGTGGGCCTGGATGGTTTTGAGACGGCTTATCCCAAAGAACTTTCCGGCGGCATGAAGCAGCGCGTGGGCTTTGCGCGCGCGCTGGTGGTGGAACCTGAAGTGCTTTTCATGGACGAACCGTTCTCCGCTCTCGACGTGCTCACGGCGGAGAACCTGCGCGGCGAACTGCTGGAACTTTGGCTCAACAAAAAGATGCCCACGAGCGCGATCTTCATCGTCACGCACAACATTGAGGAGGCGGTGATCCTGGCGGACCGCATCGTGGTGCTGGGCAGAAATCCGGCGCGCATCCGCTCGGATTTCAATGTGCGTCTTTCGCAGCCCCGCGACCGCAAGTCTGCGCGCTTTGTGGAGCTGGTGGATTACATCTACAAAGTCATGACTGAGCCGGACGTTGAACATGCTCTGCCCGATCCGGAGAGCACGGGAGAAATAGTGGTGCCGGCGGGAGGCTTGAAGAACGGGGAAGCGCCGGTGCGGACGAGCAAATACCAGATACTGCCGCACGCCCGCGTGGGCGGGATCGCCGGCCTGGTCGAACTGCTGCACGATCGCGGCGGACGCGAAGATCTTTTTCGTCTGAGCGAAGACCTGGTGATGGACGTCGAGGACCTGTTGCCCATCCTGGAAGCCTGCCAGTTGCTGGGTTTCGCCTGGCTGAAGGAGGGCGACGTGCAACTCTCGAGCGCAGGGAGTGCGGTTTGCCGATGCCGATATTCAGGCGCGCAAAGTTTTGTTCCGCGAGGCGGCTCTGGAACATGTCACCATCCTGAAGCAGATCGACAGCATTTTAAAGCGGAAGTCGGACCACTCGATCAACGACGAATTCTTTCACGACATTCTCGACGAGCACTTCTCCGAAGAGGAAGTGCAGCGGCAGTTCGATACTGCGATAAACTGGGGCCGCTACGCGGAGATTTTCGATTACGACCGTGAGAGCGGCCGGCTGGTGCAGACCGAGGTGGCGCAGAGCGAGCCGCGGGCCAGGGTTGACGGCAAGAAGCCATCTGACGCGCATGATTCCAACTAGCGAATGGATGAGCATCAAAATGAAGTCCCACAGGAGCTAAAGCCGATCTGATTTCGGAGGCTTTACGCGGCGCTGAAGCGCCGCTCTTCCACGGTACCTGAAACACATCGCATGAAGAAGAGCATCACACTGCGGGGATTTTCGGCGTACCGGCTGTGGTCGCAACTGCCGAGCATCGAAAGTTCGCACCTTCCCGACGTCATCATGTTCGCTGCCGGGATCGCGATCTTTTATGGGGTGGCGAGCGTAGGCCGCTCATGGTTTGGCCCCTTCACGCCCACGGTCGAGATTTCGCGCAGCGTTTGGGCGCTGCCGGCCTATGCGGGATATTCGCTGTTGCGCATCACCATCGCTTACGTATTGAGCCTGGGATTCGCCCTGGTCTACGGCTACGTGGCGGCATATAACAAGCGCGCCGAACGCTTCATGGTTCCGCTGCTCGACGTGCTGCAGTCGATCCCCGTGCTCAGCTTTCTTCCTCCCGTGATGCTGGCCATGGTGGCGCTTTTTCCTGGCCGGCAGCTCGGGGTGGAGATGGGGACGATCCTTCTGATATTCACCAGCCAGGTGTGGAACATGACTTTCAGTTTTTATGCGTCGCTGAAAGGCATTCCGAACGAGATGCGCGAGGCCGCGACGATCTACCGCTTTAGCTGGTGGCAGCGCTTCACGCAGTTGGAGTTGCCGTCTTCGGCGATCGGTTTGGTGTGGAATTCGATGATGTCGGTGGCGGGAGGATGGTTCGCGCTGATGGTGTGTGAAATGTTCGTGCTGGGACAGCGCGATTTTCGTCTGCCGGGACTGGGTTCGTATCTGCAGACCGCGGCGAGCGCGGGCGACACGACTTCGATGCTGTGGGGCGTGGCCACGATGGTCCTGCTGATCGTGCTGCTGGATCAGTTTATATGGCGGCCGGTGATTGCATGGGCGGAGAAGTTCAAGGTGGAGCAGGTGGAAAGCACCGACGCTCCGCGATCGTGGGTGCTGAACCTGGTGCGGCATTCCAGCGGGCTTGCGAGGATTCGGCAGAAGACGCTTCGGCCGCTGGGAGAGCGTCTGCTTCTGCATTTCGCGCGAAAGTACACGGAAGAAACTCGGAGAAGCCTGGAGGCTGTTCCGTGGCGGGAGTGGCTGGTGCGCGCGCTGGCGGTACTGGCGCTGGCGGGAATTGGCTACGGCGTGGTTCGGGTCGCGATCATTCTCAGCGGAATTGGGAAGGCCGAATTGCATGAGACAGCTCTCGGACTTGGGTGCGACTTTTTTGCGCGTGAATCTTGCCTTGCTGCTCGCTGCTCTGTGGACGATTCCGGTAGGGGTGGCGATCGGACTGAATCCTCGACTGGCCCGCATTGCGCAACCGCTGGCACAGATTGCGGCTTCTGTTCCGGCGACTGCTTTGCTGCCCGTAATCCTGCTGGTGCTGATTCGTTTGGGCGGAGGGCTTGGGATCGCATCGATTGTGGTGTTGCTACTGGGCACGCAGTGGTACGTGTTGTTCAACGTGATCGCGGGCGCGATGGCGATTCCGACCGATTTGAAGGAGTGCTGCTCGGTTTTCCGAGATGCGAGGTATCGAGCGCTGGAAGAAACTGATCCTGCCGGGAATTTTTCCTTATCTTGTAACAGGAATGGTGACGGCCTCGGGCGGGGCTTGGAACGCCAGCATCGTGGCCGAGTATTTTCATTTCAAGGGACAGATTTACACCACCACCGGGACTGGGTGCGACCATCCAGCAGGCCACTGACAGCGGCGACTTCCATCTGCTGCTGGCTGCGACCATCATGATGGCGGCGACCGTGGTGACTGTGAACCGACTGCTCTGGCGCAAGCTGTTTGTGCTGGCGGAGACGCGGTATCGGCTGGAGACTTAGGGTAAGTGGTCAGTGACCAGTGATCAGTGATCAGCGGCGCTACTTTCTTGCTTTTAGCTTCGTTGCCTCGTTCGGCAGGATGCAGGACTGCGCGGCGTCTTTGAGAGCTTCTTCCAGATAATCCCGAGAGCTGCCAGATCTTCTTGTGCTCATCAACTGTTGCATGCGCTCGAAGAGTTGGCGCTCTTCTTTGCGGATGTGAGTTCGGAGAGTTGTTGGGCGAATGCCGGCAAGCTTTCGGCGGACATGCTGCGCGCCTCTGCCTGGGCAAATGATTCGCGGAGGGCGGCGTGATCGGCGATTAGTTCTTCCACCAGCGGGACTAATTCGGGGAAGCGGCGCGCAGCTGGGAACAGCACTTGTTCTTCGGCGGAGAAATGGATCTTGATTTCCTGTTCGAAGTGCTGCTCGATTTCCGCCTGCCAGGATTGCAGATCCCTGACGGGGATGGGCTGGGCGCGATCGATGCGCACGCATAGAGCCAGGGCGCGCTGATGCTGGTGAGAGAGCGGGATCAGGTTTTTATCGCGCAGCATGCAGCGCCTGAAGGCGCGACTCATTTCTGCGGTGGCGTTGGCGACACGCCTGAAGGCGTGCCCTGATACGAATCCTATTTTGTCGGCGTCTGCAACGGCCTTGGGCGGTCACGCTACGCTCACTGGTTCTGCGGCTCCGGGATGGCCGGACGTACTGTCAGCCAGTCGGTGCGAACCCGCTCCCACTCCTGAATCAGCATGCCGTTGGCCTCGAAGAAGCTGCGAATGCGCGAGCAGTTGCCATCCCGCGATTTCTTCTAGAATCGGCGCCAGTACCGCCAGCGCGCTGGTGCTCAGCACCGTGCGCTTGGCGATTTGCGAAACGTGGGGCGACTCCGAAACCGCGATGGTGAGGCCGTCGCGCGCATTGAGCTGCAACATCACGTGAATATCGGAGCTGCCGTCTCCGGAATAGATAACGTGATCGGGTCCGGTAACGTGCTCGGCGAGCAATTGGTTGAGCACCGCGACCTTGCCGTAGCCCGCCGTGGCGCGAACGATGGTGTCGATCTCGCCGGTGGCTTGTAGCGGAACTCGGTGCCGTAAATGTGATCCTGAGGAACAATGCCCTCGAGGGCGGAGTGAATCACCTCGACCGGCGCCGCCGAGAGAACGTAGAAATCGAAGACGTATCCATCCATGCCCTTTTCAAGGATCTGATACAGAAGCTTGATGTCCCCTTTGAGGCGAATGCGCTTGCCTACTTCGTGGAGATGTTCCTTCCGAACTTTGGCTTTGAACTCCGGGTCGTGGAGTAAGAGGTAGGCGAGTTCCGCTCCCTGCTGCACCAGGTTGATCTTTGCCATGCCTTTGGCTTTGCGTTCGAACTCCGCAGTAGGAATGCCGACCAATTCGGCGAGCACGTAGCCGGAATCGTTAAAGGTGAGCGTCTGATCGAAATCGCTCGCGAAAATATAGCGTTTTAATGGTTTATCTGCCATAGAGGTTAGATTCTCCGCAAGCTCGGAGGGCCCATTAAAAGAATCAATAGGGATTATATGCGCTTCCAGTCGACTCATTATTAATAAACGAGCACATGCTGGTCTGGAGAAGAAGTCAACCCGTGCAGCGGAATCGGCTACCGTCCTAACTCGACCACGAAGGGCACGAAGGTACACGAAGGAACGCGTCGCATCGGTGCTCGCGCACATTGTGCCCGTCGGGTTTGACGAACTTCGGACGCTTCAGAGTCGGGTGGTGGGCGGTTTTGAAATTTACGGAACAAATCGAGCCATTTCGTTCGGGTCGTCGGTGCCTTCCATTGCTTTGTCAATTAGATCCTGCGCCTTCTGGATTGCCATCTGCTTTTCCTTGGCGCCCTTTCGACGAAAGTAAATTTTGCCAACCGCAAATAGGCATAATGAAAGAACTATCCAAACGGAAAAACAGATTGCTAAGTCCGTACCGCTAAAGTTCATGCCGCAATCCCTCGTGCTTTCTGCTCCAATAATCCCACCAATCCCTCCAAACTCCAAACGCAGCTTCGCAGTGCCGCCGCCGACGTTCGCCACGAAAGAAAAAGCGTGGCCAGATTCCAAATACCCATTCTGCTTAAAATTCAAAACCGCCCACCACCGGGAGTCGAGGTACCTTTACTAAATTCGCGGACACGTCCAGAATAGAAGGTCGGCTCGTCGACGTTTTGGTTGACAGCGGAACGCGCAAGTGCAGTCAAAGTCAGCCGGATAAGCTGACAAACATACAGGAGCACTCATGCCCGTATCTGGTGAACTGATCCGTGCGATGAATTACGTGGAAGACATTACGACCACGCTTGCGCCGCATCTGTATTTACATTCCCAACATGAGCACCGAGGAACGCCTGCGTCTGGCGGAGTCTCTGCGCGCTGCCGGCGGCGCGATCAATGCCGCGATCACTGGATCTCGAAAAGGTTGGCCCGTAGTGGCTGCAGGTGAAAACTGTCGCGGTGATTGGCGCCGGCATTATGGGCCGTGGCATTGCGCATGCCGCGGCGATGGGCGGCTATCGCACCATTCTGGAAGACTTGCTGCCGGCGGCGTTGCGGCGGGCCGAAAGCGAAATCCGGGCGAATCTCGACAAGGCGGTTGAGTTGGGGAAAGTGTCGTCCCCCGATGCCGACGCGGCCTTCCAGCGGCTGGAGTATGCCGGATCGGTGGAAGAAGCCGCGCGCGAGGCCGATCTGGTGATTGAAGCTGTTCCGGAGGAGATGGAGTCGAAGATTGAGATTTTCACTCTGCTCGACAAGATCTGCCGTCCGACCACGATTCTGGCGTCGAATACTTCTTCTCTCAGCATCACGGAAATTTCCAGCGTGACTTACCGTGCGAAAAAATGCGTGGGCATGCACTTCTTCAATCCCGTGCACAAGATGAAACTGCTCGAAGTGGTGCGGGCTTTGGAGACTGACGAGGACACGCTCGCCACCGCCGTCGAAGTCGGGAAGCGCATGGGCAAGGAAGTGGTGGTGATCAAGGAAGCGCCGGGATTTATCACCAGCCGCATCAACGCGATGATCGGCAATGAGGCGTTTTACATGCTGCAGGAGGGAATTGCCTCGGCGCGGACATCGATAAAGCGCTGAAGCTGGGACTCAACCATCCCATGGGGCCGTTCGAATTGGTCGATCTGGTTGGGCTCGATACGCGACTGAATATTCTGGAGTATCTGCACAAATCGCTGGGAGAGAAATATCGTCCCGCGCCGCTGCTGGTGCAGTATGTGAAGGCGGGGCGGTTGGGGCGGAAGTCGGGGCGCGGAGTGTATGAGTATCCGGAGGTCGCGGTGGCTGCGCGCGGAAAACAGGTTCCTCACCGGGCTTAGCGTCCGGTTCGGAATGACACCGCGTCTTAGATAGGCGACTTTGTTATCTCAGCGTCGAGGTTTGGCTCGCGCCCAAAGCTCAGGCCCGATAAGACTCTGACTCTCTCCTGTTCGACTCCTTTGCGCAACGAAGACCTGAAAGCTTTCGCCCATGCCTGCGGGCGTGACCAGATGTTTGAGTTGCAGCGCGACTTTGGCTCGCTCCTGCGGCAGGCGGCATTCTTCGAAGGCGTCGGCAAATTGGTTGGCCTCGCCGATGCCCATCAGGAATTGGGATTGCGTGATCGAGCTTGTGCGCTTGCATGCCTGCTTTTCCGCGGCGGCGGCGAGCGCGGTGAAGTTTACGTCGGCAGTGATGTCTTGTTCGCCGGGGGCTTCGTAGGGATTCGCGCTGATGGAATGCTGGCGAAGAGCTTTCAGCGTTCCGCGATGGCGTCCCGCGAGCTGTTCTTCGCGAGTGTAGCCGTAATCGATGGCGATGAGGAATCCGCGCTGGATGCCTGGCGGCAATGCGATCCATGAATTGTTGCGCTGCGAGAGGCGCTTCGATGCGTTCGTGCGGCTCGGGATGGACTGAGTAGCGGTCGAGGAATTCCAGTTCCTCGGGCGAAGGCTTGTGCCCAGGTTTCAATGAAGCGCCCGTCGCGAGTGTCGATGCGCAGGGAACCCTTCGTGCTTAGGATTTCAACCGGCAGCGCGTCGAAGAATTCGTTGGCGAAGACGATCGTGTCGGCGGAGGACGCTTCGTTCGGCCGATAGAGCGCATTGAGTTCGGCTTTCCCGGATTCGAGGTGATGACCCAGAGTCTCTTCGATTCGTTCGCGCAACGCAGGCGAGCTTTCGACGAGAACGTAGCGTAGCGCACTGAAAGAAATCCGGAAACTTCTTTTCGGACCAATCGAGCACATCTTGCGCGAACAAGCCGCGGCCCGGGCCGAGTTCGATGCAGTTCGATTTGCTCCGGCGAGCCCAGAGCGCGCCACATTTCTTCGAACTGGCGGGCCAGAAGGCGGCCGAAGACTTTGTGGACGTCACTTGACGTGTAGAAATCGCCAGCCTTGCCGAACTGTTCCGCATTTCGCGAATAATAGCCAAGCTCGGGATCGTACAGGCAGACGTTCCATGTAGCGCGAGAAGGGAATGGGACCGCGTTCGCGAATTTCCTGTTCGATCTTCTTGGCGCAGCGGATTCACAATTCCTTCTGCCGGCGGTCGGCGCGGTCCTGCGGGGTGCGGATGAACATTTCGCAGAAATAATCGTGCAGTGCGTCGTAGAGCTGGCGCTGGAAGCTCCATTCAAACTGCGGGTGGTCGAGGTCGCGAGGGTGCAGATCGAAGTAATAAGTGTGCACCGGGATCGGAGGCGTCTTTGAACTGAATGATTATTTCCACGCCTTCGCCTTTGGAGCGCGCGGAGAAATTCAGCAAAGGATGTTCGTAGAGGCGGAGTTGGGCGAGGACTCGGTCGAGGCGGGTGGCGGCGGTTTCGGGCACAGGGGGATTGTAAAGCAGGTTCATGTGCAGGAACTCTGAGGTCGATGGAAGTACATCATGGCAAACAAGATTGGTCGCAAAAGTAGGAAGAAGCTTGCAGTCGCGGTTCCGCCGACGAATCGGCTGCACTGCGAGAGACGGCACACTTGTTGCGGTCACCTAAAAATGCGCGGCGACTGCTCAGTGCTCTGGCGCGTGCCAAAGCCGCGAAAGATCGTGGTGGAAACCCCCTCTGGCCGCCGGGTGACGCTGAGCTGCAAGGGATCCTTCGACTGCGTAGTTGTTTCCTTCGCGAAGCAACTACTTCGCTCAGGTTGACAACGTTAATAGAAACTACTCGTAGCGCAGCGCTTCGATGGGATTCAGCCTCGCGGCTTTGATCGCTGGCAACATGCCGCTGATGATTCCTACGAAGCTCAGAATCGCCGTCGACCAGATCAGCGTGGCGGAATCGATATAGAGATGGATGTCGCCTTCGCTGGCGTTTTCTTCGAAGGCGCTCCACAGCGTGAGCGAGCCTACGCTCCAGGAAACCAGATAGGCCAGCACCACGCCGAGCAGGCCGCCCAGAGCCGTGATCACGAGAGCTTCGGTCAGGAACTGGAACAGGATGTGCCAGCGGTGCGCGCCCAGGGCCTTTTCCACGCCGATCTCGCGGGTGCGCTGGGTCACCGAGACCAGCATGATGTTCATCAGTCCGACGCCGCCGATGCCGAGCGTCAGCAATCCGATGAAGCCCAGCAGAATCTTGATGCCCGTGCTGATGACTTGCAGATCGAGCAAGTCGGCGAAGACGTCGAACACGAAGATCGCGCGGCTGATCCTTGGGATCGAAATTGTGATGGAAGGCCATGGAATCCCGCACGGCCTTCACGATCTTGGCGTGGTCGCCTTCATATTCCATCACGATGGAATTCAGATAATAGGTGTTTGGTGAGGTCGCTCATGGCGCTGAACGGGACGTAAACGTGGGCGTTGATGTTGTCATCGCCGTTCTGCACCTGATGCTTGAGCACTCCGATGACCTGGTAGGAAATGCCATCGAGGCGGATGCTTTCGCCGATGGCATTCTGTCCGGAGAAGAGCTTCTTTCTTACGTCCGAGCCGATGATGGCGACGCGGGTGTGAGTGAAGTCGTCGGCTTCGCTGAAGAAGCTGCCTTCGGTGGCATCGAGACGGCGCATGCGGCCATAGGAAGCGTATACGCCGCTGACTCCGTATGTGGCGCTGCGGGTGCCGTAAGCTACGAGACTCTGCTTAGCTACCTCGGGAGAAACATGCTTGAGCAAAGGGCACTTCGTCGCGGATGTAATCGAGGTCGTCGACGTGTCAGTTTGACTTCGACGCCGGCCTTGGTGCCTCCGGCCTGCAATTCGGTGCGGCCCGGGAAAATGAAAACCAGATTCGTTCCGAAAGAGCGGAAGGCCACCCAGAGGCCGCGTTCAAAGCCCGATCCGTAGGCCAGCAGGAGCACGACCGTGGCGATTCCCCACGCCATGCCGAGCATGGTCAGCAGGGTGCGCCGGCGGTTGTGGCGAAGCGCGTTGTAGGCCTGGCTGGTGAGATCGAAGATCATCGAACTGTTAGCTCCTGGCTTCTAGCTCTTAGCTTCTAGCTTGTGTACCTGCCAAAACTGTTGTCGTCCCGAGCGAAGCGAGGGATCTTGGTTCTCGCTCGGAGCATCGGTGTTGCCGCTGTCTGCAAACACCAAGATCCCTCGCTTCGCTCGGGATGACAGCATGGCGCGGCATTATTCTTGCCTCAACGCTTCTACCGGCTCCATCAGCGCGGCTTTTCGCGCGGGGTAGAGGCCGGCGGAGATTCCTGCTATGCGCGAGCGAACCGATCGCGGCCAGCGCGGAGGCGGGAATGATTCGCGGCGTATCGAAACCCTCCGGCGCAGGCAGCATGGCCAGCAGCGTGACAAAGCCGGTGGCCAGAGCCAAGCCGATGCCGCCGCTGAACGCGGTGAGGAAAGCTCCTTCGACAAAGAACTGCGTCAGAATATTTCGGTGAGTTGCGCCCAGCGCTTTGCGCAGGCCGATCTCCTTAGTGCGCTCACTCACCGAGACCAGCATGATGTTGACGATGCCGATGGCGCCGAGCCCAAGGGTGACCACGCCGACCACACCCAGGAACCAATCCATGGCGTCGAAGATCTTAGCCTACGCGTTGCATGTTCTCGATGGTGTCCCAGTCTTCGAAGGCATCTTCCAGCTTTGGGTCGAAGCCGTGGCGGCTGGCGATGATCTGGTGAATTTCGTTCTTGGCTTCGGTGTGCAGATCTTTGCGGATGGGCGCGTAGTTAAGAAAAGAAATGGCATCCTCGGAGTTCGCCTTGGTCAGACGAAACAGATTGCGCATGGTTTCGATGGGGATGAAGATGCGCGAGTTGGTGCCGTTATTCCCGTCGCGGCCAACTTTATCGACCACTCCGATCACATTGAAACTGATTCCATTGAGAAGAATCGTGGAGCCGACGGCGGGGCGTCCGGGGAACATGTTCTTGAGCATTTCCCATCCCACGACGGCGACGCGGCGGCGCTCGGAGTTGTCCTCATCATTGAACCAGCGGCCGGGCTTAATCGGCACGTTGCGAATCTGGTTGTAATCGGAAGCTACGCCGAAGACCTGGCCGTTGGTCGATCCGTAGTCGCTGACGGCGCGGATGTCCTCACGATTCAGCACTGGAGAAACGGCGCCGACGAATTTTGCCTGCTGGCGAATCGCGAAGTAGTCGGCGTAGGTGAAGTAATAGGTTTGTCCGGATTGGGTGCTGCCCTCGACTGCCGGGATGCGCCCGGGAAACATGAACATTATGTTTTGTCCCAGAGTTCGGAGATGTCTGTTCCTGGCCGCTGCGGAAGCCTTCTCCCAAACCTACCAGCAGCAACAGCGAGCCTACGCCCCAGGCGATTCCAAACATGGTGAGGAAGGAGCGCAGCTTGTGCGCCCACAAGCGTGGAGAGCGACTGCCGGACGATGTCGAGAAGTATGCGCATGAGATACACCCCCACGCCTCCGGGGAGGTGCGTGGGGGTCCCGGGTGACGTTCAGGCGAGGGGTCTCAATCCCGCCGGGCCGTTCCCGTTAAACGTCTGATCAGTAGTACGCAGCCGGGTCCCGGAAGTTCCCTGCTGTGCGTTGTTCTTTAGACCGTGAAAGGGCGAAAAAGGTTAGCTGAGCGTGGGAATTATTGGCGGCTCTTGCAGGCGGGCTGCCGGAGAATCGCGCTTTAGGCCGTCAGAATTCGAAATATCCTGCAGGATGCGCTGAGCCTCGCGCGGAAGTGCGAGGCGCCGTCGGTGCCGGTGGCCGGCAGACAAACCCTAAGACTCCGCTCAGATTCTCCCAGGCCGCTTGATTCAGGGCCGGGTCGGAGCCAACCAAATCGCGAATCATATCCCAGGCGGCCAGGTTGAGCGCGCCCTCGGGCGGTGGTCCCATGGCTAGGGAGACTGAGCATTGCGGGCAGAAAGAAATGCGATGAGCCGCCGACTTCTGCCGCGGCTTGATTCCGACGGTCTGCGCGAACATGTAAAGCGCAACAGATTTGTGCCCGGGCTCGAGTTCGCGATTACAGCGCAGGCAATGCATGTTCTCCAAGGACGATCTCCCGGCGGATTGCGGATGATGAAAGTAAATATTGTCTTTGCGCGTGGCCGGGTGCAAGTACGCAGGAAGATTCCGGCGGGAATTTCAGGCGGACACGGGGAACCAGGGACGAAACAGTCCACCTCGCTGCGCTCGGCGAAACGGCCGAGGCGGCCGTTCCACATGACCCGATTCCCGCATTGCCGTTTTGGAAACTTTGGCACGCGAGAACCAAGCTGTGCTCTAGGCACGGGACGGCATCGTGCACTCTGATGCGATGGGTACAACTGTCAGGAAGGGTCGAGCGCGGGACCGGTTCGTTCGGCTGTCGCAGCTCCGCAAATTGTGCGAGTGCGAACAGGTCGCAGCGGTTTGCTACCGGGTGCAAGAAAGGTTCGGATGGAGTTTCTGCTGGTTCGTACCCGCGGCGGCGGGCGCTGGACTTTTCCCAAGGGCAGTGCGGAACCGGGACTGACCCACGCCCAGGCGGCGGCGCTGGAGGCGTTCGAGGAAGCGGGAGTTCATGGCCGGATCGAAGAAGCTGCATTCGCGCGATATCGCCGCAAGCGGGACGATGAAGAAATCGTGCTTCGAAGTCTGCCAGTCAAGGAGTTCTGGTCAACGCATATCTCTGCGAAGTGTTACGGCTCAGCCCTCCGCAGGAATCCGAATCGAGACCGTACCTGGTTTTCTGTCGAAGAAGCGCGCAGCTGCGATTGCGGGAGGGACGTAAGAACGACGGCGGGTCTGAGTTCGTGCGCGTGGTTGACCGGGCGATGGCGCGCATTCAGCAATTGCGCGGCAGGATTGGCAGGGACTGATCGACCGCAACCAGATCGACCACAGGCAAGCATCGGCCGCAACAAGATCGCCCGCAATTGAATGCACCACTACAGAAAGACGCGCTGCAAAAGGTGAAGTTCGATTTTGCGGAGGCTTATGGATGGGCTGACGAGTAAGGCATCACGCAGCAAATTCGTCGCCAGCCTGCCGACATGAGGAGATCCTCAGTGCGAATCGTCGACGTCACACCGCGAATTTTGCAATGCGAGGTTCTGGAATTCGGCCCCGCGCGCGAGAAGAAGGTTAAAGCTTTGGGAACGGGCACAAAGACTGGCTAAAGCGCCTCTTTGCCTCGATTCCTACTCTTTGTTCTTGGGCCGCTCGTAAGCCTTTTGCAAATACTTGCGCGCTTCCTCGAGGGCGCCGAAGGTATCGTCGTTGGTCTGGATGGCTTGCCGGTATTCGTTGATGGCGCGCTCGCGCTGGCCGGTGACGTCGAAGATTTTGCCTAGCTGGATGTGGCTCCAGACTTCGGTCCAGCGGGGTTCGCCGTTGCCGTTGATGGCAGCGCGGTAGGAGTTGGCCGAAGACTGGTAGTTTCTCTGCAGGAAGAAAATTTCCGCGACGCGGTAATGGGCCAGGGAGCTGTTCTTGTTCTGGTCGAGCGCCTTGTTGAATTCGGCGAGCGCGCCCGAGAGGTCGCCCTGCTGCTGCAGCGCCTGGCCGCGCAGAATCGAAGACCGCAGCTTCACATCGGAAGAGTTGGTGAGTACGTGATGATCGGGATCGACGGAGATCCGCCGCGGCCGTCCGAAGGTTTCGATGGCAAACGGTGAGTTGGTGCCCGACACTTCGATTTTCTTGTCTTCCGTTTTGCCGTCGGTGTCGATGCGCAGGTCGACGGGCATGCGGAACAGGTCGAGATCCTGGGAAATTTCTCCGGTAACGCGGAAGCCCTTGTTATTGCCCAGGCGATAGGTGGTGTACTTCACTTTGAATTCTGGGGCGCCGGTGGAATCGAGCCACTGGGAGAAGAACCAGGTGAGTTGCTCGCCGTAGTTATTTCTCGGCGATCGCGCGGAAGTCGTCCATGCTGGCCGATTTTCCGGCGTAGGTCTCGGCGAACTCGCGCATGGTCTTGTTGTATTTGTCCTCGCCCAGCACCCAGCGCAGCATGTGCAGGATCATCGCGCCCTTATCGGTAACCAGCGACTGAAACTCGGTTGAGAACGGATCGAGCTTGCTGGCGCTGGAGAGCGGAACGGTGTCGTAGGCCAGCGCGCCCACTGACATATCCTTTACCGCTTCTTCAAGGCCCGCCGCGCCCGCGGCATTCTCCACATACATGGCTTCGGAGTAGCGCGAGAAACCATCCACCAGCCACCAATCGTCTTTTGTAGGCCGGGCTTACGGAAACTCCCCACCATTGATGTGCGATGGCGTTGGCGAGCAGCCGGTAATTCGTTTTCTCCGTGATCGACGGGCTGGCGAGACCGGCGATCTCCGGAGCCCAGGCGTAGGGAACCGTGTCGCCCGGCAGCTCCACAACATTGAGCTTTTGCGACAGGGGAGTTCCATAAAGCGTGATGAAGTAAGTGAATTCCTGCACCGCCGTGGTCGTGTACTCCGGAGCCAGCGCCTGATGCAGGGGCTTGAAAAAGACGTGCAGATCCATTCCGGCTTCGTCGCTTTTATATTCCTGGAAGATGCCCGCGACGATGGTGCCGGGGAAGCTCGGCTTGGTATAGACGAACGTAAATGTCTTGGTCGGAAGGCCGTTGGTATTGGGCTTCTTCGAGGGCGGATTATCGCTGACCGTGGCTTTTCCGCTTCCGATCACGAGCATGTGGGCCGGCACGGTGACGCTGATGGTCGAGGTAAAGCGGTTCAGTCCGTAGCCGCTCACCGGGAACCAGCGTCCGGCGTAGAGCAGATAGCTGGTGTCATCGCCAACGTAGGCGAGCTTGAGACCGGGAACCGGGCTGTCGTCGGCGGTCTCGAGCTGGCCTTCGTATTCGAAGGTGAGCGTGGTGGAAGCGCCTTTGGCGAGGCCGGCGGGCAGCGGGACGCGGACCGTGGAATCCTGAGTGACCCGCTCGGCCGAAAGCGGCTGGTTCTGGTCGTCGAGGACCCGGGTGACGCGCAAATCGTTGTGCAATTCAAAGACGGCGGTATTCAGATCCTGAAGCGCCGTGAATTTGACCTTCGCCCGCGCCGAAATCTGATGCAGATGAGGGGTGAGTTCGACCTCGATCTGGTAATCGTCAACGCGCAGGTGGGTCTTCTCGGCGGCCCGCGAGGGGATCGCGACGAAAACCAATAGCAGCAGGGCGAGAGAACTCGACAGGACGCTCTGAGACGCGCCGAAGGCGATTCTGCATTAAGGAGAGTCTCCGGGAAACGGCTAGCCATTCCCTATGATGAAGATTCTCACCTAAAAGATGCTGGCGAGCACAAGGTTTAGGCTCGGATTGGGCTTCTGGCCTCTGGCTTCCGGCCTCCGCCGCACCCGATAATATCCCCGGGCGCGCTGGCCGGCACCTGCTGAATATTAAGGTTTAGCCAGCTCTGGGGCGAGGAGCGTGGGGCGTGAGCTTACGCAGAGAAGAATTCCTGAATCACATTGCCGACCGCGCCGCCGCCAATCGCGATCGCGGCATTCTCAAAGGTCAGCGCCGCGCCCATTGCGATTTTGGGCGGGATAGTACAGATTCGAAATTCCGCCAGCGGCGAGGTCCCCAATAATAAATGAATAGTTCGGCTGCCAGTGCCCGTTGTCGCCTTTGCAGACGACTGAATTCGCAATGGCGTATAGAAACCTCGATTTCCAGCTGCCGGTTCCCTTATAGAAATAACGCGGATCCTGCTTCAACAGTGAGGGCAGTATCGCGCTCGCCAATGAATGTTCCCGATACAAAATCGGCGTAGGCGGCGCCATAGCGCTTGGCATAGCCCTGCGCCCCCTGTCCATATCCGCTGAAGGCATTCTCGGCCTGCTCAATCCCGGCGATCCCGCCAACGATTCCAAACGAGACCGGATCGATCGATTGTTTTCCAGGCGAGCCGAAACTTCAGCTTCGTCGTGAGCGGGACCGCCTTGGGATCGTAGGTGACATAAAAGTTCGGAAAAACTCCCAGCAGACGCTGTTTCTCCTCAACCTTGACCTGGTCTTCGGCTATTTGTTCCTGCGGCAGTGTCACTTCCACAGTCTACAGTGTTGCGGGCAACCGCGAGCGCGATCATCCGGAATAGCACATTGTCTTCCCCGGCGTGAAGAATTCCGGACATCTCCAGAGGCGCAAAACCGGAGGCTGTAAAAGATAGCTGAAACGGTCCCGGGGCTACATCTGTAAAGGCGAAGTGGCCCTCGCCATCGGAACGCGTTTCTCTTGTTGAAGTGGCCACATTCGTCGATGTTACATCTGTGGAGTTTGCGCCGATTGTGCCAGGATTATTTTCAC
This sequence comes from uncultured Acidobacteriaceae bacterium, assembly GCA_963841125.1. Taxonomy (GTDB): domain Bacteria; phylum Acidobacteriota; class Terriglobia; order Terriglobales; family Acidobacteriaceae; genus Sulfotelmatobacter. The sequence goes on from CAWJBH010000010.1 coordinate 104,080, forward strand.
ATTCGGCGATCACGGCCCCATCTGGATCGACGACCGTGCCGCTGAATGCCTCCCGGCTGTGCAGGACCAGCAGCTCCCTGTGGGGCTGGTGCAGACGGCCGATTGAGCTGGCTGTGATTGAGCCGGCTCTGATTGAGCAAAGCTGCGAAGTGCCATTCGATAGCGGCTGACCACCAATATCCACAGTACGAGCGCCCACTTCGCGGCGCGAACGCGGAGAGCGTAGATCTCGGTTTACGCCGTCGATGCACGCGAGTGTTCTCGTCAAAGCTGATCCTTGAGTCCTTAGCCATCTACATACGCTCTTATGCCCCTGTAAAGAGCCTAGCCAAATGTTGCTCATTCACCAAGTTACATTGGTCTTTACCTTTAGCCTGTTTGATAACCCTGTTCGTAATTATGTTTTGATACAGGACTGCGCTGGCTAGCGGCCGGCGTTCTCGATTGTCTGATGCGCGAATTGCCGGTCACATTTGCCGATCGAGCAAAATAATTGCGGCGGCGCGGTCTGCCGGATGCGGTGGCGGATCTTCGGCGGCGTTCCCGGGCGCACGAAGTTTGGCTTTCACCTGCGGTCAAGGCCTTCCAGCATGCGATTGCGCGCGGCGCCCTCGGGAAGAATTTGGTTGAAGCTGGGCGACAATATTCGCGGCCGTGAAATCATGTTGCACGAGTTCGGGGACGACTTCCTCCCCGGCGATCAGGTTGACCATGGCGAAGTGAGGGACTTTGACTCGCGGCTTGCCCAGCATATAAGTGAGTGGCGAGACGCGGTAGACCATCACGAACGGAGTGCGCATCATGGCGGCTTCCACCGTCGCCGTGCCGCTGGCGATGATGCCGGCGCGCGAATGCCACAGCGCCGGCAGGGATTCGGGGACGAGCGTGATCTGTTTGATGGTTCCGGTGAGGCTTTGCAGGAAGCCGCGGTCAAGTGTGGGTGCGACCGGCAGCAGAAATTCATAGCCGCCGCCAAGTTGTGCCGCGGCTTCAAGGATTGTGGGCAGGTTCATACGCACTTCTTTGACGCGGCTGCCGGGCATGAGCGTGATCCACTGTTTTGCGGGGTCGAGATCAAATTGCGCGGCGTAGTCGTTACGGTCGATTGACGGCTGCGGCAATTCTGCCAGGGGGTGACCGACGAAAGTGGCATCCACTCCGCGGTCGCGATAGAACTTTTCTTCAAAGGGAAAAATCACCAGCGCTTTGTCGATATAGTCGCGGATAAGGCGAACTCGTCCTTGACGCCATGCCCAGAACTGCGGCGCGACGTAGTAGACCACAGGAATGCCGCGCTTCTTCATCTGCCGGGCCACGCGCCAGTTGAATGCAGGGGAGTCGATGACGATGGCGAGATCGGGCTTGCGCTTGTCGGCTTCTCTGATCAGATGCTGGTAGAGGCGGTAGATCTTGGCAGATGGCTGAGGATTTCCGTGATGCCGACCACGGAGAGATCTTTCGCATCAACGACAGTGTCGCAGCCGGCAGCGCGCATGCGGTCTCCGCCAACGCCGAAGAATTCGAGGTGCAGGTGTCCGCGGCGATCGCAGGGCCTCGATGAGCTGCGCGCCGTACATTTCCCCGGAAGCTTCGCCCGCTGAGATCAGGATTCGCAAGAAAGCATTGTAAGCCCGACGATGTTGAGCTGGATGGTGTGTAAGAAACGGTCTTTCGCAACGTCCCCGTCCACGCGTTCTTGCGGCAGCGGACAAGGACGAGAGATGCGGTATCGATTTCGATTAAACCAGCGGTAGCCCCACCAGAGCGTCCAATTAAAGCCTGGCAAACTAAAGATGGCGAAAAAAGGCCATGCCCACCAGATTCGCCGGGCTACATAAAGATACGCATCGGCACCCGACTCCAGTTCTCCGCTGCGGGTGAGTATCCGTATGTCGTCCAGCATGTTCTCTTGCGAGATTTGCAGGCTGCCGTCGGCGTATGCGGACTGTAAGTCCTTAACCGCGAAGCCCCTCGCGTTCAACCACGCTCTTCCAGAAATGAACCCAACGAAAGCAGAACCCGCACCCGCCGTCGTAAAGAATCCAGCCTTCACGAGGAAGGGCGGATTTCGGTTCCTGGTCTGCCAATCTCATAGATTCGATTCCCCTGAAAACTGATGACGGGCGAACTATCTGCTAAACGCGCATTCCGGGCTCGTTGAAGAACTGCTCCGAAGTCGCTTCCATAAAGAGAGCTGGCGTCTCCTTCAAATCCAGCGCAGTGGGCGCCCACACCTTCCAAGGGACATGGGAGACGTGATATTCGATGCAACCGCCGCTTCGTTGAGCCGAATAGCCCCAGTAGTGTTCATGATGAATTGGTCCAGACTGCCCTCATGGGGATGGGTTGCCGAAGTCCTATGGACTGAACAGAGAGGTTGCACCAGTGGCTCGTCAACTTTCCACTGATACTCTGCCGTCATCGCCAAACTCCTCCGATCACAATGTGGTGCTTCATCGGGAGGCATGTGTATTTTTCGTCGTACTGGAAATCGGGCGGTCGTCGCAATCGCGCGTTTCGGCACAACCTCGGCGATGAAGACAACTCCTCTTCGATCATCGTGGCCCTCTTTGCGACGAACATAGAAGCGCAGGTTGACTTCATCGAAATCGGCATGAAACGGCACTGGGAAATATCCGAGTAGTCTGGTGCGGTGGAACCTAAAGCCCTACAAGGCTGACGTATGTTCTTCCCTTGAACGAATCCAGCGATGTGCCAGGGCGGAACGTGCCGAGCCAAGAGGCCCGGATCGACCTCGTAGTTCAACATCACGAGGTCTCGCCATTCAGCGGAAAGGAACGACCCGCACTGGTTGAGAAGCGCGTTCGTCGACTTTTTTCGATCTGGCTGACTAGTCATCTGCGCTGGCGGTGACTTCTGTTCTTAAAGCCATCGGCATTCGCGGGCGAGGGCGCCCGCGCTACACTCAGTTCCTGATCCTTATATTGCAGCTGGTAAAGCTTGAAGTAAATGCCACGCTGTGCAAGCAGTTGCTGGTGCGTGCCCATTTCGCGGACCTGGCCTTTGTGCATGACGATGATCTTGTCGGCGCGCTGCACCGTCGAAAGCCGGTGGGCGATGATCAGGGACGTGCGTCCTTCGACCATGCGGTTGAGCGCGTCGCGCACGCGAAATTCGGTTTCAGTGTCCACGCTGGAAGTGGCTTCGTCGAGAATCAGAATCTTCGGTTCGTGGGCCAGCGCGCGCGCGAACGAGATGAGCTGCTTCTGTCCGGTGGAAAGCGTGGAGCCGCGCTCGCGCACCTCTTCGTCGAAGCCCTTGGGCAGGGCGCGGATGAAGTCGGCGAGGTTCACGTCTTCGGCGGCTTGCTCGACGTCTTCGTCCCGAATGCGTTTTGTGCCCAGCCGAATGTTTCCGCCGATCGTCCCGCTGAACAGGAATGGATCTTGCAAGACCACGCCGAAGCGGCTGCGCAGGTCGGCCAGATCCATCTCTTTGACGTCGACGCCGTCGATTCTGACTGCGCCTTTTTGGACATCATAAAAGCGCAGCAGCAGCGAGATCAGCGTGGTCTTGCCGGCGCCGGTGTGGCCGACGATGGCCACGGTTTCTCCGGGCTCAATGGCGAAGGTTACGTCGCGGAGCACCCAGTCTGGAGCGGAGCACCGACCCTGCGGATCGGACGGCGGAGTGCCGTTCCCACACGAGCTCTGTTCCTACATGGGCTTCGCCCCGCTTGATCGCCTTCCTCCGCTTCGCGATAGGCGAACCAGACATGATCGAACTCAATGCTTCCGGGACCCTCGGGGCGCTTGGTCACTGCGGGCGAAACCACCTGCACCGGCGTGTCGAGCAGCTTGAAGATGCGCTCGCTGGCGGCCATGGCCGATTGCAGGATGTTGTATTTCTCGCTGAAATCCATGATGGGGCGGAAGAAGCGCAGAGCATACTGGATGAAGGCGACCAGCACGCCCAGCGTCGCTACCGTTGGCACCAGGCGGAATGCGATCAGCGTTTTCCAATTGAAACTTATGGCGACGCTGGTCGCAGGACGTGCGCATCACGTCGCCGCCACCGAACCAGATGACGCAGGCAATCGCGATCGCGGAGAGGATCTCGACCACCGGGTAGTAAACCGAGTAGGCCATGATCGCGTCTTTGTACGCATCCATGTGGCTGCGATTGATTTCTGAGAAGCGCGTGTAAGCTTTGCGCTCGCGATTGAAGAGCTGCAGCACGACCATGCCGCTGATGTGTTCCTGCAGGTAGGAGTTAATGCGCGCAATGGCGACGCGGATGCGACGATAGGAATCGCGCACGCGGTCGCGGAAAATCTTGGTGGCAACGACGATGAAGGGCAGCACGGCAAACGTGATCAGCGCCAGCTTCCAGTTCATGCACAGCATCACGCCGAGGATGCCGAAGAGCACGAAGAGGTCTTCGAAGATCGACACCACGCCGGAGGTGAACATTTCATTCAATGCGTCCACGTCGGTGGTGACGCGCGTTACCAGGCGGCCGACGGGGTTCTTGTCGAAGAAGGCAACGTGCAGCCGCTGCAGATGGCGGAAGATCTGGCGGCGGAGGTCGAACATCACTTTCTGGCCGGTCCACTGCATGAAATAGGTTTGCAGGAACTCGAGCAGGAAGCTGAAGACCAGCAGTCCGACATAGATGGAGGCGATCTGCGCGATGCCGGTGATGGCGTTCGGGCTGAGCCAGCTCCAGATGCCAGAAGACGTCGCGGTTGGCGCTCCTTTCGGCGCGAGGTAACGATCAATCGCCACCTTGGTGAGATAGGGGCCGAGCACGTCGGCGAAAGATTTCAGAACAATCGAGACCAGCGCAATCGCCACTTGCCAGCGGTAGGGACGCAGATATTTCAGCAGCCGCGCCATCAGGCGGCTGTCATAGGCTTTGCCTAATACTTCTTCTTCCTGGGCCATCGGATTCTTGCGATCGGGTGGTGAAGCGGCGCCGGTGGCGCTGTTAACAGGGTACCTCAATATGGATGGCCGAGGCAGGCACGAGGATGGAAAAGGTTTGCGGGGTACGCGAGTGGGATAATGGTCTGATATGCCGCTCGGCATTTACATTTCGGTGCCTTTCTGCCGCACTAAGTGCAGCTACTGCAACTTTGCCTCCGACGTGTTTTCGCGGGCGGTCTTCGAACGCTATGTGGATCGTGTTTGTGCCGACATTGAGAACGCGCCGCAAGTTGCCGTAGACATGGGCGGGCGGATGGAGCGCGCGGTGGATTCCATCTACTTGGCGGGGGGACGCCGACGGTGCTTGAGGCGGCGCAACTGGAGCGGATCTTCGGCGCAGTGCGGCGGCAGTTTGACGTGAGCCCGAATGCGGAAATTACGGTCGAATGCGCTCCCGGTACGCTTACCGACGCCGTGCTGGGGAGTCTGCTGCGCTGCGGCGTGAACCGCGTGAGTCTGGGCGTGCAGTCGTTTGTGGATCAGGAAGCGGCAGCGGTTGGGCGTTTGCACAAGCGCGCGACTGTGCTGCACGACATTGCCCGGCTGCGCACTGCGGGAATTACGAACATCAATATCGATCTCATCGCCGGATTGCCGCACCAGACCGCCGAGAGTTGGGAATTCTCTTTGGCGGAAGCTATCGCGACTGGTGTTCCGCACGTGAGCGTCTACATGCTCGAGGTGGACGAAGATTCGCGGCTGGGACGCGAACTGCTGGCAGGCGGCACGCGCTATCACGCGCACTTTGTGCCGGATGAAGAAGCGATGGCGGATTTTTATCTCGCGGCTTGTGAGTGGCTCGAATCGTCCGGGGTTGCGCAGTATGAGATTTCGAACTTCGCGCGCGCAGGGTTTCGAATCGCGCCACAACTTGAAGTATTGGACACGGCAACCTTATTTCGGTTTTGGCGTGGATGCGCACTCGATGTTGTACTCTGCGACTCCAGACATGCGAGGCGGTGCGATTCGCGGCCGCCGACTCGCTGGAACAGTACATGAGCGGGGCGGCTTTGCAGCGGACCGCGGTTTCGCGCCGGGCGGCTTGGAAGAGAGTTTTTTTCTCGGGTTGCGGCTGACGCAGGGCGTAAATCTGCGCAGCCTTGCCACGAAATTCGGCGAGGAAGCCGTCGAAGCCGCTCGTGCGGCGATTGCAGAGCTTGTTGAATGCGGACTAATGGAGCGGCGAGGGGAGTTTTTTGTCTGACGTCGCGTGGGCGGTTGCTTTCGAACGAAGTGTTCGAGCGGTTCATCGTGGCGGATGAAATCGCTCGCTGATTCCGCGCTGTGGCGAAAGATCTGCTTGAAACGAAGTATTGGCAAACCATCCGGTCGGTTGGGCCTGCGCGTCTTCGATACGCACAATCCTCAATGATGACGCGGGTCGTCGCGACTTTATCTTTCCGCTGCCCGAGGTAACTTTTCCCCGTTCCGGCGCTGTGTTCTAATCAAAAAACCGATCGCAGCTGGCGGAGGAATCTTGGATTTTCAATTGAGTGACGAGCAGCAGCAGTTGAAGAAAAGCGTTCGCGAGTTCGCCGAGCGCGAGATTTTGCCCAATGTCATGAAGTGGGACGAGGCCTGCGAGTTTCCTTTGGCTACCGTCAAAGAACTGGGCAAGCTCGGATTGTTGGGAACGGTTTTTCCCACCGAATACGCAGGCGCTGGCATGGGCTACGTGGAATACGTGATCGCCATCGAGGAGTTGTCGCGAGTGGATGGCTCAGTGGGCATCATTGTCGCCGCGCATACGTCGCTCTGTTCCAATCACATCTTTCTTGCCGGCAACGAGGCGCAGAAGAAGAAGTACGTCAGCAAACTGGCGACGGGCGAATTCATCGGCGCGTGGGGATTAACCGAACCCTCTTCGGGATCGGACGCGGGCAGCGCGCGCATGACGGCGAAACGCCGCGGCAACAGCTGGGTTCTGAACGGCACGAAAACTTTTTGCACCAACGGCCACTATGCGGATGCGATGGTGGTAATTGCCGTGACCGACCGCGCCGCCAATACTCACGGGCTTTCCGCGTTCATCGTCGAGAAAGATACGAAGGGATTTCGTCCGGGCAAGAAAGAGAACAAGCTGGGCTTGCGGGCCAGCGACACGGCCGAGATGATTTTTGAAGATTGCGTGATTCCGGCGGAGAATCTGCTGGGCAAGGAAGGCGACGGATTCATCGACGCGATGCGCGTGCTCGATGGCGGCCGCATCTCAATTGCGGCTCTGTCGCTGGGCATGGCGCAGGGCGCATACGAGGCCGCGCTGAACTATTCCAAGGAACGCAAGCAATTCGGCAAAGCCATCGGCGAGTTCCAGGCGATCCAGTGGAAGCTGGCCGACATGGCCACCGAGATTGACGCTGCCCGGCTGCTCACCATGCGTGCGGCTTCGATGAAAGACGCCGGCATGAAGACGACGCTGGAGTCGTCGATGGCGAAGCTCTATGCCAGCGAAGTTGCCGTGCGGTGCGCCAACGAAGGCGTGCAGATTCACGGCGGGTACGGCTTCATCAAAGATTATCCCGCGGAGAAGTATTACCGCGACGTGAAGCTGTGCACGATTGGCGAGGGAACCAGCGAGATTCAGCGGCTGGTGATTGCGCGGCAGTTGCTGAAGGATTAGAGGTCTAGTCGGCTGGTTCAATGGTTGACGGCGGCCGTGGCGGATATGCAATATGTAAACCGTCTGGCCCTGAATCGTAAGAAGAATCCGGTACACGTGCGGTGTTTTGCCATAGAGCAGATGGCGAACCTCCAAAGGGAACCCCGCGCTCTCTGCAGCTACTGGGCAGCGTTCTGGCAATTCGGCAAGCGATGCAATCGCATCTTGCAGGGCTAAGAACCAACGGATGCCGGTGTCTCCGGCAAGTTCGACAGCAACCAGTCAAGAATTGCATCGGCATCTTGCTCGGCTGCTGCCGTCGATTCAACTGGAAGGTCATGCTTGCGGCGGAGGTCGGCGAGAAACTCAGCAGCCGGTCTGGTGCGTCCGGCTTTCAAATCCTTGTAACCGCGAGCGACACCCTCGACCGCTTCTGCGAAGTCCTGACGCTCCCACTCGAGGTAGGTGGCCAGAGCATCGTCAAGGGCGGCGGCGGGGTCTTGGCCGCGCCGTTTAGCGTACTCTTCCAGTTCCGCCTTTCGCTCCGGCTTGAGTGGAATCATATCCGTGTTGGCCATGGTTTCCTCTCACTTATCGTAAGGCTTGCGTCTCAGTTGAAATTTAACCGGGGTGTCCAAAATAGTTAGACGACGCCAATCTCGTTGTTCCGATTGGTCGTCTGGACTTCCACCAGGCATTTCCCGACACTCCGACAATGTACGCTCTGCTATCCAGGCTCCAGAAAATTCAGACTGAGGCACTATCCAACTGCGTCGCCGATTTCTTCTTCCTCGTCCTCTGCTTTACACTGATCGTTTGAACCCTGACATGCAAACATGGATTGAGCAACTTCGCGCCGGCGACGTGCGCGCGCTGGCTCGCGCCATTTCAATCGTGGAGAATCGCGCGCCGGGATGGTCTGAGATGCTGAAAGCTTTGTTTCCGCACAGCGGGACAGGCTCGAGTTCTCGGGCTGACGGGGCCGCCGGGGGCGGGGAAGAGCACACTCGTTGATCAACTTGCCCGTTTCTATCGCAAGGACAATCGCACTGTCGGGCATCATCGCCGTGGATCCGACCAGTCCTTACACGGGCGGGGCGATTCTTGGGCGATCGCATCCGAATGCAGGAGCATTTCTCCGATCCGGGGATTTACATTCGCAGCATGGCGACCCGCGGATCTTTGGGCGGGCTGGCCCGCACGACGGCTGATGTAACAACGGTGCTGGATGCTTCGGGGCGTGATCTTGATCATGATCGAGACCGTGGGCGTGGGCCAGGATGAAGTGGATATTGTGCGACTGGCCGATGTCACGATTTTGATATTCGTTCCCGGGATGGGCGATGATGTGCAGACCATCAAGGCCGGCATCATGGAGATTGCCGACATCTTTGTGATCAACAAGAGCGACCGCGACGGCGCTGACCACGTGGAGCGCGAAATCCGGACGCTGCAGTCGCTGGCTATGCGCCACGATGGCTGGACTCCGCCGATCGTGAAGACCGTCGCCAGTCAGGGAGTGGGAATCGAGGAACTGGCAGGCGCAATTTCGGATTATGAGGCGTACTTGCAGAAGGGATAATCTGGCGCTGAACAAGAGCGTTGAGAACTGGCAGGAGCGCCTGGTCGAGATGCTGCGCGATGCGCTGCTGGAGAAGGCGCGGACGCAGTTTGGCGATGGCAACCTGGCGCGGCTGGCGGCGGAAGTGGCGGAGCACAAGCGCGATCCTTATACGCTGGTCGAGGAGATTGCCGCGAGAGCGGGGAAGAGCTGAGTGAGCAAATCGAACGTGGGTAGATCAAGCATGGCGCAAATTGATCACTCGGCATAGCGGTGAAGTCGCTGGCAGCGGCGAAGGCGATCTACGAGAAACTGGGTTTGAGCATTTCTCCCGAAGAAACGGTGGAGCAGGAACAAGTGCGGTTGGTGATGGTTCCGGTGGGCGAGAGCCGGTTGGAGCTATTGGAAGCGACCTCGGAGGATTCGACGATCGCGAAATTTATCGCCAAGCGCGGCGAGGGATTGCATCATGTTTGCTTGCGGGTTCCGGATTTGCCGGCCGCCGTCGCGCGGCTGAAGAAAGATGGCGTCCGCCTGGTTTCGAAGGAGATCAAGACTGGCGCGGGCGGGCATCAATATATTTTCGTGCATCCGTCCTAGTACGGGCGGCGTGCTGCTGGAATTGGTGCAGGAATAAAGTCAAACGCAAGACTGGCCACGGATTTTCACGAATCGGATCGGGCAGTCTTTAACAGCAGTTCTACTCTTCATGCTTCTTCTCGCCATCGATACTTCAGGCAAGCAGGGCAGCATCGCTCTGGCGCGAGCCGGGGAGCGGTCTGGCGAGAGCGACGACGTCGAAGTGATCGAGATTGTGCCTCTGGTCGGCGGTACTTTTTCCGCGCAGCTTGTTCCTCAGATTGCCGATTTACTTTCCACCAACGGATTCACCAGGGACGACATTGGGGGCTTTGCAGTTGCTTCGGGGCCAGGGTCGTTTACCGGTCTTCGGATCGGACTGGCTGCGGTGAAAGCTCTGGCTGAAGTGTTGAACAAGCCGATCGCGGCGGTGTCTCTGCTGGAGGTGTGCGTCGTAACTCAGCGGCGTTCGAGGCAAGGTCATGGCTGCGCTTGATGCGGGCCGAAGTGAGGTCTACGTGGGGGAGTACGAAATCCCCGCCGTCCCCGGCCGACGTTCCGCGCGAGCATATCCTGACGCCGCAACGAATTTCTTGCCCAGGCGAAAGGATGGAAGTGGTGACACCAGACTCTGTTCTTGCCGAGGCGGCTGGCGCAGCCGGGTTGTCAGTCGCAACTCTGGAGCCGATCTCCGCTGCCGACATTGCCCGGTTGGGATGGCGCAAGATTCGGTCGGGCGAGACGGTAACGCCTGAGCAGTTAGAGGCGAACTACATTCGGCGCACCGACGCCGAAATGCTGGAGAAGAGCGGGCTCTAGCGTGCGCGTCCGACGCGCGACCCGCCGCTGATGTTACACGCCATGATGGAACTCGGAGCGCCAAAATCCAAGTGCCTGCGCATTGGTCCCCGCAGCAGTACGAGAATCTGTTCAGAATCGCCACGAGGTGGTCGGCGGCATTCCGACGCTGTGGCTGAGGATAGTTGAATCAGGAAGGCGGAGACAGCCCGCGAAATCCCTTGCGTTCCTCATTAGCGCACCGGATCGATGCGGAGTGGGAGTTGGAGAACATCGTCGTCGCGAGAGCAGTCCGCGGCCGAGGTGTGGGCACGCGATCTGATGAGCGAGTTCGTCGCCCATGTGCGCGCCGAGAAAGGCAGCGGGCAATATTTCTGGAAGTCCGGGAATCAAACGAAGGCGCGCGCGCCCTGTACCGGAAAATGGGTTTCGAAGAAACGGGTTTACGCAAGAGTTACTACTCGAACCCCGCGGAAGATGCAATCCTGCGTATCCTAAGGCTTTATAAGCTTTATTAGGAATTCTTTTAGCATAACAGCTCTCGAGACTGCACCAGAATTTGGCATTGAACCGATTTTGTGGCTGTGGTAGGTTGAGGCTTGAGTGATCCCTATTGGAGGTCTGCCTGGATGCTGACTTCGAATGACGGTCTCCTGAGCAATCACGATGAGTTCCGCAAGCTGGCTCAGGAGCACCTGCAGTATTCCACTCGTCTTGATTCTCTTACCCAAAAACGTTATCTCAGCGAAGACGAAAAGCTTGAGGAAGATTCGACTCAAGAAGCTGAAGCTGCGGCTCAAAGATCAGATGCAATCGATTGAGCGGCAGTATCGGCAGCAGTTCGGAACTCACGTAGCGTAATTTACTGGCCATTTGAAGGCGGCCGCCGCCGCTGCGGCATTTTTGTATCTACCCACTGGCGCTCCTCGCGCCTTTCTTTATTTGCAGTTAGCCTTTGGAGTTCAACTTTCCACTCAGATCGTGAGCCAGCACCGTTCGCCTCTGCTCTATAATGGGATGCTCAATTTCCCATGGTTCGTGACGGCTACTTCTACGCGCTGGCTTTGATTGCGGCTGCGGTTCTGGTGGGCTGGTTCGCGCAGCCTGCCTGGGCCTTGTGCCGCTGTTGCTTGCGGCTATTCTTTCTTTGGTTCTTTCGCGACCCTGAGCGGGCCATCCCGGATGCCGCAGGCGCTGTGGTGTCGCCGGGGGATGGCAAGGTAACGGATGTTTCGTTCGTAACCGATGGGCGGAGGGAAGCAGGCTCGCATCAGCATCTTCCTGAGTGTTTTCGACGTGCATGTAAACCGGTCGCCGATTGCCGGAGTTGTGCGCGAGGTGCGCTATCAGCGCGGGAAGTTTCTGAACGCCATGAATCAAGCTCCGGCGGAGCTGAATGAGCAGAATATCGTCCGCGTAGAGGGCGATGGGCAGGTGGTGGTCTTCAAGCAGATCGCCGGATTGTTGGCGCGAAGGATCGTCTTCCATCCGAAAGTGGGCGACCGGCTGGAGCGCGGCCAGCGGGTGGGGCTGATCAAGTTCGGTTCTCGAGTGGATGTTTTGTTCGACGCTGGCGCTGTTCTGCAAGTAAAGGTCGGCGACCGGGTTCGTGGCGGGGCGAGCGTTTTGGCTTACCTGCAGCCGAAGGGCGAATTGGCAAGCGCGGGGCAGTATTCTGCCGGCGATTCTGCTGGCAGAGGAGCGCGCTGATGGAACTTTCGCTTCCGAGACGCAGGCAAGACGAACGGCGCCCACGCCGCATGCGCAAAGGAATGTACATTCTGCCGTCGCTGTTTACGACGGGGAATATGGCGGCCGGCTTCTACGCCATCCTGGAGGTCGTTCACGCCAGCGCCATTGTCCTCCTGGCATTTGGATAATGCCGCCAAGGCGATTGGGTTTGCCGTTTTGTTTGATGGTCTCGACGGGCGCGTGGCGCGCATGACCGGGACCAGCAGCGATTTTGGCAAAGAACTCGATTCGCTGGCGGACGTGATTACCTTCGGCGTGGCGCCGGCAATGCTGGCCTGGACGTGGGGATTTCATCTGATGCCTCCGGTTGCACTCACCGAATGGAGTCGAATGGAACATCAAGCTCACCCAATTGGGGGCGATTGCCGCATTCCTGTTTCTGATGGCCGGAGCCAGCCGCCTGGCGCGGTTCAACATCACGTCGAACCCGGAGCCTTCTAATCCCGGCCGGCCGGGGAAGAAATATTTCGTTGGCATGCCGATTCCGGCGGGTGCGGGAGTGATTGCGGCTGTGGTTCATTTTCAGTCAGGGGTTCCGCTCGATTCCTGGTACACGGCGATCGACCTGGCTGGCGATGGTGGCCGCGGTGGGTTACCTGATGGTGAGCACGTGGCGTTTTTATAGTTTCAAGGACATTGATTTTCGCTCGCGCCACCCGTTTCGTTTGATCATTCTATTTGGAGCGCTGTTCGCGGGCATCTGGTTTTTCTCGAAGGCGGTGCTGTTCGGGGTTGCGCTGCTCTATACGTTCTCTGGAGTGTTCTGGCGATTGCAGTGGATGTTTCGCCGCCGTAACCAGCCGCCGCCGCCCGCCTACAAGGAGGCTTCGCAGACTTCATGAGTACACCGTCGAAAATCAGTGGCGCCGTCCCTTCTCCTTCTGCGCGCGGACAGCTCTATCGCGCGGCCATCGTGGGCGCGGCCACGCTTAAAGGGAAGGAAGTCGCTGAAATGCTCAACGAGCGAAACTTTCCCGCAGTCGATGTGCGCCTGCTTGACGATGACGAATCGATTGGCCAACTGGAGGCGGCCGGCGACGAGATGAATTTCATTCAGAGCGTGCGCGCGGAGCAGTTTACCCACGTGGACTTTACCTTCTTTGCCGCGGATGCGGAGTGTACACGCAACAACTGGAAGCGGGCTCGCGATGCGGGCAGCGCAATCATCGATCTTTCCGGTGCTTTGGAAGAGGAAGCCGGGCGCGAACGTGCGCTCGCTTTGGGTGGAGCGCGAGCGGGGAGAGATGCGGCAGCCGGAGCTGCAGCCGGCTCCGTGCGTGGTGGCGCATCCTGCCGCCGTAGCTCTGGCGCTGCTGCTGCTTCGGGCGCGCAAGGCGGGCGCTATTCGGAGCGCGGTGGCGACGGTTTTCGAGCCGGCGTCAGAACAGGGACAGAAGGGCATGGACGAGTTGCACCAGCAGACCGTCAATCTGTTCTCATTCCAGCCGCTGCCGAAGGATCTGTTCGATGAGCAGGTGGCGTTCAACATGATTGCGCGCTACGGGCAGAAATCCCGAAGCTCTCGCTGGATTCGCTCGAAGGCACGCGTACGCCGCCACTATCAAGAGATTGCCGGAGCGGAAGCGCCGCAGCCCGCACTGATGGTGCTTCAAGCCCCAGTTTTTCATGGCGATGCGCTGGCCATTTTTCTGGAGATGGAGCACGCCGTCGATCAGGAGCGGTTGTCGCAGGCCCTTGCTGGAGATCACGTGACGCTGGCGGGAGACGGAAGACGAGTCGCAGCCGAGCAACGTGAACACGGCGGGCCAGGCCAACATTCTGGTTTCGTTGAAGAGCGATGTGGCCCGGCCCAATGGAATCTGGCTGTGGGCGGCCGCCGACAACTTGCGCATCGCGGCCATGACCGCGGTGGAATGCGCCGAGAGCATGATCGCAACCCGCCCTCTGGGAAAAATCCAATGAAGGTTCCGCAGGGCGTCCGGCTTGCGTTGCTCTGCTGCACATGGATGCGCGGCACGGTTGCGGATATCACACTGCCGCCCATGCCGTGCAGCTTCCGGAAAACGTCAAGACCATCGCCGTGCCCGCGTTCGTAAACGAGACCACCACTTACCGCATCGAACAGATGCTGACTGCGTCCGTGGTGCGTGAGTTTACGACGCGCACTCATTATCACATTCTCAATACTCCCGGCGAAGCGGCCGACGCCACGCTGCTCGGCACCGTAGTCTCGGCCTCTTCGACGCCGCTTACTTACAATGCCGCAACCGGGCAGGCTGCCAGCGTTTTGGTGGTGGTGAGCATGAGAGTGTCGCTTACTGACCGCCAGGGCAAGGTGCTCTACCAGAATCCTTCGTATCTGTTTCGCGAGCAATACGAAGTTTCGCAGGATCTGGCCAGCTTTTTCGAGGAAGACTCGCCGGCCTTCCGGCGGCTCTCCCAGGATTTTGCCCGTACCCTGGTCTCTAACATTCTGGAGGGCTTCTAGATGCTAGAGTTTCAGAGCGGCGTCGTTAGTCGTTGGTCGTTAGTCGTTAGCCAAGCGATGAGGCGGCAATCGTCGTGCCTCGGCCAACGACCAACGACTGACGACCAACGACGTAGTACGGAGAGCTTTTGATGCGGGCATTTCGCCCAGGCCGAGCGGTTTGTCAGCGAACTGGAGTCGCGCAAGCTGCGTCCGGCTTATGTGTTTGTTGGCGACGAAGCTTTCTTCCGCAAGCGCTTTCGGGACGCGATTATCGAACACCTGGTTCCGGCTGACCTGCGCGACTTCAGTCATGTTCGAGTTCGATCTCGCTGAAAACGACCTCGCCGAAGTTCTTGACCGCGCCCGCACGCCTTCGTCTGATGGCGCCCTTCCAGGTATTTTTCGTTCGCGGCGTGAAGAGTCTTTTTGGCCGTGGCTCAAATGAAGAAAAACTTGCGGCTATCGAGGACTATTGCAAGAATCCGAATCCCGATGCGCTCGATGGTGTTCGTCGCCGACCACATCAGCATTCCCGCCGACGTTCGCCGCATGGAGATGCAGGATAAGGAACGTTACCAGCGCATCCGCGAGACCATGGGCCAGTACTGCGGCATCGTCGAATTGGCGCGCGTGGAAGAAGGCGAAGCGGTGCGCTGGATTTCTGATTACTGCACCAGCCGCACGGTACCCGTGAAGATCGATCCCGATGGCTCGCGTGAACTGGTCGACGCCCTCGGCGGTGACATGATGATGATCTCCAACGAACTGGAAAAGCTGATGCTCTACGTCGGCGCGCGGAACCGCATCACGCTCGGCGACGTGGAAACCATGGTCCTGGCGGCGAAGCAGCGCTCGCTGTATGAATTGACTGACGCTATCTCCTCCAAAGATCGCGTGCGAGCTCTCGAAGTGCTGGATGCGATCCTGTCTTCGGGCGAGGGCGAGGAAGCCGCCATCGGACACATCTACATGCTGGCGAAAACTTTCCGCCAGATGCTTGTGATTCTCGAGCGCAACGTGCGCGATCAGCGCATGCTCTGGGCGGCGCTGTGGCAGGGCTTTCCGCGTGCCTCCATTTGCCGCCGACGACATTATCAAGCAGGCCCGCCGCTACAAATCGCGCCGCGATCTGACGCGCGCGATCCGGCTGGTGGCGAAGGCTGATCTCGCTTTGCGCTCGAATCCCGTGAGCAAGCGCATGGTGCTGGAACGGCTGGTGATGGATCTGACCACCGAGCCGAAGCTGGACGCGCCGGGATGGATGCAGGAACAGTTGCCGGTGTGAAGGAAAGCTGAGCGCTACTTCATCGCATTAACGCGCTGGCGCCAGGCGCGACTTGTAGCGCGCCGCGGTATTTCCGTGCAGCGTGCCCTTCTGGATCGGCTTTATCGAGCGCGGAGACGGTCTCGCGATAGGTCTTCTCGGCGGCTTGCTTGTCGCCCTTCTCGATGGTCTCGCGCAGAGTGCGCAGCGCGGTGCGCAGGCGGGAGGTATTGGCGCGATTCGTGGCCGTGCGCTTCGTGGTCTGACGGGCGCGTTTAAGCGCCGAAAAATGATTAGCCATAGTTGCTTCGTTGCCTTTGTGTGTACAGCGAGATATTCCGGTGAGTACCGAATACGTTATTCTACGGGACTAAGTCTCGACTGGTCAAACGGTTGGCTTCATTGGTTAAGCGGCCATTGACTCCCACCCCGGCGCGGGGTACGCTTTAGCCAATGGTAGTGACTTGCCCTCTGGGCATGAGCATCCCGTCTGGTTCCGTCTCGAAGCATAATCCTGTTTTGTCTGTGAAGTGGCTGAGTGTTTTTACTTCCTGAAGAGTTAGCCAAAGAGACTGAATGAAGAAAAGCATCGGGATTAGTCCCAACATCGAGACTTTGTTTGGCACGCGCGACGAGAATGTGCGCGTGCTGGAAGACGGCCTGAACATAACGATTGATCTGCGGTCGAACGCCATCGAACTGGAAGGCGCGGCGCGCGACGTGGCTCGCGCCGAGCAGGTGTTTGCCGATTACGAAAGCCTGCAGCGCTCCGGATACAGCTTTAACAACGGCGACTTGAACAGCATGTTGCGCGTGCTGACGGCGGATTCCAGCGGCCACCTTGCGCGGGCTGGCCGACGCAGGCCGCCAGCGTTCGCTGGGACGGCGCATGGTGCAGCCGAAGAGCGTGAATCAGCGGCGCTATGTGGAGGCGATCGAGAAACACGACATGGTTTTCGGCGTTGGCCCGGCGGGTACGGGCAAGACTTATCTTGCCGTGGCCATGGCGATTTCCGCGCTGCTGGCGAAGCGCGTGAACCGCATCATTCTGGCGCGTCCCGCGGTGGAAGCGGGCGAGCGGCTGGGATTTTTGCCGGGCACGTTGCAGGACAAGATCGATCCTTATCTGCGTCCTCTGTATGACGCGCTTTATGACATGCTCGATCCGGAAAAGGTGGATCGCTATCTGGAAAAGAATGTCATCGAGATTGCGCCGATCGCTTTCATGCGCGGGCGCACGCTGAACGATTCGTTCGTGATTCTCGATGAGGCGCAGAACACGACTTCGGAGCAGATGAAGATGTTCGTCACCCGTCTGGGATTCAACTCCAAGGCGGTGATCACCGGGGACATCACGCAGATCGACTTGCCCAACGCGCGCCGCAGCGGGTTGCTGGAAGCGATCGATATATTGAAGCGAGTGGAGGGTTTGACGTTCGTTCACTTCGACGAATCCGACGTGGTGCGGCATCACCTGGTGCAGCGAATCATTCGCGCCTACGATGAGCACAGGACGCACGGTTGCCGAGCAGCAGATGCTGTTGCTGGCGGGCGGAAAAGACGCCGAATCGTGTACGGAGTAGAATCCAGAAGGAAAGGGGCCGAAGATAAACGGCACAGTGCCAGACGAAGCTTCGGGAGAATAAAATCTGCAAGCGGCGCGGGAGGGCCGAAACCGGGCCCTCCTGTTTATTTTGGTTCGTTTTCTTTTTGTAATTCGCCGGCAAGCGCATTGGAAACGATGTGGTTATCTTCCGAAAAAAAATCGCGGGGCTGAGCCCGTCAACGCTCGAACGTTTTGTGTTGCGGGCGCGGCGGGCGGTCCATTTGCGAGGCACGGTGAATGTGTTGGTGACGAACAGTTCCGAATTGCGTGCTCTCAACCGGCGATTCCGCGGCGCGGACAAGGCAACGGACGTATTGTCGTTTCCATCGCCGCAGGTCGTCAGACGCGGCAAAACCACGCGCGCTGCCGGCGACGTGGCGATTTCAGCCGACGATTGCCCGCGAAAAACGCTGACGCGCCTGGGCCACTCTGTTGCGGATGAGGTGAAGATTTTGGTCGCTGCATGGCATCCTGCATCTGGCAGGCTTCGACCACGAGCGCGATAATGGCGAGATGGCGCGCAAGGAAAGCCGGTTACGGCGGCAGTTGAGGTTGGAGGTGGGTCTGATCGAGCGGACGCAATCCGTACGATCGCACGCCGTCGCTGCGCAGCGGAGAACGGCATGAACTGGGGCGTCGCACTCGCGCTGATCCCGCTGCTTGCCCTGCTGGCGTTGGCTTCCTACGTGGACCGCGTCTACCAGGAGATCGGGAAATTTCTTTCGCGGGAATTTCAGGACAATATCGACGTCTTCGAGCAGAAGGTTGAGCCGAACCTGCACGTAAGCCGCGCCCGGGCATCGCTCTCCATGTCGGTGCTGAAGCAGTTGACCACGGCGACCATTGCGTTGCTGGTGGGCTTCGCGGTTTTCGGCGACCAGCGCTGGAGCGTCTATGAGATTCTGCAGGCCGCCATCAGCCTGGTTCTGATCATCATCGTTTTCAACCAGTTTCTTGCCGTTTGTTTTTTTCTCGCGAACCAATGGCGCCTGGCTCATTCGCTGGACGTGGCTTGTGCGGATGCTGATTTATCTGGTGCTGCCCGTCACCATCGTTCTCGGCTTCCTGCAATCGGTGGCTTCGCTGACTCGCCAAAACACGACGCGAGCAGCCGGAAAGCGCGGCCGAGGCGGTGGATGCGTTGATTGAAGCGGGACAGGAAGAAGGCATCATTCAGGAAGGGGACCGCGACCTGATTCAGTCGGTGGTGGAGTTCAGCGGCAAGACGGTGCGCGAAGCCATGAAGCCGCGTCCGGAGATGTTTGCCGTGCCGGTGGAAACCACGGTGGAGCGATTCATCGAAATGCTGCGCACCAAGCACTACTCGCGGGTGCCGGTGTATGCGGAGAGCATTCACAACATCAAAGGCATCGTCTACGCCCAGGATGTTTTGCAGGTGCCGGACAGCGAGGCTTCCAAACGCACTCTCGAAACTCTGATGCGCCGCGATGTGTATTTCGTGCCCGAGAGCAAGCTGGGCAGCGATCTTCTGCGCGAGATGCAGAAAAACAATATCCGCATGGCGATTGTGGTCGATGAGTACGGTGGCGTGGCGGGCCTGGTGACGATCGAAGATCTGGTGGAAGAAATCGTGGGCGAAATCCGGGACGAGCACGAGAAGCCGGAGATCCTACGGGAAAATGATCAGTCCTACATTGTTCCCGGAGGCATGGACGTGGACCGCCTCGCCGAACTGTTTGGGACAAAACCGGAAGGAAGGGAATCGGCTACGGTGGCGGGATTGGTCAGCGAACTGGCGGGCCACATTCCGCAGCGGGGCGAAACCGTGGATGACGATGGCCTGCGCTTCGAAGTCCTGGAATCGACCGACCGCAAGGTGGAGCGCGTGAGAATTACGGCGTGCAGCCGCGGCAGTTGAAGCTGATATGAAGACAGCTTCTAGCTGCTAGCTCCTGGCTTCTAGCGATCCCAACCTGCATTCCTTGCATGAACCGTCTGGCCTCGCGTGATTCGTGAAATACTGTGAGTGACGGATGACCTTGCCTTAAGCCTAGTAGCTAGAAGCCTAGACGCTTTCCTTATGCCTTTCCGCTCCGGTTTTGTCTGCATCCTCGGCCGTCCTAACGCTGGCAAGTCCACGTTGCTCAATGCTCTCGTGGGCGAAAAACTCGCCATCATCTCGCCCAAACCGCAAACCACGCGCAACCGCATCCAGGGCATCATCAACATGCCTAAGGGCAAAGGCCACGATGCGGCGCAGATTGTTCTGATCGACACTCCGGGCGTGCACAAGCCCGACAGTTCTCTGGGCCGGAAGATGATGGTCGAAGTGCGCGAGGCGCTGGAAGGCTGCGATCTCGTCCTGCTGATCATGGATGCTACGCGCAAAGCTCGATCAGCGCGATGAGTTTGCCATACAGATGCTGAAGCATTCGCCGACGAAAGTCTGCCTCATCCTTAACAAAGTTGATTTGCTGCGAGGCGGCAAAGGCAAGCTGCTGCCGCTGATCGAGGAGTACAAGAAGCTGCATGCATTCCACGACAATCATTCCGATCTCCGCGTTGAAGCGCGATGGACTCGACATTCTGCTGAAGCAAGTGACGGCTGCTTTGCCTGCGGGCCGGCCTTATTTTCCGGAGGACCAGGTCACCGACCAGCCGCGCGATTTATGGCCGCGGAAATTGTTCGCGAGCGGGTGCTGCTCGAAACCGAGGAAGAACTGCCCTACGCAACCACGGTGATTGTCGATAACTTTGAAGAAGGCGCCAAGCTGACACGCATTTCCGCCACAATTTATTGCGAGCGCGAAGGACAGAAGGGCATCCTCATTGGGAAAGAAGGGACAGATGCTGAAACGGATTGGCACTTCGGCTCGCCTGCAGATCGAGCGCATGCTGGGGATGAAAGTTTTTCTCGAACTTTACGTGAAGGTGCAACCCAACTGGCGGGAATCGCGCGGCTTCGTGGAAGAACTCGACTGGAGAAGGCAATTGGAGAATCTGACGAATGGGCGGATCGAGCTGCCGAGAATCCGGCCAAACGCGGCGCGAAGGAGAAAGCGGCATCAAGAAACAAGAAGCCTTGACCGTGGCGGTAGCCCTGGATTGACGCTACGCCGCTAGCCATTCTCGAAGCTTGGCCGCAGCTACGTCATGATCCTTGCGAGATTGTCGTACCAGGGGTTTAGCAGCTAGAATCAATTAACAGCAGCACTGAATTACGAACGACGAGCCAAACATGCCACCAGTGGATTCTTCCGAGGAACCTCTTCCCGAAAAAGATTTCGATCCAGACGAGTTGCATTTGATTTTGCGGGTAACGCTTGCCGCCGATCGCAAGCAGTGGATCCGGTGGTGCAGGAAGTGATGGCCGTGGTCCGCCAGATGAAGGGCGTGGACGGCAAAGAAGATGCGATTGAGTTATCGCTGCAAGAGGCGTTGGCGAACGCGGTGATTCACGGCGCTAAAGAAGATCCCACCAAGACGGTGGAATGCCTGGTGAGCAGCGACGAGGAGCGCGGCATGTTGATCGTGGTGCGCGATCCGGGTGCTGGGTTTTGCACCCGAAGCCATTCCGACTTGCACGGTCGGGGAGAACGTTTATTCCAATCATGGGCGCGGAATTTTTCTGATCAATCAGCTTATGGATCAAGTGGAGTTCAGAAAGAACGGCACTGAAATCCGCATGGTAAAACGCTAGCATGCTCATCCTGCCCCGCGCATGCTACTCCTACTCTTTCGCCGCGATGCCCAGCGTTTTCATCTTGCGGTAGAGGTGGCTGCGCTCCAGGCCCAGCACTTCGGCGGCGCGGGTGACGTTGCCGTGGTTCTCGTCGAGCTTCTTCAGAATAAAGTCGCGCTCGTAGGCGTCGCGGGCCTGGTGCAATGTGGAGAACTCGCTGCGCGCCGCGCGCCGGTGGCCGTCGCGGTAAACCAGCGGCGGCAGATGCTTGCGGTCGAATCGCGTGGTCATGGGATTCATGATCACGATCCGCTCAATCACATTCCGTAATTCGCGCACATTGCCCGGCCAGGAATAGCGCATCAGGGCTTCGACGGCGTCGTCCGTGATCTCGCGGGGACGCCGTCCGTAAGTCGCGGCCAGGTCTTTCAGAAAGTGCCGCGCAAACAGCGGAATATCTTCCTTGCGGTCGCGCAGCGGAGGCACAAAGAAAGGGATTACGTTCAGCCGGTAAAACAGATCTTCGCGAAAATTTCCCTTCGAGATTTCCTCTTCCAGATCCTTGTTGGTCGAGGCGATGATGCGCGCATCCACCATAATGGTTTCGTCGCTGCCGAGGGGAGCCACGCGCTGCTCTTCGAGCGTGCGCAGCACTTTCGATTGCGTTTTCAGGCTCATGTCGCCCACTTCATCGAGAAACAGCGTTCCTCCACTGGCCTTTTGAAATTTGCCTTCCTTGTCGGCAGTTGCTCCGGCGAACGATCCTTTGTAATGGCCGAACAGTTCGCTTTCGATGAGATCTTCTGGAATCGCCGCGCAGTTTACTTCGACAAAAGTTTCGTCCTTGCGCAGACTTTGCGCATGGATCGCGTGGGCGACCAGTTCCTTGCCTGTGCCCGACTCGCCATAGATCAGAACGCGGCCGTTGGTGGGCGCCATCAGGCCAATCTGCTGGCGCAGCGCTTTCATGGGAATGCTGTCGCCAACGATTACGCTCTTGGCGTGAAGCTGTTTCTTCAGGTCGACATTCTCGTGCCGCAATTTCTTGGATTCGATCGCGTTCTTCACCAGGATCAGCGTCTTGTCGATGGAGAGCGGCTTCTCCAGGAAATCATATGCGCCGAGTTTGGTGGCGCGCACCGCAGTTTCGATGGTGCCGTGGCCCGAGATCATGATGACTTCCGGAGGGTTGTCCATCTCGTGGATTCTCTCCAGCGTTTCCAGGCCGTCGATGCCAGGCAGCCAGATATCCAGCAGCACCACTTCGTAGCTGTGCTCGCGCCGCAAGAGCTTGAGGCATTCTTCGCCGCTCTCGACCGAAGCAGTTTCGTAGCCTTCGTCTGCCAGCACTCCCTGCAGCGATTCGCGAATGCCGGTTTCGTCATCAACTATGAGAATTTTATGCATGCTGAAGCCGTGACCGCGGCCAGCGCGGGCTCGGGAACCACCGGCAGTTCCACGATGAAGCGCGCTCCCACTGGCTGGTTTTCTTCCACGCGAATCGATCCATGATGCTCTTCGATCACGCGGCTCACGATCGCCAGGCCGAGGCCGGTGCCGCGCTTTCTGGTGGAGAAATAGGGAAGAAAGAGCTTTTCTTTCAGTTCGCGGGTCACGCCATGGCCGGTATCCGCGACCGTGATTTCGACCGCATCGCGGCTGGCTACCAGCGAGGTTGAAATCTGAATCTCGCGCACCAGCGAATTCTGCATGGCTTCGGCGGCGTTGTCCACGAGGTTGGCGACAGCGCGCTTGATCGCCTCCGCGTCGGCCATGACTTTGGGCAGGTCAGGAGCCAGCGACTTGTGCAGGCCGATGCCGTCCAGTCTTCCGTTGAACATGGAGAGCGCGCTCTCGATGACTTCGTTGATGTCAGCCGGGTGCGGATTCGACGCGGGGAAACGCGCCAGCGTGGAAAACTCATCCACGAGCCGGCGAACCGTTTCGACTGCGCCGGCAATCGTTTCGGCGCAGGCGCGGATAACGTCGAGCGACGCCGGGTCGGAAGGCGTGGCCCGCTCCAGATGACGCTGAATGCGTTCCGCGGAAAGTGCGATGGGCGTAAGTGGATTCTTGATCTCATGCGCCACACGGCGCGCCACCTCGCGCCAGGCCGCCTGCTTCTGTGCCTTCAGAAGATCGGAAAGATCTTCGAACACCAGCACGTATCCCGAGCGTTCGTCCTGATGGCGCAAGGTCGCCACCGTGACCGCCACGTTCAGAGATGTGCGTTGCAGCGGCATTTCCATCTGGCTGGTGGTCATGCCCATGCGATCGGCGCGGCGCAGCAGCGGTTCCAGATCCTGCAACACTTCCGGCAGAAATACGTCCGCCAGGCGCGCGCCCCGCAGCATGTGCTCTCCATCGGCAAAGCCCTCCGGGTGGAACATGCGCAGCAGGGCCTGATTGGCATGGGTAACGCGGCGCGCGGCGTCGAGCGACAGCACTCCCGTAGGGATGCTCTCGAGGATGGTCTCCATCTGGCGGCGGCGTTGATCGAGTTCCGCATTGGCGGCGCTCGCATCGCGGCTGGAAGCTTCGATCTGCCGCCGGCTGGTCTCCAGTTCCTCCGCCATGCGGTTGAAGGAACGGACCAGGTCGCCGATTTCATCGGCGGCACTCACGTCGATGCGGTAATCCAGACGGCCGCGAGAGATTTCCTGCGTCGCCTCGGCCAACGCCGACAACGGACGAGTCACCAGCTTGGAGAGAAACAGCGCGAGCCAGGTGGTGACAAACAGCACCATCATCGTGAGCAGCAGCAGCAGGCCCATGTAGGTCTGCCGCACATGCCTGCGCTCGAGGCTCAACTGAAGATAGCGCTGCTGGCTGGCCTCGATCTGGTTCACAGTCTTGGAGAACTCTGGCGGCAGCGGCATGGCCACCAGAATCAGGCCATCCTGCCCAACGGGGGCGCTGCCCAGCGTGTACTCCGTCTGTTCCCAGGTGAAATGAGCGGGCTGGCCGGCGGCAGCTTGCGCCAGCGGCAGCTTCTCTTTCAACACCGGCCAGGGCGCGGGAGCACCGAAGCTGGCCTCGGCAACTCCGTTTTCTATGGCGAGGGCAAAGCCGCCTTGCAGAGTGGATTCGTGTCTGCGAAATTCCTCGACCGCCGCGGAAAATCCATGACCTTCAAAGGCGCGCTGTGTCTCCGGCGAAGCGGCAATGGCAGCGGCTTCCGCGCGCGCATTCTGCGCCGCATAGCTGGCCAGCAGCGAAGCCATGGCGTCGGTATCGGCGCGGACTTCTTCTACCGGCGTGGAGAACCATTTGTCGATCGAGCGGTTCATCAGTCCGTAGGCAAACCAATACATCACCATGACCGGAACGAACGACAGCAGCAGCGCGCCCACTACCATGCGCGTGCGGAATTTCGAGCCCAGCACTCCCAGACGGCGCTCGGCGAACAGCTTGAGCAGATTGCGCGCCAGCACGAAGGTGAGAGCAACAAACAGCAGAGAAATCAGCAGTGAGAGCGCGTAAAAAACCACGGTCTGCTGATTGGTGCCGGGGCGCAGTATGGTTTCGATTAAACGCCGTCTGCGAAACCAGAATCGCGAGCAGCACAAAAACCGCCACCGTCAGCAGAATAATGACCTGCTTGCGGTTGGAAGTTTTAGGAGGTCGAGTTGGAGCGGTCTGCGCCACGCGGATTCGGCACTCACCCGCTGGCAGGTCAGTCGCGGCTTGCGAGCGGTGAGCGGGCCGGAACTCATTATAGATGCAGAGGCTGCAGATAGAGAGTCTCAATCGCGGCGGAACCAAGCGATCAGCGAGCTGCGCGACCGCCCCGCCGAAAGCTCTTCCAATATCGCGCGGTAGGCGGGTTTGGGCTGGTAGGCTCGATCAAAGGGCAGCGCCTGTCCACGGGTGCCGCGTGAATGGGAACCAATCCAGGAGTACTTGTCGGTGAATCCCCAGGTCTGGATCGCCGTGCATCCCGCACTGTTCAAGCACGCCCTGACGATGCCGCGATAGACGTCGGCTTGGCGCGCCAAATCGTCGGGCCGAGGCAGGCCGTTAGAATTCAGCGGCAGAGAAACGTCCAGCTCAGTGATGTGAACTTGCAGACCGAGCGCCGTGAGGCGCGCGATGTTCGCGGCGATGGCCGGGATGTCCGCATCGAGCGTGGGAATGTGCATCTGCAATCCCACTCCATCGATGGGAACTGCCGCGGCGCTTGAAGTCCTTGACCATGGCGTAGATCGCATCCGACTTGCGGTTCAATCCTTCGCCTTCGGCTTCGTTGTAAAACAGCAACGCCTGTGGGTCGGCCTTATGCGCCCAGCGAAACACTTGCTCGATATAGGCTGTTCCTTGTCCTGCGAGAATCCGATGCCGGGCTGGTTGTACCAGAGGGAATCGCGCACATTGCCGTTTTCATCCAGAGCCTCGTTGACCACATCCCACGCAAACACCTGGCCCGCATAGTGCTTCATCACGCGCGTGATATGTTCGTGCAAAAGCCGCGACAGTTGCCGCGCCGTGAAGTGACCTTGCGTCAGCCAATCGGGGTTGTAGCGTCCCCAGACCAGGCAATGGCCGCGGACTTTCATCTGATGGGCCTGCGCAAAGCGAACCAGTTCGTCGCCCTGGCGAAAGTCGTAAGGTGGCTTGCGTCCGGCCGCAGCACCCACCACTTCATCGCGTCTTCCGCCTCCACCATGTTGAACTCGCGGGCCAGAGTGGAGGCATAGGCAGGCTCCGAAAGTTGTGAAGGGCGGACGGCCGTGCCGATCAGCACGCCTGCGCTTGTCTGCCTCCTGCCGCAGCGATTGCGCGCAGCAGACAGAAGTAGCCGCGACCACGAGAATTGCGCAACCGCAGCGACTGCTTGGACAAAGATCGTCCCTGAAATGCTTTTTGTAATTTCGTCAATCCAGTAACTGAGGTCTGATCCTCAAGACCTTCATAAGACGAGGCAGGAACATCTGTAAAGGGCATCCGTCACAGTGAGCCTGTGATTTTTGCAGTAATTCTTTCCCACGCCCACAATCAGGCCATGCATCTCGTTGTAAACCTGCGTCAGGGCTGTGCGCTTCGCCGTGCTCATCGCCGACGGAGGATGTGCGGCGCCGGAAAATCCTGTCCGCCAACGGCTGATCTCGCATTCTCGCCGGAACCGTCTGCAGACCCTGCCACGGGCGCCAGCGCTTGCTCAAACAGTTCCCGAATCTCCTCGTAATCGGTCTTTTCGGGCAGAATTTCATGGCGAGCCAGAATCCGCCGCGTATAGGCATCCACCACGAATACCGGATGGTTGCCGGCATAGAGCAGGATGGAATCGGCAGTTTCGGGGCCAACGCCGTTCAGATCGAGAAGCTCTTCTCGAAGTTCTTCGGTGGGCCGCGCGAACAATTTCGTCGGGAGCCTCCGTACCGCCGATCCAGAAAGGCGACAAAAATTTTCAGCCGTTTGGCTTTCTGGCGGAAATAGCCGGCGGGGCGAATCAGCTGCTCAAGTTCGGCCAGCGGCGCTCGCCGGATCCCTCTCACGCTAAGCACGTGGGCCGCGCGAAGATTCGCTAAAGCCTTTTCCACATTCGTCCACGCCGTATTCTGCGTCAGATAAGCGCCCACGATCACTTCGAAGCGCGACTGCGCCGGCCACCAGTGCTGCGGTCCCCACGCTTGAAATAAGGCGCGATAGTAGGTTCGAATCTGATCTTCTTGTGAGTCAACTCGCAAAGTCCAGGTTCCTCACCGTTGAGTGTACGCCGGCGCAAGCGGTCCACATAGCGAGCAGATCAGCTGACCTGCGACTTACCGAAGTGCATGTACCTCGGCCTGCAGATTACTCTTGTACTGCAAGAAAAGCGTTCATCTGGCGTGGGTTCCGAGGCACGTCGCGCATGTGCGCTCGACTATCGCGACAGAGTCCAAGTACTACGGTAACTGGTACGGTAATCGACTTGCTGTGACAATTTGTGTCAACACAAAGACACTGCTCTTCTCCCACAGCAAAAGCAGCGCTTTGTGCAAATGCCGGTGACTTTGTCCGGCATCGTTCCACTACGTGGATAGGAGATCGAACGTATGTCTCAACGGCTGGGTGACCTTCTCGTCAAAGAGAAGATCATTACCCCAGAGCAGTTGGAACAAGCGAACTAAGGCCCAGAAGGAGCAGAACTGCCGCCTGGGCTCCGCCTTGGTGAAGCTCGGCTTCCTCACGGATGAGGACGTCACGAATTTTCTTTCCCGGCAGTATGGCGTTCCGGCCATCAATCTTTCTTATTTTGAAATTGATCCTGCAGTCGTCAAGCTGATTCCGTTTGAAACCGCGAAGCGCTACCAGATTCTTCCGTCTGAGCCGCGTAGGCGCGTCGCTCACCATCGCGATGGTCGATCCCACCAACGTTTTCGCGATGGACGATATCAAGTTCATGACCGGCTTCAACATCGAGCCGGTCGTCGCCTCCGAAAGTTCCATCCTGGCGGGCATTGATAAAGCGTACGGAGGCAAGAAGGAAGAAGACCTCGAAACCGTGATGCAGTCGATGTCGGAGATGAACGAAAGCGACATCGAAGTGCAGGCGGAAGAGCAGCAGATGGAGCTGTCGCAGCTGGAAAAAGCTGCGGACGAAGCTCCCGTAGTCAAGCTGGTGAATCTGGTGCTTACGGACGCGGTAAAGCGGGGCGCCAGCGACATTCACATCGAGCCCTACGAAAAAGAGTTCCGCGTGCGTTTTCGTATTGACGGCGTTCTGCAGGCGATCATGTCGCCGCCGATGAAGCTCAAGGACGCAATCACTTCCCGCCTGAAAATCATGGCGAAGCTCGACATCAGCGAAAAGCGGCTGCCGCAGGACGGCCGCATCATGCTGAAAATGAATATCGGCGGCCGCAAGAAGCAACTCGACTTCCGCGTCAGCACCCTGCCCACGCTGTGGGGCGAGAAAATCGTGCTCCGCTTGCTCGACAAAGAAAATCTGCGGCTCGATATGACCAAGCTCGGTTTCGAGCCTGAGTCTCTGGTCAAGTTCGAGAAAGCCATTCTTAAACCCTACGGCATGGTGCTGGTCACCGGACCCACCGGATCAGGAAAAACCAACACTCTGTATTCCTCCATCTCGCGCCTCAACCAGCCCGATACCAACATCATGACCGCCGAAGATCCGGTCGAATTTCAGTTGGGCGGCGTCAACCAGGTGCAGATGAAAGAGCAGATTGGATTGAATTTTGCCGCGGCCCTGCGATCTTTCCTGCGTCAGGATCCCAACATCATTCTGGTCGGCGAAATCCGCGACTTCGAAACCGCGGAAATCGCCATCAAGGCCGCTCTCACCGGCCACCTTGTGCTTTCCACTCTGCACACCAACGGCGCGCCCGAAACCATCACCCGTTTGATGAACATGGGCATTGAGCCCTTCCTGGTGGCGACCTCGGTCCACTTGATCTGCGCCCAGCGCCTGATTCGACGCATTTGCAAGGACTGCACGGAGGCCGTCGAGGTTCCAGTGCAGACTTTGATCGAAGAAGGATTCTCGCCCGAAGAGGCCAAGACGGTCAAGATCCAGAAAGGCAAGGGCTGCGGCGTTTGCAACAACACCGGATACAAGGGCCGCTGCGGTTTGTATGAAGTCATGGAAGTGGACGATGAAATCAGGGAACTGGTGCTGGTGGGCGCTTCGGCGGTCGAACTGAAAAAGAAAGCCATCGAGCGCGGCATGATCACGCTCCGGCGCAGCGGTTTGATCAAAGTGGCGGCGGGCATCACCACTCTCGAAGAAGTTGCCCGCGAGACGATTCACTAGTTCGTTAGAAGTTTAAGAGGAAGGGATCACGATTATGGGTCTGTCGTTAAGCGATTTGCTGAAAAGAATGCTGGAGATGAATGGCAGCGATCT
Source organism: uncultured Acidobacteriaceae bacterium (assembly GCA_963841125.1). Taxonomy (GTDB): domain Bacteria; phylum Acidobacteriota; class Terriglobia; order Terriglobales; family Acidobacteriaceae; genus Sulfotelmatobacter. Next base: position 133,108 of record CAWJBH010000010.1, read on the forward strand.
TCACATCACCACCAATTCGCCGCCCCAAATCCGCGTCCACGGACATCTGGTGCCGCTGGATCTTCCGCAGATGACGCCCGCCGAGACCAAGCAACTGGCCTACAGCGTCATGACGGACTCGCAGAAGCACCGCTTCGAAGAAAGCCTCGAACTGGACTTCTCCTTCGGATTGAAGGGGCTGGCCCGCTTCCGCGCCAACGTGTTCAACCAGCGTGGCGCCACCGCGGCCGTCTTCCGTCTGATTCCTTTCGAAATCAAGTCTTTCAATCAGCTCGGCCTGCCGGCTGTGGTCAGCAAGCTCTGCGACAAGCCGCGCGGTCTGGTGCTGGTCACGGGACCAACCGGTTCCGGCAAATCCACAACGCTGGCGGCCATGATCGACAAGATCAACAGCGAGCGGCACGACCACATCCTCACCATTGAGGATCCGATCGAGTTCGTGCACATGAACAAGAACTGCGTGGTCAACCAGCGCGAACTGCACGCCGATACCAAGAGCTTTTCCGACGCCTTGCGAGCCGCACTTCGTGAAGATCCGGACGTAGTGCTGATCGGCGAAATGCGCGACCTGGAAACCATCGAGTCGGCCCTGCGTATCGCCGAAACCGGCCACTTGACTTTCGGCACCTTGCACACCAACTCGGCAACCTCCACCATCAACCGCATCATTGACGTGTTTCCGGCGCACCAGCAGCCGCAGATTCGTGCTCAGCTTTCGCTGGTGCTCGAAGGCATCATGTGCCAAAGCCTGCTGCAAACGATAAGCGGCAAGGGCCGCGCCATGATCATGGAAATCCTTATTCCCAACCCGGCGGTGCGCAACCTGATTCGTGAAGACAAGATCCACCAGGTGTATTCGGCCATGCAGTCCGGACAAGACAAGTTTGGCATGCAAACCTTCAACCAGGCCTTGGCCACGGCCTATTTCCAGAAGCAGGTTTCGCTGGAAGTTGCCCTGCAGCGCTCCAGCAATCCAGGACGAGCTTCAGGAAATGATTAACCGCGGCGCTGGCTTAACGAACCGCGGTGGCACGTCCGGATCGACGATGGCGCGAGGGGCGACGCCGGCAAAAGGCTAGAACATCTTGAGAACCCATCGTGCAGCGGCTAGGCGCGATGACAAGACACGAAAGCTTGAGCCGCATGAGATTCAGGAATCAGCAACGACATTGAGGAGAATCTAAAACCATGCCAGTCTTCACATTTTCCGGCAAGGATGCCTCCGGACAGAAAATTTCCGGGGAGCGCGTGGCACCAACCAAACAGGCGCTGGGGCAGCAATTACGGCGCGAGCGCATTACGCCGGGTGCAATCCGGGAAAAAGGCAAAGAGTTTGTCATGCCTACTTTCGGATCGGGCCGTGTCAAGGTCAAGGACATCGCGATCTTCTTCCGCCAGTTCTCGGTCATGATCGATGCCGGACTGCCGCTGGTGCAGTGTCTGGAAATTCTGGCGGCCAACCAGGAAAACCAGTCGTTCCAGAAGACGCTGACCGGCGTCCGCACCACGGTGGAAGGCGGCTCGACGCTGGCCAATGCCATGCGGCAATATCCCAACGTCTTCGACGACCTCACCACCAACATGATTGAAGCGGGTGAAACCGGAGGTATTCTCGACCTCATTCTGCAGCGGCTGGCGGTCTACGTCGAAAAAGCAGTTCGCCTTGAAGGCCGCCGTGAAATCGGCGTTGATCTATCCCATCGCAGTGGTCAGCATTGCCGGGTTGATCGTCGGCGCCCTGCTCAAGTGGGTGGTGCCCATCTTCTCCAACCTTTTTGCCGGCCTGGGCGTCGCGCTGCCTCTTCCCACCCGTATCGTGATGGGTTTGAGCGCATTCGTGGGAAGTTTCTGGTGGGTCTTCATCGTGGTCGTAGTGGGTACGGTTTTCGGTATGAAGCAGATCCGCAAGCATCCGCGAGGGCGCTATTACTTCGACAAAACATTGCTCTATCTTCCGGTCGTTGGTTCGCTGTTGCGAAAGATCGCCGTTGGTCGATTCACACGCACTCTTGGCACTTTGATCACCTCGGGCGTGCCCATCCTGGAAGGTTTGGCTATTACCGCGCGAACCTCCGGCAACGCCGTGCTGGAAGAAGCGCTGATGAAAGTGCGGAAAGCCATTGAAGAAGGCCGCACCATCGTGGATCCGCTCAAGGAATGCGGAGTGTTCCCCAACATGGTGACGCAGATGATCGGCGTCGGCGAAGCCACTGGCGCTATGGACAACATGTTGCAGAAGATCGCCGACTTCTACGAAGAAGAAGTGGACGCGGCCACCAAGGACATGCTGGCTATGCTGGAGCCGGTCATCATCGGCGTGCTCGGCATAACCATCGGCGGCATCGTGATTTCGCTCTACATGCCGCTGTTTGCCATGATCGCCAAGTTGGCTGGATAGAAAAGCAGGTTTGGGTCTTCGGAAAAAGGTCTCAGGGTTTCAAGGCCAAAAGCTCTTCCTCATGCCTAACGCGTGAAACCTCGAAGACCTTGAGACTTTGAAACCTGAGATAGCGATGCAATCGACATTTGACGAGCGGAATTGGCTGGCCTGGCTGGTCAAAGTTCGGATCCTGATCCTGACTTTCCTGCTCGGAATCCAGCTGGCGGTCTCGGAATTGACCCCACACGTCTGCCGCTGCGTCTTTTCCTCAGCACGATTCTTCTCTGGTATACCGTCTCGCTCTTCTACATACTCCTGCTGTCTTTCTGGCGCGAGCACCGATTGCAGGCATCCTTGCAAGTCCTGACTGATCTTGATCATGGTCAGCCTGGTGGTGCATGAGACCGGAGGCTGGGACAGTTCGTTGAATTTTCTCTACCCTCTGGTCATCATCGTGGCCGGCATCCTGCTTCCGCGGGTGTGGGCGCATCTGGTTGCGGCGCTGGCCTTCATTCTTTATGGCACCGTTCTCGAACTCAATTACTACGGAGTAGTGCCGTCCTACTGCACAACCCATCCGGAACTGAAGGCGCTGCGGGGAATCATTTTTGTAAACCTGTTTGCGTTTCTCGCCGTCGCCTATCTGGCTGGCCAGTTGGTCGCCAAGTTGCGTCAGGCGCGGGTGCAGCTGAAGGACGCGAGCGGGGCGCTGGAGGATCTTCAGATCCTGCACGAGAACATTATTCAATCCATCAGCAGTGGATTGATTACCACCGGTCTCGATGGGCGCATTACGCTGGTCAACAATGCGGCGCAGAGACTTCTGGAGCGCACGCCGGACCAATTGCTGGGAAAACCCAGTCAGCGGGTTATTTCTCGACGCGCTGCCCAATGCCGAATCGCACACCCACGCCGAAGTTCGTTTTGACACGAATGGGAAATTCCGCAGAACGGCTCGAGTAAGAGTAGCTGCGTTGAACGGGCCGGAGCGCGGCACACTCGGCTATGTCTATGCGTTGGATGACCTCACCGAGATCCGGCGACTGGAGCGCGAAGTGCGCATGCAGGACCGCCTGGCAGCCGTGGGCCGGCTGGCCGCGGCCATCGCGCACGAGATCCGCAATCCACTTACCTCCATCGCCGGTTCGGTCAGCATGCTTTCCGGCATACCCGAAATGAACGAGGAACACCGGCAACTGCTCGAGATCGTGACCCGCGAATCGCAGCGCCTGAACGGCATTATCACCGACTTTCTGACCTACTCCCGCGGCAAACAATATCACTTCGAAAAGGCCGATCTGGTGCGATTGCTGGAGGACACGCTCACCCTCATGCGGCATCGCATGACCGCGGAAAATACCGGCATCACCATTGAGAGCCGCTTTGCCGTGCCGGAGGCGTGGGCGCTCGCCGACGGAGACAAGATCAAACAGGTTTTCTGGAACTTCGCCGAGAACGCGGTTCGCGCCATGCGGAACGGCGGCACGCTGAAGGTCTCCATCGAGCGCCAGGGAGACGACTGGCAGGTCAGTTTTGCGGATACGGGAACTGGAATGACTCCGCAACAGACGGAGAAAATTTTTGAGCCTTTCCAATCGAACTTTGAAGGCGGCACGGGCCTCGGCCTTGCCGTGGTCTACCAGATCGTACAGGCGCACGAAGGCAAAGTGTGGGCGCGATCGAAGCCAGGGCAGGGAACCACTCTCATCCTGAGGCTGCGGCGGCTCGATGTCGAAAGGCGCGACCGCGCGCGCAGTCGTGGCTGAAAAGCGTCGTCGCACCGGCGATTTCCACTGCTGCATCCGCGCCACTCGCAGCCGCCACGGCAGAAGGGAGGCTGCGTGGCTAACATTCTGGTTTGCGACGATGAGCGCTCCATCTGCGAGATGCTCGATATTGCTCTGCGCCGCGACGGACATCGCGTCGAAACCGTAAATTCTGGTCAAGCAGCCAAGAGCAAGATTGACGGTGCTCTTTACGATCTGATCATCACCGATATCAAGATGCCGAATATCGACGGCATCGAAGTGCTGCGTCACGCCCATCGCGTTTCGCCCGATTCTCCGATCATCCTCATTACTGCCGTGGACGACTATGAAGCCGCGGTGGAAGCGGTAAAAGCCGGGGGAGCATCGGACTACATTCGCAAGAGCCCCGGCCTGGTGGATGAAATCAAGCTCGCCATCAACCGCGTGCTTGAAAAGTCGGCGTCTGAGCAAACAGAACTTCGCTCTGCGCCGCGATGCTGCTTCCCACAACTCGCTCGACAACATCATCGGTTCCAGCGCGGCGATGGAGAAGCTAAAGCAAACTTTGCGCACCGTTGCTTCGACAGCCAGCACCGTCTTGATTCACGGCGAGAGCGGTACCGGTAAAGAGTTGGTTGCCCGCGCTGTCCACATTTGTTCGCCGCGTGCCACCGAGCCGTTCGTCTCAGTGAACTGCGGAGCTTTCCCGGAGACTCTGCTGGAGAGCGAACTCTTCGGCTATCTGAAGGGAGCTTTTACTGGAGCCAATCAGAATAAGCGTGGACTGTTTGAAGTGGCTGGCGGTGGCACCATTTTCCTCGATGAAATCAGTGAAATGACACTGGCCATGCAAGTAAAGCTGCTCCGCGTGTTGCAAGAGCGCACCGTGCGGCCGGTCGGCGGCACCAGCGAAATTCCTATCGATGTGCGCGTCATCGCCGCCACTAATCGCGACCTCGACAAGGCGGTTGCGGAAAACCTGTTCCGCGAAGATCTTTACTACCGTCTTAACGTCATTCCGATCCGTGTGCCGAACTTGCGCGAGCGCCGCGAAGATATCCTGCTGCTGGCCAATCACTTCCTCAAGAAATACGCGGCTGCCGCCAACCGAAGCATCCTGCGCGTCAACAAAGATTCGCTCGAGGCTCTGTGCGGTTACGAGTGGCCGGGAAATGTTCGCCAGTTGGAGAACACCATTGAGCGCGCGGTTGCGCTGGAGATGACGGACGAGTTGCACGTCGAGCTGCCGATGGAACGCCCCAAGGCCCGCGCCGCCGCAGCAGGTGCGAGCGCTTCAGGAGGAATGTCAGAAGTGGCGCCCGGTGCGGTGCTTCCCCAGGGAGTTGGCATGGAAGGCTATGTCGCAGACATCGAGCGCACGCTGCTGCAAAGTGCCCTCGATCGCTCGAATGGAGTGCAGACCAAAGCCGCCGACCTGCTCGGCATCTCCTACCGCTCGTTCCGGCATTTGATGAAGAAGTACGAACTGTAGAAAGCTTCTAGCTACTAGCTTCTAGCGTTAGATCCCACGAAACTGTAAGAGCAGTGAAGAAGTCCGCAGCTCGTAGCTAGAAGCCAGTGGCTAGAAGCTGAGAAGCTAAGCGTTCCCCTTCAACTGCTGCTTCCATCCCAGCACCCGTGCCTTCGCTCCCTCGGCCTCTGCCTCCGGGATCATTCCTTTTTTCTGATAGAGCACCGACAAACTGGTATGCGCGAGCACATCATCTGGATCCAATTCCGTAATCTTTTGCGCCACAGCGATCGCCTCATCGTAGCGCTGCAAATCCTGAAGCGCGCGTGCGAGTCCATGCATGCACTCGGTAAAGGAAGGATCGACGGCCAACGATTCTCGGTAGGCGACGACGGACTCTTCCAGCTTCCCATCCGCCATCAAATCAAGCGCGGCATAGTAGTGGTCTTCGGCCTTCTGGCGGGTGTCTGCATCGGACATGGAAGGAAGTCCCTGGCGGAGACAGAATTCTAACACGGGCGAGTACACCGAGGGTTGAGTTCTCAGGGAGGAGCCGGACCTATGCTGCGCATAGTCGAGGAGCCGGAGCCTTGTGGTTATCATGTTCCATGCGCCATTCGCTCCGCTTTCTGTGGAACGCCACCAAAGGCCATCGTCTGGCTCCGTGGCGCAGCCCCTATCTGCTGTGGCGCATCGAGACCTATTGCGGCGTCAAGATGACGCAGATAGGGTTTCTGGAATTCTGGGAATTTCTGTGGCGGGAGCGCGTCAGTCTGTGGCGCTTTCTTAAAGTGGACAGGAGAGATGGAACGCTATGCGAATCCCAAGCCGAGAAGACAGTGGTCAGTCGAAATCCAAAACGTGATCAGTGACCAGTGATTAGTAAAATCCGCAGTTGCCGATGACTGTTTTTGCTGGCCACTGACCACTGCGCTATTACGCTCCCTTGCCCGCTGCGGCGGCCTCACCCAGAATGATGGTCACGTCGCTTCCCTTACCGGCTCCGGTTAGCTGCGCTGCGGCTCCGCGATTGGCCGCGATTTCCAGAAAACCCATGCTGCCGAGAATGCCGATAACTTCTCCCGGAGCGCCCTCGGCATAGGCATTGTGGATTTCAGTGATCTCGCGGCTGCCCACGACGATTTTGAACGCTTTGCCCCCGCCGCCGAAAAGCGCAGGAGCATCTTGCGGAGTGATGTTGGTAATGAGGTTTCCGAACCGGTCAACCTTCAGCACCACTCCGCGCAGGCGGTTTTCATCGACCGCTTTCGGCCTGGGCGCGGAGAAGCGCACATAGTCATCAACTTCGTCCCCAAATTTCAGCGAGTCGACCTCTTTCGCCAGGTATGCGGCCACGGGAGAAAAAATATCGCGTGCATGAAACGTGTTGCTAACTGGCTGCAGAAAATAATGCTCGGAGGTGATATGCCTCACATGCATGCGCTGCTCGCGAGCGTAGACCAGAGAGAGCACTCCATTATCGGGTGCAACGAAATGATACTTGTCACAGGAGGCTAGGATGGGCCGGCGCGCCGTTCCCACGCCGGGATCGACAACCACCACATGCACCGTCCGGTTAGGAAAGTAGGAATACGCCTGCGAAATCGTGAGCGCTCCATCCAGCACATCAAAGGCCTGCACAGAGTGGCAGATATCGACGATCTGCGCCTCCGGCACGATGTTGAGGATGACGCCCTTCATGGCGCCTACAAAGTGGTCGTTGCTGCCGAAGTCGGTGGTCAGAGTAATGATCGGACGGTGCGCCAAGGTTCCCTCACAGATGGAAGACGGAGTGCTCCCAGAACCTCGAAAGTAATTGTTGGTGGGGGTGGCGTCAAGACACGGAGGTAATAAGAAAGTGATCAGTGGTCAGTGGCCAGTGGTCAGTGATCAGTGGCCAGTACGCCTAGCTCACGAAAGTGAGGAAGGTTTTACTGACCACTGACCACTAGCCACTGTTACTGGATGTGGATGTCGCCCGATCCCGTCCGCAGGGTGAGCAACGGGCCGCCGCCGCGCACTTTACCCCTGATTTGTTTGCGCGTCTCCTGCACTCGCCCCTCTACGGTCATGGTGATCGGCGCATCCACGTCCAACGTGCCCGAACTGGTGGAGATGTCGGCGTCGAAGGCGGCATTCGCGGGCAGCCGGATGTGTACATTGCCCGATCCGGTTCGAATCTCCCACGCCCCCGCCTGCGTACCCTCGGCCGTAATATCGCCGCTGCCGGCTTCGGCGCGGAACGCCCCCTGAATGCCACGAACGGAAACATTGCCGGAGCCGGTATGCAGATCGATATCCCCGGACGCGATTTCGTGCACTTCGATGTCGCCGCTGCCCGCGCCTCCGCGGATCGATCCTGCGATCTCAAGCGCCCGTACATTGCCGGATCCGGTCTGTATATGAATCTCTCCGGTAAGCTGCGAGAGCTTTACGTCTCCCGACCCAGTCTGCACGTCGGCGTTGCCATGCGTGCCCTCGATGGTTTCATTTCCTGACCCGCTGCGGGCGCGGATGGTGGTGTCGACCGGCACTGTGATTTCATAGTCCACAGAAATGTTGCGGACGGTCACGTTATCAATGTGAATGCTGTTTCCATCCTGTCGCAGCGGAGGATGCTGTTCAACGTCGCTTACGTCCGTCTGCCGGTCTCCGAACAGCCAGTGGTCTCCGACATAGATCTTGGCGCGAATCGAAACCGAGCCCGCCGTGCCGCTCCGCACAATGACGTCGCCGGATCGGGTTTGTACTTCCAGTTCCACAGGCCCGCTGACCTGGAAAGTTTTCTCGAAATGTCCTTGCGGTGTGGAAGCCGCAGCAAAAGTGGAGGCCAGCAGAACGGCCAACCCGATCACGAGCAGTGAAGATCGCACCGGAATAGAAACCGGAATGCAAGGGGAAGAGATGTGTTGTTTATTCATATCTTAGCTACTCCACAAGATCCCGGCTTCGGGCCTCGGCTTTCTGGCTTCGGGCTTCGGAAAATAGGGCATGAGCCGGAAGTGTAGAGCCGAAGCCCGCTAGCCGAAGCCCGAAGCCAGCCCTACTGCAGCACCACCTGATCGCCTTCCTTCAACCCGCTGAGCACTTCCGTCTTCGCGCCATTCGAGATTCCTATGTTGACCGCGATCTTGTCCTTGCCATCCTTGCCCTTCGGGTCGGGGATCTCCACCGAGGCCTTCTTGTCTTTGTCGTAAATGATCGCGCCTTCCGGAATCTGCAGCACCTGCGGATGTTCTTCCAGGATGATTTCCGCGTTTGCGGTCATCTCCGCCTTGAGTTCGCCGCCCGGATTCTGAATTGAAACCCGCACTTCAAACGTAGTGACGTTGTCCTTCTCCACGCCCATCGGCGAAATCTTTGTCACCTTGCCGGTAAAGGTCTTGTCCTTGAACGATTCCACCTTGATGCGTGCCGGCTGGCCCAGATACACCTTGCCGATGTCGCTCTCGTCCACTTTGCCTTTCACGTAGACTTCGCTGGTATCGCCCAGCGTCATCACCAGGGTGGCCGACGAACCCAGGACAAGGATCGAACTCACCGCGTCGCCCATCTCCACATCGCGCGACAGCACAATGCCGTCGATGGGAGAGACGATGTCGGTGTAGCTGAGTTGCTCCTCTAACTGAGTGAGGTTGGCTTGATCCTGAGCAACCTGCGCCTTCGACTGTGCAATCTTTGCCTTCAGCACCGTCACTTCCGCCTTCGACACATTCTGCTTGTTGAGCGACATTTCGTAGTTCTTCTCCGCATCGTCCAGTGCGGAAGCAGACACTACGCCATCCTTCGCCATGCCCACGGCGCGATCATACGCACGCTTCAGCAGTGGAACGTCCGGTCCTTCCGCGTCAACCTTGGCGCGCTGGAAATCGGCCTCCGAGCTGTTCATGTTGGCTTGGGCCGCATCCAAAGCGGCGCGCGACTGCGCTACCTGCGCCTCAATCTCGATCTTGTCGAGCTGCGCCAGCAATTGGCCTTTCTTGACGCGATCCCCGTAATCCACGAGCAGCTTCTTCACGATTCCGCTGGCCTTGGATTTCACCTCAACCTTGGTGATGGGGGTAACTTTGCCGGTCGCCACCACACTCTTGGCCAAGTCGCCTTTTTCCACCTTCGCCAGCTTCGTGGGATCAATCTTCGTGCCCCCGCGCGTCGCCGCAAACACCCCGCCTGCAATCAGCAGGACAATCGCCAGCCCAATGCCACCCCAGATAAACAGTCTGCGCCGCTTTTTCTTATGATTCCCGTTTCCGTTCACCACTGCCTCCTGGTACATGCTGGAAGTGTTTGTTAAATGTTGGATAAAGAGCCGCTCTGCGCTCTCATTAACTTGTACGTAGCTGGAGTTGTCTTTGTTCCAGAGATTGCAAATCGGGCCGGAAATGACTGCGGCGCGGTAAACGACTCGCCATCTGCCCGTTAGACCGTCCGCATCGGAAAAAGGTTAGCTCAGCAGCCCAAAAGTCTTACCCTGTGTTATCTCTGCCTGCCCTGAGGGCAGTCGAAGGGTGTTAAAGATCTTAGTACGCCATCCGGAATGCTAGAATGGCCAATCAGAATTACGCCTAAATGATCGCCTTCGTGCTGCTCCGCGTGCTCCTGATCCTTCTCCTGGTGGCAGCGAATGCGTTTTTCGCGGCTGCGGAATTCTCTTTGATCAGCGTTCGCGACACCCGCATCCAGCAACTCATCGAATCCGGCCGCAGCGGCGCCCGCATCGTCCAGCGCCTGCATCAGCGTCTCGACGAAGTCGTCAACGGCGTTCAACTCGGCATCACCATGGTCAGCCTCACCCTGGGCTGGATCGGCGAACCCATGGTCGCGCGTCTCGTTGAATCTCTCCGTTTCGTTCAAGAAGTTCCGCACGCCGCGGTCTATGCTCACGGCATCGCTATCGCCATCGCTTTCAGCCTGATCACTTACTTGCACGTTCTGCTGGGCGAACTCGTTCCGAAGACGCTGGCCTTGCAGCGCTCCGAGCAAATCGCCCTGGCCGTGGCCGCTCCTATGGAAGCGTTCCTCACCCTCACCCGCCCCGTGCTTTTTTTCATGCGCCGATCCGGCGGCCTGGTCTTGCGGCTTTTCGGCGCCCGCGACGCCCGCCGCGGCGGCGCCGTTCATTCGCCCGACGAACTCAAGCTCATCGTCACCGCCAGCCGCCAGTTCGGCCAGATTCCCGAGTCGCAGGAAGAGATGATTCACAACGCCATCGAACTCGACAGCATCACCGTCCGCGAGATCATGGTCGCCCGTCCCGATATTTTTTCCCTGCCCTCGGATCTCACCCTCGACGAAGCCTTGAACCGCGTAGTCGAAGGCCAGCATTCGCGCATCCCCGTCTACGATCCGCAGCGCGGCCCCGAACACATCGTGGGCGTCCTTTATTACAAGGAGTTAGTCCGCTGGGTGCGCTTCCGGCTCGTCAACCTGGGCCAGCCCGTGGCCTTGCGCATCGCGCGCACTGCAGATCGGCCAGATCATGCACGACGTTCTGGTAGTTCCAGAAACGAAAGTCCTCGCCGAACTGCTGGCCGAATTCAAGCAGCGCCGCCGTCACCTCGCGGTAGTCGTCGACGAGTTCGGTTCCACGGCGGGAGTAATCACGGTCGAGGACATTCTCGAGCAGTTAGTCGGCGACATCGAAGACGAATTCGACGTCTCTCCGCCCGAGCCTCAACTGGAAGACGAATCCGTCCTGGTGCTCGAAGGCGCGGTAAATATTCGCGACCTCGAAACCCAGCACGGCCTGCTCCTGCCCCGCGACGCCGGCTTCGAAACCCTCGCCGGATTCGTTCTGGCCCGCCTGCAGCGCATCCCATACCTGAGCGAATCCTTCGAATACGAAGGCCACCGCTACACAGTAGAAGAGATGGAAGGTCACCGAATCGCGAAAGTAAAGATCGAAAAGCTAGAAAGCGTCGAAGACAAAGCAGAAACAGCCAAGCAGCGGAGATTGAAGATGCAGAGCCCTGCCATCCTGAGCGGAGCGAAGGACCCCTTACCCGCTTGTGCCAACACAAGCTCCGCAAGGGTTTCTACCACTGCCCCGCGATCGCCAGAACTGACCACCGACCACTGATCACTGGCCACTGAATTCATGCCTAAAGCCCTCCTCCAACGCGTCCTCTACACTCTCCCAGTAATCTGGCTGGTAGTAAGCCTGGTCTTCCTCTTAATCCATCTAGTCCCCGGAGACCCCATCCAGCAAATGCTGGGCGAAGGCGCCGCACCCTCCGACATCGAAGCCACGCGCCACCTCTACGGCCTGGACGCCCCGCTGGGCGAGCAATACATCCACTACTGGAAAGGCGTCCTCCACGGCGACCTCGGCCCGTCGTTCCGCTACAACCAAAGCGTGACCCGCCTTATAACCCAACGCTATCCGTACACGCTGCAACTAACGCTGGCCTCGCTGTTCGTAGCGATAATCCTCTCGATCCCCGCCGGCGTGCGCTCCGCCCAGCGCCGCAACCACTGGGACGACCGCCTCATCAGCGTAATCAGCCTCTTCGGCCTCTCATTCCCCAACTTCGCGCTGGGCCCAATCCTGATTCTTCTCTTCGCTATCAAGCTGGGATGGCTCCCCGTCTCCGGCGCAGGCTCGTTAGCGAACTAGTGCTGCCCGCAATCACCATGGGCGGAGCGCTGGCCGCAATCCTCACCCGCATGGTTCGCACATCCATGCTCGAAGAGCTAAGCCAGGACTACATCCGCACCGCCCGCGCCAAAGGACTGCCCGAGCGCACCATAGTCTATCGACACGCCCTGCGCAACGCCATGATCCCCATCATCACGGTTCTAGGCCTGCAATTCGGCGCGCTACTAGCCGGTGCAATCGTCACCGAAACCATCTTCTCCTGGCCCGGCATAGGCCGTCTGACCATCCAAGCCATCTCAAACCGCGACTACTATCTAGTGCAAGGCTGCATCCTCGCGATCGGCTTGACCTATGTCGCTGTGAATTTCTTGACGGACGTGCTGTACTCGGTGGCGAACCCGAGGATTCGGCAATGAGCGGCAAGCGCTTTTTCCACAATCGCAGAGTTCGTTCATCACAGACACCCTATCCCGAAGATTTGTCATCCTGAGCCCCGCGTGCTCCAGCGCAGCCGGGAAGCCACCACGCGAAGGACCCATGTATTTTGTCTACATCATGACGAACCGCTCGAAAACTTTGTACATCGGTGTCACCATCAGCGCCTTCCCCTTGCCCACGCGCTTCAGAATCCGAGCGATCCTCGAGGGATCGGCCCGCCACGCCCTCGCCGCAAAGTTGTCATCACATTTGCGCAGCGGAAGCCCCGTCGGCCACCCTTCGTCTCGTTCCTCTGTGAATCTCAGTGACCTCTGTGGTTAAGCCTTTGACGTTCAAGCTTCGGGCATGCACCACAAAAAGTACGCCTCACGGCTGTCAAGCCTACTTTCGTAGGCATCCGACGTCCTCGAAAATAGACATTTTTTCCACAGGCTAACCCGTCGATTCCATTCATCGGCCCGAAAGCCCGCACCAAGAATCAACAATTTACCCAGATGGTTTTTGTGCTCTTTACAATGTTCCAGTCGGAACATTCCGCCTACTTAGGTTTCCCGCCGTGCCGGGGGCGCGGATGTGATCCAACGCGATAGGGCCAGCGCCGAAGAAGATGAGGGCGAAGGCGAGCATGGCCAGCGCCAGAGGAAATTCGTATCCGCCATTGCCCATCAGTCCGTTATGGAAGTGCACTTTAGCGATGGCGACGGAGAGATCGATGCAAATGGCAAGAGCAGCCACGCGCGTGAACAGGCCCGAGCAGGACGAGCGATCCGCCAAAGAATTCAGCGAAGGAAGAAAGGTAGGAGGTCCAGGCCGGGAGTCCGAGGCTGGCGACGAACTGAGCATGGTGCTGCAGTCCGCCGAAAACTTTGTGGTATCCGTGACCGACCATGACGGCGCCGAGAGCGAGGCGCATAACGAGGAGGGCTAGAGGTTGCAGGCGATCAAGGTAGCGCAAGTCGTTCCTCCGCGAGGAAGATAGATTACAGCAGCGAGCCGAAGGATGGAAGAAGAGGTCGTGCAATAGAGGTTCCTCAAGCATCTGGGAACCGAGCTGCACCTTCTAATACAGGCCTGGACAAGAATGATTGCGTGAGGAGCGAAGTTCTGATAACGTTTTTTCGCCCGAGGGTGTGGGCTGCCGGCGGCATTTTGTCGCAAATCGGCCACGCGTCCTGCAGGCTCCCTTCGCGTTCGGAAATTGATTTAGACCACGCGTGTGGAGCGCGAGCTGAGTCCCTTGTTGGCAGATGTCGATGCGAGATGACCGAAGTAACCGCAACTTCCAGTAGCGGCGGTGTTTCCGGGAATAGCGTGGCGTAAGAAGCTTGGATGGCCAGGAGGCCGTGATGAGTCAGATTTACAGAACGAAAAGATGTTTCAGAAATTGGCGTGATTTTGCTATGCCTGGCGATCCCGGCATGGCATGGGGCCAGAAAAATGGGGGCTCTCCTCCATCGCACGCGAGCGCGCCAATTCGAGCGGACGTTCGCATCCGGCGCCGCCATACGCAGTCGGCGGGCCACGGCATCACGACGGCGGGCCATGGAAACGACAGTGGCCAGGGCGCGAAGCAAGCCACGGCAAACGACGGGACCACCGGAAGGCGGTGCCGCGAGGAAGCCACGGCAATACGACGCGGGCATGGGACCACTGGCGGTGGGACGGCGCGAAACCAGGCACATGGGACCACGGGGGCGGGCCGCGAGGACACACGCCATTGGAACCGACTGGAGGAGCACGAGAGCACGCCACGGAACGACAGGGGGTCAGGCACGAGCGGGCACGGCACGTGGGACCACGGGGCGGAAGGTCATGGCGCAGTAGCGGTCACGGAGCGGGACGGACGTGCGGGCCAGGGCCCGGCGGGCGGTAGAGGCAACTCGGTCGCCCGGCAGGAACCAGAAACGTCAGTCTTAAGGGCGGCGGGCACGCCAGCGTCCGTGCCAACGGCACGATCCGGTCCGTCGATCGAAATGGCATGCACATTGAGCATGGAGTACACGGCGGGCGTACGGTTGTGAGTGTTCGCAACGAATGTTCGAGTTGTGAGCTACGGCCACGGCGGCTATGTGCAGCACGCCTACATGTCGCGCGGCGGAAGAACATTTTATTCGCGAACGTATGTGTACGCGCGGGGTCGTGCACGTCGGAGTCTATCGCGGCTACGCCTGGGGCGGACGGTCGTACTATGGCTATTACCCATCGTACTGGTACCATCCGGGATTTTATGGGTGGGGCTACCATCCTTGGGGAGCTCCGCTTGTCTGGGGCGTTGGGCCTGGGGTTGGGGAGGCGCCGTGGTGGGGCTTCTATGGCGGATGGTGGAATCCTTATCCCGTCTACGCTGCGCCCTACTTCTGGCTGACGGACTACCTCATCGCGCAGAATCTGCAGGCGGCGTATGCGGCCCGGGCTGAGCCGCGGCCGGCGGCGGACGCCGGCGCGGCGGATGCGGGCACTCCGATACGGGGGCGGCTGCACCAGCTTCGGCAGGGGTGACGCTGACTCCTGAAGTCAAAGAAGCGATTGCCGAGGAAGTAAAGGCACAGTTGGCGGCGCAACAGGCGAGGCCCAGGCTGGGCGGCTGCGCAGCGACAGCCGGCACCGGCGGCAGCGCGGTAGCTCAGGCTCCTCCTGCGCTCGATCCGGCAAACCGCACCTTCGTGGTCGACACTGCAGTGACCGCGGTAGCGAATGGACAGGAGTGTGGCTTGACGTCGGGTGACGTAGTCACGCGCCTCACCGATACTCCCGATGCGGACAACAACGTGAATGCCAGCATCTCGGCGACCAAGAAGGGCGATTGCGCGTCCGGAGCGACGGTGGCTATCAAAGTGGATGACTTACAGGAAATGTACAACCACTTCCAGCAACAGCTCACCGACGGTATGGGCGAACTGGCGAAGAAGCAGGGCACAAACGGAATGCCGAAGGCTCCGGACACGGGGACTACGGCTTCGGATGTGCCAGCTCCCAAGCCTGATCCCGATGCGGCTAAGGACCTGCAAGAGCAGCAAGCGGAGGCCGACAAGACCGAGCAGGATGTCAAAGCGGAAGCCGCGGCTGGCGGGGGTCAGTAGAAGGGCGGAAGCGGTGGTTTAAACGATCGTCAACTCGATCATCAACACTCGATCAACAACAGGGAGCGTCGGAGGACGACGCTCCCTTTCTCCGATTATTGCAACGGCCTTCACCGACTCGGGGGCCTGCGTCCAATCCCAGGAGTTGGGCCTTAGGAAATCGTTTTGAACAAGAACTGAACCGGAGGGTCTTACGATGTCACGGAAATCTCACCACCTGATTCCAGGGATTGTGCTAATGGCGGCCATGATCTTTCCGTTGTCGCCGGCCTGGGCACAGGCGCCCACACTACAGGAGGAACTGGCGGCGCAATACAAGCTGGTGAAGATGGGTTCAGACACGGGCGGATATTCCGTAGTGGAGAAGGGTACGCTGCTGGCGATTCAAAAGGGCGGAATCCTGGGCGTGCCGTATTCGGACTCAAGCGACTTCAAGACGAAGTATCAGGATGGCACGATTAAGGCTCCCAGCGGACTGGCTTTGATTGGACGGAAGTCGATCATGGGACATTTTGGGAAAGAGCAAACGACGCACTTGTTTGCTAAGGGCGACAAAGTCTATGCCACGAAGATCGACGTGAATATGAAAAAAGACAGCGTCATAATGGGTATCGTGGCATGCGATAAGTGCAACAAGACCGATCCACCGACGTACAACAAAGCGGAAGTGGTGTTTGTATTTCCCAAGGGTCTTTAGCGAATGCCACTGCGCCCTCAGTGGAAAAGGTTATCGCGCAGGTGTTCACGATCAGTGTTCGACGACGGCGTGCTAAGGGTTAGAGCACAGGCAGAGTTGGGCTTTAGAAATGGCTTTTGAAAAAAATGAACCGGAGGATTTCGACGATGTCGCAGAAATCTCACCATCTGATTCCCGGAATTGTTCTGATGGCGGTCACAATCCTGCCGATGTCGCTGGCCAACGCACAGGCCCCCACGCTACAGGAGCAACTGGCGGCGCAATACAAGCTGGTGAAGATGGGATCGGACACCAGCGGATATTCCGTCGTGGAAAAGGGCACGCTGCTGGCGATCCAAAAGGGTGGAATCCTGGCCGTGCCCTACGGAGATCAAAGCGTTCTTTCCACCAAGTATGAAGGCGGAGTGGTTCACGCTCCGAGCGCGCTGCCGTCGAAGGGACGGAAATCGGCATGAAGAGATTTGGCAAGGAGCAAACCACTCACCTGTTTGCTGTGGGGGACAAAGTCTATCCCATGAAGATTGACGTAAATGTCGCCAAGGACAGCGTTACCCTGGGAATCGTCGCCTGCGACACCTGCAACAAAACTGATCCTCCGACCTACAACAAGGCGAATGTGGTATTTCAGTTCCCCAAGGGATCGTTGGCGGATCGGACGGACCGCCGGTGGAGTGGAAGATACGATCGGGCAAGTGCTCACCGATCAGCAATGATGACGCGCAGGCAGGACAGACAAGGGCGGAGATCAGGGGCGCGGATCAAGGCGGGCAGCAGCAGGGAGCGCCAGGACCAAGGCCAGCAGGCAGGCCCAGCCCGCAGCCGATCAGCCGCAGCCGAACCGGTTAGCATTGAGAAGGGAATGACCATGGATCAGGTGGAAGCCGCCATGGGCAAGCCAGACAAGAAGGTGAAGCTCGGCGTCAAGGAGATTTACTATTACAAAGACATGAAAGTGATTTTCATGAGCGGGAAAGTTTCCGACGTGCAGTAGTGCAGCGGTCAGTGGCTAGTGGTCGGTGGCCAGTAAAACCCGGGCGGAATATCTTGCTCTGGATTTTATTGGCCGCTGCTTTTTCGGCTGCTTTTGCATGGTGCTACCGGCATCTCGTAACCTGCGCTGGCTCGCGTGCTCGGAAGCTAAAGCCTGCCAAGACAGCAACTTGAGCTGCGACATAGTACTTCCGTACCGTCTGTAGTACTTCAGTTACCGGTTCGCAAGTGACCCCAGACGCTCCCTGCGAGACTACTACTGCTAATTGCGCATTATAAACGCACAAACCACAACATATAGATATTACCTCCTGTCAGGCAATTCCTCAATTCCAGAAAAACCGCAAAAAACCCAGTAAAAACAGGAAATTCGCTTTGACCCGAGGTTTTTCAGGGCTGATATATGCTCGGGACACCGAAAGCCTTCCGGACAGGCATAGAGGGCACGGCGTTCTCGGCGCAAGCCTGCGGGCCGAAAATCGGCGCAGGACAGGTTCTGGTAGCGAGGTAAGGAACTGGTCAGGGAAACATGGCCGACTCGCGAGAAGTGATGAATATTCGCCAGGCGTCGCAGTATCTGGGAGTGAGTCCGGACACGCTTTACAAGTACGTCGGGGAAGCAGAAGATTCCCGCGTTCAAGCTGGGCAACCGCTGGCGCTTCAAGAAGTCGAGGCTGGACCAGTGGATGGAAGAGAAGTCGAGCCAGATGGAGTTGGGAGTGAAGAGTAAACCGAAGGCGGCGATGAAGGCTGCCGGGACGCAGTAGTAGTAAAACAAAAGCCGGCGGGACGCCGGCGCTACACAGAGCTGGCACCACAGCGTTACACAAAGGTGGGCACACATGTTTGGAATGGGATCGAAGACGATTGTAGGTCTGGATGTGGGCTCTTCCAGCATCAAGGCAGTGGAGTTGAAGAAGAAGGGCGGGCAGATTGAAGTGGCGCACCTGGGCCTGGAACCGCTGGCCTCCGACATTGTGGTGGATTCGATGATCGTGGACTCGGGAACGGTATCGAGCGCGATCTCGAAGTTGTTCGCCGACTGCCTGATCAAAACCAAGTCGGTGGCCACGGCGGTGAGCGGGCACTCGGTGATCGTGAAGAAGATCTCGCTGCCTTCGATGAGCGACCAGGAACTGGCCGAGACCATCGAGAAGGAAGCGGCGCAGCACATTCCCTTCGATCTGGCGGACGTGAGCCTGGACTACCAGATTCTGTCGGAAGAAGCGGGCAGCCCGCAGATGGACGTTTTGCTGGTGGCTGTCAAGAAGGACAAGATTTTGAACTACACCAACGTACTCTCGATGGCCGGACGCACTCCGTCTATTGTGGACATCGATGCGCTGGCCTTGCAGAACTGCTACGAGTACAACTACCAGCCGGCCCCGGCCCAGGTGGTGGCGCTGTTGAACCTGGGCGCCAGCGTGATGAACATCAACATCGTGAAGGGCACGACGCCGTTGTTTCCGCGCGACGTCAGCGTGGGCGGGCACCAGTACACGGATTCGCTGCAGAAGGAACTCGACCTGAACTTCGACGATGCCGAGAAGCTGAAGCTGGGCAGAGAAGGTCGGGACGGTGAGCGAAGACGCGAAAGCGCCGATCCTGCAGCAGGTGACCGAGATCATCGTGCTGGAAATCCAGAAGACCTTCGATTTCTTCCGGGCCAGCGCGGCGGGCGAGCATATCGAGAAGATTTATCTGGCGGGCGGTTCGGCAAAAGTGCCGGGGTTGATGGAAGCGTTGCGGCAGGAATTTTCGATGCCGGTCGAATTGTTGAATCCATTTCAGCGCGTAGTGCCGCCGGCGGACGGTCCGGGAGCGGAGCTGGTGGAGCAGAATCCGGGCCAGCTGGCGGTTGCGGTGGGCTTGGCTTTGAGGAGCTTTGAATCCCTATGATCAAAATCAATCTGCTCGAAAATTCCAAAGGGAAAAATAAGCGCGCCGGCGGCGGCGCAGCCGCGATGCCCACGATGGAGATGGGCGACATGGGTTCGCCCAAGCTGAAGGTGCTGGTGGTGCTGCTGGTGGCCGGGCTGGTGAATTTCGGTTACTGGTACCGGCTGGACCGGCAGGCGAAGTCGATCGCAGCGCAGATGAGCGCGGCGGAGCAAAAGAACCGCGAACTCAGCGACGTGAAGGCGCGCTTTCTGGAGCGGCAGAGGCAGGCCAACAACTACAAGCGGCGGGTGGACGTGATCGATTCACTGCGCGCCGGACAGGCCGGGCCGGTCAACTTGCTGGCCATGCTGGGCGAGACGGTCAACGGGACCGAAGCGGTGTGGCTGAGCAAGATGGATGATACGGGCGCGAGCGTGAGTCTGGAAGGCACGGCGCTGAGCACGGATGCGGTGGCCAGCCTGATCGCGAACCTGCAGAAGACGGGCTTCTTCAAGAGCGTCGAGATCAAGGAAACTTTCCAGGACGATCGATCAAGGACATGCAGGCATTCCAGTTCACGCTGACCTGCGAGAAGGGAAAGTCGTAGAGGCGGACCTATGTCGACAAATTTCAACGAACTGTCGGGCCTTAAACAGTGGGGAGCGGTGATCGCTGGGGGGAGCGCTGGTAACAGCGGCGCTGTACTTCACGGTGTTCAAGAGCCAGAGCGACAAGAATGCGGCGGCCCAGCATGCGGTGGAGAACAAGGTTCGGGAGAACAACGAACTGGAGTCCTACCGTCCCAAGCTGAAGGACATGGAGCTGCAGCTAGCCAACCTGAAACAGCAATTGGAGATCGAGCGGCGCATCGTTCCGGACGAGAAGCAGGTGGACAGCTTCATCGAGACGCATGGACGGCGAAGCGGCGAAGGCGGGCGTCGAAATGCGGCGCTATTCGGCGAAGCCGGTAACCGCGAAGGAATATTACACCGAGGTTCCATTCGACATGGAGTTGGATGGTCCGTACTACTCGATGCTGAATTTCTTTGACCGGGTGGGCAAGCTGGAGCGCATCGTGAACGTCAGCGGACTGCTGGTGGCCACGACGAAGAATCCGACCAACGCGAAAGTGAAGCACACGTACCAGTACGCGCCGAACGAGAGCGTGGTGGCATCGTTTACCGCGACGACCTTCTACAGTCACGACCTGGAGCCGCCCGCGGTGGCAACGGGTCCGGGAGCGAAGCCGGCAATGGCGACCCCAGGAGCGAAATAGGAATCGCTTATGAAGCTGACGACAAGCATTCTGGCAGTGGCAATGGTGATGACGACGGGGGCGGCCTTTGGGCACAAAACCCCGACGCCATCGACAACGCGCGCAGCGTGGCGAAATCGCTGCAGCAGATAAAGACCAACGAGACCAACGCGGCGCTGGCGGCGTCCAGCGGGCCGGCACCGCAGGCGGACCAGCCGGCTGACGGGTGCAGCCGGCGGGGTCGAAGGCAACGGCGGTTCCGGCGGCGAAGGCCGCTCCGGCGACCCAGGCCGCGAAACCGCACGATGCATTCAAGCCCAAGAAAAAGGCCGTGGCGTCGGCAAAGCTGGCGGCAACCAAGCCGTCGGCCAAGCCGGAGGTTGCTAAAGCCGCCGAAGAAAAACCTGCTGCCGCCAGCAAGAGCGACGCCGCCAAGGCGGCGAAGCCGGACGAAAAGAAGTGGGCGATGAATGGCAAGCGCGATCCCTTCTTCAGTCCGGTGCTGCAGCAGACCTCCAGGTTCCGGATGCTCGACGGGGAAGAAATGCCTGGAGATCGGGCAGATCAATGTCCGGGGCGTGGTGAAATCGGAGGGCGGCTTCATCGCGGTGGTGACCAACAGCCTGAACAAGGCCTATTTCCTGCATGAAAGCGATCCTGTGTTCAACGGCTACGTGGTGAGAATCACGGGAGACTCGGTTGTGTTCCAGGAGACATGTGCAGGACAAGCTGGGCAAATCGATGACGCGGGAAGTGGTAAAGCGGATATTGACGCCGGCGGTTTAGGGTTTCGGCGACAGCGCAACCGGGAAAGCCGGAGCGCGAAAAAATCGAGTTTTAAGAAGGACACGCGGGCCTAGGCCCGCGAGTTGGGGAGAAGCGAAATGCGAAAGCAAATGCTGAGTGTGTTCCTACCATGGCTGCTTCTGGGGCTGGTAGCATCAGCCCGAGACGCCGGCGTCACAACCGGCGAGCCAGCTCAACGAACTGCAACGAGTGAACGTGGTTCGTGGCGCGGATGAAATCCGGGTCGAGATCAGCGCTCGTGGCGCGGTGACGCCCAAGCTGAGCACGGCGGATTCGCCCGCGCGCCTGGTGATGGACTTGCCCGGGACCGTCATGGCGACGGGGCAGAGCCGCATCGCAGTAGGCAGCGCCGGAGTGAAAGGCGTACGCATCGGCATGGATGGCCAGACGCCTCCAACCACGCGGGTGGTGGTCGATCTGGAGCATGCCTGCCGCTATGAGCTGAAGCCGTCGGCGGATGGTAAAGCTGGTGCTGACGCTGCACGCGCAGGAAAAGACCGCGGCGAGTGCCAGCGTTCCGAAGACAGTAGCGGCCAGCACGACGCCGGCCGGCAAGAGCATGTCTCCGTTCGCGGCGCGAGTGGTTGATACCAAAACCGACACGAAAGCCGAGGCGCAGACGGAATTGACAGCGAAGGCGCAGCCAGTTGCGGCCAGCGCCGCGACGCCGGTCACGAGCGAGAAGCCGGAAGCGGCTTCGGCTTCGACCAGCGATTTTGTGTTCGTCGAGCCTACTTACGAGGCCAAAGCAACAGTCGCCGACCCGGCGGCAGATCCGACTGAGCGGGCCCAGGACGCGGCGGCGAAGTTTTCAGACAAGACGGCTGCGGAACTGCTGCCAGTGAAGATGAATGCGGCGCAGGCCTCGCAGAGCACGGGTTCGAGCACGGGCAGCGCAGGCATCCAGCCCGCAGTCAATCTTGCGTCGGAACAGAAAGAACAGGCGGGCCAGCAACCGGCCGCGGTTGGACCCAGGTATACGGGTGAGCCGATTTCTGTGAACCTGAAAGATGTGGATCTGAAAGACTTTTTCCGGCTGATCCATGAGATCAGCGGCTTGAACGTGGTGCTCGATCCCAACGTGCACGGCACTCTGACCATCGTGCTCGACGATGTGCCGTGGGACCAGGCTCTGGACATCGTGCTCAAGAACAACGACCTGGCGCGGGAACTGGAAGGCAATGTTCTGCGCGTCGCCACCGTGGATACGCTGAAGAAGGAAGCGGACGGCCGTCGCGCCCAGGTGGAATCGGAAGCGCTGGCCGTGGAGAAAGTTTCGGTCACGCGTTTCCTGAGCTACGCCCATGCCAAAGACGTGATGCTGACGGTAAAGAAGTTCCTCTCGGCGCGCGGCGACGTGGTTG
This sequence comes from uncultured Acidobacteriaceae bacterium, assembly GCA_963841125.1. Classification (GTDB taxonomy): domain Bacteria; phylum Acidobacteriota; class Terriglobia; order Terriglobales; family Acidobacteriaceae; genus Sulfotelmatobacter. The sequence goes on from CAWJBH010000010.1 coordinate 155,817, forward strand.
CGGATGAACGCACTAACGCCATCATCGTCAACGATATTCCGAAAGTGATTCCGATCATCGACCGCCTGCTGACGCAGCTTGACCGCAAGACGCAGGAAGTGGAGATCGAAGCGCGGGTGGTGGCGGCGACGCGGACAGTTCGCGCGCGACATCGGCACGCAGCTTGGCTTCGGCTGGGGCAATGGCCACAGCGCGATCGGCGGCGCTTCTGCAGTCGGCGCCTCGCCGACGACAGTCAGCAATCTGACTCCGGGCTACATTACGGTGCCGGGTACCGGTTCGACCAGCGGAAGCTCGATTCCTCTGTTCTCAAACCTGGGCTCGACCGCGCCCACCAGCGGCTTGACATTCTTGAACGCCAGCAACACGGTGCGCATCGATGCCGTGCTTTCGATGGCTGAGTCGCGCGGCTTACTGAAGGTTCTGTCGCGGCCGCGAGTGGTCACCCAGAACAATATCCAGGCCATCGTGAAGCAGGGCGTGCGCGTGCCCATCGTCACGCAGGCGCAGTTGGGTGGTCCTCCGACGGTGACTTACGTCGACGCCTTCCTGCGGTTGACCGTGGTTCCGCAAATCACTTCGGAGAACACGATCTTCCTCAACGTGGACGTGGAGAACACGACTCCGAACTTCGCGTCAGGAAGTGCAGGGCAACCCGGAGTTGATCACGCAGCAGGCGACTACGCAGGTGCTGGTGACCGACGGCGGTACGGTGGTGATCGGCGGCGTCATCCAGACGCAGAACTCGATCAACATCAATCAGGTGCCGTTGCTGGGCAACATTCCGATCCTGGGCAACCTGTTCAAGCACGTTCAGGTTTCGACCTCCAACCAGGAATTGATTTTCTTCATCACGCCGCGAATTATTCAGACGTAGAGCATCAGACGTAGCAGCGTCAGACATTAGCAGCGCAGTTGAAGATTTAGAGCCGCCGGCCTGAAGAACCTGTCAGGGCCGGCGGTTTTGTCTTTTGGCTGCTAAATAGCTAGTATCTAGTTCCTCGTGCCTATCGAATGAACTGTGAGAACCGATTCCGGGGGCTTCTCGGTACTCGGTACTAAGTACTTCTCCTCCTGATAAACTCACCGACATGAACTTTCCTGCACGCCAGAAGAAACTGCGTGAGCAACTTGCTTCCACTGGGCTGAACGCTTTACTCGTCAGCCATCTTCCTAATATCCGATATCTTTGCGGCTTTACCGGGAGCGCGGGTTTCCTGCTCGTCACGGAAACCGGCAGCGTTTTCTTTACAGACGTGCGCTACGACACGCAGGCGCGGGAAGAAGTGAAGGGCGCAAAAGTGGTCATTGCGCGCAACGCGGTGCTCAACGCGTTGCGGAAGTGGATTGGAGCCCAGCGGAAGAGGGCGAAGGGATGGACCGTCGGGATTGAGGCTGAACACCTTACCGTGGCGGAAAGGAAACGCCTGGCGGATTTGCTGCCCTCGGGCTTGCGGTTAAAGAATGCGCCCGCGCTGGTGGAGCGGGCGCGCATGGTGAAGGATGACGCGGAGTTGGCGCTGATCCGAGCGGCGGTGCGATTGGGAGCGACGCTGTTCGACCGCGCGCTCGAAGTATTGCGGCCAGGAATAAAAGAGGCCGAGGTGGCGGCGGAGATGGAGTACGCGGCGCGTCGGGCAGGAGCGGAGGAGATGTCGTTTCCTACCATCATCGCTTCGGGGAAGCGGTCGGCGTTGCCTCACGGCAGGGCCACCCAGCAAGCCATCGCGCCCGGTGGGTTCGTGGTCTGCGATTTCGGTGTTATACTCGAAGGTTATTGTTCGGACCAGACCCGCACTGTATGGGTGAGCGCTGCTTCGGGCGAAAACGGATGGCGTGCGAAAGAGAAAGATGCCCGCCACGCGTACGAAGTCGGTGAAGGAGGCTCAGCAGGCGGCGATTTCAGCTGTCCGGCCCGGCGTTAGCGTCGGGGAAGTCGATGCCGCTGCGCGGAAAGTGTTGCGCAAGGCCGGGTTAGGGCGGTATTTTACTCATTCGACCGGGCACGGAGTGGGCCTGGAGATCCACGAGACACCGAGGATTGCGGCCGGGCAGAAGGAAGTGTTGCGGCCGGGCATGGTCATCACGATTGAGCCGGGAGTATACTTCCCCGGCAAATGGGGCGTGAGGATCGAGGACATGGTGGCCGTCCGCGAAGGCGGCTGTGAAGTGCTGACTCCGACCAGCAAGGATTTCCTGGCAGTTTAAGTCATCAGGTGTTGGTGTTAGATTGTCGTTGTTAGGTTGTCTTGTGGTAGGTTGTCCCCACCGTACACGAATGAATCAAAAAGAGCTGAAGGAACTCATCGAGTTCTTAATCGAAAAAGATATTGCCGAGTTCGAATTGGAGCGCGGCGATATCAAAGTGAAGATAAAGCGGGGCGGCCAGCACACTGTGGTGCAGACACGCGGCGATGCGCCCTACGTGGCCGTGACCGTTCCTCAGTCGGCGCCGCCTGCGGTTATCGCCCCATCCCCCGCGCCTCCGCCAGAGCCAGTCCAGCCCGTTCCGGAAGAAAATCTGCACATCGTAAAATCTCCCATCGTAGGAACGCTCTACGAAGCGCCCTCGCCGGGTGCGCCGCCTTTCGTCAAGGTCGGGGACATGGTGGAAGTGGGGCAGGTGCTGTGCATTGTCGAGGCGATGAAGCTGCTGAACGAGATTGAGTCGGACGTGGCCGGCGAGATCGTAAAGAAGATGGGGAGCAACGGCCAGCCGATCGAATACGGGCAGGAGTTGTTTGCCATCCGGGCGAAGAAGTGAAGCCGGTGTTTCTGTTGAGGCGACCGCGCCTTCTGTTTATTTTCTTCCAACAGGAGCAATTTCCAACCAACAACGTCCCCGAGAGACAGCGGAGCTACGGCTGAGAGCTGAAAGCTGAGTCATGTTCAAGAAGATACTGATTGCGAATCGTGGTGAGATTGCTCTGCGGGTCATTTGCGCGTGCAAGGAACTGGGCATCCGCACCGTTGCCATTTACAGCGAGGCGGACCGTCATTCCTTGCCGGTGCGCTTTGCGGACGAAGCCATCTGCATCGGGCCGCCACAACTGGCGCTGAGCTATCTGAATATTCCGGCGGTGATCAGCGCGGCGGAAATCGCTAACGTGGATGCGATCCATCCCGGCTACGGATTGCTGGCGGAAAACGCCAACTTCGCCGAGGTATGCGAGGCCAGCGGGATCAAGTTTATCGGGCCGCGGCCGGAAGTGATGCGGCTGATGGGGGAAAAAGAGAAGGCGCGCGCTGCCATGAAGCAGGCGGGCGTGCCGATTTTGCCGGGCTCGGATGGAATCATTGCCTCCGAGGGCGAGGCTGTTGAGTGGGCGCGGCAGGTGGGTTTTCCCGTGATTGTGAAGGCCTCGGCAGGCGGCGGCGGACGCGGCATGCGCATCGTACGCAACGAAGAAGAACTGCCGGGATTATTCAAGGCGGCGCAGGCGGAGGCGGCGGGCGCGTTCGGCAATGGCGACCTGTACATGGAGAAGTATGTCGAGCATCCGCGGCATATCGAGTTTCAGGTGCTGGCGGATGAATACGGCAACGTTGTGAGCCTCGGGGAACGGGAGTGTTCAATTCAGCGGCGGCATCAGAAATTGCTGGAAGAATCGCCCTCGACGCAGGTCACGCCCGAATTGCGCGACCGGATCGGTGAAGTCTTGCGCAGGTCGCTGACGGAGATCGGCTACACGAATGCAGGGACGATCGAGTTCCTGATGGACCAGGACCGCACGCTGCACTTCATCGAGATGAATACGCGCATTCAGGTGGAGCATCCGGTGACGGAGATGGTGACGGATGTGGATCTGGTGAAGAGCCAGATCATGATCGCCGCCGGCGCGCACATGCGCGACGTGCTGCAGGGGCCGATCGTGCATCGCGGTCATGCCATCGAGTGCCGGATCAATGCGGAGCATCCGGAGAAGTTCACGCCGTCGGCGGGGAAGATCACGGCGTTTAATCCGCCGGGAGGAACCGGCGTGCGCGTGGATACCGCGGCATACGCCGAGGGCGTGATTCCTCCTTATTACGATTCGCTGATTGCGAAGCTGATCGTGCGTGGCAAAGACCGCAGCGAGGCCATCTCGCGGATGACGCGGGCGCTGGAGATGTTTATTGTCGAGGGAATTTATACGACGATTCCGCTGCACCGGAAGATTCTTGGCCGATGCGGATTTTCGCGCCGGGAACTTTGATACGGGTTTCATCGAGCGATTTCTGGCGAAGAATGGGAAAAAGGGTACAGCAGCGTGATCTCGCTTCCACGCCTTTACGCCATCGTGGATGCGGCTTTCTTTTCCACGACTGAAGACATAGCGGCATTCGCGGAGGAACTGTCGCTGGCGGATGCACGCTGCTGCAATACCGCAACAAGAGCGGGAACGTGCGCTTGATACTGGAGCAGGCGCGCGAACTGAAGACGCGGCGTCGAGGGCGCCCAGCGCCACATGTGCGGCTCATCATGAACGACCGCGCTGATCTTGGTCTGGCGCAGAATTCGACGGCGTCCACGTTGGGCAGGACGATCTTTCGCCGGAATCGGTTCGAAGGATTATTGGCCGCAGAGCGCTGGCTCGGGGTTTCCACGCACAATCCGGAGCAGTTGCGGGAGGCTGATCGGACTTCCGCCGACTATCTCGCCATTGGCCCTGTCTTCTCTACGTCGAGCAAAGAAAAGCCTGATCCGGTTGTTGGCCTCGAAGGCGTGCGCCGGGCGCGGCAGTTGACTCGAAAGCCGCTGGTGGCTATTGGAGGAATCACGCGTGCCAACGCGGCTTCGGTGATTGAGGCAGGGGCCGATTCCGTGGCGGTGATATCTGATCTGTTACGGGATCCCCGCAAATCAGCAGAGGAATTTTTTCGCATTCTGAGGTAAAGTCAGGGCATTTGACCGGGCTGGAAGGCGGACGCCCCACGACAGCCGGCAGGACGCCGGCGCTACGCTTAGGAGGGATCCTGAGCACACCGACAACGCGGCCGCTGCGGCAGCGACTGGGAAATTCATAGTCATCAAGACAAGGAACTGGTCAAAGGCCTGGGCCTGACCAGCGCCACCATGCTGGTCATGGGGTCGATGATCGGCTCGGGCATCTTTATTGTTTCGGCGGAGATTGCCCGCGAAGTGGATTCGCCCGCGCTGCTGATCGGCGCGTGGGCGGTGGCGGGGTTCATGACGATCGTCGCCGCGCTCAGTTATGGCGAACTGGCGGCGATGATGCCGCGGGCCGGCGGGCAGTATGTTTACCTGCGCGAAGCGCTCGGGCCGCTGTGGGGTTTTCTTTACGGCTGGACGCTCTTTCTGGTGATTCAGACCGGGACGATTGCCGCCGTGGGCGTGGCTTTCGGCAAGTTCCTCGGAGTTTTCTTTCCTGCGGTTTCTTCTTCCAATTGGATTCTGCATCTCTGGAAAGTTCCACCGATTCGCCTGGGGCCGATGGTCTTGGGCAACATGGATGTGGGAATCAATACGCAGAATCTGGTCGCCATCCTGCTCGTGGTTTTCCTTTCGGTGGTGAATATCTTCGGCGTTGAAAACCGGAGCGCTCATCCAGAATGTGTTTACTGCGGCCAAGGTCTCGGCGCTGTTGGGACTGGCGTTGTTCGGCATCGCGCTGGGGCGAAATGCGCAGGCGTTGGCCGCAAATTTCAGCGGACATTTCTGGCGGAACGCGGGACTCGGCGCGCAGCACGCCGTTCAGGTGGGAGTGGGCGGTCCGATGGTGATGGTGGGCACGCTGACGATTCTGGCGGTGGCGCAGGTGGGATCGTTGTTTTCCGCCGACGCCTGGAACAATGTCACGTTCACCGCGGGTGAAGTAAAAAATCCCAGCCGCAATTTGCCGCTATCTTTGGCACTGGGTACGGGCGTGGTGATCGCGCTTTACATCGCGTGCAACTTTATTTATTTGAACTGCGCTGCCGCTGGATGGAATGCCGGGCGCAGCAACGATTCTGGGGCGCGGAATCAAGTATGCCGCCGAAGAGCGCGTGGGCACCGCGGTCATGACGCAGATGTTTGGCGCTGCGGGCGGACTGCTGATGGCGGCAGCGATCCTGATTTCCAGCTTCGGCTGCAATAACGGGCTGATTCTTTCCGGCGCGCGCGTTTACTATGCCATGGCGAAGGACGGCCTGTTCTTCCGCAGCGTTGCCAGGCTGCATCCTATCTATAAGACGCCGGCGGTTTCGCTGATGGTGCAGATGGTGTGGGCGTGCCTGCTCTGCGTCTCGGGCAGCTACGGGCAGCTTCTCGACTACATTATTTTTGCCGTGCTGGTCTTTTATATTTTGACGATTGTGGGATTGTTTGTGCTGCGGCGGACGCGTCCGGATGCCCCACGGCCCTACCGGGCGGTGGGTTATCCGGTGCTGCCGGCAATTTATATTGTGATGGCTTTGTTTATCGATGTCGTACTATTGCGCTACAAACCGCAATTCACCTGGCCGGGGTTGATTGTGGTGCTGCTGGGCATCCCGGTATATTACGCGTGGTCGAAGAAGTCAGGCAGCGCGAGTGCATCTTAGCCCTCAAGGAGAAACGAAGCATGGCGAACCTGTTCGCGAGAAAAGACCTTCCCACACTGATGAAAGAGGCGGTTGAGGTTGAAGGCGAACAAAGCCTGCGGCGCGCCCTCGGCCCGCTGAATCTGTTGACCCTGGGCATTGGCGCGATTATTGGCGCGGGAATTTTCGTGATCACCGGTCAGGCCGCGGCGCAGTTTGCCGGACCCGCCATTGTGATCTCGTTCGTGCTGGCCGGCGTTGCCTGCGCATTCGCGGGACTCTGTTACGCCGAGTTCGCTTCGATGATTCCGATCGCGGGCAGCGCGTACACATATTCCTACGCCACGCTGGGTGAATTGGTGGCGTGGATCATTGGCTGGGATTTGATTCTGGAATATGCCTTCGGTGCGGCCACGGTTGCGGTGGGCTGGAGCGGCCACTTGCGGGCGTTTCTGCACGATCTTGGCTGGAACCTGCCGGCGTTTCCCACTTCTGATTTCGTGCTTTTCGGCATGCCCGTGCATTTGAAGTATGACTATGTGGGGTTCCTCGTGATCATGGTGATCACCACGATCCTGGTGATTGGCATTAAGGAGTCGGCAAACTTCACCACCGCCGTCGTGATCATGAAGGTTGCGGTGGTGTGCATGTTCATCGTTCTTGCTGGAGCGTTTTTGTACTCGCACTCCTGGAAGCCGAACTACTGGCATCCGTTCATTCCCGCAAACACGGGCGAGTGGGGACATTTCGGATGGTCGGGAATTTTGCGCGGAGCCGGCGTTGTCTTCTTCGCCTACATCGGCTTTGACGCGGTTTCGACGGCGGCGCAGGAGGCCAAGAATCCCAAGAAAGATATGCCCCTGGGCATTCTGGGTTCGCTTGTGATTTGCACGGTGCTTTACATTCTGGTTTCCGGTCTGCTGACCCACATCGTGCCCTACCAGCAACTCAACGTTCCCGACCCCGTCGTCGTCGGCATGCGCGTCGCCGGGCAGCAATGGGCTACGTTCCTGGTGGAAATCGGCGCCCTGGGCGGCTTGGCCACGGTGATGCTGGTGATGTTGCTCGGGCAGTCGCGCGTGTTCTATTCCATGTCGCGCGACGGTTTGCTCTGGCCGTGGGCGGGGAAGATTCATCCTCGCTTTCGCACGCCGTATCTCAGTTCCATTGTTGTGGGGATTTTCGTCGCGATCTTGGCCACGGTGATTCCGCTCAATGTGCTGGATGAAATGACGAGCGTGGGCACGCTGCTCGCCTTTGTGCTGGTCAGTGCGGGAGTGTGGGTGATGCGCCGGACGCATCCCGAACTCAACCGGCCGTTCAGGACGCCGATGGTGCCGCTGGTTCCGATTCTCTCGATTCTTTTCTCCGGGAGCGCTCATCGTTTTCCTTATCTCCGAGCCACGCAGATCCGACTGGTGGTGTGGCTGGTCATCGGGCTGGCGATTTACTTCACCTACGGACGCAAGCACAGCAAAGTGCAGGCCATGCTGTCGGGATCGAAGACCAACGGAACGTTCATGGCTGATCAGTAAGTCTAGCGCCTTCCGCGCGGCGCGGAGGGCCTTTTTGTTTTATAGTCAGTCGTTGGCGCTTCGTCGTTGGTCGTTGCGTCGCTAGGCACTCATTTAAACATTTTCGACTACGACTCGACTAACGACCATGATAACGACTGGATCATCATGAAAATCGTTATCCGCAGAAGAAATGCGCGCCATCGATCGCGCTACCAGCGAGCGCTTCGGCGTGCCTTCGCTCACGCTGATGGAGAATGCGGGCGCTGCGGTGGCGGATTATGTGCTCTCGCATCACGCTGCGGCCGGGCGCGTCGTGGTTTTCTGCGGCAAGGGAAATAACGGCGGCGATGGTTTTGTGGCGGCGCGGCGGCTGCATCAGCAAGGGGAAAAAAGTTCAGGTGATCCTGCTGGCGGATCCCGCCGATCTGCGCGGCGATGCGGCAGTCATGTTTCGGGAAGTTGCCGGAGTCGGCCATCGCCGTGCATTCCAGCGAAGAGTTGAAGAGTGAGCGGGTGCAGCTTTCGCTGCAGGCGGATTTGTATCTGGATGCGGTGCTGGGCACGGGTTTCAAGCCTCCGGTGAGCGGACTCTACGCCGATGCGATCGCGATCATGAACGCGAGCCAGGTTCCGGTAATCGCCGTGGATATTCCTTCCGGCGCGGATGCCGATGCGATGGGTCCGCAAGCCGGGACCATTGCCCGCGCCGATGCGATCGTCACCTTCACTGCGCCACGTCCGGCGCACGTATTCAGCCTGTTAACCGTCGGGGCCGACGATTGTGGCCGACATCGGCTCGCCGGAGGAAGCGATTGTTTCGACGTTGCACTGAATGTGATTACCGCGCGCGATATTGCGCCGCTGGTCGGGCCGCGTCCTGCGGAGTCGAACAAAGGCAACTATGGGCATGTGCTGGTGGTCGGCGGATCGCTGGGAAAAGCCGGCGCGGTGGCGATGGCGGGGATGGCGGCGCTGCGCGCGGGGGCGGGGCTTTCGACCGTGGCGACAGCGGAGTCTGTGCTGGCAACCGTGGCGGGATTTCATCCGGAGTTGATGACTGAACCTTTGCCCGAGACGGACGCGGGCACGATTTCAACCGGGGCGCAGGAATCGAATCGAGGAGTTGGCGAAAGGGAAGACTGTGCTGGCGATCGGGCCGGGGATTTCGCGAGATCCGCAGACTGCGGAGCTGGTGCGACGCTTGGTTGCGAAACTTCAGCTTACCCGATGGTCGTGGATGCCGATGGCCTGAATGCGTTTGAGGGCCGCACGGATGAATTGAATGGCAAGGGCCGGACGCTGGTGATCACTCCGCATCCGGGTGAGATGGCGCGTCTGGTGGGATGCACGATTGCCGAGGTGCAGAAGGATCGATTGGGAGTGGCGCGGAAGTTCGCGCGCGAGCACGAAGTGATCGTGGTGCTCAAAGGGCCATCGCACGCTGGTTGTGCAGCCGGATGGTGAGGCCTGGGTGAATACGACGGGCAATCCTGGAATGGCGACTGGGGGCACGGGAGACATTCTGACGGGGATGGTTGCGGGAATGATCGCGCAGCATCCGAAAGATGCTTTTGCGAGCCGTGCTTGCGGCGGTGCATCTGCACGGACTTGCCGGCGACGTGATGCGCGAGAGCGTGGGCGAGCATTCGCTGGTGGCGACTGATCTGCTGAAGGGACTGCCGGAGGCGTTCCGGCGCACGCGCGAAATCGGCGGAGGAAAAACTCGTGCGTTGGTGAGTGGAACGGACTCGCGAGCAAGCATTCCGGCGCCCTGGTATTGTCTTAAAGCTATTTAAGGGACCGCCGATTCTTTTAGGCCATTAACGAGTTGATAAACTTCTTGCGATGTGCTTGACACGCGGTAGTTGATCGCTGAAACGCCGCTTCTGGCGCCGGAATCCGGCCATCTGCTTCCGTAACCTGTTACCCACTCCTGTGCGCATGACATAGTGCAATTAGCTTATGACCCATTTCCCCCAACCGCACTCTTCGCGGCGCGCGGCCCGGGTCCAGCTAGGCGAATCCGTCCTGGCTGCGATTCGTTTAGAAGATGGCCGGCGCACAAAAGCTAAACTCCAAACCATTTCCACCACTGGTGGACTGTTGCAGTTGCCACGTCGCTGGGCAACGGCTCGTTCGTCGAACTGGCGTTTCAAACGCAATCGGGGCCGGTGCACGGTATGGCCGAAGTCCTCACTCCGACGCGGAAGACGACTGAGGGAGTGCTGCAGCCGTTCCGCTTCGTCGCGCTTGAGGATGACGACAACCGCCGCTTGCGGACATCGCTGGACAACGTGGCGGACCCGAACCAGCTGGGCCTCAAGTCGAGTGATCCTCAGTGCGACGAGGACGATCTAGTCGGCTCTCGCTATACTGGTCGTAGTTTCTGCGCACGGCATGACTGCGACCGGTCGGGAAATGACGCGAGAGATCACCACACAATCGCCGGAGGAGACGATCGCCTTCGGGCGGACGCTGGCGGAGTTGCTGGCGCCGCCGAAGCTGGTGCTGCTGCGCGGCGATCTGGGCGCGGGGAAAACCACGCTGGTCAAGGGAATCGCCGCGGGGTTCGGAGCGGCGGAGGAAGAAGACGTCACCAGTCCTACCTTCACGCTGGTGCACGAGTATCGCGGGCCGCGGGCGAATCTTTATCACATTGATCTTTATCGCATCGATACTCAGCGGGAGTTGGAGACGCTGGGGCTGGATGATCTGCGCGCCGAGGGCAGCGTTTTGCTGATTGAGTGGGGAGAGAAGTTTCCGCGATTGCTGCGGGAGCGGGATGTGGAGATTTCTTTGGAACGGGACGAGGAGAGCGGGCGGCGGATTACGGATTGTAGTAGCGGGCTGAGTGTGGGCGTCGGATAGGGTGTCGCGCTCATAAAGCCAGGCGCCTCCACTTGCACCATCGAGAAGAGGATGGCGGCGGCGAATAGGCAAACGAGCCAATTCGTACGCATACCTTACGTGCCAGACCACGCGTTTCACTTCGGCCCGCGAAGATTCATGTCCTTTTGAACACCGCAGAATGGGGCCACGAAAAACAAAAATCAGGAGTCGCTGCTTTGGGCATACTTCACCGATATGCGGCGATGCGACTCCATGGATTGCTTTTCGTCCTGAATGTGCCGCTGTACAACCCCAACAACTCAGTCCCACTGCGCCATTTTCTCCTGTTCGATATTTCCGTCAACACGTCAGCAGGAGGCTCGTCTACCACTTGAATACCGGGGAAATCTGGGAGGTCCCTGACGTTCTGCGGCAGAGTGCTGTACGCCACTCCACAATCTCCTCAAAGCTCTCGGGATTTTTGGTGTCGCCCATGAGGCCAACTGCCAGGAGAAGCCGCGAGACTCAAGCATCCGGGAGCCTTCTAGAATCCCATAATGTTATAGCCGCAGTCGACATAGATCACTTCGCCGGTGATGCCGCTGCTGGCGTCAGAGGCGAGGAAGACTCCGGTCGAGCCGACTTCTGCAATATCGACGTTGCGGCCGAGGGGGGCGTGTTCGGCGTGGGCTTTCAGCATATCGCCGAAGCCTGAGATGCCGCGCGCGGCGAGGGTTTTCACCGGTCCGGCGGAGATGGCGTTCACTCGAATTTTCTTCTTTCCCAGATCGTAGGCCAGATAGCGCACGGAGCATTCCAGGCCGGCTTTGGCAACGGCCATCACGTTATAGCGCGGGACGACTTTCTCGGAAGCGTAGTAGGTCATCGTGATGATCGATCCGCCATCTTCCATGAGCGGTGCGGCCGCGCGCGCGACTGCGACCAGGGAATACACGCTTACATCCAGCGCGATCCGAAAACCTTCGCGCGTGGTGTTGATGAATTCTCCTTTGAGTTCATCAGCGGGTGCGTACGCTACTGAGTGCACCAGCGTGTGCAGTTTGCCGTAGCGCTCTTTGAGCGTGGCGAAGAGGCGGTCGATCTCTTCGTCTTTGCTGACGTCGCACATGTAGCCTTCCGCGCCGGGTAGGGACAGAATCAGGTCTTTGGCTTCCTGCTCCAGGCGCTCGTTCTGGTAGGTGATGGCGAGCTTCATGCCCGCGGCGTGCAGTCCCTGGGCGATGGACCAGGCGATCGAGCGCTTATTGGCGACTCCGAAGACGACGGCGTTACGGCCCTGCAGGTCAGAGGACATGAGCGCTCCTTGGAATGGGAAAGAATAACAGCGGAAGGCTGGATTTACCACACAGCCATCCCATTCAGGGTTTCACTAACTCGTCCGAGAGCAAGTGAGCTTTCAGGGCGAGACTGTGGGCGCGGTCGAGGTCTCCGGCGACGGCGGCTGTCTTCGACTGCTCCATGAACTGGTTGATTTGGTTTTTCATGTCCTGCTGGCTTGGCGTTGAGCTGGCGTCCCTCGATTTTCTTCAGGTTTTCTTCGGTCGCGATTCTGAGTTGTTCGGTAGAGCTTTTATGTTCGGCGGCCGTGCCGCCTGTGAGTTGGACCGGCGGTTCGTCGGATCCTCCGTTGCGGACAACTTTCTTGCGCGGCGGACAGGGCGGAGCGGAGGCGGAAGCTTCCCGGGTTAGGCGCAGGTGCGGCCGTCGTGCAATTTGACGTGCTTGCCTTCTTCCGATGGTGGGGTTTCGGAGCGGGCTTGGGTTGATTCGCGGGGTGATCCGCTGTCCGGCGCGGTGTGCGGGAGCGGGCGAAGATTGATCGGGTGGCGTCTGCGATGAGCCGCCAGACTGGCTTGCGGAGGTTGAAGAGCTGAAGGACATCGCAGCGGGCAGATTCCGGCAACAATTGTTTGGATGGCCCAGGATCAGAAGACAAACGGCGAGGATTGCAGGGAAAGTCATCTTTAATTGTCCGTGTTGTGCGGTGAACCTGTTTGATTTTACGCCCTCGGAAAGTCACTGCAGAAATCAGTTTGAGTTTTAACATTGCCGGTTCGTCGCGGGAATCTGCTGTGCGCTCCGCGATCAAGCTTGAGCCAGCGAGCGGAAGGCGGAAGCGGAATGTCGTGCCCTCCCCTTCGCTCGATTCAAATTCCACCGAGCCGTAGTGCCATTGCAGGATTTGGTAAGTCTGCGCCAGGCCAATGCCGTTGCCGTCCTTCCGGGTGGTGAAATAAAGTTCGAAAATCTTGTCCTGCACATCCTGAGCAATGCCCACGCCTTGATCGCGGACTTCGGCGACCACCGCATCTTCCTCACGGCGCGCCGAGATCGTGAGTGGACCGCCGTCAGGCATGGCCAGGATTCCATTGAGCACCACGTTGAGCAGGGCTTGCTTCATGAAGTCGAGGTCTGCCTTGATGGGTAAGGGCTCTTTGGGCATGTCGCGCTTGATGGTGACGCCGTGCTGCTCCGCATCAGGAGCGGCAAGCAGCGCCACGTCGTCGAGCACGCGGCGGAGATCCACTTCCTCCAGGCGAAGCTCGCGGGCTCGCATGAAGTCCACCAGAGTTTGCACCACGCGGTCGAGCCGGTGAATTTCGCTGCCGATGATGTCCATGTGACGCCGGGTATCAGGATCCAATTGCGCCAGCTTGTTCTGCAGGAGTTGCAAGTGGAGCACGATGGCATTGATGGGATTCTTCACCTCGTGGGCAACGCCGCCGGTCACGCGACCGCTGGCGGAGAGGCGGCGGGACATCTCGATTTCGTCTCCGATGCGCCGGACGGACTCGGCATCGCGCATGATCAGCAGAGCGCCGATTTGAGTGCTTTTCTCCTGCACAAAATCCAGAGAAACCTGGACCCGCCTGCCGGCGGCGGCGACCAACTCGCGTTGCGAAAGCGGACGCCTGCGTTCAAAAGCTTCGAGCAGCGGCGCGCCGAGGGACGGTCAGCGGGAAAAAATTCTCGCGACCGGTTCTGCCCAGCAACTCAGCGCGCGGCCTGCCGAGGAAGCGCTCGACCGGGGCGCTCACCAGCACCACGCGGGAATCTCGCGTGAACAGCATCAGGCCATCCTGCAGCTTCGACATGAGCTGGTCCACGTTGTCTTTCAAGCGCGGAGAAAATTTCCCGGCTGTCGCGCATTTGCCGGCCCAGGTTGGCAATCTTCAGCGTGACCAGTCCGAGTTCGTCGTGTTCCGATTCGTCTCCCGGAAAGCGCCTCGGTGCGAACCAGAACTGACGTTATCCAAGATTGCGGCTGATCTCCTTGAGTGGTCCGAGAGCGAGATTGGACACGCCGGCAGCAAGCAGAAGCGAGGCGAAGATCGACGCAATCGAGAAATAGACCGCGTGCAGCAGGCGAGGCGTGATTTCGCTCTTGAGAAAGACCGTGGAAACACCAATGCGGATGGTGCCGAAAGGCGCTCCGTTCAATTGTAGCGGAGAAGGTGACGTCGTAAACTGTGGCGGGGCTGTACACCAGGCGAAGTTGCTCCCGGAAGCGGGCTGTCGTGACCGCGCGAAAGTCGGGACGCGGTGGCAACCTGCTTGCCTACCAACTGAGGATTGGTATGCAGCAGCGCTTTCCCGTTCGCATCGACCACGGAGGCATCGTAGATGTAGGGCCAAAGCGCGACCGCGGATTCAAGATTGTTCAAAAGATTAGTATCCATCGGCAGGTATTCGGCAAGCGCCCGCCGCACCGCAACGGGATCATCGGTATCGATGCGAGTGCTGCTCAGATCGGGCAGATCGTTCTCGGCGAAGTAAGCCAGTTGCTGGGTCAGGCGGCTAGGCGCTTTCGTAGGCATTGGTGATGCGCTGACGAAGGAGCTGCGAGATATAGAGATAGGAGAACGCAGTCACCATCACGGTCACCATGAAGGTGATGCCGAGTCACGATGATGGCTTTACGTCGCATGGGAACAGGGCTGGTCAGTGAACAGTGGTCAGTGAGCGTAGTAAAGAGCAACGAACCGAGGACGTTCTTACTGATCACTCGCTGCCACTAGACCACTGACCACTGATTCACTGCCCTGGCTTCCTCAGTTGCCGCGTCCGCGGCGGTGCTCCCGTACTCCTTAAGCTTATTATGCAGGGTTTTCAAGCTAATGCCGAGGATTTCCGCGGCCTTCGTCTTGTTATTGCTGGTGGATTCCAAGGTCTTCAGGATGAGCATTTTTTCCGCCTCGCCGACGGTCGTGCCCACGCCCAGGCGCACTGCGTCCGGGTCATTGGCGGCCGCGCGCACCGGCGCGTGGCCGAATCCCGGAGGCAGATGTTTGGTTTCGATCATGCCGGTGTCGCAGACAATCACGGCGCGTTCAATCGTATTGCGCAATTCGCGGACGTTTCCCGGCCAGGAATAATTGTTAAACAGATTCATCACCGCTTCGCTCACAGCGGCAACCTTGCGGGAGTGCTTCGCGCTCATCTCCGACAGAAGAAGCTGCACCAGATCGGCAATGTCTTCCTTATGTTCCCGCAGCGGAGGCATGTGGATGTTGAAGACGTTCAGCCGGTAATAGAGATCGTTGCGCAATTCACCGCTGGCCACAGCATCGTCTGGAACTTTGTTGGTCGCGGCCAGCACGCGCACGTCTACCGAGGTCTCCACTTTGCTTCCCAGCCGGCGCAACTTGTGGTCTTCGAGTACGCGAAGTAACTTCGCCTGGGTTCCCACGGGCATCTCGCCAATTTCGTCGAGCAGGATGGTTCCGCCTTCGGCCAGCTCGAAGCAGCCGGTGCGCCGTTCCAGTGCTCCGGTGAAGGCGCCCTTTTCGTGGCCGAAGATCTCGCTTTCGATCAGCGTTTCTGGAATCGCGGCGCAGTTGATGGCGACGAAGGGCCGGTCGCGGCGGGGACTCAATTGATGGATGGTGCGGGCCACCAACTCTTTGCCCGTGCCGCTGGCTCCGGTGATCAGTACTGACGCGGTGCTGGGCGCAACCAGTTCGATGAGGCGGAAAATCTCCTGCATCTTGCGCGATGCTCCCTTGAGTTGGCCCAGGGAACCGGAATCCCGCAGCTTGCGGCGGGCGCTCTCCAGTTCGGCTCGCGTCCCAAGCAGCGCCGAGGCGTTCTGCAGCATGGTGCGCAGACGGTTCGTGTCGATTGGTTTGGTGATGTAGTCATAGGCTCCCATGCGCATGGCTTGCACCGCGCTATCGATGGTGCCCTGCGCCGTCACCAGAATTACGGCCATGGCCTGGGACTGCTCGCCCAACCGTTCGAGCAGCTCGATGCCGCCCATGCGCGGCATCTTGAGGTCCGTAACCACGATGGAGGGACTCCATTGCGCAGCTTTCTCCAGGCCATCCACGCCATCGCGTGCGGTTTCCGCCCGATACCCCCAGGAGGAAACCAACTCGGCCAGGCCCGGTGCGCTCGTTTTCTTCGTCCTCAACGATCAGTACTTTTTCGTGGCTCATCCCTAGGTTTGTGCCCGCTTCTTCAATAGTTTCTCTACCTGCTGCCGGTCAACACCAAGAGTACAACCATACGCGGCCGGCTTCCCGTGGGGCAAGGTCTTCGGGCCGTCCATGGCCATTTTCAGCCCATAGCGGTCTGTCGGGGGCAACAAACCTTAATTGAATGTCAATTTGAGACGGACAAAATCTGGAAATTCTAGGTTCAGATTATGCAATTCTTGAAAATCAGTCTTTCGCTTTAAGATTGCAGTGGGTTAGAATGGCGGCTTCCAAAATGCAGTGCAGTTCAAGCTTTGATCATGCGTCATCTGTTCAGCGCGGCCGGCGCGCACCCAGCGCGGGCTTAGCGCGTAAATCATTGGAGGACGGAATGTCACTTTGTTCAACCTTCGGAAGGCCCGCATTGCAGTCGGCCTGTTAATTGCTCTGGCCGTAACGCTTATCTCGAGTCCTGCGCTGGCGCAGAGCGACTCGAATCCTAAATATGACGTATTCGTGGGATACCAATGGCTGCATCCGGGTGGGACAGTTCCCGCTGCCTTCGGCGATCCCAACAATCCCATTCCCTACGAGGTTCCAGACATGGCGAAGGGATCGGAGCGCAGCCTTCACCTACAATTTCGATCCGCATTGGGGACGGGAATCCGACTTCGGTCACAACTGCAGCGGGAGCAGTCCATTGCCGGCTTCGCACGAAACCACAATTTCGATCGGGCCGCGCTTCATCTGGCGCACCGACAATGGAAATTATTTCTTGCATACTCTGGTGAGTCTGAATCGCGTAAGCGTCAACGGCCTGAACGCGAAGCAACGGCATCGGAGCCATCCTCGGTGGAGGAATGGATTTGCCATCTACAAGAATATTTCGTGGCGGCTGTTTGAAGCCGACTATGTCTGGGGCCGGCACAACTACTCCGATTTTGCGGCGCCCGATTTTCCCGATCTGCGCCGTCCTAGCTTCGAAGGAGTGCGCCTGCGCACCGGCGTTGTATTCAGCTTGGGTGGTGCGCCGAGCGCTAACTCCAGCCGCCAGTTGTTCGGTGCAGCCCACGGAAGTGATGGTGGGCGAGCCCATCACCGCGACCGTCACTGCCAGCAACTTCAATCCCAAGCACACGGTCACTTATGCCTGGAGCGGCAACGGAGGTCAGGTCACGCGGGAAAGATACAACTGCGCAGATTGACACCAACGGCGTGGCTCCCGGCAGCTACACGGTCACAGCCCATGTGACCGATGCTAAAGAGAAAAAGAACAACGAAGCAAGCTGCTCGGCTAACTTCACAGTAAAGCCGCTGCCGCCGAAGAACCCGCCGACCATGAGCTGCACCGCCAGCCCGTCGAGCGTGCAGGCGGGGGCGAGCGTAACCGTAACCTGCAGCTGCACCAGCCCGGATGGCGTCCCGGTCTCGGTTTCAGACTGGACGGCCAGCAGCGGAACTATTTCCGGCAGCGGCAGCGCGGCCACTCTGAACACTACCGGTGCATCTCCGGGTACGATCAGCGTCGGCGCTACCTGCACCGACTCGCGCGGTCTGACCGGCCAGGCCACGGCGCAAGTGACGGTGGAGAATCCGCCGCCGCCTCCGCCGAAGGCTTCCAAACTCAGCCAGTGCGACTTCCCCAACGAGAAGAAGCCCTGGCGCGTCGACAACACCTGCAAGGCTATCCTGGATGACGTGGCCAAGAACCTGCAGCAGAACCCCGACAACAAGCTGGTGATCGTCGGGAATGCCGAGCCGGCAGAAAAACGGAAGAATCTGGCGGCGGAACGCGCCGTCGATTCCAAGTTCTATCTGACGGAGGGCGAAGCCCAGCAGCACATTGATGCCAGCCGCATCGAAGTGCGCACCGGCAGCGGTGGCACCAAGACGGCCGAGTACTGGATCGTGCCTCCGGGCGCGACCTTCGACTCGACCGGCACCGAACCTGTGGACGAGGCCAAAGTGCCAGCGGTTCCGGATCATCCCAAGCCGATGGCCAAGAAGAAAGCGGCTGCCAAGAAGAAGGGAAACTGAGATTGCAGCGAGCAGTCGAAAGGGCCGGTCGGCGATGTCGACCGGCTCTTTTTTATGCGTGTCCTTCAGTAACTTGCTGGCGTCGGGATTACCCTGTCAGGCTGGGTCGAGATCCAACTCTTCTCGGCTTGGGGATGAACCACTATGAAATCTGCTTGGCTTAAGTTGTTGACAATGTTGATGTTAGCTTCCGATGTGCGCGGTGGCCGCGGGAGCGCGCCAATGGACCGTTCTGGGTCCGGATGGAGGCGATGTCCGCAGTCTGGCCTACGATCCGCATGACCCGAACCGCGTTTTCCTGGGCACCAGCACGGGGTGATTTTCGTCTCCGAGGATGGTGGCCATACCTGGTCGCGGTTTGCCAAGCTAGGCAGCGGCGACGACTACGTGCTCGATCACATCGCCATCGATCCGCACAACTCCAAGACCATTTTCGTTTCCGCGTGGAGCGTGCAGGACCAGAGTGCCGGCGACATTTTCCGCACCCACAACGGCGGCAAGGACTGGGAAGCTCTGTCCGCGATGCACGGCAAATCGGTCCGCGCCATGGCGATTTCGGCTTCCGACCCAAAGTACGTTAGTGGCGGGCGCCCTGGATGGCGTCTACCGCAGCAACGATGGCGGCAAATGACTGGCAGCGAATTTCTCTGAGCGACGGCATTGTCAAGAACATCGAGTCCATCGCGGTCGATCCTAAAGATCCCAACGTGGTCTATGCCGGCACCTGGCACCTGGCGTGGAAGACCAGCGACGGCGGCGCCAACTGGCAGCACATCAACAAGGGCATGATCGACGATTCCGATGTCTTCTCCATCATCGTCAGTTCCGGCGAATCCTTCCGAAGTCTTCGCCAGCGCCTGCTCCGGCATTTACAAGAGCACCAGCGGCGGCGATCAGTTCCAGAAAATTCAGGGCATTCCCTTCACCGCGCGGCGCACGCGCGTTCTCAAGCAGGATCCCAGCAACCCGGCTGATCGTCTATGCCGGAACCACCGAAGGTCTGTGGAAGAGCGTCGACGAGGGCAAGAACTGGAAGCGCGCCAGCAACCCCGAAGTGGTGGTGAATGATGTTCTGATCGATCCGCGCAACTCGCAGCGCGTGCTGCTCGCGACCGACCGCAGCGGCGTGCTGGCCAGCGACGACTCCGCCGCCAGTTTCTCGACTTCGAACCACGGATACACTCACCGTTACGTCAGCGCGATCCTGGCTGACAGCAAAGAACCCAACACGCTTTACATCGGTGTGGTGAACGACCGCGAGTTCGGCGGCGTGTTCTTCACCCACGACGGCGGACAAACCTGGCAGCAGAAAAGCAAGGGTCTGGACGGGCGCGACGTTTTCACGCTGAAACAATCCAGCAACGGAACGCTGGTGGCAGGAACCAACAAAGGCGTGTTTGAACTCGCTCCGACCTATCTGTACTGGCATCCCATCAACAACGTCGTTGTCGAGAAGACGGTCTCGCGTACGGTGAAGTTGAAGAGCGGGAAAACCAAGACTGTGACTTCCACCTCCAGCACCCGCTCGATTCTGGAAGGCCGGGTCAGCGATGCTGACCTGCGAATCGAGACACTGGTTTGCGGCAACTTCGGCCGGACTGTTCATCAGCAAGGACCAAGGCAAGATCTGGATGGGCGGCCCCATCGCAGGTCAGCAGGATTTCGTTTCGGTGCAGGCGCAGGAAGGCCTGGTAGTCGCCGCGACGCGCTCCAGCGTGCTGGTTTCTCAGCAATGCAGGAGCGGCCTGGCAGCCCGCCGCGCTGGCTTCTTATCCCATTAACGTTCGCAGCGTGACCGTGACGCCGGATGGCCAGATCTTCGTCGCCACCCGCGAAGGCGCTTTCCACAGCGCGGATTCCGGCCAGAGCTGGAACCACGTCGTGGCCGGCTTGCCCGACAAGGACATCACATCGGTGACCTATGACGGCAGCCATAAACGGTTGCTCGCAACCAGCGGCCAGACCGGCGTCGTGTTCGAAAGCAGCCGATGGTGGCAGCACCTGGCAGCGTGGACCGGATTCCGGCTTCCCTCTGCGCCACATCAGCGTGGTGCACGGGCGTTACGTTGGCGGCGACTCCGTTTGACGGTGTGATCGCGCAGCCGGAGAACGAAGCGCAGAGCGCCGATGCCGGCGGTTCCAACTAGCACGCAGTTTCTAGCCCGAACCCCGTTCGCGGAGAGCGCTAACGCTCTCCGCGATTTGTTTTGCGGCGGCGGGATCGATGGTTTGCTGCGATTCGCCGCTATTTTGATTTGCTTTCCCACGCGACTCTCAAGAGTTCGTAGAAGAGCAGGACACGACCGCTAACCGGAACCTCTTCCTGGCTAACACAGTTGAACCCGAACTTCTGCAAAATGTGTTCTGACGCTGCATTCCCTTGTTCAACGTCGGCCAGAAGACGCAGCAATTCAAGTCGCGTAAAAGCGACTTCAATAAAGGCCTGCGAAGCCTCCAGGGCAAACCCTCGTCGCTAGTAAGGCCGGGCAAAATAGTATCCGAGGTGCGCAGATCTCCCGTCCTCGGCCGCCCGAAGGCCACAACACCCTATGTATTTTCCTTCTTCTCTAAGGATCGCGGCCCATAGACCGAAAGTCTCCCTCGGCCGCCCGAGATATTCATTCCGAAAACGAGACTGCGCCTTTTCCAAAGGCCAAGGTCGCCCTCCCACATAACGCCGCACTTCTGAATCGGTGTGCATGGCAACAGAGTTGGCCTTATCCTTTGCCTCCGTGGGCCCTGAAAATAACCGTTCCGTCTCAGAAAAATCATGGTTCGCTCGCACTGCATCACTACTCGGCCTCTCGAGTATCCCACGATGAGCCGAGAAGCTCTCGACGGCGAATCAAGCAACTTCTACACGGATGGTTTGCCCCGCGCCCCGCATCTGCTTGATTCCCTTACTACTGCTCTGGTACTTCATTTGCCACTATGAGAGACCAGAAAGCCGCGCGACCATATATGCGATGAAGCGATTCCTTCGATCCCGGCCCGTCTTCGGAGTGCTTTGCCTGACTCTGGCCCTGAGCGTGAATCAGGATGTGCGCGTCTCCGGACCCTTGCACCGCGGCGATACAGGTTCTCGCCGCCAGCGGACAAAAGCTTCCGTTCCATCCCGACACCGATCAGGACTCGGCCAGCGAGGGCACACATCCGGCAGTCTCGCCCGAACTCAATGCGACGGGCGCGCTTGCCCTTCCGCGTCGGATCGCATAACCATATTTTGCCCTCCGGAACTCTTCTCACGGTTCAACTGGAAGAGGCTCTTTCACCGCGAAGGTTCGTGCCGGCGACCCCTTCGTGGCGCTCTGTTGCCCCCGCCCTCGCAATTGACGGCGATTCACTCATCGAGCGTGGCGCCATGGCCACCGGGCACATCGAATCCGTGCGCGCGGGCGCGGGCTCTGGCTATTTCCAGCTGACCTTGACCGCGATCACCGTCGAGGGCAGACCGCTTGCTCTCCAGACGTCAAGCCTGTTTGCCCGGGGTACCGTCCAGCCGCCAGACGAGATTAGAGTGCAGAAGGGCCGCCGTCTGACTTTCCGCCTGACGTCGCCGGTCCTGATCGACGAACTCGAAGCTCTGGCTAATCGGCAATTCCCCGGCTCGAGCAGCCAATAAGACGGTCCCATTCCTCGCAATTTTGGCTGTCCGAGCTTTTGAGACTGCAATTGCTTCCCGTATTCCACAGAAAATAAATCACTTCTAGAGTTTTCCACAGGCAATTCCCAATTTTGAGTGACATCTGCCCTTCGCAACCCCAGATTGACCCTCCTATAGTGGGCTCGAAGTCGGAAGGCGGATGCAACGGCAGACGCTTTACTCCCGTTTCGGGAACACGGAGGTATCGGATAGCCCATCGTGGGCTTCCTTCCGGGAATCGTCCCGCGCGACAGTAGCTCTATGAATACCGCAACCCCATTTCCGTGGTCAGACGCTCCGGCAGGAGAGAACCAGGCACTGACTTTCCGCGCTGCCTTCGAAAACGCTCCCATCGCCGTGGCCCGTTGCAATCCGCAAGGGGTGATCGTCGAGATGAATCCAGCCTTCGAGCGCACTCTGGACCGCAGCGTGGCCGGCCGGCGCAAGTTGCGGCTCTGCGAATTGGTTCGTCCCCAGGACCGCGACAAAACGGAGCTGCTGCTGCGCGAACTCCTCGATTCCCGGCGCGACCGCATTGCCATCGAAGCCCGAAGTCGCTGGCTACTGGGCAGATCAGCGCGAAGTGGATCGCATGGCGTCAGCCCGGATGCGCGAGGCGAGCCCGACCACGCTTTGCTGATGGCAGAGCAAGTCAGCGAGGCGGTTCCCGTGGAGGAAAGCCCGCTTCAAGCCCAGCGCTGGGAGGCCGTTGGTCGCCTGACCGGAGGCGTGGTCCACGATTTCAACAACCTGTTGACCGGCGTCATGCTGTATTGCGATCTGCTGCTCTCGAGCCTGGATGTGCGCGACCGCCGGCGCCGCTATGCCGATGAGATTCGCTCCGCCATCGTGCAGGCCACCGGCTTGGTGCGGCAGTTGCTCGTTTTCGCCCGGCCGCAGCCCACGCCCGCCCGCGTCTTTTCGCCTCAACGAGATCGACCCAGGCCATGCAGGATCTGCTGACTCGCCTGATCGGCGAAAACATTGCGCTCGAACTGCATCTCGATCCCGAACTCGGCGCCGGTCAAAATCGACCAGGCGCAGGCCCAGCAGATCCTCCTGAACCTGGTCCTGAATGCTCGCGACGCTCTCCCCAGCGGCGGCCGCATCACCGTCGAGACCAGCAACTGCAAGATTCCAACCCGTAGCCGGGACGGTGCCCAGCCGGCGCCGCCTGCTTTTCCTTGTGTTCTGCTCGTGGTCGGCGACAACGGTTGCGGCATGGACGCAGAAACCCGTCAGCGCCTTTTCGAGCCATTCTTTACCACCAAGAACGCGGGCCAGGGCACCGGCTTGGGATTGACTACGGTCCGCAGCATCGTCACCACCAATCGGCGGACTCATCCACTTCGAAAGCGAACCCGGCCGCGGCACTCGCGTGATGATCTTGCTCCCCCGAGCATCTCAGCCTGCCGAGATTTTTCCGACAGATCCTCTGGATCCTGCCCATCCAGATTCAGGGCCCGCGTCATCAACACCATTTCACGAAATCAAGAAGGAATCACTCTTATGACATCAGCCGCCGTAACTCACTCGCATCTGCCACTCCTCAAATGATGGCCGCCAATTTTCTCAACCTCCTCATCGTCGACGACGAACGCTCCATCCGCGACGCTTGCCGCGAGGTCGCACTATCGCTCGGCTTCATCGCTCATGTTGCCGATTCCGCCGAACATGCCTACCGCCTGCTGCAAACCCAGACCATCGACGCCATTCTGCTGGACCTGCGCTTGCCCGGCGCCGGCGGCCTGGAGGCTCTCCGCCATATCAAGGCGCAGCGTCCCGAAGCTCTGGTGATCGTGGTGACCGGCTACGGCACGGTGCAGTCCGCCGTGCAGGCCATGAAGAATGGCGCTTACGAATACGTCACCAAGCCCTTCAGCATCGACGAACTCAAGCTCTTGCTCGAGCGCGTCTCGAATCACCTCAAGCTGAAAAGCGAGAACCGCATGCTGCGCGAGAAGCTCAAATCCAAGCAGGGTTACGGCGGCATCGTCGGCCGCGCCCCGGAGATGGAAAAGCTCTACCGCATCATCGCCAAAGCCGCCAACAGCTCCCACCCCGTGCTGATTCTCGGCGAGAGTGGCACCGGCAAGGAAATGGTGGCGCGCTCCATTCATTACTCCGGACCGTTCCACGACAAGCCGTTCATTCCCGTCGATTGCGGCTCGCTCGTGCCCACGCTGATCGAGAGCGAACTGTTCGGCTACGTAAAAGGAGCGTTCACCGGCGCCAATCAGGCCAAGGACGGACTGCTCGCTATCGCCGAAGGTGGAACCGTATTTCTCGACGAAGTCGGCGAACTGCCCGTCGACCTTCAGGCCAAACTTCTTCGCGCCATTCAGGAAAAGGAGATTCGCCCGGTCGGCAGCACCCGCCGCATTCCCATCAACGTCCGCATCCTCGCCGCCACCAACCGCGTCCTGGAGCAGGCCGTGACTGAAGGCGCATTCCGCCGCGACTTGTATTTCCGCCTCAACGTCCTCAGCCTGCGCATTCCGCCTCTGCGCGAACGTCGCGAGGATATCCCTTTGCTGATCGCTCATTTTATGGAGCGCTCCTCGCGCGCCTCCGGCCAGGAAAAAATCCTCACCGACGAGGCCATCAAAGTCATGCTGGCCTATGACTGGCCGGGCAACGTCCGCGAACTGGAAAACTGCCTGGAGCGCACCTGCGCTTTCACCAGCGGACCGTTGATCCATGTGCCTGACCTGCCTCCGGCCATTGCCGGCGCGCAGATCGCGGCGCCGTCCAACGGGAACGGACACAGCCAGACCAAGATCGTTCCCATGGCGGAACTGGAACGGCAGACCATCCTCAGCGCCATCGCCGAACTCAACGGCGACAAGTTGCAAGCCGCCCGCCTGCTCGGCATCGGCAAGACAACTCTGTACCGCAAGCTGAAAGACTACGCGGCCCAGATTTAGACCGTTCTAGATTCGGCGTGAACTAAGGCATGCGTGGCATCCTTCGGCATTCGACTCGAGATGACACGCGATAAAACGTTCGCTTTTGAAATAAATTCGACCCACGCACGTTCCGTACGGGACAGCGCGATCCGCATCACCCTCTAACCCCATCTTTTCAACGCGCCCAACTGTGGTGCGCTGGCGTGCAATAAAGAAGCATGATTCTACTCATAACCCCTTCGGCACGCGGCCAGGAATGCGCAGCCACTCTAAAAGAGGCCACCGGCGAAGAAACCCACTGGGCGGAGAATCTGCCGCAAGCCGTAGCCCGCCTGCGCGAACAAACCTACTCCGCCGTGGTTCTCGATCAGTTCCTTTTAGAGAACGAGCCCGCCGAAAGCGACCAGGTGCTCGAGCATCTGGGCACAGCCTTCCCCGTTTACCTGAACTTTGCCGTCAGCGGCATGGAGCGCCTGCTGCGCGAGGTCCGCTCCGCGCTCCATCGCCGCAAGCGTGAAGAAACCCAGGCCCGCCGCTCCGTCGAGCAACAGATTCGCAGCGAAATGTGCGAATCACTCACGGTCATGCTGCTCTCCTGCGAACTGGCCATGTCCGTGCCCGGCGTTCCCGCTCCTGCCGCCGAAAAAATCCGCGCTGATCGACAATCTCGCCCGCGACATGCGCCTGAGACTGGGCGCGAACTGATTCGTCGTTTGAAGACGGGACGTTATCGGTCATATCCGCCACCGCCTTGCGGACAGTATATGCAAGACTGTGCAGATGCCTCAGTCTCTCCAAGAAAAGTTTTCGCGTTCCTGCCCCATTCGCACTAGAATAGGCCAGCGCCGCACGCTGGACGCCGCATCCGCTGCGGCATCCCACACACTTCCGGAGGCTCTCGTGCACGTTCTGGTCACAGCCGATACCATGTCCGGCTCCTGGACCTACACTCGGGAACTGGTCACCGGGCTGGTCACTCGCGGTGTCCGGGTCACGCTGGTCAGCTTCGGCGAGATTCCCCTACCCGAGCAAACCGCATGGATGGATCTTCTTCACGGCCTCGAGTATCGCCCTACCGCCTTCCGCCTGGAGTGGATGGACGACGCGCCGCAAGATCTTGACCGAGTCCTCGGATTCCTGGCCAGCCTGGTCCGCGAGGTTCACCCGGACCTGCTTCACCTCCACCAGTTCTGCCACGGCAATCTCCCCGTCGATGTTCCGCGCGTAGTGATGGTCCACGGCGACCTCATCAGTTGGGCCGAAGCCGTGCAGGGTTGCAGCCGCGTCCCACGCGCTGGCTGAAGTGGTATCGCGAAACCATCGTCCGCGGCATTGCTGCCGCCGATGCCGTAGTCGCGCCCTCGGCCTGCATGCTCGACACGCTTATCTCCACCTATACCCGCCCCCGACGCGCAGCCATAATCTATCCCGGCCGCAATCCCATCTTCTTTAATCCCTACGTCAGCAAAGACGATTCCGTGCTCTCAGTCGGCCGCCTGCTCGATGCCGGCAAGCAGGTCTTCCTTCTCACGCAACACACCCATCCGTTCTCCGTGTGCATCGTGGGCGCGGAGCAAACCGTTCCGATGCCGCAGCATTCCGATCCGCGCGGATGTGAAGGTCTACAACCGATGCAGAGCTGCGTCGCCATCCGCGGTGCCCAGACCGAAGCTCAATTGCGCAGCTCTCTACAGTCGCGCCGCTATCTATGCGGCCACTTCTCGTTATGAGCCGCTCGGCATGGCTGCGCTTGATGCTGCTTTCTCCCGTTGCGCCATCGTCGCTAACGATATTCCCAGCTTCCGCGAAGTTCTGGGGCGACGCCGCCCTTTACTTCCGCACGAACGATGCCCGCAGTCTGGCTGAGACCCTTAGCCGGCTCGATGCTGACCGCGCCCTGCGCCACGCCTATGCCGATCGCGCCTACACCCGAGCCCGCGAACGCTTCACCACAAAACGCATGATCGACGACTACCTCGATCTCTACCGCGCCCTGGTTTCCGCCAATTCTTTAGCCGCCTGATGAGGTCTGGACCATTCTGGATCAAGTGGGGACGGCCGCCTCGGCCGTCCAGACGAGCGTAGCCGGCTCTAACCTATTCTCCGCGACACCCACCCTGGCTTAGTGGTATCTTTCTAGCCTTACTAGAAACCCGTAAGGTTGGAGGAATCAAAATCATGGCTCAGGTAAAGATCACAGTCCGTCCCAATGGCCCCTACCGCGTAGAAGCAGCTGAAGGCTCGGTTGAACTTGTCGACGTCAACGGAACCCAGTACGACCTCACCGGCAAGCCTGCGTTTTCTCTCTGCCGTTGCGGCGGCTCGGTGAACAAACCTTTTTGTGACGGTGCGCACAGCCGCATCGGATTTCAAGGCGCAGAACTGGCGGTAAAGAAGGCTGAAAGCTAGAAGCGAGAAGCCAGAAGCCAAGAGCTCTCACATGAGCGACCTAAACGACCGCGAACTGGGAATGAAGCGCAATATCACGCGCCGTGACTTCCTCAACGGCGTGGCTGTGACCGCGGGCGCTGCGCTCATGCCGTGGCAGGTGTTCGGCTGCGGGCGATGTCGATCCCGAAAAATCTCAGGACTACTATCCGCCCGCGCTCACCGGACTGCGGGGCAGTCACGCCGGCTCCTTCGATGCTGCGCACGCTTTGCGCGACGGCTCTTTCTGGGACTCGGCCGGTACGCCCCAAGACACAGGTGAAACCTACGACCTCGTGATCGTTGGAGGCGGCATCAGCGGCCTTTCGGCGGCGCACTTCTATCGCAAGCTGCAGGTGTGAACGCGCGCATTCTTATCCTCGACAACCATGACGACTTCGGGGGACACGCCAAGCGCAACGAGTTTCGGGTGGGCCAGCGAACTCTACTGGGCTACGGCGGAACGTACTCCATCGAGAGCCCGGAGCCTTATAGCGATGTCGCCAGGGGCGTGATTGAGGAATTGGGAATCGATGTAACCAGCTTCCCGAAATATCTGGAGAGAGATCTCTACGGTTCCATGGGAAGAGTTCCGAAAATCTTCTTCGACAAGGAAACTTTCGGCAGCGACAAGCTCGTGGACGATCCATACCCTTTTCCTGGCGGCGAGACTTACGATCTGGCAGTCGCCGGGTCCGATGCGTGGACGCATTTCATGGCCGAAGCCCCGATTGCGGAGCAGGCGCGTAAGGATATTTCGCGCTTATGCCGGGAGAAGAAAGATTATCTTCCCGGACTAAGTGGCGATGAGCAAAAGGCGCGTCTGGCGCGCATCAGCTATGCCCAGTTCCTGACCGAACAGGCGGGCGTGCATGCGGACGTTATCCGCCTCTACCAGACAATCTCTCAGCCTCTATTTGGTGTGGGCATCGAAGCTGTCTCCGCGCTGGATGCAGCGGAGTCAGGCTATCCGGGCTTCAGCGGAATGGATATTGTCCCGGAAGGGCGCTGAGCCAACGAACGGAAATATTTCTTCCACTTTCCCGATGGCAACGCGAGCATCGCGCGGTTGCTCGTCCGCAAGCTGATCCCGGAGTCCATGCCGGGCAATTCGGCGACCGATGTGGTCACCGCCAAGTGCGAACTACGCCAAGCTCGATGAAAAAGGATCGCCCGTGCGCATCCGATTGAACAGCACGGCGGTGCGGGTGAAGCATCTGGGTGATCCAGCGCGGGCCACCGAAGTTGAGGTAGCCTACGCCCGCGGCGGCAAGGTGTATACGGTCAGAGCGAAGCACGCAGTCCTGGCCTGCTGGAACATGATGATTCCGTACCTGTGCGAAGACCTGCCGGATACTCAGAAAGAGGCGCTGGCCTTCGCGCAGAAGGTGCCGCTGCTTTATACCAATGTGCTGTTGCGCAACTGGACTGCATTTCAGAAGCTGGGAGCGAATTCCATCTACGCACCCGGCGGCTACCACACGCACGTCGACCTGGACCTGCCGGTTAGCATCGGGGAGTATCGCTGCCCACGCACGCCCGACGAGCCAACTGTGGTGCACATGAGCAAGTCTCCTTGCCGCGCAGGCCGGCCGGCGCGGGATCAACACACCGCCGGCCGCATCGAACTCTACAACACGACTTTTGAAACCATGGAGCGCAAGATTCGCGAACAGTTGCTCCGGACCCTTGGGCCGGGCGGTTTTGATCCTGCACGCGACATCCTGGCCATCACAGTCAACCGCTGGCCTCACGGCTACGCCTACGAGTACAGCAGCCTCTGGGACAAGTTTGTGCTGGAAGGCGGCGAGACGCCGTGTGAGCGCGCGCGGAAAACCTTTCGGACGGATCGCGATCGCGAACTCCGACGCCGGCGCTCTCGCTTATACAGATGAGGCGATCAATCAGGCTTGGCGGGCGGTGGGGGAGTTGAAGAGCTAGTTGTGAGTACCTGGTACCTGACAGAGCGAACGCCTCTGACGGCCATCTCATATATTGATTGCTGTCAATCTAGCGGACAGTTCGCGGATTTGATCTTCTCTGAATGGGAACGCTTGCTGGAAGGTTCGCGGAGCGCTCGAAATTCACTCGCCCAAAGCGCAGCGGCACGCCGTAGTGATGAGCGGTCCCGATGGCGCCGCCTGCCAGGGCGAGAATCACGACAACGAAGACAGCGAGGCGGCGGGGGGCTTGCTCTTGCCGCGGGGCGATGAGCGCGATCAGCGCGCCGACGATTAATCCCGTGATCAGGCCGCCGATATGCGCCGTGTTGTCGATGCCTGGGAGCGCGAATCCGAAGATCAGGTTATAGACCACAAATGCGCCGAGGCTGCGCAGCGTGCCTGAGAGCGCGGCGCGCGGCACGGAGAACTCTCCTAACTTGAAAGCGGCGATGAGCGCGCCGGCTAGACCGAAGATGGCTCCAGAGGCTCCGACGCTGGGTACATAGGGATGCCACGCCGCGCTGGCCAGACTGGCTCCCACGCCGCAGATCAGATAGATGGCGGCGTAGGTCCAGCGTCCGTAGAGCGATTCGCACAGTGCGCCCAGATTCCACAGACACCACATATTGAAGGCGATGTGGAGAAGACCTCCGTGAACGAAGACGTTGGTCAGGAGCCGCCACCATTCGCCCGAGAGCGTGAGCGCGCCCGCGTTTGCGCCCCAGGCTATGAGTTCGCGCCCGGGGAAGTCCATGACGGTGGAGCTGGAGAGCGCCATGCCGAGGAACACGGCAGCGTTGATGCCGAAGATGATCTGAGTGAGACCGATAGTGGATTCACTGCGGCGGACCCAGGGAGTGGGCATGACGGTTTGCGGCGCGTCGTCGGCGAGTTCGCCGCGCTGCGCGGCCTCGTGCTGCACGCACCACTGGCAGATCTTCTTGCCGAAGGTTAAGCCAGGAAGCTGGCGGCCGCATCGAATGCAATTTGCCATGAATATTAAAGAGTATCAGCAGGGACGAGAAAAATCTTCAACACGAGGACACGGAGCAGGGTATGGCCCTAGATTCCTGCTCAGTGGATCGTCTTCGTCTTGCGCGACATGTAATCCATCAGCAGGTATTGGCCTAGCGTATACGGGGTGGTGAAGTAGGCTTTGCCGCGGCACATCTCGGTTACTTTCTGGACGAATTGCACCAATCCATAATCTGACGCGAGCATGAAGGTGTTGATGAGGACGCCGGCGCGCTTGCACTTCGAGACTTCTTCCAGCGTCTGGCTCACTACTAGCGGGTCGAGGCCGAAGGCGTTTTTGTAGATGCGTCCGTCTTCGAGAGTCAGGGCGGAGGGTTTGCCGTCGGTGATCATGACGATCTGCTTCATGTCTTTTCTTTGGCGCTGCAGGATTCTTTGCGCCAGGCGCAGGCCTTCGCGCGTGTTGGTGTAATAAGGGCCGACCTTGACGCGGGCTAGCTGCGAGAGCGGGACTTCTTCGGCGGAGTCGTGAAAGAGCACGAGCGAGAGCGAGTCGCCGGGATACTGCGTGCGGATCAGATGCGAGAGCGCCATGGCAACTTTTTTCGCGGGAGTGAAGCGGTCTTCGCCGTAGAGGATCATCGAGTGCGAGCAGTCGAGCATCAGCACCGTCGCGCAGGAAGATTGATACTCGCACTGGTGAACTTGCAGGTCGCGGTATTCGATGTTGAGCGGCAGCGCGAGGCCTTCGCGCTGGATCGCGCTCGAGAGCGTGGCGGTGATGTCGAGGTTGAGCGTGTCGCCGAACTCGTAGGTGCGGGAAGCGCCGCTGGCTTCGATGCCGGTGGCGAGGTCGCGGGTGTCGTGGCGTCCAAAGCTGGATTTGCCGAGCGAGCCGAGCAGATTGCGCAGCGATTTGAAGCCGAGGAAGTCGAGGCTCTTGTCGGTGATTTCGAATTTCGCTTGCTGCTGGTTTTCGCCGACCTGGCCGCCCACGCTGGATGGTCGCGACGGGTCAGGCGGTTGGTCGATTGAGATGTAATCTTCCTGCTGCATGCGCTCGATCAGCTTTTCGATGAGTTCGTCGAGTTCACCGTCCGCCGCCATTTGCTGCAGGCGCTCGCGCATGTCTTCGTCGAACTGATCGCCTTCCATCAGAGCTTGTTCGATGGCGCGGCGAAGGTCGTCGAGAGTCTGCTCGCCCTCAGGCATTTCGTACCACATGTCGCTCTGGAAGCCGCTCTGCAGCAGGTAGTCGGAGAGCGCGCCGAGCAGGTCTTCCAGGCTCATTTCGCCGGCGGGGTCGGGAACGTATTTGGAGTAGCGGATGCGTTTCATAAGCAGTGGTTAGTGGTCAGTGGTCAGTGAAATCAGTGGCCAGCAAGGCCTCACTGGCCGATTAGCTACTACTACTAATCACTGACCACTAGCCACTGACCACTCTAGTTAAACTGTCTTCTCTGCCGGTACGGTGGTTCTTCTTTCTCGAAACTCTTTTCGCGCTGCGGTTCGGGCTTTTTTTCTCCGGCTTTGAACACTCGTTCTTCATTGCGGCCGATGCGTTTGTGCGCGTGCAGGCCTTCGAGAATAAATTCCGCGGCGGAGACCTGCTGCTCGGGACTTTCTTTTGCGAGACACTTCAGCGGGCCGAGTTTGTCGATCAGGCCCTGAATCTCTTTCAGGTTTTCGAGAGCTTCCAGCGGCGGAGACCGAATCCGACAACTGAATCTCACCGCCCAGGTCGAACCACTGCACGATCTGCTGCACGTTGGCGCCGGTGAAATATTCGTCGTAGGTCTTCGCGATGGCGGCGCGGATCAGTTCGCGGCCCACGTAGTCTGCGCCTTTCATCTCGCCTTCGTATTCGAGTTCGAGTTTGCCGGTGATCGCGGGCAGCGCGGCATAGACGTCGCTGACGCGGGGCACGACCAGTTTTTCGTCATTGCGCAGAGCGCGGCGCTCGGCGTTCGAGATGACGTTCTCCATGGCAGTGATCGGCAGGCGCTGGCTCACGCCGCTGCGCTTGTCGATTTTCTTGTCTTCGCGGGCGGCGAAGGCGATGCGCTCGATCACTTCCTGAATGTAGGTGGGCAGGTGCATCGCTTGCGCTTCGCCTTGACTGCGCGCTGGTCCAGGCTTCCTGCGCGGTGATGGCGATGCCTTCATCGACCGTTGCGGGATAGTGCGTGCGAATCTCGGAGCCGATGCGGTCTTTGAGCGGGGTGATGATTTTTCCGCGGGCGGTGTAGTCTTCGGGATTCGCGCTGAAAACGATGGCAACGTCAAGCGGGAGGCGAATGGGATAGCCCTTAATCTGCACGTCGCCTTCCTGCATGATGTTGAACAGGCCGACCTGAATTTTTCCGGCGAGGTCGGGAAGTTCGTTGATGGCGAAGATGCCGCGATTGGCGCGGGGCAGCAGGCCGTAGTGAACGGTGAACTCGCTCGAAAGTTCGTGACCGCCGCGGGCGGCTTTGATGGGGTCGATGTCGCCGATGAGGTCGGCGATGGTGACGTCGGGCGTGGCAAGTTTTTCCACGTAGCGATCGTCGGGCGTGAGATAGGCACTGGGAGTGTCGTCGCCGAGGCGCGCGACTTCTTCGCGGCAACGGCGGCAGATAGGGGCGTAGGGATTGTCGCGAATCTCGCAGCCCGGCGAGGTAGGGCATGTGAGGATCGAGCAGCGTCGTCAGGGCGCGCAGGATGCGGCTTTTGGCCTGGCCGCGCAGGCCGAGCAGAATGAAATTGTGCCGCGAAAGAATAGCGTTCACGATCTGCGGCACGACCGTGTCTTCATAGCCGACGATGCCGGGAAAAATGCCGGAGTCGTCGTGGTCACGCAGGCGGGCGATGAGGTTGTCGCGGAGTTCATCCTTCACGCGGCGGGTGCGCAGGCGTTCTTCGGAAAAAGCACTGCGGCGCAATTCGCCTAGCGTGCGCGGAAGACACATGAGGAACCCCCAGAGGAACTTCTCTGGATTATACGCGGAAGAGCGGGCTTCGGCTCGTTCGGGCTTCGGCCGCAACAATCGCTCAAGCGACAATCTGTCGCGCTGAGGGCTTTCGGTTTGCCGAAGCCCGAAGCCCGAAAGCCGCCCTTAGTGCACGTGGCCGTTGCCGCCGGCTTTTTCGCGGGCGGTGGCGGCGCGGCGGAGATTGGAGATGAGGATTTCGAGATAGCTGATCAGCAAGGACAGACGCTCCGGTTCGGAGCGCAGGGCGAGCAGCTTTTGTTTGAAATCCAGATCGAGAGGCAGGGAGCCGGCCAGATAGAAAGAAAGCAACGAAAGGTCGGCGGCCGAGAGATCTTGTTTCGCGCCGGCGATGCGCCAGCAGTTCGGAGTGCAACTGGATTGCGCGAGAGGTGTCTTCCGGCGGCGGCGGTTCCGGGTTCGTCGTTGATCATGAGAACTTCGGCTTGCAGGAAGGAACGTTCCTGGTTGACGCGCACGACTTCGAAACGCTGCGGCCTTCGGTGACGAGGTCGAGGCGGCCGTCAGGATACTCTTTCACGACGGTGACGATTTCGGCCGTGCATCCCACATCGGCCAGACCCTGCCCGAGGGCGCGCACCACTCCGAAGGTGCGATGCTCGGCGAGGCATTCGCCAATCATTTCTTTGTAGCGCGGCTCGAAGATGTGCAGGGGCAGGGGAGTGCCGGGGAAGAGGACGACATCGAGCGGGAACAAGGGCAGAAGGGCGTCCAAGCAGTCTCCGGTGGGTGAGTGCGAAACGCAGCGCGCCGTCCCTGATTGTATCGCAGGGCTTGACTTAACAAGTTGATGAGGAATAAAAGCGCGCTATGGATCTTTCAGGGAAAGTTGTAGTGGTGACGGGCGCTTCCATGGGAATCGGGGAAGCGATCGCGAAGATTTTTGCCGATCACGGCGCCAGCGTGGTGATGCTCTCGCGCGATGCGGGCCGGGTGGACGCGGCGCGCGGGCGCGTAGGGCAGGGCGAGCGAACGCTGGCGATGGCTTGCGACGTGCGGCACCGCGAGGATGTTGACCGCGCGATCGGGCTGACGCTGCATCATTTCAAGAGAATCGATGTTTGGGTGAACAACGCGGGGCATGGGCTGCTGGATTCGGTGGCGCAGATGGATATGGCGGCGTGCCGGGAAATGTTCGACACGAATTTGTTTGGAGCGGTGGGGGCGATGCAGGCGGTGATTCCGGTGATGCGGCAGCAGGGCGGCGGGACGATTATCAATATATCGAGCGTGGCCGGGCATATTCCGATCCCGTTCCATGCGGCTTACAGCGCGACCAAGTTTGCGCTGAATGCGATGGGCAAGGCTGCCGGCGTGGAGTTGAAGAAAGATGGGATTCATGTGCTGACGGTTTGTCCCGGGATATGTGCGGACGGCGTTTGGCAAGAATGCGATTCAGGGGAATGAGTTGAAGCGAGTGCGTCCGGATCGGTGAGGGGGATTACTGCCGAGCGGGTGGCGCGGGCCACGCTGCGGGGATATTTGAAGCGCAAGAGGGAAGTGATTGTGCCCTGGACCATGTACGTGCCGCAGAAGATTTATCAGATTTTCCCGGCTGTGGTGGAGTGGGCGATGGGGAGGATGGCGGGCGTAAGTGAGCTTGTAACACAGGACACTGGGTCACAGGTCTTACGAATTACCCAACTCCGCCAGCATGGCTTCCATCTCGCCCTGCGCGTGGAGGTTGCCGGTGCGGCGGGCGGAGGCAATGCCGTCGGTGAGCATGGTCTTTGGCTTCGGCGATTCGGTCGGCGCGCGCCAGGGTTTGGGCGGCCATGAAGTAGCCAGGAGTGTAGTCGGGACTGGTCTTGAGCAGGAGGAGAATTCGGCAAGCGAACGATCAAAGTCTCCCTGCTTGGAATATTCCATCGCCAATCCGTAGCGGGCGAAGGCGTCGTTCGGATTCTGAGTGAGGACGTCGTTGAGAGCGGCGATGCGGTCCATAGGCGGTGTCAGTAGCCGGTTCAGGATGAGATTACTACAACTTCACTTCCACCGCCCAAATTGCCGGTAGTGGTGCAGTTTGGCTTTTGTACACTTTGTCATCCTGAGTGTAGCCGTTTCTCAGGCGTAGCGAAGGATCTCCAGCTTAAGCGGACCAAAGCGTAGCCAAACCGCACCACTGCCCAAATTGCGGGAACTGGCAGAGGCTTCGGGGACTGATTACAATGGCAGCTCCTCGATTCCACAATTCGAGTTCAGATCGGAAGGTTTGCGATTGGCTTGTCCGTTTTTCATGCCAGTGGAGAAGTTGGAGAATGCAACGTGGCTGCATGCGGGGCGGCTTCCGCTGGGATGCGGATGGAGCGGGCGCTGCACCGCGCCCGGACACGAGGGTGAACTTCCATCCCAGGAAGAACTGCGGGAGTTCTGCAACCTAGGGTATGCCGAGGGTTGTGGAAAGTTGCCGCGGGAGCGAGTTGGGATTCCGTGCGGTTCGCGGCTCGAACCGTGGGCGGTGAAGGGAAGAGTGCTCGCGGACGCATTCAGATTCGCTACGTCTGCGAGCGTGGGCATCGCCCTGCGGAGCACGGGACGCTGGAGTTTGATGCCGTTGACGCGCAGTGGGTAGGAGCCGCATCGCGACCGCCGCGTGCAGCGCATGGCTGAGTGTTTTCTGGAGTCGTTCCTGGAGAAGAAGAAGGCACGGAAGCGATGCGTGCGGCAGCCAGCTAGAGACGCCCTTCGGCTCCCCAAGTTTAAGACTTGCGATCGACAGAAAGAGGAAAGACAAGTATGAGCGAAGAGATGCTGATGCCGCGGCCGGTGCGGGACTCGCAGTCGGAGATGGCCGAGATTGTTCTGCCCAATGATGCCAATCCGCTGGGCGCACTGCTTGGTGGCCGGTTGATGCATTGGATCGATCTGGCGGGAGCGATGGCAGCCCATCGCCATTCGCGGAGTTACGCGGTGACAGCTTCGGTGGATCACATTGATTTCCTCGTGCCAGTGAGGGTGGGGGATCTGGTGATTCTGCGCTCCTCGGTGAACCGCGTGTTCCATACGTCGATGGAAACTGGAGTGAAAGTTTTCGTAGAGAACTACATCGCGGACACGGCGCGACATGTTGCGTCGGCCTACCTGACGTTTGTGGCGGTGGATGGCTAAGGGAACCAACGTGCGAGTCGCGCCGGTGATTCCCGAGACCGCGGAGCAGCAGCGGCGCTACGACGATGCTGGGCGTCGGCGCGAGATCCGGCGGGCGGAGCTGGAGCGGCGAAGGAAGGCAAAACGATAGCGATTTTTCTTAGGAGCATATTGGCGGGAATTGTCGCGGTGGTAGTAACGGCCATCGCTTCACTGTTCGTTATTGGGATCTATTTATCGATCCACCATCCGGTGGACACGGGAGCGGACACTGGGGCAGTAGGATGGGATCCGATCTCTCTAACAAAACCTGCGACGTGGCTTCTCGTCCTTGGGATATTTCTGGCTGGGTCCGTTTGGGAGTTTCTTCGTGCAATTCGAAAGTAGCCCGCGGCCGGGCTTCGCCTAGTCCTGACAGCCGAGGCGGCTGTCTCCTCATGGGCATCGTTGTCTCGCTCTGTATAATCAAGGGTTAAGCCATCCTGCATTGATCCTTGGAGTGTGATCCTTTGAATGCACATATGCCGTCTCATCCCGGGCAAGCCGCGCCGGGGCCGCAACCGTTGCCGGGAGTTGACGCCATCATTGCCGTGGGTTCGGGCAAGGGCGGAGTGGGCAAGACCA
The DNA here is from genome assembly GCA_963841125.1 of uncultured Acidobacteriaceae bacterium. Classification (GTDB taxonomy): domain Bacteria; phylum Acidobacteriota; class Terriglobia; order Terriglobales; family Acidobacteriaceae; genus Sulfotelmatobacter. The sequence goes on from CAWJBH010000010.1 coordinate 192,743, forward strand.
CGCTGTCGGTAAACCTGGCCGTGGCTCTGGCCAAGATGGGGCACAAAGTCGGCCTGCTCGATGCCGATGTGTATGGGCCGAACGTGCCGCTGATGCTGGGCGTGAGCGGGCAGCCGAAGATGGTCGGCGAAAATCGCATCGAGCCGCTGGAGGCGTTTGGGCTGAAGGTGATTTCGGTGGGATTTCTGAATCCCGGCGACAAGCCCATCATCTGGCGCGGTCCCATGCTGCACCAGATCGTGAAGCAGTTTCTGGGACTGGTGGAGTGGGGACATCTCGATTACATGGTCGTCGATCTGCCGCCGGGGACGGGCGATATCGCGCTGTCGCTGGTGCAGTCGGTGCCGCTGACGGGCGCGGTGGTGGTTTCGACTCCGTCTGATGTTTCCTTGCAGGATGCGCGCAAGGCCATCGAAATGTTCCGCCAGATGAAGGTCGATCTGGTGGGCGTGGTCGAGAACATGAGCTATTTCACGTGTCCGCACTGCAATCACGAGATCGATATTTTCTCGCGCGGCGGCGCGGAGAAGATGGCGGCGCATTTCAGCGTGCCGTTTCTCGGAAGCATCGAGCTTGACCCGGAAGTGCGCAAGTCCGGCGACGGCGGAAAGCCGATCGTGCTGGAGGGCGAGAATTCGCCGCACGCCAAGTCGATCTTTGCAGTTCGCGCGGAAGGTCGCGGCGCGGGTGGGAGAGATCAAAGCAGGCGAGTCGGCCAGCGTGATTCAGATTCAGTAGGAAGATCATTTACCACGCGCGACACAAGGGAACACGAGGGTAAAACTCTGCGTGACTACCCGTGTAGCCTCTGTGTCCCCCGTGGTCAAGATTTTGGCTGTCTCGCTGAGAAAATCGCGACAGCCGCCAACACGCGTCGGCTTCGCCATCCTTCAGAATCAATCCGCCATCATCTCTCCTAGCGCCGGCCCGTGCTTGAACCCGTGCCCGGAGCCGCCGCCTAGCAGCCAGACATTATTCATTCGAGGATGGCGATCCACGATGAAGTGGCTGTCGGCAGTCTGCTCATACTGGCAGACGCGCGTCTCGATCAGCGGAGCATCTTTCATCGCGGGGAAGCGAAAGGCGATATATTCGCGAACGCGCTTCAGCGTCGCCTGACTGACGACTCGCTCGCCCGAAGTGGGATCGAAGTCGGCCACCGCGCGTGTCGTCGGCCACTTTGAATCCGCGGCGGTCGCTGCCGGGGATGCCGTAGAAGAAATCGGTCCGCCGTGATCGCCCCACACGGGAAGATGCGTCGTCGGTGAAGCGCGAGTCTCCGGCGGGTGTGCCGAAGAAAAAGATGTCCTGTTTGGTGGAGCGAATCAACGTCGCCCAGAGTCTCCGGGAACAGCTTGCCCAGCCACGGACCGCAGGCAAAGACGTAGTAATCGGCTTTGAGCCGCGAGCCGTCCGAGAGCTTAAGTTGCGCAGAGCGCGCCGCTCTCCAGCCCATCGGCTGAGACTGCGACCTGTCGATATATCGCCGCCTTCGGCGACGAAAGCATCGACCACGGCCTGGCAACTGGCGCGGGCATCAAGGTATCCGCATTCGGGCTCGAAGATTCCCCAACGGACGCCTGCGAAGTTGATCTGCGGCCAGCGTTTTTTCATCTCGGGTGTGGAGAGTTCCTGAAACTTGATCCCGGCTCGGCGCAGCACCTGCGAGCGAGCCGCCGATTCATGCTCGAATGAATCATCGCGGTGCTGACCATCCAGAGAACTCCGGTGCGATGCAGAAATTGCCGTTTCCAGCGCCGTTCGTATTTCGGCCACAGCGTCAGAGCGCGTGCGGCCAGTTCGGTGTAAGGCTGGCCGGGGCCGTAGGTGCCGCGCATGATGCGGGTTTCGCCGCCAGAAGATGCGCGCGAGTTGCCGGACCCCAGGCGTCGAGCAGGGTGACGCGGGCTCCGCGCTTCAAGAAGATGAAGGGCGGTCCAGCCGCCGAAGGCGCCGGCACCGACGACAGCGATGTGGGGTTGGATTTCATCCTGAACGACCTACCGAATGTCGAGGTTGAGGATACGCGGGGACCGCAATAGAGGGAAGATGTAGATGGAGCTTCCAGCAGAATCGGTTGTTGCGCCCGGCACCCGTGCCTTCGGCGTCCTTGACAGGAAGATGGAGCGTTCCTAGAATCCAAGCAGGACGCGGGTTTGCGTCCTAAGCTAAGTTTCTGCATCTAAAATACTTAGCTGGAGACTTGGAGCGGTAAGCCCGGATTATTCCCCACAATACGAAATGCCATCTGATCCCAATATCGGCAAGCGGGAACGCGAAGTCCTGACCGCGATCGTGGAGACTTTTATTTCCACGGGCGAGCCGGTCGGTTCGCGCACGCTGGCGCGGTCGAACCGGGAAGGGCTTGAGCCCGGCGACGATTCGCAACGTGATGGCGGATCTTTCAGATGCCGGATTCCTGGAGCAGACGCATTCCTCGTCGGGACGCATCCCGACCACCGAGGCATACCGCTATTACGTGGAGCAGATCACGGGAACGGCGAAGCTCGCGCCGCAGGAAGAGAACATGATTTCCGATTCGCTGGCAGGCATCAGCGACGTGCAGGAGTTCATGGAGCGGACCTCGCACGTGCTGTCGCTGATCTCGCGCAACGTGGGCGTGACCGTGGCTACCAGCGGCGCCAAGAACGCGCTGGAGCATGTTTATTTCTCGCGCCTGGGAGATCAGAAGGTGCTGGCGGTATTGGTGACGCGTTCCGGGTTGGTGCGAGACCGGGTGTTGCGGCTCGATCTGCCGCAGGCGGAACTCGATCTGGCCGCGCGCTATATCAACGAGAATTTTCGCGGCTGGACCATGGAATCGATGCGCGCCGAACTGGCGCGGAGGATCGAACAGGAACGCAGCGAATACGACCGCCTGATGAATTCCATCGAACAACTCTACAAGCAAGGCGCGCTGGCCGCTGAAGCCGGCACCCAGGTGGTTTTCGTGGAGGGCGCGGCCAATCTGGTGACCGGTCAGGAAGATCGCAAGCGTCTGCAGGAGATGCTGAAGACGCTGGAGGAGAAAGAGAAAGTCGCGCAACTTCTCGGAGCCTATCTCGACGTGAAGCAGGAGGCGGTGAGGGTCGTGATCGGGCTGGATGATGCGTTGCCCTCGATGCAGAATTTTGTGCTGATCGGAGCGCCGGCGCGGTCCGGCACCGACATGGTCGGATCGCTGGCGGTAATCGGGCCCACCCGGATGGATTATCAGCACACCATGACCGCGGTTTCTTACATTGCGCGCCTCTTCGACAAAATCTTGAATGAATCGGAGTAATCATAGGTTTTTATGGGAAAAGTGAACGGCAAGTCGGAAGCAAAGAATGCAGGGCTGGATTTGGATCACGAACTGCCGCCGGGCGATGGGGATGAAACCACGGTCGCGGAGGCGGCGACGGGAATCCTCCGGCTCGGAATCGGAATTGCAGAAGCTGAAGGCAGAGCGCGACTCGTTGCTCGACCGGCTGGCGCGGGCGCAGGCGGAATTTGAAAACGCCCGGCGGCGAGCAATCAAGGAACAGCAGGATTTTCGCGACTACGCGGTCGCCGATGCGATCAAGTCTTTGCTGCCGGTGATCGACAGCCTGGAGCGCGCATTGCAGGTGAAATCGGACGCGGCGGAGTTCCGCGGCGGAGTGGAACTGATTTACAAGCAACTGCAGGCTGCGCTCGCCAAGCTGTCGGTGCATCCCATCGTGTCGAAGGGCGAAGCTTTCGATCCGCAGCTTCCACGAGGCCATCGAAATGGTGGAAACCACCGACGCCCCCGATCATCAGGTACTGGAGGAGTTGCAGCGCGGCTACAAGTTCAAAGACCGCCTGCTGCGGCCCGCGATGGTGAAGGTGGCGAAGAAATCCCGGAAGGTAAGTTTCTGTCCCGAGAGCGCTTTACATCGTCTTATAACATTGTCTTCTTGATTACGGAAAGGCGCCTATTCTGGCCACGAACGCAAAACGCGATTATTACGAAGTATTGGCGTGAGCCGCACGGCGACCGAAGTTGAACTGAAGAGCGCCTATCGCAAGCTTGCCATGCAGTACCATCCCGACCGCAATCCGAACAATCCGGATGCGGAAGAGCGGTTCAAGGAAGTCACCGAGGCTTACGCGATCCTCGCTGACTCGGAGAAGCGGTCTCTCTATGATCGCTACGGCCACGCCGGCGTGGGCAGCGCGGCCAGTGCCAGGCGGAGGTTTCGATGCCACAGCCTTCCAGGATTTCGGCGAAATCTTCGGCGAGTTCTTCGGTTTTGGCGACGCCTTCGGAGGCGGCGGGCGCCGCCGCAGCCGGGTGCAGCGCGGCGCGGATTTGCGCGAAGACCTGACCATCGAATTCGAAGAGGCTGCTTTCGGCACCGAGACGCGCGTCATGGTGCGCCGTCACGAAGCCTGCGAAGACTGCCGCGGCTCGGGAGCTGCGCCGGGCAAAGGCCCGACCACCTGCCGCGCCTGCAATGGCCGGGGGCAGGTGCGATATCAGCAGGGATTTTTCAGTATCGCGCGCACTTGCTCTACCTGCCAGGGAACGGGCAGCGTGATTACCGATCCTTGCCCGAAGTGCAAAGGCGAAGGCCGGCTTCTGCGCCAGCGCGCGGTGGATGCGAAAATTCCAGCCGGCGTGGAAGATGGAACGCGGATCCGGTTTACCGGCGGCGGCGAGGCTGGGCCGTTCGGCGGGCCGGCGGGCGATCTTTACGTGGTGCTGCACGTGAAGGAGCATCCATTTTTTGTCCGGGAAGGGAATGATCTGCACTGCGCCGTCCCGCTTTCGGTGACGCAAGCGGCCATGGGCGCGGAGATTCGAGTCCCCACGCTCGAAGGCGAGCATACTCTCAAGATTCCCGATGGCACGCAGCCCGGCACCACATTCCGCATCCGCAACAAAGGCGTGCCCGTGCTGAATGGACACGGCAAGGGCGATCTCTACGTCGAAGTGCGCGTGCACATTCCGACCAAGCTAAGCAAGCGCCAGAAGGAACTGCTCCAGGAATTGGAAACGACCGCGAAAGTGGACAACCAGCCGATGATGCAGTCGCTGCTGGGCAAGGTGAAAGACATGTTCGGGTAGCAGAAACCAGGATCGACCGGACTCGGAATTTGTATCAGAGACTCGCACCACGGATTCGCAAGGATTACAGATTGCAACAGGATTCGCACGATTCGTATCAGGATATGCCTTCAGGCACATCGTAACATCCGCACATCGATCGCGCCTTCAGGCGCTGCACTTCTCCATTCTCATGACCCGCCGCCGTTTCATCGCCGACGAAGTCTCAGGTGATCGCGCGGCCTTGGTCGGCGAGCACGCGGATCATCTGTCGCGCGTGCTCCGTGCGCGCGTGGGCCAGGATTTCGACATCGCTGTTGCGAACTCCGTCCGCCGCGGACGAATTACACTTGTGGAAAACGACCGCGTCGAGTTTGAGTTGGGTGAAGAAGTCCCCGCAGCCAGCCTCTCCGAGATCACCCTGGTTCTCGCAGTATTCAAGTTCGACCGCATGGAGTGGGCAATCGAGAAGTGCACCGAGCTTGGCGTCGCACGGATCGTACCCGTAATCGCGCGGCGAACCGACTCCCATCTGGCCGCCGCCTCGACGACAACGGGTCGAGCGCTGGCAGCGTATTGCCCGCCAGGCATCCGAGCAGTCGCGTCGCGCATCTCCGCCGGAGATTCCACGCCGGTAAAGGTTGCAGAAGCGTTGAGTCTGCAAGCGGCCTTGCGGATCGTGCTTGCGGAATCGGAACAGCAAACGTTGCTGCGCGACGTTGTGAAATCGAAGACAACGGACAAAGGAATTGCTCTAGCGGTCGGCCCCGAGGGCGGCTGGACCGAAGATGAGCTGCAGTCGTTCCTGCAAGCCGGATGGATTTCAGCCTCGCTCGGCAACACCATCCTCCGTGCCGAGACGGCCGCAATGGCCGCCACCGCGATTGTCGCGTCCGCCCTGTGCTCGCTTTAAGCTTTTCCGCTCGACTCCGCGATGCGGAACGATTCCTGAGGACTGCCGTCCCGGTAGTCTAATCGAGCGAAGCCCGAGGTGTATGTGAGGACAGCCGCCCTCGGCTGTCCAATCGAGCGAAGCTCGACGCCTTTCCTGCGCGCTCCTGATGGTCGATGGTATTCTGACCCGCAATGGCTGTTTCCAGATCGCAACCTCAATTCCAGTTCGTTCCCGACGATCGCCAGCGCGAAGCGATTGATCACGTCCACGGACCCATGCTCGTCGTAGCGGGTGCAGGCACAGGCAAAACCTCCGTCCTGATCCACCGCATTGCCCGGCTCGTCCAACAGGGCCACGCGAAGCCCGAGGAATTGCTCGCCCTCACCTACACCGTGGCCGCCGCCGGCGAGATGCGCGATCGCGTGAGCGCGCAGCTGGGCAAACCAATTCATTCCGCAACATTCCACGATTATTGCCTCGACTTGCTGAAACGCGCTGGAAAAGACTTCGGCGTGCTTGACGAAAAAGATCTGTGGATTTACCTGCGCAAAAGAATCCACGAGCTGCATCTGGAACACTACGTTCGGGCGGCGAATGTAGCGCAGTTTCTCAACGATTTACTCAGTTTCCTGAGCCGCTGCCACGATGAACTGGTCACGCCCGAAAAGTATGCGGAGTACGTTGCGAGCCTGGAACGCGGGGAAGTACCCGTGCCCCGCGTTGTGAAATCAAAAGATGAACTGAGTGACGCCGAGGTCATCGGACGCTGCCAGGAAATTGCCCGCGTGTTTGCCACCACGGAAAAGTGGCTGCGCGAAGAAAATCTGGGCACCTTTGGCCATATGATCACACGCGCGCACGAACTGCTCACCACGCGACGAGAAGCTGCTGGCCGCGGAGCGAGCCCGCGCCCGCTTCATGCTCGTCGACGAATTTCAGGATGCCAACTTCGCGCAGATCGAGATTCTCGCTGCGCTGGCGGGAACCGAGGCCAACATCTTCGCCGTCGGCGATCCCGATCAATCCATCTACCGTTTCCGCGGAGCATCCAGCGCCGCGTTTCAACTCTTCCGCCGTCATTTTCCTCAAGCCGGGCTGGTAGTGCTCGGTAAGAACCGGCGCTCAACCACTCCGATTTTGCAGTGTGCTTTTGCAGTCGTCGACAAGAACCCTCCGGTCTTTGCCGCGCGCGAGCGCGCATTTGCCTACCGGCGAGTTCCTCTTCAGTCGGCGCGGGAAGACGACGCAAAGAACGAAGGAAGAACGCTGGCCGCATTCCCAGTGGAAGCGATTTCGTTTGCCGGCAAGGATGCGGAGGCACCGGATGTCGCCCGCATCATCGAGGAGACCAAGCGCCGCTTGCGTTGCCAGTGGAAAGACTTCGGCGTCCTCTACCGTTCGCACGTTCACCGCGATCACGTCGCGCAGGAACTGGCCGAGCGGGAAATTCCGTTCTCCATCGAGAACATGGACGTGAGCGATACGCCCGCAGTGCGCGATTTGTTTGCCTGTGTCGCGGCGGTGGTGGATCTGACCTCCGATGCCAGTCTTTTTCGGGTGGCGGCATTGCCGCAGTTCGACGTGGATCCGCTGCAACTGCAGGGCCGCGCTGCGTGCCATAGCGAAGGACTCGCGGGAAGGAATCGTCGTTCCGCTGGCCTCGGTTCTCGGCACGGTCACAGGTGGCCACGCGGTAATGGAGTGCGTCCGTCAGGCGCGCGATGAGGTCAACCGCAGGCAGGCCAACGCGCGCGCGGCTCTGGAGTTGATCGGGAAACATTTCCGGCTTGAACTCAATTCCGCAATCCTGCGGGCCGCGTTGAAGTTTGCCGGAGACTGGGAGAAGAAGGCCACCACCAAAACGAAAGAACTCGGCGAGTGGATCGAGTACCTGAACTACTTTCGCGAGGCCGGCGGAGTGATTCCAATGACCTCGAACGGGGATGAGGACGCAGTGCGCCTGATGACCGCGCACGTAGCCAAGGGTCTGGAGTTTGCCCACGTTTTCATTTTGCGCGCGACCAGCGGTTCGTTCCCGGCCAATTACCGTGAGACGCTGGTCGAGTTTCCGCGCGAGTTGCGTGATCCGGATTCCGCCGCGGCAGCCGATGACAAAACGCTCTACGATCAGGAGGAACGCCGCCTTTTCTACGTGGCGATGACGCGAGCTAAAGATTCGCTGCACATCTATGGCAAGCAGGGAATCGGTCGCGACAAAACTCCCGCGGGACTCATGCGCGAACTCATCAGCAATGCCGGTTTGCAGACTTGGCTCAGATCACGGCCGGCGCTGCCTTCGCAACCCGAATTGATTGAGATCGCTGCCGCTGCGGACCCGGCCCATCCCGAGGGCTCGCGCTTGCCGGCGTGGCTTGAGCTTCCTGCGATCGAAGGGCTGGGCGCGACTCTGAGCGCTTCCGCCGTGGAGACGTATGAGACTTGTCCCCTCCAGTTCAAGTTTGAACGCGAGTGGAAGATTGTCGCGCCAGGTCCACGCCGCCATGCAGTACGGTGCCGCCATGCACCGCGTGCTTCGCACCTACTATGATTCCGTCCGCCTGGGCAGAACCAAGACGCGACGACGAATTGCTGCAGCTGTTTCGTGACGACGAAGGCATGTCGGAGATTCAGGACGAATATCAGCGGGGCTTGTACATGAAGCAGGGACTGGCAGCAATTGCAGGACTTCCTGGCGGCCACGCGCTCAGCCTCTCCACCGCAGGTTCTGCACACGGAAGAATGGTTTGATGTGCAGATTGCCGGCACCAAGGTCGCCGGACGAATCGACCGCATGGACCGCGCGCCCGGACGGCAGCGTGAACATCGTCGACTACAAGACCGGGCAAAGCTCGATCGCAGGAGGATGCCGACGAGAGCCTGCAGCTTTCCATCTATGCCATGGCCGCGCGCGAGAAGTGGGGATACCGCGTGGGCGCGTTGCTGTTTCATAATCTCGAAGGCAACGTTCCTGTTTTCTCCAAGCGTACAGAGTTTCAACTGGAAGAAGCGCGTGAGCGAGTGCTGGCTGCGGCGCGCGGCATCGCCGACGGGAATTTCAAGCCCAAGCCTGGCTTCTACTGCAACTTTTGCGCGTTCCGTGGACTATGCCCGGCCCAGGAAAAGCGGGTCCCGAATCTGGCTGGCAATTCTGAGAAGCGCGGAGGGAAGCCACTGGATTAAACGCCGGACCACATCAGACTTGCGCGCAAAAACTTAGGGGACGCTTTCGGCGTCCCCCTTATTTCGACTTCGTACTGACTTCTTAATGCTTCTTTTTCTTTTTTGCCTTTTTCTTGGTTGCCATTGGTTCTATTCTCCCTTCCATTTTTCATGGAAAAATCTGCAACGATCAAATGTTGCAACTAATTGATTGTATAGAGTTAATGAAAAATGAAGTCAAGAAAAAAATGCACGAGGTGAACGAGCGGTGTTGTACCAAAGTCACTGCGAGAGACGAGAGTGAACAAGAAAAGTTCATCCTCGCGCTGCGAAACAAAGTCGGCAATGCGCAATTGCGACCGATGAAGAAATAACGTCGACGCACCCTGCAAAGGTTCACGCTGCACTGTCCGCACGATTCGCACACAGGCCGATAGCCCACTCAACGATTCGCGGAAGTTCATCATTCTTGCGCTCCCGCTGCATCTATAATGAAGTTGCGAAATCTTCGCGGGAGCATGATCAATGGCGGCTTTCGATGATGTTGTCATCATTTCCGGTTGTCGTACGGCGGTAGGAAAATTTCAGGGCAGTCTCACTGATTTCAGCGCTCCGCAACTCGGCGCAGTCGTTGTGCGCGAGGCGGTGAAGCGCGCCGGCGTCACCCTCCGATCAGGTTGACGAGTGCATTATGGGCAACGTTCTTCCTGCGGGCCTCGGACAAAATCCCGCGCGGCAAGCAGCAATCTTCGGCGGATTGTCTCCGGCGACAGGTGCCATGACAATCAACAAAGTTTGTGGCTCAGGATTGAAAGCAGTCGCTCTCGCCGCGCAAGCGGTGCAAACCGGAAACAGTTCCATCGTCGTCGCCGGCGGCATGGAATCGATGACCAACGCTCCTTATCTGCTGCCTCAAGCGCGCAAGGGATACCGCCTCGGGCAACGGCAAGGTGATCGATTCCATGGTGCACGACGGGCTCTGGGATATTTACAACGACTACCACATGGGCATCACTGGCGAGAACGTTGCCGAGAAATACGGCATCACGCGCGAAGAGCAGGATGAGTTCGCCGTGCACTCCCACCGCAAGGCGATCGCCGCCTGGAAAGAATGCCGCTTCAAATCGCAGATCGTCCCCGTGGAAATTCCTGCGAAGAAGAAGGGCGAAGCTCCAGTGCTGTTCGAGAAAGACGAATCCCCACGCGAGGATACGACCATCGAAGTGCTGCGCGCGTTGAAGCCCGCTTTCAAGAAAGATGGAACCGTCACCGCCGGCAACGCCCCTGGAGTGAACGACGGCGCGGCAGCCGTCGTAGTGACCAGCGCGAAGCGAGCGAAAGACCTTGGCGCGCAACCCATGGTTCGAATCGTGGCGCAGGCCACCAGCGGAGTCGAACCGAAGTGGGTGATGATGGCGCCGGTCGACGCAGTGAAGAAGATTTGGGAGAAGACCGGCTGGAAGAACGACGACGTTGATCTCTATGAACTCAACGAGGCTTTCTCGGTACAGGCGCTGGGCGTGATGCGCGAACTGCGGCTCGACCCCAACAAAGTCAACGTAAATGGCGGCGCAGTCGCCATCGGACATCCCATCGGTGCCAGCGGCGCGCGCGTGCTGGTCACTTTGATTTATGAGATGACTCGCCGCAACGCCAAACGTGGAATCGCCGCGTTGTGCTTAGGCGGAGGCAACGCCGTGGCCATGGCCGTCGAAAGAGATTAGCTAAACACTCGCGCTTGCAGAAGAAGCTGCCCGCAGCGTAACCGTGAACACCGCTCCGCCTCCGGGCGCATTAGCGGCTTCAATCGTGCCGTTGTGTTCCTTCATCACCGATTTGCAGATGCTCAAGCCCAGTCCGGTTCCGCGCCCCGGCCGCTTGGTCGTGTAGAACGGATCGAAGATGCTCGGCAGTGTGTCGGAGGGAATCCCCGGTCCGTCATCGTGAAAAGATGCCCAAACAGACTCCCCGGTATTTCCCAGGCGGATGCGTAACGTTCCGCGGTCGCGAGCTTCGCGGATCGCCTGCTCCGCATTCAGGATCAAGTTCAGGAAGACTTGCATCAACTGGTGCGGGTCGCCTTCCACGTAGGGCAGTCCCGGCTCGCGCAAAAAATCGACGGTGATGCTGTTCTTCCGCAACGAATAAGCGTGCAGATTGAGCGTGCGTTCGACAACCTCCCCAAGATTGACGGGAGTTTTCCCCGGCGCCGGCGGCCTCGAGAAATAAGTCAGGTTATGAACAATCTCGGCGGCCCGTCGCGCCTGCTGCTGCAGTATGCCGATCTGCTTGCGCGCCGCGTCCGTAGTCTGACTATCCTGCAGAAGTTCGCTGACTCCCAGAATGCTGGTCAGAGGATTATTAAGTTCGTGGGCCACGCCTCCGATCATCGCGCCCATGGCAGCCAAACGCTCGCTCTGTATGATCTGCTGCTCCAGCTTCTTTTCCGTCGTAATGTCGCGCACGGAGACGATCACGCCGGCCAGCTTGGCGTCCGCGTCAAAGAGCTGGCTGGCGGAAGCGCGCATCGTACGCCAGCTCCCGTCGCGGTGACGAGCGCCGTATTCTGCAGATCCAAATATTCTGATGCCAGATACCACGTCGTGGTAGAGTGCCGCCAGTTCCGGCGAGTGATCCTCGGTTTCCGAAATCTTTTTCCCCAACAGATCCTCGGGCTGGTATCCCAGAAGATCGCGTACCCGGAAGCTCACAAATGTATAGCGCTCTTCGAGATCGATCACCAGAATCAGGTCGGGGAAGCTCTCGAGCAAGCGCCGCCGGAATTCCTCCTGCTGCAGCAGTTGCCGTTCAAGTTTGCGCCGCTCCGTGACGTCGACCAGCGTGCCCTGGTAACGAATCAGCTTGCCCGAAGAATCCCAAACAGCGCGCGAGGACTCGAGAAAAACGGCGGCGGTTCCATCTTTCTTGCGGAGCATGATCTCGCGCGCCCGCACGCCACCGCGGTCATCGGCAGCGCGGCCCAGCGCTGGCGACTCCGAGGGATTGACATTCAGCCGGGCGGGGTCAAGCGCCAGCAACTCTTCCTTCGTGACATAGCCCAGAATGCTGACCAGCGCGGGATTCGCGTCCAGCAGTCTGCCCTCCGGCGTGCTGAAATACGCGCCCTCCTGCAGGGTCTCGAACAGCTCAGTAAAGCGAAGCTCTTTTTCGTGCTGCCCGGTCACATCGCGTCCCAGCACGCTTGCCCCAACCACCTCGCCACTCTTTACAATCGCATTCAGAACGCAATCGAAGTAGAGCGGCCGTCCATCATTCTTCAAACGCAAGCGAACCGTGCCCGCCCAGTGCCGCTTCTCCAGAAAGCGCGCCAGTCCGGTTTCTACACTGCTGCGGGTCGGTTCTTCGACGAAGTCGAACAATTTCTGCCCCACGATCGCGGTATAAGGCAGCCCCAGAAGGTCGCTGACACTTTTGTTGACCGTGCGCAAAGTGCCATCCAGAGATACAGCGCAGGCGGCATCTTCGAACGAGTCAATCAGTTCCTTAAAACTGCGCTGAGAGCGCGCAATCATTTCGGAGAGCTGGTCGAGTTGCTCCTCAGACGGAGCGGCGCCCACATGCTCCTGCAAATTCTGCAGCAACACTTTGAGTTCGCTGACTTCCTTCCGCCGGCCGTACGCATAGACCGCCAGAAGAATCGACAAGAGCAGTACGCCCAACGCCATCGGGCCCAAATGATAAGGCAAACTCTCGAGACGCTCCCAGGCGAGCGCGGCGAAGCCCGCCGCCAGCAGAACCATGAACAAAAGAATCCACCGCCACAGCTGAGATTCTTCGCGCTCAAGTTTATGCGGCGGGCGGGATTGCTGCGGCGCACCGGAAGAGCCCTGGGTCATGGGGGAAGCCACCTGGTTTCGCCTTCGCAAGAACGAAGAACGGCGGAACCGAACACACTGCACACACCGTAACCATACTAACCGCACGCCCCAATCGTGGTTATTGGAGAATCTGGTACGCCCAGGTCGATTTTGGGCAGAAACCGCGCCGCCGGCCGATATCAATTGATTCGGAACCGATGCAGGAGGCTCTTGTCGAGGGTTGGCCGGATTCCGTTTCGGACATTGCTTGGCTCTTCCCAACCGATCGGCGGGTCCTCATCCCATTTCGTCAGGTGTTGGTCATTCGATTTCCCAGTGCATTCGCTGAACTTCTATCACTTGCTGAACCTCTGTTAGGAGTCACACCGGTCGTCGCGCGGCCCTTTTCGGACGATAGCCCTTTTCGGAACTGAGAATGACGAAAACTTCAGAAATGAGCAGTTTCGCACAGAGCCCAAATCGTCCGAGAGAGCACACTATTTGCTTGCTGTGTAAAGGATCTTCGTCCCACGCCTTCTTGGCAGCGCTGGGCTGAACTCTGGTTCCAATGTCCGAATGAACGCACGGGAGGCCGTGTGCACAAGCGAAGTCTCAGCCTGCTCTTTCTGTATCTGTGTTTCCAGGTGGGCCAAATCACTCTGGAGGCACAAGAGTTCAAACTTCTGGACCGTACCGTCCAAGTGCATGGCTTCGTCTCGCAGGGATTCATCTATACCGACGACAATAACTGGCTGACCATGAAGACCAACTCGGGCAGCGCCGCCTTCACCGATTTTGGTTTGAATATGTCGTCTCAGGTCACGGATAAATTCCGGATCGGGGCGCAAGGCTACGACCGCAACCTTGGCCAACTCGGCCAATACCATCCATCACTCGATTGGGCGGTAGCCGATTACCGCTTCAAGAGCTGGTTCGGGGTTCGTGGTGGGAAGGTTAAGACCACGCTCGGCCTCTATAACGACACTCAAGACGAGGATTTCCTTTACACTTTTGCCCTGCTTCCGCAAAGCGTGTATCCCACCGATCTCCGCGACGCCACCATCGCTCACCTGGGCGCGGATATCTACGGAAATATTTCACTCAGACACCGGCTCGGAGTTCTTTCCTATACCGCCTATGCCGGGCATCGGAGCGACAGCATGTACAGCGGCTATCCCTATTACTTAAGCAGTTTCGGAGCGCTGATCAAAAGCTTTGGTGGGCTGCAGTATGGCGCCGATCTTCGCTGGAACACTCCGCTAAGGGGTCTACTGATCGGAGCATCGCGTCTGAATGAGGACCTCACCGCCAAGGGCTCAGTGATAGACCCATTCAACCCTGGCGCCGGGTTAGTGCCATACTCTGAGACCTCAAAAGCCGACTGGGTCAATCAATTCTATGGCGAGTACACCGTGGGCAGATTGCGGATTGACGCGGAGTATCGCCGTTACTGGCGCAACCAGGAACTCTCCGGCGGAACTTCCGAAAGCTTCGCCGACGTGCGCGGCTGGTACGTCTCCGGCGCCTACCGGATTTGCAAACGCCTTCAAATCGGGTCCTACTACTCTCGCTACACGATCACGAACATCGTAGCCGGCGCGCTCTCCGTCTTTTATCCTTCGGCAACTGACACCAATCTGCCTGCCGATCACGATTACGACAAAGTCATTACGGGGCGGGTTGACCTCAACAAGTTCTGGAACGTCAAAGTGGAAGCTCACTTCATGAATGGCTATGGCAGCGGTCCGTACCCGAACGGATTCTATACACAGGTTAATCCAAGCGGGTTTGCGCCGAATACAAACGCGCTGGTCCTGAAGACCAGCCTGAATTTCTAACTGAGCGAGGCCTCGAAACACGAGAACGCGATGAAGAACCCCAGACTACTTCCCTTGGTCGCTGTCGTTGTTATCTTCGCCCCAGTCTGCGTTAGTGCGGCCGACATCAAGGTGATCGCCAATGGAAGCGTCAAAGCGGACGTGATTTCCGCGAATGACGTCAAAAGCATATTTCTGGAGGAGTGCAACTCGCTCAAAGACGGCACCCATGTCGAACCAGTACTCGAAAAGGATGGGCCGGCGCACGAAGCCTTCCTGCATGAATACCTCGGGGGAACCGACGATGACCTGCAGAACTACTATCGCGCTCTGGTGTTCTCCGGCAGAGGCTCTATGCCAAAGCAACTTGGCTCCGACGCCGAGGTCGTGGTTTATGTGGCTAGGACGAAAGGTGCGATCGGATATGTGAGCGCCGAGACCATTGCCGAAGACGTGAAGACTCTAACCATCGTCCGCAGCGGCAACGGCCCCGAAAGAAGATTAATCACCCGCGTCGAGCCGGAATACCCGGACACCCTCAAGCGCCTGAATATTGGAGGGACTGTACGCCTCCAACTCACGATCGGGCCCAATGGGAATGTGGAGGCCGCCGAAGTGTTGGGCGGCAATCCGATCCTGGGAGAGTCTGCCGTGGCGGCGGTAAAGCAATGGGTCTATAGCGCCAACCATTCGCGCACCATTGAGAAACTTAGCATCCCTTTCGGTTCGCACCGTTGAACGACTGGACATACTGAAGGGCCTTCGCCCTTTATCCACAGGCCAACCCTGTGACATCCATCACAGCCAGCACCGTCCCCGCCAGCGTACTCTAGCTAAATTCCGGAATCAGGCCTTAGTGTGCCGACGGCGGCACGAAACGAAACGAAGACTGTCGTCGCCCGGACCACCATGCTCTACAAGACCCTAAGCGCCGCCGTCTACGGCATCGACGCCAACATTATTCAGGTCGAAGTCGACTGCTCCGGCATCAAGACCGATCAGGACCACTTCCACACCGTAGGCCTTCCCGACGCCGCCGTGCGCGAGAGCCGTGACCGCGTGCGCGCCGCACTGAAAAACTGCGGCTACGACATTCCGCCCACGCACATCACCATCAACCTCGCTCCCGCCGACATCAAGAAAGAAGGTTCAGGATTCGATCTCCCCATGGCGCTAGGGATCGTAGGCGCCTACGGCGGCCTCACACAAAAAGAAATCGACGACTGCCTCTTCATCGGCGAGTTAGTCCCTCGACGGCGGCGTTCGCGGCATCCGCGGCACCCTCCCCATCGCTCTTGAAGCCCGCACCCGCAAGATTTCAAAGCTGGTAGTTCCCGAAGCCAACGCCCGCGAGGCCGCCATGGTCGGCGGAGTCGATGTCTATCCGGTCAAGTCGCTGCTGGATGTAATCCACTTCGTAAACTCCGGCAACGGAATCCTCCCGCTGAAAGCCGATGGCGACGCCTTGCTGAAAGAATCGCAGGAATTCCTCGTAGACTTCAAAGACGTTCGCGGCCAGCAGACCGCCAAGCGCGCCATCGAAATCTCCTGCGCCGGAGGCCACAACATCCTCATGATCGGCCCGCCCGGCTCCGGCAAAACCATGCTCGCCAAGCGCATGCCAACTATCTTGCCGCCGCTTACTTTCGAAGAAGCGCTCGAAACCACCAAGATTCACAGCGTAGCCGGAGTCCTCGATCCCGGCAGCGGCCTGGTCGGCAAGCGCCCCTATCGTTCGCCGCACCACACCATCTCCGACGCCGGTCTCATCGGCGGAGGCGTGATCCCGCGCCCCGGCGAAGTCTCGCTGTCCCACAACGGCCTGCTCTTTCTCGACGAACTCCCCGAGTTCCCCCGCAACGTCCTCGAAGTCCTGCGCCAGCCGCTCGAAGACGGATCAGTCACCATCGCCCGCGCCGCCATGGCGCTAACTTTCCCCGCGCGCTTCATGCTCGCCGCCGCCATGAATCCCTGTCCCTGCGGCTTCCGCAACGACCGCACCCGCGAGTGCCAGTGCACCACGCCCATGATCCAGCGCTACATCTCGAAAATTTCCGGCCCGCTCATGGACCGCATCGACATCCACATCGACGTTCCCGCCGTGAACTACAAAGAAATGCGCTCCACCAACGAACCCGAAAGCTCGGCCAAGATTCGCGAGCGCGTCATGCGCACCCGCCAAAAGCAACTCGACCGCTTCGCATCGTCCCGCGAAAAAATCTATTGCAACGCGCAAATGTCATCCCGCCACATCCGCACCCACTGCGAACTCTCCGCCGACTGCGAACGCCTGCTCGAACGCGCCATGACCCAGCAGGGACTAAGCGCCCGCGCCCACGACCGCATCCTCAAAGTCGCCCGCACTATCGCCGACATCGAAGAGACTCCCCAGATCGAACCCAAACACATCGCCGAAGCCATCCAGTACCGCTCGCTGGACCGCACCTACTGGACCTGAAATAAGGACGGCGGAGCAGGCCTTCAGCCCGCGTCAAGAGTTGGCATTTGAAGGCGTTGGCTCAGCTTCGAATTTCTTGTGGCGTCATCCCGAGCGGAGCCGCTTTTCAGGCGGAGCGAAGGATTCTCCGCACCGCGCATGCGTTTGTTCACGCGGGATCCCTCACCCAGCTGGACTGCGCCGGGTTTCGGGATGACGCCTCGCAAAGAAGACAATTCAAACTGAGCCACTACCCATTTAAATCGGGCTTCTAGCTCCGAGGTTCCCAACTAGGAACAAAAACCGCAAATGCACCCTGGTTGGTCTCCGCCGGAAACCGCCAGCCGAACCCCGACTTTCACGCCTCCCGATCGGAACTGTTACCAGCAAAGGCGCGTAAAGCCCCGTAAAATATGTTGACCTACCCCCCTTTTCCGGATACATTGTGTTGTTCCACGGACCTCCGAAGTCTCTAGGTCTTATTCTGAGATACCTCGACCTGTAAGCCCAAATCAGGAAAAACGAGCATCTTTGGGGTCCGGTCGCGCATCTATTCTGGGTAGGAATTGCGCTAACTCCTTTACAAACCTTAGTGGAATCAATGGCTTAGGGCACTGTGGACTTTCGGCCAGTTCCCGGGCTAAATAGTTTCCTGGGGTAAGAAAAGGACAGGGGCGAAGGCGAAATGCCCATACATATAAGGAAGGAGCATACAGACATGCGCTCTGATCGTGTGTTTGACGCTTTACAGACATTGCGGAATCGTTATATGCTTTGTCAGCTCGCCTCCAAGGCCACGCGGAAGTTCCATCGGCCCAGCACCAGAATCCAGGAAACAATGAACGGTGTTTTGGACCGGATCGCAGGCAAGGAGCGGCAGGAAGTTCTGTCGGAGCCAGAGAATTTTGCTGAGGCACAACGGCGGGCTGCTTAACGGCAGCCCTGTCCGCCCGCCTCGCAGTTTTTTGGATCTGATATTTTGGATCTTTAGTTTTTTGGATCTAGTATTTTTGGATTTGTTGTCTTCCCTGAATACCCTCCTTTGAAAATCTCCCGCAGTAACGCTAACGGATACGTTTAAGTGACCGGGTTTAGGTGAATCATGACCATTGCTGAACTGAAAGAAAAGAACATTACCGAGCTCACCAAGATCGCAAGGACCTTGGAGCTGCCCGGCGCCAGCGGACTGCGCAAGCAGGATCTCATCTTCAAAATCCTGCAGGCCCAGAGCGAAAAAGAAGGCCACATCTTCGCCGAAGGCGTCCTCGAAATCCTGCCCGATGGCTACGGTTTCCTCCGCTCCCCCGATTACAACTACCTCCCCGGCCCCGACGATATCTACGTCTCGCCCTCGCAAATCCGCAAGTTCGACCTGAAAACCGGCGACACCATCAGCGGACAGGTCCGCCCTCCGCACGAAGGCGAAAAATACTTCGCGCTGGTGAAGAT
This sequence comes from uncultured Acidobacteriaceae bacterium, assembly GCA_963841125.1. GTDB lineage: Bacteria > Acidobacteriota > Terriglobia > Terriglobales > Acidobacteriaceae > Sulfotelmatobacter. The sequence goes on from CAWJBH010000010.1 coordinate 211,371, forward strand.
CGAAGCCGTCAACTTCGAATCGCCCGACGAAGCCCGCAACAAGATCCTGTTCGACAACCTCACGCCCCTCTATCCCGCAGGAGCGCCTCAAGCTCGAAACCACGCGCGAGAACTGCCAGCGCCCGAGTAATGGATTTGCTCACTCCGCTGGGCAAAGGCCAGCGCGGCCTCATCGTCTCTCCGCCCCGCGCCGGCAAAACCATGCTGCTGCAAAACGTCGCCAACTCGATCACCACCAACCATCCCGAAGTCGTGTTGATGGTTCTCCTGATCGACGAGCGCCCCGAAGAAGTCACCGACATGCAGCGCTCGGTGAAAGGCGAAGTGATTTCCTCCACCTTCGACGAGCCCGCCGCCCGCCACGTCCAGGTCGCCGAAATGGTGATCGAAAAAGCAAAGAGATTAGTCGAGCACAAGCGCGACGTAGTAATCCTGCTCGATTCCATCACGCGCCTGGCCCGCGCCTACAACACCATCGTTCCGCCCTAGCGGCAAAGTCCTCTCCGGCGGCGTCGATTCCAACGCCCTCCAGCGCCCCAAACGTTTCTTCGGCTCCGCCCGCAACATCGAAGAAGGCGGCTCGCTCACCATCATCGCCACCGCACTGATCGACACCGGCTCCCGCATGGACGACGTGATCTTCGAAGAATTCAAAGGCACCGGCAACTCCGAAATCATCCTCGAGCGCAAGTTGGTCGATAAGCGCGTATTCCCCGCCATCGACATTCAGCGCTCGCGGCACGCGTAAAGAAGAGCTGCTGATCCCCCGCGAAGACCTGCCGAGATCTGGGTCCTGCGCAAAGTCCTGAACCCGCTCTCCCCAGTAGAAGCCATGGAATTGCTGATCGACAAACTAAGCAAAACCAAATCCAACGGCGAGTTCCTCTCCAACATGAGCGCCCTGTAAACCGAAGCGAATTAGAAGCGGGCGCCCCGTCCTCGTCTCTCCGGTTTTTGGAGAGACAGGGCGGGGCTTTTGACTTCCCCAAGTGTTGAATTTGCTCGTGTGGAGCGGACACTCCTGTCCGCTGCTTTTGACGTTGCCTTTGCCCTTGCTTTTGAAGTTGCCCGTGTGGAGCGGACACTCCTGTCCGTTGCTTTTGACTTTGACTTTGCTTTTGAATTTGAGTCGAATCAAAGCGGCACAACCGTGGAAGAGCGGCGCTTCAGCGCCGCGTAAAGCCCCACAATGAATCAGGGGCTTCAGCCCCAGTGGTCAAATATCCCCCACTTTCCGAACGATTCCCAAAGTGTCATACTTCCAGAAGCACAAACCGCCCGTCTTCGAGGACACCGTGCGACATCTACCGCATTAGCGCTCTCTATCTGCGTACTGTCCGCAATCTCCGCCCCTGCCCAGCAAAACCACACCCCCCAGGCCCGCCGCCGATGCTGAACCAGGGTCCGCCGCCGTCGACCCAAGGGAAGGTGGGGGCGCCGACCAGGCCCAGCAACTCGGCTCACGACATGGCCAAGAAAGCCAACCTGCAGCGCCAGGCCTCGCTCAAGGCCGATACCGACAAGCTTCTCAAACTCGCAGAGGAGCTGAAAGATTCCGTCGACAAGTCAAACGAAAACGTCCTGTCGGTGGACGTCCTGAAAAAGGCCGAAGAAATCGAAAAACTGGCCCACAGCGTAAAAGACAAAATGAAAGGCCCAAACTAAAGCAACGCCCGTGTGGAGCGGACACTCCTGTCCGCTGCCTTTGACTTTGTATTTGATTCTGCTCTTGAGTGTGGGTGAAGCTGAGCCTCAGCCCAAAAGACGAACCGGAAACCCCACAAAAGTCCAGGTGTACCCCGTGTTTACCCCGTGTACCCCTTGGTAAAGATTTAGAACTAAGCCCAGATACAGAAAAAGCCATCCGTGAAAAACCGGATGGCGCTTGAAATAAACCAACCCTACGCCCCACTCCGAATCCGCATCCCATAAAACGACCGGTAAACAAAGAAGAACGAAACCAGAAAGAAACCCAAAGCCAGCACATTGGTGATCATCGGCCCCTGGTTATTGGTAAGCGTAACCGCCAACTCCACCGCCAGCAATCCAAACAAGGTAGTGAACTTGATGACCGGATTCAAAGCCACCGACGAGGTATCCTTGAACGGATCGCCCACCGTATCGCCAATCACAGTAGCGTCGTGCAGCGGAGTCCCTTTCTGCTTCATCTCCACTTCCACAATCTTCTTCGCGTTGTCCCAGGCTGCACCGGCGTCGGCCATAAAGATTGCCTGATAGAGACCGAAGATCGCAATGGAAATCAGATAGCCGATGAAGAAGAACGGCTCCACGAAGGCGAAAGCCAGCGTGCCGAAGAACACCGCGATAAAGATGTTCAACATCCCCTTCTGCGCATACTTCGTGCAGATCTCGACCACCTTCTTGCTGTCCGCCACCGAAGCCTTCACCACGCCATCCAGCTTGATGTTCGCTTTGATGAACTCAACCGCCCGGTAGGCCCCGGTAGTAACCGCCTGCGTAGAAGCTCCAGTGAACCAGTAAATCATCGCGCCGCCCGTAATCAATCCAAGAAAGAACGGAGCGTGCAATAGCGAGAGCTTGTTTACGTCCGCGGTAAGGCCGCTGGTGAGCGCCATGATGATGGAAAAAATCATCGTGGTAGCGCCCACCACAGCCGTGCCGATCAACACCGGCTTGGCCGTGGCCTTGAACGTGTTCCCCGCGCCATCATTGGCCTCGAGCAGGTATTTCGCCCGCTCGAAGTTCACTCCCATGTTGTAATCCTTCTTGATTTCCGCCTCCACGTTCGGCACCGACTCGATCAAAGAAAGTTCATACACCGATTGCGCATTGTCGGTAACCGGCCCATAAGAATCCACCGCAATGGTCACCGGACCCATGCCCAGAAATCCAAAAGCCACCAGCCCAAAAGCAAACACCGCCGGAGCCAGCATCGTCGCCGCCCCCGCCAGTCCCATCGTGCTGAAGTAATAAGCCACCGACATCAGCAGGACCATCGACAGCCCCAGGTAGTAGCACGAAAAATTTCCCGCCACAAACCCCGAAAGAATTCCCAGCGACGCCCCGCCTTCCTCCGCCGAAGTAACTACTTCCTTCACATGCCGCGATTCCGTCGAAGTAAACGACTTCACCAGCTCCGGAATCAGCGCTCCCGCCAAGCGTTCCGCAGGAAATAATCACCGCCAGTTTCCACCACTGAGAAATGTCCCCACCCAGCTCCGGAATAATGAAGTAAGACACCAGAAACGTCAGCCCGATCGAAACAATCGAAGTCAGCCATACCAGCGTCGTAAGCGGCGTCTCGAAATTCATTTCATTCGCGCTGCCAAACCGCGCCTTCGCGATAGTCGCATTCAGGAAGTACGAAACCGCGCTCGCCACCAGCATCATCACGCGCATCACAAAAATCCAAACCAGCAACTGCACTTGCACCGTAGGACTCTTCACCCCCAGCAGAATAAAAGTAATCAGCGCCACGCCCGTGACCCCATAAGTCTCAAACCCGTCCGCCGAAGGCCCCACCGAATCCCCAGCGTTGTCGCCAGTGCAATCGGCAATCACGCCCGGATTCCGCGCGTCGTCTTCCTTGATCTTGAAAACAATCTTCATCAAGTCCGACCCAATATCGGCAATCTTCGTAAAAATGCCGCCCGCAATCCGCAGCGCCGCCGCCCCTAAAGATTCGCCAATGGCAAATCCAATAAAGCAAGGCCCGGCATAATCGCCCGGAACGAACAGTAAAATGATCAGCATGATCAGCAATTCCACGCTGATCAGCATCATGCCAATGCTCATGCCCGGCCTCCAGCGGAATCTGATAAACCGGAAACGGTTTCCCCGGCAAAGCCGCAAACGCGGTCCGCGAATTCGCAAACGTGTTCACCCGAATGCCAAACCACGCCACGCCATAGCTTCCGCCAATCCCCACCAGGCTGAATCCCAAAATAATCGCAACCCGCATCGCTTCCATATGCTGCAGCACGCCAAAATAAAGCAGAATGATGACCGCAATAAACGCCCACAGCAGCAAAATGAATTTCCCCTGCGTCACCAGATAGGTTTTGCAAGTCTCATAAATCAGCTCTGAAATCTCCCGCATCGACCGATGCACCGGAAGATTCTTCAGCCGCATATAAATGACCATGCCAAACCCCAGCCCGAAGATGCAGAACAGAATCCCAATCATCAACAGCCGATGCCCGTCGATCGCCCACTGCAAAAACGGCACCGACGAAAGGTCAGGAAGTTTCAGCGAAGCCTCGCCGCCGGCCTCGCCAGGGCTGGGCCCAAGCCCGCCCGGCGCCCAATCCCACGAGCGCCGCCAGTCCCAAAGTCTTCCCCACCACTCCGGACGCCGCGCGGCATCCTTCAAACGCAGCAGTAGCCAGCCAAGTACGCATAATGAGTCCTCCAAATGATTTCGGTTTTTTCAGGAATACTGAAGCGGTGTTGTGTGATTGTCATCCTGAGCAAGCGTTCCGGCGACGCCGCGAAGGATCTGAGCGAGCCGCGCGAAGTGTCGCGTTCGTTGCGACACAATAATCGCGCGTTTGGCTCGCTTCCCTGAATTCCGAACACGCTTCCACCGCAAAACAAGAACGGAGTGTTGGAGCTTGGCCGCGTCGGAGGTAAAGCGCCCGAGCCGGAAAATAAACTCCGCCCGGACACACGACCTCAAAACAGGCGTTTATAACACTTTCGCAACAAACGGGTCAATCGGGGAACCAGTGGTCAGTGGTCAGTGGTCAGTGGACAGAAAAAACAGGCAGCAGTATCAAGCACCAGAGATCCTAAATGTGGGAACAGGATGTGGGGAATGGGAACAGGATGTGGGGACAGCCGCCCTCAGCCGTCCGGCCGAGCAAAGCTCGCCGTTTTGTGACTTACCCTCCCAACCCCGAAATCCACCACGGAGATCTGCTCCGCCCCCCAGCGCTTTTCACTGACCACTGACCACTGACCACTGACCACTAATCACTGACCACTGCCTACCCCAGCCACTCCCAAGCCTCCCGATACCCCTCCCACCGCGGATTCCGGCTCTTCAAATCCGGAAAAAATCTCAAACTCTTCACCCCTACAAAAGCCGCGATCGGCAGCAGATACCAGACTTCTTTCTCTTCCGCAATCACATGCGCCGCCAGCACATCAATATCGCTCGCCGTATAAGTTTTCTTCCCCTCGCCCCGCGTAGAATAAACCGGCTGCACATCATATCCCCCGCGATACAACCGCCCCGTACCCTTAACCTGCACCCGCAAAACCGCCCGCCCGGCCGCGCCCACACGATAAAGTCACACTTCTCGCTGTCTCCCCAAGGCACCGCCAACCCAAACCCCAACGCCTGCGCCCGCACCAAAAACGCCCCCTGCGACAACTCCCCCATCCGCTTAGGATTCCCCCAAGCCCGCTCCCACCACCGCCCATCCGGATCCTCCACCGCCATAATCCAGGAAACAAATCCCGGCACCCCTCCATCCCCGCCGCCATCCGCTCGCCGCCATTCCAACGCATCGACATTCCGAATCCTCCCTGCACCCATGACCAACATGAAAAGCATAAGCCCTTCCCATTTCGGACCCATGTGACATCCAACCATCCCAACCCTGTGGAAATAACCAAGAATCGTGTGGAGGATGTGTGGAAGCGGGCGCACCCGCCCGCTGTTCGTTGCCTTCGATCGCCTTGCCCGTGTGGAGCGGACACTCCTGTCCGCTGCTTTTGACGTTGATTTTGACTCTGCCTTTTGACTTTGATCCAGACTGCAGGGGAGCGAAGATTCGTATCAGCGTATGCCTTCAGGCATACCGAAAGCCAACACCACCGTGGAAGAGCGGCGCTTCAGCGCCGCGCAAAGCCACCCTAAATTAACCCTTGTCATTCCGAACAGGGCCAAAGGCCCGGTGAGGAACCTGCTGTTGACTTTCGCCGCCACCCCGCACCCGTGTAGAACGGACACTCCTGTCGTTGCCTTTGACGTTGATTTTGCCTTCGACTGCGACCGCACCCTCCTAGACGGGGTGCCCCATTTCTCGCGTCCTTTGCGAGAAGTGGGAACCACGGATGCCCGCAGCGCCGTTCTTGAAGTTGATGCTGCCTTTGACCTGGAAAACTCGTATCAGGATATGCCTTCACGCATACCGAACCCCAACACCCCCGCGGAAGAGCAGCGCTTCAGCGCCGCATAAAGACACCCTAAATTAACCTTTGTCATTCCGAACAGGGCCGCAAGGCCCGGTGAGGAACCTGCTGTTGACCTTCGCCACCACCGCGCCGCCCGCGTGGAACGGACACTCCGTCAGTTGCTTTTGACGTTGATTCAGGATTCGTATCAGCGTATGCCTTCAGGCATACCGAAAGCCAACACCACCGTGGAGAGCGGCGCTTCAGCGCCGCGCAAAGCCACCCTAAATTAACCCTTGTCATTCCGAAAAGGGCCAAAGGCCCAGTGAGGAACCTGCTGTGATGTTCGCCGCCACCCGCACCCGTGTAGAACGGACACTCCTGTCGTTACCTTTGACGTTGATTTTGCCTTCGACTGCGACCGCACCCTCCTAGACGGGGTGCCCCATTTCTCGCGTCCTTTGCGAAAAGTGGGAACCACGGATGCCCGCAGCGCCGTTCTTGAAGTTGATGCTGCCTTTGACCTGGAAAACTCGTATCAGGATATGCCTTCACGCATACCGAACCCCAACACCCCCGCGGAAGAGCAGCGCTTCAGCGCCGCGTAAGGCCCACCAAACCCCAGCCGCAAAGCGGCGAAAGAATGCAGCCCACGGCGCAAGCCGTGGGTAAAGCAGAAAAAGAGAAACGAGCCCCGCAGGGGCGGCAGAGAAATCGCCCGTGTGGAACGGACACTCCTGTCCATTACCCTTGACGTTGACTTTGAATTCGACCGCACCCTGATCAGAAGAGGGTGCCCCATCTTTCGCGTCTTTTGCGAAAGGTGGGAACCACGGAAGCCCGCAGCGCCGTTCTTGATGTTGATGTCGCTTTTGACCTTGAACAATTCGTATCAGGGTATGCCTTCAGGCATATCGAAACCCGGCACCACCGTGGAAGAGCGGCGCTTCAGCGCCGCGTAAGGCCCACCAAACCCTAGCCGCAAAGCGGCGAAAGAATGCAGCCCACGGCGCAAGCCGTGGGTAAAGAGAAAAGGGAACAACCAAGTCCCGTAGGGACGGAAGAGACGCTAGGCATCGTCATCCTCAGCGTCCTCAGGATTCGGCACTCCGCTCGTGTCCTCTCTCCCAGTCAGCATCAGGGCCTGCATCTTGTTTATCAGCTTAGCCGCTCCACGGTCCAGGCGTGCTTTCACAAACTTGGGCTGCGAACTGTTCGCTGTGGGCATAGATGAAATCAAGATGGCCTCTACTTCATCCCGATGAGAGGAGTCCTTGATGTGAAAGGCGGAGAAGTAGTTCCAAAAGTTATACCGTCGAGCATTAGGCTTTAGCGCGTGATTACGAAGGCGTTTAAGGAGTGTCGTACCTGTCTTGCCGATGTAATAAGGCACGTCGTCACGATAGAGAACGTACACTCCTGGCTCGTCGAGATTCTTCTCGAGAATAGGTTTCCCATCCTTCATGTGAAACAATGCTCGAGGCCACATTCTGAGAAACTGGCTAGCTTTGAATTTTGGCTTCATCGGAAAACCCTCCATTCGCACTGCCGCTACGCGCTGTGACCCTAATAATCTTGCTCACTTCACCCCCAACTGCCACCACAAAAACGAATACATATCCGTCAACTCCTCAATCCGTTTCCCCAAAGGCATCCCCTCCCCATGCCCACCCTTCGATTCCACCCGCAACAAAACCGGCCGCTTCGAAACGCTCTGCATCAAAGCCGTCATCTTGAAAGCATGCATAGAATCCACCCGTGAATCCGAATCCGCCGTAGTAAACAAAACCGCCGGATACTCCACTCCCGCGCGAACATGGTGATAAGGAGAATAAGCATAAAGCCACTTAAACTGCTCCGGATTCTCCGCGCTCCCATACTCAGAAATCCAAAGCCGGGCAATCTGAAAATTCTGATAGCGCAGCATATCGAGCAAAGGCACCGAACAAACCACAGCCCGAAACAGCTCCGGACGCTGCGTAATCATCGCCCCCATCAGCAACCCGCCGTTCGATCCACCCTCAATAGCCAGATGATTCGCGTCAGTATATTTCTCGGAAATCAAATACTCCGCAGCCGCAATCATGTCGTCAAAAACATTCTGCTTCTTGTCGAGCATCCCAGCCCGATGCCAGTCCTCCCCAAACTCCGCACCCCCGCGCAAGTTGGCAACGGCGTAAACCCCGCCACGCTCCAGCCAAAGATAAATGTCGCTCGAGAACGAAGGCGTAAGACTGATGTCAAACCCTCCATACCCGGTCAAGAGAGTCGGATTCAGCCCGTCCTTCTTCAATCCTTTCTTGTGCACCAGAAACATAGGCACGCGAGTCCCGTCCTTCGAGTGAAACCACTCCTGCTCAACTTCATAGGCTGAGGGATCAATCCCCGGCGCGTCCACCTTGGCCCAAAGTGAAGTAGATCCTTTCTCCAAATCGTAACGGTAAATCGAAGGAGCAACCGTGAATGACTCGAATCCATAGAACATTTCATCATGATCCCACTTGCCGCCAGAGCCAAAAATAGTCCCGATCGCCGGCAGAGCGAGATTGCGAACATTCTTGCCCTCAAGATCGAAAACTTTCAATTCCGAACTCGCATTCTGTTCGTACTGCGCGAAAATCTTTCCGCCCCAAAGTTCCGCATCTTTCAAAACCCCGCCCGTCTGCGGAATGATCTCTTCCCAATCGTCGCGGTCGTACTCACCCGCCTCCGTCACGAACATCCGGAAGCGCGGAGCATCTTCATTCGTAACGATGTAAACCCGCCCGTTATAAACCGACGCGCTATATAGAAAATTCTTCCCGGTAGTGATGCGCGTGGGCGGCGTGCCTTTCTTCAAATCCATCAGGAACAACTCGGTCTTGGTCCAGCCCTGCGAAACCGTGATCAGCAGCATCCGCCCATCGTTGTCGAGGCGAACCTCCGGCCAATCCTCCGCATCACGCCCTTCCCCAAAGATCTTCTGATCGCTCTCGGCATCAGTCCCCAGTTCGTGAAAAAACACGCGCCGGTTGTACTGTTCTTGTCCCTCGGGAACATCCCCCTTTTTCGGATAACGTGTGTAATAAAAACCAGAGTTGTTGGGCATCCATGCAATGCTGGCCGCGCGAGTCTGTCCAATCGTGTCCGGCAACAGATTCCCCGTCTTGGTCTCAATGACGTGCAAAGTGCTCATCTCCGATCCACTCGAAGAAGTCCCATAAGCAACATACTTCCCGTGGACCGCAGGCTCGAACCAGTCCAGAGCAACAGTTCCATCAGCCGCAAGCAAGTTCACATCGACCAGCACGCGGTCTTTCCCGTCAATCCCTTCCCGCACATAAAGCACAGGCTGATTCTGCAATCCGTCCCGCCGCGTATAGAAATAATATTTCCCGCCAATCCGCGGCACCCCAATGTCGCCGATATGAAGCAGGGAAGTAAGCCGCGCATGAATCGCCTCCCGCCCCGATAGCGGATCAAGCAATGCCCGCGTATAAGCCATCTCCTCCCCAACCCACTTCCGAGTCTCCGGACTAGTCGAGTCCTCCAGCCACCGATATTTATCGCTAACCTTCGTCCCGAAGTAAGTCTCCTCCAGCGGCCGCACCTCAGCCCGAGGAGGACCACCCGAGGCAGCCCCAACCGGCCCAGAACCCTGCCCCCCCGCGCCCCCACAAACCGCCAAAACAAAAACCACCAAAGCCAACAACCAACCACCTCCGCCGCCCATAAGCACCTCACAAGACCCAGCCCCAGCGCACGCTCCGCGATACACACACAATATTTTCAGACCGCACACCAGGATGCTATGATAAACAAAACAAGCGCGCGCTCCGCGCGCGCTTCACAACACTCCTCAGTAGCTCAATGGCAGAGCATTCGGCTGTTAACCGAAGGGTTGTAGGTTCGAGTCCTACCTGAGGAGCCATTTCATTTCGGAGAGTTAGTGCATTGTGACGTTCTCCATCTTCGCTGGCTTTTTTTTAAGGGTCCCGAACGAATATCGAACTCCTCGCTGACGTCTGAGAACACTCAGTTGTTGCTTAAGTTGCTTAAGCTGAAAAACTGCACGAGGTCCGACACGGGATTTTTCGCTTCCCCAAACAGTTAGTTGCTGAAGCATCGACCAGCCGGTTTTTCGCATCTCAGTTGGTCAACATGAGGGCGCTTCTTTCCATCCTGATCGCTTTAGTTCTTCTTCCCGCCCAGGGTGATGCCAAATAACAAAAACCGACGACGAAGCGATAGCGTTGGCGCGTCTGTTCGAGAATCGTGAGGCCGGTGGGTTAGAATACATCCATTCGGGCCATAATCGCAGTCTTACCCTAGGAGGATGATAGCGACGACAGAGCGGGCGAGAGGTTCGTCAGGTTCGAGCTTCTGCTTGAGATCTGTTTCGCGACACAGACAGCGCGCTTTGATCCCAACCCTTATGCGCTCCAGCTACTTTCGAATATTCGCCCCGGCGGCGATCTCTTTCCTGCTGCTAGCAGGAACCGCTGGCGGGCAGAGTACGACGCTGATCAGTCTGGACCAGGCAATTGATCTGGCGCTGGCGCACAACCATTCCATCAAGGCTACGCGAACTCTGATTCTTCAAAATCAGGCGCAGGAGATTACCGCGAACCTGCGTCCCAATCCGACTCTGGGAGCTGACAGCCAGTTCGTGCCATTTTTCAGTCCGCAAGATTTCTCCGGCGACAATCTGAATGAAACTCAGCAGTTCGATGTTGGGATCGGATACCTGTTCGAACGCGGCCACAAACGGCAGCGGCGCCTGCAGGCTGCCCGCGACCAGACGGCCGTAACACGTGCGCAAGTCACCGACGCTGAGCGAACCCTGGCTTTCAACGTGGGCCAGCAGTTCGTCAGCGTTTTGCTGGCGGAATCCACTCTACAGTTCGCGCTCCAGGACCTGAAGGGCTTCCAGCAGACGGTCGACATCAGCGAGACGCAACTCAAAGCCGGATACATTGGGGAAGGCGACTATCTTAAGATCAAGCTGCAGCTTCTGCAGTTTCAGACCGATGTGTCCTCGGCCCGGCTGGCGAAGGTGCAGGCGCTGGTTAGCCTGCGCGAGTTTCTGGGCTACAACGCGGTGCCCGCCGATTTTGACGTGATTGGCGATCTGGCATACCAGCCCCTCAAGGCGAATCTGGAAGACATGCAGGCGAAGGCACTGCGCGAGCGCCCCGATTTTCGTGCTGCGGAGCTGGGGATGACGGCGGCGCAGAGCCAAATCCTTTTGGCCAAAGCGAACGGCAAGGTGGACGTAAACGGTACGTACGACTTTACTCATGTTTCCGGCGAGAACACTGCTTCGATCTTTGTGAATTTTGAGTTGCCGATCTTCAACCGCAATCAAGGAGAGATTGCACGTACGGGTTATGCGCTCACGCAGGCGCAAGAGCAGCAACAGGCGGCCAGCGATACGGTTCTCTCCGATGTGGCGAATGCTTATGAGGCGGTGAGGAGCAATGACGAAGTGGTGCAGCTCTATACTTCCGGATACCTCAAGCAGGCGCAGGATTCACGTGACATCAGCGAGTATGCGTATAAGCGCGGCGCCGCCAGCCTGTTGGATTTTCTTGACGCCGAGCGCAGCTACCGGTCCGTTCAGTTGGCTTACCGTCAGGCGCTGGCCTCTTATATGACCGCTCTTGAGCAACTGAAGGAAGCTGAGGGAACGAGGAATCTGCCATGAGCGTGCACAATCGTTGGCGGAGGCTGGCTGCATTGGCCGCCCTATTGGCGATCATGCTGGTGCTGGCCGGCTGCCAGGGCTCGGGGTCGAATGGCGCCGCTAACGCTGGCAGCGCAAACAACTCGAGCAATCCCGAGCTGTTTACGATTCCGCAAGATCAAATGTCGCATGTGCAGGTGCTGACGGTGCAGCCCACAACGCTGACTCGATCTCTGCGGCTGACGGGGGCCGTGGCGTACAACAGTTTTCGTACTACGCCGGTCATCACGCAGGTGAGCGGACCGGTGAGCAGGGTAGTGGTGGTGCCGGGGCAGAAAGTGAGTCAGGGCGAGCCCATGCTGTACGTGGCGAGTCCCGATTACTCGCAGCTTCGTTCCAACTACTTGAAGGCGAAGGATGTCTACCTATTGGCACAAAAGGCCAACACTCGCGCCAAGGATTTATACGAGCATCATGCGATTGCCGAACAAAACGTGGAGCAGGCGGAGTCGGCCGAGGTGCAGGCCAGCGGCGACCTGGTGTCCGCGCAGGCGGCTTTGAAAGTTATGGGAGTCACCGATCCTGATGCGCTGGTGAAAGCTCCGCCTTCATTTGAGGTTCCCGTGAAAGCGCCGATTGGCGGGCTGGTGGTTGAGCAGGATGTTTCCGCGGGACAACTTATTCAACCTGGCACCACGCAATGTTTCATGATTTCCGATATCAGCACGGTCTGGGTGCTGGTCAATGTCTATCAAAAGGACTTGCCTTACGTGCGCGTTGGGGATCAGGTCTCCATTCAGACAGATACTTATCCGGAAGCGTTCCACGGGCGCATTGCGTATGTGGCAGCATCGCTCGATCCGAGCACGCGCACGCTGCAGGCGCGCATCGAGACCAACAATCCCGGCGAAAAACTGAAGAAAGACATGTACGTGGTTGCGACGGTAAACGCAGGCACGATCCAAAATGCCATTGCGCTTCCGGATGCGTCTGTGTTGCGCGATAGCGAGAACCAGCCTTTTGTTTATGCCGCGGCATCTGCGAACCAGTTTGGAAGACGCTCGGTCACGCTCGGAGAAAGCCTGAACGGAAAGACAGAAATTACCAGCGGGCTAAAGCCGGGGGACCAAGTGGTCGGGAATGGAAGTTTGTTCCTGCAGTTTGCGAACTCACTGCAGCGCTAGCCAGATCGGGCAGGCTTTGAGCAAGCGTTTCAAACACTTTGGCAAGGATAGTGTCCACCACATCTGAATGATCCACCGAATAGTCCAAGCGGCGCTGCGTCAAAGGTTTCTGGTGCTGATGCTGACCGCTTTCATCACGGTCGGAGGAATCCTGTCTTTTCAGCGGATGCCTGTGGACGCCTATCCCGACCTCTCGCCTCCGCAGGTTGAAATCATCACCCAGTGGCCCGACCACGCGGCTGAAGAAGTCGAGCGGTTGGTCACGCTTCCTCTTGAACTTGAAATGAACGGCGTCCCGCACATGGTGGTGATGCGTTCGATCTCGCTTTATGGGCTGTCGGATCTCATCCTGACCTTCGAGGACAGCACCAACGATTACTTTGCGCGGCAAATCGTTTTTGAGCGGCTGGCGCAAGCTACGTTGCCGACGGCCGTGACTCCGAGCCTCGCGCCTCTGTTCAGTCCGAGTGGACTGGTGTATCGCTATGTTCTGGAAAGTCCCGACCGCAGTCCGCAGGAACTGAAAACAATTGAGGACTGGGTGATTGAGAGAGCTTATCGTTCCGTGCACGGCGTGGCTGACGATTCAGGCTTCGGCGGAACGGTGATGCAATATCAGGTGCTGCTCGACCCGGCGCGTATCTACGGGTATCACCTGACTATTCCACAAGTCAATGCAGCTCTAGCGGCGAATAACTCGAATGCCGGCGGTGGATTTTATTCTCAGGGGGGACAGTTCTATTACGTTCGCGGGATCGGGCTGGTAAAGAACACGGATGACATTGGAAACATTGTTGTCGGCGCCAATAAAGGCGTGCCTATCCGAGTGCGTGATGTTGGAGATGTGACGATTGGGCACGCGCCACGGCTGGGGGAATTCGGCTTTCAGAAAAACGATGATGCCGTTGAGGGCGTCATCCTCATGCTGCGCGGGGAGCAGACGCAGAACGTTCTGAAGGGAGTTGAGGCAAAGACCGAGGAACTGAACCATCAGGATCTGCCGCCGGACGTTAAAATCCATCCTTATTACGACCGCAGCGAATTGGTGGATCTGACTACGGACACGGTGGAAGCGAACCTGCTTCGCGGCATGGTGCTGGTTTTAGTCGTGCTGATTTTCTTCCTGGTCAGCTTTCGCGCTGCCGTTATTGTCGCGCTCACCATTCCTCTCTCGCTTCTGTTTGCTTTCATCGTGCTCCACGCGCATGACGTTGCCGCGAATTTGCTTTCCATCGGCGCCATTGATTTCGGAATTGTCATCGATGGCACCGTGGTGATGGTAGAAAACATTTACCGCGAGCTGGCACTGCGGGAAGGACAACAGTACAAGTTGAACGAGGTGATTCTCGCGGCCGCAAAAGATGTGGACCGCCCGATCTTCTATTCGGTGGCCGTCATCCTCGCCGGGTATCTCCCGATTTACGCTTTGAGCGGGCCTTCGGGAAAACTGTTCCATCCCATGGCTGAGACCATGTCGTTTGCGTTGGTTGGCGCGCTCATCCTGACGCTTACGCTGATTCCCGTGCTCGCGTCCTATTGGTTCAAGAGCGGCGTGACCGAGAAGCGCAATCGCGCATTTGAATGGATGAAGGGAAAATATGCGGGTCCACTCGATTGGGCGCTTGACCGGCCCAAAACTACTGTAGCGATTGCGACCTTGATCTTCGGGGCGACTTTGCTGCTGGTGCCCTTCATCGGCGGCGAATTCATGCCCCACCTTGATGAAGGCGCGCTCTGGGTGCGGGCTACCATGCCTTACACCATTTCGTTTGAGGAAGCCAGCAGCATCGCTCCGCAGATACGCGACATTTTGAGGTCGTATCCGCAGGTTACCGTCGTAGGATCAGAGTTGGGGCGGCCGGACGATGGCACCGATCCCACGGGCTTTTTTAATTGTGAATTCTATGTTGGCCTCAAGCCTTATAAAGACAAAGCATGGACCGGCGAGATCAGTGAGAAAAAACAGCTCATCGACTCGATCAATAAGAAACTCACGGCCTTTCCCGGGATTATCTTTAATTACACCCAGCCCGCCGAAGATGCCGTGGATGAAGCACTCACTGGCCTGAAGAGCTCTTTGGCGGTCAAGATTTACGGCGAGGATTTGAGCGTACTTCAGGACAAGGCAATCCAGATCAAGAACATACTCGCCAACGTGGCAGGGTTTACCGACCTCACGGTGGTGCGAGAACTGGGCCAGCCCAGCCTTCTGGTCGACGTTGATCGTGACAAGATTGCGCGCTATGGGATCAATGTTGCGGATGTGGAAGCTGTGATTTCGGCCGCGGTAGGCGGGCAGGCGGTTACTCAAGTGATTCAAGGAGAGAAGCTGTTCGATCTGGTTGTACGCATGCAACCGCAATTCCGCAGCAGCGCGCATGAGATCGGAAATCTTTTGGTTGGCACACCGGACGGGCAGCAGATACCACTGAGCCAACTCGCCAACATCAGCCAGGGAAACGGCGCGTCTTTTATTTATCGTGAAAACAACTCCCGCTACATCGGCGTGCAATACAGTATCGAGGGGCGCGATCTGGAGCGGGCGGTGCAAGACGGCCAGGCAGCAGTGAAGAAGGCGGTAATCCTGCCGCAGGGCTACCGGATGGAATGGGGCGGGGAATATAGCCAGTTTCTTGAGGCGAAATCGCAGATGTACTTTATCGGCCCGCTTGCTGTGGTTCTAATTTTCATGATCCTGTTTGCGCTCTACGGAAATTTCAAATTCCCCGTTAGCATTGCGCTGGGTGTGATCATGACTGAACCCGTGGGTGCGCTGGTGGCGCTGAAGATCACTCACACTCCCTTCAGTGTTTCGTCAGTCCTGGGGCTGTTGGCGTTGCTCGGAGTTTCGGTGGAGACCGCCGTCATTCTCGTTTCCTACATCAACAAGCTGCGGCAGGAGGGAATGGATATCCGCATGGCCACGCGCGAAGCTTCACTCTTGCGGCTTCGCCCGATTATGATGACGGCTCTCGTGGCCTGCCTTGGGTTGCTGCCGGCGGCGCTTTCTACGGGCATTGGTTCGGATACTCAAAGGCCATTCGCCATCGTCATTGTGGCTGGCCTCATCTCCCGGCTGTTCATCGGCTTCTTCGTTAATCCGGTGCTGTATGAGATGGTCGCGCGAGAAGGCGACGTTCTGCAGGTCTAGCGGAAAATCTTCGCGAACAAAGTCGTGGGGGATTCGCGGCTTTTATAAACCGTCTCGCGAGTCGGGCGTGGCGCAGTGGCTCGAACGAGGTTTTCACGTAATTACAGGAAGACTTTTCAGGCCTCTGAATCCAAAGGTGGAAGCCCACTCCGGTTGTGGACCAGCTAGCTTCATCTTCGGAAAGCGCTGCACCAGATTCAGGAGCGCGATTTGTCCTTCTAGCCGGGCGAGTTGAGCCCCGATGCAAAAGTGCGGGCCGGCGCTGAATGCCAGGTGTTCGTTGTTCAGCCTTTTCAGGTTTAACTGATTTGGATCTTTGAATTTCTTCGGATCCCGATTCGCGGCGCCAAGCATGCACAGGATCGACCATTTTTTCGGTATGCGCTGGCCGCAAACCTCGATGTCTTCCTTGAGCACGCGAGCGGTGAATTGTACGGGGCTCTCATAGCGGAGAAGTTCTTCCACGGCGGTGCGGATCATCTCCGGTTTCTCTCGCAGTTCGTCTGTCTCTTGCGGGTGCCGCAGCAGCGTGTACATTCCGTTGCCGATGAGATTTCGAGTCGTCTCGTGCCCCGCGAAAAGCAGCGCGATACACTGCGCATATAACTCTTCTTCGGTGAGTACTTCTCCTTCTTCCTCGATATCGATTAGAAGGCTGATCAGGTCGTTGCCTTTCTTGCGTCTCCGTTCCGCGACGGTCTTCCGGAAAAAATCGGTTAACTCAATTAGAGCATCCTGGGCGGCGCGGGCTTGTTCCACCGTGCGATCTGGACTGCCTCGAAATATGGCAATGGCCCGCGACCACTCGACAAATGTGTCCTTCAGATCCTGTGGTATTCCGAGCATTTCCAGAATGATGCGCACCGGCATGGGATTTGCGAACTCGCGCATCAGATCGATTTCGGAGCCCTGCTGCAAAGGCTTCAGCATGCGATCAACGATGGCCTCGACTTGCGGGCGCAAGCCCTCGATCGCCGCGGGGGAAAATCCTTTGTTAAGGAGTTTGCGCAGCCGGGTGTGCTCCGGGGGGTCCATGAAAATGAGCCACAATCCGAGCATGCGGGCGAGTTCTTTGAACTCCGATTGGCGGCTGAGCGGCAAAGACAATAACATCTGCTGCGCGCGTTTCGCAGATAACCTGGGGTCTTTCGCAATCGAGGAGCACTCCGCGTAACTGAAAATCGACCACACGGCAAATTTGTCGCCAACACGCACGAAATGCAACGGGCCTTCGTCGTGCAAGCTGGCGTATGTGGGATATGGATCCTGCAGAATTTCGTCGCTGAAAAGAACTTTTCTGGTGGGAATATCCATGGACACCTTCACCTATTGGGTAAGCAGACTCTCAGGTAACGCAGAAAGCCGGAAAGCTTCACTGATTTTGAGCTTAACATGGACGGTTCTTGGGAACGTTTCAGTGAATCTTCAAGTGGTGGTGCAGCTCGGCTTACGCGTTGGGCCGCTTGAGCTGGAGATCCTTCGCTACGCCTGAAAAGCGGCTACGCTCAGGATGACAAAGTCGTGCAAAAGCCAAACTGCACGACCACCAATCTTCAAAGGCACTGCGGAATTCTCCTGAATGCTTATCAGGAGCCGACCGGCAGACGCTGCCAAATTAATTCGACGGTTTGGATTGTTCCATTTACCGGCGTGGGTGGGGTAGTCAGTTTGATTTGATCGCCCTCGACTTTGAGGTTGCGAATCAAGTCCTTGTCGACATAATTCTGGATCGAACATATTTCAATGTGATGCACCACTTTGTCATTGCTGAGTGTGTATCGTCCAGAATAGGCAAAAAATGTTTTGAAGGCTTCAGCTTGTTCTTCTACCTGCGGGATGGCACCAAGTGGTTTTCGCCCGCCATGGCTGATCAGGGCGGTTACTCTGCCGTCCTCTGAATAGCTGAGAAAGCCCACGGGGGCGGCGCCGTACGGCGTTTCGTCTCGCTTCCCTTTAGACGTCACGCTCGAGGCGGACACCAGCTTCCACGTGCCCACGAGTTCGGCGTTTCTGCTTCCGGATGCACCGGAGGGAGTTGCGATAGATTTTGTCATCGCTAGAATTGTAGTTCTGAAGCCGGTTTCTGAACCTGGTTTTCTTTTCAATTATCTCTACTATCCGGACTCACGGGCATCAGAAGAGCCGGTTTGACGGGAGCTTCATGCCCAGCCTACACTTTGCGTTCCATCCCGAGATGTTCCACTTGAGAGGTCTGAATTGACGGAAGGTTTGACGAGAGAGTTGGAGGGTAAAGTTGGGCTGGTGACTGGCGGGACGTCGGGTATTGGCCGCGAAACCGCCGTGCTTTTTGCGAAGGCTGGAGCCAGGGTGGTGGTTGCGGGCAGACGTGAACCGGAAGGCACGGAAACCGTCGAACTGATCCGAGCCGCAGGCAGCGACGGCCTGTTTGTGAAAACGGATGTGTCGAAAGCGTTCGAGGTGGAGGCTTTGGTTCAGAAGGCGGTGGAGAAGTTTGGCCGCTTGGACGTCGCCTTTAATAACGCTGGGATCGAAGGCGTCTGGGTGCCTATCATTGAGCAATCTGAAGACGATTGGGATCAGACCATCGCCATCAACCTGAAGGGCGTCTGGTTGTGCTTGAAGTACCAAATTCAACAGATGCTCAAGCAGGGAGGTGGCGGAGCCATTGTAAACATGGCGTCGATTGCGGGTCTGGTCGGCACTGCTGACGCGGCAACGTATAGTGCGAGCAAACATGGAGTGGTGGGGCTGACGAAGTCCGCTGCGCTGGAAACCGCTCGAAGCGGGATTCGGATCAACGCCGTGTGTCCCGCGGTGATCGAAACGCCCATGGGCAAGCGCCTCTTTGACACTCCGATCGCCCGCAAGAATCTTGTCAGTTATCATCCCATCGGGCGTTTCGGAAGGCCGGCGGAAATTGCTGAGGCCGTGGTGTGGATGTGCTCGGAGCGCGCATCCTTTATGACGGGCCACTCCTTAGTTCTCGACGGCGGCTTTCTGGCGGGCCCCAACACTGCGAGCTAGGTGTAACCGCGATCAATTCCAAGCCCAAAGGTACAACAACCAGCAGATTCCTGTGCTGTCAACGATTACGCGAGAGGTTTCACAGATGAAACGGGTCAAGAATGTACTTAGGCTGGGTCTAATGTTGCTGCTCGGAGCCTCTGTCTTTATTCCCTCAGCTTTGGGTCAGACGCTGCCGACGTTCGAGCACGTAGTGATCGTGCTGGCGGAGAACCAGAATTACGGCATCTCCTACAATTCTACGAATATGCCGTACTTGACCTCGCTGGCGAACACTTACGGCCTTGGAGTGAACTATTACTCAGACACACATCCTTCGATCGGCAACTATTTGAATCTGGCCACCGGGAATATCCTCACCGATGATGACGGCGAGACACCTGAGAGCTTTCCCGTGTCGAAGAACAATATCGCTCTGGAGGTTCAGAACGCGGGCAAAACCTGGAAGGACTATGTGGAGAGCCTTCCTAGCATCAAGAACTGTGGCGGACTGAATCCGGGAACTTATTACGTCCGTCATGATCCGCTCGAATACATGACTACGATCAACCAAGAGACAGGCCACTACGTATGCTTCAGCCGATTCGCCAAGGATTTAGCCGATCACGATCTGCCGACATTCTCATGGGTGGTGCCGAACGGCTGTGACGACGCGCACGACTGCCCGATCGGGACGTTCGACGACTGGCTGAAAACCGAGATCGAACCTCTGGTTGAGAGTTCGTACTTTCAAAAGGGCGGCAAGGGGCTGCTGATCATCGTTTTTGACGAGAACGGTGATAGCGGATACCCAGACTGCGACACCACAACTGAAGGGCAAGGCTGTGGCGGGAAAGTCGAACTGGTAGTGGTCAGCGCGTTCAGCAAGAGAGGCTACAAGTCGCACGGTGGCGACAAACGCAACTACAACCAGAGCTACGATGAAGGGGACATCCTGCGGCTGATGGCGCAAGGACTCGGATTGCCAACGTCTAATCTGGGCTGGGCTGATAAGGGTTTGGCCATGGCCGACTTCTTTCGCAGTGAGGACGAACAGTGAGGCTTCGCCCACCCTCTTTCATCCGGCTTGATGTTTTGATTCACGCGGAACAGGTTCCCCGGATCGTAGCGTTTCTTGATCTTCGCCAGGCGGTTGTAATTCTTGCCATAGGTCGCCCGAATGCGATCCTCGCCCTCCTCCATCATGAAGTTGATGTACGCGCCTCCGGCGGAGTAGGGATGAAGTGCACTCCAATACTCTTTGGCCCAGGCGGAGATTTTTTCCTTCTTCGCGGGATCGGGATCGACGCCGACAATCACCGCGGTCCACGTCGCGTCGCGGTAACACCACGGTGTCGCGCTGTTCTTGACGCGGCTCGCGGCGCCGTTGACCGGATACAGGTGCATGGTCGACTGCATCGTCGGCAAGTTCGCAGCGTACTTCACGTGCGAGCGCGATGGCTTCGTCGGGAGTGTGCGCACGAAATCGGCCTTCCAGTACCATTGCAGGCCCGGCGGATAGAGACGATCGAACAGACTTTGCAGGACCGGATGCGGAATCGGGCCGACCATGTCGAACGCTGGCGCCTTAAAGCTCCGGATCGGCTTGAACACCTTCTCCGCCTTCTTGACCGGTCCGGTGTAGCACCACACGATGCCGCACATCTTCTTGTTGTGCAGATGCTCGGGGAACGGCGGCGCCGGCGGAACGGTGAGGAAAGCAAAGAACCCATAGACGTCATCGGGCGCCTTCGCGATGAACTGCGGTACCAGCGCATCATTTCCTCGGCGTCTTCCATTGGCCAAAACATCGGGCCGCCGTAGTCGGTGTGCACGGGTTGCGCCTTGAACAGAAACGACGTTACGACGCCAAAGTTGCCGCCTCCGCCGCGCACCGCCCAGAACAGGTCGGCATTTTCCTTGGCGCTGGCGGTAACGAATCGTCCGTCGGCTAGAACCATTTCGACGGCCAGCAGATTGTCGATCGTCAGGCCGTAGCGCCGCGTCAAGTAGCCGATCCCGCCGCCCAAGGTCAACCCGGCGACGCCAGTACTCGAAATGATGCCCGCAGGAACGGCGAGACCGAAGGCATGGGTCGCATGGTCCACGTCGCGCCAGAGGGCGCCGCCGCCAACCTGCACGGTTTTCTTTTTCGGGTCGACGCGAACATAATTCATCGGCGAAAGATCGATCACCAATCCGTCATCGCACACTCCCAGCCCGCCCGCGTTGTGTCCGCCGCCGCGGATGGCCACCAGCAGCTTCTGCTCGCGTCCGAAATTCACCGCCGCCATGACGTCGGCTACGTCCGCGCAGCGCGCAATCAGTCGTGGGCGCCGGTCGATCATCGCGTTGTATACCTTGCGAGCCGCGTCGTAACCCGGATCGCCTGGCTCAATCAGCCCGCCGTGCAAGCTGGCCCTGAAAGCTGCAATCCTCTCTTGGTTCAGCACCGTTACCCCAATCGCTGAATTTGACGTGTTATGCCACAGTTGCGTGCGTTGCGGCGGTAGGAGCGTCAGCAAGTGAATTCCAGCCGTCACCTGCCAAATTCAGCTGATATGCAGATTTGAACTTTGTTTTTTGTTTTCGCACATAGTACGGCTTCTCTTGCCCAAAATACAACGAATTTGCCACGAAAACACGCGCCGCACCAAGCCCTGTGCGACGTTTGCGGCTAGGAGAAGTAAGGTGGGTGAAGGAAGGCTAACACCACCGGCCCGGATAAAAGGAGAGTAGCCCAAAACCAGGCCGGCGGTGATTCCGAAGGGAAAGCGCCCTCCAGGAATTGCAGTGTCCGTTGAACTTGCCGATTGAAAGCTGGTGGGCCCGCGTCAGAGGGTGACGCGGGCCCGGTTGTGTTTACGGCAAGTAATAGCGGAAAGACGTGTAGATCATCGCGTCAAGCCCATGGGGATCTCCGCCCACTCCTGACCAAACATTGCGGTTAATGTAGGAGAACTGCGGTCCAAATTGGATGCGGCCGCGGTTTACCTTTTCTTTGGATCCATCATAAGGCTTGAACCAGAAGCCGAAGGTGCCCTCGACCACGGCGCGCGTGTCGGCGGTGCAGGTCGCAAGGCCGCTCGGGAAGAACCCGGTGGCGGTGGTGGGGGCGACTTCCGTAAAGCAGCCGGCATTGCTGAACTTGGGCGATCCGTAGCCGACGTATTTGCCGGAAATGGGGTCGAAATCCCACGAGCGACCGGCATAATCCACGCCGGCGTTGAAGTAGACGTCGAACTTTCGCGCGTGGTATTCCAGGGTTCCGAGAGCCTGGGCGGTTCGGATCAAATCGATCGATCCGTCGGCATGGATTGAAGCATCGGGGAGACCGCTGGCGGCGTAACGGCCTTCGCCTCTGCCGGTAAAGGCGTGCAAACCGAAGTCGACGTGCTTGTTGTCGAACGACCAGCGGGCATTGGCGCCAATGCCGCCGCCATTCGTCGAACTGTTGTAGGCTTGCGCCGCGCTGGCAGCGGTGAGGGCACCGCAACCGGCACTGGCAAAATTCTCTTCGCAAGGAAAGATGCGGTCGCGGAAACGGCTGAAGATCCCGAATACTTCGTAGTGTCCGAAGCCCGGCTCAAAGGCGAATTTTGCAATGATATCGGGCGACGGGTTGAACGAGTAGTTGGCGAGGTTGGCAGCAGTGCCTGCGGCGCTCGCGCTGGCACCAGCATTGTAGAGACCACCTCCGGCACCGGCGGAGCCGAGGAGAAAATTGTCAGCATTGCCATGCGTGGCGATCGTGGCCTGAGGGTTTTCGATCGACACGGCGAGCCACGCCTTGTTGTTGAAACCCTTGGAGAGACGGAGTCCATACTGCCGGGCAAATGTGAAGCCCACGGTATAGTTTGGGTCAATGGTCATGGGAGTTGCTTCGGTGCGGTTATCCACGCCGTGTTTGGTTTCGGTCAGCAAGGTCCACATCTGGCCGCCGGTGATGGTCCAACCATCGCCAAAGGCCGCCTGCGCCCATGCCTGGCGTTGGCGGAGGGGGTAGCTATTGGTCTGGTTGGGGTTGGAGCTGGTGCCGACGCCGAGGAAGTCGGCTTCGTAATAGCCGTTCAGTTTGACGTTCGCCAACTGGCCCGTGGCCATCATCGAGAGGCGCGACTGGCGACCCGACCCGAAGAACTCCGAGATATTGCTCTGCGACGCACCGGGCATAGTCAAGGAGTTGAAGGGTGTAGCTTCGCCACCGAGAGCGCGGTTCCGCCACACGGTTTCAGCCACGAGGAATCCACCCGGCGTCAGGGTGACTCCCTTGTAGTGAAGCGAGACTGGGTTCTC